>CAQOGY010000009.1 GCA_948847595.1 uncultured Bacteroides sp.
TTCCGGTAGAAATACCAGAAGGGCTTTATTGTTTTGGATACTTTCGGAATTTAAGACTGGAGAGGATTTATTGATTATACATATTTCTCTCAATTATTAAACTTGGCGGACTTCTTTAAAACGTATGTATGCCTAACTACTTTTAACACATAAAATCACAAACTGCGAGAACAAAACACTTTGTACGTTGTTTCAATAATAGAGTTAAACTTTTATGCTTAAATGATGTGAATAACGACAAACGGATATATTTAATTGCTACATTTGTCGCCGAAATACGAGAATTCGATATAAACAACTAAAATAAATATCATGAAAGGTTCTGTGAGATTCATATTAGCGATTGTTCTGCTGATGCTATCATATAGCATAGGTGGAAATGCTATGAATATCACTTCATGTATTTCTCAGAACGAATGCTCTTGTCAGTTGTCTGAATCAACTTCCGATACGAATTCTAATTCTTCATTTAAGACTCGTTCGCTGGGGTATGACAGATCATCCCAGTCTTTGTCTATTTCTGACGTAGAATTAGGCTTTAAATCAGTAACAGAAACATCTTCTAATAATTATCGTCTGCGTAGAATCATTGAATCCAATGATTTCTTTAAAGACGTTATGTATAAGTTCTTCTTGTTAAGAGAAAACTCACTTGTATTAGATCAAAGTAAATCCTATTATTCGGATAAGGATCCACATTACTCCATTATCTGTAGCGACTACTACGTGTTCGCTCTAAGACGTATCCTTATTTAATTACTTATCCCATCTTATTTACTTTTTCGTACCCTGTATGAAGCTGTGTGACTTTCATTCTTGAAAAGTCACAGGGTCTATAGCGCAGTGTATCTAATCATTTGAAAATTTTCTAAATAACTAAAATTAATATCTTAACAAAAAAACTTATTATGGAAACTACTAAAAAGTCTCAGATTGTAGGTATAAAGAATGCCGGTATCGTAATCATCTGCTGTTTCATTGTAGCAGTGTGTATTTTTCAGTTCCTGTTGGGAAATCCGTCTAACTTTATGAACAATGATCCTAACAACCATCCATTGAACATGTTGGGTACCATTTACAAAGGTGGTGTGATTGTGCCTGTTATTCAGACACTGTTGTTAACTGTACTCGCTTTGAGTATTGAACGCTTTTTTGCTCTTCGTTCTGCTTTCGGTAAAGGCTCGTTGGCTAAATTTGTAGCTAACATCAAAGAAGCTCTGGCTGCCGGTGACCTTAAGAAAGCACAAGAGATTTGTGACAAACAACGCGGTTCTGTTGCCAATGTAGTTACTGCTACTTTGCGCAAGTATGAAGAAATGGAAAAGAACACTGCTTTGCCTAAAGAACAAAAGCTGCTGGCTATCCAGAAAGAACTGGAAGAAGCAACTGCTCTGGAAATGCCTATGATGCAGCAGAATCTTCCGATTATCGCTACAATTACGACTTTGGGTACATTGATGGGATTGCTCGGTACTGTAATCGGTATGATCCGTTCATTTGCCGCATTGTCCGCCGGTGGTGGTGCCGACTCTATGGCTTTGTCACAAGGTATCTCTGAAGCCTTGATCAATACGGCTTTCGGTATCTTGACAGGTGCGCTGGCTGTTATTTCTTACAACTACTTCACTAACAAAATTGACAAATTGACTTACGGACTCGATGAAGTCGGATTCTCTATCGTGCAGACTTTTGCAGCTACTCATTAATTTGGCGAACCCTTTAAAATCTATTAATCATGGGTAGAGCGAAAATTAAAAAGAAAGATACGTTCATAGATATGACCGCTATGAGTGACGTAACTGTATTGCTTCTGACTTTCTTTATGTTGACATCAACATTTGTGAAGAAGGAGCCGGTGCAGGTTACCACTCCAGCCTCCGTATCGGAAATCAAGATTCCGGAGACAGATGTACTCCAGATTCTGGTTGACCAGGAAGGAAAAATATTTATGAGCCTCGACAAGCAGCAGGATATGCAGGCTGTCTTGGAGAGTATGGGTGAAGAGTATGGCATCAAGTTCACTCCGGAACAGGCAAAGAGGTTCACAGTGGCTTCTACGTTTGGAGTGCCTATCAGAAGTATGCAGAAATTCCTTGACCTCCCGGAAGATCAACGGGACAAAATTCTGAAGAATGAAGGAATTCCTTGTGATAGTACCGATAATCAGTTCAAGTCGTGGGTGCGTAATGCACGTGCCGCCAATGCTGATCTGCGAATTGCTATTAAAGCGGACGCTTCAACTCCATACTCAGTGATAAAGAACGTAATGAACTCACTTCAGGATTTGCGGGAAAATCGGTATAATCTGATTACTTCTCTCAAAGCAGAATCTGAAAATTAAAAGGGAGGAATGACAATGAGTGCTGAAGTACAAGAGAGCAGCGGAAAAAGAGGAAAAGGCAAGCAGAAGAAAATGACTGTCCGGGTAGACTTTACCCCGATGGTGGATATGAACATGTTGCTGATTACTTTCTTTATGCTTTGTACCACGCTGAGCAAGCCTCAGACGATGGAAATAAGCATGCCGAGTAATGACAAGGATATAACTGAACAACAAAAGAGTATGGTGAAAGCCTCTCAGGCAATTACATTATTGCTGGGAGCCGATAACAAGCTCTATTACTATGAGGGAGAGCCTAACTACAAGGATTACACCTCATTGAAAGAGACTAGTTACGGGGCAAGCGGGTTACGTGCCGTACTTCTTCAGAAAAATGCTGCAGCTGTCAATCAGGTAAGAGCTTTGAAACAACAGAAGCTCGATCTGAAGATAACAGATGACGAATATAAAAAGAAGGTTTCCGAAATAAAAAGCGGAAAAAATACGCCGACCGTCATTATCAAGGCGACGGATGATGCTTCTTATATGAATCTGATTGATGCATTGGACGAGATGCAGATATGTAATATAGGTAAATATGTGATAACGGATATTGCCGAAGCTGATGAGTTCCTGATTAAGAATTATGATGCTAAGGGAGAACTGTCACAGAACTTGGCCGATAAATGATGTAACACCTAAAAAAAGAAAGTAAAATGGCAAAATTAGATTTAGCTTCTTCGGAATGGTGTCAGCTGATTTTTGAAGGCAAGAATCAAGCGTACGGCGCATATAGAATGCGTGCCAATTCACCCAGACGGCATACTATTGCAATGCTGATTGTGGTGGCGATAGCAATCGTTGGATTTACTATCCCTACGCTGCTTAAGTTGGCAACCCCGGAGCAAAAGGAAGTAATGACAGAGGTAACAACTTTGTCGAAATTGGCAGAACCGGAAATCAAACAGGAAGAGATGAAACGGGTAGAACCGGTTGCACCTCCCCCTCCTGCATTGAAGAGTTCTATTAAGTTTACTGCCCCTGTCATCAAGAAAGATGAAGAGGTGCACGAAGACGATGAGATCAAGAGTCAGGAAGAATTGACTTCTACCAAAGTGGCAATCTCCATTGCCGACGTAAAAGGTAATGACGAAGCCAACGGAGCCGATATTGCTGACCTGAAGCAAGTGGTGACACAGGCTGCAGAACCGGAAAAAGTATTTGATATGGTAGAGCAGATGCCGACCTTCCCCGGTGGACAGCAGGAACTGATGTCATACCTTGGAAAAAATATCAAGTATCCGACAATTGCACAGGAGAATGGAACACAAGGTCGCGTTATTATCCAGTTTGTGGTAGAGCGTGACGGTACTATCACCGATGTGCACGTAGCTCGTGGTGTAGACCCTTACTTGGATAAAGAAGCCGTGCGTGTGGTACAAAGTATGCCGAAATGGATTCCTGGTAAACAAAATGGTAAGGCGGTACGTGTGAAATTCACCGTTCCGGTAATGTTTAGATTACAGTAAGATGATGAAGAGACAATTTTGGCTGGTAGGAATCGTTTTGTTGGCGGTGTTGAGTGCTTGCCGTTCCAAATCGGATGGACCGACGGATACGTATTCGTCAGGGGTGATATCTATTGCGGCGGATGAAAGTTTTGAGCCTATTATACAGGAAGAGATAGATGTATTTGAAAGTCTGTATCCTTTGGCCGGAATTGTCCCTCGCTACACGACGGAAGTCGAGGCTATTAATTTACTTCTGAAAGACAGTGTCCGGTTGGCTATTGCAACCCGGACATTGACTGAGGAAGAAATGAATTCCTTTCACAGCCGCAAGTTCTTTCCCCGCGAGATTAAGCTGGCTACAGATGGTCTGGCATTAATCGTCAACCGGGACAATCCGGATTCTTTGTTGACTGTACGGGATTTCAGCCGCATCCTCACAGGTGAGGCGAAAGACTGGAAGGATATAAATCCGAACTCCCGCCTGAAGAGTATTCAGGTGGTGTTCGATAATAAAAACTCCAGCACCGTGCGCTATACAATGGATTCTATCTGTGGTGGAAAACCACTGGCTACTGACAATGTCAGTGCCTTGAAGACCAATCAGCAGGTGATAAAGTATGTAGCAGAGAACCCCGGAGCAATGGGAGTCATTGGTGTGAACTGGCTGGGCAACCGCAGCGATACCACTAACCTTTCTTTCACCGAGGAAATCAGAGTAATGGCAGTGAGTGCGGAGGATGTAGCTACTCCTGCTAACAGTTATAAGCCTTATCAGGCTTACCTGTATTACGGTAACTATCCATTGGCACGACCCATTTACGCATTACTGAATGATCCTCGCAGTGCGCTGCCTTGGGGATTCGCTTCTTTTATGACATCCGACAAAGGGCAGCGGATTATATTAAAATCTGGACTTGTTCCGGCTACTCAGCCAGTGCGTATTGTCCACGTGAAAGACGAATAATAACTAAAATTAGAGACTATCATGAAAAGAGTACAAATGTTTTTAGCTGGAGCGTTTATAGCAGTTGGGTCGCTCTATGCGCAATCATCTGATGCCGAATGGCAGGCAGGAGTTGCAAAATTGAAAGAAACCATTCAGACGAATCCGGCTCAGGCCAATGAGGAAGCTGAACAGTTGATAAAAGGAAAGAATAAAAAGAATGTGGAACTTCTGGTGGCTATCGGCGAGGTATATCTGAAAGCCGGAAAACTTCCGGAAGCACAGGAGTATGCTGCTCTTGCCAAAAAAGTGAATGGCAAATCGGCTCTTGCTTCCGTACTAGAGGGAGACATCGCCTTTGAGCAGAAAAACGCCGGTCTTGCATCTCAGAAATATGAAGAAGCTATCTATTTCGATCCGAGTTGCACAGAAGCATATCTGAGATATGCGGATATTTATAAATCAGCCAATGCTGCTCTGGCCATTGAAAAGCTGGAACAGCTGAAAACCCGGGAACCGTCCAACACAGCCGTAGATAAGAAACTTGCCGAAATCTATTATTTGAAGAATGATTTTAGTAAAGCTGCCGAAGCTTATTCGCGTTTTGCGATGGGACCGACAGCGACAGAAGAGGATCTGGTGAAATATGCATTTGCCCTCTTCCTGAACCATGACTTCGAGAAGTCACTTGAAGTGGCGAATATGGGATTGAAAAAGAATGCGCGTCACGCGGCGTTCAATCGCCTGGCAATGTATAATTATACAGACCTGAAGCGCTTTGATGAAGCAATAAAGGCAGCGGATGCTTTCTTTACCGAATCGGACAAAGCTGATTATTCATACCTTGATTACATGTATTACGGGCATTTGCTCGAAGCTCTGAAAAAATATGATGAAGCTGTAGAGCAATATGAGAAAGCCATACAATTAGATCCGACAAAGACGGACTTATACAAAAATATCTCTTCTGCCTATGAACAGAAGAATGATTATAAAAAAGCAATCAGTGCATACCAAAAATATTATGCATCTCTTGATAAGGAACATCAGACTCCGGATTTACAATTCCAGTTTGGCAGACTTTATTATGGTGCAGGTACGCAGACTGATTCGCTGACAATCAATGCTGAAGAGCGCAAGCAGGCTTTGATGGCCGCTGATTCTGTTTTCCATTCCATCGCAGAAGCAGCACCGGACAGCTACCTGGGTAATTTTTGGAGGGCACGTGCCAATTCCGCACTGGACCCCGAAACGACTCTTGGACTGGCGAAGCCTTTCTATGAGGAGGTAGCCACCCTGCTGGAAAGCAAGAATGATCCTCATTACAATTCAGCTTTGATTGAGTGCTACAGTTATCTTGGATATTACTACTTGTTGGCTATTGAAAATCCGGCACTGAAAGCGGAAGCAATGGCGAATAAAGAAAAATCTAAGGAGTATTGGAGCAAAATTCTGGCTATAGACTCCACTAATGCTACTGCTAAAAGGGCATTGGATGGCATCAAATAGTGAATAATTTTAGTTGTTTGTCGTGACAGGAGGAGTGGAGAGTGATCTTAGCTCCTCCTTTTTTATTGTTACGTTTAGCTGTTTTTCAGTCTGTTACATTCCTTTGGTAAGCGTAAAGCAGTCGATGTCCGGTGCCCAGTTGTAGCTGTTGCCCATACGGATATGATTGTAACCGGCTTTCAGATCAACGGGGATTGTGACTTGATTGTGCTTGTCATCTTCTCCCAGTGAATCGATTTTGGTTACGATGCCGTTGACATCTATCTCCAGTTGTCTTCCTTTGCCGAATGAATAATGAACCGTCATTTGGTAACGTCCGCCGTCTGCGCTGTATACTTCCGGCCATTCTGCGTAATTCTCTGGTTGTCCGCCCAAGAAACCTACTTTCATTTTTCCGGAAGCTTCCTGATCGGCGGCATATATGATGCCTTTCGGATTTTTGCCGAGATCATTGAACATTGGCAGGTATGCCCATTCTGCTTCATATAATGTCGGTTCCAGACGTGTTTCGCCTTCCATGCGGAGGAACATAGCGCTGTGTGCAGGAAGCGTTTGCTCAAAGACATCAGAGAAATTTCCTAAATCACTGCGTTTTGCCAAGTCACGTACTTTTACGTTCCCGCCAAACTCCAGTGCCGAGAAAGGTACGGAGAAGCTGCAAACAGTATCCGATGGATTGTAAAGAGCAACGGCACGTACATTACCACGTTTTTGTTCGATGTCTTTTACCAGTACATAGCCTTCGTTCTCATGTTGTGCTACGTATGCCTGCAAGCCCAACGGGTCTTGGTTCAGAGCGATTAATTCTTTGTTTGTCAGCAGTTCAAGAGAAGATTCCGGCAAACTTTCCAGATTACATCCGATCAGCAGAGGCGAGCTCATGATACACCATAAGCCGAAGTGAGCTTCTTCTTCTGTCGGGGTAAGTCCTTTTCCTCCTACTTTGCTGTTGTCGCGGAAACCGATGACCATCATATCCATATCATTGTAGTGCCCGTCTTTGGCGTAGGCAGACAGGTATAGGTTTTTGCCGACCACATATCTCAATGACCCCCAATGTGCATTGATGTCACCGCTGATACGCCATGAAGTAGCTACATCCTTTGCCCATGTGCCGGGAAAAGCCCAACGGCAGATGTTGACAGAGACGTCCTTGTTTACTTTGTCGATGCTGTTCCGGATGGAAGTATAGCGTTCCTGTTCATTCAGGCCCAGTACATCTCCGCCGCAATAGTCTATCTTGATAAAGTCGAATCCCCAGTCGCCGAAATAGAGTTGGGCGTCTTGTTGCTCATGTCCGTAAATACCGGCACCTACTCCTGCATGATCGTTGTCCCAGATAGAACCGCAAGTGTTGTTGCCGGCATCTGTATAAATACCGGCTTTCATTCCAAGACTATGTATATGGTCGGCAACCGGTTTCATGCCATTCGGGAAACGGTTTTTGTTGGTCTGCATCTTTCCATTGCCGTCCCGTTCGCCGAAGAAACCATCATCAATATTAATATAATGATATCCTGCGTCTTTCAGACCTTTTTTAACCATCAGGTCGGCCTGATTCTTAATAATATCTTCACTGATATCTACCCGGAAAGCGTTCCATGAGCTCCAACCCATAATAGGGGGATTGACTGCTTTTTCACTTCCGGACTGAGAAACCTGAGTTTCTGCACAACTAACACATAACAAGGAAACTACCGCTGTGGCTAAAAGATGGAATCTGTTTTTCATGATGTAATAGGTTGATGAATTAATGGGATTAAATGAAATATTGGTAACAAAGATATAAATGAATCTATTGGCGTGCAAATAAATTAAATTGAAAATAGGGAGGAATCGAACGAAAAAGAAATTGATTATTGAATTATCCGATGGATGATCAGTACTTCATACCCGCCGTCCCGATTTCGTCCCGGCTGTTTTAAAAAATAAGGATTAACTTTCTGAATCTCAGTAAGCTAACCCTTATCTTGTCGGAATGAGGCGACTCGAACGCCCGACCCCTACGTCCCGAACGTAGTGCGCTACCAACTGCGCTACATTCCGCTCTTGAAATGTGGTGCCACCAGGAATCGAACCGGGGACACAAGGATTTTCAGTCCTTTGCTCTACCAACTGAGCTATGGCACCTTTCTCGTTTGCGGGTGCAAAGATAAGTATATTTTTTAATACTGCAATAACTTAGAGGGAATTTTTCGTCTACTTATGAGGAAAGAAAAAAAACTTTTCTTTTGGGGGAGAATAAATATGCAAATGTGGCATCATTTATTCAGTATATTTTATACTTTTACGAGCCAAAACGATCAGGACACTACAAACAATAGAATATATTATTATGGCATTACAGTTTATTACGGTTATTTCGTTAGCTGCATTCATT
This sequence comes from uncultured Bacteroides sp., assembly GCA_948847595.1. Taxonomy (GTDB): domain Bacteria; phylum Bacteroidota; class Bacteroidia; order Bacteroidales; family Bacteroidaceae; genus Bacteroides. Next base: position 8,664 of record CAQOGY010000009.1, read on the forward strand.
TATGTACTGATTAAGTATCAGTCGGTTAAGAAGAATATGAATTTGAAAGCATCTGTAATGTTGCGTGAATCTAATGAGTTGACTTCTATACTACAGAATATAAACGTTTACTATCTGTTGATTGACAGAGACTTTATCGTTCACAATACCAATTATTATACACTGAATCATTTGACTCCTGCGCAGGGAGAGAGAAAAAAAGTCGGAGATTTATTGCATTGTAGAAATGCGATAGCAGCCGGTGAATGCGGAAAACATGAACAATGCAAATTGTGCTGTATACGTACATCCATAAGCAAGGCTTTTTATGAAAAGCAGGACTTTAAGAAACTGGATGCCTCTATGAAACTTTTAAGTGCGGATGAAAAGACGGTTATTTCCTGTGATGTTTCTGTTTCGGGCGCTTATCTGAAAATAAACGGTGAAGAACGTATGGTGCTGACAGTCTATGATGTGACGGAACTTCGAAATATGCAGCGTCTGCTGGATGTAGAAAGAGAAAATGCGATTTCTGCCGATAAACTTAAGTCTGCCTTTATCGCCAATATGAGTCACGAAGTCCGTACTCCGTTAAATGCCATTGTCGGATTTTCAGGGCTGATGGCTACGGCTACCAGCGAGGAGGAAAAGAAGATGTATACCGATATAATCTCTGAAAATAATGAGCGGTTATTGCGACTGGTAAATGACATCTTTGATCTTTCGCAGATAGATGCCGGCGTGTTGAACTTTGTATATTCGGAGTTTGATGCCAATGATTTGCTGAGGGAGCTGAAAGGGCTTTTCGGAATGAGGCTGAACGAGAACCCTTTGGTGACATTGGTCTGTGAGGCACATCTGGAACCGATTATGATGCATTCGGAGAAACAGCGTATTATTCAGGTATTGACTAATCTGCTCCATAATGCGATGAAATTTACGAAGACAGGTGAAATCCGTTTTGGCTGTCATATGGAAGGTACGGATGAAGTCTGTTTTTACGTATCTGATACCGGTATCGGCATTCCGGAGGAGGAGCAGGAGAAGATATTCTCCCGTTTTACGAAACTTGACCGGGAGATGCAGGGAACAGGACTCGGGCTGACGCTTTCGCAGATAATCGTTCATAATCTGGGGGGAAGATGCGGAGTCGAATCGGAAGTAGGCAAGGGTAGTACTTTCTGGTTTATATTGCCCTTGGTCACGAAGACAGAAATAACAACTGATAAGATATGAATAATCCCACCCTGAACATTCACTGGTTCAAGGTGGGATTATTTATGTAAACGATATGTTTAGCTTTTAAGATTTGGGTGCACCCGCATCCTTATTTCCGGAATCAGGCGATCCGTTGCTTGCAGTGGTACTTCCACCGGAAGAAGCCGGATTGCTTGCCGGAGCAGAACCGGAGGTGGTAGAGCCTGCACTTGCCGGACCGGAAGTTGGGGTACTTGCTGGCTTGGCAGTAGCGGAACTGGCCGGACTTGCAGACGATGTTGAAGCAGAAACCGGACGAGCGGCATTTGCACTGTTGGCAGTAACACCGGCAGTAACAGTCTGAGGCTGAACTTCCCAGTGGAACGGTTCGAAGTCAGTATCCGGATCTTTCCAGGACGGTTTCTTGGCAGCGTAGATGATGAACGGAGCAACGACTACAATGATTGCACCGATAATCAATACAGAGAACCAAACGGTGTTGCTACCGGTAGAAATCTGGCTGGGCGGAATGAAGCTCAAAATGAAAGCGAGCAGTGAACCACAGAAACCAAGACCACCAATGAACCACATCAAACCGTTACCGGACTTACCGATACGGAACGGACGATCCAATTTCTTCATCTTATAACGCAGTGCGATAGCTCCGGAGAACATTAACAGATACATAATCAGATAAAGAATCACTGTCAACTGCGACAAAATCTGATAGAAACTCTGTACGGAAGGCATAACGACGAACAACAAACTCAATACAGTCACAGCGATACCCTGTACGAACAAGATATTCTTCTGTACACCCAGTTTGTTTGTTTTCTGGAAGAACGGAGGCATATAACCAGCTTTACCTACGGCAAAGATACCTTTTGACGGACCTGCAACCCATGTCAACACACCGGCCAAAACTCCAAACGCAAGAGCGATGGCGATAATCGGTGATAACCAGGAAGCGTGAATGTACTTGAAGTAGTTATCAAAACCGACGAGCAAACTCTGAGTTAAGTTAATATCCTTGGCAGGGATGATAACGCCCAATGCGAATGTGCCCAAAACGAAGATAAGAACAGTGATAAGCGCACCGATAAATACGGCTTTCGGATAATTCTTGGATGGGTTTTCTACGTCTTTCACGTGGATACCGCCCATTTCCATACCGGCATAAAACAAGAAGATACTGGCAGCAAGAACGACATTGTCGAAATTAGTAAAATCAGGAATGAAGCTGCTGTGGAAATCCATATTGGATTGTCCGCCGGTTGCCAGATAAATGATTCCCAGGATAATCAGCAGGGCAGCCGGAATAATTGTACCGACCATACCACCAATTTTGGCTACCTTACCAACCCAGCTCATACCTTTCAGTGAAATGAAAGTAGCCAGCCAGTAGATGATAAGTACTACGGCGAGTGTATAATACTTGTTGTTTGCCAGCGACATATCATGTACGTCGTTCATTCCGATGAAGGCAATGGATACGGCACCGAATGTCAATACGGTAGGATACCAGATCGTACTTTCGATCCATTGTACCCAGATGGCGAGGAATCCCAGTTTTTTGCCGTAGGCTTCGCCTACCCACCGGAACACACCACCTTGCTTATCCTGAAACATAGCTGCCAGTTCGGCTGCTACGAGCGATGTCGGGATAAGGAAGACAATCGCTGCGAAAAGATAGTAGAAGGCCGAACTCATTCCGTATACGGCCTCGGCTGGTAGCCCACGCAATGATACTACTGCCGTAACGTTCATGATAGCCAGGGTAAACACGCCCAGCTTCACTGCATTTTTAATATTTGCCATAAGTTAAGGTTTTAAGTGAAAAATATTTTAAAGTCAGTGTTATAACAACATTTTGCGTGAGATGTTTCCGCAATCTCTTTCAAAGTTCGTTAATTAACATCGCCGGATGGCTCAATTGTAAACCTCCGGACGCCTGTTCCGAAACAATCGCTTTCTCAGATTGTTTCTAAGCATTATAAGTTACATAAGAATCATTTTATTATAAATTAAGTAGTTATGAAATCAGCGCTTTCCGATTTTATTCTGGGGAAAAAGGGGATTTATGGCATTCTCCACATTATTATATTGTTAATGTCCCTTTTTCTGGTTATTAGTATTTCGATTGATACGTTTAAGGGGATTCCTTTTTATACACAGTCCTCGTACATGAAGATCCAGTTGTGGATTTGCATCTGGTTCCTGTTCGATTTTGTACTGGAGTTTTTTCTGGCAAAGCATAAGTGGCGTTATATACGGACGCACTTTATCTTTTTGCTGGTGGCGATCCCTTATCAGAACATCATTGCGTATTACGGGTGGACCTTTTCTCCCGAAGTCACTTACCTGCTCCGCTTTATTCCTTTGCTGAGAGGGGGATACGCATTGGCCATCGTAGTGGGCTGGCTCACCTACAACCGGGCTTCCAGCCTGTTCGTCTCCTATCTGACGATGTTGCTGGCAACGGTCTATTTCGCCAGCCTTGCCTTCTTTGTCCTTGAACATAAAGTGAATCCGCTGGTCACGGATTATGGAGACGCTTTGTGGTGGGCATTTATGGATGTGACTACCGTCGGATCGAATATAATCGCGATGACGACTACCGGAAGGGTACTCTCCGTACTGCTGGCAGCTTTGGGAATGATGATGTTCCCAATCTTTACAGTCTATATTACGAATCTGATTCAGCAGTCTAATCAAAAGAAAAAGCAGTATTATGCGGAAGAGGAAGAAAAGAAGGAGCCTGCACAGGGGACATAATCCCTTTTTCATATCGATCATTCATTATTCATGGGTTTAGTTTATTTCCATATCGACTTAGCTCATTAGAATGCGTTATAAACTAATTTCAGATATGCGCATATTTACTCCTCGTTTTTAATAAATCTATCGCCTGAAGTATATAAAACTATTCGTCTGACAACTGTTATTCTTTCGTCTAACAACTGTCAGACGAAAGTTTAACAGTAGTCAGACGAAAGTTCAACTATAGTCAGACGAATAAATTTAAGTGCATCGAGGATTAGTTCTTTGCATACACAGAATTAAACTTAAGTAAAGGAGGGGGAATGATTAGCTCGCTAAGGAACGAGAAGCCTGCAAAAGCATTTTTATAAAAATAGAAAAGGTTACTACCCGGAGGATAGCAACCTTTTGTTTTTCTCATAGAGCGGATAAACTAGTCGACTACGATCAAGTGATTGTCACTGAATACGTTCAGTCCCAGTTTATTCATGACATATTGGATAGCCAATTGTGCTTTTACCGAATTGCCTGCACCATCCAAAGGAGGAGCGAATGCGGCAATACCGAACTGTCCGGGCAATACACCCATTACACCACCGCCTACACCGGTTTTAGCCGGAATACCGGAGGTATACATCCAGTCTCCCGTGTGCTCGTAGAAGCCTACGGCAGCGATCATTGCGGTGATCTTGGGAGCGAGGCTGGCGTCGAATACTTCTTTCTTTGTCACCGGATTCACACCACCGTTGGCGATTGTTCCGGCTGCCACAGAAAGCTGCAAGGCCGTTACTCCCAATGAGCATTGGCGGGTATACAGGTCCAGCGCCATATCCGGATCATCATAGATACGGTTGTAGTTCTTCAGCAACCATGCAATGGAGCGGTTGTTAAAGTTCGTATCCGATTCGGATTTGTACAATTCATCAATCAGCTGGGGAGCGCTGCCGCATAAATCGGTCACGTTCTCTACAATGGCATCCCACTTCTTGGCAGAGTCGCCGATAGGTTGTACCATACTGCAGGCGGAGATGGCACCGGCGTTTACCAACGGGGTAGACGGATGGTCATTTTCCAGCAGGATAGCGATGATTGAATTGAAAGGCAGGCCCGTTGCGTCAGCTCCGATCTTGTCTAATATTTCTTTGGCACCATATTGGCGCAGTGCAAGGATAGCCGTATGTACTTTGGATACGGATTCGATGCCGAAGCGGTAGTCAGTATCTCCCACATGGATGGTCTGCCCGTTGAGCAGGCAGACACTGATTCCAAAGAGATCTTTGTTGACATTGGCCAGATAAGGGATATAGTCGGCATTCTTACCGCCTGTATTCGTTTTCACCTGATCGTATGCCTCCTGTACCACTTCTTTCAATTGAGCGAGTGTTACTTTTTTGTCCATAGATCAATTTATTTTTTAACGGTTTTATGACGACGACCACCGTGATTGAACATCTTGGCTTCTACCGGAAGATTCTTTTCCTGAGCCATGCGGGTAGGAGTTGGGAAATCAAGTTTTTCCAGTTCGGCAATTGCGTTCTTGATATCACCCAGCAACATATCTGCCATGTCGCGGCTGAATCCCTGGCGAACAACTACACGCATTACTACATAATCTTCCAGTTTGGAAGGCAATGTATAAGCCGGAACCATCCAGCCGTGCTGAGACAGTTTGTCCTGCAGATCGTATAATGTCCATTTAGCTGTTTTTGCATATTCCGGTTTCAGATACCAGATGAACAATGGGTTCACTACATTTTCGGAGTAGTTGACGAACGGAGCCATCTTGGCGATTTCACCGTGGATGTATTTAGCGATCTGCAAAGAATTATATTGTACTTCCTTGTAACCTTGGAATCCCAAACGGATGAATTGATAGTATTGTCCCAGAATCTGAGCGGCAGGACGAGAGAAGTTCAAGCCGACCTGAGTAATGTTGGCACCCAGATAATTGACGCTGAATGACATTTCTTCGGGCAGATATTCTTTGCCTTTCCAGCAAACCCAGCCAAGTCCCGGATATACCAGACCGAACTTATGACCGGATACACTGATAGAAAGTACCCATTTCAGACGGAAATCCCACTTCGTGTCCGGATAGAGGAACGGAAGAATGAAACCACCACTGGCGGCATCTACGTGGATAGGAATGTCATAACCGGTTTTGGCGTTGTAAGCGTCGAGAGCTTTGTCCAGTGCTTCAACGTCATCGTTCAGTCCTGTCCATGTAACACCTTGGATAGGTACAACACAGATCGTGTTTTCATCACACATCTTCAGCGCTTCTTCGGGGTCGAGAGTGGTCTTGTCAAGAGTCAAAGGCACTTCACGCATTTCGATCTGCCACAGTTGCGCAAACTTTTCCCATACTACCTGGAAACCTGTTGAGATAACGAAGTTAGGTTTGTCAAACGGTTTACCCTGAGCTTGTCTTTTCTTACGCCAGCGCAACCATGCAGCTACACCGCCCAGCATACAAGCTTCGGAAGAACCGATTGCCAACGCACCGGTTTTCCATGTATCTTTTTCCGGAGAGTTCCACAAGTTGGCGACGATGTTGATACATTTACCATTCATTACGGCGATACGAGGATATTCGGTTTCATCAATATAGTTGATGTTGATTGCCTCGTTCATCAGCTTGGTAGCGTAATCGTCCATATAAGTGGTTACGAAAGTAGCTAAGTTCAAGCGTGGCTGAGTCTGGGCAAAAGTTTCATCTTTAACCATTTGGTAAGCGACTTCAGGGGTGGTTGGTCCATCAGGAATTCTTTCTACCGGAGAGGGTTGTAACATTCTGTCTGAACCGAATACGTCGGTTTTTGCATCACCTTTTCTGAAATTTAAATCTTCCATACTAATTTGTTTTTTTAAAGGTTTAGGGCGATGGGGATTTTCCCCGTCGAATTTCCCTCAACAACAGCAGATGGTTTTGAAAGTTTTCGGCTTTTACATTATTTGGCGTTTATTAAGGGGTGGCTTTGGGGCAGGCGTAAGGCGGGGGGAACGGAAATAAAAAAGGCAAGAAGGGGTTGTTTCCCTCTTGCCTTTGGCTATTCGCTGACAACTGGCAGCTTATAGTTATCTGATACCTATTGAATTGTGTTGTTAAGGTTTAGCGGAAGTCTTTCAGTTCTTCCTGTAGTTTCTGGCGGGTGAAGAATATGCGGCTCTTTATCGTACCTAGCGGCAGGTTCAGCTTTTCCGCTATTTCGCGGTACTTGAAGCCGGAAACGTGCATGGCGAACGGCACTCTGTATTCTTTGGGTAATGAATTGACTACACGGTGCATCTCTTTCAGGTCATAGGTTTTTTCGGTACTTTCAAACCCTGTTTCCTGCGGTAAATTCAGGTGGTAAAGGTTGTCCGTCCGGTCAATGAATGTCTGGTCACGAACTACTTTGCGGTAGTTGTTGATAAAGATATTGCGCATGATGGTATACATCCATCCTTTAAAATTTGTGTCAGGCATATATTTATCTTCATTGTCTAATGCTTTTAATGATGTTTCCTGCAACAAATCGTTTGCTTCTTCGCGGTCGGTTGTCAGCTTATAAGCGAAACGGAGTAATTCGTCCTGTACTCCTACTAAATCTTTTCTGAAGCTTACACTTTTCATATACGTTGCTTTTTAAATTGTGAATATTCGTTGTTAAATTTCGATGATGCAAGTTTACGGGATTTTTTTAAGTACGGCGGGGGTGAAACTGACGGAATTTAGCCTAAAAACTGTTTGCGGATAGTTTTTAGGCCATAATCTGATAGTTTTTGGGTGTTTTTCACCCGTTTTTTGAATATTCACTGTTGCCTCATTTGAACTTTATAAGGTAATCATTGTTTTCATCAGACCTAAACTTTTAACGAACCGGTATATGAAAATACAAACTGGAAGGGGAACGATACCTCTTATCACTTTAATAGCTATTTGGTCTATCTCGGCATTGACCTCTTTGCCGGGGCTGGCTGTTTCGCCTATATTGGGCGACCTTACCAAAATCTTTCCGAAAGCGACCGACCTGGATATTCAGATGTTGACTTCGCTGCCATCGTTGCTGATTATCCCTTTTATCCTTTTGGGTGGTAAGCTCACGGAAAAGGTTGATTTTGTCCGTATCCTGAAAATCGGACTCTGGCTCTTTGCAGCAAGCGGTATCTTATATCTGATCTCCAACAAAATGTGGCAATTGATCGTCGTGAGTGCCCTGCTGGGCATCGGCTCCGGACTGATTATTCCTCTGTCCACAGGATTAATCTCAAAATACTTTGTGGGTACTTACCGGGTGAAACAATTCGGATTGAGTTCTGCCATTACCAATTTTACACTGGTGATAGCTACTGCCGTGACCGGATATCTGGCGGAAGTCAGCTGGCATTTGCCGTTTTGGGTCTATCTGCTCCCTCTGATTTCTATTCTGCTGGTTGGTCACTTAAAAGAGAGTCGGTCTGACGCTGCCGTGGAACCTTCTTCTCAAAGTACTACGCCATCCGAACAAACGGCTGCCGCAGATACCGGAGGAAGTAAATATGGAATCCATATCAGGCATCTGCTTCAGATCATGCTTTTCTACGGAGTGACGACTTTTATTGTGCTGGCAGTCATATTCAACCTTTCTTTCCTGATGGAGAAACACCATTTCTCCAGTGGCAATTCGGGACTGATGATCTCGCTTTTCTTTTTAGCGATTATGGCTCCGGGCTTCTGTCTGGACAAGATAGTGGATGAACTGAAAGAGCGAACCAAAGCATACAGCCTCCTGTCTATGGCTGTGGGGCTGGCGTTGATCTGGATTGCTCCGATCGAATGGCTGATTATTCCGGGATGTATCCTGGTCGGTTTGGGATATGGCATTATTCAGCCTATGCTGTATGATAAAACGACACATACGGCACTGCCTCAAAAGGCGACAATGGCATTGGCTTTTGTAATGATGATGAATTATCTCGCCATCTTGCTTTATCCTTTTATTATAGATTTTCTCCAAAATCTGTTTCATACCCAGTCGCAAGAGTTTCCTTTTGTCTTCAACTTGTTGATAACTATTGTCACATTCTTTTGGGCTTACCTGCGCCGCGATACCTTTTTGTTTAACGATCAACTGAAATAAAAAAAGATGAAGAATAAGAAACTGGAAGCCAATCTGAGTATGGCTGTATCAAAAATATTCAGCGGTTTGAATATGAATGCCCTGAAGTATCTGCTTCCCCTATGGATGAGCCCGTTGACAGGTGCGACACTTCGTTGCACCTTTGCCGCCGCTGCATTTTGGGTGATCGGATGGTTCATGCCGCCGGAAAAGTCATCCGCCAAAGACAAATGGCTGCTTTTCCTGTTAGGGGCATTCGGACTGTACGGCTTTATGTTTCTTTATCTGGCGGGATTGAGTAAAACGACTCCTGTATCCAGTTCCATATTTACCAGTCTGCAGCCTATCTGGGTGTTTCTGATTATGATTTTCTTTTATAAGGAGAAGGCGACATGGAAGAAAATTCTTGGAATCTCAATCGGACTGGTCGGTGCACTGGTCTGCATCCTGACCCAACAGAGCGATGATTTGGCCTCCGATGCTTTCGTGGGGAATATGCTTTGCCTGATCAGTTCCATCGTTTATGCTGTCTATCTGATTCTGAGTCAGCGTATCCTTTCATCTATCGGGGCGATGACTATGTTGAGATATACATTCTCCGGTGCGGCGGTTTCTGCTATTATTGTGACATTTATTACAGGATTCGATGCGCCGGTGTTCTCTATGCCGTTCCATTGGACACCTTTCCTGATACTGATGTTTGTACTCATATTTCCGACGACGATCAGCTATATGTTGCTTCCGGTCGGTCTGAAGTATCTGAAAACAACAGTCGTCGCAATCTACGGTTATCTGATTCTGATTGTTGCGACCATTGCTTCTCTGGCTCTCGGACAGGACCGTTTTAGCTGGACGCAGACGTGTGCCATCATTTTTATTTGTATCGGCGTTTATCTGGTTGAGGTAGCCGAAAGCAAAGACAAGTCGCCGGACCCCTTGAAGAAATAATCATATATAATGTATGATATGAAAAAAGCGGGCGCCCTTCTCAGGGTGCCCGCTCGCTTATGTCGTCATCATGTTTTATAGAGAGGAGCTGATTGCTTGCGCAATGGATTTAAATTCTTCATCCGATAATTTCAGTTTCGGATTGGAGAACAACATATCCGATTCCTTCTGAATAGGAATTAAGTGGATATGGGCATGCGGTACTTCCAGGCCGATAACCGCTTCGCCTACCTTTTTACAAGGGAAGGCTTTTTCGATGGCACGGGCTATCTTCTTTGCGAATATATGCATTGCTGCGAGGTCTTCGTCACTTAAATCGAAGATGTAGTCTACTTCCTGTTTGGGGACTACCAGCGTATGTCCCTTTACCAATGGATTGATATCAAGAAAAGCAAAAAAACGATCGTTTTCCGCTATCTTGTAGCAAGGAATTTCGCCTGCGATGATTCTACTGAATATTGTTGCCATAATCTTTGATAGATAAAAGAAGGCAAGCCTCACACGGAGACCTGCCTTTCTGTTAAATTGATATGTTTACTACTTCTAATGCAATTTTACCCTGTGGTACGGTAATTTCTGCAATATCACCTACTTTCTTGCCAAGCAGACCTTGTGCAATCGGGGTGTTTACGGAAATCTTGCCTTCTTTCAGGTTAGCTTCGCTTTCGGAAACGATGGTATAAGTCATCTTCATGCCATTCTTGACGTTCTTCAGCTCCACTTTGTTCAGAATCTGTACAGAGTCTGTCTTTAGTTTGGACTCGTCGATGATCTTGGCATCTGCAATGACCGTTTTCAATTTGTTGATGCGCATTTCAAGCATCCCCTGTGCTTCTTTGGCTGCATCATATTCTGCATTTTCCGACAAGTCGCCTTTATCCCTTGCTTCGGCTATAGCCGCAGAGATTTTGGGGCGTTCCACTGTTTCCAGTTCCTTTAATTCTGCCATTAACTTTTTGTAACCTTCTTCTGACATATAAGCCATGATGTTTTTCCTCCTTTTATTTAAAATGGTCATATAAACAAAAAAGAATTCCAACATGGCACATGTTGGAACCCTCTCTTCAATTATTTCTCTGCAAAGATAGACTTTTAAGTGATATCTGTCAAGTGAAAAATGATGCTATGTAACATATTTAAATGAAATATGCTAAATTATAACAACTTAGAGTAATGACTTGACGGATGCTTCGAGGTCTTTGATATCTTCGCCGCGGAGCTTCAGTTCGTTGTTCCGGTTGATCAGGAAGATGGATGGAACCTGACGAACATTATATACAGCTACGTTGGTCGAGTAGACACCGTTGCCGTCACGTACGCAAACCCAGGGCAGATTGCCTGCTGCGGTTTTCCAGTAGTGCTCGTCTGCGTCGAGAGATACCTGGTAGATTTCCAGCCCATCCTTTGCGTATTTATTATATAGTTCGCGAAGCATCATATTGTGGGGCGCTCCTGCCGGTGACTGGAATACGGAGAAATCCAGCAGCACTACTTTCCCTTTCAGGTCGGTCAGTTTGCGGGTATTTCCTTTCACGTCACGCAGGGCGATGTCGATAATACCGGTCTCGATGATCTTGTCCTGTGGAATTTCCAGAGATTTGCTCTGTGGCTGACGGGTATTCTTCATCCCTTTGATTACGATATTATATAGATTTTTTGAACGTACGGCATCCGGATATGTATTGTTGAGGCTGGTAGCGACGGCTGCAAAACATTTTACGTCGTCCTTGTTGTTCAGCGGATCGAAGATCAGATAGTCATTCAGTTTCTGGAACAGGGCGAAGTAAGCGGCTGCCGTGTTTGGAGCTGCGAATATATAATTCACTTTGACGTCCTCCTTATAGTTCTTCAGCAGTGTTGCGAGGTTTTCTTCAAACGTATCGTGTCCCAGTTTGTTGGCACGCAGCGCATTCAGTTGTTCGTCCACATTCTTTTGAAGATTGATTTGTTTCAGCGTCAGTTCCTTTATCTTACTGCTGTTTTCAGATCCTTCTACCGTGTAGGCAGTAGAGAAATCAACGTATGGAGCGTTGATCTGTAGCGTTTCGATAGAATCCACAGAAAAGTTGATGACTTTGTTGTCTACCCGCAAGCGATAAAACTCGGGTGATTCGGGGCGGGGTTGTTTAAACTTGAATGTACCTTCTCCTTTCAATTTAACCGAATCAAGCGGAACAATACCTTCCAGACCGGAAGCTTCGAGATAAAGCATTTTCCCGTCGGCCCCTGATATGTCTCCGTTCACTTCAAACTCAGGACCGGAACTACAAGCTGTAATGGTAAGTGCGGCAAGCGCTACAAAAGTTATCTTTTTCATATCTCGTGTGTTTTTTAAGAGTTGCAAATATACGTCTTTTCGAGATTACTCAAAGCTTTTTGCCTGCTTCTTCACCTCTATTTTGCAAAAAAAACATATAGCGTCTAACTTTTTAGCTCATTTCCACCTGATTACAACGAGAAATGTATATCTTTGCAGGAATTTTGAAAGAAAAGTATAGATAAAACAATTTTTATGATTAACCCAATTGTTAAGACGATCGAGTTGGCAGATGGAAGAACCATCACGCTCGAAACGGGAAAGTTGGCAAAACAGGCAGACGGTTCTGTAATGCTACGCATGGGCAACACCATGTTATTAGCTACTGTTTGTGCCGCTAAAGATGCAGTTCCCGGAACAGATTTCATGCCTTTGCAGGTAGAGTATAAAGAAAAATTTGCGGCATTCGGCCGTTTTCCTGGTGGCTTCACCAAGAGAGAAGGTAGAGCTTCCGATTATGAGATTTTGACTTGTCGTCTCGTTGACCGCGCTCTCCGCCCACTATTCCCTGATAATTATCACGCAGAAGTATATGTAAATATCATCCTTTTCTCTGCTGACGGTGTAGATATGCCGGATGCATTGGCCGGATTGGCAGCTTCTGCAGCACTCGCTGTTTCAGATATTCCTTTCAACGGACCGATCTCGGAAGTACGTGTAGCACGTATCGACGGTCAGTTTGTAATCAATCCTACTTTTGACCAACTGGAAAAAGCTGATATGGACCTGATGGTTGCCGCTACTTATGATAACATCATGATGGTAGAAGGCGAAATGCACGAAGTATCCGAAGCTGAACTGCTGGAAGCAATGAAGGTAGCTCACGAAGCTATCAAAGTGCATTGCAAGGCTCAGATGGAGCTGACTGAAGAAGTAGGCAAGACAGTGAAACGTGAATATAACCATGAAGTAAACGATGAAGAATTGCGTAAGGCAGTTCGTGAGGCTTGTTATGACAAGGCTTATGCAGTAGCTGCTTCCGGAAATAACAACAAGCACGAACGTTTCGATGCTTTTGATGCTATCCGCGAAGAGTTCAAGGCTCAGTTCTCTGAAGAAGAACTTGAAGAAAAAGCTCCGCTGATCGACCGTTACTATCATGATGTAGAAAAAGAAGCGATGCGTCGTTCAATTCTTGACGAAGGCAAGCGCCTGGATGGTCGTAAGACTACTGAAATCCGCCCGATCTGGTGTGAGGTTGGTCCTCTGCCCGGTCCTCACGGATCTGCTATTTTCACTCGTGGTGAAACTCAGTCTCTGACTTCTGTCACTTTGGGTACGAAGCTCGACGAAAAGATTATCGACAATGTATTGGAACACGGAAAAGAACGTTTCCTGCTGCACTATAACTTCCCTCCTTTCTCTACAGGCGAAGCAAAAGCTCAACGTGGTGTAGGCCGTCGTGAAATCGGTCACGGTCACTTGGCTTGGCGTGCCTTGAAAGGACAGATTCCTGCTGACTATCCATACGTAGTACGTGTTGTTTCGGAAATCCTCGAATCTAACGGTTCTTCTTCTATGGCTACCGTATGTGCCGGAACATTGGCATTGATGGATGCCGGTGTGAAGATCAAGAAGCCGGTATCGGGTATTGCTATGGGACTGATCAAGAATCCGGGCGAAGAAAAATATGCTGTATTGTCTGACATCCTCGGTGACGAAGACCACCTCGGAGATATGGACTTCAAGGTAACCGGAACAAGAGACGGTATCACTGCTACTCAGATGGATATCAAGGTAGACGGTCTGTCTTACGAAATTCTGGAACGTGCTTTGAACCAGGCTAAAGAAGGACGTATGCACATCCTCGACAAGATCACCGAGACAATCGCTGAACCGCGTGCTGACCTGAAAGACCATGCTCCTCGCATTGAAACAATGACTATTCCTAAAGAATTTATCGGAGCTGTAATCGGCCCTGGTGGAAAAATCATTCAAGGTATGCAGGAAGAGACCGGTGCTGTTATCACTATCGAAGAAACAGACGGTATGGGACGCATCGAAGTTTCCGGAACCAACAAGAAATGTATTGATGATGCAATGCGCATGATCAAAGCAATCGTTGCTGTTCCTGAAGTAGGCGAAGTATATAAAGGTAAAGTTCGCTCTATCATGCCTTACGGTGCATTCATTGAATTCCTGCCGGGTAAAGACGGTTTGCTGCACATTTCCGAGATCGACTGGAAACGTCTGGAAACAGTGGAAGAAGCCGGAATCAAGGAAGGTGATGAGATCGAAGTGAAACTGATCGACATCGATCCGAAGACAGGAAAATTCAAACTTTCAAGAAAAGTATTGATGCCAAGACCGGAAAAGAAGTAAAAAAGCAGATAGCTTTTAGATAATGTGATAGCCCGATTACTCAGTATTCGGGCTATTTTTTTGTCTATTATTTTGCTTTTCTGCGAAAATATGTGTTCTTTTGTACGAACTAATGAAAATAGCCTGTAAATCTTATGCGTGATGCACCAAACGAACAACATATCTTCTATTCAACTTTTTTCTGAATTCTTTCATGAGAATCAAGAGAAGTTTTTGTCGTTTGCCTATTCTTATATAAGAGACAGGCAGGAGGCGGAAGATATATTGATGGAGTCAATGATTACTCTGTGGGAAAACAGGGATAAGTGGGAAGAAGATTCCAATCTGCACGGTCTGCTGCTGACTATCATCAAAAACAAAGCGCTCAACTATCTGGCACATCTGCAGGTGCGTCTTCGGGCCGAAGAAGAGATAAATAGCCATAGCCAGCGGGAACTGGACCTGAGAATCTCTACACTGGAAGCCTGCGAACCGGATGTGATCTTTGATTCGGAAATACAGCATATCGTACAGAAAGCATTGAAACGTATGCCGAACCAAAGCCGGCAGATTTTTATATTGAGCCGTTATCAAAATACTCCGAACAAAAAGATAGCGGAACAACTCGGCATTTCCGTCAAAAGTGTGGAGTTCCACATCACCAAAGCATTGAAAATTCTGCGTACCGAACTGAAAGATTACCTGGTTTCTATTCTTTTTTAAAAATAATCGCATTTTTCGTTAGGGTTGTTCAAGGCTGACCTGTTTTATATATAGAAGGGAGAGAAAAAGCCTTTCTATAAATATAAATAGGAAAAGACAATATCTATGAACCAGGATTTACTACATAAATATTTTAAGGGCGAGACTTCTGTCGACGAAGAAAAACGCATTCTTAACTGGGTGGACGAATCGGAAGAAAACCGGAAGACATTGCAGAAAGAACGTATGCTGTTTGACATCGCCCTTTTTACTGACTCTAAGAGAAAAATGAGAGAGAAAGCAGGCGCGGGCGCTCGCATCATTCCCATGTTAAGGTGGAGTGCCCGTATAGCTGCTGCTGTAATTGTAGCTGTCAGTTGTGGATTTCTGATTAATGAATATCAGTATGATAAATTGGCACAGTTGCAGACGGTCACTGTTCCTGCCGGTCAACGGGCACAGATTACGCTGGCGGACGGAACCAAAGTCTGGCTGAATTCTGAATCGACGCTGAGCTACAGATCTGACTTCGGGCGCCGCGACAGAGATGTGGAACTGGACGGAGAGGCTTACTTTGAAGTAGCGAAGAATAAGGAGATACCTTTCTACGTAAATACGGAGACCAATCAGGTCAGAGTGGTAGGCACTCATTTCAACGTCTGCGCTTATAAAGGAAGCAATGAATTTGAGACTACCTTGGTAGAGGGCATCGTTGATATCTACGCTTATGACAATGAACGTCCGCTGACCCGCCTGACTAAGAATGAATTCTTCGGTTCCTATCAGGGGAAATATAAAAAAGCCGTTCTGCCTTCTTATGATTATCTGCGCTGGCGGGAAGGTCTGTATTGCTTCGACGATTCTCCTTTCAGTTGCATCCTCACCAAGCTGGAGAAATATTATAATGTGAAGATCACCGTAGAGAATCCGAAAGTGCTGAATTATCGCTGTACGGGCAAGTTCAAGGAACAGGACGGCGTTGAACACATTCTCAAGGTTATCCAGAAAGATCACCCGTTTACTTATTCGATCAGTGAAGAAGGAGACAGCATCCGGATAGAATAAAGCCAGAATAAAAATTAAGATGAATAACTGAGCTCAATGATATACACCTTAAATTAGTACTAACCCTTTAAAAGCATAATGATTATGAATAACAGTCAATAAGTATACCCCTTACCGAAAAAGAATCGGAAAGTACCCCCATACTTCCCGATTCGAAACAGTCAAAAATCGACCTTAATCAATTTATTAACTTAACACGTTGCAAAGATATGAGAAAAATTTCTTTGAAAGGGCTTTTTTGCCCAAAAAGTTTAGAATCTAAGCAAATAATACTGACTATGAAGATCACATTATTCCTTCTTCTGTTCGTAACATTCCAGGCTTATTGTGAGAATGGATACTCTCAGAGTGCTAAAATAAGCATTCCGCGTTCGACTCTGAAAGTAAGCGAATTGCTTACCCAGATTGAGTCTCAGACCGACTATTTGTTTGTCTACAATAAAAAAAGTGTCGATACCAAGCGGGTAGTTAATGTAGATGCTACCAATCAGCCGGTATCCGAAATACTCGATAAGGCTTTTGAAGGAACAGGTATCCATTATGTGGTGGAAGGCAATAATATTGTGCTGACCAAGAACGTAACGGAGCGTGCATCCACACAGCAACAGAAACAAATTACGGTGAAAGGTGTCGTGACCGACATGAGAGGCGAGCCTATCATTGGCGCCAGTGTCGTGGAAAAAGGTACGACGAATGGTACAATCACCGATTTGGACGGTAACTTTACTTTGAAAGTGCCAAGCGACGCTATCATTAATATCACCTATGTAGGTTACCAACCACAGAGCCTCTCTGTCAGCGGACAAACCACTTTCAAGATCAAGATGGAAGAAGAGTCGATGGCACTGGAGCAGGTAGTGGTAACTGCTATGGGTATCAAGAAAAAAGCCGCCTCGCTGACTTATTCTACCCAACAGCTCGGAGGTGACGAACTGACCCGTGCCAAAGACCCCAACATGATTGCCGCCCTTGCCGGAAAATCGGCAGGTGTGCAGATCAGCAAGAGTGCTTCCGGTCTGGGAGGTTCGGCCAAAGTATCTATCCGTGGTATCCGTTCGGCCAACGAAGACGGAAATAACCAGCCGTTGTATGTGATTGACGGTGTGCCTATGCTCAATAGCACCACAGAATCCGTATCTACTGTTATGGGTGGTAAGAATGACGGTGTCAACCGTGACGCGGGTGACGGTATCTCCAATCTGAATCCGGATGATATTGAAAGCATGAGTATTCTGAAAGGTGCCTCTGCTGCTGCATTGTACGGTTCGCAGGCAGCCAACGGGGTGATTCTTATTACGACTAAGAAAGGTAAAGCAGGAATCCAGAGAATTACTTACTCATCCGGTCTGACAGTTGATCATGCGATCAGTTTGCCGGAATTTCAAAATAGTTATGGAGCGAAAGCCGGTTCAAGCTGGGGAGAAAAGGAAAATGTGAAGGACTATGATAATGCCGGAAACTGGTTCAGCAATGGAGTGACCGCTATCAACTCGGTTTCTGTGATGACCGGTAATGAGAAACTGCAGACTTACTTCTCTTATGCCAACACGACCGCCAAAGGTATTGTCGACTCCAACAAATTGCGTAAGCACAATCTGACTTTGCGTGAGAGTGCTTCTCTTTTCAATGACCGTCTGAAACTGGACGCCAATGCTAACCTGATGGTGCAGACTATTAAAAACTCTCCTACTTCCGGAGGTATCTATCTCAATCCGTTGGTGGACGTTTATGGTTTCCCGCGCGGACAGGACCTGAGCGAATATGCCACTAATTTCGAAAAGTTCGACGAGAATCGTAATATGCCCGTACAGAGCTGGTTTACCACTCCGAGCGAATGGACACAAAACCCATATTGGGTAAAGAACCGTATCTTGAACAACAATAAGCGCTACCGTGCATTGGCCTCCCTGACTGCTAATCTGAAAGCAACCGACTGGCTCAACCTGCAAGCTCGTGGAAATGTGGATTACGTCAGTGATAAGTTTGACCAGAAAATGTATGCGAGCACTTCTCCTGCCATTGTAGGAAATAACGGCCGCTATGTATATGCCGACACACAGAACTTCCTGATTTATGGTGACGTGATGGCTATGTTCAACAAGCATTTCGGTGATTTCTCCGTGAATGCCGCTTTGGGTGGTAGTATTAATGTGCAGACCGAGAATTCATTGACATTGGATTCCAAGACAGCTTCTTTGTACAAACCCAACTTATTCACTGTTCCCAATATTGTAATGAACACCAGTGCTTCTGCCGAGCAGGTGATTGACCGCAGACGTACAATTCAATCCGTATTCGCAACAGCACAGGTAGGATGGAAAGACGCATTGTTCCTCGACTTGACAGCACGTAATGACTGGTCGTCCACGTTGTCACATACCAATAGTGTGGACAAAGGATTCTTCTATCCTTCTGTAGGACTCTCCTGGGTGATCAACGAAAGCTTTAAATTACCGCAATGGATTTCTTTCGGAAAGATTCGCGGATCATGGGCGCAGGTAGGTAACGACTTACCGATTGGTATTACCGATTTGTCCGATATCATCGGGGCCGGAGGAAAGTTGCAGGCAGTAGACGTATATAACAGAGGTGACCTGAAACCGGAAATCAGTAACTCTATTGAATTTGGTCTGGAATGGAGACTGTTCAACAGCCGTGTTGATTTTGATTTTACTTACTATAAGACAGATACTAAGAATCAGTTGCTGAAAGTTCCGACCAGTGCGGGTGAAGATTATGCATACCGTTATATCAATGCAGGTAAGATTCGCAACAAAGGATTTGAAATCACATTGGGAGCTACTCCGGTACTGACCGAAGATTTCCGTTGGAAAACGACTTTCAATTATTCACAAAACCGTAATAAGGTAGTCGAACTGGCTCCGAATTATACTTCCTTCGTATATGGTGACCCGGGTTTCTCTATGGCATATATGATGCAGATTAAAGAAGGCGGCTCTTTGGGAGACATCTATGGAAATACGTTCGCACGTGACGAACAAGGTAAGATTAAGGTATCCGATGAAGGCAAACCTATTTCAGAGTCAGGTAATAAAACATATCTGGGAAATTGTAATCCGGACTTTCTGTTGAGTTGGGCTAATACCTTCACTTATAAGGGTTTCTCTCTGTATTTCCTGATCGATATGCGCAAAGGCGGTGATGTCATGTCTCTGACACAAGCTACATTGGACGGCAGAGGGGTAACGAAGGCTACGGCTGAAGCACGTGACAGAGGTTATGTGGAAGTTGACGGAACAAGATTTGAGAATGTAGAAGGTTTCTATTCTGTAGTAGGTGACCGTAACGGTATCTCCGAGCGTAATATGTACAGTGCGACCAATATTCGTTTACGCGAATTATCTCTGAGCTATTCGTTCCCGTCTACTTTGCTGGCCAAGACTAAGGTATTCACCGGTATCGATGTATCATTGGTGGGACGTAACCTGTTCTTCTTCTACAAAGATGCTCCTTTCGATCCGGATGCTATCTTGTCTGTAGGTAACACTAATCAGGGAGTTGATGTATTCGGTATGCCGACAACCCGTAACATTGGTTTCAACGTTAAATTTACATTCTAACTTTAAAGCAAGCGAATTATGAAAAAAAATCTATATATAGCGAATCTGTTAGTAGCCGGACTGATGACATTTACCGGATGTACGGATGGTTTTGAATCAGATAATGCCAATAAAGCCGGATATACGCCTGAACTTCAGGAATATGATCTTCAGAAATATGTGCTGAACCTCGGAGTCATGCAACAGGGTATTTACTTCAACTACGATTGGGGAAAAGGTACCGACTGGACTTTCCAGACTATACAGAATCTGGGTCATGATATGTTTGCCGGATATTTCCACGATATGAACAACAGTTTCAATGACAAGAACTCCGTATATGCTTTGAATGACGGCTGGACAGGTTCGGCATGGACATATACTTATGGATATATAATGACCGCCGCTCAGAAATCGGAGAAGATCAATCAGGAACAGAAAGGTTTGCTGGGAGTGACCAAAATCCTGAAAGTCGAGTTGATGCACCGTATAGCTGATACTTATGGTCCTGTTGTCTACACTAAATTCGGACAGGAAGAAGGTGATAATGTCGATAGTCAGGAAGCCGCTTACCGTCAGTTCTTCAAAGATTTGGACGAAGGAGTCAAACTGATCAATGAATATAAGAAAGCCAATGCCGCTCTCGAACCTTTTGCTGCTGCCGATATTCTGATGCCGGCAGGCAAACGTACACTGTCACAGTGGGTGAAGTTTGCAAACTCTCTCCGCTTGCGGCTTGCAATCCGTGTATCGATGAGTGCCCCTGATCTGGCGAGAGCAGAAGTTGCCAAAGCGATGGATGCAACTGCCGGTGGCGTGTTGGAGAGTGCGGATGAAACAGTTGCCGTTTCTACCGAAAGCGGTTATAAGAATCCGCTGGGCACAGTCAATGAAGGCTGGGGAGAAGTATTCATGGGTGCTACGATGGAGTCTGTTTTGGTAGGATATAATGATCCGCGACTGATTAAGTATTACTCGAAAGCGGAAGGTGGTGATATAAAAGACGAAAAGGGTAATTTGATTATTGCCGAAAGAAATAAGATTGCCGGTACTTATAAAGGTGTTCCCCAAGGAACAGGGGTTACTGTAAAAGATGAGAACCGTTACCGTCTGCACTCTAAGAGTACGATTACCAAACAGACCGATGCTATCTTGATGACTGCTGCCGAAGTATGGTTCCTTCGTGCTGAGGCTGCCTTGCGTGGATTTACTTCCGAAAACGTGAAAGACTGCTACGAGAAAGGTATTACGGTTTCCTGTCAGCAATGGGGAGTGAATGTAGGCGATTATCTCACAAGTGATGCTACTCCTTCCGATTATGTCGATGCCTTCGAAGCAAAATATGATGTGAAAGCGCTGATTAAAGTGACTCCGAAGTGGGATGGAGGTGCTTCTCCGGAAGAGCAACTGGAAAGAATCCTTACACAGAAGTGGATTGCTTGTTATCCTGAAGGCTATGAGGCTTGGACAGAACAACGCCGTACAGGTTATCCGCAGTTGTTCAAAGTCTTTGTGAACAATAGTGGTGGAGCTATCGATACCAACATACGTATTCGTCGCTTGCCATATCCGTCAGACATTCAAAAAAACAATCCTACTCAATATTCTGCTTTGAAGAAAGCTTTGGGAGGCGAAGATAACGGTGGAACTCGCCTTTGGTGGGATACTGGTAGAAATTTCTAGAGGTTTATAAATATTAGGTGTAACTTTTTTTAATTCAAACTTGTTTTCTCCGTGTATTAGGCAAAAAGTAGAGGAGAAAGATTGTGGGGGAGTGAAGTCAAGGGGGGCTTCGCTCCCCTTTTTTTTAATAAGTTTTTATGGGAGTTATAGAAAAAGCATTATAGTCATGGTTATATTCTTCAGTTTATTATTTTCTTCCATCATCAGATTCCTGAAAACTGCAAAGGAATGAACTAAACAGTAGTACACAATAGTAACTCCATTCTCCTCCTTCCCGAAGGAGGAGAATGGAAGATAGAACCGACTATCATTTAGCTCAAAACAGTGTGGAAATGAGCTATACAGTTTGGACATGAACATAAACTCTATAACATTACCGATAGAACTCTATGTGGTTAGATCTCAATGACTTATAGTTTCCTGTCATTTCTTGTAATGGAAACTGTCGTTTCCCGGTGAGGGAACGGGTGTTCCTTTTAATGGAAACGACCGTTCCTTTTAAAGGGAACTGGCGTTTCCTCCGAGGAAACCAACGCTTGCCCCATATGATACTGATACTTGAATTATATGGACTAACAATTTAGCGTATAACTGATTCGAATATGAAGCTTTCCGCTGTTTGGAGTTGATGTCTTTATTTTAAAAGGGACGACCCCTTCCTTATAAAAAAGAAAGAGGCCGTGGGGATAAAAAAAGACTGGTGGGGTATTTATATATAGATTAGGATTTATTGTTTTTGCTTAGATGTTGGGTGAATATCTCTTCTGACTGATATTCTTCTGCTATCTGTTTTATTCTTTCATCAGTTTGATCTAATATGTAATTTAGTTCTGTTTCGTCGAAACAATCTCCTAAGTGTATGGGAGTATGTAGTAAATCTGAATTCTGATTTGTTTCTGTTGCTAATTGTTGTCTATGAACTGTGACTTCAATTTCTCCCTTTTCATCTGTAGTGAAAAGTAAGTTGTATTTTTCTATCAGGGCAATGAATTCTTTTAAGAACTTGTATTCTGTTTCGGTCAATACTTTTATCATATTTGTTCGTTTGGTGTTTATTTTATACTTGGCAAAGTTCTAATTTCTTTTTGAACTTTAGAATGAAAGTAATATGATTTTTATTCCATTTGCTAAGTTGGAATATTCCTTTTATTCATATTACCACATCTATTCGTTTTTTTCGTATATTTGCTTCGAACGAAACTTTTCATTTGTATATTTGTTGGATTTTAAAAAGAAAAAAGAATCATGGAAGCAGAAGAATTAACTGTTGGGAGAGTTCATCATGGACATAACATACGTCGTTTTCGTATAGAAAAGAATATGAATCAGGAGGTTTTAAGCCAATTAGTACATTTATCACAATCAGCAGTATCTAAATATGAGCAGATGAGAGTGATTGATGATGAAATGTTACACCGCTTTTCACGGGCATTGGATGTTCCTTTCGAGTATCTGAAGAGTTTGGAAGAGGATGCGCAGACGGTGGTGTTTGAAAATAATACGGTGAATGATTCGGAACAATATACAGGTGGAGCAAAGATTAGTTTGGGTACAGTTAAGTCTTATACAGAAGATAGTGACAATAGTGTTGATAATAGAGTGAATAACTTTAACCCTATCGAAAAAATCACTGAACTCTACGAACGTCTGCTGAAAGAGAAGGATGAAAAGTACGCAGCACTGGAACGTCGTTTGCAAAATATAGAGCAGAGCTTGCAGAAATAAAGAACAAATATAATGAAAGGAATCGTGATATGATGAAACAAATACCCTATGGATTGACGGACTTTGCCCGAATTCAAAAGGACAATTATTACTATGTAGATAAGACCATGTTCATCGAGAGAATCGAGATGCAACCGGCTTATCTTTTTCTGATTCGTCCTCGTCGGTTTGGAAAGAGCTTGACTTTGGCTATGTTGGAGGCTTATTACGATGTAGTATATGCTAATGACTTTGATGAGCTATTCGGGCATCTTTATATAGGTCAACATCCAACCCCGAAGCATAATTGTTATCTCATTATGCGGTTCAACTTTTCGGAAGTAAGTTCTAATGTCAATGAAGTAGAGCGATCATTTAAATTGCATTGCTGTAGTAAGCTTAGGGATTTTGTGTTCAAATATGAAGATCTTTTGGGAAAAGAAATTTGGGATGTTCTCGATGAAGAGATACAGCAAGATCCGGGTGCTTTTTTATCAGCTATCAATTCTTATGCTTCCCGTAAAGGAAATCTCCCTATTTATCTCCTTATTGATGAATATGATAATTTTACGAATACGATTCTTTCGACCTATGGTACAGAGTATTATCAAAAGGCGACTCATGGTGAAGGCTTTGTTCGTGGATTCTTTAATGTGATAAAGGCTGCTACCACCGGTACGGGGTCCGCTCTTCAGCGTATGTTTATCACAGGAGTGAGTCCTGTCACGATGGATGACGTCACCAGTGGTTTTAATATCGGAACCAATATTACGACTGATCCTTGGTTTAATGATTTAGTAGGTTTCAGTGAAGCGGAACTGCGTGAAATGCTTACTTATTATAAAGAACAGGGAGTGCTCATGCAAACGGTAGATGAGACAATTGTCATGATGAAACCCAACTATGACAATTACTGCTTTAGTGAGGAAAAATTGGCCCAATGTATGTTCAACTCGGATATGGCGCTTTATTTTATGAAATCTTTTGTTCTTCATCATGTAAAGCCTAAAGAAATAGTTGACCCCAACATTCGTACTGACTTTAATAAATTAGCTTACTTGATTCGACTTGACCACGGATTGGGGGAGAACTTCTCTGTTATTAAAGAAATAGCCGAGCAGGGAGAAATAACTACGGACATTGCTACACACTTTTCCGCATTGGAAATGACGGATGTACGCAATTTCAAGTCTTTGTTATTCTATTTCGGACTTCTTTCTATTAAAGGAGTCGATATGGTGGGAAGACCCATTCTGCATGTCCCGAATCTGGTGGTCAGAGAACAGCTTTTTAGCTTTTTGATCCAAGGATATATCAAACATGATATTTTTAAGATTGATATGAACCGGATGACGATGTTATTTGAGAACATGGCTTTCAGAGGAGACTGGAAACCGTTGTTTAATTTTATAGCAGAGGCTATCCGTGAGCAAAGCCGTATTCGCGAATATATAGAGGGCGAAGCACATATTAAAGGCTTTTTGTTGGCTTATTTAGGTATGTACCGTTATTATCAACTGTATCCGGAATACGAACTGAATAAAGGTTTTGCCGACTTCCTTTTCAAACCTAGTCCGTCGGTTCCTGTAATGCCGCCATTAACTTATCTGCTCGAAGTGAAGTATGCAAAGGCTGGCGCTTCGGAGAAAGAAATAAGGGCACTTGCCGATGAGGCGCGGGAGCAGTTACTTCGTTACAGCCAGGATGAATTGGTAGCGGAGGCTAAAGCGAAAGGCGGACTAAAACTAATTACGATAGTATGGTGTAGTTGGGAACTTGTGCTACTGGAAGAAGTACTTTAGATTCCTACTGCCTTTATCCCCTTCAAGTAGTTCCAGCATTAGTTTCAAGCGAATGAAACTTTCAGTGAGAGCAAACGTTTGCTCTCACTCTGCTACCATAGTTGCTTCCATTGCTGTAACCCTCATGAATAAAGGGATATAGATAAACTGTTAGAGCATGAGAGCAAAACTGCTATCAAATCACTGTGGAGGCTATATAATGTATCTGCCCGAATCATTTATACTGTACACGAAGAAACAGTAACAATTGAGGTGATTGCCGTGCGGAGCTAAGAGCCTTACAGGTAAAAATAGGAATGGCTACGTTTGTTATTTATAGATTTGTACAGGAAGTTCCCCTCTTAATGCCCCTAAAGCATTAAATGCTAATGACTCCATTTCCCCTTCACCGGGATAGACATGTATAGGGGCTAAGAAAGAGATTCTTTTCTTCAGTCTTGAAATGATATAGTCCGAATAAGCAATACCTCCTGTCAGCAGAATGGCATCTACTTTCCCGTAGAGTACGGTGGCGGCTCCGCCAATGGCTTTCGCAACATTATATATCATGGCATCCAGTATCAGTTCAGCTTTTTTGTCACCTTCTTCTATGGCTTTGATAATGGCGGGAACATCGGTAGTGCCCAGATGGGCTGTCAGTCCGGCACGTCCGGAGATACGCTTCTTTAATTCATCTTTCGTGAACTGTCCGCTATAACAAATATCGATCAACTGACCGGCAGGAAGGGTGCCAGCCCTTTCCGGCGAGAAAGGCCCTTCGCCGTCTAAAGCATTATTGGCGTCAATGGCTTTGCCATGCTGATGAACGGCTATAGAGATACCGCCACCTAAGTGACAGATTATCAAGTCCAGTTCTTCATATTTCGTTCCCTGCTCCTTTGCGAAGCGGCGGGCGATTGCTTTCTGATTCAAGGCGTGCCAGATGGTGATCTTAGGCATCAGCGGAGAACCCGAAATACGCGCTACATCTTCCAGTTCATCCACCACTCCCGGGTCTGCGATGAAAGCCGGGCAATCAGGAAGGGAAGCGGCCAGTTCGGCTGCAATCAGTCCGCCTAAGTTGCAGGCATGGGTACGCATGGCGTGCAAAGTATCTTGCTTCATGGCTTCGTTGACTGCGTAGACTCCTCCCGGAATGGGTTTGACGAGGCCGCCGCGTCCGATGACAGCATCGAATGCAAAGGGTATTCCATTTGCCTCTAATTCCTGAAGAACCAGATTCTTACGAAATTCAAACTGGTCTATCACCTGCGGATAAACGGATAATTCTTCGACCGTATGCTTGATGTTACGGACGAGCAACGGAGTTTCGTTCTCGTAGACTGCTATCTTCGTAGAAGTGGAGCCGGGGTTGATGACCAGAATCTTCATATCTTTGGAGTTATAAGGTTTGAATTATGATTAATGGTTCAGGTTGAGCTTCTCTCTGCATTCGCAGCCGGCCACTTGCAGGCAGGCCATTGCGATGCTGTAATATTTCGATAAGCCGGAATCACTGCGGGAAGGGAGCACTACCGGGCAGATAGGTCCTTGCAACAATCCGGCCATATCCGCATTGGCAAACAGGGAGACGGACTTGTAGAACGCATTTCCCGATTCTATATTGGGGAAAATCAGCACATCCGCCTGTCCGTTGATAGGCGAAACAATTCCTTTGATGTCCCCGCTCGCCTGCTCACAGGCAGTGCGTACATCCAGCGGACCGTCGATGATTACATTTCCGAACTCTCCCGCTTCGGCAAGTTCCACGATGTTTACATAATCCAGCGAATGCGGGAATTTGGCGCTCACTTTCTCGGTACAGTGTATCAGTGCGACGCGAGGCTGCTCGATACCGAAATGGCGGCAAGTGCAGATGGCATACCAGATCATTTCAATCCGTTGTTGCAGCGTGGGGCGTGGAATCACTGCGGCATCGGAGAAGAACAGCAGTTTATGGTAAGTCGGAATCTCCATCACCGCCAAGTGCGTGAGGATTTTCCCTTTGGGTAGCAGTCCTTTCTCTTTGTCGAGGATGGCGTGCAGCAGATTGTCCGTGTTGATGATACCTTTCATTAAAATATCCGCTCCCCCTTCACGCACGATGCGGACAGCTTCGCGTGCCGCTTCGTCCGAATCTTCGATGTGAATGGTCTTCACATAGTCGGGATATTGCTTCAAGGCAGGATATTTTTCCAGAATAGCCGAATCCCCGATCATGAGAAACTCTGCAATTCCTTCTTCCAAAGCACGGGTAATGGCATATTCCGTATTAGGGTCGTTGGCGCAGACTACGGCAATTCGTTTCCTACGATTCTGTTGTTTAAGATGGGCTGTTAGCTGGGCAAAGTTCTGAATAGGTTCCATAACGTTAGATTTTTAGCAAATATCAGAAAAATCATTGAGAAAATAATACTCATAACCCGAAAAATTGCGCCTGTTATGTAACATTTTGTTATATTTTAGTTGTTTTAGTGTGTAGATATACACCGAACCGTTTTTTCCTGTATTTTTGCAAATGAATCCCCCTTAAACTTTAAAACAAAATGAAACAGTTCAGAAATCTATTATTTATTAGCACATTACTCCTTTGTTGGGTACTCGTTTCCTGCAAAACGACAAGAGTTTCTTCCTCCGGCTGGTCGCTGGTATGGGAAGAGAATTTTAATCAGAAAAAAGGCTTTGACCCGCAGGTCTGGAGCAAGATTCCGCGAGGGAAGGCCGACTGGAATAATTATATGACAGACTTTGATTCCTGCTTTGCCATGCGCAAAGGCAAGCTGGTGTTAAGAGGCATTGCCAATCAGACGCTGCCCAATGATACGGCACCTTATCTGACAGGAGGCGTTTATACCAAAGGTAAAAAGGCATTCCTTGACGGACGCATCGAGATATGCGCCAAGCTGAATGCCGCAAAAGGAGCATGGCCGGCTATCTGGCTGTTGCCCGAAAATGCCAAATGGCCGTCGGGAGGCGAAATAGATGTGATGGAGCGTCTGAATGACGACTCTATCGCTTATCAGACAGTTCATTCTCATTATACGTACACTTTGGGCATCAAAGAGCACCCCAAGTCACACTTCACAGGAGTCATCCATCCCGATCGCTATAACGTTTTCGCTGTAGAAATGTATCCGGACAGTCTTTCGTTCTATGTCAACGACATACATACGTTTACTTATCCCCGCATACAGACGCAGAAGGAAGGACAATTCCCGTTCGACCAGCCGTTTTATCTGCTGATCGATATGCAGTTGGGCGGTTCGTGGGTCGGAGTAGTCGATCCCAAAGACCTTCCGGTAGAAATGGAAGTGGACTGGGTGCGTTTTTATCAGCGAAAGTCACTCAAATAAAACATTAAATATGAATATTCAACTTCCTTCTTTTTTACAGAAAGGTGACAAAGTAGTGATTGTGTCACCTTCCAGCAAGATAGACAAAGAGTTTCTGAAACGTGCGAAGAAACGGCTTGAATCATGGGGATTGAAAGTCTCTGTGGGGAAATATGCCGGTGGCTCTTCCGGACGTTATGCCGGAACGGTCCGGCAACGTCTGCAAGACTTGCAGAGTGCGATGGATGATCCTAAAGTGAAAGCTATTCTTTGTAGCAGAGGAGGATACGGGGCCGTGCATCTGGTGGACAAGATTGACTTCACCGCCTTTCGTGAACATCCGAAGTGGTTGCTGGGATTCAGCGACATCACTGCCTTGCATAATTTATTTCAGAAGAATGGATATGCCTCCCTGCATTCGCTGATGGCGCGTCATCTGAGCGTGGAGCCGGAAGAAGACCCTTGCGTGGCCTATCTGAAAGATATTCTCTTCGGTAATCTGCCCGTTTATACTTGCGAAAAGCATAAACTGAACAGGCAAGGTACGGCCGAAGGTATCCTGCGTGGCGGAAATATGGCGGTAGCTTACGGGCTGCGCGGCACTCCTTATGATATTCCTGCCGAAGGAACCATCCTGTTTCTCGAAGATGTCAGTGAACGTCCCCATGCGATTGAGCGCATGATGTACAATCTGAAACTGGGCGGTGTGCTTGAAAAACTCTCCGGACTCATTATCGGTCAATTTACCGAGTATGAAGAAGATTGTTCGTTGGGTAAGGAGTTGTATCCCGCTCTGGCCGACTTGGTGAAAGAATATGACTATCCGGTTTGTTTTAATTTCCCGGTAGGTCATGTGACGCATAATTTACCGCTTATCAATGGCGCGAAAGTGGAATTGACCGTTGGAAAGAAAAATGTGGAGTTAAAGTTTATTTGTTAATAATCCATTCTATCTGAACGATACTGTGGTGAAAATGACTAATTTTGAGGCTTCATATAGATAAAAGGACGATGAAAAAGAAATCTATGATAGTGTTGACGAGTGCCTTTGTATTATTATCTGCTTTTTCTTGTGGAGGAGGCGGCAAGGCAACTGGTACGAATGAACAAAGTGAAAAAGTGGTGGTAAATGTACCTCAGTTTGATGCGGACAGTGCCTATTTGTATGTAAAGAATCAGGTAGATTTTGGTCCCCGTGTCCCCAATACGAAGGAGCACGTAGCTTGTGGCAATTATCTGGCCGGAAAGCTGGAGGCTTTCGGTGCGAAGGTAACGAATCAGTATGCCGATCTGATTGCCTATGACGGCACACTGTTGAAGGCGCGGAACATCATCGGCTCTTACAAACCGGAAAGTAAGAAGAGAATAGCGTTGTTTGCACATTGGGATACCCGTCCGTGGGCGGATAATGATGCTGACGAAAAGAATCACCATACCCCTATTCTGGGAGCCAATGACGGAGCAAGCGGAGTGGGAGCTTTGCTGGAAATCGCCCGGTTGGTCAACCAGCAACAGCCGGAACTGGGCATTGATATCATCTTTCTGGATGCGGAAGACTACGGAACTCCTCAATTCTACGAGGGAAAGCATAAGGAAGAGGCTTGGTGTCTCGGCTCGCAGTATTGGTCGCGCAATCCTCATGTGCAAGGGTATAATGCCCGTTTTGGTATCTTGCTCGATATGGTGGGTGGTGAGAACAGCGTATTTCTGAAAGAAGGATATTCCGAAGAGTTTGCTCCGGATATCAACAAGAAAGTATGGAAAGCGGCTAAAAAAGCAGGTTATGGGAAAACCTTCATCGATGAGAGAGGCGATACCATCACCGACGACCATCTGTTTATTAACCGTCTGGCTCGTATCAAGACAATCGATATTATTCCCAATGATCCGGAAACAGGCTTCCCTCCGACTTGGCATACCATTCATGATAATATGGACCATATCGACAAGAATACGCTGAAAGCCGTCGGACAGACAGTGCTGGAAGTGATTTATAATGAAAAGTAAATAGTTAACTAGTAAACCGTAAATAACTTCATGTCAATTAATGAATTACAAGACGAAGTGATTGCTGAATTCAGCGACTTCGATGACTGGATGGACCGCTACCAGCTGCTCATTGACTTAGGTAATGAACAGGAACCGCTCGATGAAAAGTATAAGACCGAACAGAATCTGATCGAAGGCTGTCAGAGCCGTGTATGGCTTCAGGCGGACGATGTGGATGGAAAAATCGTGTTTAATGCGGAAAGTGACGCTTTGATTGTGAAAGGAATCATTGCTTTATTGATCAAAGTCCTTTCGGGACATACGCCCGATGAAATACTGAATGCTGATCTTTATTTTATCGATAAGATAGGTTTGAGAGATCATTTGTCTCCTACCCGTAGCAATGGGTTGCTGTCGATGGTAAAGCAGATACGTATGTATGCGCTGGCATTTAAGGCAAAAGAAGGGAAATAAAGATAAAAAGGTAATATAGAATGAACGGTGGATATCCTGCGGACCAGGTATCTACCGTTCATTTTCTTTTTCCTCCTCCTGATATTCCAGTATATCTGCCGGCTGGCAGTCCAGTACTTTGCAGATAGCCTCCAGCGTAGAGAAACGGATTGCCTTAGCTTTTCCGGTTTTTAATATAGAAAGGTTGGCGGGGGTGATATCTATTTTCTCCGCCAGCTCGCCCAGAGATATTTTTCTGCGCGCCATCATGATGTCAAGGTTTACTATAATTGCCATAATTTTATTTTCTCGGTTTGGGTTAAATGGTCAGTTCCTGTTCTTCTTTCATTTTCAGTCCGATAGCGAATGTTTCGGCTACAATCAGGCAGCCGAGTCCCAATAATAAATCAGTCGTCTGTAGCGCCAGGGGAGCGATGATATAATGTTCAAGCGCGAATACTTCTTTCAGTCCCCAGTAGTTGACGACCTGCGGAATCAGGTAAAACACGAAGGACATAATCAGCAGACTACCCAGCCAGCGCAGGCGGCGGACATTCTTCCATTCGAATATCTGCGATTTGTTGATGCTCAGAATCAGCATGACAAAGATAATAAGTGCGGAGATGGTGAGCAGTGCATTCATCAGCGAACAGGAACTGCTGATAATCAGGTAACTGTAATTCACTTCTTTTCCGGTGCGTACCGCCATTTGCGTATACATGACGGGCACTTTCTCATTGTTTTGGGCATTGATGATCGTATCCGGTTTGATCATGGCGATCGTAGGTACGACATCCACAAAACGGAAATCTCCTGCAAGCATAGGTCTGTCACATGCTTTCGATTCCTTGTGCTGTTCTTTGGCCAGACTCATTCCGGCTTTCATTCCTGTTCCGAACTGGTATCCTGTGGTATACAGAGAAAGTCCCAGAACAATGAATACCAATATGCTGAGAATATTCAAACGTCTTTTCATCGCTGTTATTTTTTAGTCCGTGATATTTGTTTCTTCTTTCCAGGGATAATGGACGGTCGTACGACGCATCGCCCAGATAACTCCTGCCAGTATCAAAACTGCTACAAAAATAGCAATTAGATAGGAGGTAGTGTCCATCAGATCGCTCATATTTTCAGCTTCCGGATATTTCGTGCTGAGAAATACGGATAACGAATTATTCAGTATATGCATCAGTATGCAGGGGATGAGGCTGGTAGTCTTGTAATACGTCCATGCAAATAGGATACCGATCAGGAATGCCGGAAGTATCTGGGCAGGATTGATATGGAAAACACCGAATAAAAGGGCTGAAAGCAGAATTGCCTTTGTCGGGCTGTACTGCTGTAGCAATGCTTTGGTGATGGCTCCGCGAAATAGCAGTTCTTCGAGTACGGGACCTATGACGGCTATGGCGAGAATGCCTCCCCAGCCGGACTGGAGAATATCGAAGGATTGTTCCATGATGTTGGGAATCCACTTCATCAGTTCCGCCAGTGCGGATACGACGAAGCCGCAGGTGAGGACAGCCAATGCACTGAAGAACAGATACGAGGATGAAACGGGCGACCAGGTTATTTTCTTTGTGCTGATGTATCCGGCTTTCCATAAATAGATACCCATCATCAGCTGACCGGCCAGTTGCGCCGGAATCATAAGCATGGTAATGAGCGTGTCTTTGTCTAAGTTTCCGGTAGTGGCTACCAGATAAATCACACAGGGGATCATGACTAAAATGGGAGCAATGATCTGTGCGATAAGCAGATTCAGTAATATCAGTTTAATAGCAGTTCTCATATTCGTAGTATTCTTAGTATTCTTAGTATTCTTGGATGGGATACAAAGATAATCGTTTGTTATTTACTGGCAATGAAGCTGCACAGAAACATGGCTATCATTGAGATGGATACTACCAGCATCGATATACTCATTAATGACTTTTTCATAAAGTGTTATTTTTTAATAGATGATTAAATAGAAAATGTTTGTTTTTCGATGATTATTTATCGTTTATCGATATGCAAATGTAGAGGTAAGTTTTGAGTTGGCAAAGGAAAAAGAGATTTTATTTATCGAAAAACAATAAAAAAGATATGTTTTTCGATATTAACGGACTCGTTGCAGCCGAAAAGAGGCTTATTAATGTGGTTAATTTAGAGAAAAAGGGGGATCATTTCTCCTGTTTGGCGGCGAGTAGAATGGCTTCAGTTTCTTCCGCATCTTTGTGAAGCTGTGCGATTAGTTCGTCGATACTATCGTATTTCAGTTCGGGGCGTGTCCGTTTCACGAAAGTAAGCCGGATAAATTTGTCGTAAATGTCGGAGTGGAAATGAAGGATATTCACTTCGATTGTGCGGTTGGGACCATTTCCGATGGTGGGGCGGACGCCTATATTCAGCATTCCCATATAGGTCTTTCCGTCGAATGTGACCCATACGGCATAGACTCCATCTGCGGGAATCAGTTTGTCGGGATCATCCACGCTTAAATTGGCAGTCGGAAAACCGATCTTTCGGCCTACCTGATAGCCGCCTACTACCGTTCCGTCCAGAAAGTATTCGTAGCCCAGACAGCGGGCAGCTACGTCTACATCTCCCTGATGCAGCAACTTGCGGATTAAAGAAGAACTGACCGGGGCACTTTGGGTGGTATCTATCTGTATATCATCTGTGTAAGCCTGTGCACGGATGACCTCAATGCCGATTGCCTGCCCGTAACGTACATAATCGTCAAACCCTTCGCTGCGGTTGTGACCGAAACGGTGATCGTATCCTATCACCAGATACTTTACCTGATAACGTTCTTTCAGTATCTGAGTCATGAATTCTTTGGCGGTCAGACGGGAGATGTCGGGCGTAAAATCGAGCATCAGGCAATAATCTACTCCCGTGCCTGCGAGCAGGTTTGTTTTTTCTTCGGGAGTAGTTAAAAGTTCCGGATGGTAAGCGGCGTTCATCACTTTGCGCGGATGAACGGGGAATGTGACCAATGCAGAACGCAGACCTTTGGCTGCCGCTATCTCCTTCACCTGTTGAATCAGATAGCGATGTCCCATGTGTACTCCGTCGAAGAAACCGATGGTAGCTACGCATGGTTCGGGAATCATAGCCGATGTGTCATTTATAATCTGCATACTTACACTCTCATTTTTTTCTGAAAAGATGGCTCCAGTCTTCACCGGCTTTCGGTGTGTAGGTCGAGATACCCAGTTCCTGAGCTACTTTACAGTTAATTTCGGAATCGTCAATAAAAAAAGTTTCTTTCGGGTCAATACCCGCATCTTCGGTCACTGCCTTGAATATTTCCGGTTCGGGCTTGGCCATTTTCATTTCGTAAGAGAGATACGTTTTCTCAAAATAGTCCTCTACTTTGAACGTACGGTAGGGGAAGGCATTCTTGCATACCCATTTCCAGTGGATGTCATTTGTGTTGCTGAGCAGATAGACTACGTATTTCTCGCGTAGTTTGAGCAGCAAGTCGAGTTTATAGGTCGGGATGTCTACCAGAAAGCTGTTCCAGGCGGCGTCGATCTGTTTGTCGCTTACCATCTTTCCCATCATCTCCCGAATGCCGTCACGGAATTCGGCAGGAGTGATCAGTCCTTTCTCCTGCTGCAAAAATATTCCGTCCAGCTGGTGGGTGCAGAACTTTTCTTCTATGTTCTGGAACCCGATCTTTTTAAAGTTCTCAATACAACGTTCGCGGTCGAGATTTATCAGTACACCGCCTAAATCAATAAGTAAGTTTTTAATTCCTTTACTTTTCATTATTTTCTCATTTGTGAATACTACGTTGAACAAGGCGAATAAGTTCTCCAACCCATAACACCGTGGACGAAACGCCTATAATCAGAAGCCACGTCTGCCAGTCGAGCGGCTCTGTGCGGAATACAGCTCCACCGAACTGTACGATCAGAAATTGTCCGACCAGAATGGCCAGAACAATCAACTCCATGCCATACGATTTGGAAAGTCCCTTGAATGCCGAGTCGGTAGTGCCGAATACTCGGGCATTGAACAGGTTCCAGAATTGCAGCATGACGAAGAAAGTGAAGAAAATGGTGAGGTTATGTACATCCATACCTTGCGCGCTGTGGTCGAAATAATAAATCATTCCGAGCAATACGGCGAGGAAGATCGTACCTACACCTAATATATTGTTACGCATCGCTTTGCTGATGATAAAGTCAGTGCTGCGGCGCGGCTTTTCCTGCATGACGGTTTCGCTGGGGGGGATGGAAGCGAGGGCCAGAGCGGCAAAAGTATCCATAATCAGGTTCACCCACAGCATTTGTGTCACTGTCAGCGGAAGTTCTGTTCCGATCATCGATCCCAATAACACGATCAGCAAGGCTACAAAGTTGATCGTCAGCTGGAATACGATGAAACGCTGAATATTCTTATAAAGAGAACGTCCCCACATGACAGCGGTACCGATGCTGTTGAACGAGTCGTCGAGCAGTGTGATGTCACTGGCTTCTTTGGCTACGGACGTACCTGTACCCATTGACAGACCGACTTGGGCATGATTCAGGGCAGGCGCATCGTTCGTACCGTCTCCGGTTACGGCGACTACGGCTCCTTTTTGTTGAAGCAACTGCACAAGACGTTGTTTGTCCGTCGGGCGGGCGCGGGACATGATTTTGAGGTCCATCACACGGTCCAGCGCTTCTTCGTCACTCAGTTCGGCAAAGGCAACACCGGTGATACGATTCCGGTCGGTATCTGTTTCCGGTTGCCACAGTCCGATCTGACGGGCAATTTCTGTGGCAGTTCCCGGTGTGTCACCGGTAACGATCTTGATACCGATACCAGCCGACTGGCATTTGGCAACAGCGGCGGGTACATCCGGACGAATCGGGTCTGAGATGGCTACGACTCCTAAGAAATTAAGGTCGTTGGCAGATACCAGTTCCGTGCAGTCATTCGGTTCGTTTTCTCCTATTATTTTGAAGGCAAAGCCGAGTGTGCGCATTGCCATATTCTGATAATTCAGCAACTGGGCTTCTACTGTCGAACGATATTCGACGGCATCTACCCGTCGGCCGTCCAGCACGACTTCCTTACATTTGCCGAGCACGATTTCGGGTGCTCCTTTTATATAAAGTACTTTCTTTCCGATGATCGGAGACTCGACGAGAGTCGCCATAAATTTACGTTCGGTCGAGAAGGTGAGCTGGTCGAGGATGCGGGCGTGTTCACGGAGTTCGAGATAATTTCTTCCCTGACTGTTGAGCCATAATAACAGGGCGACTTCCGTAGGGTTACCGACACCTTTCGGCTTTTCGCCCGTTGCCGCTTCTTCGAGGAAAGCGGTTGAGTTGGCGCTGATTCCTTCTGCGACGAGAGCGCTGATGTCATCATCGCCCAGGTTGCCGCCATTCTTGATTCCGTAGAAATTGGGTTCGTGTACCTGCATCAGGTTTTGAGTCAGTGTACCCGTTTTGTCCGTACAGATCACGGTGATAGCTCCCATCGTCTCGCAGGCGTGCATCTTCCGTACCAGATTGTTGGTCGAGAGCATACGGCGCATATTCAGGGCCAGGCTGAGCGTTACGCTCATGGGCAATCCTTCGGGGACGGCTACTACAATCAAAGTAACGGCCATCATGAAATATTTGAGGGTCCGTTCGAAAACCGGAAGCCACTCGTGCCAGCCGTTCAGCGAACTGAAATCAAAGTACAACAGTACATCTTTTACAAAGAAGATAAGGAAGGCAAGTCCGGCAACGGTAAAACCGATTTTACCGATCAGGTTCGCGAGCTTGGTCAACTGTATATTCAGAGGGGTCGGTTCCAGATTTTCTTCGGTGCTCTGGCGTGCTACCTTGCCGATTTCTGTGGCATCTCCCACGTGCAGTACGCGCATGGTACCGTGTCCGTCCACCACTGTCGTTCCGCGCATCACTAGGTTGGAGGCATAGGTTGCTTCTTCGTCAAAGTCCGCTTCGATCACAGTCTTGTTGATTACCGGTTCTCCGGTCAGGTTGGATTCGTTCACTTGCAGGGAGATCGCTTCCAGCAGCTGGCCGTCGGCAGGAATCTCTTCGCCTGTTTCCAGTATGATAATATCGTCTACAACGACGTCTTTACGTGGGATTTCCTGTACGTGTCCGTTGCGAATCACTTTTACGAGTGTTTCTTCATTGACGGCGTTCAGTAAGTCGAATTTTTTATTGGCATCATATTCGAAAAAGAAGCCGATGCCTGTGGCCAACAAGATGGCCGCTATGATTCCGATAGTTTCGGCATATTCATTTTCGATGATGGAAATGATCAGTGAAAATACGGCGGCTACCAACAATACCCGCACAACCGGATCTTCAAACTTTTCGAGATAGAGCTTCCATAAGGAAGGACGCTTGGGGGGTGTTAACAGATTGACACCGTTCTTTTCTCTGCTTTGTAGGACTTCGTCATTCGTAAGGCCTACATGATAATAATCGTCTTTTTTTGTAGTACTCATGCAAATACATGCGTTTGATTAGGACCGCAAAAATACAACATAAAATTGTGATAAAATGTTTAATTAAAACTTTTTATGAAGTTACTTTATTCGGGACGTCCGCAAGTACGATAGGGAATAGTAAACCAGAACGTTGATCCCTTGCCTTCTACGGAGTCTGCACCGATTTGCCCCTCCAATTTGTTTACGATGGTTTTAGAGATGGAAAGTCCCAGCCCCGTTCCTTTCTTGTCTTTGTTCAGCTTCACAAAACGGCCGAAAACTTCCGGTAGTTTGTCGGCAGGGATTCCTGCTCCCGAGTCGGTGACATAAAAATAAAGTTCGGTATCTCTTGCCTCATAACCGATGCTGATCGTTCCCTCCTGCGTGAATTTAATGGCGTTGGTGGTAAAATTGGAGAGCACCTGCGCGACACGGTTCCGGTCGGTCTCTATGCTACAGGAGGGAAGGCTTGGTTCTGCTATTATTTGAATATTTCCTCCTGCATCGTTGACTTTCATTTGGAAAAGCTGC
Source organism: uncultured Bacteroides sp. (assembly GCA_948847595.1). Taxonomy (GTDB): domain Bacteria; phylum Bacteroidota; class Bacteroidia; order Bacteroidales; family Bacteroidaceae; genus Bacteroides. Next base: position 46,489 of record CAQOGY010000009.1, read on the forward strand.
CGCAAGTCGGATAGTAACAGGTTGATATCTACCTTTGTATATACAAATTCGAGTGTGCCGGCTTCTATTTTCGACATATCCAGGATATCGTTCACCAGTTGCAGCAGCAGATCGGCATTCATCTTTATGATCTCCTGATATTGTGCCTTTTCTTCTTCTGTATTGGCACTGGCGAGTATTTCTGCAAATCCTGTGATGGCGTTGAGAGGCGTGCGGATTTCGTGACTCATATTGGCAAGGAAGGCAGACTTCGAAAGGTCGGCATTTTCTGCTTTCTCTTTGGCAAGTGTCAGTTGCTTTTCTGTTTCTTTAAGTTGGGTGATATCGTGCACGGTAAGTACCATATTCTCTTCTTCGTTAAGGAGAAAATAGGAACCGGATATCACGGCGTCACATTCTACGGATTTCTTTTCGGAGGTAAGCACGTTCAGAGTAGCTTCCAGATCAGTGAAGCCTCTTCTTTGTTCGAAAGCCTGGCGGATGGCACAACGTATGGGGCAGGAGCCACAGTAAGCATGAGTACCGCAGCCTCCTTCCGCCGATAATGCGTTGCGGCATTGCAATAAGTCGCCCACTCTCTTTTCTTCCAGACCTTTCTGAGTTCCGGTGAGTTGATAGTAGTTTGTTTTTAATACTTTGAAGTCGTTATCTATTAATAAGATATAGGCATGGACATTTTTCAGAATGGCGCTGGCGATGTGGTTGGTATGTTCCAGCTTTCTGGATTCCCGGAATAGTCGTTTTTGCATCCGAAGACATTTTCTCCGTTCCCATAGATAGCTGAGCAGGAGGATTGCACATATAATTAGCAGGATAGGTAGCAATGCTATTAGCATGATGTAACTTGTTGGTTTTGTTCTACAAATATGTTGCAAAGATAACTTTTTTACTCGGGATAAGAAATAAGTTCGAACAATTTGCATTTTATTTGCGTTATATTATTTAGTAAACCAATAAAAAAACGAACGTTATGAAAAAGTACATTTGCACAGTCTGTGAATACATTTACGACCCCGCACAAGGAGATCCCGAGAGCGGAATTGAACCGGGAACAGCATTTGAAGACATTCCGGATGATTGGACTTGTCCACTTTGCGGAGTCGGAAAAGAGGACTTTGAACCGTACGAAGGATAAAAAAATTAAGAGAGAGAAGAGATTATTAAAAAAATGACCGGAAAGCAGTGCTTCCGGTCATTTTTGCGTTTCAGCTCATGCAGAGCTTTTTTTGTTCCTGTTTTTATACTGTCGGGTCAGGTGCTTCCTCATCGCCGCCGTCACCGCCGCCGTCGGGGTTGGGAGGAGTAGGAGCGTTTCCGTTGTCAACGATCTCGCTGCCGGTTACCAGTTTTTGAATACTTGCCTTTTTCAGCATATCCTTAAACTTGTATCCCGGAGTAAATACGATCTTCACCCGACGAATCGTGTCGGAATCCACTGCCGCTTCTGTTTCCTGGCTTTCGCTGCTGATGCCGGGACGGAATTGACCGAAATCACCCAGTTGTACGGAAATACCTTTGTTTAAGTTTATATTCAGCGTATCGATCAGTGCATCGAGTACAAACTTGACCGCTCCGCTGGGAACCATTCCCACTTTTGAAATCTCATCACACAAATCCTTGAAATTAACCGTATTGGTAATAAAATTCTGTGCTACATACTTTTCGGTTTTCTCTTTACCGAAACCAATCATTCTTTTTTTAACGACATACCTAAGTGCCATAATCTTTTTTGTTTTTTAATAGTTAGTAAATCTGTTTCTTTTGTTTTGTGATCACGATGCAAATGTATGTGTTTCCAAATGAACTGCCAAGCAAAAAACTCAAAGTGCGTTAATAAGTTTCTTCAACTAAAGAAATGGTCAGATGTTTTTTTGTTGTTCTCCTTTCATCTTTTTCCGATTGAAGATTGTCCTTTTCATATCATATCCATACCTTTGTAGATTCAAGAATCCAACGTGACTCCGGTGACTCAGGAGCCGGGATGTCCGGACTTGTTAATAAATGGATAGACGAACAGCCGTTGATTATCGCTGTTTACATCGTTTTGGCACTTAGTTCCTTCGGTATCATTGTTGGAAAAATGATCGACTTTTGGGTGTATTGTCTCCGAAAGAAAATGTTTTAAAGTCTCTGTATATAGATCCCTGTTGCCTCTGCCCGAAGAAGGTTGGAAACAGGCTTATTCATCTAATGAGTTCAATTAGGGATATACGCTATATGCTTCAAATCATTTTCTTCGCATAAATCACCTGTTTTCCTGCTCCGTAGCGCATCAGTATCCCTTTTTCGATAAAAGCGTTCAGCTCTTTTAGTGCACGCTTTTTGTCGTGACCGGTCATATAGCAATAATCAGTGCGAGTCATGCAAGGATATTTTTCAAGGTGGGCGGTTATTAATGCCAGACATTCCGCTTCGCTACGTCCATTACCTTTGGGGCGGGTGAGAGATTCGGTACGTTCCAATCTCATGTCATACCCTACTTCCCGCTTGAATTGTTTGGTCGGTAGATAGTTGATGTTTTTTAATTTGATTGATTGTGCACGCACATCTTTCTTGTGCATTACGGGTGGTCCTTGCAGCGATACGGAGAAATAGCCGATCTCGCCTAATTCTACAATCCAGCCGTTAGCCAGTAAATCTTTTAACTCATTTTGAAAAGACTGCATTGCTCCTGCCAGCAAACTACGGCTGATTCCTGTAAATTTGTGTACGCGGTCTAGAAATTCGTCCTGACCGATAGTCCCTTTGGGAACAATGCGGGGATGAAGGGGTTGTTTTTCTCCTGTCTGCTTGATATCGGGAGTCTCGTAAAGGTCATACTGTGCGCTCATAACTTAAGTTATTTTGTTGTGTTATTAATGTTTCCGTTCCTATAAACTAAGGAATCCGGCTTAAATATTAATTCGTTCTACTACAGTTCCCCGTGCGGACCACTAGAGTGGGACACAAGGGGAACTATAGTTCTTCTTTCGTGCCACTATAGTGGTACGAAAAAAGATTTGCATACAAAGTTATTAATATTAAAGAGAAAAGGGTTAACCTTACGAGGTTTTTGCGTTAATTATTTATTTCCAGCCGCAATTCCTCTTGCATCACCTTGCTTTTCCCATCCTTTGTGTATCGGTACGACAGCAGAAATACATTATAAGTATGACCGAAAGATTCCTCTACCTTGAATGTATTGGGGTATTTGGAGTCACCGTCTATCTGAGTTACCTCAATATCCTTGTACGGCTTTATCGTGACATGATTGTTTTCCTCCACTTGCAGTATGATGGCGGTTTTGTTGATGTGATCCACATTGCTTTCAAAAGACTCCGTTCCGGCTATCACGCGTACGCTGTTGTGGGTGAGTGGAAACATCTTCTTGTTACCTGCGGTTGCCATCCCGTCTGCCAGACCGGTCATTGAATAGTAAACGTTTTCGCCCTGCGTTGCATAATCGTTCTTGATAAGTATCTGATATAGAATGGTGTTTTTGCTTTCATTAATCTCGACGCCGGAGATATCCGTAGCTTTTAATCCTACGAAGTAGGTAGAATCCGGCGACAGTCCTTCGGGACGTATCCTGATCATGGTTCTGCCTGTCCGTTCGCCCGCATTGATCTGAATTTTGTAATCTACAATCTCGTATTTGTCACTGGACAGGAATTTGGCATAGCAGGCTTCATCGACGTCATAAAGAGACCGGTTGTAGAATTCCAGTGAAGTCAGGTCTTCTTCCAGCCCGATCACCATGTTTTGTTTCGGGGCATGGGTACCTCCGGTGCAGGCTGCGATATATCCTGTCGCCTCTTCTCCGGTAGGGGACAAGGTGACCACTTCTTCAAACGTGTTATAGTAGTCACTGCTGATCAGGGCCACTACATTCTTGTACATTTCCTTCTCAAACAGCGCATCGTCATTGCATGACGAAAGCGCTGTCATAAGTGCGAGTATCGTTATAAAATCTCGTTTCATCTTCTTTTTTGTTATTTAGATTAATAACCCGGATTCTGGTCGAGAGAAGGCAGTCTTCTCATTTCGTTACGTGGTATGGGCACCCAGACAGACCTTTTGTCAACCACCCTCGTCAGGAATGAGGAAGAACTAGGGATGACACGCTGGTAGTAGGTCTCTTTGGTTGCGCCGTCGGGATTCATTCCACGGATAGGTTCCTGCTCTGTCTCTTCATAAATACCCCAGCGGCGGACATCATAGAAACGTCTGTTTTCCCATAAAAACTCTACCATACGTTCGCGTTCTATCTGTTTCTGTACTTCCGGCGTACTGTTGAGTTGATTGGCTGTCAGCCCCGGCAGTCCGGCTCTGTAGCGGACTTGATTGAATGCTTTTTTAATTTCCTCTTTATCTCTGCTCATGGTATAAGGCTGACCGTCCAGTTCTACGGTGTGGGGGCCGGTCAGGTTGTTGAGTGCCTCCGCATATGATAGCAGGATTTCCGCATAGCGGATGATGGGATAGGCTTTCTGGATATGGCGGGCTCCGGTGCCGGTCCAGGCATCCATCGGGTTATTGTACTTTTTGATTACGTATCCGGTGATGGGATAGTTGGGCGAAGTGGCGGTAACACCGCCACGACCGTCTTCATCCTGATAGTAGTACTTGGCTGTGTGGTTGTTGAGAGTCGAACTGGACAATGCCTGCCATACTGCCTCATTGAATCCTACAGATGCGTAGAACCGCATTTCACGATTGGCGTACATCTTATATACACCGGCGTTGAGGGGATAGCCGGAAAAGTTACGCGGTTCGGAAGTGAAGCCTGTCTCCGAGTAATATCCGTCGGCGGCGGCTTCTTCTTTCGTACGGCCGTCGTCCATCAGATAGGCGTCTACCACTTTCTGAGTGACGCAGAAACGTCCCCATCCACCCATCGAGGGAGGGAAAGAACCTTTGCTGATGGTTTCGTTGAGGTACGTCGTGTTTCTTCCCCAGATCAATTCCGGGTTGATGGACGCTACGGCTTCGCCGGTAAAGATGTCCGAATAAGATTTGAAAGGGTCTATTCCGTTGGCTCCGTTCGGGTAGGCGTCATAGAAATTGGGGTCGGAAGTGACTCCGGCGGGAAGCTCCGGCGTGTTGTCGTCTTTTGCATACGTATAGAGCTTGTACGCTCCCATATCCATCACCCGTTTTGCGGCGGCGGCAGCTACTGCCCACCGACTTTCGTCATATTGCTGGGAGACATAATGCACACCGTCGGTCTTGCGTTTCCAGTTGCCGAAATAGGAGCTGGCAACAGGCCCCCCGTTGAATAGCGGGCTGGCGTGTATCAATCGCAGGCGGGCTACCAGGCCGAGTGCGGCTCCTTTGGTGGGGCGTCCGAAGTCCAGCGTGGAAACATCCTGAGGCGAGGGCAGCAGCCGTGCCGCTTTTTCGAACTCCTCACAAGTATAGTTCATTGTTTCGTCATAGGTGGCTCTGGGGCGGTCGTAGTATTCGATAGGTTCGTTGGTATTCACTACTTCGTCTCCCAGCAAGATTGCCGGACCGTAATCGACCAAAAGATTGTAGTAGGCGAAGGCACGGATAAAACGTGTGTATCCTTCCAGTCTGAGCCGTTCCGAGTTTGTCAGGTCTTTCGGGCGGTCGAGGTTTTGCAGGATGCTGTTGCACTTACGGATAATTTTGTAGTATTTGCCCCATTGGTTCAGGTTGGGGGAGCCGTCTCCGAGGAAATCCTGTGTGATCTTTCCGTTGGCGAAATCCATGCCGTGATAGATATTGGCCGTTCCGCTTCCGGTCAGTCCGTTAAATCCTTCGTCGGTCGCCATCGGTCCTGGTGTGTACCCGTTACGGATGGTCTGTGCCTCATCCGGGAACATGGCTGCCGCTCCCCACATATACGCTTCCATATATCGGGCATTGGTGAAAACCGAGTCGATGTTGAATTCATCATCAAAGTAATTGTCTATGTTTAAGAAGTTGCTGCAAGACGTTACTAACATGACTGCCTGAACCAAGAAGAACGTTCTTGCTGTTTTTTTTATTAAGGATGTTTTCATTTTATCGTTTATCGGATGATGTATTTATTAGAGATTGACATATAATTGCAGGGAATAGGTGGAAGGGATGGGATATACACGGCCGTTCCAGCGTGCTTGTTCCGGATCGAAGAGTTTCACTTTATCCCATACATAGAGGTTGTTACCTACGAATTGGATATCCAGTGAAGAAACACCTATGCGTCTCAGAAAAGCTGTCGCAAGATGGTAGTTCAGGGTGATTTCCTGCAGGCGTATGTAGCGTGAATCGCCCTGCCAAAAGGTGGATAACTGGCTGTTGTTGCTGTTATTTCCATATTGCAGGCGGGGGAAACGCGCGTTCGGGTTTTCGGCAAGGGATGGGTCGATCCCGTGTGCAATGGCATAATCTCTGGGAATCCATCGGTTGACTGGATTGGCTGCCAGGGTGAGTACGTTTCCGGTGTTACCCTCGAAGAAAGGCATGTACCCCATTCCGTTGAGGCGGGTTTCGTCGTTCACTGTCGTCTTTTGACCTACATAGAAAAAAGAGGTCTTGCCGGTTCCCTTGAACAATACACCCAGAGTCAGATTCTTGTAGCGGATTTCTGCCCCCAGGCCGTACATCAGCAGCGGATAAGTGCTGTGTGTCAACGGCACCATGTCCAGCTTGTCCACCATACCGTCTCCATTGATATCCTTATATTTGATGTCACCGGGCATTACCTCTCCGAAAGTCTGCTTGGGACTGTATTTGATGTCATCTTCGTCCTTAAACAGTCCGACTGCCTGATATCCGCGGATGGAATTGTACGGGAAATTATTGTATTCCAGATAGGGATACTCCAGATAAGCCTGCTCCCAGTTCTGTACTTTATTTTTGGAGTAAGTGAAATTACCCCGTAAGGTGAAGCCGAAATCGGGAGTGAAATCCTGCGTGAAGCTGATGTTTCCGTCGGCACCGTAACTTTTCATTTTACCCACATTCGCGTATGGATTAGAGACCACTCCTACGAACTCGGGCACCTGTACCCGTTGCTGGAAAATACCGTTACGCTGATCATGGAAAATATCGACAACGAAATCGATCTTGTTATTAAACAACTTTCCTTCAATACCCACATTGGACTTGATGGCCTTTTCCCACGCCAGATTATCAGCTCCGATACGTGTCTCACCGATAATCTCGATGTCGGGAACGCCCCAAGCCGATCCGGTGCCCTCGTTCACTTTAGTAAGGTAGGGGAAGCGGACATCGGTAATCCGGTCGTTACCTACCGAACCATACGAAGCTCTTATTTTAAGATAGTCGAGCCAGGGGAGCGCCTCTTGTATAAACTTGTAGCCGGTAGGTACCCAGCCCAATGCGACGGATGGGAAGAAACCGTATTGTCTGCCGGGCTGGAAGTTTTCGGAACCGGTATATCCGAAGTTGACGTCCAGCAGGTAAGTATCCTTGTAGCCATATGTAAACCGGCTGGATACTCCCTGATAGCGCAAGGGAATGGCTGATAAGTTGCTTGTAGCGTCGTCCGTGTCTTTAGAATCGCTGATGTAATAATAGACCAGCGCGGATGTCCGGTGATCTGTACCGAAAAGCCGGTCATAATTGAGCGTAGCCTCAAAGTGGTATTTGCGGTACTGGCGGGTGGACTTGCTGTACGAGGCTTTTTTCTCCTGTACGGTCTCCTGCATGATGAGTGATCCGTCGCTTGCTCTGCCCAGCGCATTGTAGAGGGCCGGCTGCACGCTTCTCCGTTCATTGAAGTAGCTGTGGATATCGTATGCTCCCTGTACACGTAATTTAAGCCCGTTGATCAATTCGGAAAAGTCCTGATTGATTGCCAAAGTTGATTTGCCCTTGTACACTTCGTTGGCAGCCTTTCCCGTATGGTTGATCATGACATAAGGCGATGACAGCTCTCCGGCACCGCGTCCGGGCAGCATACCATTGGAATATTGGGTGGGAATGGACAATGGAGTAAGCCGCGACTGTGCTCCCCATATATATTCGGTATTGGCTACGCCGGGCTGATTCAACTGGGAGAGGAATCCGTCAGAACCCAAATAAACTTTCGTTGATTTGGTCAGGTTCACGTCTAGATTGATACGGTAATTATAGGTGTTGTAGCTGACGTTCGAACTGTATATACTGTTCTTGTCTACCTTGTAGGCCGCACTTTCGTTTTTACCTCCCAGGCTCAGAAAATAACGTGCCACATCGCTTCCGCCACGTCCGCTTACATAATAAGTGTGCCGCCAGAATGTTTTGTTGAGTATCTCATCCTGCCAGTTTACGTTGGGATAGAGGTCGGGGTCGAGACCGTCGCGTATAATTCCCATTTCCGTATCGTCATACAAAGGTGTTTCGTTCCGTACTGCTCTGGCTTCGTTTGCTAACTGCGCATACTCATAAGCTCCCAGATATTTCGGCAGACGGTTGAGGACGGACAGCGTGGTGTTGAAACGTCCGGTAATCTGAATTTTGCCCGAAAGGCCTTTCTTGGTGTTGACCAATACGACTCCGTTGGCTCCCCTTACTCCGTACACGGCAGTTGCCGACGCGTCTTTCAGGATGGAGAAACTTTCGACATCGGCAGGGTCGATGGTGTTGAGGTCGCCTTCCAGACCGTCAATCAGTACAAGGGCACTGCTGTTGGCTCCGAACGTACCGATACCACGTACCCAGAAATCGGCGATATTCTGACCGGGCTCGCCACTGCTCTGCAAGGAAATGACACCGGCTGCCCTGCCTCCCAACAAGTTACTGATGGAAGGGGAGGGGGACTGGATATCTTTAGTGCTGACCGTCGTAATGGCACCTACCGAACTGATTTTCCGCTGAACGTTTCCCAGTGCGACGACAACCACTTCATCAAGGGAATTGTTGTCTTCAAGCAGTGTGACCGTTAAGTCGGTTTGGGGTTTGATGGCCACATGCTCCGACGGTTTGAAGCCGATAAAAGAAAATATCATTTTGTCTCCATAAACCACTTTCAGCTTGAAATTACCGTCATTGTCGGTTGTGGTACCTTTGGAGGGCTTGTCTTTGATGTATACCGATACGCCGGGCATGGATAGCTTGTCCTTATCCACGACAGTTCCTGAAACGGTAAATTCCTGAACTTGCTGCGCGAAGGTTGTTGCCGAAAGCAATAAGCAGAACGACATTAAGTATAAAATCTGTTTGATTTTCATTGTGAGTTTACTTTGTTATTCGATAACCAATTTGCGAATGCGTGCATTACCCCAGTCTGCAATGTAAATGTCTCCCTGTTCATTGACAGCCACTCCCCAGGGATTCTTGAATAAGGACTCTACCGGTCCTCCGTCCTTGTATCCGGCGACGCCGGGCTGTCCGGCAACTGTCGTGACGATATTGTCGGCAGATATCATGCGGATGCAATGGTTGCCATAGTCGGCTACGAACATATTGCCGTCGTTGTCAAACTTGATATCCTTGGGATAATTGAACAGGGCATCTTCAATCGGACCGTCACGGAAAGCGCTGCCGCCGGGAGCATTGAGACGCTTAAATCCGCCTGTCCCATCCGGATCGCGGAGGTCGAGCACCGAAATCCCTTGTCTGTATGCGGTAGGGGCGTTGGAGTGAAGCGTTATATACAGAAGCCAGGGCTTCGCAGGATTAATCGCCTGTCCGTATTGTGATCCGCTGGGACCTTGATGGATAATGTGTCCTTCGAATGTGTTGGGATCTATTTTAGCGATCTTTCCATCACGGTATCGTGTATATAGATAGCCGTCATAAGGGCAGAAGGTGACGAAATTCTTGTATCTGTCGGCATCTACGATTGAGTTCAGATCCGACTGTGAGTATTTTATGTTACGCTGGCGGGGATACCAGGCTTCACGCGGATCGAAGGTAAACGTCACTTCTTTGACCGACTCGTGTGCGGCGGTCAGCATTCCGGTGGCACGGTCCACCGTTAAGCCGTTGGCATATAAGATACGGTTGGCGGCATCTGCTTCAATGAGAGGAGTCACAATGTTCTGTTGTTCGTTTATCCGGGCGATTCCAAATGTACCGCCGTCACGCCATGACATGAAAAGATTGCCTTCGGCATCCAGATCAAGATATTTGCCATATACCTGAGCGGTGGAGAGTGTTCCGGCAAGGAAGCTCGTTTCACCGTTTCCGGTGACCGTGCTGACCAATGCCTGTGTATGATAAGCATATGTTTCTTCGTAAGCGACGGAATCGGTGTCGACCACTACGGAGATACGGGGATTATCGCCCGGAAGGCGCGGTACAATGGCATAAATACGGCTTCCGCTTGATGAAACGACGGAGGCTCTGGCATTGTTGAAATATACTTTGATTTTACTCACATCGGTGCCGAAGTTTTTTCCGTCCAGAAGAATTTTGTCACGTGCTCCGCCTTCTTTGGGATAGAAGGAGGTCAGTACAATCGGTTGATCGGCTTGGTGGGCTTTCTCGGTGGGCTCACTGTAGCTTTCGCAACTTGATAAATAGAAGAAAGCTACCAGCCAGCAGGCTAGGGATAAGTAACGATTCATAAAGTAATAATTTAAAATTAAACGATTATCCGCATGTAGTCCGTCGGATATCTTGATATTACATGGCTTTGATGACTGGAACTTTATAGTTTGATGGTGTAATCCAAACCTTTATCGGGGGCTACGATGAAGTTGGTAACTTCAAAATTGCAGTCACCTCCTTTGATACCGTTTTCAAACTTCACAGAGATTGTATGCTGCGTATGTGGTTTCAATGTCATTTCGCGGAAATAGACCAAAGAAGGATTATGTGCGGTCTTTTTCAGTTTCAGTACCAGATCGGTAGCGTTCATGACAGAAAATGTCACTTCTTTTTCGGTGCGTTTCACTTCTTTTATGTCTACGCATTTTTCAAAGAAGGGACGGAGGATTTCTTCACGCCCGATCACCAGTTCGCGGTAATAAACGGCGGTGCGGCGATTGTCGAGTGCTTCACGGATACCTTCCGGAGAACGTTCTTTGGCAAAGACAAACGTCATCGTGCGGTGTTCGCCTTTTGAAAAATCATAGTCTGTCTGGATAGGCTGGTGGATATCGGAAGTTCCTATCATGGTCAGATTCTTGTCCAGACACCATTGAATGGCTTCGGGCATGAAAAGACCACCGTTGGCTACTTCAATGCCGTGCATGCAGCCGTCATTGTAGAGTTGTGTATGCTCAGGCCACCACAGGGTGGAGTCCGGCTGCTGGCGTGCCCAGCCCGGATGATTCCAGAAGATAAAGGCTCCTTGTTTTTTTGCCTCATTGAAAGCGTCTTTATATGCCTTTTGTTCCAATGGATTGGAGTCGTTCAGGAAGATTGCATTAAAATGTCCCGGAGGCATGGAACGGGTGATTTCACTGCCTCTGATTAGAAGTATTCCTAACTTCTTCGCCTGCTTCTGAGACAGTTCATAAGAGCGGTTATGATCTGCTATAATGTCTTTTTTGTGCGGGCGGTACTCTATATGTTCTGTCAGAGAAATGGCATCCAGTCCTTCTCGATATGCTTCGTCTACACGTACGGTAGGCCATACCAGACCGTCCGAAAAAACACTGTGCATGTGAAAGTCACATTTTAAAGTAGTGTACCCGTTCAGATTGGGAACTTGAATCTCATTGCGGCGTTGCGCTTGTGCGCTCATTAAACACATTGCTGCCAGTGCAACTCCCATCAATACTTTTTTAATTTTCATTTCTTTTGCTTTAAATTAGAGATTTGGTTTTCTTTTGGAATGCCTCTGTCCGGTCATTGGAAAATGGTACTAAACATAGGCCCCTGTGTATTTTGGCGCAAATGTATATGCAAAAAAAAGACCTGCAATAGGCGCAGTAAAAGCTTAACGGGAACTTCACGGAAAAGAAATGTAATCGTTAACGTCTGTGAAAAATGTAACGCCTTTGTAAAGTGTGAGTGTCCTTGTAAACGGACATGAGTTGTTTTGTCTGTGTGGAAATAAAAAAGAAATGGATAGTCAATTTTATGCTGCAACGCATAAATTGGCTATCCATTTCTTTGATTGAGTTACTCTTTATTTAAGAGGCTTTCTTCTCTTTTACATCACTGCTGGCTTCTACCACATTCACTACATAGTCGCCTAGTTTCTCACATTCGGCGATAATATCCATATAATAGACTCCCATCTGATAATCATATTCCTTGTTGTTGACATCCAGAATATTCTGATTTTTCAGTTGGTTACGGTAGTTATTGATTTCGTTTTCGATGTTGAAAGACTTGTTGATATCAATGCTTTGGTGTTCCGGTTTCTCTACCACCACAATCATTTGTGCGAGGGCATCATCGGTCAGCTTCATCATGAAGTGGATGTGCTCGTATTGCTTTTCGGTAAAGTCCTGATTCGTCTGGCGTTTCCGGTTGATGGTGCGTGCCAGGTTGTAACAGCTGTCGCCGATACTTTCGATTTCCGTCACTTCGCGCAGCATGGCACGTATCTGCAACTTACTTTCAGAACTCAGACGCCCTTCGGATACCTGATTCAGATAATTGGCTATTTCAAGTTCCATGTTGTCGCTGATGTTCTCGTACTTTTCTACGCGGCTGAACAGCTTGTTAAAGTCATCGTCCTTTTCGGTGTGCATCAAGTCCTGCACCATTCCGAACATACGGTGGGTACGTTCTGCAAACAGGTGGATTTCCTTGCGTGCCTGCAGGATAGAAAGCTCCGCAGTAGAAAGCATACCGCCGGTGATAAACCGAAGGCGAGGTTCCTCGTCTTCCTCTTTCGGGTGGATTAATGCGCATACGGTGCGTTCGATCAGTTTCACTCCCCATATCAGGATACATACGTTACAGATATTAAAGATAGAGTGGAAAGCGGACAGTTTATAAGAAATGGCTACTTCCGGATTATTGCTTTGGAAGAAGGTATCCACTACCCAGTTGACCAGTTCCATGAAAGGATGGAAGATGATCAATACCCAGATCACACCGAACACATTGAAAACAAAATGGGCCAATGCTGCCCGCTTAGCCTGTGTGTTGGCTGTTAATGCGGCAAGATTGGCCGTGATGGTAGTTCCGATGTTTTCGCCCAGTACGAGCGCTGCTCCCAGTTCCAGACTGATCCAGCCGTTGGCGCACATAATTAATGTGATTGCCATCGTGGCGGCTGAGGCCTGTACGATCATAGTCAGTATGGTACCGATGAATAAGAACAGGAGAATGGAGAAGAATCCCATATCCGTGTAGTTCTGTACGAAGGCGAGCATTTCCGGATTGGCGTTCAGGTCGGGAGCATTTGCTTTCAGGTAAGAAAGTCCCATGAAGAGGAAGGAAAAACCGAAAATGAATTCACCGATGGACTTGCGGTTGCTCTTGCCGGAGAAGATGAGCGGAAGGGCGATGGCCAGAAGTGGAAGAGCGAAAGCGGCCATATCAACCTTAAATCCGAAAATTGAAATAATCCATGCCGTAACCGTCGTACCGATATTGGCACCCATGATGACACTGATGGACTCGGCCAGTGTAAGCAAACCGGCGTTGACGAAACTGACGACCATTACTGTTGTCGCCGAGGAGGACTGGATAAGGGCTGTGATCAACACTCCTGTTAATACCCCCGTTACCCGATTGGTGGTCATAGCTGTCAGGATACTTCGTAGCCTGTCACCTGCGACTTTTTGTAAGCCCTCGCTCATTATCTTCATGCCATAAAGGAAGAGCCCTAACGAGCCTATGAGCTTTAAAAAATCATAAAAAGAATATTCCATCTATAATAATTTTAGTGGTTGTTTGTTCTCTATCTGATTACTAAGTATATTTAGTCCCATGTTATTCACCTTATTAAAAAGACTACGATGAAACAGATGTTACAAATATGTTGCAAAAATAATAATATTTATAAAGAATTCCCTATCGGAAGCTCACTTTTGGATATTTATTACGGTTTTAATCTTAATTTTCCTTATCAGGTAGTCAGTGCCAAGGTGAATAACCGTTCCGAAGGTCTCAATTTCAAAGTATATAATAACAAGGATATAGAGTTTCTGGATGTACGCGATTCATCCGGTATGCGTACGTATGTGCGGTCACTCTGCTTTGTCTTGTTCAAGGCTGTCAGTGAGCTTTTTCCCGAAGGGAAGCTGTTTGTGGAACATCCGGTATCCAAAGGTTATTTCTGTAATCTGCGGATCGGTCGCCCTATTACATTGGAAGATGTGACGCGTATCAAACAGCGTATGCAGGAGATTATCGCAGAAAATATCTCTTATCACCGCATCGAATGCCATACGGCTGAGGCTGTACGGGTGTTCAGTGAACGCGGGATGAATGATAAGGTGAGGCTGCTCGAAACTTCCGGTTCACTATATACCTATTATTATACGCTGGGCGATACGGTCGATTATTATTATGGTAATCTGCTCCCCAGTACCGGATATATCAAGTTGTTCGACATCGTGAAATACTATGATGGCCTCTTGCTGCGCATTCCCAATAAAGAGAACCCGGATGTGCTGGAGGAAGTGGTGAAGCAGGAGAAGATGCTGGATGTATTTAAGGAGTATCTCAACTGGAGCTATATCATGGGACTTAATAACGCCGGCGACTTTAACCTCGCCTGCGAAGAAGGGCACGCTACGGATTTAATCAATGTAGCGGAAGCATTGCAGGAAAAGAAAATAGCCCAGATTGCCGATACGATCTTCCATCGTGGGGAAAACGGCGACCGGGTGAAACTGATTTTGATTTCCGGTCCGTCCTCTTCGGGAAAGACCACGTTCAGCAAACGTCTTTCCATCCAGTTGATGACGAACGGGCTCAAACCCTTCCCGATCTCCTTGGACAATTATTTCGTAGACCGTGAAGAGACACCTCTGGATGAAAACGGTAACTATGATTATGAGTCTCTGTATGCGCTCGATCTGGAATTGTTTAACCAGCAGTTACAGGCTTTGCTGCGCGGTGAGGAAGTGGAGCTTCCGCGCTTTAACTTCTCTCTGGGGAAGAAGGAGTATAAAGGTGATAAACTGAAAATTGAAGATAATACGATTCTCATTCTGGAAGGTATTCATGCGTTGAATCCGGAACTGACACCGCATATCCCGGATGAAAAGAAGTTCAAAATTTATGTTTCGGCATTGACCACTATTTCTTTGGACGACCATAACTGGATTCCTACGACAGACAATCGTTTGCTTCGCCGCATTATCCGCGACTTTAATTATCGGGGATATTCGGCCCGCGAGACTATCTCCCGCTGGCCTAGTGTGCGTGCCGGCGAAGATAAATGGATATTCCCTTATCAGGAGAATGCGGATGTGATGTTCAATTCGGCGCTGTTGTTTGAATTTGCAGTGCTTCGCCTGCATGCGGAACCTATTTTGATGGGTGTTCCGCGCAATTGTCCGGAATATTGTGAGGCGTACCGGTTGCTGAAATTCATTAAATATTTCGTTCCGGTGCAAGATAAGGAAATTCCCCCGACGTCTTTACTCAGGGAGTTTTTGGGAGGAAGTAGCTTCAAATATTAGATAATAAATTTATTTAAGAGAATTATTTTGGAATTTATAGTTATTGTATAAATATAAGTTCGTAACTTCGCGCCGCAAAAAACAAGCGTGGCAATATGTTGTTGTATTCCAGGGAAAGGAAATAACTGTAAGATTAGACTTAAATAATGAACATTTGTACGTTCTTTCCGTTTATGTTATTACACAGCAAAAAAAGGGTATATGATATTTTATAACAATTTACTAGCGAAATGCTTTTTAGGGAAAAAGAAGCATTATTTTATGATAGGAGGGTTATTCTTTACTCGGTACAAGTATTTGGAAGTTTGGGAAGAAATGGAGTTAAGAATACATGCACGGCAATTCTGGGAGTGTTTTTTATTGACTTTAATCCCAGCATTGGGTTTATCACTATGGTTCTCATGGTGGTGGATGGTGCTTCCGTTCATGACATATCACTTGCTTTACTGGTTTGAAAAAGCAATTAGTTCTCATTCGGTTTTTAACTGGGAGGCATTGACCTATTGTGGTGATGCCGTTTATATGAGAAAAAGAAAATCCTATGCCTGGATGAAATGGTATGGGAAGAAAACTTTTCCGAAATCGGAATGGGAAGATTAAAAGAATAGAGAGACGTTAAAACTCTCTTGCGGATTTATTCAGGCACGGCTTACACAGATTAATATGGTTTCGATTAAAACAGAACCATAAAAATTCTGTAAGCCGTGCCTGAATAATGATATGATAACAGTTATTTCTGCTTTCGGCGGTTTTTCCTTTTCTACTGCTTTTATTTCAGATGTTTCTTTATCCAAAGCAGATGTCCGTACTCTGTGTCACTGGAGGTCCAATGTTCATTAATAGGAGTGATCAATGCTTCTTTCGGGCAATTCAATACATTATATACAATGTAGCTGGTAGTCGGTGGACAAACGTCATCATTGAATCCCCATGTCATATAAGTATCCGCCTTGATTAATTGGGCAAAGTTCACCACATCATAATAGGCCATTGTTCTGATTTTTTCGGGAGTATCCATGTCTACGGTATTTCGGAAGAAATGGGGATAACCTCCGGCACGTCCGGCTTTGTACCCTGCCATATCGCTTAGAGCCGGATGATTGGCTACGCAGGCCGTTACCCGCTGATCCAGTCCGGCGGTGACGAGTGCTAATGCTCCTCCCTGGCTGCCGCCTTGAACGATTACATTCTTTCCGTCCCATTCCGGTAGTGAGGTCAGTAGGTCGATGCTGCGGACACAGGCCAGATATACCCGTTTCATGTAATAGTTGTCGCGGCTGTCCAGACCGTTGGACAGGTAGCCATTTTCTCTGCCGTTGAAAGCGGCACTGATTTCTTTGAATTCTTCTTCGCTCATTTCCGGGTTCAGCCCGTGAATCTCTATTTCAAAACGGATGCAGCCTTGTTCGGCGTAATACTTATGTCGCAAAGGTTCCTTGATTGTTTTGATTCCTGCGCCCGGAGGACATAGTACGACAGGGTATTTGCCTTCTTTCTTCGGATAGAACAGGTAGCCGTAGATACTTTGTCCGCGTTGGTTCACCTGCAACTTGATAAGATAGCAGTCTATTTGGTCGGTCGAGTATTTCTTTACGTGCTCTTTGGTGTATGTCAGCGGAAATTTGGCCAGTTCCGCCTTTTCGTTCTCCCAGAATTGCTGAAAGTCGGCAGGCATGGTGGTATACGGACGGAGCTTTTCCGGCGAGAAACCCACTTTGACGTGATGGGAGTATTTCTTTCCGTCTACGGTGGTGGTCAGGCGGCAGTCTCGGAAGCCCGGTTTCTTCATGGTGCCTACGGGGATTGTTGCCTTTCCTTTTCTCATGATGACTGTTCCTTTGGTATCGGCAGGCATCATTTCTCCGCCTATTTCGAAATTAATCGCTATGCTATCTCCCGGAATGCCGTATTTGTAAAACTGTACTTCTACATTTGCCTGTTCTCCAGTTTTGTAAAGCCAGTCGGCATGATCGGGTACGGTTACCCAAAATACGTCACTCCGGTAGGGATTATTTTCGGCAACCGCGAGCAGCGTTGTCAGTAACAACGCTGCTGATACGTAAAATCTTCTCATATTCATTTTACTGTTCAATATAACTGTCATTCGTTTTCTCATTCTATTTTCCATCTGATCGGTTTGTTAATTACGCCGCAATATTAGGAAAGATTAGAAAAACAGAGGTCGATAAAATGTTCTATTAAGTGTAAATTTAGAGCAACTTCCACTCGAATGTATGTTTTCCGGCTTCTAACTCTATGACACGTTCTCCTTTCACAGTATCGGGCACGTATAAAGTGGCACTGCTGTTGGCAGGAATCGTCACGCTGTACACAACACTTTTTTTCTTACGTTCCCATTGGGAATGAATCTCTCCGTACGGTGAACGGTGTCTGGCCTCAAACTGCTTTAAATCACTGGGGAAGTTGGGGCGCAGGAGGATATGTTTAAAGCCCGGCTGCTGTGGGTCGGGGAAGATACCGCCCAAGCCTTTATAGAACCATCCTCCGATTTCTCCGAACATCATGTGGTTGTCCGAAATGTCACGTGTAGCATTTAAATCCCAGTTTTCGAGCAGGGTGGTGGCTCCGTTGGCAATCCAGCAGCCCCATGACGGGTAGGTGTCTTGTGCGGCTACTTTATAAGCGGTTTCGGCTTCTCCGTTTTCACTCAGGGCGTTCAGTATGGCTTTGGCTCCCAATACACCCACATCCAGATGGAAACCGGCTTCTTCCACCTTCTTCGCCAGGTTGCGGGCTACTTTTGCTTTCATATCCTTGGGGACAATACCCCACATCAGTGGTACGCTCAGTTCCGTCTGAACGCCGCTGGCGTATATGCCGGTTTCCCTGTTCAGATATTTGTCATTGATCGCTTGCCTGATCTTTTCCGCAAGCGCCTGATAATGTTCGTAATCTTCCTGCTTGTTGAACAGCTTTGCGGCATTGGCCAGTATTTTAGTATCTACATAGAAGTATACCGATGAGGTCAGTTCTTTGGACGAATGCGATTTCACGGGAACCCAGTCTCCTCTTCCCCATGAAGTCAGTCCGCTTGGGCTGGTACGGTCTACGTAGTCTACATATCGTTTGATGTTTTCGTAGCAGTCGGCTAATAATTTGCTGTCTCCGTAGAACAGATAAATATTCCAGGGAATAATGGCGATTGTACTCGTCCAGTCCAGACCGTTGTCCGTGCCGTATCCCCATCCTCCGGTCGGAATGATGTCGGGTAATACTCCGTTGGGTTGCTGTTCGTCACGGTGGTCGGCTAGCCATTTTTCGTAGACTGTGATGCCGTCATAATTATATAGTGCTGTTTCTATCGCAAAATGTCCGTCTCCCGTCCATCCGTTTTTCTCCCGTTGGGGGCAATCGGTGGGATACCCCATCAGATTGGACAGATAGGCGTTGTTGGTAGCCCACCACAACCGGTTCACGAGTGGGTTTGACGTGTTTATCTCTCCTTTTTGCGGAACGTCGCTATGAACGAAATAAGCAGTCAGACTGTTTTGATCGAGTGCGACAGGCTTACTGCTTGTCACTTCTACGTATCTGAAGCCTTTGTAGTTGAACCGTGCCATAAACTCGTCTTCTCCTTTTCCACTCAGGATGAGAATATCCGTCTGGAATGGGTCTTTGTCATCTACCGGACGATGGTATACGTCAATGTTTGACATATTCACCCGTCCGTTGTCATAGATGCGTTCGCCGTGTTTGAGCCTTACTACCGTTCCTTCTTCTCCGGATACCTTGATGCGGGTCACTCCGGACATATTTCTGGCAAAGTCGAATACATACGTCGTGTCGTTCACTTTCTTAAGCGCTTTTGCCGGTATTGTTTCTACGATACGAATCGGTTGTACCTGCTGGGATACGACGTTTTGAGAAGGTACAGCTCTGTAACCAGCTTCCTTCCATTTCGAATCGTCAAAATCTGCTGTATTCCAGCCTTTCTGTTCCAGGCGGGCGTCATAATGTTCCGCTGTATAGATGCTGTTGAAGATCAAGGCGCCCGATGAAGTCTTCCAGTCTCTTTCGGAGCGGATTACTTCTGTAGTGCCGTCTTCGTAGGTAATTCTCAGGTCCATGCAAAAAGCGGGGCGGTTACGCCACGGTGCGCGGTCAAAGTCCCAGACTGCTTTTGACTGATGGTTGTACCAGCCATTCCCCAGCAGTACGCCAATCGCGTTTTTACCTTTCTGAAGTTGGTTGGTCACATCATAAGTCACATAGAAATTCCGTCTGTCGAAACGGGTATACAGCGGGTCTAGCCGATGGTTTCCGATTTTCTCTCCGTTGATGTATAATTCGTATAAACCGGCGACGGCGATGTACGCTCTGGCGGATTTGACTTTCTTTTGAGTGTCGAATGTTTTTCTGAAATAGGGGGCGGGCTTATAGTTAATGTCTCTGTTGTCGCCAATCCATGCGCCCTGCCAGTTTTCCATTCCCATCATTCCGGTCTCGAAGCTGTTGATGTCCGAAGTAGCCTTTTTGCCGTCCTTATCCCATACATTCACTTTCCAGTAATATTTGGTAAAGGGTTGAAGATTCTTTTCCGGATAGGTGACAAGGATTTGATCCGATTCTTTTTTCCCCGAGTTCCATATTTCCCCGTTTTCGTTGTTTGCTTTCAGTGAGTCTGTGCTGACTATTATCTGATAAGCAGTCTGCCGGGCTCCTTGTCGGGCATCGTTCAGCATCCACGACAATCTGGGATTGGCATTGTCGATGCCCAGCGGATTGATCAGGTGGTCGCAATGAAGGTTCACGGGCTTGCATTCTTCTTGCTTTTGTGCAAGGGTGGGTTGCAGTGCACAACATGCAAGTGCAGTCACTAAATATATTTTTTTCATTCTGTCTATTTGTTTTCCTTTTTAACCACAAACTGATATGTACCGGACTGTAGTTCTAATACTGCCTTTCCATTCATGAAAGTAACCGAAGAAACTCCTTCCGCTTTCACGGCAGCTTTTCCGCTTTCTTCTACTACATAGTCGAGAGTAGGTAATAGTAAGTGAAGAGTGGCGGTGGTGTTGGCAGGTATCGTCACTTGGTAAGAAACCGTTCCGTCATTTTCTTTTTTCCAGCTGCTCTTGATATCTCCATAACAGGAAGGGAACGAAGCATTTACCCAGTCAATCCGTTCCTGACCGGCGGCAACTTCCGGACGGTTGTCCGGAATCGGCTGTAATACGATGTGTTTGAATCCCGGACGTGTTTCGTCGATATCTATACCGCCCATTGTGCGATACATCCATTCGGAGACTGCTCCATACGAGTAATGATTGAACGAGTTCATGGATACGGGACCAAAACCTTTCTCTTTGGTATATGAATCCCAGCGTTCCCAGATGGTGGTCGCTCCCTGGTCTATGCTATACAGCCAGGAAGGGTTGTTCCGTTGCAGCAATAGATCGTAAGCCGTATTTGATTCTCCGAACTGGCTTAATGTCTGATTCAGGATGGCTGTACCTACGAATCCTGTACTTAGGCGGTTGCCGTTGCCGGCAATCTTGCGGACCAGTGTTTCCACTCCTTTCTTCCGTGCTTCTTCTGTCGGGAACAAATCCAGTTTCAAGGCAAGCAGATAGGCCGTCTGGCTCTTTTGCTTCAAGTCTCCGTCTGCATCGACGTAGCGTATCTGGAATTCTTTCTTGATTTCCTGTGCCAGCTTTCTGTAAGCCTTTGCTTTGGAAGCGTAGGCATCACAGTCGTCCGTTTTCAATGCTTCCGAAATTTTGGCCATCAATTGTGCCGTATATGCGTAGTAGCATACACTGACATAGCGGCGTTCGGTATCTTCGTACGATAGCCAGTCGCCATAATTTGTTCCGGCACCGTTATAGTTATAACCGTCTCCTTTTTGACGGGACAGGAACTCCATGTATTTCTCCATAGATGCATAATTGTCCTGCAATATCTTTTTGTTGTCGTACATCAGATAGATAGTCCAGGGAACGATGACACCGGCATCAGCCCAGGCTGCCTGTCCGTAGCCTACCCATGAGTGTGGAGCTACATCCGGATAGGCGCCGTCACTTCGCTGACCGTCACGCATATCTCTCATCCATTTTTCGAAGAAGGCGGATACATTCGCATTATAAGAAGCGGCACGGCAGAACACTTGCGTGTCTCCGGTCCAGCCCAGACGTTCGTCTCTTTGCGGGCAGTCGGTAGGGATGCTCAGATAGTTGCCTCTTTGTCCCCACATGACATTGCTGTATAACTGATTGATTGACCGGCTGCTGGTGACAAACGAAGCTCCCTCTTCGGTAGCGGAACCGACCACTTCCCCTATCAGGGAAAGTACCTCGATGTCTTCACTTGCCGTTATCTCACAATACTGAAAACCGAAGAAGGTCATGGACGGATGGAATGATTCGCCTTCCTTGCTTCCTTTCAGGATATACTTCAATGTTGCTTTTGCACTTCTGAGGTTGGCGGTATATATACTTCCGGCAGGGCCGTCGTCTCCGCGTGATTTATCTCCCGTGTCGTTCAGCATCTCGCCGAAACGGAGTTTCATCTCCGTTCCCGATGCACCTTTTACTTTGAACCGAACCCAACCGACCATGTTCTGACCTAAGTTGTAGACGGCCGTTTCACCTTTCTTTAGCCGGATAGGAGCCGGTTTGTCCGTAACACTCACTACATTGATTTTATCGTCTTTTTCACCTTGGTAAACAGTAGTGGACAAAGGGATACGGCTCAGATGCGGACGTACCTGAACGGTGGGGCCGGCAAAGGCGATTAACTCTCCTTTGAAATGAGGGTTGACAGCCGTCTTGTTCCAGTTGGCAGTGTTATATCCGGGCTTCGTCCATGCACTTTCTTTTCGGGCGTCATAAGTTTCTCCGTGGTAGATGTCTCCCATTCGTATGGCACCGTCCATGGATGACAGCCAGGAAAGGTCCGTTACTACCGTTTCCGAAGTGCCGTCCGTATATTTCAGTAATATCTTTGCGATGAATCCTACTTCGTGACTGCCATACTCTCCGTGGCAGACGTCACTGTTCCACCAGCCGGAGGATACCTGGGCGCCGACTGCGTTTTCTCCTTTCCGGAGCAAATCGGTGATGTCATACGTCTGATAGTGGGCTGTTTTGCTGAAATCCGTCCATTCCGGCTTCAATTCGTCATAGCGTATGCTGCCGTCTTCCATCTTGTTTCCTACCCGTTGTCCGTTGATAAACAAATCATAGACGCCCAGAGCCGAACTGTAGATGCGGGCGGATGCAATCTTCTTTTTTGCCTTGAATTCTTTACGGAACATGGGTACTCCGCTCATGTCAACCTGCAATACCCGATAATCGCCGGAACCGGAAACCATATTCAGTTTACGATTACCTCCCACAGATACGATTTCTCCGCCTTCAAAAGCGGACTGAGGTTTCTCGAAATCCTCTTTCAGAACGACTTTGGCTTCTTCCTTGTCGCCTTTCTGTTCGTACTCTGTCAGTACGATATTGTCAAACATGGCCGTTTCGTTGGTGTTATTTCCTCTGAATGCCCGGAAGCCGATATATCCATTCGATAGTTTGGAATCGGTGTCGGTATAGGTATCCACCAGTACCTTGTCAATATAAGTCTTGACCACTCCATCTTTTGCTTCGATTGCCAGATGGTGTTCTTTATTCAGCAAGTCGGATTTAGTGAAGAATTTGCCGATCGGAGTATCCGAACTTTGCAGGCGTCCCCTGTCATAAATATGTCTTCTGATCAAAGGTTCTTTTTCATTGTCCAGCGTATTGACAGACCACATGAATACGTTGGAAGCATCGCGTGCGCCGAAAAGAACGGATGCGTTGCCGGAAGTCAGTGTGACATCCATTTCCAGCAGCATTCGTGCCTTTGTCTGTTTCTTGTCTTCCGGATTGATTTTGGAATTCTTGTTTATTTGAGTTGCCTTGATCCATTGCGCTCCCGACCATCCGTCGGACAGCAGTCCTGTTTCGAAGAAAGCCTTTTCCGTCGAAGTCTCTTCTCCGGTTTTGTTGTTCCACACGGTTACTTTCCAATAATAGCGGGTGGAAGGGGTGAGAGCCGGTCCTGCATAACAGATGTGCAATGATTCGTCAGATGCCACCTTTCCGGAAGTCCAGACCGGATTTAGACAGGCTGCATCGGTCGCTACCGTGATTTGATAGGCTGTTTGTCTGACTCCTCTTTCCGCTGACTCTAGTTGCCAGCTGAATCGGGGAACTGTTGTGTCCAGCCCGATAGGATTGGTCAGATATTCAACCTGTAGTTTTTTGATTGCTGCATTCGTGGGCAGCAGAAAAAGAATAGATAAAAGTAACAAAGTAGTTCGTGCCATTAGTTTAAAGTATTAATAGTTTGTTATGATGGGGGATACTTGCAAATATAGTGCTTATTGTCTTGGATAGACATAAGAATTTTGACACTAATACTTAAAAATATGACCGTCCCCTTGAAATAATAAATGCCTATACTTGTTGTAGTACAGGCATTTATCGTTTTATGTGAATTCCGGTGCCATCTGTGAATAAAGTAGGGGTTATCTTAAAGCTTCCACTTCTTCGGGTGTCAGCGGAATTTTCTTGCCGAGTCGGCGGGCACCTGTCTCCGTGATGAGATAATCTTCTTCGTTGCGGATACCGCCGAAGTCTTTGTAAGTTTCCACTTTGTCGTAATTGATAAAATTGGTGAACTTCTTTTCTGCTTTCCACATATCAATCAGTTCGGGGATGAAGTAAATGCCCGGTTCTACGGTATGTACGAATCCCAGTTCCAGTGGAATGGCGAGGCGTTGCGACTTGCGTCCGAACTGCGTGCTCTTCGGTTGACCGTTGTATCCTACCCATATCTCACCCAGATTTTCCATATCGTGAACATCCAGTCCCATCATGTGTCCTAATCCGTGCGGATAGAACAGGGCATGCGCGCCTTCGCGGACAGCATCTTCCGTATTTCCTTTCATTAGTCCGAGAGTTTTCATGCCGTCTACCATGACGCGGGCGGACAATTCGTATACATCCATATAAGGAATGCCCGGACGAAGCGCCTTGACAGATTCCAGATGCATCGCATTCTGGATTTCGTAAACTTCGCGCTGGCGGGTTGTAAATTTCTTATCCGCAGGAATCGTGGACGACATATCGCCTGCATAACCCGACTCGACTTCCGCACCTGCGTCAATCAGGAACAGATCGCCCGGTTTCACTTTATTTCCGTGATAATGGTTGTGCAGCGTCTGCCCGTTGATGGTGGCGATCGTTGCAAACGACAGTTCGCAGTTGTTGGACTCTGCCACGCGATTCATTTCCGCTACTACTTCATATTCGTACATTCCCGGACGAAGCACCTTCATGGCGGTGATGTGCATATCGGCAGTCACGTCACAGGCTTTTTCTATTTCTACGATTTCTTCCGCCGACTTGTAGTTGCGCTGAGCTATGACGGCACGGATGAAAGGTACGGAACCTTCCTGACGTGCAGGTGGTATTCCGAGCCAGTCCATCAGTTTCAGTTTATGTTCGGGGCGGTAGGGAGGAAGATAATGAATTGCTTTTCCACTCTGGACGCATTTGTGCAGATAGCCGACGATATCGGCGGAAGCCATCATTTCCCTGATGCCGACACGTTCGCATTTTTCGCGTAACGTAGGCTGTGAGCCCATCCATACGATGGCATCGATGGATAATTCGTCACCGAAAATAATTTCTTTGTCTTCGTCAATATCGATGATGGCCGAAAGTCCGGCACACGAAAGACCGAAATAATAAAGAAAAGTGGAGTCCTGACGATAACGGAACGTGTTATCCTCATAATTCAGCCCGCACTCGTCATTTCCCAGAAATAACAAAACTCCGGAGCCTAAATTCTTTTTCAGCAGGGCTCTGCGCTGCATATACGTCTCTTTGGCAAACATACTGTCCTAATTTTTAAGTTCGTGCAACAAAGATATAATAAAGAATGAAATATTACATAATCAACAAGTGACAATTAAGCTACGACTTACATAGAAAATTCTTTTTCTAATTCCTTTGTTACAGCTCTGTTGATAAATTCATTAATAGTAGTACCTGCGTTAGCGGCGGCTGTTGCTACCATTCCGTGCAGGTCGGAAGGCATACGTAGGACTAATTTTCCACTATACGGTTTACTTGGCTCCACTCCACGATCTTTGCAACTTGCCAAATAGTCGTCAATAGCCCCTTCAAAGTCACTCTTTAATTCACTGATGGTTTCACCTTCGTAAGTGATGCAATCTTTTTTAAGACCGAGAACTTTACCGAACAGGCAATTATCTTCTTCGTTGTATTCTACGCTACCAGCGTAACCTTTGTACTTTAACTGTCCCATAATTACTTTATTCTTTACTTTGTTCATATTTCTCAATCAGCTTGTTCTCACGGATATAAGCAAGTAACTGCTTTATCACGTATCCTTTAATAATATTAGACGGATGCGGCTTATGCATGATATACGAGCTTTTGTTATCAGCGCTTATAAATTCAACCCGTGAACCAGAAGTATTTCCTTTTTTTCCTTCACTATAACCAAATAACCCAAATAACCGTTTTACTTCATCGTAAGTGAAGTTCTTAGGCAATGTAAGGAAACGTTCTATTAGCTTTTCTTTTGTACCCATAATGTATAATGGTTTATGCAAAGATACTAAATTTAGTATCATGCTCAAGTGCTGGCTTTTCTTTTTATTAATTGATACTGATATTTAACATTAAAGCAAAGTAGATAACAGTGATTTTGAACTTAATTTGTTGTAAATTAAGATTTAATCTCTTATCAATCTGTGTTCTTTTCTACAATGATTTTAGGTAATACAATCTTAACCTCTTGTTTGTCTTTCCGTCTTTCCCAATATACTACGAAGTTGACAGCTGCCTCTTTAAGTCTATATCCTTTTTTATCTAACTCTTCAAGTGTATTTTGGAATTTTCTGGAGAAACGTAATATCTCGTTACCATGAAAGTCTGTACAGCCATTTGCTTTTAGCTGTAAAGGCATTCCACTTTTTAGATTATATATAGCGGCCTGACAATATGAGGAAATAAATGTGTCTAGATTTAAATCTTTGTGAGTTAATAAATAACATAGTCTTTGAGGTATAGGATATTGATTGTTGTCAGTCCGAATTTCTGTTAGTCCATTGACAATATTATTAAAATAATGTCCATTTAGATGGATAGATATGTTTTGTTTTGCACGAGTGATGGCAACATATATTTCACGTTTCTTTTCATCTGAGAGTGAGTTACCATTGTTAAGGAGTAAAAAGACATTGTCGAACTCCTTTCCTTTTGCTTTGTGGATGGTGGAGACAATAACTGTTTCACCTTGAGCTGAATAAAAGTCTTCTAGATTGGATTCAAATAGATAGGTTTTCCAGTCCGACAAATACTTTCGGGAGTAGATTTGTTCGAAAGTAAGTATGATGGAACGACATATTTCCCACGAAGAAGTATTGCCGAATTCGTATTTCAGCTTTCTCTTAGCTACTTCCCATCGTTCATTGTCGATAATATGGGTATCCTTAGTAAGATTTAGTACTTGGGTGAAATAGCGGATTTCATTTAAATCGCCTAAATAAAAATTACTGCTATTCGTTTGAACTAGTTTGGTGGCTATACCCTGTTCCTGTAAGAGGCATGATATAAAAACTGCTTCTTCGTTTGTTTTGGTGAGTACACCAGTCGTGCCTGCAAGCGGGCTTTCAACTACATCCTTTATTAAAGGAATAATTAAATTGTTTGATGGGTAGTAGGTGATACGAAGCGAACCATTCTCCGGTTGATGAGAGACAATAGGATTGTGCTTCATCCGATGAGGTATTTGATTGACAAATGAATTTGCGAATGTCACAAGATTGCTTTTACTTCTGAAGTTTTCATATAACTCATAAAAGCGTGCTTGGTATTTGCTGATGAGGTATTGCATATATTTGGAGTCTGATTTACGAAAGGAATAGATGTTTTGATCATCATCTCCTACAGCTATGACCTTTAGAGTTTCATTTTTATCTATAAGAGCAGTAATGAGATTGAATTCATCCTCTGTCATATCTTGTGCTTCATCAATTACAAGTACGCTTTTGGTGATACGGCTTATTTCAACTTCATCATTCTTGATTTTGTCTATTGTATCTTTAATGACAGATTCTGATTTCTCAATCGAACCTAGTTTGCCTAATAAGTCGAAACAATAGGAGTGAAAGGTCTTTATTTCAATGTAACCTACTGCATTTCCTATTAAATCATGAAGCCTTTTTCGGAATTCACTAGCTGCTGCTCGTGAGAAGGTAAGCATGAGTAACTGTTCATGTTTTACGTCTTCCATTAATAACAGAGAAGCCAGTTTATGTACGAGTAAACGGGTTTTGCCACTTCCCGGACCAGCTGCGACAACAATGTGTCCCGGCTGATTGTCATTAATAATATTTAGTTGGCTTTCGGATAGCTCTCCGAACAATTGCTTGTATTTGGTTGGAGTGATTCGTCTGCTAATCTCTTCTTTTCGTCCTCCTGGAAAATATTTTTGAATGAAAGACATATTGTTCAACCTGAAATAGTCATCAACGAATCGCTGTGCTTCTTGGTTGTTTTGGCTCATTTTTCGTGCATATTCTCCTACAATGTGAATCTTTTGTGTTTTGTTACTATAGAATTTTTCTAGTTTGCGATAATCGTCCTGCTTATACCGTATATTTGTGTCTCCCAATCGTTTAATCGTCATTCGGTTGTATATGACTAGAAATCCACCTTCTATTTGCAGAGCTCCTATCCGGGAAAGGTAAAAAAGCGTATCTTCTATATCTTCGAGAGTAGTCAGTTCTTGAAACAATACTTGTTGTTTTTCATAGCTTTCTTTTAATTCTACTACGGAAAATTCAACGAGAATTTCATCTCTTTTAGCTGAACCAGTTTCTGATTCAGTTTTTTCATATAGGTAATTTATTATAAACTCGGATAAAAGATGTCTGTCCTTTGTTTTTTTATCAAATGAAGTACTGGAGGATGAACACCGATAAATAGCACGATAGTTTCTATTATCATCTTTGTGTGAACGTATAATCCAGTTCTTTTCACACCAGAAATTTATGAGTGTTTTTAATTTGTCAAGACTAATCTCTTTTTTTATTTCAATTTCTGCTTGTTCACGTAATTCTTTCAAGTTAAATAACTTCTCTTCTTCATTAAACTGTGTGAGGAGGAAATCTTCCAAACAGTTGTATAGTCTGGTGATTTCAAGAGAACGGTTTCGCTGCTCTTTTTTGATTATATAAGCAGTGAGATCCTGATTGTCAGCCAATATCTTTTCGTCACGGAGTAAAGTTATTATCTGGATGACTTCATCATTGGGGATACCTAAATGATCGGAGATATAATCAATACGGGCCTCCGGTGCTTCATCATTTGCATACTTTCGACTTTTGGTTGATATGAGCTTTTTAATGATGCGAATAGCTTGCGTTTTTTGTTTTTCATTGAAGCGAGGAGACAGGTTAATTTTATCAATAGCTTCCTGAACTGTATTTGCCAATATACTGTCGGCAAATACACGTGGAATATTTTGTCCACGGCGTAAATATCCGGATTCTTCAAGTGCTGCTATGGCCGTGGTCACACGAGTTTCTATGTTGGTGACATTCTCATCCCATCCGGCTCTACGAGCTATCTCTAAAGCTGACTGCGAAACAGTCGGGCGCAAGCGAGTGTTATTTTTTATAGCTTTCCAGACCTGTTGTATTTCTCCGATATGTAACTTCGTTTGATTAAGCAGGATGAAATGCTTTGTTAAATCTTCTTCGTCAAAAAGAATATAACAAGAGGCTTCGATATTCTCGTCTCGGCCAGCTCTGCCCGATTCCTGTACATAATTCTCAAGTGAATCGGATATTTCATAATGGACTACGAGTCCTACATCTTTTTTGTCTACTCCCATTCCGAAAGCAGAAGTGGCTACCATAATTTGTACGATGCCGGAGATGAAATCGTTTTGGTTTTCTGTTTTATCCTTAATGTCCATTTTTCCATGGAAAGCTCTAACGGAAAAACCGTCTTGCTTTAAACGCGCTGCGAGGGTGGAAGCTGTTCTTGTGCGTGCTACATAAATAATTGTCGGGCATTTCTTTAACTCAATAATCTCCCTTAGACACGTATATTTCTCTTCTTGCTGACTTTTTTGGAATACTTGATATTCAAGGTTGGTCCGGTAACTGTTGGAGCGAAATAATTCTAACTGTATATTTAGCTTTTCTTTGAAATAAATGGAAATATCCTCAATCACTTCCTGTTTGGCTGTTGCTGTGAAACAAGAGACGGGTATTGGTTGTACCAAACCTTTTTTCAGTTGTAGTTGTCTGATATAATCACCTATGTAGAGATAGTCAACACGGAAATCTTGTCCCCATGAAGAAAAACAATGTGCTTCATCAATTACAAAACGAACAATTTTACGTCCCAATAATAATCTTTCAATTGATTTTGACCGTAATGATTCGGGAGATATATAAAGAATGGAAGCAGTTCCGTTTTCAACTCTTTCAAAAGATTCAGAACGTTCTATAGGATCAAGCAAACCATTGATAGTGACTGCATCTGTAATGGAATATTTTCGTAGGTTGTCCACTTGATCTTTCATTAAAGACTGTAGAGGAGAAATAACTACTGTGAGTCCTTTAACTAATTCTCCACTCATTAATGCCGGGACTTGAAAAGTGATAGATTTTCCTCCTCCTGTAGGGAAGATTGCGAGGAGTGATTTACCTTTTAAAGCAGCTTTTACTGCGTCTTCTTGCAAAGATTGATTGTTGTAAGTTCGATAAGAATCAAAACCAAAGAAAGTTTTTAATCCTTTATGTGCGTCAAAAACCTGATTACAAAAATCACATCCAGTCAAGCAAGGAGTATTACGTAATGCATACATGATTGACTCTACTTTCGGGTGCGAATGCAGTACCCAAGGTGGGGTAATAGAGTAGCGATCTTTACAATTGATTAGGGCAAGGCAATAAGCTAATTCGACAGGAGATTGGTTGATATAGTTTGTAAGTGGGGCATACTTACATAAATCACCGTCAAATCTGCGGTTTATGATAGCATCTAAATCCTCCTGCTGCTTTTCGTAGTTATAAGTAATATAATCAAAAAAGTAACCGAACTCTTTGGTATGATATAATAGTGCAAAATAGATATCCTTTAAATCTTTGTCCAGACAATTAAATGCTTCTACCTCAGAGAGGAATAGCTCTTGTGCTTTGATTGAATCATTTAGTGGGTTGCTGAGGCTTTCTGTTTGTAATTTGTCGTCTTTCAATAAATGATGGTAAGGTCTTGCCGGAAATAATAAAGGCGAGAGATAGAGAGTGTCTATTACTTTGGGGTGTTTGTATCCGACTTGCGCAAATAAAGGCGAAATATATTGAAGATCATGATTCAAGATGTTATGTCCGCCTATATATTCTGTTTGTGCAATGAATTGCATTAAATCTTTGGGCGAGTTGCAATGAAAAGAAGCTCCGTCATGGCGAATAGCTCCTATATCCAAAATCTGACGATTAGTTGGATTAATTTCAAGGTCAATAAAGGTGATATTTGTCATGCCTGTTTTTTTTAATCAACTGTTCAAAGATAATACTAATTTACAAAAGTATAATGAACTTCATAGAATAAATATTTGTTTAATTTATAAATTACTGTGATAGGATTAAAAATAATCCCACTAATCTGTGTAATCTCTCGTTAAAAAGTTACTTTTGTAGCGAGAAACAGTAGAAAGCAAAAACGAATATGGCACAAGGTTCCCGTCAAATACAATCGCAGGCGCAACAGCAGATACAAACGCTCTCGCCACAGCAGATTCTGGTCGTGAAGTTGTTGGAGCTTCCCGCAGTCGAGCTGGAAGACCGTATCCATGCTGAACTATTGGAAAATCCGGCGCTTGAAGAAGGCAAAGAAGACGCTGCTACAGATGAATATGCCGATGGCGTCAGTCCGGAAGAAGGCATGGATAACGATGCCAATGATTATGATTCTTTAAGTGATTATCTCACCGAAGACGATATCCCCGACTATAAATTGCAGGAAAACAACCGCTCGAGGGACGAGCAGGCGGAAGATATTCCTTTCTCCGACGCCACCTCTTTTTATGAAATCCTGAAAGAACAACTCCGTGAACGTAACCTGACCGAGCACCAGTGCGAACTGGTGGAATATCTGATCGGTTCGCTGGACGATGACGGACTGCTCCGTAAATCGCTGGAAAGTATCTGTGACGAACTGGCTATCTACGCCGGTATCGAATCTACGGAAGAAGAACTGGAAGAGGCTCTGTGCATCCTGCAGGATTTTGACCCGGCAGGTATCGGAGCACGCAACCTTCAGGAATGTCTGATGATACAGATTCTGCGCAAGAAGAGCGAAGAGAAGAACCCGTCACCGATATTGAACCTGGAAGAGCGCATCATCAGTGACTGTTATGAAGAATTTACCCGGAAGCACTGGGAGAAAATCATTAAGAAACTGGATGTCAGAGAAGAGACTTTCAATGAGGCGATTGCCGAAATAACCAAGTTGAATCCCCGTCCGGGCGCTTCGCTCGGAGAAACCATCGGAAGAAACCTACAGCAGATTGTTCCCGATTTTCTGGTGGATACCTACGATGACGGAACGATTAACGTAAGCCTGAATAACCGCAATGTTCCCGAACTCCGGATGAGCCGCGACTTTACCGAGATGGTGGAGGAGCATACCAAAAATAAGGCGAACCAGTCCAAAGAGTCGAAAGAAGCCATGATGTTCCTGAAACAGAAGATGGATGCGGCACAAGGATTTATCGATGCGGTGAAGCAGCGGCAGAATACATTGATGACTACCATGCAGGCGATTATCGACTTGCAGCGTCCTTTCTTCCTCGAAGGCGACGAGTCATTGCTGAAACCGATGATTCTCAAAGATGTGGCAGAACGTACCGGACTGGATATCTCTACGATTTCCCGTGTCAGTAACAGCAAATACGTACAGACCAACTTCGGCATCTATCCGCTTAAATTCTTCTTCAGCGATGGCTATACGACGGAAGACGGAGAGGAAATGTCCGTACGCGAGATACGTAAGATTCTGAAAGAATGCATTGACGGAGAAGACAAAAAGAAACCGCTGACAGATGACGAACTGGCGGATATCCTGAAGGAAAAAGGCTATCCTATCGCCCGCCGTACGGTGGCGAAATACCGTCAGCAGTTGAATATACCGGTGGCAAGACTGAGAAAGTGAGTTTAAAGTATTAACTATAAAGTATTAAGTATTAGTGCTGATGGATAAAGAAAAAGAGCATATCATAG
Organism: uncultured Bacteroides sp.; assembly: GCA_948847595.1. Classification (GTDB taxonomy): domain Bacteria; phylum Bacteroidota; class Bacteroidia; order Bacteroidales; family Bacteroidaceae; genus Bacteroides. The sequence goes on from CAQOGY010000009.1 coordinate 79,297, forward strand.
CGGATAAAACAATGTTGCGGGTGGCACGGATCACCTCCATCGTGTTTACTCCATTTTCTATACCGTTTCTGGCGTTTCTGGTGTTATTCCTGTTTTCTTATCTCCGTATCATGCCGATACTTTATAAGGGAATTGTGTTGGGAATCGTTTACTGCTTCACCATACTGACGCCCACTATCACCATTTTCCTGTTCCGGAAGATCAACGGGTTTGCCCGTCAGGAACTGAGTGAGCGTAAGAAACGTTATGTACCTATCCTGCTGACTATCATTTCGTATGTGTTCTGCCTGCTGATGATGCGGAAACTGAATATTCCCTGGTATATGACCGGAATCATTTTTGTTTCCCTGGTGATATCGATCATCTGCATTCTGGTCAATCTGAAATGGAAACTGAGCGAACACATGGCGGGGATGGGCGGTATTATCGGGGGACTGGTTTCGTTCAGTGCGCTGTTCAGCTATAATCCAGTAGTGTGGTTGTGCCTGTTTATTCTGATTGCAGGCATATTGGGCTCGGCGCGGATTGTGCTGGGGCATCACACCTTGGGCGAGGTCCTTTCCGGTTTTGTAGTCGGGCTGGTCTGCTCTTTTTTGATACTCCATCCGGCGTACAACCTTATATTCAGAGTATTTTTATTTTAAAAACAATATAAATCCTAAAAACTAATTATTATGAACTTTCCACAGAACTTGAAGTACACGAATGAACACGAGTGGATTCGCGTAGAAGGAGACATCGCTTACGTAGGTATCACAGATTACGCACAGGAACAATTGGGCGATATTGTATTCGTTGATATTCCTACCGTAGGAGAAACGTTGGAAGCCGGAGAAACTTTCGGAACGATTGAAGTGGTAAAGACCATTTCCGATCTTTTCTTACCGTTGGCAGGCGAGATACTCGAACAGAACGAAGCTTTGGAAGAAAATCCGGAGCTGGTAAACAAAGACCCTTACGGCGAAGGCTGGCTGATCAAGATGAAGCCTGCTGATGCCAGTGCTGCGGAAGACCTGCTCGATGCCGAAGCATACAAGGCGGTAGTCAACGGCTGAATTTGAATAAACAGCACTTCTGCCTCAATGGAAGCTGACTAAATAGTCGTTAGTAACTCCAACTCTCCTCCTGCTGGAAGGAGGAGTCCCCGTAGGGGGAGGTGGTAGGTAAATGAATGTATGTAATAACTTTTAGATTAGATGAAAATGACTCCAATTGTAAGTATCATCATGGGTAGCACGTCCGACCTTCCTGTTATGGAGAAGGCTGCGCAACTGCTGAATGATATGCATGTACCGTTCGAAATGAACGCCCTTTCTGCTCACCGCACGCCGGAGGCTGTGGAAGAGTTTGCCAAAAATGCCCGTAGCCGTGGCATTAAAGTAATCATCGCTGCTGCCGGAATGGCTGCCGCCCTTCCGGGTGTCATCGCAGCCAACACAACGCTTCCGGTGATCGGAGTACCTATAAAAGGTTCTGTGCTCGACGGTGTAGACGCTCTGTACTCTATCATTCAGATGCCTCCGGGCATTCCTGTGGCTACGGTTGCTATCAATGGAGCGATGAATGCGGCTATCCTTGCCATTCAGATGCTTGCGTTGAGCGATGCGGCATTGGCTGAGGCTTTTGCTGCTTACAAAGAAGGACTGAAAAAGAAAATCGTAAAGGCAAACGAAGAACTGAAAGAAGTGAAGTTCGAATATAAAACTAATTAATTGACAATTGACAATTGACAATTGACAATGGGCTGGCGCTGTGGGTGCTTTGTTGAGCTTGTTGTTGATTCTCGATTCTCAATTGTCAATTGTCAACTGTCAATTGTCAATTGAAAAGATGGATTTATTCAATTACTTTCGAAGAGAAACATCCGAAGTAAATATTGGGGCTGTACCTTTGGGCGGCCCCAATCCTATTCGTATCCAGTCGATGACGAACACGTCCACTATGGATACAGAAGCTTGTGTGGAACAAGCCAAACGCATCGTCGATGCCGGCGGCGAGTATGTACGACTGACCACGCAGGGCGTCAAGGAAGCGGAAAATCTGATGAATATCAATATCGGGCTACGAAGTCAGGGATATATGGTTCCGTTGGTGGCTGATGTGCATTTTAATCCGAAAGTGGCCGATGTAGCAGCTCAATATGCAGAAAAGGTACGGATCAATCCGGGCAATTATGTAGATGCAGCGCGTACTTTTAAGAAACTGGAATATACCGACGAGGAGTATGCGCAGGAGATACAGAAGATTCACGACCGTTTTGTGCCGTTTCTGAATATCTGTAAAGAGAATCATACGGCTATCCGCATCGGAGTCAATCACGGTTCCCTGTCCGACCGTATCATGTCCCGCTACGGAGACACTCCCGAAGGGATGGTGGAATCCTGCATGGAATTCCTGCGTATTTGTGTGGCGGAACATTTCACGGATGTGGTGATTTCGATCAAGGCTTCCAATACGGTGGTGATGGTGAAGACCGTCCGCTTGCTTGTTGCCGTGATGGAACAGGAGGGAATGTCATTTCCCCTGCATCTTGGAGTGACGGAGGCCGGAGACGGAGAAGACGGACGTATAAAATCTGCCTTGGGCATCGGTGCGCTGCTTTGTGACGGATTGGGAGATACGATTCGTGTGTCGCTTAGTGAGGCTCCCGAAGCGGAAATTCCCGTAGCGCGCAAGCTGGTGGATTATGTTCTGTTGAGGCAGGATCATCCGTATATCCCGGGCATGGAGGCACCGGAATTTAATTATCTTTCTCCTTTGCGCCGCAAGACGCGGGCAGTGCGCAATATCGGGGGCGAACATCTCCCTGTCGTTATTGCCGACCGCATGGATGGGAAGACGGAAGTCAATCCGCAGTTTACTCCGGATTATATCTATGCCGGAAGAACGTTGCCCGAACAGCGGGAAGAAGGAGTGGAATATATCCTTGATGCCGATGTATGGAAAGGGGAGGGCGGAACATGGCCTGCTTTCAATCATGCGCAGTTGCCGTTGATGGGCGAGTGCAGTGCAGAACTGAAATTTCTGTTTATGCCTTACATGGCGCAAACGGATGAAGTGATTGCCTGTCTTAAGGTGCATCCCGAAGTTGTGGTTATTTCTCAGAGCAATCATCCGAACCGCCTGGGCGAGCACCGTGCATTGGTGCATCAACTCATGACGGAAGGTCTGGAGAATCCGGTTGTTTTCTTCCAGCATTATGCGGAGGACGAGGCGGAAGATTTGCAGATTAAGTCCGCCGCCGATATGGGAGCATTGATTTTTGACGGTTTATGTGACGGAATTTTCCTGTTCAATCAAGGAAGTCTGAGTCATGCGGTAGTAGATGCTACTGCCTTCGGTATCTTGCAGGCAGGACGCACCCGTACTTCTAAAACGGAATATATTTCTTGTCCGGGCTGCGGTCGTACGCTTTATGATCTGGAAAAGACAATTGCGCGTATCAAGGCGGCTACCTCACATCTGAAAGGCTTGAAAATCGGCATCATGGGATGTATCGTCAACGGTCCCGGTGAGATGGCGGATGCTGACTACGGCTATGTAGGTGCCGGACGCGGAAAAATCAGCCTTTATAAAGGTAAAGTTTGTGTAGAGAAAAACATACCCGAAGAAGAGGCGGTGAAACGGTTACTGGAATTTATCCGCAATGACCGGAAAGAACTGGAACTCTAATCAGTAATACTTTTAAATAGTTAAGACAGGAGTTGCTTTAAGTTTGCTTAAGGCAACTCCTGTCTTTTATTATAGTATACACAAACATTTATCCGTACAAGGGGAAGATAATCACCCGGGATTAATAGTAGGAGAACCGTTCATTAGGCTATTATGTAGGTTAGATTAATGTATTCTGTCAGTAAGAAGAAGTCATTTCACGTACATGGGTCCATCAGTCCACGTACGTGATCTATTGGGTTCATGTACGTGAACCGAACGGTCCACGCACGTGAAACGAATACATGAAACGTACTAAATATATTAGTCAAACCTTGTTAGCTTGTTAAGGTTACTATGCTATGGCTTAATGCAGGCGGCATAGATGAAGCTATATATGGCATAAACAACGCACATTCACGCTGAAAATGGAGTTTTTAACACATGCAGATAATGCTTCTGAATAGTCTGTTTTATAGTTGTTAATCAGCGTGTTAATCCTGTTTCTTATTAAAAGCAGGTGATAATAGAAACCAGAAAAAGTTCTATTATCACCTTATTATCACCACCTATTATCACCATTACTGCCTTAATAATAAGGAACTTATCCTTTAAAAGTGACAAGTGACAATAACAAAGTGTTTTATTAACTCTAGTGAGAAACGGTTGGAAGCCTAGGTGTACTGTTTCGCTGGCGGCATAGCTGAATCGGATTCAAGCAAGTATCCTGCTTCGAGAAGGAAAAATTAAAGTCTGGCCGTTGGCTGGATGTGGTGGATTATGAGTTATTGATTTAGTTTTCTGGTGACTTATCATTCATTTTTTCTTCAAGTAGTTTGAGTAGTTCGTTGCAAGCAGTATCCATGTATTCTTTGCCTTCTTCAGCCAAAACATCCGGATTATAAGACAGTTTCACAGAATCGGATGTGATGTCACAGCTTACTTCACATCCATCTGACAAGTATTGAATATAAATACAGAATGGGAAATCAAAAGTATTATCGCCTGCATATCGGCAATGATTAAAATGAAAAGTTACTGCATCATATTTTAGCTTAAAGTAGTCAACCTGAGATTTCTTGGATAAACGTATGATATCCTCTACAAAGCCATACTCTTTTGACTTAGTATATAAAATGTGTGACTGGATAATTGGCTCATCAGGATTGGGTGTATTTATTTTTCTAGCCATGTTCCAAGTGGGAGTGTTGGTTATAAATGTTCTGTCAAATAGCTTTTGGAGTCCACTGATCTTTTGCTCCACATAAACGGCCAATTCAAAAAAAGCACTTCTTGCCTGTTCTACGGAACGGCTGCTTTTTTCGATAGCTTTATCTGAGTATCTACGCTGTAACATCGCTATTTTCTTATCGAAATCACCTTCTTCCTCTATGCTTTCTCCCTTGGCGGCTTTGATTGCGAGTGTCAGACTGCGTATCAGGCAACTGCTCAAATAGTTGACGAATGGTAATATATCATTCAAAGTGGCATTAGCACCATCTGAAGGGGTTAATCCTGCTTCTACATCACATTGATGGAGGATGTTCAGATAGTTGGATTTATCTTCGGAGTGAATAACGATCATCGGATATCCATAACGGTGCAGCACAAAGTTTACTAATAAACGGGCAATGCGTCCGTTGCCATCTTCGAAGGGATGAATGCGGATATAACGGTAATGAAGCAACGCGGCCAATTCAACAGGAGTCAGTATTCCTTTGTCTGCTTCCAGGTTGTACCAGTCTACCAAGCTCGTCATAAATGCCGGAGTTTCTTCGGGCGAAGCATAACTGAAAACTTCTCCTGTTGCGGTCAGTACGGAATTGGGGCGTGATTTATATTCGCCTACTTTTATCTGCATACGGATGTCTTGTCCGTCGGGTGTTTTGGCGTTCTTCCAATAGTCCTGCACAAGGATGGTACGGTTCAATTCGCGAATAAAACTTTCAGTCAGCGGACGTTCTTTGTCCTGCGCCTCTTGCTTTATCATTTCCAGTCCTACGTTGTGAGCTTTCATCTCTTCATAATCTTTCAAGCTGGCATTACCCGAAGTTTCACCGAACATTAATAATAGTTTTGTTTGTCCGTATGTCAGTGTATTTCCTTCCAAGTGGTTAGAGTTATAATTAAACTCTAACTTGAATTTATCATTCCAACGTTTCAGGTCCTCAGGCTTAAGAGGCTGAAGCGATTTCCATTCGCTATATAATTGTTTTATATTACTTATTCCCATTTATATATGTGGGGCTGTGCCCATTTTTTTGTTTAGATACAAAAATAGGAAACTTTCTTTATATGCCAATCCCTTGAACGATATTTATTTGGAGATTGGCTATGGTATCTTCTTTTGCAACTTTGTTGCACGAATCATTCGCTACCTTTGCAGCAGATAAAAAAGAAAGAATGATTATGGGACATTGTAGTTGTTGCGCACATACACACGAATGTGCACCCGAAAAACATATTGAAAAGAAAGAATCAATATTCGCTGAATATTGGAAAGTGGGACTTTCATTTATCCTGTTGATAACTGGAATCATCATGAACGCTCTGGAGTTACCTTTCTTCCGTGAAGGGTATTTCTCTCTGATATGGTATGTCGTGGCTTATCTTCCGGTCGGCCTGCCCGTTATGAAAGAGGCTTGGGAGAGTATGAAGGATAAGGACTATTTCAGTGAGTTTACGCTGATGTTTGTAGCTACGCTTGGAGCGTTTTATATCGGTGAATATCCGGAGGGAGTAGCGGTGATGTTGTTTTACTCCGTCGGAGAACTGTTTCAGGAAAAGGCTGTTGATAAGGCGAAGCGTAATATCGGAGCTCTGCTGGATGTCCGTCCGGAAGAAGCGGCAGTAGTCAGAGATGGACGTGTCATTATTGAGAATCCTCAAAACGTAAAAGTAGGAGAAACAATTGAAATAAAGACAGGAGGAAGAGTTCCTTTGGATGGAATGATGCTCAATGAGGTAGCTGCTTTCAATACGGCGGCATTGACAGGTGAGAGTGTGCCCCGAAGTATCCGGATGGGTGAGGAAGTACTTGCCGGAATGATTGTTACCGATAAAGTAATCCGTATCAAGGTGATCAGACCTTTTGATAAAAGTGCTCTTGCCCGTATTCTGGAACTTGTTCAGAATGCCTCCGAACGCAAAGCACCGGCAGAACTGTTTATCCGTAAATTTGCCCGTGTTTATACTCCGATCGTGATAGGGCTGGCGGTTCTGATTGTTTTACTGCCGTTTATTTATTCCTTGATCACTCCCCAGTTCTTATTTACTTTTAATGACTGGCTGTACAGGGCTTTGGTCTTTCTTGTGATTTCATGCCCGTGCGCTTTGGTGGTCAGTATTCCGTTAGGATACTTCGGAGGCATCGGGGCAGCTTCCCGGTTGGGAATTTTATTTAAAGGTGGAAATTATCTGGATGCTGTTACGAAGATTAATACAGTCGTGTTTGATAAAACGGGAACCCTTACCAAAGGTACGTTTGAAGTGCAGTCTTGTAACTGTGAATCCGGTGTATCCGAAGAAGAATTAATCCGGATGATAGCCTCGGTAGAAAGCAGCAGTACACATCCCATTGCTAAGGCTGTGGTGAATTATGCCGGACGGCGGGATATCGAGCTTTCCTCTGTAACCGACAGTAAGGAGTATGCAGGTCTCGGACTGGAAGCTGCCGTAAATGGAATTCAGGTTTTGGCAGGTAATGGGCGTTTGCTTTCAAAATTTCAGATAGAATATCCGCCCGAACTTCTTTCCATTACAGATACGATCGTTGTCTGTGCGATAGGAAACAAGTATGCCGGTTATCTGCTATTATCCGACAGTCTGAAAGAGGATGCAAAGATCGCCATTCAGAACCTGAAAGCATTGGGAATTCAAAACATTCAGATATTATCCGGTGATAAACAAAGTATTGTTAGTAACTTTGCAGAGAAGCTGGGTATTTCGGAAGCCTATGGTGATCTGCTCCCCGACGGGAAAGTGAAGCATTTGGAAGAATTGCGCCAACATACGGAGAACCAGGTTGCTTTTGTGGGCGACGGTATGAATGATGCTCCGGTACTGGCTTTAAGTAATGTAGGTATTGCCATGGGCGGACTAGGCAGTGATGCGGCTATTGAAACGGCTGATGTGGTGATACAGACCGACCAGCCTTCCAAAGTGGCTGAAGCGATAAAGGTAGGAAAACTGACGCGAAGGATTGTATGGCAGAATATTTCACTGGCGTTTGGTGTGAAACTGCTGGTACTGATTTTGGGAGCCGGTGGACTGGCTACACTTTGGGAAGCTGTTTTCGCCGATGTTGGTGTAGCACTGATTGCTATCATGAATGCCGTAAGGATACAGAAAATGATAAAATAAAAGAATATGGAAGAAAAAGTTTATCTGGATAAGTTGGCAAAAAGAGACATCAAGCCGACGGCTATCAGACTTCTCATATTGAAAAGTATGATGGAAGCGGGGCGTGCCGTGTCTCAGCTTGATCTTGAAACGTTGCTGGATACGGTTGATAAATCGACTATATCCCGTACAATCACGCTTTTTTTGTCTCATCATCTGATACATAGCATAGACGACGGAAGCGGTTCGTGGAAGTATGCCGTTTGCGATGATTCCTGCAACTGTGTCCTAAAAGACCTGCATTCACATTTTTATTGCGAGAAATGCCATCGGACATTCTGTCTGGAAAAGATTCATATTCCGGTTATCGACTTACCGAAAGGATTCACTTTGCATAGTGTGAATTATGTAGTAAAGGGAGTGTGTGCGGAGTGCTCAAAAGTGTAGGATTAATTGCAGATAAGCAGTAATGGTAAAAGAAAAACACCGGAACTCGAACGGAAAAATATCGTTGAGTTCCGGTGTTTATTATATTAATGATACTGGTTAGTCAATATTGGGATTCAAAGAATGCCAGTCTTTGATTGCCGGGATGATACCCATTTCAATCACTTCATCACGAAGCTTGCACAAATGTTCGTAGCTCTTTTCCAGTTCTTCCTGTTCGGAAGGAGATCCGGCCACTTCTTTGTAAGTAACACCATCTTTTGTAATGGAAGTTTCCATAGCCATCATGATGTGGTCGAACTTACCATTGGAAACATAAGTACCGGCAGGCCAGCGGAACGGTTGTCCACCCATTGCGGCAGCGATCATTTCGATAGAAAGATAAGCCGGGCTTTGGAAAGAAGAACGGCCACGAAGGTCGATGATATGTTTGCCACCCTGTATGACACGTACTTTTAATGCTTCCCATTCTGTCAGCGGAAGACGGGTAGTTCCGATGAAATCAGTCAGCGGTTCGCCTTTTACTTTGGTAGTTGAGGCGAATACGGCCATCTGTTCTCCATGTCCGCCATACGTACGGCAGTTTTGAATGTCGGAAGCGGGAATATGGAAATATTTCACCAGTTCATTCTGCAGACGGGTGCTGTCCAGTGCTGCCAGTGTAGAAACCTGGGATGGTTTCAGACCGGAATATAGCAGTGTGATCAATCCTGTGATATCAGCAGGGTTAAAGATGACAACGATATGTTTTACATTCGGACAGTATTGGCGGACATCTTTACCGAACTGAGCGGCAATTTCAGCATTTCCTTTCAACAAGTCTTCACGGGTCATGCCTGCTTTGCGGGCTGCACCACCGGAAGATACGATATAAGAGGCTCCTGTCAATGCTTCTTTGATATCGGAAGTATAAGTCAGATTCACGCCTTCGAAACCGCAGTGATATAATTCTTCTGCCACGCCTTCCAGAGCGGGTGCGAAAGGATCATATAGACAAATATTCGGAGTGAGTTTCATCATCATAGCTGTTTGAGCCATATTGGAGCCGATCATTCCGGCTGCTCCTACAATCGTAAGTTTCTCGTTGGTTAAAAATTCCATAATTATATATGTTTAAAGATGAATAATCTGTTCTTGCTTATTACCGCTACAAAGATAACGACTTAATCGGATGATTGTTCATTGAAAATAGTTTTGTTTGATAACAAAAAGTTATACCTGTCTGATGAAAGGGATGTGCCTAAAATAGATTATCTTTGCTCATTATATAATAAATAGATAAAAGTATGAGTATCGAATTAGGAAAATTCAACCAACTCGAAGTGGTAAAGGAAGTCGATTTCGGTTTGTATCTCGACGGAGGAGATGAAGGTGAAATCCTGCTGCCCACCCGTTATGTACCCGAAGACTGTAAGGTAGGGGATATGTTGAATGTATTTCTTTATCTGGATATTGACGAAAGACTGATTGCCACGACACTGACCCCGTTGGTGCAGGTAGGGCAGTTCGCCTGTCTCGAAGTCTCTTGGGTGAACCAGTTCGGGGCATTCCTCAACTGGGGATTGATGAAAGACTTATTTGTACCTTTCAGTGAGCAGAAGATGAAAATGCAGGTGGGAAGATCCTACGTGGTCCATGCTCATGTGGATGAGGAAAGTTATCGTATTGTAGCTTCGGCGAAGGTAGAACGCTACCTGTCGAAAGATATGCCCGATTATGCTCCGGGTGCGGAAGTGGATATTCTGATCTGGCAGAAGACGGACTTGGGTTTCAAAGCGATTATAGACAATAAGTATAGCGGATTGCTGTATGAAAATGAAATATTCCGTGCATTGGAGACCGGTATGCAGATGAAGGCGTTTGTGAAACAGGTACGCGAAGATGGTAAGGTGGACCTGATACTTCAGAAACCGGGATTTGAGAAAGTCGATGATTTCTCGAAGACACTGTTGGAGTATATTCGGGAACATGGCGGACGGATCAATCTGAACGATAAAAGTCCTGCGGAAGATATTTACGATACCTTTGGTGTCAGCAAGAAAACTTTTAAGAAAGGTGTAGGTGACTTGTATAAGAAACGATTGATTTCTTTGCATGAGAACGGCATCACTTTGGCAGAATCCTAAACAGAATAGGGAAATCCCTATGCAGGAATAGAGAGAATCATTGGGGTGGGGAGTTTTCTCACCCTATTTTTGTGATATCAGTTAAAGATAATAATTTTAAAAACAGATAAGCTATGCGTAAGATAATAATAAGTTTCTGTATTTTGCTCGCTGCCCTTTCTTTAAAAGCGCAGCCTGTCAGCGGAATCCGGATTGATGGCGGAGATACTCCGATTCTTGTTTATTTTGGCGGAAGGCAGATGTGTTATCCTACTACTACTTGTTTCGTTGCCAATCTGAAACCGGGAAATTATACCATTGAAGTGTACGCTTCCCGCCCGACTCGCCCGGGAGAACGTGTATGGAAAGGAGAACGGTTGTATAATGACCGCGTTTACTTTAACGGAAACGAAGTAAAAGATATCATTGTAGAAGAACGTGGAGATATCCGTCCGGGCAGACCCGGAAGACCGGGAAACGGTCAGGGTGGACACCGTCCGGACTATAACCGCTACGACAGAGTGATGAATGACCAACTTTTCAAGAAGTTCTTTGATAGTGTGAAGAATGAGCCTTTTGAAAAAGATCGTATGGGGTTGATTACAACTGCATTGGCGAACTCTGATTTTACATCGGAGCAGTGTCTTCAACTGGTGAAGTTCTATACCTTTGATAATGAACGGCTGAAGATTATGAAAATGATGTATCCCAATATTGTAGATAAAGAGGCTTTCTTTACAGTGATCGGTACTCTTACATTCTCCAGTAACAAGACCAAAATGAACGATTTCATCAAGGAATACGAAGGACGCTGATCATACATTAGTTCACTAAAAACGATACGGTTATGAAAAATATACATATAATCCTGTTTTTCACGTTGTGGGTAATACTCGGTAGCTGTTCTACTTATTACGTATCCAACAAGCAAGTGATGGAGGTTCAGCAGGGAATGTCCCGGCAGAATGTAGAAAAAATCTTGGGTAAACCGGATTACAGACGTTTTGACGGAGGTGGCGAGGAATGGGAGTACCACCGGATTTCTTCAGTGCTTTACGGCAACTCGATCAAGATTATTGTATATTTTGCAGATGGAAGAGTTACGGGTATGGATACCTTTAATGGTGATGAAATACTTCTTCCGCCGCCTCCGGTTGTGATGTCTCCTTCCGTTGTTGTAACCAATACGGATCCGGTTCGTCCGCCACGCTATGAAGAAAGTCCCCGTCGCAGAACACTTATGATGCGTGATGAGTTTGATCGTTTTCTTAGTGATTTCCGGATGGTGATCATGTCTGATGAGCAGATTAAATATATAGATGACGTTTTGTTGGATTGCAATTTTACTTCTGCCCAGTGCGGAAAGATCATTGATCAGATAAGTGGTTCGGATGCCCAGATGACTGTGATGAAACGTATGTATCCGCAAATTGTGGATAAAGAAAATTTTGCTTCGGTCGTCAATAAGCTCTTTTCGTCTTTTGACCGTGACAAGATGAAGGAATATATCCAGGCTTACCACGGTGACCAACGACCGGGAGACGTAGGATATGTACGGCCCAGAGCTATGAGTTCAGCCGATTTTGACCGTTTCTTCAATGAGTATAGAGGTAAATCTTTTGAGTCTGACCGTACCAGAATGCTGGATGAAGTTGTACCTCCTTCGGGATTCACTTGTGCCCAATGCCGTAAATTGGTGGATATGTGTACTTTTCAGACAGATAAAAAGAATATGATAAAGAAACTTTATCCGAAAATCGCAGATAAGAAGAACTTCTCCATACTGACGGATGTTTTCACTTTTGAGATGGACAAAAGAGAGATGAGGGAGTTTGCGGAATCTTACGATAGCGGACGTAACTAAAAAAGAATGAAACCATGAAAAGAATTCTATTTATATTGTTAGTCGTGACTGCCAGTACCACTGTAATGGCGGGAATGAGTACCAGCAAGGTACGTAAGGAGACACGTTTCCTTACTGATAAGATGGCATACGAACTGGACCTGAATAATCCCCAATATAATGACGTGTATGAGATTAACTATGATTTCATTTATTCGCTTCGTAATATTATGGATTATGTAGTACGGGGTGATGAGTGGGCATTGGATGATTACTATGAAGCGCTGGATATTCGCAACGATGATCTTCGTTGGGTGTTGAGCGATGCGCAATACCGCAGATTCCTGGGAGCTGAGTATTTCTATCGTCCCATTTATGTCACCGGAGGAAGATGGAGTTTCCGGATTTATATCAATTATCCGAATCGTAGTTTATTCTATTTTGGTGTACCTTATCATTATCGGACTTACTGTGGTGCACATTATCGTCCGCATATTCATCATGTGAGTTATTATCGGGGAAGATATAATAATCTTGTGCACTATCCTACGCCATATCGGGTAAGAGATCAGCGGGTATTCCATTCTTATCGTCGTTCAGACTTCGGTTCTGTACGTTTCCGTCCGAACACTTCCGTTCGTCCGCATAATGCACCTACCCGACCGGGTACTTCGGGACGTCCGGGAACAACGTCACGGCCTAATACATCAGGACGTCCGGGAAATACTTCCCGTCCTCGTCCTGAAACGGACCATAGACCGTCCACTTCAGGCAGACCATCTACATCGGGCAGGCCGTCCACTTCCGGAAGACCTTCCAACTCTGAAAGACCTTCGGTCAATGAACGACCGTCTATTCCAAGCAGACCGTCCACTCCGGGCAGAAATGATAAACCGAACAAGGAAGTAACTCCGGGCAGAGGCCACAACAGAGGTGAAGGAGATCGTCATTCAGGAAGTCGTCCGGGAACGAGTACAAGTACTCCGAATTCTAATCGTCGTCCGGAAACGAATTCAGGGTCTTCGAATTCCAGTCGCCGTCCGACAAGTAGTGGTACGAGCACAAACCGTGGCAGCAGCTCCGGTAGGAACAGCAATTCCGGCAGTAGTTCCAGCAGAGGGAACGTATCCGGCAGATCAACAGAAAGAAGCTCATCTTCAGAAAGTTCGAGAAGCAACAGCAACCGAGGTTCTTCTTCCCGTTCTTCAGAAAGAGGAAGCAGCTCAAGAAGATAAAACCTATTCCTTTATTAATAAATTATTGCTCCTCAGCGGTAGGAGAACTGGACTCCGGCGTTTCGCCGACTAGACTATTCAGGGCGTCGCCCGTAACTTGGATATCGGGGCGGATACTATCCGCCTCGATTTCACTTATTAACCCTTTCTTGGCGAGGCGTCCGGCAATCAGCTTATAATAGCCTTCCATATTCTCTTTTAACCGTCCGTTTTCCGCAAAGGAACTGCGGAAGTGTTTAGGCTTCGGGATAATAGAAGCTAGAAAAATACTTTCTTCGGTCGTGAGTTGCGAAGGGCGTTTGCCGAAATAATAGGCAGAGGCTTCCTGAATACCATAAACCAGCGGTCCCCATTCGGCTATGTTCAGATAAACTTCATACATACGTTCTTTAGAAGTCAGCCTTTCTGTCTCTATCAGCCATACGATGAGTGCTTCTTCCAATTTGCGGGCAAAGTTCTTGTTCCGGTTGAGAAATACGTTTTTTACCAGCTGCATGGTAATTGTGCTGCCTCCTCTGGCGAAACGTTCGACTTGCAGGTCGTAAATCAAAGCTTCACGCATCGCATCAGGCAAAAAGCCCTTGTGGTAGAAAAAAGCTCCGTCCTCACTTTGCATGACAGACATCCGCAGCAATGGAGAAATGCTGTCCAAAGGAGTAAAATGTTCCCATGAAGGTCCGACAGGAAATGTTTTGACCGGTATTCCGTTTTCATAGGCGGTATAGACAAACTCTTCACTCATTTTTGAAAGAGATGTTGCACCATATTCTATTATCCGAAAATCTTTTTCTTTCAATTCGGACTCAAACTTAAGGCTGTCTAGTCGGGCAAAATCGATATCTAACAGAAAATGATAAGCCAGCTCACCACTTGTTTTTATACCTTCCAGATTGCTGAATAAGCCTTTGGGCAAAGAACTGAATAGTTCGTCGGCCGGAAACCATGATTTATCTGTGGCAGCAGTGAAGTGCCATTGATTTTCATTCTTTTCTGCCCGCAGATAAGGATGAAATTTTATTTGGTTGAATAATACCGTCGTCGTACTGTCCAGTTCCAGCGTTTGCTTGCCGATATTCATCTGATACGTGAGTTGTCCGCGATCCAGATGGATCACTTCGGGAGAGAGTGCTTTGTGAAATACATCAAGTCCGCTTACTTTCGCCGTACCGTCAAGTTGCAGTTGGTTTTCGGTACGATTTTCTTTAGTCATACTATAATATAAGGTATCGAAAGTAACTTCTGCTCCAAAACGGCGGTTGATATACGGTAGTGAAACTTTCTTTTGCTCTGTGGCAAAAAGTTCTGCCTGCAGGGTATGTACCTTTCTGTTCAACTCTCCTGCTGCTTTCCATTGTTGAGTCAGCGTATCTTCTTTTATCTTGATGGTGGACTGAAAGCGATTGTTTTCGATTGTAAAGGTGGGGATATTGACTGTTACGAAATTGCTGTCTTTCCGTTCGGTTATATTAAGTTGAGTCAGTTGACCGTTTTCGGGGAAGAAACCATATATTAAGTTTAATATTCGGTTGATGCGATGGGCGTAATTGGTTTCTATGACCGGCTCTGTAGTTGCTTCCGGGTGGTGTCCGGAGAATAGAAAATCATAGTTGGCTGCACTGTCCCGTTTGATAAAAGCGATTGCCAGTCCATTCATGTGGACGTTGCGGACTTCAATATTTCCTTTCAGCAGTTTCCAAAAATTCAGTCTGACATTGACAGATTGTAGTGTAAGAAGGGTATCCCGTTGGTCGGGAACGATGGAAAGCCCTTGCAGAGTAATTTCGCTACATCCCTTCATCTGTAGATTCTGATAATGAATTTGCAGTCCGTATGTTTGTTCGATATGAGTCGTACGCTTGTTAGTTATGCTTTGCAGAAGCATATTGCGGCTCAAATAGATACTGATAAGGCAGATAAACAAGCCTCCTCCGATTGATAGAAGAAGAATACTTTTTTTGCTGTTCTTTTTCATCTTTTGCCTTTAATAAGTTATTGGCTGCAAAGGTAGATAATATTCTGTTCAACAAGATATAAGCAGTCTTTTTTTATTAGTGTGTCCGCTTATGAGCGTACAACTGTTCATTTTCGTACATCTCAGTTTTTCTTCTTTCCGCTGACTATTAAGTATTTATCTTTTTGGCATGCCCATTGCATTTATATATTCGAAGGCGGGCAACAAAAGAAATGAAAAAAAAGTTCAGATAGTTGCAACCATTCCATATAGACGTTCCGTCTAATAAACAGAAGAACAAAAAAAGAAAGTTGAACTAATAAAAAATATACAATTATGAAAACTACAGTATTATTCAGAATGATGGTTTTAGTGGCAATGGTAGTTGCCGGTATCGCCAATACAGAGTTGAAAGCACAGGACAATAACTTCATTACTAATGAAGAGAAAGTAGATGATCTTGTTGTTTCGAAGGTGATTTACAGACTGGATGGTTCTCTCTATCGTCACATGAAATATGATTTTACTTATGATGATCAAAAGAGAGTAACAGCTAAAGAAGCTTTCAAGTGGGATTCATCCACTGAAAAATGGATTCCGTATTTCAAGATCGATTATACTTATTCTTCTAATGAAATCACATTGGTATATGCACGTTGGAATAATTCTCACAGAGCTTATGATGATTCTGTAGAAAAGAGTGTTTATGAACTGAATGATGCTAATATGCCGATCGCGTATATGAACTACAAGTGGAATGACTATAAATGGATTGAAGAATCAGCCGGCAACTGGGCTATGAATATACAGATTCCGGTAACAGATGAAGCAGACTTGCTGCTTGCCGGAAGATAACAATACCGGGGATTGTGAAATTCTCTTTCTCTCTTAAGGTTTTAACAAACGAAAACGGTGGATTACCTAAACGAGGGAATCCGCCGTTTTTATTGTATCTGTCTGAAACCGGTGCTGTTTACTAGATTGTTCTATTTAATGAGCGGCAGATATTCTCCATATCCTTCTTCTTTCATTTTTTCTTTCGGGATAAAACGCAGCGAAGCACTATTGATACAATACCGCAATCCGCCTTTGTCCTTTGGCCCGTCTGTAAATACATGTCCTAAATGCGCATCTCCTGTCTTGCTGCGTACTTCTGTCCGTATCATTCCGTGAGTAGTATCTTTCTTCTCTGCGATCAGCTCTTTCTGAATCGGTTTGGAAAAACTGGGCCATCCACAACCGGAATCAAATTTGTCTGTGGAAACAAACAACGGTTCTCCGGTGGTGATATCTACATAAATGCCGGGGCGGTGTTCATTCCAGAACTCGTTATGGAAAGCCGGCTCTGTGGCATTTTTCTGAGTCACTGCATACTGTTCGGCAGATAATTTCTTACGGAGAGTGGCATCATCCGGTTTTTGATAAGTTGCGGTCTTGGGAGCATTCGCTTTTCGTGCCATTTCAAATAAAGCCGGATTGATATGGCAATATCCGCCCGGATTCTTATCCAGATAATCCTGATGATAGACTTCTGCCGGATAAAAGTTTGTCAACGGTTCCACTTCAACGGCAATCGGTTTGTTGTATTGAGTGGCTAATGCCTGGATCGCCTGATTGATGGTGGGGAGATCGGCTTTATTGATATAATATATACCGGTTCTGTACTGTGTACCACGATCGTTCCCCTGTCGGTTGAGGCTGGTCGGATCGATTGTCTGAAAATAGAGGTTGAGCAATAAACTCAGATTTACTTCTTCCGGATCATAAACAACCTTCACTGTTTCGGCAGCATTTGTCTTGCCCGAACACACCTGTTCATAACTGGGATTGGCAACGGTGCTGTTGGCATATCCCACCTGAGTACTTTCTACCCCTCTGATTTGTTTCAGGAAGTGTTCGGTTCCCCAAAAACATCCTCCTGCAAAATAAATTTCCGCTTGACTTTTCATTGGTTTTGCAATTCCTAAAAATACATTACTAATTATTAGAATCACTGCGATGATAATATGTTTCATAACTGTTGGTTCTTTCTATAGTAACGGATGAACCGGTGGATATGTTTTAGAAATCTCTTACATAAATAACAAGTGTTTTTTGTGAGTTTGAAAACATGAGTAAAGCCTTAAAAACAGAATACTTTTCCGATGTATTCTATTTTTAAGGCTTTTTGATAAATAGCCGGAAATCTGTTCTATTCTATGATTTCTCCTTTATAGAAATCCAGTATTTTAGTACGGAACAGATAATCGTATTTAGCTTGCAGTTTATCCGACAGTGCTTTGGTCAGGTTTAGTTTCGCTTCATTGTATTCCACAAAAGTAGCTTTACCGTTATTGAATTTTTCGCTCATCAACCGAAAAGATTCTTCGTTGGCTTTCACTGCAACTTCGCTGGAGTTATATTTACTTTCTGCAGCTACTGCATTATACCAGGCTTGCTGGATTTCTTTATAAAGAACTTTCTTGGTGTTGTCCAGTTGCAAAGCAAGGTTTGACTGTTGTAGGCGGGCAGTGCGTACCCGATTACGAGTGCTAAAACGGTTGAAGATCGGAACGCTCAGGTTGAAAGAAATAGATTTGCTCAGGTTATTTTTTAATTGACGGGCAAAACCGGATTCTGCTTCACCGTTGAGTGTATAGTAGCTGCTTCCTAGCCCTGCACTGAAAGAAAGTTGGGGGTAGAATTCACTTTGAGCGATACGAATGTTTTTTAAACTACCTTGTAAGCGATATTCTGCTGCCTTGATGCCGGGCTTATAGGCAATCGCCTGGATATAAATGTCATCCGGAGCTGTTAGAGGTTCAAATTTCAGTTCTTCTTTTGGATTCTCAAGAACGAAACCTTCCGGTGTAGGCAGTTCTAATAACTGGCTGAGACTTAATAGTGACAATTTATATGTATTGTCTGCCTGTACGGCTGTCATCTCATCCTGTGCTACACGTGCCTGCGCTTCAGCTACCTCCGCCGGTGAAGCCTTGCCGACATCATGCAGTCCTTTGATACGTTTCAGCTGATCTTTGCTTAACTCAACCTGATTTTGTGCTACCTTGTTCAATTCCAGATTGAAAAGCACTTGCAGATAGGCAGAGGTAACATTGATTGCAATATCCTCTTTGGCTTTATTCAGGTCCTCGATAGCAGCCTGTAAATTGAGCTTGGCAAGGGAATATTGATTGGATAATTGTAAGCCTGTGAAGAGAGGTACATTAGTACTTAAGTTCACTCCCGTACTGGAACTGTTAGTATCACTATATGAATTATCTTTCGGAGAAGCTGTACGTCCCCAGCTCCACCCCTGGCTGATACCACCATTTAAGTTCGGCAGACGTGCCCATTTAGCGGTGTTTACACTAATCTTATTTTGTTCGGCTTCATTGGCTGTCTGGCGGATGTCGATGTTATGCTCGATGGCATAGTCGATGCATTGCCGTAAAGTCCATGTCTGCGGAGTGGTATCCTGTGCTTGAACAGAACCGATACCGGTTCCGCTCAACAGGATGATTGCCATCATTTTATTGATTACTTTCATTGGATGTCAGTTATTTATCTTTTTTCTCAGCACCGCGTAACTTGGTCTGAGCGGTTACACCTTTTTTTATCTCAATCTTGATACCGTCACTCATTCCGGTAGTCACCTGTGTACGTTCGAATTTCTGTTGTGGTACGGAGTCCGTCATGATATACACAAATGTAGAGTCACCGCTGAACTCAATCGTACTTTCGGGTACTGCCAGCACTTTGCTGGCACGCTGGAGCACAATCTCTGCATTGGCAGAATAGCCGGAACGAATCTGCACGGTATCCGGAACTGTGATAGCAGCTTTGATTTCAAATTGATTGGCTCCGTTGGTTTCTACTCCTTTCGGTGAAATATATTCGAGAATAGCATCAAAAGTCAGATTCTGTAAAGCTCCGATCGTCAGTTTAATCGGCATTCCCTCATGGATGCGACCCACTTCGGTTTCGTCAATATTTCCCCTGAAAATCAGATCGTTCATGTTTGCTACCGTAGCAATGGTAGTACCGTCGTTGAATGTATTACTCATGATTACGGAATTACCGGCTTTCACTGGTACGTCCAGAATTAATCCGTCAATAGTAGAGCGGATCATGGTGCTACTGAATGAAGCACTGTTTTTAGTGATTCCTTCTTTTATAATTTCCAGATTATCTTTGGCAGTCTGATTCTCTTCCCGTGCCTGCTTTACCGCTACTTCTCCTTTTTCGTAATCTTCACGACTGATAAGCTGATCTTCATATAACTTCTTGATACGGGTAAAGTCTGTTTCGGCCTGCTTTGCATTGATCTCTGCCAGGCGGACACGACTTTCTGCGGAGTTCAGTTGTCCGAGTTCGGGAATTACTTTGACTTTCGCGATCACTTCCCCTTTTTTTACGCTCTGTCCCGCTTCTTTGAATACCTCGTCTACAATACCGGAAATCTGAGGCTTGATTAAAATTTCATCTCTCGGCTCTACCTTTCCGGTGGCTACTGTAGTCTTTTCAAGGTCCGTGACTTCTGCTGCCAGTGTTTCATATACGATCACTTTAGGCTTGGATTTCTGATAAAGAAATACGAACGTTCCGACAAGGATTATGGCAATAATTACCAATAATGTGATTTTCAGATACTTTTTCATCTTGAATATATATGTTTAATTTTTAATTCTTCATTTAACTCTCAACTTTCCACTTCTACTCATCTCTGATCGCTTCAATCGGTTTGATAGCCATCGCACGGTAAGCAGGTGCCAGTCCTGCCAACATACCTAATGCGATCAGCAGGGCACAGGTTCCGACTGCTAATCCGAAGCTGACCTGGAAATGAGCATCTCCTCCGTCGGAGTTCGCTCCCATCTCAACCAGTTGCAGCACCATGACAGCAAAAGAAATTCCGAACATACCGGCGATGGTTGTCAAAACCATGCTTTCAGATAAGATTTGCTGCAGGATGTCTTTGGGGCGTGCACCGATGGCACGGCGTATGCCGATTTCTGTAGTGCGTTCTTTCACTGTCACCATCATGATATTCGATACACCGATGGCGCCTGCCAGCAAGGTACCCAAACCTACCATCCAGATCAGAATATGGATACCGGTGAATAAGTTGTCCACCATGGAAAACATTGCTTCAGCATTCAGATACATAAGCGCCTGCTTGTCATTAGGGGCAATGTAGTGTGCTGCCTTGATGATTCCTTCCATCTGGGGTTGTACATCGGATACCTTTACGCCACGTTTGACGGTGAAGCAGATTACATCAATTTGTCCGCCCAGATTATAAGTTTGCTGCATGGTGGTGAATGGAAGGGTGACAGCTTCCGAGGCACGTCCCTGTATGTTCATATCTCCTTCGGAAGAAGACATGCCGATGACTTGATAATAGATGCCGTCTACCCGTACATATTTACCACACGGGTCTTCTCCCGGTTTGAACAGGCTTTCGTAAACACGCTTGCCAATAACGCAGACCTTACGCGCTTCACGGATATCTACGTCGTTGATAAAACGCCCGTATGCCATTTCTTGTGATTCGATATGGAGATAGTCGGGATATAATCCTTTCACACTACAATCGTATTTCTTGTCTCCATAAATAGCGTTGGATCCCCAACGGGCAACGGAAGGGGTGATGACTTCCACATCCTTTACCTGCGAGCGGAGGCGTTCGATGTCGATGGCTTCCAGATCCCACCAGCGTCCTTTACGAAATCCTTTGTAGGCTTCTCCCGTTTTTTGGGCGGCAAGGAAGCCGGAGTTGGTGGCAAATCCCTCAAAGTTCTTTTGCATCATATCCTGCAATCCCTGTCCGCCGCCGATAAGCGCCACGAGCATGAAGATTCCCCAGAATACGCCGAATGCCGTCAGCAGGCTTCTCGTTTTATTTCTTGTGATGGTGATGAGGATTTCCTCACAAGTATCTATGTCTATTCTCATAATCTTTAATCGGCTCTAAGTGCTTCGATCGGTCGGATGCTGACTGCTTTGCGGGCAGGGAACAATCCGGCTAATGTTCCGGCTATTACTAATGTGAGTGTAGCTTGGATGGCAATTCCTATGTCGACCGTTGGATTCAGGAATACCGTTTCGGACCATATACCGTTGTCCATAGTCTGGTTTCCGAAGGCATTGTTCATCCATTCGGTGGCTCCGATACCTGCAACCATACCTATATATCCGAATATGGTGGTAATCGTGACGCTCTCTACGATAATCAGCCAAAGGATAGAAAGCGGTTTGGCTCCGAGCGCTTTGCGGATGCCAAATTCTCGGGTACGCTCTTTAACGGTAATCAGCATAATGTTCGAAACTCCGACAATTCCGCTTAATAAGGTGAAAATACCAATCACCCAAATAGCTATACGAAGCATTGCCGATCCTTGCTGTTGCTGCAGATAATTGGTGAAACGGTTCCATATCCAGATGGCGCTATGGTCGGTCGGGTCAAAACGCTGGTTGGCGCCGATCACTTTACGGTAGTGGGCTTCGAATTCCTCGTTAGACTCTATTGTTTCCAAATTCTTGGTGGTCATGATGAGGTTATTCAGCTTGTCTCCTTTATTATAAATCGTTTGCAGGGTTGTGAACGGAAGATAAGCGTCGCTGTCTCCGCTGTCACCTTTGTCATTGTACAGTCCTACTACCTGATAGACAACATTACCCGCATTCACGAATTGTCCGATGGGATCGGTATGTGTTTTGTCGAACAGGATTTCGGCAGTCTTTTTGTGGAGCACAATTACTTTCCGTCGTTCTTTAATGTCGATTTCGTTAATGAAACGTCCCTTAAAGAGTTTTACTACTTCCACTTCCGTATGGTTGGGATATACTCCGGAAAGATTCAGGTTGACATATTCCGGTCCGAAGCTAAGGTTCACACCTCCCTGATATACGGTTGCTCCGGCCTTGATGACATGATCCGGAAAATTCTTATTGGTCGTATTCAAGTCTTTGTTATCCAGTCGTATCCGCCTTCCTTCCTTCAGACCGTCGTATGATTTGCTGGTCCACCCCGGAAAAATCTTGATGGAGTTCATGGCCCGTTCCGAAGCCGACTGTTCGAACGCGTGAATCAGCCCGTTGCCGGCTCCCAGCAGGACGATGAGCATAAATATTCCCCATGCGACGGCAAATCCGGTGAGAAAAGTCCTCAACTTATTGCGTTTAATGGTACTATATATTTCTTGCCAAATATCAATCATATTTTAAGTAATAAGTTATAAGTAATAGGTAATAAGTATTAGGTATTAAGTATTAAGTATTAGGCTGCGCTGTGACTGCATAGAATTAATACCTAATACTTATTACCTATTACTTATTTCATAATTCCGTTTTGGCCGAATGGAGAGGCGTCGTGGTCGAGGTTCTCTTCAATCCGTTCGATAATACCATCTTTGATATGGATGATCTTGTCCGTTTGGTTGGCAACACCGCTTTCGTGGGTTACGACGACGATGGTCATTCCCATTCGATGCAAGTCTTTCAATATCTGCATTACTTCTACGGAAGTTTTGCTGTCCAGAGCACCTGTCGGTTCGTCGGCAAGGATGATTTGCGGCTGGGTGATTAATGCGCGGGCGATGGCTACACGTTGTTTCTGACCGCCACTCATCTCATTTGGCATGTGGTGTGCCCAGTCTTTCAGTCCCAGCCGGTCGAGATATTCCAGAGCGAGTGCATTTCGCTTTTTGCGGCTCACACCTTGATAGAACAGGGGCAGTGCCACATTTTCTACAGCGTCCTTGAATGATATCAGGTTGAATGACTGAAAGATAAATCCGATCATACGGTTTCGATACTCGGCAGCTTTCGTTTCGCTCAAGTCCTTGATAAGTACGTTGTTCAGATAATAATCCCCGGTATCGTAGTTATCGAGTATTCCTAATATGTTTAGTAAAGTAGATTTGCCCGAACCCGAAGCTCCCATGATGGAAACAAACTCACCTCGCTGGATGTCGAGATTGATGCCCTTGAGTACATGGAGAGGTGCTCCGTTGTTGTAGGTCTTGTTAATGTCTGTTAGTTTTATCACAATTTCCCTTATTAAGTTTCTTTTTTCTTTTAATTTTTCACTATTAGACGCACGAAAGATACGAAAAGTTGCAAACAGAGTGAACTTTTTTGAAAAAACATTTTGTAGACTCAATCTTCTTTACGTAATTTGTGTGCAGTAAACTTTATAATTAACTAACCCTTTTAAATAAAGTATCATGAATTCAAACATGGAGAAACCCTACGTAGTAGGTATTGACATAGGCGGAACAAACACCGTCTTTGGGATTGTAGACGCACGCGGAACTATTATTGCCAGTAGCTCGATTAAAACAGCCGGCTATCCGACTGCTGCAGAATATGCTGACGAAGTATGCAAAAACTTGCTTCCGTTGATCATTGCTAATGGTGGTGTAGATAAGATCAGAGGTATCGGTGTCGGTGCTCCTAATGGTAACTATTATACCGGAACTATTGAATTTGCTCCGAACTTGCCTTGGAAAGGAATTCTTCCGTTGGCTGCTATGTTTGAAGAAAGACTGGGTATTCCTACTGCTTTGACCAATGATGCTAATGCTGCTGCTATCGGTGAAATGACTTACGGCGCTGCCCGTGGTATGAAAGATTTTATTATGATCACTCTGGGTACAGGTGTAGGTAGCGGTATCGTTATCAACGGTCAGATGGTTTATGGTCATGACGGTTTTGCCGGAGAATTGGGCCACGTAATTGCACGTCGTGACGGTCGTGTTTGTGGTTGCGGTCGTAAAGGTTGTCTGGAAACTTACTGTTCGGCTACCGGTGTAGCTCGTACAGCTCGTGAATTCCTGGCTGCTCGTACTGATGCAAGCTTGCTTCGTAATATTCCTGCTGAAAACATCACTTCAAAAGATGTATATGATGCAGCTGTACAAGGTGATAAACTGGCACAGGAAATCTTCGAATTTACAGGTAATATTTTAGGTGAGGCTTTGGCAGACGCTATTGCATTCTCCAGCCCTGAAGCAATTGTATTGTTCGGTGGTTTGGCTAAGTCGGGTGATTATATCATGAAACCGATTCAGAAAGCAATCGATGACAATATCCTGAATATCTACAAAGGCAAGACTAAATTGCTTGTTTCCGAACTGAAAGATTCTGATGCTGCTGTACTGGGTGCCAGTGCTTTGGCTTGGGAATTGAAAGATCTGAAAGAATAATATCATTTTTTTAATAATAAAGGTAATTGGATCCCTGGGGGCGTTGAGTTTCCGGGGATTTTTTGTATGTGTTGTTTCTCAAAAGTTGTATCTACAGGAAATAAAACTGGATATTCTGTAGTTTTTTGCGTTATATTGCGTCTAATGTATAGACGATTAATCAAAATAAGATGAAAAAATTGGAAATAGAGTTTGAGCAAGTTGTGAAGCAATATAAAAATACAATTTACACTGTATGTTTTATGTTCTCTAAAGACTCCCGGGAAGTGAACGATCTTTTTCAGGACGTGTTAGTTAATCTTTGGAAAGGTTTCGATACATTCAAAGGAGAAAGTAATATAGGAACATGGATATGGCGTGTAAGTCTCAATACTTGCATTTCATCAGACAGGAAAAAGAAGATTGTTTCTGTACCTCTGATTATGGGGATTGATCTGTTTGAAGATAGGGACGAAGATACAACACAGATAAAGATGTTGTATAACAGAATTAGTCGCCTGAAACATTTCGATAGGGCGATAGTGCTATTATGGCTTGAGAATTTCAGTTATGAGGAAATTGCAGCTATTGTAGGAATTTCTGTGAAGAATGTTTCCGTTCGCTTATTTAGAATTAAAGAAGAACTAAAAAAAATGTCTAACAACTAGAAAATATATGGGTATGGAAGAATATATAGATACGATTGAACTTAAACAAATGAAAGAACAGATAGCTATTCTTAACAGCAAGTTGGATGCGGAGGTCGTTGTTAATGAGAAGTTGTTACGTAAGGTTATTAAAAATAAGGTGTCGGGAATGAATCGGTATGTAGGGATTATGAATTCATTGGCATTATTACTTATTCCGTTTTTTGTTTGGTCATGTCCTTATTTGGGAATATCATGGTGGTTTTGTAGTGTGTTTTGTTTGTTCCTGTTTATAGCAGTTATGCACGGCTATTTTACGCATAAACGATTACGAACAAATGATTTAATGAGTGAGGATTTACTGGTGGTAGCTCGAAAGTTGATGGAAATAAAATCCCGTTATTCCATTTGGCGTAAATTTAGTATTCCATTTATTATTATACTTTTGTGTTGGCTCTTTATTGAACTGCAATTGGCAGGAAATAGCAATATTATAATTTTTTGTGTTGGTCTTATTTTTTCATTTAGGGAGGGATATAAACAGTATCACATGATGCAGCGCAAATTGGATGAAATTCAGCAGGAGATAGATGAAATTATGAAAGAGTGATCATTTCAGAAAGCAAAGGTTGGAAAATTATTATCAGGACATTTTATGCATTTAGGATTTCAATAAAACTTCTTCAACTCCAATAACTCTATGAATACGCGATAGATTTTGTTTTTAGGATTCTTGATATGTTTGTAAAAATTCTGTTTGACTATTGTTTTGTTCGTTTTGTCGATGATGTTTTGTCTTTTTGTTCGGTGGTGTAATTGTTTGTTGGATGATATGATATTTGTAGACTGTTGGGGATATGAGATGAAATAGAAATAAAATCCCTTGGAAATAGATAAAATTGCAATGTATAGCAAGTAAGATGAACTTGGTTTTAAAGGAAGCTTCCGTTTCTTTAAAACCAACGCCTCGTTCCTTTAAAACCAAAACCACTTTTTAATCCTTTGAAAACTTGCATATTGCTTTGGTTTTATGCAGAAAAACAGTTGTATATTGCATATTTATAGGTGATTTTATGCAATAATTTGTCTGAAACACAGATTTTTCTCTGTTTATTAATAATGTAAATCTTAAAAATGGGACATTGAATTCCGCTTTCTCTATTGTTGCCAATCGAACAATATAGACTTTTGCGATGATGACACTATCCTGATCACATACTGTCAGTATCCGGTAGGTATGGTAACACTATACCAGTAGGATGGTGTCACTATGTTCAAACGCTCGTTATGACAAAAGTATGGAAGAGAAAGACTTGAAATAAAAAAGAGGAAATCCCGTTACCGGAACTTCCTCTTTTTTATTTCGAATCTCAGAGTTCAGCTTAGTTGTTAACTCTTTTTTCTTTGATTCTAGCTTTCTTACCAGTAAGAGCGCGCAGGTAATACAATTTAGCGCGACGAACTTTACCTACCTTGTTCACTTCGATGCTATCGATAGCCGGTGATTCGATTGGGAAAATTCTTTCTACACCTACAGTACCTGACATTTTACGTACAGTAAAACGTTTCTTGTCTCCGTGACCGGCGATTTTGATAACAACACCACGGTACAACTGTACACGTTCTTTGTTACCTTCAATAATACGATATGCTACTGTTACAGTGTCTCCTGCTTTGAAGCTCGGGTGCTGTTTACCGGTAGCAAATGCTTCTTCTGCAATTTTAATTAAATCCATTGTTGCTATTATTAAATTGTTTTATCGTTACAACGCAACATACCAAGTATCTCTTCTCTTGACAGCGATTGCGCGAAAGCGGTGCAAAGTAACGAATTATTTATCAGATAGCCAAATGTTTTGGAGAAAATGATCGGCTGTGAGCTGGTATCGAATGTTTTTGGGGTTACATCAAACAAATGTGGCAATAGATTTGTATCTTTATGATTGGGAATAGGAAAAAAGGCACTGCCGGGGAATGTGGAGAAGGGTTCACTTCTCTTTTGCAGCAGCCTTTATTGATCATTTTAAACAGTAAAAAATGGGGAATTTAATTTCATTTATGAAGAAGGTAGCCGACGGGCTACGGGAAAGTGGGAATTATGGGACCGCCCATATTTACAGGAGTAGCATGAGTGCAATCCTTGCATTCAATGAAAGCGGGAATCTGCCTTTCCGAAAAGTGACTCCGGAGTTTTTGAAAAGTTTTGAAGCGTATCTGCGTGGAAGAAATTGTAGCTGGAATACGGTTTCTACTTATATGCGTACGCTGAGAGCTGTGTACAATCGGGCAGTAGACCGACGCATTGCACCTTATGTACCGCATCATTTCCGGTATGTCTATACGGGGACACGTGCTGATAAAAAGCGTGCATTGGAAAAAGAGGATATGGAACGTCTTATGAAAGATATTCCGAAACAGCTGCACTCGGGAAACAGGGAATTGCAGCGTGCTCGTGGTTTTTTCATATTAATGTTTTTGCTGCGTGGTATGCCTTTCGTCGATCTTGCTTATCTGAAAAAACATGATATAGACGGAAATGTCCTTACTTATCGTCGGAGGAAAACAGGCAGAATGCTGACTGTGACTCTTTTGCCGGAAGCGGTGAAATTGATCAAACAGCATATGAATACCGATCCTGCTTCTCCTTATCTCTTTTCGTTGATTTCCAGCAAGGAAGGAACGGAGGAGGCATATAAGGAATACCAGTTGGCATTGCGTAACTTTAATTATCAGCTGATGATTCTGAAACAAGTGCTGGGACTGACTACGGATCTGAGTTCATATACAGCGCGTCACACATGGGCTACGATGGCTTATTATTGTGAGGTGCACCCCGGTGTCATTTCAGAAGCGATGGGACATTCATCTATCACTGTCACAGAGACTTATCTGAAACCTTTCAAGAATAAGAAAATTGATGAAGCGAATGTAATGGTCTTCTCTTCCTTTAGGAAGTCTTTCTCGGTAGGTAATTATTTGAATTAAAGCCTGTTACTTTGTAGGTAACGGGAAACAGCCTGTAGCTACTTCTGAAGAAGCGTCTGA
>CAQOGY010000010.1 GCA_948847595.1 uncultured Bacteroides sp.
CTGCCGGCTCGTCGGCGACAGGTGTCTCTTCGAGAAGGTATGCCGTATAGTCCATGGAGTAATCAAAGCTTGTCTGACTGGTTACTTCTTCGGGAGCCGTCGAAAGGAAAGCATCGATCAGAGCCAGTGTCCGGTCGACGGTAGGCTCATCTTTCAATACTTCAGAGAGAGGCAGCCCTTTCTTCTGGGATTCGACAGCGAAGCGTTCGCCTTCGATCAGATGAAACAGTTTCCGTCGGTCGGCAATATACAGAACGGCTTTCCGCAGTTCCGCACCGAAATTAATGTCGTGGAGAATATACAGGTTCTTGAGATACAACAACCGGAGCGACTGAAAATACGGATACCTCGCGAGCTGGTTGCGCAGTTCGTACAAAGTATCCCTATTCAGCGTCTCGGGATGCTGAATCCATTGTTGCAAGTTAACAGAAGTCATTAAATTACCAGTTTGCTACAGTTGCATTAAATATTTGGTCGGTTATCTCTTTACTCATTTCCGCTATTAATCCATCCTGTACGGCTGTCAGTAGCTGGCTGGAATCATAGGTACGGAAAGCTGAGAATTGTTGTTCGAAGTCTTCGGCGTGATTTGTGTTGTTGACAAAGCGTACATTGACCGTGATGGTCAGCTTCGTTTCCGAAGAGTAACCATCGGCAGACACTGCCTGGTTATACTGGTTGTAGCCCGTAATTTCACCGTCAATCTGCAGATCCGCATTCTGGTTCGGTTTCAGCAGTTGCAGACGGGTCTGTCTGATGAAGATATCTTTCAGGTCTTCATTGAACTTGGTAGCCAGCGGAGCATACACATACTCCGACTTAATCGGGAAATCAGCAATCGAAATAGTCTTCACCTTATCGTAATTGATAGAGGAGCCATTAAACTTATAGGACACACTACAGGCGATGATGACTGCCGGTAAAACAACCAATATCAGCGGTCGTGCTATTTTCTTAATCCAATTCATATTCTTTTATTTTTCTGTAAAGGGTACGCTCGGAGATATTCAGATCCTTCGCCGCACTTTTCCGCTTACCATGATGCCTCTCAAGCGCTTTACGTATCATTTCTTTTTCCACTTCATCGAGCGAAAGGGTTTCTTCCACATACTCTTCCGTGTCCTGAATATCGTCATCGTCTTCTTTGGGACAAACAGACGGTTGCTGCACAGCATGGATAATGGCCGGCACGGAAGGTTGGTGCGTCGTTGTCACTACCGGAGTAGCTACTACCTGTCCCATCTGTCCGACTTGTCCCGCACGTTCAGCCATCATATTGTGCACCATCTTCTTCAGTTCCGCCACTTCCTGACGCATATCGAACAAGACAGAATATAGTATTTCGCGTTCGCTCTCAAAGCTCTTGCTCTCGCGTGTGCCGAACAGTGCCGGAAGGCGTTGGGTATTCTGTGCCGGAAGATAGGTCTGCAGAATCGCAGCCGTTATCTCACGGTTTGTTTCTATAATCGAAATCTGCTCTGTGATGTTCTTCAACTGCCGGACGTTTCCCGGCCACGGATAAGCAAGCAATATCTTCTTGGCATCTTCCGTCAGCTGGATAGCCGGCATCCGGTACTTTTCGGCAAAGTCTGCGGCAAACTTACGGAACAACAACAGCACATCATCTCCACGCTCACGCAAAGGTGGTATCTGAATAGGCACCGTGTTCAACCGATAATACAAATCTTCCCGGAAGCGTCCTTCGGCAATGGCTTGTGTCAGGTTCACGTTGGTAGCTGCCACAATACGTACATCCGTCTTTTGCACTTTGGATGAACCTACCTTGATAAATTCACCGCTTTCAAGTACACGGAGCAGACGCGCCTGTGTAGGCAACGGCAACTCTCCCACTTCATCAAGGAAGATAGTTCCACCGTCAGCTTCTCCAAAATATCCTTTCCGCTCACCAATAGCACCGGTAAATGCTCCTTTCTCGTGTCCGAACAGTTCGGAATCGATCGTACCTTCCGGTATGGCACCACAGTTGACAGCAATATACTGCCCATGCTTTCTCCGGCTATATTGATGAATGATCTGTGGAAAACTTTCTTTTCCGACACCACTTTCTCCGGTAATCAGCACAGACAAATCGGTAGGCGCTACCTGAATGGCAACATCTATGGCACGTGATAAAGCCTCGGTATTGCCAATAATACCGAAACGCTGTTTCACTTGTTGTATCTCCGCTTTGGTCATCTATCTTAATATTAAGTAATAGGTAATAAGTATTAAGTAATAAGTATTAAGTATTACCATCATTATCATCTCGCTTCCATCCGCATGGCTAATACTTAATACTTATTACTTAATACCTATTACTTAATCTTCGTCTACTGTATCCAGTTTTAGTTTATCACTATCGTCCCGTTTCTCGTAATACTGCTTCCGCAACGGGTTTACCCGTGCCGCTTTCTCGCGCTGGCGGTTGCGGAATACATCAATCGCTACATAAATAGCCTGGCGGAAAGAGTCTTCGCTGGCCAGTCCTTTACCGGCGATGTCATAGGCTGTTCCATGAGCCGGAGAGGTACGTACAACCGGCAGTCCGGCGGTATAGTTCACACCGTCTTCCATAGCCAGGGCTTTGAACGGAGCCAGTCCCTGATCATGATACATAGCAAGGATTCCGTCAAAGTGAGTATAATTGCCCGAACCCATAAAACCGTCCGCAGCATAAGGACCGTAACAGATGATCCCTTTCTCTTCCATTTCTTTCATGGCAGGGATAATGATTTCCTGTTCTTCCATACCTAGCAGTCCGCCGTCTCCTGCATGAGGATTCAGTGAAAGCACTGCAATACGGGGCGCACCGATACCGAAATCCTGTTTCAGACAACGATGGAAAATCATCAGCTTTTCCTGAATCAGTTCCTTGGTGATTGTTGTAGCAATCTCCCTTACCGGAATATGCGTCGTTACTAAAGCCACACGAAAATCGTTTTTCATCAAGATCATCAGTGACTTGTTTCCATTGCCCAGACGTTCTTCAATATACTCCGTATGCCCGGGGAAAGAGAACTCTTCCGACTGAATGGTATGTTTGTTGATCGGAGCTGTCACAATGACGTCGATCAGCCCCTCACGATACTCTTCTATGGCACGCTCCAAAGCACCCAATGCAGCCTTACCTGCTTCTGGATCGGGTTTGGAGAATTCCACTTTCACTTCGTCATCTGTACAGTTCACTACACTCAGACGGTTGTATCCGGCTTCGGAAGCTGTGTTGACAATGCTGAAATTAGCCTGTACATCCAGTGCTTTACGATGGTAAGCCGCTACTTTAGGTGAACCGTAGATAATCGGAGTACATAGCTCAAGCATGGTAGGGTCTGAGAATGTCTTCAAGATCACTTCATAACCTACCCCGTTGATATCTCCTTGGGTAATGCCGATTCTTATTTTGTTTTCTTCCATGTTTTTATTTATTAGTTGGTTCCGCTTCTCTGGTTACCCCCAGTGGAATCTGACTCTGCTGACCTTCTTGCGGAAGTTTCAGCGTATAAAGAGATGCTTCCATCTGGCGAACCAGATTGCGTTTCATTTTATCGGGTGAATATACAAATATTTCTGCTGTAATAATACGTTGGTTCTTCTGATCCAGACGAGTATGGGAAACGAACGGGCCACCCATGAAGTCACCCTTCATGCGCCACAATCCACGAGCTTCCATCGTGTAGTCATTGTGCACGTTGATCGGACGAACATCGGTCAGTAACGAGTCTGTCGACATATATACGCCTTCTTTATATCCGGGGATATTGGCTTTCATCACAGAATCGCGCTTATGAACAAAGTATTCTTTGGTGAATGTATCCTTGTCAGTATAAGGATAAGAATACATCACGAAATTGCGATCCGCGCTGCCTGTATTGGTAGATGCCCAGAAGAAGTCCTCTCCTGTCTTGGAGTTATTCAATTCGGAAGGTATCCAGATATCGCAGCCAAACAGACTATCTACCTTATTTGAGATAAAGTTGTTGTGCTTTTCCTCCAGCAAAGTAATCTGACGGTTCATTTCAGCGCGAGTGAAGAAGTCGATAATCGTCTGCTTGTTTTCTTCGACAAACTTCTCAAACACTTCTTCGTTCGGAGCCTGAATGGTCAGTATCATCTGTGGAGAAGCATAAACGTCTTTCGCATACTTGAAAGTACCTTTGGTATAAATATCTTTTATATCTACTATCACAATATTACGGATCAACTTCAGCGTAGAATCATAGTCCTTCGGTGAAGTATACATAATCCGGAAAGAAGGTTCCGACTGGGGCAGTCCCGGCATGTCAGAATCAAGCACATCATGCAAGGCCCTTCCGGCGGCACGGTCCCACACTCCCGCATCTACTACAACCAACAGTTCATACGGACGACCGCTAGAGGTATGATTCCCCTTCAATCCACAAGAAGCAACTACGAAGGCTACCAGAGCCATGCTTAAATAAAAAAAGTACTTTTTCATGATGTTCGATTTTTATATTAACTTTTATTATTTTCCTCCTGTTTCGCAGTCGACAGCATACCGCATGCCGCAAAAATATCCTCTCCCCGCGAAGCACGAATGGTAGTGAAAAGCCCGTGCGTAGTCAGATAGTCACGGAAACGGGTCATCGTATCCATATCGGCTCCTTCAAGGGCTACTCCCGGAATAGAATGGAAACGGATCAGGTTAATCCGGCAATCCAGTCCGCGAAGCAGTTTGAGTAACTCCTTGGCATAAACTTGCGAATCATTAAGCCCCTTAAAAACAATATATTCAAACGAAAGTCGACGCTGTTTGCTAAAATCATAGTTTTTTAACAGTTCCACCATTTCCGTGATAGAAAAGGCTTTCTCCGCCGGCATCAGTTCCGCACGCTGGGCGGTCACCGGAGAATGCAGGCTGATGGCAAGGTGACAGTCGCTTTCTTCGATAAAGCGCCGCAATCCTTTCCGCAATCCGACAGTTGAAACGGTAATCCGCTTCGGGCTCCATGCATAACCATAGGACCCTGTCAGTATGTCCAATGCCTTCAACACCTCTTCCAGATTATCGAGCGGTTCGCCCATTCCCATCATGACGACATTCGTCAGTTTGTCCCGTTCCGGCAAGGAGTGAATCTGATTGATAATCTGATGGGCAGTCAGGTTGGCAGAGTAGCCTTGTTTCCCAGTCATACAGAACTTGCAGTTCATTTTGCAGCCTACCTGCGAAGAAATGCATAAAGTCGCCCGTTCATCATCCGGAATATACACCGACTCCACAAAATGATTCTCGCCCACAGGGTACAGGTATTTCACCGTACCGTCTACAGAGCGCATTTCCTCCACCGGAGCTTCAGCTCCTACCTCATAGTTCTGCTTCAGTAACTCCCGGTATTTCAACGACAAGTTAGTCATTTCATCAATCGAAGTCACCTTCTTATCATAAAGCCAGGATGCAATCTGTTTGGCTGCAAAGCCCGGCATTCCCAGACGTTTCACCAGTGACTGCAGCTCTATAAGCGTCATTCCTAAGAGGGGATATTTAGACATCATTCTTTCTGTTCATGGTTTATATTTGCAAATGTAAGGAAATAAAGTCGATTTCCGTATAGCAAGGATGTAAAAGTTAGCAAAAAAGGTCGTTCCAAAGCATGGAACGACCTTTTGCAGTTATCGTTTTTACGACTAATCTTAGAAGAACAGGTAACGTGTATCCTTCACTTTTCCTTTCAGATACAGGTCGTTCATCAGACGGCTTGCGAAGCGTGCGTGCATATTAGCCAATGTAGCTTCTTCATCTTTAGCGTTAAAAGTATCGCTCAGTTTGTCTTTGCCATACATCTGAAGCACAAATACACCGGCATTACCTTTGATTGGAGCACTCAATTTGTTCATTTCAGCCACAGAAGCATAAGCACCTACCAGCGGTTCGCTGCTGCGCAATTCAGAGACATAAGCGGGAGCGGCAAATGTAACCAGCTTCAAAGAATCGCTGACTGCGCCGGGCATAGCCTTGTACTGGTCGAGAGAAGTTGCATTGGCAGCTTTCATATCAGCCATGATCTTTTCGGCTTTCTTATCTTTAACGATTTCAGCTCTCAACTGATCCTGTACAGCTTTCAGCGGACGATATCCTTCCGGAGTAACACCAACCAGAGCTACTGCAACCATATGGTCGCTTTCGCCACATTCATACAAACCGGAAACATCACCCGGTTTAGCGGCAAACGCCCATCTCAATGCTTCTTTAGTACCTCTTACACCACCGATAGTGTGTTCTGAGCTATACAAGTCTCTTCTGTCAAGCAGTTTGTATCCGGCTTCTTCAGCGTTAGCGATCATCTTTTCAGCAGTAGGATTGGCAGCGATGAACTGGCTGAAGTCATTGTAAGCACGGTTATAAGTTTCTTTGCTGAATTCAACTTCACGTTTCACAACAGCTACTTTATATTTATCCTTCACAGCTTTCTTGTTAGTCACCTGCAGAATTACATTAGCTTGTCCCAACGGCAGGTTTACTACTTCGTTCACGCCTGTATTATTGATAGCAGAGATAAACTTCAGGTTGTCACCATCGATCTGTGCGCCTTCATACTGTGCAGAGCTCATCCAGTTAGTCTCACCCGTCTGACCGTATTTCTTAGCCAGATCTGCGAAGTTAGCACCGCCTTTGATAGCAGTATAGATACTGTCCGCCAAGGCTTTTGTCTTCAAAGCGTCTTCTGCAAACACCTGAATCTGACGGAACTCGATTGAGTCGGCAGCAGCTGTTTTTGCAACCACTTTGAATGAATTAATAGTATTGTCGGCACCATTATAATACGGACCATAAACAGAACCAACCGATGCAGAGTCCAGACGGGCAACTACATCTGACGGGAAAGCTGTTTTATTATAGAACAAGTCTACATAAGGAGCTTCCGAGCCTACAGAGCGGATAAAAGAAGTATAGTCATCTGTTGTAGTAGCCAACTGTGCAGTAGCTTCGTCTACTTCCTGCTGGATAGCAGCTCTGTCTTCCGCACTTGCAGTCACCTGAACATCAATGTACTTGATATCACGGCTTTCCTGATATTGCTTGAACTGTTCTTTCTTCTTGTTATAAAGGTCTTTCAGTTCCGATTCTTTCACAACGATTGTAGAATCTACTACAGAAGAATAAGGAACGGCAGCCATCAACAAGTCATATTGATTCACTCTTGCGTCGAAAGCGTCCTGTGCTTCTACCGGGTTAGAAAGAAGCGCTTTTGCTACCAATGCCTGATATTTTTCTGCCAGGCGGCTCTGAACCAATGTCTTCTGGATGAATGACCAGTATTTGTACATGTTGTTGTACTGTTCTGCATACTGAGCCGGCATCTGAGATTCGTTCATTTTAGCGTAATCTACCAGGAACTTATTGAGCATATCCTTATCGAAAGCACCGGTCTGCGGGTTGCGGAAAGGAGTCTGTTGCAACAACGGATGCACGCCTGCTTTCAGGATATCCTGAATTTCAGCAGCAGAAACTGTCAGTCCCAATGCTTTTGCTTCTTTCTCAACCAGTTTGTTATTAACGTAGGAACGCCATACTTCGTCGCGCACCTGATTGGTCTGTTCGTCGTTCAGTGCAGTCACTCCACGGGAGAGCTTTATCACTTCGGTATATTCTTCTACCAGATTCTGATACTCTTGAGCGGAAAGAGCATCTCCGTTCACCTCACCTACGTCATGTGCCTGGTGCGGTTGCATCACCTTCCACGCGTCACCCGCGATGAAAGCAAACAGCGCCAAACCGATAACAATCACCAATAGAGGTCCTTTCGACCTAATGTTTTGTAATGTTGCCATTTTGATTAATACGATTTATGTTTATTATTATTTCTTTCTATTGTCATTTTAGCGCACGAAGATACAAAAAATGCTAATATGCTTCTATTTATTAGCTAAAAATTTCACGGTTATCGCCATTATTCCATGACTTTTAAGCGTACAAGTTCTATTTTTGTCGCTGTCACCTTGATTATTTTAAACTGATAACGGCCGACACGTACCAATTCGTGCAGTTTCGGGAAGCTCTGATATTGGTTCAGTATCAATCCGCCTACTGTCAGATAGTCGTCCGATTCGGGCAGATCAAGTCCGAACATTTCATTGACTTTTTCTATCTCCAGACGAGCGGACAAAACATATTCATCTTCGTCAATCTTCTTGCAGATATAGGAAGTATTGTCATGTTCATCTTCTATATCACCAAATATTTCTTCTACCAAGTCTTCCAACGACACAATGCCGGATGTACCTCCAAACTCATCCACTACCACGGCAATCGTCCTCTTTTGCAACATAAACAGCTTCATCAGTTTGTGGGCAGACATCGTTTCGGGTACGATCGGCACGTCTTTCACGTTATCGCGCCAGTCTTTCGGATCACGAAACATTTCCGATGAATGGATAAAACCGACCACATTATCGATATTTCCGTCATACACAATGATCTTCGAGATCCCGGATTCTATAAAACGGCTCTTGAGTTCATCCAACGAAGTAGTAAGGTCGACCGCAACGACTTCGGTACGTGGAACGATACAGTCACGTATTTTTATGTTTGAGAAATCAAGTGCATTTTGAAAGATTTTCACTTCCGTATCCAATTCTTCTTCATTCGCAGCATTATCGATGCTACTCTGCACGAAATAGTCCAGATCGACTTTTCCGAAAGCCTTGTCCGAAGCATCTTTGTTAACCTTCATACCGAATATACGAAGAAAAAGGCAAGACAAACCGGAAGATAACTTCGAGACAGGATATAAAATGACATAACAAATAAAAAGCGGAATAGCGGCAACATTCAAGACCAGATTGGGATTGATCTTAAACAATGTTTTAGGAAGAAACTCTCCAGTCACCAAAATAATCAGAGTAGAGATGACGGTCTGCGCCAACACCATCAGAAAGTGGTTATCAATAAAACCAGCCAACAGATTATCACCAATGATCTGTGCCATCAATATACCATAGATAACCAATGCTATATTGTTTCCTACCAGCATGGTAGAGATAAATTCGTTCGAGTTCTTGAAAAAGATGGAAAGAATACGGGATGTGATTCCTCCCTTA
The DNA here is from genome assembly GCA_948847595.1 of uncultured Bacteroides sp. Lineage (GTDB taxonomy): Bacteria > Bacteroidota > Bacteroidia > Bacteroidales > Bacteroidaceae > Bacteroides. Next base: position 9,058 of record CAQOGY010000010.1, read on the forward strand.
CGTTCCATTTCAAAGCGCAACTTATCTACTGAGACAAACGCGATCTCCATTCCTGAGAAGAAAGCGGAGAAAGCCATAGTGATGAGTAAAGAGATATAAATATTCATAGTTTATTTCACAGAATCTTTTTTCGTCGAATCCGGCGGCAATGCTTTTACTTCCGGTTGAGCAGTTCCCCCATTTTCGTCAACATAGAAAATGCCCTCAATATTCTGAATGACATAAACGGTCATTTGCTGATTGGAGTCAAAACCATGTCCGGTAATTACACGATCCGGCTGCTGGATACGTATAAACTTGTCGGAATAGACTTTTTGAGTTGCTTCGTTCCAATAAAGCAACTCGGTATTGAAACGCTCCCCTTTCCGGTTCTGTATATCTACATTCCCTATCAGTTTCCAGAGTTTCTGCTTATCATAATAATAAGCGGTATCTGCCTTGATGCTAGCTTCAATATTAAAGATAGAATCAAATTGTTCCAGATAAACTCCCTTTTCAAATGCCCAATAGGAAGGTTTCTTGCGGTCGTACACCGTCCATTCTTCTGTATTCACCCGATAACGTGTCACTCCCGAGTCGGATATAAGAGTAGTTACTCCCAGTGTATTCATCACCGGTAATGAATCACGTTCTGTGATGGCGTCGCCCAGCGTATTCTTCTTACCGCCGCAGGAAGAAAATGAAAGAAGCATAACAATTGCCCCGAAGGCAATTGTTATGCTTATGCTTTTATGCAACAAACGGTTACTTCGTTTTCGCAACATAAATTTTATCTAATCGTTGTAGTCTCTCCGATCCAGCCACCGATAGTGATGCGGTCGCCTTGTTTGTAACCTAACATAAATAGGTCTTTAGCCTGTGGAGTATGACCGGAATATGTACCAATCAACTTGTTTGCTTCTTCAGCCACACTTGGGTCAACAGCTTTCGCACGTTGCAGTTTATCAATTACAGCGAAGTAAGTACACTTATTCAATGCAGACTCATCACTCCAGTTAGGACTCATTGCATACAAGTTAGCAATCAGGATATAAGGAGCACCATAGTTCTCGTTGAAGCTAATTGCTTTCTGACAGTATGATCTGGCTTGAGACAATTTCTTAGCAGAAGCCAATACAGCTGCAGCAGCATATGCCTTTTCTGCTTTCTTCACGTTGTCAGTTTCCAATTGGATTGCTTCGTCAAAGAACTTCACAGCACCATCAATATCACCTTTCTTGAATGCCTGATAAGCACATCCTGTAGCAGCTTCAGCTGTTGGCTCTATCTTATAAGCGTAGAAAGATGCTTGCAAATAAGCTTCGCTTTCTGTACATCTCATCATTTTCATGATATCGATTACTTTTTTCAGATAAGCCAAGTCTGTCTGGTTAGCTTCTACTTTCGGGCCATAGATACTTTGCAGAGATTCGCAGTCAGCAGTACCACTGTTTACGAACAAAGCCACGAGGTTATCTTTGATACCCATAAAGTTTTTCTTTTTTGCTTCATTAGTTTCTGCAGCAATAGCAGCGTCAGCATATTCTGAAGCAAGCAGATAATCCTGAATAAATTGTTCTTTATGATTAGGATCAGCTTTCAGTTTATCCAATGACATCTGAAGGAAATAAAAAAGCGTAGCAGCTGCCGATTCGCCTTTCACTGCATTTACAGACTGGCTCAACCATTGATAGGCTTGGTTAGCGTCTACTTTCGGAGCCAAAGCAATATAGTCTACAGCCTTGATACCCAGTGCTTCGTCAGCAGAAGACACTTTAGTTCCTTTTGCAAGGAATTCTTCTGTGTATTTCATACGCAAATCATGCGTATTCATCAATTCATCAAAATACTTCTGATATTCAGGATTATTCTTATCCTTAATCTGAGCCATCAAGCCTTTAAGGATTTTATATCCGTCAGTAAAAGTGTAAAAACGGAGTGTGGGACAATTTTCCAACACAGCTTTCCAGGGAGTATACGCATCTTTAAAATTTCCTGCACGCACAGCCTCATGCGAAATACTACTGTTTGAGTTACAGTTAGACGCATCCTGTGCCACCACAGTGGTTGCTCCAGCCGAAAGGAACAACATAGCCACAAGCGTTTTAATTTTCATTGTATCTAAATTTTAGTTGTTTATATAATATCGTCTATTCTCTCTCTCACTTTTATTACTCTACCCTACGCTTGAAGAACCAACGTTCGTTGAACGTAAGCCCGATACTCACGCGGAAGATATTTTCATTCACCATGTTCGTCTCCAATCCTTTTACACGGACAAACTGTCCACTGATACTAAGTATGGAACGCGAACGGGGAACAGGCAGACCGAAACCGGCAGTTACACCATATTCACGTGAAGCCTTTTTCCCATCAATCTTATAATACGGCGTCGTATAATAAGCTCCTAAACGGTATTTTATGTGGGCGAAATAGGAACGTCCTATCAAATTAGGAATGTATTCCGCACCTACTGATATTTTTGTACGATCACAATAAGTGAAAGTTTCATTAAAGTCCTGACGTACATTCTCGTCACTTGTTACTACGCCAAAATTAGTTTTTGACCATTGCTGTAAGCTATAATCTGCACCAACTGTCAAACGCTTGTCATAGTTATATGTAAATCCGACTCCAAAGGTATTGGGTAATTCAAATGTAGCATCCAAGACATCCTTATATTCAGTTCCATAACTTGAACTAGATGCTCCCATGATTACAATTGACGTATAATCATTATTCAACTTATGTTTAGGAGAATATACAGCACCAATCGTCAAAGAACTCTTTTTATTCAAAGCCTGTGTATATTGTGCACCGAAATCCAATTTATAATCAGAAATCGAGGTTACCATTTTTCGCTGATAGGAATCATAAGAAGATGTTCCCGGATAGAACATTCCTCTTGTACGGGTTATATCTCCCCAAAAATAAGATGCATTCACACCGACAGAGAGATTCTTAAGTACTTTTACACCAGCACCAACGTACATTTGATGCAAACCACCGTCGCCGGTAAAACTTCTGCTATATGCCAAACCATTGTCCGTAGTCTGACTATCAGACACCGTATACCCCACATTAGAATATGGCAACAATCCGACACTCATCGCCATCCACGGAGCCAACCGGAACTGCATAGCGAGATAATCGAAACTGGCGTTTTTGGCATTCAACTTCAGGCCACCACCACTAATATTCATATTCTGTAAACTGACACCCCCTTCGAACAGGAACGTCAACGAATCAATGGCCGTATAGGAAGCAGGATTCGTTGGATTGATCTGTGCTCCATCCCTGAGTCCGAAAGCAATTCCACCCATCGCCTTGCTATTTCCGAAACTTTGATCGGACAAGTCGCCATAGCCATATCGTGTGTAAGGAGAGTTTGTATTATTTTGAGCGATTGCCGTTCCGGTAACCATCATGAGCAAAAGCGCCCAAATCGTGTGTTTAAATCCTACCATTATTATAGTTTAAAATTCTATTTAATCCTTTCAACACTAAAAATCTATCTGCAAAGATGGCACTTTTTACGCTGCTATCAAAAGAAAAGTCATCTCCGCCCGTTAAAAAAACCAAAAGTTCAGGATATTTATGCTTCATAGCCTCAATATAACCTGAAATTTCATATTCCATTCCTTTCAGCACCCCTGCACGGATGGCAGTTTCCGTATCCCTTCCCATCGGCAGTTTGCGCCCGTTGGAGTCTATCAGCGGCAAGCGTCCGGTAAACTGGTGAAGCGCTTTATAGCGCATCTGCATGCCGGGAGAAATATTACCGCCATGATATTGTCCTTTCGAGTCAATAAACTCATAAGTGATACAAGTGCCCGCATCAATGACCAAGATGTCATTATGAGGAAACTGCTCGTTGGCCCCCACTACGGCAGCTATCCGGTCGTATCCCAATGTCTCGGGAGTTTCGTACAGATTACCTACCGGCAACGGAGTCTCATGATTGAGCCATAACAGGGGGAACGGCAAAGCAGCCAGTTCGGCAAGTATCCGTTCGTTCAAATCGACGACAGTAGCTACAATCCCCCGCTCAATCCGGTATTTGGAGCAAAGAGCCTCCAAGCTATCCAATGATTGATTGGATTCGGTCAACACCTCCACCATCTCACTTCCATTGAAGAGGGCAACTTTCGCTGTCGTATTTCCTATGTCGATAATTAAGTTCAATACTTTTCGTCTTTAGCGGCGCAAAGGTAAAGTAAAAAAAGAAAAGTTGAAGCATACAGAAGGAATTATCTTCTTTTTTCATTTCAAATATCGCCCCAAACGCCAAAATCGAACTATATATTTTTAAATATATAATTTATTAGTTATCCCTTATTATGGTACCGCTTTGCGTTTCATAGTTATTTTTCCTTACACAACATTTCCCTATATATCAATCAGTTACAAGAGTTTTAAAGTGTTCCGTTCAGCGTTCCACATTTTATAAGAAAAAAAGAACGCTTTTAGAGACCCTATTTACCCTAATCAGAGGCTCTGTTTGGGTGAAACGAAGCCTCTGTTTGGGTAAAACAAAGCCTCTGTTTGGATAAAACGAAGCCTCCGTTTCTACAATCCAACTATTCTTCGTATATTCGCCACCAAAATAATAAACGGGCATTTCTGATGAAACGGACAATTCTATATCCATTACTGACTCTTTATCTGCTTATCTTTTCAAACGGACAAGCCATAGCTTCTGGCAACGACTCCATCCGCCTCAGCCTGCTGACTTGCGCCCCCGGTGAAGAAATATACTCCCTGTTCGGACATACAGCCATCCGCTACGAAGATCCGGCCAACGGAATAGATGCCGTATTCAACTATGGACTATTCAGCTTCAATACTCCCAACTTCATCCTCCGTTTTTCACTCGGTGAGACAGACTACCAGCTGGGAGCTACCGACTACGCCCGTTTCGCGGCGGAATATGCCTTCGACGGGCGCAGCGTCTGGCAACAGACACTCAACCTGAGCAAAGAAGAAAAAGCGGAACTCATCCGACTACTGCAAGAAAACTATCTTCCCGAAAACAGAGTTTACCGGTATAATTTCTTTTATGACAACTGCGCTACACGCCCGCGCGATAAAATAGAAGAAAGCATTGACGGAAAGGTAATATATCCCGCAGAGCCGCAAGACGGTTCGCTATCTTTCCGCGATATCGTACATCAATACTGCAAAGGCCATCCGTGGGCCCGCTTCGGCATCGACCTCTGCATCGGCAGCGAAGCAGACCGCCCCATCACGCAACGCCAAATGATGTTTGCCCCCTTTTACCTGATGGATGCTTTCGCAGGCGCCCAAATCGTCCATGATTCGGTTCAGCGTCCGCTCGTATCCGGCAAGGAGCTGATCGTAGACGCCCTTCCCGAGGAAGAAGAAGGCGGTTGGATGCCCACCCCGTTCCAATGTTCCCTCCTGCTTTTTATACTTACCGCTGCTGCTGCTATCTACAGCATCCGCAAAAGGACAGGACTCTGGGGTGTCGACCTTATTTTATTCGGTGCCGCAGGCATCGTGGGCTGTGTGCTGGCCTTCCTCGCCCTATTCTCCGAACATCCGGCTGTCAGCTCCAATTTCTTATTGCTGGTATTCCATCCGGGACAGCTTCTGATCCTTCCATACATCATTTATTGTGTCCGAAAAGGAAAGAAATGCTGGTATTTGACGCTGAATTTAGTCGTTTTAACACTTTTTATGGTGCTTTTTCCGCTAATTCCGCAGAGATTTGACTTAGCTGTTGTACCTTTGGCACTCTGTTTGCTGATACGTTCAGCGAGCAATTTGATATTGACCTCTAAAAAGAAATAATGAAAGGACTACTAACTTCCCTGATTACCGTACTGACCTTCACCGGGCTACAAGCTCAGTCGTTGCCTACTGCCCCTAAACTTGTGGTAGGACTCACGATTGACCAGTTGCGTACGGACTATCTGGAAGCTTTTTCGTCGCTCTACGGCGAGAGAGGCTTCAAACGCCTTTGGAAAGAGGGAAGAGTATTCCACAATGCAGAATATACATTCAGCGGTGTAGACCGTGCCTCTGCCATGGCAGCCATCTACAGCGGATCAACGCCTTCCGTCAACGGAATCATTTCCAACCGATGGATGGATGTAGCCACCCTACGCCCTGTCAACAGTACGGACGATGCGGCCTTCATGGGTTATTACACCGATCAGACCTGTGCCCCTACCAAATTATTAACCTCTACCATTGCCGACGAACTGAAAATAGCGACACAAGGCAAAGGTATCGTATACGCCATCGCCCCTTTCTGCGACGCAGCCATTTTCGCTGCCGGACATGCAGGAAACGGAGCGTTCTGGATCAATCCCACGACCGGAAAATGGAGCGGAACGACTTATTATGGCGAATTCCCCTGGTGGGCAAGCCAATATAACGACCGTCAGGCCATCGACTCCCGCATCTCCAGCGTCACATGGGAACCGGTTTTCCCACGTGGTATGTACACTTTCCTGCCAGATTGGCGGGACGTAGTGTTCAAATATAAATTTGACGACGACCGCAACAATAAGTTCCGCCGTTTCATCACCAGCCCGTTCGTCAACGATGAAGTAAATGCCCTCGCAGAAGAAGCAATCGGCAAAGGTTCGGTCGGCATGGATGACATTACTGACTTATTGGCACTTACTTATTATGCAGGCAACTATGCGCACAAGTCCGTACAAGAGTGTGCCATGGAAATACAGGACACTTATGTACGCCTCGACCGCAGCATCGCCAACCTGCTTGACCTGCTCGACAAGAAAGTAGGCTTGCAGAATGTGCTTATCTTCGTCACTTCCACCGGATATACGGACAGCGAATCGACGGATTCGGGACTGTACAAAATACCGACCGGAGAGTTTCACCTCAACCGCTGCACCGCCTTGCTGAACATGTTTCTGATGGCCACTTACGGTGAAGGAAAATATGTAGAAGCCTATCACGACCAGCAAATCTATCTGAACCACAAGTTACTGGAACAAAAGCAACTGAACCTGACAGAAGTGCAGGAAAAGTCTGCCGACTTCCTGATGCAGTTCAGCGGAGTAAATGAGGCATATTCCGCCCACCGACTTCTCCTGGGTTCATGGACTCCGGAAATATACAGAATACGCAACGGCTATCACCGCAAGCGTTCCGGCGACCTCGTGATCGACGTGTTGCCGGGATGGACTATCGTCAGCGAAAACGGCAACGAGAACAAGGTGGTACGTCATTCCTATATCCCCGCACCGCTGATTTTCATGGGTCACTCCGTGAAACCGGCCATCATTCAGACACCTGTAACAATCGACCATATTGCGCCTACACTGGCTCATTTCATGCGCATACGGGCTCCCAATGCTTCTTCTTCGGCTCCTATTACCGATCTTCGGTAAAAGATTCCTCACAAAAACCATGCGAAAAACATAAATAAATCAGCATTTTAATGTAACTTTGCGCGGATTTATATATGGAAAAAGCACCGTGCAGACAATCAAGAAATAATAATAAACTAAATAATACAACATGGGATTTAATGAATTTTTAAGCTCGATTTTCGGAAACAAATCCACACGAGACATGAAAGAAATCAAACCCTGGGTAGAAAAGATCAAAGCTGCCTACCCGGAGATTGAAGCACTGGACAACGATGCCCTCCGTGCCAAAACGGAAGAACTCAAAAAATACATCCGCGAATCGGCTACTGACGAACGCGCTAAAGTGGAAGAACTTAAAGCGAGCATCGAAAGCACTGAACTGGAAGACCGCGAAGAAGTCTTTGCACAAATAGATAAGATAGAGAAAGAAATTCTCGAAAAATACGAGAAAGCACTGGAAGAAGTATTGCCCGTAGCTTTCTCTATCGTCAAAGCAACTGCCAAACGATTTACGGAAAACGAAGAAATCGTAGTAACCGCGACTGAATTCGACCGCCATCTGGCTGCCACCAAAGACTTTGTACGCATTGAAGGCGACAAGGCCATCTACCAGAACCACTGGAATGCCGGCGGCAATGATACGGTATGGAACATGATTCATTACGACGTTCAGCTGTTCGGTGGTGTCGTTCTGCACAAAGGTAAGATTGCGGAAATGGCAACCGGTGAAGGTAAAACTCTCGTTGCTACCCTTCCGGTATTCCTGAACGCGCTGACCGGAAACGGTGTGCATGTAGTAACCGTGAACGACTACCTTGCCAAACGTGACTCCGAATGGATGGGCCCGCTTTATATGTTCCACGGTTTGAGCGTAGATTGCATCGACCGCCATCAGCCGAACTCCGACGCCCGTCGTCAGGCATACCTTGCCGACATCACGTTCGGTACCAACAATGAATTCGGTTTCGACTACCTGCGTGACAACATGGCTATCAGCCCGAAAGACCTTGTTCAACGCCAGCACAACTACGCCATCGTCGATGAGGTTGACTCGGTATTGATTGACGACGCCCGTACTCCGCTGATTATTTCCGGTCCGGTGCCGAAGGGCGACGACCAACTGTTCGAACAGCTCCGTCCGCTGGTAGAACGTCTGGTAGAAGCTCAAAAAGCATTGGCAACCAAATACCTCTCCGAAGCCAAACGCCTGATTGCCTCCAACGACAAGAAGGAAGTGGAAGAAGGATTCCTTGCCCTTTATCGTAGCCACAAGTGTCTTCCGAAGAATAAGGCATTGATCAAGTTCCTCAGTGAACAGGGTATCAAAGCCGGCATGCTGAAGACCGAAGAAATCTACATGGAGCAGAACAACAAGCGTATGCACGAAGTGACCGAACCGTTGTACTTCGTCATCGAAGAAAAACTGAACAGCGTAGACCTCACAGATAAAGGTATCGACCTGATCACCGGTAACTCCGAAGACCCGACATTGTTCGTTCTGCCGGATATCGCCGCACAACTCTCCGAACTGGAAAATCAAAACCTGACCAACGAACAACTGCTGGAAAAGAAAGATGAGCTGCTGACTAACTACGCCATCAAATCGGAGCGCGTACACACCATCAACCAGTTGCTGAAGGCTTACACCATGTTCGAGAAAGATGACGAATATGTTGTGATCGACGGACAGGTGAAGATTGTAGACGAGCAGACCGGACGTATCATGGAAGGCCGCCGCTACTCTGACGGATTGCACCAGGCTATCGAAGCGAAGGAACGTGTGAAAGTAGAAGCCGCAACGCAGACATTCGCAACGATCACTTTGCAGAACTACTTCCGTATGTATCACAAGCTGTCCGGTATGACCGGTACTGCCGAAACGGAAGCAGGCGAACTTTGGGACATCTACAAATTGGATGTAGTCGTTATCCCGACTAACCGCCCGATCGCAAGGAAGGATATGAACGACCGCGTTTACAAAACCAAACGCGAAAAGTATAAAGCCGTTATCGAAGAAATCGAAAAACTAGTGCAGGCAGGACGTCCGGTACTGGTAGGTACGACTTCGGTAGAAATCTCCGAAATGCTGAGCAAAATGCTTACCATGCGTAAGATCGAACACAGCGTACTGAATGCGAAGTTGCACCAGAAAGAAGCTGAAATTGTTGCAAAAGCCGGTTTCAGCTGTGCAGTGACCATCGCTACCAATATGGCAGGTCGTGGTACCGACATCAAGCTGAGCCCGGAAGTAAAAGCCGCAGGCGGTTTGGCCATCATCGGTACGGAACGTCACGAATCCCGTCGTGTAGACCGCCAGTTGCGTGGTCGTGCAGGACGTCAGGGTGACCCGGGTTCTTCTGTATTCTTCGTGTCACTGGAAGATGACTTGATGCGTCTGTTCTCTTCCGACCGTATTGCCAGTGTAATGGACAAACTCGGTTTCCAGGAAGGCGAAATGATCGAGCACAAGATGATCTCCAACTCTATCGAGCGTGCACAGAAGAAGGTGGAAGAAAACAACTTCGGTATCCGTAAACGTCTGTTGGAATATGACGACGTGATGAACAAGCAACGTACCGTTGTTTACACCAAACGCCGCCACGCCCTGATGGGTGAACGTATCGGTATGGATATCGTTAATATGATCTGGGACCGTTGCGCGAATGCGATCGAGAACAATGACTACGAAGGCTGTCAGATGGAACTGCTCCAGACATTGGCTATGGAAACTCCGTTCACCGAAGAAGAATTCCGTAATGAAAAGAAGGACACATTGGCAGAAAAGACATTCAACATTGCCATGGAAAACTTCAAACGCAAAACGGAACGCCTGGCACAAATCGCTAATCCGGTCATCAAACAAGTATACGAAAACCAGGGACATATGTACGAAAACATTCTGATTCCTATCACAGACGGAAAACGGATGTATAACATCTCCTGTAATCTGAAAGCGGCTTACGAGTCCGAATCAAAGGAGGTGGTGAAAGCTTTCGAAAAGTCTATCCTGCTGCACGTTATCGACGAAGCATGGAAAGAAAACCTGCGTGAGCTGGATGAGTTGAAACACTCTGTTCAGAACGCAAGCTACGAACAGAAAGACCCGCTGTTGATCTACAAACTGGAATCCGTAACACTGTTTGACGCTATGGTGAACAAGATCAATAACCAAACTATCTCCATCCTGATGCGCGGACAGATCCCTGTACAGGAAGCTCCGGCAGACGAACAACAGCCACGCCGCGTAGAAGTACGCCAGGCTGCTCCCGAGCAACGTCAGGATATGAGCAAGTATCGTGAACAGAAACAAGACCTCAGTGATCCGAACCAGCAGGCTGCTGCCAGTCAGGATACTCGCGAGCAACAAAAACGCGAACCGATCCGTGCGGAAAAGACGGTAGGACGCAATGATCCTTGCCCATGCGGAAGCGGTAAGAAATATAAAAACTGCCACGGACAGAATGCTTAACAGCAGTCCGATGTAAGATTATAATCTAAAAGAAAGCCTCAAACGGTTAAAAACTGTTTGAGGCTTTCTTTTATTCATCCAAAATAGTACTTTTGCTTAAACTACTAAAGATATCAAGACTATGGCAAAATTCTATTCACTGGCATTTGTTTCTCTGCTACTGTTGGCACTCGGCAGCTGTCAGAGCCTGGAGCAGATTTCTATTGACTATATGCAGCCCGGAGATATGACTTTCCCTTCTCAACTCCGTAAAGTGGCTATCGTGAATAACACCAGCACCGAACCGGATAACAAGCTGATCACACAGACCGAAAAGCCGAAAGAAAACGTACCCGAAATAAGCCACGCCACAGCGTATGCCAATGGTAATGTTAAGATTGCAGCTGAATCGCTGGCGGAAGAAATCGCGCATCAGAACTATTTTGATGTAGTGGTGATCTGTGATTCCGCTTTACGGGCCAATGACAAGTTTCCTCGTGAAAGTACATTGAGTCAGGAGGAAGTCCAACAGCTGACATCAGACTTGGGAGTGGACTGTATCATCGCAATGGAAAACCTGCAATTCAAAGCGACCAAAACGGTTCGTTATATCCGTGATTTTAACTGCTACCTGGGGACAGTGGATGTAAAAGCCTACCCGACGGTGAAGGTATACCTGCCCTCGCGCAGCAAACCGATGACTACGCTACACCCCACCGACAGTATCTTTTGGGAAGAATACGGAGGATCGGTAACAGAAACATTTGCACACATGATACCTGATGCACAGATGTTACGGGAAGCTTCTGAATTTGCAGGGACTATCCCTGTCAAACAGTTACTCCCTTTCTGGAAAACAGGCAAACGATACTTGTACACCGGTGGCTCCGTACAGATGCGTGACGCGGCAATCTTTGTCCGTGAAAATTCATGGGACAGAGCTTTCGAACTTTGGGAACAAGTGTACAACGGAACCAAGAAGGAAAAGAAAAAGATGAAAGCTGCCCTCAATATCGCTGTTTATTATGAGATGAAGGACAGCTTGGCAAAAGCAGAAGAATGGGCAGTCAAAGCACAGCAACTCGCCCAAAAAGTAGATAAGAAAAACATTCCCGAAAATGCGGCGTACGCCACCATTGACGATATACCGAATTACTACCTTACAACCCTTTATGCAAATGAATTAAAGGAACGTAACAGTCAATTGCCCAAGCTAAAAATGCAAATGGAGCGATTTAATGATGATTTTTAAGGAAATCATGCATTGATTATTATTTTTTTTATACCTTTGAGGTAACAAAAAGGAAGAACTTATGAAACTGAGCCAACAATCTCTGTCTACCATCGAATCGGCTATCCAAAAGGCAGCCGGCAAATATGTATGTGGCTGCGACCAGACAGCCGTAACAGATATTCATTTACAACCGGACCAAACATCGGGACAACTCACTATTTATAACGACGATGACGAGGAATTGGCTAATGTAATGATTGAAGAGTGGGCAACTTACGATGGAGATGATTTCATGGAAAATGTAGAGCCCAACCTGAAAAGTATCCTTTGCAGAATGAAAGATGCAGGAGACTTCGATAAAGTAACAATATTAAAGCCTTATTCATTCGTACTGGTAGATGAAGATAAGGAAACAGTTGCAGAATTGTTGCTGATAGATGACGATACATTGCTTGTGGATGACGAACTGCTGAAAGGACTGGATAAAGAACTGGACGAGTTTCTGAAAAATTTGTTGGAGAAATAAATATGTTCGATTGCCCGGCATGCCCTTGCTGAAGCAATTATCATTTATAAAAAGAATAATCGGAAGTAAAAGGTATTCCCCTGTTTACTTCCGATTATTCTTTTTTCGTTTTATATGATTCGTACAAACCCAAGTTTCCCTATCGACTTTTAGTCACTCCCGTTTAAGGCAGCACTACCGACTTTTTAGTCAGCCCTCTAGCTGAAAGCCGGAGCAGTGTAGGTAGATAAATTACTTTGCTTCAATCGCTGTCCGATAAACAAATTTTGCCGTTTCAATTACATTTTGTAACTTATGATCTGATGAATCAGCTGTTTTGTTTTTCTCCGCCCATGCTTTCTCCATGCCATAGAAATTAATCGGTTCTTCCGCTGATTCACCAAGTTTGCCGTCCAACTCCCGTTGTTTCTGCTCAAAGAAAGTTTTCCAACGTTGATAATACAAGTCTTTCAAAATCCCGCTCCACTCCCGATGGGAATAATCATGCAGACCTCCCTGATTAGCAGCTATACTGTCTCCCCAAACCGTGATCAGCGCAGAAGCATTCCATTCGTAAAGTTTCTTTTCTTCTTCCGTGGTTCCCAAAGAACGTGCGGCATTCAGCCATGAAGACGCCGAGAACTCCTTTTGGGTGGATAGCAAACTGTCCTGAGCTAATATTAACTCCAAAAACTGTTGTGACTGTTTCCCGAAGCTATCCTTATCTTTCCGATCATAACTCTGAGAAATTTCTTCAAGCAGCACATTCCCCTTATCTGCCAGGCTCTGACGCACCACGTCCACCAAATCATATTCAAAGTTATTATTTCCCTTGTACTGATCTGCAACAGAAAGTAACAAGCGGGCTGCCTTTGCCGTTGAATCAGGTGAATAGAATAACTTGGCATATCCCCATGTCGACGTTCTGTCCAGATGAAATCCCGGACGGGCGCACAACAAGGATTCGACTGTCCCTTCTCCCTGATAATTCTTCGGAGCATTGTAAACTGTATGTTCCAGCGCACGCCATGCTTCCGCTACTTCCGGTGACAAATCATTTCCATACCGCGCTTTCAGATACGCTTGCAGCCATTCATCCGGTGAGAACCGTTCTTCCCGCCAAGGAAGCTCATACAGCAATTCAAACATCACCGGATTATTCTCGATTCCTTCCGGAGTAGCTCCTACCCCCCGCAAGGTTTTCCCGTTGACATGTGCACAGGCGTTATAATATCCATTCACCAACTGCTCCATCCGTCCATGCAGACCGACATTACCGCCAAAGTTAAGCAACATACAATAGAGCCAGTCATGCTTGCCGAAACCTTTCTCCCGATACCACATCGACTCCGGATCACCCCATTGCGGAAGTTTCTCACTATACAAATCCAGTACCAGCAAATCACCGGAATCGAGCGTACTGACCATCGCTTCCCGCGGATTCGCCTGCCATGCCTGCATCACCCACACAGCCTCCGGATTCGCTTTCTTCATAGCACTCATAATAGAAGTTCCCGCCTTTGCCAAGTCTACTCCTTCCGTATTTCCTCCTTCATGAAAGGGGTCCATACTGTAATACTTTGCTTTTCCGTACAGTTTCTCCAACTCCTCATAATACATGGCAGCAAATGAATCGAAATGTTCATCTTCCGTAGAAAGAAAGGCCGGACGAGGGAAACCGCACCATTTACCGGGATCGGCAATCTGATACCCCAGTTTCTCGCCGATATTACGGGGGACCATTCCTGCATATCCGGGGAATACCGGTTCAATGCCCAGCTCCCTCATTCGGGTAATGATCTTCTTTTGCAGTGCTTCCTGTTGCCGATACCAACTGTCGGGATTCGGTCCGCCCCATCCTTCCAGATTATTCATCTGCCACCATGCCATAAAGGCAGGACCGGAAATAAACTCATTGATCTCCTCCGTCGTATATCCGATACGCTTCAGCAGATTATACCAGACAACCTCCATCCCTGTTATACTCAAAGGCATATTGATGCCGTGCATCGCCATCCAGTCTATTTCTTTCTCCCAGCGCTCCCAGTCCCAGAAAGCCATGGAGTAGGAATAGGTACAGTAATTCAGGTAATATCGATTCTTCATAGCCGTCGCCTGTCGGATTTTCTTTTGAGGCAGAGGCAGTACTTCCGGCAATTTCTGCGAGGGATTATTCCACGAAAGATGAATACCTGCCACGTATTTCAGGTACCAATTCAAGCCCGTAGCCAGTGAAAGATCGGAGTTTCCGGTTATCAGTACTTTGCCATCCTTGGAGTCTATCTCAAAGTAGTCCTTTGCCGGATCGGCTTCATCAGTAACCAACCGGAAAAGGATTTGATCTTTCGACGTATTCTCCGTCACACGTGCTGCCAATGAATCGATTGGAGCAGACGTAGATTGGCAACTTGTATACATAACAACAGAACCAAATAATAAAAGTAATAGAAGACGCATGTTCATAGTCATTATTTTTTTAAGGGTCATCAAATGTGTTTGAGCGTTTGAACCCCTAAATATATTTCAAATTTCCGATTACTGAAAATAAAATGTAGTTCTTTTATACTGATACACATTAAATAACCTCCAATATATGAAAAGTCGGAAAGATATAGCATTGGCTCTAATAAAGAAAGAAGATGTGTCAAACAGTTATTTGCACATCTTCTTTCAATTTGTGTTTCAGTTAATTATTACTCCCATCCCGGATTATTGGGGGCCAGTTCTGGGTTTAATGCGATTTCATTAGTAGGCACCTGATACAGATAATACTTATCTAACCAACCTTTACCTGCTACCAAAGGATCATTATACATATAGATAAAACCTTCTTTCTTTCCTGTCGTATCGGCGTATCCTTTTTCAAGATCAACAAACTGTCCGGAGTCGCCAATCTGCTCTTTAGTAGCCCATTGACCATACTGTATCTTATTGATAAACCAAGGTGCCTTTTTCCAGCGGCGCACATCGTAGAATCCAAATCCTTCGCCCATCAATTCTACTATGCGCTCGCGACGAATCTCCCACAATACAGGGTCTACGGTCTGGTCGCGCTTCGGATCAAATCCGGCATTTATCTCGGCCACTTTCATATGCGCAACTCCCACCCGATCGCGTAACTTATTGATAGTAAGATCAGCAACAGTCTGATTGAAGCCCTCGACACCTGTACCACCTTTTTCAAATTTAGCCTCAGCATAATTCAACATCACTTCATCAATCTTGAACAAAGGTACATCCGAAGTTCCTTCGTTCTCTTTCGAATTGTCCCATACATTATAGTATCTGTACACATAGTTACCGCTACGGGCTACGAGGAAACCTTGTCCGCCATTGTTGGTGAAGAAGTGAGGCATTCCTTTCAATATAGCAGCAGACCAGTTCATCAATGGGAACACTTTATGTTTACCGGCTTCCCCATTTCCGCCCCCGAAACCTGTGTAACGGGTAATGCCCATGATATCCATAAACTCACGGTCCTTGGGATCAGAAGTATACTCCCAACTGGTATTATCGGCACTTGGGATCACCTTATAAGGGGGAGCTACAGTCTCCAGCAGACGAAGGTCACGATTGCGGAAGGTAGCATTCATACTATTATCCCCATCCTGCGACCATTCATATTCCGAGCTGTTATGAATCGTTTTACCATCTTTACAAAGATACATATCGATGATGTGTTGCGGCATTTCCACATTATGGGTGGATGTCCGTTCAACATGAGTCAGTACATAATTAGTCAGTTCTTTTTCTACATATTCCTTATACAGAATGATGCCTTTCATTCCTTTCAGGTCAGATGTCAGCATCTCTCCCCAATCACTGTTCAGTTCGGGATAAGAATCCATCAGCTTCTTGGAATAAGTGATACAAGCATCAAAGTACTTATCTTCGTCCCCCAAAGCATGATATTTACGCCATGTACCTTCAAAAAGGCAGAAACGGGAAAGAAGAGCACGAACAACATGCACATTGATCGTATTTTCACCGTCACCTTCTTCTTTTATATGCTCTTCAGCGTATATCAAATCGTTCAATACATGATCGGCAACTTCTTTGCGAGGTGTACGGGGACCATATGCTATTTCCTTATCCGAATCACCCAGTACACGATCTACCCAAGGCACATCACCAAAACGAGCTATCAGTTCCGAATAATAATAGGCACGGAAAAAATATCCCACCGAACGCCAATGTTCCTTGTCCGCATCCGTCATCCCTGAGTTATCGATATTTGCCAACATGACATTGACCCGATAGACGAAACTGAATGCCCATCCATTGCCCGATGACGAACTGGATACATTTTGAAAAGCATACGGATTACCGTCACCCTGACGACGCATCAGATAACCTGCATAAATATCGCTTGTATAGGATGTGGCACTGGCATAGGCTCCGTTTGTTCCGGGAATACGCAGGATATTAGTATTTGTAAATACTCCATATAATCCCCAGGCATAGGTCTTGAAAGTATTATAATTACTGAACACTGTCTGCTCCGTTAACGAAGTATCCGGATAGCGTTCCATAAAACTATCGTTGCATGAAGTAAACCCGATAGCTGCTGCCGCAAGCATAGTATATATTATTTTTTTCATAACCAATTCTAAATTAAAGAGTAACATTAAAACCAAAAGAAATCGTACGATAGAAAGGATATCCCCAAGACAGGCGTTCCGGGTCATAACCCTTTATCAGCTTAGTAAATGTGTGAAGGTTCTCACAACTTACGAACGCTTTCAAACTCGTTAATGTAATAGGTGCCAACCAGCTCTTCGGGAAATTATAACTCAAAGTCACATTCTTGACACGCAGATAAGAGCCATTCATCAAATACTTCGTTTGCGCACGTGTATTGTAACCGGAGTTGTTTCCTTGCCCGTAAATACGGAAATATTCCGCATTCGGATTGGCTGCCGTCCAATCACCATTGGCAGAATCTACCGGTTTCCAATAATCCAGCTGGTCTTTAAAGAGTGAACCAAACTGTCCGGAATTAAACGGCCAGCGGCGTGCATCACTGATCCATACATCACGTTTACCTACTCCTTGCAGCAAAACACTCAGATCAAATCCTTTGTAATTGACTCCCAGGTTTATACCATACTGCAAACGCAAAGAGTTATTACCGATTATCTTGCGGTCTCCCGGATTGTCAAAGGTTCCGTCTCCCGTATCAATGCGATTCGTACTCGATCCATCATCACGCAAATTCTGGTACTTGATGTCACCGGGACGCGGACTTACTCCATCCACTGTCACCACTCCTTCTTTCAATTTCCAGGTATTTGTATCTTCAAAGTCATCGGCTGTATAGTAACCATCCGTTACATACCCCCAGATAGAACCGATTTCATATCCTTCATAATAATTATTCGTGCCATCACTTTTCAGGATAATCTTGGATTCATTATGGTATTTGGTAACGACTGTTTTAGAGTCATAAAGATTGAAGCCTACATTATAGCCCCATGCACCGATTCTATCTCTCCAGGTCAATGATAATTCCCAGCCTTTCGTACGCAAGTCGGCGGTATTCTGCAAAGGTGCGGAAGCACCTACCACTGACGGCAACTCAGCTCCCGGAGCAAGCATATCTTTCGTATCACGGCGATACCAGTCGAAAGTACTTTGCAGACGTCCGTTCAAGGCAGTTATATCAAAACCAAAGTCCAATGTTTCTACCGTTTCCCAAGTAAAACTATCACTGACCAGTCCCGGAGCATTCAAAGTCAGCGGCTTCGCTCCATTCACCAACCATGCCACATCCTTCTTTTCCACTTGCGACATAGTCGGAACAAATTTATAAGGATCAATACCCTGATTACCTATTTGCCCCCAGGTTCCGCGAAGTTTCAGATCGCTTAGCCAGTCACCTGCAACCGGTTTCATAAAGTTCTCGCGGGCAATGTTCCAACCCACAGATACAGAAGGGAAGAAACCGAAACGATTTTTCTTCGGGAATTTAGACGAGCCGTCATAACGACCATTGGTCTCAAACAGATATTTGCCTTTATAATCATAATTAACACGATAGAAAGCACCACGCACGGTATACACGCGATGATCATCTGTAATAACCTTATTCTCACCGGTAGCCGTACTATGTGACGGATACTTCTCGTTAATCATATCATAAGAATAAGTATACAATTTCTTCCAGTCACTGGATTCCTGGTTGAAGCCGCCCATTAATGACAAGTTATGCGTGTCATTCCATGAATATCTATAATTAGCATACAGGTTGATGGCATTATAATCAGTACTTTGGTGAGTCGTCTCCAGAGAAGAAGTAGTGGCAGTCTGTATTTTTGCCAGCTCAACCGTTGTATAATCAATGGAAGCCTTATTCACATTCTGATTACTCCATGTCTTGTCAAATGTATATTCAAATGCCACTTCAAGCCCTTTCAATGGTTTCAATACCGTTTTTGACAGGATACGGGCATTGTCTCTGATTGTATTGTTATCCGTTGCCATTCTCAAAACGTTGGAAGGCGTATTCGTCATCAGGCTGGTGCCGTCAGGCAAAGTCAGGGAGCCTTCGGGATATACAACCGGCAAACGCATATCATACAATCCGGTCTTATCCGAAGTCACAGGCATATTCTTGTCACTCTGAGCATAGCGTATATCTACAGACTGAGTCAGCCACGAGGTGATTTCGGCAGAAATATAGGCACTACCCGACAAACGTTTGTAGCGGTCTTTATCGGTGATCAAAATACCTTGCTCGCTATTATAACCAAGGGACAGACGATAAGCCAGCTTATCAGTACCACCACTCAATGACACATTATGTGCTTGCAGAAAACCGTAATCATCAAGCATATTGGCATACAGGTCTTTCTCATTCAGATAATAATTCAATCCTGTTTCCGGGTCTACATATACCCCGTCTCCGGTAGTCTGGAATTTACCCGGATTCTTACGATATTCGGTCAGGTAGTTCATCCATGTTTTGATATCTTGCCCGGTGTAGTATTTACCGGCATTGAACTCGCCGTCCAGGTAAGCCTGCATCCACTCCAGCCCGTCAGCCTGTTCCGGACGATTGATAGAACTCTGGAAACCAAAATTATTATTATAATTGACATGAAACCCGTCGCCTTTCTTCGCCTTCTTTGTAGTCACAAGTATTACACCGAAAGCGGCACGCGCACCATAGATAGCGGCCGAAGCAGCATCTTTCAACACAGAAACACTTTCGATATCTTCGGGATTCAACATATCGATATCCCCCGGAACATTATCTATCAACACCAACGGACCACCGCCATTGATGGAAGTCGTACCACGAATATTGAATGATTTGCTCTGTCCCGGACCGGCAGCATCATTATTAGGAGTAATCTGAAGTCCCGGCATCGCACCCTGCAAAGCACTCATGGCATTTACAACAGGACGACTCCCCAGTACATCATCCATCTTTACCTGAGATACCGCGCCGGTCAGGTTCGCTTTCTTCTGTACACCAAAACCAACTACTACCACTTCGTCCAGACTCTGTGTGTCTTCTTTCAATACTACCGACAGCGTCTTTCCCGGAGTTACTTTCAGGGACTGTCCTTGATAACCAATATAAGAGATTTCAAGAATGGCTTCTTTTGAACCAACATTCAGGATAAAATTACCGTCCATATCAGTGATCGTGCCATTGGAGGAGCCTTTTTCTATCACACTGGCACCGATTACCGGTTCACCTGCCGCATCCACAACTCGTCCGCTTACTTTTACCTTTTCCTGATGCGCCTGTTCGACAGATGCCAACTCCGTGGACAGAATGATCTTTTTATCTATTACCTTATATTCTACATTCGTATTTTTAAATACTTCGTCAAGAACTTTAAAGATATCATTACGGTTAGCGGAGATTGTCACCAACCGTTTCAAATTTATATGAGCATTGTTGTAGAAGAAACTAAATTCTGTTTGCTTCTCTATCGCTCTTAATACATCCTCAACTGTCTGATTACGTACATTCATCGTAACCTTTGCAGATTGGGCATAACTATCTGTCGCATTAGTTAATCCGACAAAACAAAATAAGAATAAAATAACCAGTCTCATAGTACGTGGGATTTTTTTCGAGGTTAGCCAAAAAGACTTTACCACCCTTAAAACTTGGATGCTAAAATTGTTTTGCATAATTTTGTATTGATTTAAGTTGAAAATGAGTTAACTATGCTTGTCTGCCAACAAGCATTTTCAATTGATTCATTTTAGTATGGGGAGATCTGCCAAAATCTTCCCATACTTTTTTCTAAGTGGGTTTTGCTTTCATACTACTAAATTGTTAAAGGTTAATCAATAAATTTCTATTATCTCTTTTTTTCTGTCACTTCCATTCTTATCATCATTGATATGTTGCCAACGTATTTTGGAGGATACTTTAAAATATTCCAGAATCTTCTCCAAACGTTGATTTGTAAAGGTTCCCGTAAACGAACTATTCTTCAGTTTTTCGTTCTTAATAACAAATTTCACACTATATCTTTTTTCCAGCATCCATAATGCTTCTTCCAAAGGTGTATTATCAAGAACAACTTCTCCATCTTTCCAAGCCAATTCTGATTTTCCCGAAGTTTTATAAAGGTGGACTTTATCAGTCTCCGAATCATACACCAGCTTCTCTCTTGGAGATAAGAACACATGTTTCACCCCAGCGTCTTTCTCGAACATAAAATCTACTTTTCCTTCAATCAAAGTTGTAATAACCTCTGTATTCTGTTCATATGCTTCCACATTGAAACATGTACCCAATACTTCTATCTGTGATTGATGTGTAGTAGAAAGGATAAATTTCTTTTCCGGATCTTTGGCCACTTCAAAGTATGCTTCACCACTTAACGTCACTCTACGGAAATCTCCATTAAAGCGAGAAGGATAAGACAAAGAAGATTCCGAATTCAAATAAACAATTGTACCATCGGGTAATGTCAACGAAGTGGTCATTCCAGGACTAGTCTTAACTTCCATCATCTCCGCTACCTCACCAGTATCCCCTTTCCAATTCTGCCATATAAATAAGGTAAGAAGCGGAATAAATAGAATTGCAGCAGCACGTTGTGCCCACTCCCACCACACTATCCTTCTCACTTCACGGTCCGACATTTTTCCCTTTACTTTCAGTAAAGCTTTCTCCGTATCAACTTTCTTCATTACCTGAACCGTGTCCACAGCCAAATAAAGGGCAAAAGTCTGAGTAGCAACTCGTTTATTCTCCTCCGACTCATCTATCCACGCTTCCACTTCCAGACGTTCCCCCTCGCTCAATCTCCCCTCACAATAACGAGGAAGCAATTCTTCTATTCTATTATTATCTAATTCTTTCATCCTTTATTCTACCTTTTATTATATGACAAGACCAAACCATGACATTCCTAAACGAAAACCTTATTTTTTTCAGAAAATCTTTATTTTATTATAAAAAAGCTATATTTGCAGCAAATTAGAATTTAATAAATGAAGGAACTACGCATAAAGAGGAATGACCCTCAATTATCTGAAATACAGCGTGGAGGCCTAAAAGCCTTTGAAATGCTATTCAGGCAATACTATGCAGTGCTATGTGCCTATGGTCATAAATATGTTGACTTTCACGATGCAGAAGAAATTGTGCAAGACTCCCTTCTATGGATATGGGAAAACCGGGAAAACCTAATTATTGAATCATCATTAAGTTCTTATCTCTTTAAAATGGTACATCACAAGGCTTTAAATAAGCTTGCACACATTGATGCCATCAAACGTGCTGATACGCGTTTCTATGAAGAAATGCAAGAGATGATACAGGATATGGACTTCTATCAAATTAAAGAGCTAACCAAACGTATTGAAGAAGCGGTTGCTGCATTACCGGAAAGTTATCGGCAAGCATTTGTTATGCATCGTTTCCGGGATATGAGCTACAAAGAAATTGCAGAAACATTGGAAGTGTCTCCAAAGACTGTAGATTATCGTATTCAGCAAGCACTCAAACAATTACGCATCGATTTAAAAGATTATCTGCCATTGCTGCTTCCTTTACTGTTTCCTTAATATAAGTGACTCCTTCCAATAAATTGGATTCGTACCTATTAAATCTATACCATCCTTCAACTAAATAAAGAAAAACGGTCTCTTTTTAGGTAAAGTTCTTTTTTGCTCTATCAATTAAAGCTATAAAACAGAAAATAGTAAATCTGTATTTATCTATAGTACAAGCTGATACAGATCATAAATTCTCAACCATTCTCATCATGATGAGAATTATTTCTCACCACAGTGAGAACTTTTTCTCATCACAGTGAGAATCTTTTCTCATTGCATTGAGAATTTTTTCTCATTGTGGTGAGAATATTGTCTCATCGTAATAAGCTGACCAAAGTCTTGGAAGTCTGCAATACATAAAACTAACAATCATAAAGGATAAGAAGACAAATACGATGCTATTCCTGCTGATAGGGCAGCGTAAACCAGAAAGTAGAGCCTTTGCCTTCTTCCGATTCAACCCCAATCGTCCCTCCTAACCGGTCGATAATCATCTGACAAATGGAAAGTCCCAAACCTGTTCCCTGAACAAAAGGATTGTATTTCACAAACCTTTCGAATACATGCCTACATTGCTCTTCCGACATGCCGCAGCCTGTATCCGAAACATAAAAGCAAATTGTATCGGCATCCTTCAGACGATATCCCATTCTGATAGAACCTGTCTGAGTAAATTTAATAGCATTGATGACAAAATTGGAAATCAGTTGTATCAAACGATTCTTATCTGTATAAAGGGTACATTCCGGCAGACGTTCGGTAAAAGTAAGAGTAACAGTTTCTTTTTTCAAGCGAAGCCTCATGCTCTGTTCGATTTCTTCCATCGTCTGGTTGACATCTATCAATGACGGGCAGAAGTCAAAAGTGCCGGCTTCGATTTTGGACATGTCCAGAATATCATTGATCAGTTGAAGAAGCAAGTCGGTATTTGTTTCGATGATGTCTGCATATTCGCGCATCTCCTTACGATCTTCTATATCCGGCAACATATTCGAGAAGCCGACAATCGCATTCAACGGAGTGCGGATTTCATGACTCATATTAGCCAGAAAGGCGGATTTCAACTGATTCGCCTGCTCCGCCTTTTCCATTGCCTCACTCAGACGAGTGTATGCCTTGCAAAGAATACGTATATAATAGGCGATCGCTGCTATCAAAATAAGAAGGAAAATGGAACAGGAAAGGATTTCAACACAGTATTGATGAAATATACTTTTAGGTTCGTTGACATAAACAGCTCGTTCAGGATAAAGGTGATAGGGAATATTGTAGGATTCCAGCACTGGATAACAGAGGTAGGCACTCGCCTTCCCTCCTATACTTTCGGGAATGTCCTCCGCCTGTTCTCCATGCAACACACGGTCAATAATTTCAAGTAAGGAATCGCCGAATGATTCTGCAGAAACGTAATAGCCTCCTGCAAAAGTATTATTGGACAGGTCTTCGGAAGAAAGCAGGAACAAGGGAGAGGACGTAAAATTGGTGATAATCTCCTGAATATGATCAAAAAGATAATTATTATCTTCTTTATTATGCGACTCAAACCAGGAATAATAAATAATTCCGGTGTTTGCTTTATAGCTGCGCAAGGTGTCCAGAAGCATTTCTGTTGACAAGTGAGTGGTAGAAAGCAATTCTAAAGGCAGGTTTGGAAAATGCTTTTCAACAGCTTCTTTCACGTCTCCGCGGGTTTCTTCACTGATGTAGCGATCGTCCGAGATAAATGCCAGGCGATCCATATCAGGTATCAGGCTATAGATCAGTTCAACGGTTTCCTTCACATAGTAATGCTGTTTCAGGGTAGTCAGGTTGTAGCCTTTTCTCCACTCTTGGGCGGGGACGCTGTTGGTCTCATTCAACGAGGCATGAGAGAGCAGAATATCCAAGGTAGCAGGCAGGCGGTCACGGGAGTTCGTTATGATCACTGGAACATCTTTCCATAGGTCATCAAATAAAGGACGACAGACAATCCAGCCCGGATCACCAATTATCACAATAGCGGCAGGAGGAAGCGGATATTTCTGACGCAGATGCTCGATGACTGCATTTACCTCCATCGTATCCTGCAAGGCCGGGACAGACAATGATTCCGCTCTGGCAGTTATTCCCTGTTCCTGAAGAACATCGTGCACATACCAATAGAAGTTTCTGGCCCAGGGAAGGTTGAAGTTAATAGAATTCAAAACTAATATTTCTTTATCTGATTTCCCATTATCTGCCAACATAGGGGAAAGGAGTCCTTCGAAAAGAAGAAAGAACGCACCTGTTAAGCATATTCGCAGTAATTGTTTCATTTTGCTGTGTGATTAAAAGTGGAAGCAAAGATAGTATTATTTTTATCTTTTAAAAAGAAAGGCATCCCAAATCTATCGGGATGCCTCTCCATTACATATTTTTATGTATCAGTTCATTATGCCTTTTTTAAAGCTGCGATGCTTTCTTTCAAAGAGCTGATGATACTTTCCGCATCGGCCTGCTTCTTACGTTCCATTTCGAGAACGGCTGCGGGGGCGTTATTGACAAATTTCTCATTGCTGAGTTTCTTCAATACACCTTGCAGGAATCCTTCCTTATGTTTCAGTTCAGCTTCCATACGGGCGATTTCGGCTTCTACATCAATCATATTGCCCAGTGGCACAGCGTATTCGGTAGTTCCTACCATGAAGGAAGAAGCACCTTCCGCCTTGCTCTCTACCACTGTAATGGAAGAAAGGTTACACATCTTCTGAATCACCGCATTGAACTCTGCAACCGGATTTTCGCCCAGCACCTGCAAGTCAAGCGGTTCTTTCTGAGCTATGTTCTTTTGCAGACGGATGCTGCGGATATTACTGATAACTCCCTTGACAACTTCAAACTGTGCAACGAATGCGGTGTCTACATAAGTATCCATGCTCAATGCACTTACCATCAGACTTTCTCCTTCTTCCGCATTACGTTCGTACATCTGTTGCCACAATTCTTCTGTGATGAACGGCATAAACGGATGAAGCAGATGCAACAGGTTATCGAGGAAGCAGAGAGTAGCGTCATAAGTGGTACGGTCAATTCCCTGTCCGTAAGCCGGTTTAATCATTTCCAGATACCAGGAAGAGAATTCATCCCAGAATAATTTATAAACAGCCATCAATGCTTCGCTCAGACGGTATTTACTGAACAAGTCCGCTACTTCGGCAGCTACTTCATTCTGTTTGGATTCAAACCAGTGGACAGCCAGTTTAGCAGCATCTGGAGCCTGAATATTATCGTCAACCGTCCAGCCCTTGATCAAACGGAAAGCGTTCCATATCTTGCTGCAGAAGTTACGTCCCTGTTCGCAGAGTGCGTCGTCGAAAAGAATATCGTTTCCGGCGGGAGCTGCCAGCATCATTCCCATACGGACACCATCGGCACCATATTTGTCGATCAGTTCCAACGGGTCGGGTGAGTTGCCGAGTGACTTGGACATCTTACGTCCCAGTTTGTCACGAACGATCCCTGTAAAGTAAACGTTCTTGAACGGCATCTTTCCTTCATATTCGTAGCCCGCCATGATCATACGTGCCACCCAGAAGAAGATGATATCCGGTCCGGTCACCAAGTCGCTGGTCGGATAGTAATAGCTGATTTCCTCGTTACCCGGATGATTGATTCCGTCAAACAGGGAGATAGGCCACAACCAGGAAGAGAACCAAGTATCCAGACAGTCTTCGTCCTGACGAAGATCATCCATCGTCAAAGCGGCGTTTCCTGTTTTCTCTTTGGCTTTAGCCAGCGCTTCTTCGGGAGTAGTGGCTACCACATAGCCACCTTCCGGCAGGAAGTAAGCAGGAATACGATGTCCCCACCACAACTGGCGGCTGATACACCAGTCTTTGATGTTCTCCATCCAGTGGCGGTATGTATTCTTATATTTGGCAGGATAGAATTTCAACTCATCGTTCATTACCGGAGGCAATGCCATATCGGCAAAATGCTGCATTTTGAGGAACCACTGCATAGACAATTTCGGTTCGATCACTACATTGGTACGTTCCGAGTAACCTACTTTATTTGTGTAGGCTTCTGTCTTTTCGAGCAATCCGGCAGCATCGAGGTCTTTCTCAATCTGCTTGCGGACGTCGAAACGATCCATACCGATATACAATCCGGCAGCTTCGCTCAAAGTCCCGTTATCATTGAAGATGTCGATGCTGGGCAGATTATACTTTTCACCCAACATATAGTCATTTACGTCGTGGGCCGGAGTTACTTTCAGACAACCGGTACCGAACTCAATGTCCACATAATCGTCCTCGATGACAGGGATAACACGGTTTACCAACGGAACGATTACTTTCTTTCCTTTCAGCCATGCGTTCTTGGGGTCGTTGGGGTTGATACACATTGCCGTATCGCCCATGATTGTTTCGGGACGGGTCGTTGCTACTACTGCATAGCGGCCTTCCGGATCACCTTCCACCTTATAGCGGAGATAGAACAGTTTTCCGTGCTCTTCCTTGTAGATCACTTCTTCGTCAGAAAGGGCAGTCAACGCTTTCGGGTCCCAGTTTACCATACGGACACCACGGTAAATCAATCCTTTGTTGTACAAGTCTACAAATACTTTCAATACGCTTTTGCTGCGTTCCTCATCCATAGTAAAGGCGGTGCGGTCCCAATCACAGGATGCACCCAGTTTGCGGAGCTGCTTCAGGATAATGCCTCCGTGCTCTTCTGTCCAGTCCCAGGCATGTTTCAGGAACTCATCACGGGTCAGGTCTGTCTTCTTGATGCCCTGGGCAGCGAGTTTGTTTACAACTTTTGCTTCGGTAGCGATGGAAGCGTGGTCAGTTCCCGGCACCCAACAGGCATTCTTGCCTTCCATACGGGCACGACGAACCAAAATATCCTGAATGGTATTATTAAGCATGTGTCCCATGTGCAACACACCGGTGACGTTCGGGGGCGGAATGACGATGGTGTAAGGTTCACGACCATCGGGTTTCGAACTGAATAAACGGTGTTCCAGCCAATACTGGTACCACTTTCCCTCCACGTCAGCGGGATTGTACTTACTTGCTAATTCCATGTTTCTTTATGTATATGATAATGTATATTCAAAAAATAACGGCTGCAAAATTAATAATTTTAATTCAAATCTTACCACCCACAGGATGTTTCTGTGCCCGGAAAGATAATTTATATCCCTCATAAACAGCAATTCCATAAAATAAGGCGGACATCGACACCACATTCTTCACCATGACAGAAAAGATTTCGCCATAATCGACTCCCGTCAGCACTTCGAAAAACGTCATATCATAATCCTTGGCAGCAAAGCCGATGATGGATAAGAAATCACCCAACACACAACTGATCAATGCCAGTACCGCTCCCAAAATACCGAAGACGGGACGTATCCCCTTCCCCTGCCGCATGGCGAAACCGACCAGGAATCCGACTCCGATAGCCATATATCCCATCTGAAGACCTGTAGAAACGGAGATAAGACTCCATGCCACCGCCCCCAAGATACACGCGACGGATGCATACAGCACTCCTTT
Source organism: uncultured Bacteroides sp. (assembly GCA_948847595.1). Lineage (GTDB taxonomy): Bacteria > Bacteroidota > Bacteroidia > Bacteroidales > Bacteroidaceae > Bacteroides. The sequence continues at coordinate 37,154 of CAQOGY010000010.1, forward strand.
GGGAAGATTTTCTTCGGCGAGAAGTTCTTCTTCCGTCATTGACACCGGAAAGTCGTCGGGCTTGGGAGGAGCCATCTTCAACAGTTCTTCATCCTTCTCGAAGTTTTCGCATTCTTCGTCAAAGTCAGGAAGCTCTCTGGTACGTTTGCAAACAAGCCCTTTCCCATTCACGAAATCACGTGACACGCAATTCCGGCAATACTTTTCAATTTCTTCTACGGTAGCCATCTTTCGTTTAACAGTTTTTTTGCAAATATAGAGGTATTTTTTCGCGTGACGTTTATTTAATGCATATTTTTGTTGACTAAAATCTGAACGGATGATGAAACGGAAACTGATAATTAGATATATACTCCTGGGAGTACTGCTGCTTCTGGTATGGATGACACAGTCGATTCCCGCGTTGGGAAACCTGTATTCACAAACCGTTTATCCTGTCATCTCCCGCGTTTTGTCATTCTTCTCCAACTTATTCCCTTTTGCCATAGGGGATCTATTTATTTTCGGGAGTATCACGGGAGTCATCGTTTATCCTTTTTATGCCCGTATCCGCAAGAAACTGCCGTGGAAAAGGATTCTGCTACGTGACGGGGAATATCTGTTATGGGTTTACGTATGGTTCTACCTCGCGTGGGGGTTAAACTATTCGCAGCCAAACTTTTACCAGCGTACGCATATTCCTTATACAGCTTACACACCGGAGATTTTTCAAGAGTTTGTGGATAACTATATCGACTCACTGAACAGTTCGTTTGTTCCCGTAAAAGGAATCCATGAGAAACAGGTACGTGACGAAGCTGTCAAACTTTACAATCAATTAAGCGACAGCCTGGGAGTACACCGCCCTCCATTTCCCAACCCACGGGTCAAGACGATGGTTTTCACCCCATTCATATCAATGGTCGGAGTGACGGGAAGCATGGGGCCTTTCTTCTGCGAATTCACCTTAAACGGAGACTTGCTCCCCATCAACTATCCGGCAACGTACACTCACGAACTGGCTCATCTGCTGGGAATTTCGAGCGAGGCAGAGGCCAATTTCTATGCCTATCAGGTTTGTACCCGTTCACAAATAAAGGGAATCCGTTTCAGCGGGTATTTCTCGATTCTGAATCATGTACTGGGGAATGCCCGACGGCTGCTGAGTGAAAAAGAATACGCCGATATAATCAACCGTATCCGACCGGAGATTATAGAACTGGCGAAAAAGAATCAAGAATACTGGATGGCTAAATACAGTCCGTTGATCGGTAATGTTCAAAACTGGATATACGACCTCTACCTGAAAGGAAACAAAATAGAAAGCGGAAGAAAAAACTATTCGGAAGTGATCGGGCTGTTGATTTCGTATCAAGTATGGAAAGCGAAAACCTCATCAGACCAATAAAAAGACTTTTATTAGCGCCCTTGCTTCTGTTTTCGTACCGATTAAGGCTATAAAAAACAAGGAAGCATTATCTTTGCAACATTATTTATAAAAAAAATCAAAGGAATGATACATACAAGAGAAGAACAAATGGAAGCCTTCGGCCGCTTTCTGGACATCCTCGACGAGCTTCGGGTTAAATGTCCGTGGGACCGCAAGCAGACGAACGAAAGTCTGCGCCCCAACACTATAGAAGAGACTTACGAGCTTTGTGATGCCTTGATGAGGGATGACAAAAAAGATATTTGCAAGGAGTTGGGAGATGTGCTGCTACACGTAGCATTCTATGCAAAGATCGGTTCGGAGACAGGAGACTTCGACATCAAAGATGTCTGTGACAAGTTGTGCGACAAACTGATTTTCCGCCATCCTCACGTATTCGGAGAAGTAAAAGCTGAGACTGCCGGACAGGTATCCGAAAACTGGGAACAGCTGAAACTGAAAGAAAAAGACGGAAACAAAAGTGTATTAAGCGGTGTTCCCGCTGCACTCCCTTCACTCATCAAGGCTTACCGCATTCAGGACAAAGCCCGCAATGTAGGCTTCGACTGGGAAGAACGGGAACAGGTATGGGATAAGGTAAAAGAAGAAATCGGAGAATTCCAAGCAGAGGTAGCCAACATGGACAAAGAGAAAGCAGAAGCCGAATTCGGTGACGTCATGTTCAGCCTCATCAATGCGGCACGCCTCTACAAAATCAATCCGGACAATGCCTTGGAACTAACCAATCAAAAGTTCATCCGCCGTTTCAACTACCTGGAGGAACATACGATTAAAGAAGGGAAAAACCTCAAAGATATGTCTCTTGAGGAGATGGACGCTATTTGGAACGAAGCTAAGAGAAAAGGACTGTAACACCATCCTCCTTCCTTATGGAATGGATATAATACCTGTCCAAACTCTGTTATTCCCACTTCCAATGGTCTACTCTTTTAGTAAAGCAACAAAGATACATCCGGAAACAAAAATCAGAGGCTCTATCCGCATAGAATAGAGCCTCTGATTTACTCTGACAGAACGTCCGTTTCATCCAAACAGAGCCTCCGTTTTATTTCTTCCTTTTCGGATCATTTCCTCCGTCCTTGCGGTTCATGCCTTTCAGCATTTCCCGATGGAAACGCATCTCCGCACGTTGAACAAGGAATATCTTCTTATTGGAAAGTATCTTTTTAAACCGGTCCAGATAAGACTTATCAAGACGGTCGGCAGCGATACGGTTGTCACATACCTTTGCTACAATTTCTTCGTACTGGGCTTCTGTTGTTTTGTCGTCTTTACCTTGACGCATTAAACTCCACGATTCATCGTTCAGTTTCTTCTTCTTCTCCTGCAGTTCAAAATAAACCGGGAAGAATTTGGCAGCCTCTTCTTTGGTCAATCCGGCCTGCTCAATAATAAACGCTTTCTGTTTATTCCGGAATTCCTCACGGGACAAATGCTGGTCACATCCATCGGCAGCCCAAAGAACAGGCATAAAGCCACATAACAAAACGACTAAAGCGATTAGTTTCTTCATTTTCTTATTCAATCTGTTTTAATAAATCATTCTACACTCGCGTCACTCAGATAGACGTATAACGAATAATCATCCAACATCGCACGGTCTAACGCAACATCAATCATCTCATCAGATACCTGTTCCGTATCCGCTTCCATAGCCGTTACTGCCACCGCTATATCATCTGCCACCGGTTTATGGTCTGATGACGCTACCCGGATAATCAGGGCAGCTCCTACAAACATAGCCGCCATATAGAATAATGGTTTCAATCTCGTCCATGTCGAAATATGCTCTTCCTTGAAAGCGACTTTCTCTTTTTCAGGAAGTTTGTTCATCACCTCTGAAGTCAGATTTTCAAAGTAACCGTCGGGCACTTTGAAGGAATGCTCCTTTCCGATTTTCTTCAATAGGGTATCTTCTTCTTTCATACGTTTTTCTCCTCTCTTTTGATTAGACGATGTCTGCTTTAAAAGGTTTAATCTACTTCTTCCAAAAACTTCTCTATTTTCTTTACCGCATGGTGATAGGAGGCTTTCAGCGCTCCGACTGAAGTTCCAAAGATTTCTGACATCTCTTCGTACTTCATTTCCTGATAATACTTCAGATTGAACACCATTCGTTGTTTTTCGGGCAAGGTAAGCAATGCTTTTTGCAATAACATCTGCACCTGATCGCCCGAATAGTAGGGATCACTCTCCAGCTTCTGCACAATCGCCGCTTCGGGATCGTCGATAGCCACCGTCGTTGTAGCACGCTGCCTGTTCAGAAAAGTAAGACATTCATTCAGCGCAATACGGTAGAGCCACGTAGACAACTTCGCCTCGGCACGGAAATAGTCAATATTTGTCCATGCCTTGATGAAGGTGTTTTGCAGAAGGTCGTTCGCATCTTCATGCGACAGTACCATCCGGCGGATCTGCCAGTATAACTGCTCGCTGTATTGCGCCACAATCAACTCAAATCCTTTCCGCTGTGTACTCTCCTCCTGAAGGAGTTTCAGAACCTCACGTTCGTTATAAGGGGTCATAGTCTCTCGTATCTGTATAGTTATTTATGGTTATGCACATATTCTCTCTTGCCAAAACCGTTTGGGGGAAGATAGCCGCCGCTTCATTCAACAATACAGACTCGTCCTCATAACGGGCGGAAAAATGTCCGATAACCAATTGTTTCACTTCAGCATTCAAAGCAATCTGTGCGGCCTGTGCAGCAGTTGTATGATGAGTTTCCCTTGCCCGCACCTGTTCGGTCTGAGCAAAGGTGGCTTCGTGGAAAAGAAGGTCTACCCCCTTTATCTGCTCCACGATCTCAGGTCGGTAAATCGTATCGGAGCAATAAGCATATTTTCGTGCAGGGGCAGAAGGACGGGTCAGACGATGATTCGGAATGACTTCTCCTTCGGGAGTTACAAAATCCGCTCCGTTCTTGATCCGGTTCAGTTCGTAAACGGGTACTTTATAGAAATCCACCATATCTCTGATGATATGATTGGGACGCTGCTTTTCTTCAAAAAGAAAACCACAGCAAGGAATACGGTGTCTCAGAGGAATGGTGGTCACAGCCACCGAGCGGTCGTCATAGATCAGCGTCGGCTCCTTCGTCTCAAATTCATGGAAAAAGACTTTATAGGCCAGCGTTTTGCAAAAGAAAGTAAGTAAGGGAGCAAACAGTTCTTCCAGTCCTTTGGGTGAATGGATATGCAAGTCTGCCGTTCGTCCCAACAGACCGAAGGTAGAAATCAGTCCTAACAGTCCAAAGCAATGATCGCCATGAAGATGGGAAATAAAGATATGATTCAAGCGGGAAAACTTCAAGCGGGAACGACGCAACTGCATCTGCGCTCCTTCCCCACAGTCAATCATAAAAAGCTTTTCACGCAAGTTCACAACCTGCGATGTCGCAAAATGGCGAGTGGTGGGCAAAGCAGAACCGCATCCAAGTATATGTAGTTCGAATTTCTCCATAGCGGCACAAATGTACACAAGTTTTTTGGTATTTGTGCTATCATGGCAAAACAAAAAAAGCGCCCCGATAACCGGAGCGCTTTTCCATTATATAGAAATAACGATTATTTCTTTCCTTCCAACTGTTCTTTCAAAGCAGCCAAAGCGTCGATGTCGCCCAGCGTAGTTGAAGCAGCCTGGTTCTGGATCATCGGAGCATCTTCTCTCTTGTTGTTAGAAGACTTCTTAGCACCGGAAGCAGCTTTCTTTTCTGCTCTTTCTTCAGCCTTAGCTACATCTTCGAAGATACGGCTGTGAGACAGGATGATTCTCTTAGCGTCCTTGTTGAACTCGATCACTTTGAACTCAAGTTTTTCATCCAACTGAGCTTGTGAACCGTCTTCTTTTACAAGGTGTTTCGGAGTTGCGAAACCTTCTACACCGTAAGGAAGAGCTACAACAGCACCCTTATCCAACATTTCGATGATAGTACCTTCGTGTACAGAACCTACAGTGAATACTGTTTCGAATACATCCCAAGGATTTTCTTCGAGTTGCTTGTGACCAAGGCTCAAACGACGGTTTTCTTTGTCGATTTCCAATACCTGAACTTCGATGTCAGCACCAATCTGAGTAAATTCTGACGGATGTTTTACTTTCTTAGTCCAAGAAAGGTCAGAGATGTGGATCAAGCCGTCAACACCTTCTTCGATTTCTACGAATACACCGAAGTTAGTGAAGTTACGTACTTTTGCAGTGTGCTTGGAACCTACAGGATACTTTTCTTCGATAGTTTCCCATGGATCTTGTTTCAGTTGTTTGATACCCAAAGACATCTTACGTTCTTCGCGGTCCAAAGTCAGAACTACAGCTTCTACTTCGTCGCCCACCTTCATGAAGTCCTGAGCAGAACGCAGGTGCTGGCTCCAAGACATTTCTGATACGTGGATCAGACCTTCTACACCTGTAGCGATTTCGATGAATGCACCGTAGTCAGCCATAACAACCACTTTACCTTTCACCTTGTCACCTACCTTCAAGTCAGTGTCAAGAGCATCCCATGGGTGCGGAGTCAGTTGCTTCAAGCCAAGAGCGATACGTTTCTTTTCGTCATCGAAGTCAAGGATAACAACGTTGAGCTTCTGATCCAGTTCAACCACTTCTTTCGGATCGCTAACGCGGCCCCAAGAAAGGTCTGTGATGTGGATCAAACCGTCTACGCCACCCAAGTCGATGAACACACCGTAAGAGGTGATATTCTTAACAGTTCCTTCAAGAACCTGTCCTTTTTCGAGCTTGCCGATAATTTCTTTCTTCTGTTGTTCCAGTTCAGCTTCGATAAGAGCCTTGTGAGATACAACAACGTTTTTGAATTCCTGGTTAATCTTAACCACTTTGAATTCCATTGTTTTGCCAACGAATACATCATAGTCACGGATCGGTTTAACGTCGATCTGAGAACCCGGCAAGAATGCTTCGATTCCGAATACGTCTACGATCATACCACCCTTTGTGCGGCACTTGATGAATCCCTTGATAATTTCTTCATTTTCCAGAGCAGCGTTAACGCGATCCCAAGAACGAGTAGCGCGGGCTTTTCTGTGTGACAGAACGAGTTGTCCTTTTTTGTCTTCCTGATTTTCGATGTATACTTCTACAGTATCACCTACCTTCAGGTCCGGATTGTAACGGAATTCATTCAAAGGAATGATACCGTCTGATTTGTAACCGATGTTCACAACTACTTCACGCTTGTTCATTGCGATTACGGTTCCGTCAACAACCTCACGGTCGTTAACTTTGTTAAGCGTACCGTCGTAAGCTTTTTCTAATTCTTCGTGGCTTGCGCTTGTTACCGCTTCGCCGTTTTCATAAGCATCCCAGTTGAAGTCTTCAATAGGAGCTACGTTCTTTAAGTTTTCCATTAATAAATAAATTGTTTAATACTTTAATTGAATAAGACATTATATTATCTATAAATCGGGCGCAAAGGTAGGAATATTTTCTTGACCGACAAAAGAATACCCAAAGAAAAGATGGTAATATCCGTATTTTTTGTAATATTGCAAATCTAATATTATACGACTTTCAACATGAACGGAACATTGGACAAAATCAGGGTGCAGTTTGATTATCTGCCACTTATTAATTTCGCGATGCAGCAAAACAAAGTATCGGTCATCCATCAGCTTTCGATTGAAAATATGACGTCCGAACCCTTCAGAAACATTCAGGTACAAATCACGGCCGAGCCCGACTTCGGCAGTATCACTCCTGTGATGATGGAAGCGATTCCCGCCAATAATTCCGTGTGTCTGCAATCGTTCAGCCTGGTCTTGTCCGCCAATTATTTCGCCCAGCTGACCGAGCGTATGTCGGGAAGTCTGAAAATAGAAATCCGCTCCGAGGCGGAAACGATCTTTACCCAGACCTACCCCATCGACATTCTGGCATACGACCAATGGGGCGGAATCAATATATTCCCCGAGATGTTGGCAGCATTCATCACCCCGAATCATGCCGTGCTCACTCCTATTATCAAGAGAGCCGCCGCCATTCTGGAACAGTGGACCGGTACTCCTTCACTGGACGAATACCAAAGCCGCAATCCGGACCGTGTGAGAAAGCAGATGGCAGCTATCTACACCGCCCTCACCGAACAGCAGATTATTTACAGCACCATTCCCGCCAGCTTCGAAGAGCACGGGCAGCGTGTCCGGCTGACAGATTCCGTACTGGCACAAAAGCTCGGAACTTGTCTGGATATGGCACTGCTTTATACTTCCTGCCTCGAATCCATCGGACTGAATGCCCTCATCGTCATCACCAAAGGGCATGCTTTCGCAGGCGGCTGGCTGGTGCCGGAAACCTTTCCGGACCCTGCCATCGACGATGTATCCTTGCTGACCAAACGAACCGCCGAAGGAATCTACGACATCACGCTGGTAGAAACCACCTGCATGAATATGGGACATAATGTCGACTTCGACAACGCTGTGAAAAGCGCTAACGGCAAACTGAGCGATCCGGGCAGTTTCATCCTCGCCATCGACATCAGAAGGGCCAGGCATTCGGGAGTCCGCCCGATCCCGCAGCGCGTACTGAACGGACAAGTATGGGAAATAAAGGAAGATGAGGATGTGAACAGAAATACCACGCACGCCACTCCGCAAAGCGTGAATCCATATGATTTGTCGGGCAGCGAAACTCAGACAGTCCTCACCAAACAGTTGCTTTGGGAAAGAAGACTGCTGGATTTGAGTCTGCGCAACAACTTGCTGAATATCCGGATTACAAAGAATACTCTTCAGCTGATTCCGGCAAACCTTGCCTGTCTGGAAGATGCCTTGGCGGAAGGAGATGAGTTTCGTATCCTCCACCGTCCCGCCGAATGGGAGAATCCGGCGATGGAGTTTGGCATTTATTCTTCCATACCGGAATCGGATCCGATAGCCGACTTCGTTAATTCGGAGCTTTCACAGAAAAGGTTACGTTTTTACTTGCCGGAGAATGACTTGGGCAAAGCACTGACTCACCTGTACCGTTCGTCCCGTACTTCTATCGAAGAGAACGGAGCGAACACGCTTTATCTGGCTCTCGGACTTCTGAAATGGTACGAAACGCCTTCCAGCGAGCGTCCCCGTTATGCACCGATATTGCTGCTGCCGGTCGAAATCATCCGCAAGTCAGCCGCCAAGGGGTATGTGATTCGTTCGCGGGAAGAAGAAACGATGATGAATATCACCTTATTAGAAATGCTTCGTCAGAATTTCGGCATTTCCGTACCGGGACTTGATCCGCTTCCGACGGACGAAAGCGGAATCAACGTAAAACTGATTTATTCCATCATCCGGCACTGCATCAAGAATCAGCGCAAATGGGATGTGGAGGAACAGGCTATTCTAGGTATCTTCTCCTTCAACAAGTTTATCATGTGGAACGACATCCACAACAATGCTCACAAACTGACTCAAAACAAGGTGGTCTCCAGCCTCATCAACGGAAAGATCGAATGGGACGTAACTGCGGAAGAAGTGGATGCCGCCTACATGGACAGGCAGTTATCTCCGGCAGATATTGTACTGCCTATCATTGCCGATTCATCTCAGCTGGAAGCGATTTATGAAGCGGTGCACGACAAGACTTTTATCCTGCACGGCCCTCCGGGAACCGGAAAGTCCCAAACGATAACGAATATCATCGCCAACGCGCTTTATAAAGGTAAACGAGTCTTATTTGTTGCCGAGAAGATGGCAGCCCTCTCCGTCGTCCAAAACAGACTGGCGGCCATAGGGCTTGCCCCGTTCTGTCTGGAGATTCACTCCAACAAGACAAAGAAATCCACTGTCATCTCGCAACTAAAGGAGACAACCGAAATCATCAGACGAACTCCTCCCGAAGAGTTCAGGAAGGAAGCCGAACGCCTGCTGAAGTTACGAACGGAACTAAACAAATACATCGAAGCCTTACACAAGGAATATCCTTTCGGACTTTCCCTCTATGATGCGATCATCCACTACCAGTTAACAGACGTTGAACCCTGCTTCGATATCCCGTCATCTTATCTGGACAATCTGGACAAAGACCGATTCTCACATTGGGAAGATGCCATCGAATCTTTGGTCAGTACCGCCAATGCTTGCGGTCACCCGTATCTTCACCCATTGACAGGGATTTTCATTCGGGAATATTCGTCCGCCATCAAAGAGGAAGCCTTACAAACGCTCGCCACTTTCATCGGCTTATTGACTGCCATACAATCGAAACTGCCTGTCTTTTCCGCTTTACTGGAAAATACGGACATTCATCCCACCCGCAAGGATTTCAATATAATCAGCGCCATTATCCGAAAAATACTCGATATTCCGGAACTGACGCCCGAACTGCTGACCACTCCTTTATTAAATGAAATGCTGGAAGAGTACCGGAAAGTGACGGAACACGGCAGGAAACGCGATGAAATCAAAGCAGAAATAGAAAACGGATTCACCAAAGAGGTACTGAAGATAAACGCCGGCCCCATGCTGGCCGAATGGAATCGGGTATCCGCCCAATGGTTTCTCCCACGATATTTCGGACAAAGAAAAATAAAAAAGGTGATTCGTCCTTACGCTCTGCAACCGGTAGAGCCAGAGACAGTCCAGCCTTTGCTCCATCAGGTCATCCGGTATCAGGAAGAGCTTGATTTTACAGACAGATACGCCGCCAAGCTGCCTTCTTTATTCGGAAGATTCGGAAGAGATGAAGAGTGGCCCATCATCGATCAGATCATCCATGAGGTATCTTCGCTTCATTCCCTGTTACTGAGTTATTCAAAAGATGTGGCGAAAACATTCCGAATCAAACAGAACTTAGCGTTACAACTGACAGAAGGTATCCGGACATTCAGAGATATCCATTCTCATTCTCTGAATGAATTGTATCAGCTGGTCGACACGCTTACGGCAACCGAGCAACGACTTTCCACCACTCTGGGCATAACCGTAGAGACGCTTTATACAAACTCCGCCGACTGGATCGGCATCGCCCTACAGCAAGCCGGAATATGGAAAGAAAATCTGGACAAACTCAAAGACTGGTATCAATGGCTTCAATCCTACAACAAACTGAACGAGCTGGGTCTCGGATTTATCGCAGAAGAATATAAGGAAAAGAATATTCCTACGGATTTACTCACCAGCAGCTTCCGCAAGAGTTTCTACCAAGCCGTTATTCACTATATCATCGCCAAAGAACCGACGCTGGAATTATTCAACGGCAAGATATTCAATGATATTATAACCAAATACAAGCAGGTATCCGCCAACTTCGAGGACATTACCAAAAAGGAACTGTTCGCCAGACTGGCTTCCAACATTCCGTCCTTCACCCACGAAGCCATTCAAAGTTCAGAAGTCGGAATATTACAAAAGAATATACGCAATAATGCACGCGGAATATCCATCCGCAAGCTATTCGATCAAATACCTATCCTACTGTCCCGTATGTGTCCGTGTATGTTGATGAGTCCTATATCGGTTGCCCAATATATCGATGCCGATGCAGAGAAATTTGACTTGATCGTCTTCGACGAAGCTTCACAGATGCCGACTTACGAAGCGGTAGGTGCCATCGCCCGAGGCAAGAATGTAGTTATCGTAGGCGACCCCAAACAGATGCCGCCTACCAGCTTCTTCTCCGTTAATACCATTGACGAAGACAACATCGAGATGGAAGATCTGGAAAGTATCCTTGACGATTGCCTCGCTCTCTCTATCCCTTCCAAATACCTGCTGTGGCATTACCGAAGCAAACACGAAAGTCTTATCGCTTTCAGTAACTCCGAATATTACGATAATAAGCTGATGACTTTCCCGTCACCGGACAATATTGAATCGAAAGTCAGAATGGTCGCCGTAGACGGTTATTATGACAAAGGAAAATCCCGTCAGAACCAAGCGGAAGCGCAAGCCATAGTAGACGAAATAGCGAGAAGGCTGAGGAGCGAAAAATTAAGGAGAAAAAGTATGGGGGTAGTTACTTTCAACGTGGTTCAGCAGGCGTTGATAGAAGATTTGCTATCCGATCTCTTCGCCTTTCATCCTGAACTGGAAACCTTTGCGCTGGAATGTGAAGAACCCCTGTTCATCAAAAACCTTGAAAATGTGCAAGGAGACGAACGGGATGTGATACTGTTCTCCGTCGGCTATGGTCCCGATGCCGAAGGGCGCGTCAGCATGAACTTCGGTCCGTTGAACCGTGCGGGAGGTGAAAGACGGTTAAACGTAGCCGTCTCCCGTGCCCGATACGAAATGATCATCTTCTCTACGCTGAGATCGGACATGATTGATCTGAACCGAACTTCTTCTATCGGAGTAGCCGGGCTGAAACGCTTCCTTGAATATGCGGAGAAAGGAACCAAGCGCATACTGAATACCTCGACTAATATTCGGACCTCGGAAGAAGAAACTTCTATCGAAAAGATTATTGCCGACAAGTTACGTTCTTTGGGATATACCGTACATACTGATATAGGCTGTTCCGGATATAAGATCGATATTGGCATTGTCGATACTCAAACCCCGTCCAACTACCAATTAGGTATTATCTGTGACGGAAAGAACTACAGACGTACCAAGACTGTCCGTGACCGAGAAATTGTTCAAAACAATGTACTCAAAGCACTGGGATGGAATATCTGCCGTATATGGACGATGGACTGGTGGGAAAAGCCGGATGAAGTGATGGCGTCTATACAAGCAGCGATTGCTCAGGATATGAAAGCGGAGAAACCGGTTATAGTAAAAAAGGAACAAGAAAAAAGAGAAAAGAATGTGCAGGAAACGCCGATGCAGCTAAAATCTGCATGCGCATACACAAACTTTTCTTTTATCTCCGTACAAAATTATAATAGTACTAAAATACGTCCGTTCCTGTACGCTGCCGACGACATCTTCGCTAAAAGAAATAATCCTATTATTGTCTCCCAAGTCCAAAAGATAATAGAAAATGAAGCCCCGATCAGCAAAACCTTACTTGGAAAGAAAATCATATCCGAATGGGGAGTCAACCGTGTAGGACCACGAATAGATGCTCAATTGGAAATAATATTCGACACATTACATCTTTACCGCATAGAACATGACGGGCTTATCTTCTGCTGGAAAGATGAAGCGCAATACCGTTCTTATTCAGAGTACCGTCCCGATTCCGACCGAGATGCAGCGGATCTGCCACCCGAAGAAATAGCCAATGCCATCCAACAAATATTAATCAATTCCATCAGCCTGCCTTTACCCGATTTGGCAAAAGCATGCGCACAAGTATTCGGCTTCACACACATGGGGTCAAACATCGAAGCATCCATGCTCAGAGGGATTCAGGAAGCGGTAAAAAGGAATTATGCCAAAGTTGAAAACGGAAGGGCAACGATCATCGATTAACACGGTAAGGCAGACACAAACAGCCGCCACCCGTCAATACCCCTTCTGCAAACGTTTCAGAGCAGCAATAGAATCAGCTACATACGTATTATCCGGTTCTATGGAACGCCAATAACAAAGCGACCCTATCAACCGTTTCAGATAGGCAGGATCATGGGAGCCGATTCTGCGTTGATGTTCCGCCAGCCCCTTTGTCAAAATGAAATAGACATTCTTGCGAATCTCTCTCTTTCGGGCTTTAGGAATGGTCAGCTTCACACCGGAACTGACAGATACTCCCGTGATTATCTTCCTGTCATTCTCATTCAGAAAACGGGTTTTCTGATGATTCGGTTCAAACTTCTCTTCCCTGATGATTTCCTTTACCCGCGCAAGCACCTGCTCTTTCGGAAAGACATCGCCCGAAAAGGTGAGGTCGTCGGCATAACGACTATAAGTCAGCCCGAATTCTTCCGCCATCACCGCCAGTTTCCGGTCCATCTCATAAGCGATGATGTTACTCAGTACCGGACTGGTAGACGCTCCTTGCGGCAAATGCCGACGCATACAACACAACTCGCCCAGCACTTTCGATATATTCTTCGGATAGCCGATCTTTTCGAAAGTCTTTTTCACCCTCGGACTACGTATGGAAATAAAGAAATCATGGATATCCGTCTTCAAGACACAGCGTTTTCCCAGATGAGGACGGACGTTATCGACGATGGAATGCTGACGCCGGAATCCCGTAGCGGCAGGATGCACATTTACAGACAGTAATATACGATGATAAATAGTATCCTGAATGGCTTTCAGTTCCTTGTCCGGAGCAGAGATCATACGGTATCCTCCTCTCCGCTTTCTGATCCAGAACTCCCGATAATGCGAAGAGACATCCTGCAGTATCTCTTTCAACCTCATCACCTCTATTCCCAACAGATTGGCACACCACACCACCGCCTCTTCATCAAATACAGGACATGTTCTCATTTTAGGAGTGACTACTCCTAAAGCATGCCTGAGCCAGGCCCCATGTTCCCATTTGTTTTTGGAAGTCTCTTCGTTAGTAGTATTACCGCTGCCTGTTGCTTTCCATCTCTTGTATCCTTCCTGTTTCCGGCTCGAAGAAATCAATTTATAAATCAGAAAACCGGTAACAATAAGTATCGTAATTAAAATTCCGTCCATCTTGTTGTTACATATATAAAAAGAGAAGAAGAGGATGAGATTTTACTAAAATAAATAGAGGTATTTATACCAGAGATTTATTTTCTAGGAAAATACCTGTGCCTGCGAGGCGACTACACCTCTTTTCTGCTAAATTTTTCCTCATCCTCTTCCTCACAAAGATATGTATTTTCTATACATTATGCAACTGTTATGAAGAAAAAACTATCGGTTAAACAACTCGAAAGTAAATTTACATCCGATCCCGCTGAACTTCCAGTTCTCACTGCTGACGAATACTCCCACATCAAAGACATGCGTACCGATACCATAACCCACTTCCAGATATGGCTGGAGATGCGGCATAGAGAGCGCACTGATATAAAGACGTTCGTTCTGCACATAGCGGGTATATTTCATCAAATGCCGGAGAATAAGGAAAGGAGCCTCGTAAGTGAAATGTCCGCGTACATAGCGGCGGGAGGAGTTGTACCAACGTCCGTCGAGCACCTGAAACACACCACCGATTTCATCATTCCACCCTACCGGCAGATTATGACGGGCAAAATTGGCAAAGTCCACAAAGTACAGTTCATCCTGATTGGTAAACGCCCCGAAGCCGAAACGATAATAAATATTTCGCATCAGCCCCAGCTGAATCTTATGTTGAAGGTCGAATTCTATCCGTTCATATTCTCCGGTACTTTTAAATACTCCTTCTATTCCCCGTTCATAGTCCACCGAAAATGTCGGATAGTCAGAGCGGAGATTGATCTTACGCTTTCCGTTCATATAATAATAAAGCGCCGGAGTCCATTCCACCCGGATGCGCGGGGCAAAGCTGATATAGGTATTTCTGAAGCGTTCCATAAATTCCGGCGGAGGCATCGGATAGTCACCCGTAATCACAAAACGGGATTTCTCGACAGCTGTTCTCTTGTGTGCCGAGAAACCGAGGCTGATATCCAGTCCGTTGGTAATTTCAAAACTATGACGGAAGTTGAAATACAAGTCCTTGAAATAATCCAGATGGATGAGGTCGAAATTAAAGATACTGTCCGGCATCGCTTTCAGTTCGTCCAGCATCTTGCTGCTATAGATACGGTTACCATTACCCACACTCAACCGGAAAAAGCCCCGTTTCTGCGGCCAGTACTCAAAGTCGGCATTCAGCGACCAGTAGAACTCTTTCCGTGTAAAGTTATAACCCAGTTTGGGTACGATGCGGAGCCACTTGTCGCCTCTGAAAATCCGGTTGTAACGGAAATCCTGCCGGTATGATAATCCGTTGCTTCCGCTATAACTGAACAAAAGCGGATTGATAAACGGCGAGAAGCGGACACTTCCGATATTGGACAGATTGAATTTATAATCTTCCACCATCAGGTCGCCCATCGTTCCCCAGAAAGCCTGACTCTTGGATTTTCGTTGCACCGACACGGTATCCCGTCTGTATGCGTAATCCTTATAAAGTTGTTTTTCCCTGTCACTCAAAGGAATGGGACGTAATACGCCAAACGTGGAAGCATCTGTTTTATAGGCATTCGTATCACACTGCAAGGAGAATGATTCCGACAAATTATACTTTTTCTTCTCCTTCTTCCGAACCTTTCTTTCTTTCAGTTCTATTGATTTATAGTCCAACGAAGCGGTATAATTGCCGTCCACCTTATTGCCCAGGAACTTAAAAAGGGCCTCCACATCATAACGCACCGGGAGAAACTCATCTTTCTTTCCAACTTCCCCCATCTTGATCCAGCAAGTAAACGTAATCAGTTCCGACCGTCCCGAAAAACGTATTTCACGCACGCTCCATACATTGCTGCTGACAA
This sequence comes from uncultured Bacteroides sp., assembly GCA_948847595.1. Taxonomy (GTDB): domain Bacteria; phylum Bacteroidota; class Bacteroidia; order Bacteroidales; family Bacteroidaceae; genus Bacteroides. The sequence continues at coordinate 52,924 of CAQOGY010000010.1, forward strand.
TCATATAGCCGCCCACCAGCTGGTCGCTCTTGGTACGGGGAATGAAACGTATCCGGTAGTCGAGATTATTGGGATCGCCCATCACACTGTCTATCCGGTATTTGTAGTATTTCTGCCCGTTCTTGGCAAGCGGAGACAGCAAGCGTTCGTCATTCAGAAGAGAAGATGAGTAGATATTGACACTAAAATATTCAAGCAGCCCCGGCAGTCCCCTGTTTCCTCTCACAGTGCCTTGTGATGCCTTTACTTTTTGGTCATAGATATTGGGAGCTGTATAATGCAGGTCACTGTACGTTTCGAGCAAGTATTCACGTACCCCTTTCTGCAAGCGAAACATCGAAGGAACGTACCGGAGGATAAAATTCTTCTTCTGAATATTCATCTTACCCTTTATATATAGGTTCGCGCGATAGTCGCTCACTATACTTTCATAAGAGGGAGCAAAAGTCATGACACGCTCAATGATGGAATCAGCAGATATCTCCTGACTTGTATAAGGATTAAGAACAAGATTGGCTGCCCCCTTCGGAATAAAAGAGAACAAGCACAACATACATCCTATCAATATCTTATATTTCAATCGTCGTATCTCCTTGTTTATTGTAGGCAAATATAAAAAAGAATATCGAAAAGCAAGGGAATTAAGCTGCAAAAAAGCGTTAGCAAGGAAAATCCTTTCTCAATGCCACGCATCATATCAGTTTTCATGGACATTTTTCTACTTATTAAATCCACTTCCCAATTTCTTCAATCATTACAGTAGAATACAATAAACATTTTCTCTATAAAAAATAATATCTTCGAGTGCATGAATTAATTCGTCCGGCTATAGGCAACGTTTCGTCCGCCTATAGGCAAACGCAACGTCTACTATAGGCAAACTTGCATCCGGCTATAGGCGGACGAATTAATTTATGCACTCCAAAGTATTATTTATTGCACAAGCCGGGACTAAATTTAGTATAGGATAAAAAAACGCATATGCAAATGAACGCCTCGATGGGAAAACATTTACAGTTCCTCACCCAAATGGCTATGGACAGTACTACAATGAAGCTGCTATACAGAAACATAAACAAGCATTATATGCAGGTAGAAATACTAGTCAAACAGATGGCTGCAGAAATCGACCGACAGAAAAACAAGGACGGACAGCAGGAAATACTGGAATCCATCTCTTAATCGGTTATAATCAAAAAGTGCCGTGATGGACAAAAGGTGATTCAGAGACGAATCAATCCTATAAGGAGGGGGTATTCTTCAGAAAAATATATCATTTTCCGAAAATACCCCCTTTAAAATAGGGGTACTTTCAGAAAAAACATATATTTTTGCGCCATCAACCGATAAAAAGAAGACGATTTATGTCAAAAATGAGATTTTACGCCTTACAAGAACTTTCCAACCGGAAGCCGCTGGAAGTTACTGCCCCTTCCAACAAACTCTCTGATTATTATGGTAGCCACGTATTCGACCGCAAGAAGATGCAGGAGTATCTTCCGAAGGAAGCCTATAAGGCTGTTACCGATGCAATCGAAAAAGGTACACCGATCAGCCGTGAAATAGCCGACCTGATTGCCAACGGCATGAAGAGCTGGGCCAAGTCGCTCAACGTCACCCACTACACACACTGGTTTCAGCCTCTGACAGACGGAACCGCCGAAAAGCATGACGGCTTTATCGAATTCGGCGAAGACGGCGGAGTCATTGAACGATTCTCCGGAAAACTGCTGATTCAGCAAGAACCGGACGCTTCTTCTTTCCCCAATGGCGGTATCCGTAATACATTCGAAGCTCGCGGATATACCGCATGGGATGTTTCTTCTCCGGCATTCGTAGTAGATACCACGCTCTGTATCCCTACGATTTTTATCTCTTACACAGGCGAAGCGCTGGATTACAAGACTCCGCTTCTGAAAGCACTTGCCGCCGTAGACAAGGCTGCCACGGATGTTTGCCAGCTATTCGACAAGAACGTAACACGCGTCTTTACCAACTTAGGATGGGAACAGGAATATTTCCTCGTAGACTCCTCCTTATATAATGCACGTCCCGACCTTTGTCTGACCGGACGTACCTTGATGGGACACTCTTCCGCCAAAGACCAACAGTTGGAAGACCACTATTTCGGCTCCATTCCTCCACGTGTCACCGCATTTATGAAGGAACTCGAAATCGAATGTCACAAACTGGGCATCCCTGCCAAGACCCGTCACAACGAAGTAGCTCCCAACCAGTTCGAGCTGGCTCCCATCTTCGAAAACTGCAACCTGGCAAACGACCACAACCAGCTTGTCATGGACTTGATGAAGCGTATCGCACGCAAGCATCACTTCAATGTATTGCTGCACGAAAAACCATATAGCAGCGTTAACGGCTCCGGCAAACACAATAACTGGTCGCTGTGCACCGACACCGGCATCAACCTGTTTGCCCCCGGAAAGAACCCGAAAGGCAATATGCTGTTCCTTACTTTCCTGGTAAACGTACTGATGATGGTATACAAGAACCAGGACCTGCTGCGTGCCTCCATCATGAGTGCCAGCAACAGCTACCGCCTGGGAGCGAACGAAGCTCCTCCCGCCATCCTCTCCTGCTTCCTCGGTTCACAACTCTCGGCAACCCTCGACGAAATCGTACGCCAAGTAGGAAACGAAAAGATGACACCGGAAGAAAAGACTACGCTGAAACTGGGAATCGGACGTATCCCGGAAATCTTGCTCGATACCACCGACCGCAACCGTACTTCTCCTTTCGCCTTCACCGGAAACCGCTTTGAGTTCCGTGCCGCCGGTTCTTCTTCCAACTGTGCCGCCGCCATGATCGCCATCAACGCCGCCATGGCCAACCAGTTGAACGAATTCCGCGCATCTGTGGAGAAACTGATGGAAGAAGGAGTGGGCAAAGACGAAGCTATCTTCCGCCTGCTGAAAGAAACCATCATCGCTTCCGAAGCCATCCGCTTTGAAGGCGACGGTTACTCAGAAGAATGGAGACAGGAAGCTGCCCGCCGCGGACTGACCAACATCTGCCACGTGCCGGAAGCACTGATGCACTACGTAGACAACCAGTCGAAATCGGTACTGATCGGTGAGCGCATCTTCAACGAAACCGAACTGAACAGCCGTCTCGAAGTAGAACTGGAAAAATACACCATGAAGGTACAGATCGAGGGACGCGTATTGGGCGACCTTGCCATCAACCACATCGTGCCGACGGCTGTCACCTACCAGAACCGGCTATTGGAGAATCTTTGCAAAATGAAAGAAATCTTCTCTCCCGAAGAATACGAAGTATTGAGCGCCGACCGCAAAGAGCTGATTCGCGAAATCTCACACCGGGTGACTTCCATCAAAGTATTGGTACGCGAAATGACCGAAGCCCGAAAAGTTGCCAATCACAAAGACAACTACAAAGAGAGAGCATTCGAATACGAAGAAAAAGTACGTCCTTATCTTGATAAAATCCGCGATCATATCGATCACCTGGAGATGGAGGTAGACGACGAAATATGGCCGCTACCCAAGTACAGGGAACTCTTGTTCACCAAATAAAAAGCTCCTGAAGATTGCACGAAAGAACCTGCTTTTGTGCAATCTTTTTATAGATTCGTTCATTTTCTCATTTTTTCTTTCTACTTTTGTGCTGTATAACACAGTTTTGTAGCACCCATGGTAAAAATGAACATGTCAGACATCGATATTTCGGAACCATTATCCGATTTGTTAGCTCCTTTGAATAACGAACAAAGGGAGTTTCTGATGAACAATTATACAATACAGACCTACAAAAAAAACGAAACCATCTACTGCGAAGGGGAGACTCCCTCTCATTTGATGTGCCTCATTACCGGCAAGGTCAAAATCTTCAAAGATGGTGTAGGAGGTAGAAGTCAGATTATCCGCATGATTAAACAGCGGGAATACTTTGCGTACCGTGCATACTTCGCAAAGGAAGACTTCGTAACTGCTGCCGCTGCTTTTGAACCTTCTGTTATCTGTCTCATCCCCATGACTGCCATTACCACGCTTATTGCTCAAAACAATGATTTAGCCATGTTCTTCATCCGCCAGCTTTCTATCGATCTCGGCATTTCCGACGAACGTACCGTCAGCCTGACACAGAAACATATCCGCGGACGTCTGGCAGAATCGCTAATTTTCCTCAAAGAAAGCTACGGTCTGGAAGAAGACGGGTCGACATTGAGTATTTATCTTTCCCGTGAAGACCTGGCAAATCTGTCGAACATGACCACCTCGAACGCCATCCGTACCTTATCACAGTTCGCTACGGAACGCCTGATCACCATCGACGGAAGAAAGATCAAAATCATTGAAGAAGAAAAACTCAAGAAAATAAGCAAGATAGGATAATACAGACCTTATACGATCATAAAAAGTGATCTGAAACTTTAACTGGAAGCCGATGTTCGTCACATCGGCTTTTTTATTTCTATACTATTGGAACTTATCAATTAAACAAGTACATTTGTCCTGTCAATATATTAATAACTTAACACAATTTCAGACCATGAAGAAAAGTATTTCCCTTCTTCTTTTGTCCTTACTTATGATTACCCCCAGTTGTCAGAAGCCAAAAGAAGTGACGAACGAGTACAATATCGTTCCGCAACCCAACCAGCTTGTTCCCAAAGAAGGCCGCTTCGAACTGAGTAACAAAGTCCGGCTGGTAGTTCCGTCCGATGCTCCGGAAGTTAAAAAGGTAGCCGACGGCTTTGCCGAACAACTGAAACAGACTGCCGGAATCTCTCTGAAAGAAGCCGAAAGCGTGGATGGAAAGCCTGCTATCAGTTTCGTACTACAAGAAGGTATGCCTAAAGAAGGCTACAAACTGTCTGTCACCCCTACCCTTATTACAGTTACAGCTTCCCAGCCGAACGGATTTTTCTATGGTGTACAGACTATTTATCAACTTCTTCCTCCCGCTGTTTACGGAAAAGAACTGAAGAAGAAAGCCGACTGGTCTGTTCCGGCTGTAGAGATCGAAGACGCTCCCCGCTTTGTACATCGCGGACTGATGCTGGACGTTTGCCGCCATTACGCCCCGATAGAGTATATCTACAAGTTTATCGACCTGTTGGCAATGAACAAGATGAACGTTTTCCACTGGCATCTGACGGACGATCAGGGATGGAGAATCGAAATCAAGAAATATCCGAAACTGACAGAGATAGGTTCCAAACGTGAAAAGACGCTGGTAGACTATTATTATGTGAACTATCCGCAAGTATTCGACGGAATAGAACACGGAGGATATTACACACAGGAACAGATAAAAGAAGTAGTAGCTTATGCTGCAAGCAAATATATCAATGTAATCCCCGAAATAGAAATGCCGGGGCATGCATTGGCGGCTCTGGCTGCTTACCCCGAATTGTCTTGTGATTCTACACAGACATATAAAGTATCACCTACGTGGGGCGTATTCGAACAGGTATTCTGCCCGAGCGAGACCACTTTCAAGTTCTTTGAAGGAGTCATGGATGAGGTAGTCGAATTATTTCCCAGCGAATACATTCATATCGGAGGGGACGAATGCCCCAAAACAGCTTGGAAGAACAGTGCTTTCTGTCAGCAGTTGATTCGTCAGTTAGGCTTGAAGGATGACGTGACTCCCAGCAAAGTGGACGGAATGAAGCATAGCAAGGAAGATAAACTGCAAAGTTACTTCGTTACCCGCATGGAAAAATACCTGAACGGCAAAGGACGCAATATCATCGGCTGGGACGAGATTTTGGAAGGCGGTCTGGCTCCGAACGCTACTGTCTTATCATGGCGTGGCGTTGAAGGCGGATTGAATGCAGCTAAAGCAGGACACAACGCAATCATGGCTCCCATGCCTTATGCTTATCTGGACTTCTATCAGGAAGATCCGGAAATCGCCCCGACTACCATCGGCGGATACACAACGCTGAAGAAGACTTATAGCTACAATCCTGTTCCGGATGATGCCGATGAACTGGTGAAAAAGCATATTATCGGTATGCAAGGCAACCTCTGGAGAGAATATATGAAAACTTCCGACCGGGTAGATTATCAGGCCTTCCCACGTGCAATGGCAATCGCGGAAACGGGATGGACGCTGGATGCCAACAAAAACTGGAAGAGTTTCTGCGAACGCATGGTTACGGAATTTGAGCGCCTGGAAGTCATGGATACCAAACCCTGCCTCAACTTCTTCGACGTAAACATCAATACTCATGCGGATGAAAACGGTCCGTTGATGGTATTGCTGGAAACATTCTACCCGAATGCGGAAATCAGATACACCACAGACGGCAGCGAACCGACTTACGGTTCTACGCTATATGAACAGCCTTTCGCACTTGAAGGAAACATCGACCTGAAAGCTGCCGCCTTCAAAGACGGCAAGATGCTGGGCAAAGTCACCAACAAGCCATTGTATGGCAATCTGCTGGCGGGAAAACCATTTACCGTCAATTATACAATGGGATGGACAGGGGATATTTTCGGCGACAATGATGTACTGGGAGCTGACAAAACAACTTTCGGTCTGACGAATGGTAAGAGAGGTAACAATGCTTCTTACACTCCGTGGTCCAGTTTCGCAATCGTAGAGGGTAAAGACCTGGAATTCATCGTCCATCTGGACAAACCGACAGAAGTAAGAAAAGTGGTCTTCGGCTCCTTGTTCAATCCTGCCATGAGAATGCTCCCCGCCGGAGGAGTTGCCGTAGAAGTATCTGCTGACGGTCAGCAATATACTCAGATAGCCGAAAAAGTATTGAAGCATGATTGTCCGGAAACGGGAAGAATCGCATTCACCGACTCTATCGAATTCGAACCGACACAAGCCACTTTCCTGAAAGTAAAAATCAAGAATGGCGGTACCTTGCGTAATGGCGTCAATTTCGAAAAGAACAACGGTCCGGAAGTCATTCCTGCCGAATTGTGGATAGACGAAATCGAAGCATATTAATGCCTGTGAGATAACAAAAAACGGTGGACATTCAGCTTGTTGCTCATGTCCACCGTTTTTTTATCGATTCAGTTCTTATTTATTCCATGCAAAGCATTCCGCCTTACTTCATCTTTAAATAATTCCCTTTGCAGAGAGATAACGTTCCGCTTCGATAGCAGCCTTACAGCCACTTCCCGCTGCTGTAATAGCCTGACGATAATGCGGATCAGCCACATCTCCCGCTGCGAATACTCCGGGAATTTTCGTACGGGGGCTGTCACCATCTGTAATAATGTAACCCACTTCGTCAGTATCGATATACTCCTTGAAGATATCCGAATTCGGTTTGTGACCGATAGCCAAGAAGAAACCGTCGATCGGCAGGCTGTAACGTTCTTCGTCCGATTCGCCCCAACGCTTCACGACATTCATACCTTCTACGCCGTTGTCGCCAAACAAGCCGACTACATTGTGTTCGAAAAGAACTTCAATCTTCTCATGCTTCTGCACACGCTCCTGCATAATCTTCGATGCACGCAGGTAAGGTTTGCGAACCACCAGATATACTTTGGATGCCAGACCAGCCAGATAGATCGCTTCCTCACAGGCGGTATCTCCACCGCCCACCACTGCAACGACTTTCTTCCGGTAGAAGAAACCGTCACAAGTAGCACAAGCGCTAACTCCCATTCCGGCGTATTTCTTTTCGTCTTCCAGTCCCAGGTATTTGGCCGTAGCACCGGTAGAAATGATCAATGCTTCCGTTTCAATCACCTTATCACCGTCAATCGTTATTTTATAAGGAGCTTTGCTCAAATCTGCCGCTGTAGCAATACCGAAACGGACGTCTGTTCCGAAACGGCTGGCTTGCGCACGCAAATCTTCCATCAACTGCGGACCACTGATTCCTTCCGGATAACCGGGGAAGTTCTCCACATCCGTAGTAGTCGTCAACTGACCACCAGGTTGCAATCCTTCATAAAGCACCGGACAAAGGTTAGCACGTCCTGCATAGATCGCTGCCGTATATCCGGCAGGCCCTGAGCCTATAATCAGGCATTTTACTTTTTCTATTTCTGCCATTTTATTGTTATATTATTGTTTTATATTCCAACTATCTCATCTCTTACTCAAAAGAACATCCTATCGTAAGTCTATCACTTCCGCAGTGGGGTATGCCTTCCGGTCGAAAGTGAAAACATGATCCGCATAATCCAGTCCGGTCTGATAAGCTGTCACGGTAATCTCATTACGCGTTTTCTGACCACGTTGCTGAAGCTGAATGTAAACCGGTTCATACGTACTCTTTGTCACATAAAGCGTAATACTTTCCAACTCTTGCTTTTTATCATTAGCAGTCAGAATCACTTCCCAAACAGCTTTACCCTGATATACCTTCACAGTTCCCAGCTTATAAGAGAATCCTTTCTGATACATATAAAGAAAGGTATACGGATTGATTTGCTGCAACTCTTCCTGAGTAGGATTGCTGACATTCACTTCATCATTTCTCACCATGTAACTCCACTGTGTTTTCCCGTCAAACCAAGTGGTTGTCTCGGAGGTCTTCAGCATAAACTTCTCGCCTTTCAACTGGATGATACCATTCTCACGTCCTTCCAGATGACCGTCATTGACAGCCTTCAAGGTAAAATCAGCCCTTACACCACCTGCCTTCTTAAATGCTTCGGCTGTCTTCTCCAGAACAGCTTTAGCCTGCGACTGCTGTTGTTGAGCAATCACAGGCAGTGACAGTAAAGCTATTAAAACACTAAAAATGTATTTTCTCATTTGATTAATAAACGATCTGTTATTGTAAATTGTTCAAACGCATTTCAAGATCATTATCGTCGATGCAGAGTACATCACGAGCCTTGCTTCCCTGTGTAGGTCCGACGATTCCCGCCTTTTCAAGCTGGTCCATGATACGTCCGGCACGATTGTAACCGATAGCAAATTTACGTTGAATTAACGAAGTGGAACCTTGCTGATGGATGACCACCAAGCGTGCCGCATCTTCAAATAACGGGTCGAGACGTCCCATATCAATGTCGCCCACTTCACTACCGCTGTCTTCGCTCACATACTCGGGCAGGAAGAACGGAGTTGGATAACTCTGCTGACGGGCAATAAACTTCGTGATTTCCTCCACTTCCGGCGTATCGATAAAGGCACACTGCACACGTACCGGATCAGCACCTTGCAGGAAGAGCATATCTCCCTTACCAATCAGGCGGTTTGCCCCCGGACGGTCAAGAATCGTACGGGAGTCCATCATAGCAGATACACGGAACGCAATACGTGCCGGGAAGTTCGCCTTGATCGTACCTGTAATGATATTCGTTGTCGGACGCTGCGTAGCGATAATCATGTGAATACCGACCGCACGTGCCAACTGCGCAATACGGGCAATAGGAAGTTCCACTTCCTTACCGGCAGTCATGATCAAATCTCCGAACTCGTCGATTACCACCACAATATACGGCATAAACTTATGTCCTTTCTCCGGATTGAGGCGGCGGTTGATAAACTTCTCATTATACTCCTTGACATTACGTACATGAGCCATCTTCAAGAGGTCATAGCGTGTATCCATTTCCACACAAACAGAATTCAGCGTTTGCACTACCTTGGTCACGTCCGTAATAATCGGTTCGCCTCCGTCGGGAAGTTTGGCCAGAAAATGGTTTTCAATGACGGAGTAAATGCTGAACTCCACCTTCTTCGGGTCAACCAGTACAAATTTCAATTCAGCCGGATGCTTCTTATATAATAAGGAAGTAATGATTGCATTCAAGCCGACAGACTTACCCTGCCCGGTAGCACCTGCCACCAACACGTGCGGCATCTTGCAAAGGTCGAACATGAACACTTCGTTCGTGATCGTCTTACCCAGTACAATCGGTAAGTCAAACTTGGACTCCTGGAACTTCTTGCTTCCAATCACGCTCTGACCGGATACAATCTTCGGATTCTTATTCGGAACTTCAATACCGATGGTTCCCTTACCCGGTATCGGAGCAATAATACGGATACCATCCGCTGACAAACTCAGGGCGATATCATCCTCCAGGCCCCGGATCTTCGAGATACGCACACCCTGTTCAGGGGTAATTTCATAAAGAGTCACCGTAGGACCTACCGTAGCTTTGATCGTACTGATTTCAATGCCAAAGCTGCGCAATGTATTAATGATACGGTCTTTATTCGCATTCTGCTCGTCCATGTCAATCGTCGGATCGTCATTCTCAAAATGCTTCATCAAGTCGATTGTCGGGAAACGGTAATTTTCCAGATCCTTCATCGGATTATAAGGTTCTTGCTCCGGACCCTGATATTCTTCTTCGGACGTAGCTGTCTCTACCTGGAACCCGGGTTCATCCTCACCCGGCAATTCATCCTGAGCAGCAGGAGGAACCACATCGCTTACGGTCGGTTCAAAGACCATAGTCACCCCTTCCGCCTCATCAGCAGAAGGAAGTTCGTCGTCCGGTTCCGGTGCGTTGACCGGAGATTCTTCTTTCGGTTCTTCTGCCTGTATATCCATCACGGGAGCAGGAGGAGGTGTTTGCTTATAAGTACGTTTCAGATTGAACTCCACTTCCTGCGGTTGCGAGGTCGTGAACTCCTGTGTTCCTTCTTCTGCTGTCTCTTTTTCCTCTTCTTTCTTCTGACGTTTGAGGAAACTCAGAGCAAAAAGTTTGCGCAACCAGATTATCGTCCGTGCACTTATGTAGATAAAGAAACAGACTGCCGTTATCAGCAGGATCATCCATACTCCGGGAACTCCCACCTGCGAAACCAGCCAGCGGCTTACATTGTAACCGTGCATACCTCCCAGATAAATGAAAGAATCCTGATAATGATCCATCAAAGCGAAACCGAAGAATACGGAGAACCAAATCAATAATAATGTACAACCGATAAACCATTTCCACAGACGGACAATGCGCACCCGCATCAGCTTCAATCCTGCCACCGCCAAAAAGACAAGGATAAAGAAAGAAGATATTCCAAAACAGTCATTTATCAGATAACTAGCCAACTGTGCTCCGCGAGATCCGGCATAGTTTTTTACATTGTTATTAACCGCCGCAAGGTCTGCCGAGTTGCCGCTGTCGATAATACTTTGGTCGGCTGCCCCCGTAAAGAAGAAGGAAGAAAAAGCCAACAAAAGATAAACAGAAAAGATTACCAGCATCAATCCGATCACAAAATGAACGGTTTCATTCTTAAAAATTGATACAATCCTTCCAGGAGAAGACGGAGTGCGTTCAGCCTCCTTATCTATTTTCTTTTTTGCCATGAGTCTTTATTCTTTAAATAAATTGGAATCCGTATTATAAGCCGCAAAAATAATAAAAAAATAACGAGCAGTACTCTCATTCAATCCTTTTTCTTACCTTTGCGATTCAAATCAATCTGATTATGGAAAAAGAAAGCCAAACGATATTTGAAAAGAATGTGATCGAGTTCGTAACGGTAGCCGCCGAATTTTGCGCATTCCTCGAACGTGCTGAACACATGAAGCGCAAAGCTTTTGTCGACACGTCCTTAAAAATACTTCCCCTGCTCTATCTCAAAGCATCCTTGCTTCCGAAGTGTGAAACGATTGGAGACGAGGCACCCGAAACGTATGTAACAGAGGAAATCTACGAGATTCTGCGCATCAATCTGGCAGGGCTGATGGGTGAAAAGGATGATTATCTGGACGTTTTCGTACAGGATATGGTGTACAGTGACCAGCCTATCAAGAAGTCCATCTCGGAAGATTTGGCAGATATCTATCAGGATATCAAAGATTTTATTTTCGTTTTCCAGCTGGGACTGAACGAAACCATGAACGACTCGCTGGCCATCTGTCAGGAAAACTTCAGTCTGCTGTGGGGACAGAAGTTGGTAAACACTCTGCGTGCCCTTCACGATGTGAAGTATAACCAGCAGAATGAGAATGACGAAGAAGACAACGAGGAAGAGAATAACGAACTAAGCGATGACGACTATTGTTGTGAAGAAGACGGTTGTCACTGCCACGACGACGAATGTCATTGTCATGAGGACGGTTGCCATTGTCGTAATGACGAATAAACAAAAATGATAGTAAGAAGAAGTATAAATAAAGACGAACTAAAGGAACTCCCGAAAACTGTATTTCCGGGACGAATCCATGTGATCCAGTCGGAAGCGGAAACAGAAAAAGCAGTAGCTTACCTGCAATCTCAGCCGATACTGGGTATCGATAGCGAAACGCGCCCATCCTTCACCAAAGGACAAAGTCATAAAGTAGCACTTCTGCAGATTTCTTCAGACGAATGCTGTTTCCTGTTCCGCCTCAATATGACCGGACTCACCCAACCTTTGGTCGACCTGCTGGAAAATCCGGCTGTTATCAAAGTAGGACTGTCGCTCAAAGACGACTTTATGATGCTGCACAAACGTGCACCTTTTACCCAACAGAGCTGCATCGAACTGCAAGACTATGTACGCCAGTTCGGCATACAGGACAAAAGTCTGCAAAAGATTTATGCAATCCTGTTCAAAGAAAAGATTTCCAAATCACAACGGCTGTCCAACTGGGAAGCGGACGTACTGAGCGACGGACAGAAACAATATGCCGCTACCGATGCCTGGGCTTGCCTCAACATCTACAACCTGTTGCAGGAACTGAAACGAACCGGCAACTACGAGGTCGAAAACCTCCCTGTAGAAGAAGAGGTTGACGCAAATGCTCCCGCCAATCGCTGACAAATGACCGATAAAAGACTAATTAATAACTGATAAAATAGCATTTTAAACAACATGCATAAAGTATACCTCAAACCCGGCAAAGAAGAGTCTTTAAAAAGATTTCATCCCTGGATTTTCTCCGGAGCAATCGCTCGTTTCGATGGAGAACCCGAAGAAGGTGAAGTTGTAGAAGTATACACTTCGAAGAAGGAATTTATAGCCGAAGGACATTTCCAGATCGGAAGTATCGCCGTACGTGTGCTCTCTTTCCGTCAGGAACCCATCGACCACGATTTCTGGAAACGTAAACTGCAAATTGCCTATGATATGCGTTGTGGAATCGGTATCGCAGTCAATCCCACCAATGACACCTACCGTCTTGTACACGGTGAGGGAGACAATCTGCCTGGGCTGGTCATTGACATTTATGCCCGGACTGCCGTCATGCAAGCGCACTCCGCAGGAATGCATGTAGACCGCATGACTATCGCCGAAGCCCTGTCGGAAGTAATGGGTGACAAGATCGAAAATATCTATTATAAATCGGAGACTACACTGCCTTTTAAGGCAGATCTTTTCCCCGAAAACGGGTTCCTTAAAGGAGGAAGCAGCGATAATATCGCACGGGAATACGGCCTGAAGTTCCATGTAGACTGGCTGAAAGGCCAAAAGACAGGATTCTTCGTAGACCAACGCGAAAACCGTTCACTGCTGGAGCATTATTCTAAAGACCGTTCGGTACTGAATATGTTCTGCTACACCGGCGGTTTCTCCTTCTACGCTATGCGTGGAGGTGCAAAGCTGGTACATTCCGTTGACAGTTCTGCCAAAGCAATCGATCTGACTAACAAAAACGTAGAACTGAATTTCCCCGGCGATGCGCGTCACGAAGCTTTCGCCGAAGATGCTTTCAAATACCTTGACCGCATGGGCGACCAATACGATTTGATAATCCTCGACCCGCCTGCATTTGCCAAGCATAAGGATGCTTTGCGGAATGCCTTGCAAGGTTACCGGAAACTGAATGCCAAAGCATTCGAAAAGATCAAACCGGGCGGCATCCTGTTTACTTTCTCCTGCTCTCAGGTGGTAACCAAGGATAATTTCCGCACAGCTGTGTTTACCGCTGCTGCTATGTCAGGACGTAGTGTACGTATCCTGCACCAACTAACCCAGCCTGCCGACCACCCGGTAAATATATACCATCCCGAAGGAGAATACCTGAAAGGGCTGGTACTCTATGTAGAGTAATATATGTCATAAACACCATGAACTTGCATAAACAAGGGGTGAATAAAAGAAAAATAATAGTTTCAAAGTTAATTAGAGTTAACAAATAGAAGTTTTTCGGCAAATCACTATGTTCTATAACATAAAACCCTTTATATTTGCACTGTGTTTTTCATGGTATTAGATTTAAGGTTAATAAAGATTGGCTGTCTGGGATAGATAGCCTTCTTTTTTTATATGCCTATCCACCCTCTTTTTAACAGCAATTCTTCACTATTCTTCGCATTTATGGCTTTTTTATCCCCTTTTTATCGATTAACTTGTCCACCCAATCAACGAAAATATTATATTTGCATCTATTATTAACGTAAAAAGAGAAACACAAATTAGAAAAGTCATGAGTATAAAAGTTCGTTTGATCATTATGAACTTCCTGCAATTCTTTGTATGGGGGTCATGGTTAATTTCACTAGGGGGTTACATGGGCAGAGAACTCCACTTCGAAGGAGGACAGATCGGTGCCATCTTCGCCACCATGGGTATTGCCTCTTTAGTCATGCCCGGCATCATTGGTATTATCGCCGATAAATGGTTCAATGCCGAACGTTTATACGGACTTTGCCACATCGCAGGGGCAGCTTGTCTTTTCTATGCCTCTACCGTTACGAATTATGACCAGATGTATTGGGCTATGCTACTCAATTTATTGGTATATATGCCTACCCTGTCACTGGCCAATACCGTTTCATACAATGCACTGGAACAATATAAATGCGACCTGATCAAGGACTTCCCTCCTATCCGTGTATGGGGAACGATTGGTTTTATCTGCGCCATGTGGGCGGTAGACCTTACCGGATTCAAGAACTCCAGCGCACAACTTTATGTAGGCGGTGCATCCGCACTCTTGCTGGGTTTATACTCTTTCACCCTGCCGGCATGCAAACCGGCCAAGACAGAAAAGAAAACATTACTTTCTTCCTTCGGACTGGATGCATTCGTATTATTCAAAAGAAAGAAAATGGCTATTTTCTTCCTGTTCTCCATGCTTTTAGGAGCAGCATTGCAGATCACCAACACGTATGGTGACCTTTTCCTCGGGAGCTTCGCCAGTATTCCGGAGTTTGCAGATTCTTTCGGAGTAAAACATTCGGTGATCCTGCTGTCTATTTCTCAAATGTCTGAAACATTATTTATTCTCGCTATACCATTCTTCCTGAGACATTTCGGCATCAAGCAAGTGATGCTGATCAGTATGTTCGCCTGGGTATTCCGGTTCGGGCTGTTTGGCTTCGGAGACCCGGGTTCCGGTCTGTGGATGCTGATTCTTTCCATGATCGTGTATGGTATGGCGTTCGACTTCTTCAACATTTCAGGTTCGTTGTTTGTTGAACAAGAAACCAGTTCCTCCATCCGTGCCAGTGCCCAGGGGTTGTTCTTTATGATGACCAACGGGTTGGGTGCCATCATCGGAGGATATGCCAGCGGTGCTGTCGTAGACGCATTCTCAGTATATGCTGATGGCAAACTAGTGAGCCGTGAATGGCCGGACATCTGGTTTATCTTTGCGGCGTATGCACTGGTGATCGGCATCCTGTTTGCTCTGGTATTCAAGTACAAACACCAACGAGAGAATAAAGTAAATTAAGTAAAAAAGAACAATGGACAAAAAAGTAGAATTACAAGTTTTAAATATCACAAATAGCCAAGCGCAAGTAGGCGCTTTTGCCCTACTGTTGGGTGAAGTGAACGGTGAACGGCAACTGCCTATCATCATAGGTCCCGCTGAAGCTCAGGCAACCGCCCTGTATATGAAGGGGGTCAAAACTCCCCGCCCTCTGACACACGACCTGTTCATGACCATTATCGGCGTATTAGGAGCTAGTTTGCTCCGCGTATTGATCTACAAGGCGAAGGACGGTATTTTCTATTCCTACATTTACCTTAAAAAAGACGAAGAAATTATACGTATCGATACACGTACCTCGGATGCTGTCGGTATGGCAATCCGTGCTGAATGTCCGATCCTCATTTATGAATCCATTCTGGAACAGGAATGCCTTCGGATATCGAACGAGGAAAGAAGACATCCTGAAGAGTCTGATGAAGAAGCGGAAGACGAAAAGAAGCGGGATCTGCCTCGCAACGTTACTTCAATGGCACTCGAAGAAGCATTGGAGCAAGCAATCAAAGACGAGAATTACGAACTGGCTGCCAAGATACGCGACCGGATCAATTCAAGAAATCAAAACCACTAACCAATTATGCACGTATTTTATACTCCCGATATACAGAAAAACTACGAACTTCCGGAAGAGGAAGCACAACATTGTACCCGCGTCCTGCGGTTGGGTATCGGAGACGAAATCACTCTTACGGACGGTAAGGGACATTTCTATAAAGCAGAAATCACGGTTGCAACCAACAAGCGTTGCCTTGTAGCCATCAAAGAAACAATCTTTCAGGAACCGCTCTGGCCGTGTCATCTGCACATTGCCATGGCGCCGACCAAAAATATGGACCGCAATGAATGGCTTGCCGAGAAAGCTACGGAAATCGGATTTGACGAACTGACTTTTCTCAACTGCCGTTTTTCCGAACGCAAGGTGATTAAAACCGAACGGATCGAAAAGATTCTGATATCAGCCATCAAGCAATCTCTTAAGGCTCGCCTGCCGAAACTCAACGAAATGACGGACTTCGACAAGTTCATTGCACAAGAGTTTCAAGGTCAGAAATTTATTGCTCACTGTTACGAAGGCGAAAAGCCTCAGCTGAAAAATGTACTGAAAGCAGGAGAAGATGCTCTCGTTCTGATCGGTCCCGAAGGAGACTTCAGCGAAGAGGAAGTGAAGAAAGCCATCGAATGCGGATTCACTCCCATCAGCTTGGGTAAATCACGGCTTCGGACAGAGACAGCGGCACTCGTGGCTTGCCACACAATGAACTTATTGAACCAATAATAACTTTTAAATAGTATGAGTATGGCAAAGAAAATGATCTCACGGCTCTCGGTACTGGCAGTACTGATTGTGTTTCTGGCAGCATGTTCCAAACAAACGGAATATACGAACGTAATACCGGCAGACGCTACGGCTGTTGCCTCTATTGATTTGAAATCACTGGCCAACAAAGCCGGAATGAACGACAAAGAAAATGAAGCTGCTAAACAGAAACTGCTGGAAGCAATGAAAAGCGGGATGAATGCTGCCACTTTCCAACAGTTGGAGAAGGTGATCAACAATCCGGGAGCATCCGGTCTGGATCCGGAAGCACCGATCTATATCTTTAGCTCTCCCCAAATTTCCGGTGGTGCATTCGTTGCCAAAGTCAGCAATGAAGACGATTTGCACGCTTCCCTCGATGTGATGGCAAAAGAACAAATCTGCCAGCCGGTCAGCGAAGCGGACGGATATAGCTTCACTACCCTGAACGGAAACTTGCTTGCTTTCAATGAAACCACTGCAATCATTATCTCTGCCAGCAGAACTTCTCAGACAGAAGCAGCCAAAGAAGCCATCACCAAACTAATGAAACAGACTGCCGACAACAGCATTGCGAAATCCGGAGCCTTCCAGAAAATAGCCAAGCAAAAGAGTGATATCAACTTCTTCGCCTCCATGTCAGCAATCCCTTCTACTTACAGAAGCCAGATCAGCATGGGACTTCCTTCTGAAATCAAACCGGAAGACATTACCATCCTAGGCGGACTGAACTTCGAAAAAGGCAAGATCGCCCTTAAAACAGAAAACTACACGGAGAACGACGCCGTCAAAGCGCTTCTGAAAAAACAAATGGAATCATTTGGAAAGACAAACGGCACATTCGTGAAATACTTTCCGGCATCTACGCTGATGTTCATCAATATGGGCGTAAAAGGAGACGGACTTTACAATCTGTTGAGTGAGAATAAAGAATTCCGCAGCACTGTGTCTATCGCCAAAGCGGATGAAGTAAAAGAACTGTTCAGTTCATTCAACGGCGATATCTCTGCCGGGCTGATCAATGTAACCATGAACAGTGCCCCTACTTTTCTTGCTTATGCTGATGTAAAGAATGGAAATGCTTTTGAAGCTCTTTACAAGAACAAGCAATCACTGGGTATGAGAAAAGGAGAAGACATCATGGAACTGGGCAAAGACGAGTATGTCTACAAAACAAGAGGCATGAATATATTTTTCGGCATCAAGGACAAACAGATGTACGCTACCAATGACGAACTGCTCTACAAGAGCATTGGCAAAACGGTTGACAAATCGATCAAAGACGCTCCTTACGCAGCAGACATGAAAGGCAAGACTGTATTTATGGCCATCAATGCAGAAGCCATACTGGATTTACCGGTCGTAAAGATGCTGGTAGGCTTCGGAGGCAAGGAGTTCAAGACTTATTCTGATCTCGCTTCCAAAGTTTCTTATTTATCCGTAAGTTCGGAAGGAGAAACAAGCGAAACAGACCTTTGCCTGAAAGACAAAGATGTCAATGCCCTCAAACAAATCGTAGATTTTGCCAAGCAATTCGCCGGCATGTAATTCGTCAATGAACGGCATGAATAGTATTCACTTACAGCAAACACTTCCCCAAGTGTTTGCTGACCGTAATTCGGTGACCTCTGATGTATGGCATCAGGACCTTATCTTCCGGAAAGGAGAAATGTATCTGATAGAAGCCGCCTCAGGCACCGGAAAATCATCGTTATGCAGCTATCTTTACGGCTATCGCAACGATTATCAAGGAATTATCAATTTCGATGAAACCAATATCAAAGCATATTCCGTGAAGCAATGGGTAGACCTGAGAAAGCATTCACTGAGTATGCTTTTTCAAGACTTGCGTATCTTCACCGAACTTACAGCGATAGAAAACGTACAACTGAAGAATAACCTTACCGGACACAAGAAGAAAAAAGAGATTCTTTCATTATTCGAGAAGCTGGGTATCTCAGATAAACTGAACGTGAAAGCCGGAAAACTTTCTTTCGGCCAACAACAACGGGTCGCTTTTATCCGTGCATTCTGCCAGCCGTTCGACTTCCTGTTTCTGGATGAGCCTATCAGCCATTTGGATGATGAGAACAGCCGCATCATGGGAGAAATCATCATTGACGAAGCCGGAAAACAAGGTGCCGGAGTCATCGCCACGTCCATTGGCAAACATATCGAACTGCCATACAAGAAGGTGCTTCAACTATAATAGAATCTGCGTCATTCGCGCCTAAAAATATAAAAATACAAAATAATGAATACCCTTGTCTGGAAACTTCTCCGCCAACATATCAGTATCGGTCAGTTAGCCGGTTTCTTTTTAGCCAACTTGTTCGGCATGATGATTGTATTGCTCAGCGTACAGTTTTACAAAGATGTCATTCCCGTATTCACCGAAGGAGACAGCTTTATGAAAAAAGACTTCATCATAGCAACCAAGAAAATCAGTACGCTCGGGTCTTTTGCCGGAAAAAGCAATACGTTCTCTCCCGAAGATATCGCCGATCTGAAAAAACAGTCGTTTACCAAAACGATAGGAGCTTTCACTCCTTCTCAATTCAAAGTTTCGGCGGGATTGGGGATGCAGAAAGCGGGTATTCATCTCTCTACGGATATGTTCTTCGAGTCAGTTCCCGATGAATTTGTAGATATCAAACTCGACAAATGGCACTTTGACGAAGAAACACATACCATTCCCATCATTATCCCACGCAATTATCTGAATCTGTATAACTTCGGTTTCGCTCAAAGCCGCAGTCTGCCTAAGTTGTCAGAAGGATTGATGGGACTTATTCAGATGGACATCATGATGCGGGGCAACGGACGGGTAGAACAATACAAGGGAAACATCGTCGGTTTTTCCAACCGTCTGAATACGATTCTCGTTCCGCAGTCTTTCATGAACTGGGCAAACAAGAACTTCGCCCCCGACGCGGAGGCACAACCTGCCCGACTGATCATCGAGGTCAGCAATCCCGCCGACTCTTCTATTGCCAGCTACTTTCAGAAAAAAGGCTACGAGACGGAAGACGGAAAACTGGATGCCGGAAAGACCACTTATTTCCTTCGCCTTATCGTAGGTATTGTGCTGGGAGTAGGTTTATTCATCAGTATCCTGTCATTCTATATCCTGATGCTCAGCATATTCTTACTGCTCCAAAAGAATACAACCAAGCTCGAAAGTCTGCTTCTGATAGGCTACAGCCCCAACAGGGTAGCGCTGCCTTATCAGATACTGACCGTAGGACTGAACATCATCGTACTGATTTTATCTGTCGGATTGGTATGCTGGCTGCGCAGCTATTACATAGAGAGTATCAGACTCCTCTTCCCGCAACTGGAAACCGGTTCGTTATGGGTAGCTGTCAGTATGGGTATTCTTTTATTCCTCATCGTATCAGTCATTAATATACTGGCTGTGAAGCGAAAAGTTCTTTCAATCTGGATGCATAAAAGTTAAAAACACAATATATGAAAAACACCACTACTCTTCAAAGTAAAAGAAGCATCACAGTACTCTTGGGAGTCCTTCTATATTTCTCATCGCTATCTGCACAGACCATGCAAGATACGATTATCGCCAACTTCAGTCTGATGGAAAGAATTCCTAAAGAAAAGTTGTACCTCCATCTGGACAAGCCTTTCTACGGAGCCGGAGAAAAGATATGGTTCAAAGGCTATCTGGTGAACGCCATCACCCATCAGGACAACGCACAAAGTAATTTTATCATTACGGAACTGATCAACCGTTCCGACTCCATTGTGGAACGAAAGAAAATCCGCAGAGATTCTCTCGGATTCCACAACGCCTTCACCCTCCCTGCCACCCTTCCGGCAGGCGATTATTACCTGCGGGGATACAGCAACTGGATGCTGAATGAAGACCCCGACTTTTTCTTTTCGCGCAACATCAAGATAGGAAACTCTATTGACAATACCATCGTTTCGAGCATCGAGTATCAGCAAGAAGATGATACACATTACACTGCCAAGATCAAATTTACAAGCAACGTACAGGCTGTTTTTGAAAATACAACAATCAAATACCTATACCTTGAGAATGGTAAGATAAAAAACAAAGGCAAAAAAAAGACGGACGAAAACGGCTGGATTTCCATTTCCCTACCCGATTTAAAATCTCCGGTAGCGCGCAGAATAGAAGTAGAATTTGACGATCCGCAATATATCTACAAACGGACTTTCCATCTTCCTGTGTTTACCAATGATTTCGATGTGAAGTTTTTCCCCGAAGGCGGTGCCTTGATCAACATTCCTCATCAGAATGTCGCTTTCAAAGCACAGGGAGCAGATGGCTTCTCTAAAGAGATCGAAGGTTTCTTGTTCAACTCTAAAGGAGACACACTTACCAATTTCCGTTCGGAACACAACGGCATGGGCATCTTCACGATGAATCCCGTCAACAATGAGACTTATTATGTTACGGTAAGAACTAATGACAGTATTACCAAGCGATTTGACCTTCCTGCCATAGAACCGAAAGGAATCTCCATCGCCATGTCGCACTATAAACAGGAGATTCGCTACGAAATCCAAAAGACAGAAGCGACCGAATGGCCTCAGAAACTATTTCTGCTTGCACATACCCGTGGCAAACTGGCCATTTTACAACCCATCAATCCGAAAAGAACTTTCGGAAAGATGAATGACAGCCTGTTTACGGAAGGGATCACTCACTTCATGCTGATTGATGAACAAGGAAATGCACTTAGTGAACGGTTGATTTTCGTTCCGGACCATAAGCCGAATCAATGGCAAATCACTACAGACCAACCGACGTATGGAAAAAGAGAGAAGGTATCTTTACAGATCGCTGCCAAAGACAGCGAGGGCAACCCGGTAGAAGGTACTTTCTCTGTCAGCATCACCGACCGAAAAAGTATTCAGCCCGACTCTCTCGCCGATAATATCCTGTCCAATCTCCTGCTGACTTCGGATCTGAAAGGATATGTGGAAGACCCCGCATTCTATTTTCTGAATCAGGACGCCCGGACGCTCCGTTCCATCGACTATCTGATGATGACACATGGCTGGCGCAGGCATAAAATGGAAAATGTTCTCCGCACTCCTTCGCTGAATTTCACAAATTATATAGAAAAAGGACAAACCATCAGTGGACGAATCATGGGATTCTTCGGAGCAAACGTAAAGAAAGGTCCCATCTGTGTACTGGCTCCCAAATACAATATCATAGCCACCACCGAAACAGACGAGAAAGGCCAGTTCATCGTCAATACCTCATTCAGAGACAGCACGACATTCCTTGTTCAGGCACGCACCAAGAAAGGATTTGCCGGTGTAGATATTCTAATGGATCCTCCCCAGTACCCGGTCGCTACGCATAAAGCCCCTTATTTTAACGGAGCAACTACCTTTATGGAAGATTATCTGATGAATACCCGTGACCAGTATTACATGGAAGGGGGAATGCGTGTGTACAATCTGAAAGAAATAACAGTTACAGCGAAGCGGGAACGTCCGAGTTCAAAAAGTATCTATACAGGGGGTATCAACACCTATACTGTAGAAGAAGACAGACTGCAAGGATACGGTCAGACAGCTTTTGATGCAGCCAGCAGACTACCCAGCGTTACAATCACGAACGGAAGTGAGATACATATCCGTAACAATTCCGAACCGGCAATCATTGTTATCGATGATATTGTGTATGAAGATGCTTCCGATATTTTGAAGGATATCCAAGTCAGTGACATGTCCAGTATCAGTCTGCTTCGAGGAGCAGATGCCGTCATACTGGGTCCCCGTGCTTCCGGAGGTGCCGTTGTCATCACTCTGAAAGACCCTAGAAATCTTCCGGCCAGACCAGCGCAAGGAATTATCACTTATACACCGCTGGGATACAGTGAGTCCGTAGAATTCTATCACCCCACCTATGATACTCCCGAGAAAAAGAACGCTCAGCGTTCGGACTTCCGGAGTACCGTTTACTGGAATCCGGAATTACGGTTAGACGCCGAAGGCAAAGCGACCATAGAATACTATACACCGGACAGCACAGCTCCCGAAGATATCATTATTGAGGGCGTGGACAAGAATGGAAAGGTATGTCGTATCCTACAGACCATTAATAAGTAGCTTTTCTCAACGCTTCTTCAAACTTTTATGTAGTTCAAATTTGAGTTCTGCTTCCTATTAAATAATCAGATAAAAGCATCCAAATAACCCACTGGGTCAAAATTATTTTGTATTTTTGCCGTCATTAAAGAATAAAGCTATGCCGGACTATGATTTAATCACCATATTAGGGCCAACAGCCTCAGGGAAAACTCCTTTTGCTGCAGCATTAGCCCATGAACTGAATACAGAAATTATCAGTGCCGACTCTCGTCAGATCTATCGGGGAATGGACCTCGGTACGGGCAAGGACTTGGCAGATTATACAGTCGACGGACATCCAATTCCTTATCACTTGATTGATATCGCCGATCCCGGATATAAATACAATGTTTTCGAATATCAGCGGGATTTCCTGATTTCTTACGAATCCATCAAACAAAAAGGCTGTCTGCCCGTTTTATGTGGAGGGACAGGTATGTATCTGGAATCGGTACTGAAAGGCTATAAGCTGATGCCGGTACCGGAAAATCCGGAGTTACGTGCCCGTCTGGCTAATCACTCTCTCGAAGAACTGACCGAAATCCTGGAGCAATATAAAACATTGCACAACTCTACGGATGTGGATACTGTGAAACGTGCAATCCGTGCGATAGAAATTGAGGAGTATTATGCCGTGCATCCGGTTCCCGAACGGGAGTTTCCGAAGTTGAACAGCCTCATCATCGGGGTAGATATCGATCGGGAACTGCGTCGCGAGAAGATCACCCGACGGTTGAAACAACGGCTGGACGAAGGAATGGTGGATGAAGTAAGGCGATTAACAGAACAAGGCATTTCACCGGACGACTTGATTTATTACGGACTGGAATACAAATTCCTGACGTTATACGTCATAGGCAAACTGACTTACGAAGAGATGTTCACTGAGCTGGAGACGGCCATCCATCAGTTCGCCAAACGTCAGATGACTTGGTTCCGCGGCATGGAACGTCGGGGATTTACCATCCACTGGGTCAGTGCAGAGCTGCCTATGGAAGAAAAGATAGCCTTTGTGATAGAAAAACTGCGAGGGAATTAGTATCTTTGCCAGTCATTTACGAATGGTCTGTGAAAGATAAAAAATGCGATTGTTAATACAGTTAGGATAGAAATACGGTTATGAGTGTAGAACCTGGAAAATGGGGAGTGATCTACAACCCCAAAGCAGGTACCCGAAAGGTACAGAAACGATGGAAAGAAATCAAGGAGTACATGGACAGCAAAGGTGTCAACTATGACTATGTACAATCCGAAGGTTTCGGTTCTGTAGAACGTCTTGCCAAAATTCTGGCGAACAACGGCTATCGTACCATTGTCATCGTAGGTGGCGACGGTGCGCTGAACGATGCCATCAACGGTATCATGCTCTCTGATGCCGAAGACAAGGAGAACATCGCCCTTGGCATGATTCCGAACGGTATAGGAAATGACTTTGCCAAATACTGGGGACTCAGTACCGAATACAAACCTGCCGTAGACTGTATCATCAACCACCGTCTCAAGAAAATAGACGTAGGCTTCTGCAACTTCTACGACGGCAAGGAACACCAACGCCGTTATTTCCTCAATGCAGTCAACATCGGGCTAGGCGCAAGGATTGTGAAAATCACCGACCAGACCAAACGTTTCTGGGGGGTGAAATTCCTGTCGTACGTTGCCGCCCTCTTCTCGCTGATATTCGAACGCAAACTATACCGGATGCACCTTCGTATCAATGACGAGCACATCCGCGGGCGCATCATGACCGTATGTGTAGGAAGCGCCTGGGGCTGGGGACAGACTCCGAGTGCCGTACCCTACAACGGCTGGCTGGATGTATCCGTCATCTACCGTCCGGAATTCCTGCAAATCATTTCGGGATTGTGGATGCTGATTCAGGGAAGAATCCTGAACCATAAGATGGTGAAAAGCTATCGGACAAGAAAAGTAAAAGTGCTCCGCGCACAGAATGCTTCCGTCGATCTGGACGGTCGCCTGCTGGCAAGACATTTCCCACTGGAAATAGGCGTATTATCAGAAAAGACGACCCTGATTATTCCGAATTAGCCAACAGAACCGGGCTTCTGGCGAAAAACAGCCCTTCACTCATGAAACTATAAATAAGTAATTAGTAACTTGTAATTAATAAAATGATCGAACTTAAGAACAATCCTGCCGGTAACTTCTTTCTGCTGGCCGGTCCATGTGTAATAGAAGGTGAAGAGATGGCAATGCGCATCGCTGAGCGTGTGGTCGGAGTCACTGAAAAATTACAGATACCTTATGTATTCAAAGGTTCTTACCGCAAGGCAAACCGTTCGCGTCTTGATTCATTCACAGGTATCGGTGACGAGAAGGCACTCAAAGTGCTGAAAAAGGTACATGATACTTTCGGAGTGCCCACAGTGACGGATATCCATTCGGCCGACGAGGCTGAGATGGCTGCCGAATACGTAGACATTCTCCAGATTCCGGCTTTCCTTTGCCGTCAGACGGATTTACTGGTTGCTGCTGCTAAAACGGGTAAGACGATTAACATCAAGAAAGGACAGTTCCTCTCTCCGCTCGCCATGCAGTTTGCCGCTGACAAAGTGGTGGAAGCAGGCAACAAGAACGTGATGCTGACCGAACGCGGAACAACCTTCGGTTATCAGGACCTTGTAGTAGACTACCGGGGGATTCCGGAAATGCAAACGTTCGGTTATCCGGTCATACTGGATGTCACCCATTCATTGCAGCAACCCAACCAGACCAGCGGAGTGACCGGTGGTATGCCCCAACTGATCGAAACCGTAGCCAAAGCCGGCATCGCCGTAGGAGCCGACGGTATCTTTATCGAAACACACGAAAACCCCGCCGTAGCCAAGAGCGACGGAGCAAACATGTTGAAGCTGGACCTTCTGGAAGGACTATTAACGAAATTAGTCAGAATACGGGAAGCTATCAAATAACTCTTTTTTCTGCCCGTTTGTGATTATACACAAAAGAATACGACAGATATTTCAAACAACTTTTTTATAAACTAAATAGAACATGAAACATTTATTACGTGGATTTTTTATTGCAGTTCTCTTTATATGCTGCAACTTCCAACTCGTGCTTGCACAACCTATGCAAACACTGCCCGTGGACAAAAATGTCCGCATAGGTAAACTTGACAACGGGCTTACTTATTACATCCGACACAACGCACTCCCAGAAAAACGCGTCGAATTTCACATTGCACAGAAAGTGGGTTCCATCCTTGAAGAGCCGCAACAGCGCGGTCTGGCTCACTTCCTTGAACACATGGCTTTCAACGGAACAAAAAACTTCCCGGGTGATGAAACCGGACTGGGCATCGTGCCTTGGTGTGAGACTAAAGGTATCAAGTTCGGAACAAACCTGAATGCATACACCAGTATCGACAAAACAGTATATCGAATCAGCAATGTACCTACCGACAACGTCAGTGTAGTAGACTCTTGTCTGCTGATCCTGCACGACTGGTCAAGCGCCATCAACCTTGCCGACAAGGAAATCGACAAAGAACGTGGTGTGATCCGTGAAGAATGGAGAAGCCGTAACAGTGGTATGCAGCGCATCATGACCAATGCCCTGCCTGTCATGTATCCGGATTCCAAATATGCAGACTGTATGCCAATCGGAAGCCTCGATGTAATCAACAATTTCCCTTATCAGGACATCCGTGACTACTATGCGAAATGGTACCGTCCGGACCTGCAAGGTATCATGATTGTCGGCGACATCAATGTAGATGAAATGGAAGCAAAGCTGAAAAAGGTATTTGCAGACGTGAAAGCTCCGGTGAATCCGGCTGAACGTATCTACTATCCGGTAGCAGACAATCAGGAACCGCAAATCTTTATCGGTACGGACAAGGAAATCGAAACTCCTTCCATCAGCTTCTTCTTCAAGAGTGAAGCCTTCCCGGATTCACTGAAGAATACAATCAACTATTACGGCATTCAATACATGATTAGCATGGGAGTTACAATGCTGAACAGCCGTTTGGCAGAAATCCGTCAGCAAGCGAATCCTCCTTTTACAGGTGCAAGTGCAGGTTATGGCGACTTCTTCGTAGCCAAGACCAAAAATGCTTTCGGAGTAGACGCCAGCAGCAAAATCGATGGTATCGAACTGGCCATGAAAACGATTCTCGAAGAAACTGAACGCGCACGCCGCTTCGGATTCACCGAAACTGAATATGACCGTGCCCGTGCCAACTATCTGCAACGCGTAGAATCTGCTTACAATGAACGCGAAAAGATGAAAAACGACACTTATGTCAACGAATACATCAGTAACTTCCTTGACAATGAACCGATGCCGGGCATTGAATACGAATATGCAATGATGAATCAGCTGGCTCCAAACATTCCGGTAGCGGCTATCAATCAAGTGATGCAACAGCTGATCACTGACAACAATCAGGTAGTACTGTTGGCAGGTCCGGAGAAGGAAGGTGTAAAATACCCGACGAAAGAAGAAATCGCTGCTTTGCTGAAACAAATGAAATCTTTCGATCTGAAGCCTTACGAAGACAAAGTTTCTAACGAACCATTGCTGAAAGAAGAGCCGAAAGGCGGAAAGATCGTTTCTGAAAAAGCCGGAGATATTTACGGAACAACAAAACTTGTTCTGTCCAACGGTGTGAAAGTATATATCAAAACAACCGACTACAAAGCTGACCAGATTCTGATGAAAGGTACCAGTCTTGGTGGTAGCAGCCAGTTCCCCGACAAAGAGATTCTGAATATCTCCCAAATCAACAGCGTAGCAATGGTTGGTGGTATCGGTAACTTCAGCAAAGTAGATTTGAGTAAAGCACTTGCAGGCAAACGTGCTTCTGTAGGAGCCGGTGTGAGCGCAACAACAGAAACGGTTTCCGGCAGTTGTTCTCCGAAGGACTTTGAAACAATGATGCAGCTGACTTATCTGACTTTCACTGCTCCCCGCAAGGACAACGAAGCATTCGAATCATACAAGAACCGCATGAAAGCCGAATTGCAGAATGCTGACGCTAATCCGATGACCGCATTCAGTGATACAGTCTCTTATGCATTGTACGGCAATCACCCACGTTCTTTCAGCATGAAAGAAAACATGGTGGACAAGATCGACTATGACCGTGTAATGGAAATGTACAAAGACCGTTTCAAAGATGCGAGCGACTTTACATTCTACTTTGTAGGAAACATTGATGTTGAGAAAATGAAACCGATGATCGCCAAATATCTGGGTGGTCTGCCATCTATCAATCGCAAAGAGACTTTCAAAGATACGAAGATGGAAATCCGCAAAGGTCAATACAAGAACGAGTTTGCCAAGAAACAAGAAACACCGATGGCAACCATCATGTTCCTGTTCAACGGTACTTGCAAATATGATTTACGCAACAACCTTACTCTCAGCATCCTCGATCAGGCATTGGATATGGTTTACACCGCAGAAATCCGTGAGAAAGAAGGCGGTACTTATGGCGTAAGCTGCAGCGGAAGCCTCACCAAATATCCGAAAGAACAACTCGTGCTTCAGATTGTATTCCAGACCGATCCGGCCAAGAAAGACAAACTATCGGGCATCGTCATCGAACAGTTGGAAAAAATGGCCAAAGAAGGTCCGTCTGCCGAACACATGCAGAAGATCAAAGAGTATATGCTGAAAAAATACAAAGACGCCCAAAAGGAAAATGGCTACTGGCTGGGCAATCTGGATGAGTATTTCTACACAGGTATCGATTATACAAAAGACTATGAAACGTTGGTCAACAGCATCACAGCAAAAGATGTACAGGAATTCCTTGCCAAGCTGATGAAACAGAACAACGAAATCCAAGTCATCATGACCGTACCTGAAGAAGAAGCTAAATAAACTTTTATAGCATACCAACAGTATGATGATATTTAACGAATTACGCAAACATGGACGGCTCGCCTCCAAACGGCATCCGATGTATGAAAAGAACAAAGTTGCCAAAATATTCGGATATATCGGGGTTGCTTTTTGGGCAGGATACCTGATATTCTTCGGTACGACGTTTGCATTCGGTTTTGCAGATATGGTTCCCAACCGGGAACCATATCATGTAATGAATGCCGTTGCCCTGATATTTATTCTGGCACTTGACTTCCTCTTGCGTATTCCGTTCCAAAAGACACCGACGCAGGAGGTAAAACCTTACCTCCTGTTGCCGGTTAAACGAAATCGGATCATCGATTTCCTGCTTATCCGTTCGGGACTTAGTCTGTTCAACCTGTTCTGGTTGTTTATGTTCGTCCCCTTTTCCTTCATTACCATTACCAAATATTTCGGTATCTCAGGTGTACTCACCTATCTCATAGGCATCTGGCTTTTAATCGTTGCCAACAATTACTGGTACTTGTTATGTCGCACACTAATCAATGAACGTATTTGGTGGGTGCTGCTTCCCATCGCTTTCTACGGTGGACTGGGCTGCCTTGCCTTTATTCCCGAAGACAGTCCCCTGTTCTACTTCTTTATGGACCTGGGCGACGGATATATCAACGGGAATATTCTCTGTTTCCTCGGTACCATTCTTATCATAGCCATCTTATGGCTGATTAACCGCAAAATCATGTCCGGCCTCATCTACGCCGAATTGGCAAAAGTAGATGATACCCGCATCAAGCATGTTTCAGAATACAAATTCTTCGAGCGATACGGAGAAGTTGGTGAATATATGCGGTTGGAATTAAAAATGCTTTTGCGCAACCGGCGTTGCAAAGGTGCATTGCGCAATGTTCTCCTTGTAGTCATCGCCTTCTCCTGCCTGTTGAGCTTTTCAAGCCTTTATGACACGAGCACCATGACTACCTTTATCTGTGTTTACAACTTTGCCGTATTCGGCATGATCATCCTTTCGCAACTCATGTCCTTCGAAGGCAATTACATCGATGGACTAATGTCCCGCAAAGAATCCATCATGAGTCTGCTGAAAGCAAAATATTATATCTATACTATCAGCGAGATCGTCCCATTTGTCCTGATGATTCCCGCCATTGTAATGGATAAAGTTCCCTTACTGGGTATCTTTGCCTGGTTCTTCTATACCACCGGTTTTATCTATTTTTGTTTCTTCCAACTGGCTGTTTACAATAAGCAGACCGTAGCACTGAACGAGAAAGTGACAAGCCGCCAGACCAACAGCGCCATACAAATGGTTGTCAACTTCGGAGCTTTCGGTATCCCGTTGATCCTGTATTCTGTGTTGAATGCGTTTCTGGGTGAAACGG
Organism: uncultured Bacteroides sp.; assembly: GCA_948847595.1. Taxonomy (GTDB): domain Bacteria; phylum Bacteroidota; class Bacteroidia; order Bacteroidales; family Bacteroidaceae; genus Bacteroides. The sequence continues at coordinate 83,177 of CAQOGY010000010.1, forward strand.
CCGCCTACTCTATCCTGCTCGCCATCGGGCTTGGATTCACACTGACTTCTCCGCTTTGGATCAGAAACGTCTATAAGCGTTTCATGAAACGGAGATACGAGAATATGGAAGGCTTCAGAGACAGCCGCCAATAAGAGATTTACGATTGAACCGATTAATCATTTACGATAAAAATACCAAGACAATGATAAGCATCAATAATCTTCAAAAGAAATTCGGCGAAAAGTTAGCCGTGAACATAGATCACTATGAAATCAATCAAGGCGATATGCTCGGATTGGTAGGAAACAACGGTGCCGGTAAAACAACACTTTTCCGGTTGATGCTCGACTTACTGAAAGCGGATAATGGGAATGTCGTCATTAACGAAATTGACGTCAGTCAAAGTGAAGACTGGAAAAACTTCACAGGTGCTTTCATTGACGATGGATTTCTGATAGACTACCTTACCCCGGAAGAGTATTTCTATTTTATCGGGAAAATGTACGGACTGAAAAAAGAAGAGGTGGACGAACGCCTTCTGCCGTTCGAACGTCTGATGAGCGGAGAAGTGATCGGACAAAAGAAACTGATCCGTAACTACTCAGCCGGTAATAAACAGAAAATCGGCATTATCTCCGCCATGCTTCATTATCCTCAGTTGCTGATACTCGACGAACCGTTCAACTTCCTCGATCCCAGTTCGCAATCCATTATCAAACATATGCTCAAAAAGTACAGCGAAGAGCATAATGCAACTGTAATCATTTCCAGCCACAATCTGAATCATACGATAGATGTATGTCCGCGTATTGCCCTGCTGGAGAATGGCGTCATCATCCGGGATATTATGAATGAGAATAATTCAGCTGAAAAAGAACTGGAAGACTACTTCAATGTAGAAGAATAAAGTTACTTATAATTTTACGATATACGAAAAGAAAGATAGCCGATGAGAGTGAACTTCAAACTAATCTTCATACTGACAGGACTGATCTTTATCCTTAGTTCCTGCCGCACGTCTGCTCCCCGTCTGGATTACCAGGCACTGGCACGCGCCTCCATCCTGCTGGGCGTGGACATCAATATGGAAGATAACCACAAGCTCTATCTGGAATCAGCCGAATGGATTGGTGTTCCTTATCGTGGAGGCGGCGATTCAAAACGCGGTACCGACTGTTCGGGACTCACCTACCAGATATACCGGAAAGTATACCGTACTCAGGTTCCGCGAAATACTGAAGACCTGAGAAAAGAAAGTACCAAAGTCGCCAAACGGAATTTGCGAGAAGGCGATCTGGTATTCTTCAGCAGTAGCCGTTCCCGAAAAAAGGTAGTTCACGTAGGTATCTATCTCAAAAATGGGAAATTCATTCATGCCAGTACCAGCAAAGGAGTGATTGTCAGTCGACTGAGCGAAGACTATTACACCAGACACTGGATATCCGGAGGAAGAATACGCTGATTATCAACTTAAAAACATATAGAATCATGAAATCGTTTATTGGAGCAGTCATATTTATCTGCGTAGCGTTAAGCGCAAACGCACAGCTTTTATGGAAAGTATCTGGTAACGGACTTAGCAGCCCTTCATACATTATGGGGACTCACCATCTCGCTCCGTTGAGTGTCAAAGACGGCATTGCCGGACTACAGAAAGCGATGGATGAAACACAACAGGTATATGGAGAACTGAAAATGTCGGATATCCAGTCTCCGGCCACCATCCAGAAGATGCAGAAAATGATGATGATCGAAAGCGATACGACTCTGACTACCCTCCTCTCACCGGAAGATTACGAAACCGCTAATAAATTCTGCAAGGAGAACCTGATGATGGACCTCAATATGGCACCCAAAATCAAACCGGCTTTCTTACTGAACAACATAGCAGTAGTGGCGTACATCAAGCACATCGGAAACTATAATCCGCAAGAACAGCTCGATACTTATTTCCAGACTCAGGCAACACAAAAAGGAAAAAAAGTGGATGGACTGGAAACTCCGGATTTCCAGTTTAACCTGCTATACAATGGAATTTCCCTGCAACGCCAAGCCCAACTGCTCATGTGTACCCTCAATAACATCGACAAAGAGGTGGAAAGCCTCAAAAGACTGACAGATGCCTACATGAAACAAGATTTGGAAACCATGTTGAAAATCAACGAAGAGCGTAAAGGAAATCAATGTGATGCACTTCCCACAGAAGAAGATGCCCTAATTTACGACCGCAATAAAACATGGGCACAGAAACTACCGGCTATCATGAAAGCCGCTCCTACCTTCGTTGCAGTCGGCGCTTTACACCTGCCGGGTAATAAAGGCTTATTAAGCTTACTGAAAAAACAGGGATATACAGTAGAAGCAGTAAAATAATGAATTATAAAACTTATTTATTCGATTTCGACTATACACTAGCCGATTCATCACGGGGTATCGTTACTTGTTTCAGAAATGTACTTAATCGTCACCAATATACGAATGTCACTGACGAAGCGATCAAACGTACTATTGGTAAAACATTGGAAGAATCTTTCAGCATACTGACCGGAGTCACCGACTGGGAACAGCTCACCGCTTTTCGACAAGAGTACAGACAGGAAGCGGATGTTCACATGAACGTGAATACCCGCCTTTTTCCTGATACACTCTCTACTCTGAAAGAATTAAAAGAGCGAGGTGCCCGCATCGGCATTATCTCTACTAAATACCGTTTCCGTATACTTAGTTTTCTGGATGAATATCTGCCGGAAAACTTTCTCGACATAGTGGTAGGCGGAGAAGATGTACAAGCTGCCAAGCCTTCACCGGAAGGAGTAAAATTCGCTCTCGAACACTTGGGCAGTACTCCGCAAGAAACCTTATACATCGGAGACAGTACTGTGGATGCCGAAACAGCACAAAATGCGGGAGTAGATTTTGCAGGTGTCCTTAATGGAATGACTACCGCTGACGAACTCAGAGCATATCCCCACCGGTTTATTATGGAGAATTTATCCGGTTTGCTATATATCTGATTATCTTCTGTTACAACAGCAAAAAAATAAAGGAAATATTTGTCTGAAACAAATAAAAGAAGTACTTTTGTGCCCGATTATTCCGCAACGGGTTCGATAAAGAGCTCTTTAAGTGATTAAAGACCACCCGCCGGAGCTAACTTATACATTATATATAAGATGTACGCAATTGTAGAAATTAACGGTCAGCAGTTTAAAGCAGAAGCTGGTCAGAAATTGTTCGTTCACCACATTGAAGGTGCAGAAAACGGTTCAACAGTAGAATTTGAAAAAGTTCTTTTGGTAGACAAAGACGGAAACGTAACTGTAGGTGCTCCGACTGTAGAAGGTGCTAAAGTTATTTGCCAGGTTATTTCAAACTTGGTTAAAGGTGACAAAGTTCTTGTATTCCACAAGAAAAGAAGAAAAGGTTACAGAAAACTGAACGGTCACCGTCAGCAGTTCACAGAGTTAACAATCACAGAAGTAGTAGCTTAATCATTTAAAAAGTAAGAAGAAATGGCACATAAAAAAGGTGTCGGTAGTTCTAAGAACGGCCGCGAATCACATAGCAAAAGATTAGGCGTTAAGATATTTGGTGGTGAAGCTTGCAAAGCAGGTAATATTATCATTCGTCAAAGAGGTACTGAATTCCATCCGGGTGAAAACATCGGAATGGGTAAAGACCACACTCTTTTCGCTTTAGTAGATGGTACAGTTAAATTTAAAGTAGGTAGAGAAGACAGAAGATATGTTTCTATCATCCCTGCTGAAGCAACAGAAGCATAACCTGTACAACTGAAAATATTCAAGAAAAGGAGATGTAATCCAAAGGATTGCTTCTCCTTTCTTTTTTTATGCAGATTTTCATTGCTCGCTTATTCGTTTTTTCTTTATCTTTGTAGCCTTAATAAAGAAAGTTCATAAAAAGTATAGATATGCTTACCATTAAACAAATTACAGAAAATACAGAAGCGGTACTCCGCGGACTGGAAAAGAAGCATTTCAAGAATGCAAAAGAGACGATTGATGAAGTCATCGCTCTCAACGACAAGAGACGTACTACGCAAAACCTATTAGATAAGAACCTGGCAGAGGTTAATTCACTTTCCCGCACGATCGGTCAGCTGATGAAAGAAGGAAAGAAAGAAGAGGCCGAAGCTGCACGTGCACGTGTTGCCGAACTGAAAGAAAGCAACAAAGCGCTGGACGCTACCATGACACAGGCTGCTACAGACATGCAGAATGTACTTTATACGATCCCCAACATTCCTTATGACAGCGTACCCGAAGGCGTAGGTGCCGAAGACAATGTCGTAGAAAAGATGGGAGGCATGGAAACAGAACTTCCCAAAGATGCACTGCCTCACTGGGAACTGGCTAAAAAATACGATTTAATCGATTTCGACCTAGGTGTAAAGATTACAGGTGCAGGCTTCCCCGTATACAAAGGAAAAGGTGCCCAACTGCAACGTGCCCTGATCAACTTCTTCCTGGACGAAGCACGCAAATCCGGATATACTGAAATCATGCCGCCGACAGTAGTCAATGCCGCTTCAGGTTATGGTACAGGCCAGCTTCCCGACAAAGAAGGACAGATGTATCATTGCGAAGTAGATGATCTCTATCTGATCCCGACAGCCGAAGTACCTGTCACTAACATCTACCGTGATGTTATCCTGGAAGAAAAACAGTTGCCGATTATGAACTGCGCATACACACAATGTTTCCGTCGCGAAGCCGGTTCTTACGGTAAAGACGTACGCGGGCTGAACCGTCTGCACGAATTCTCCAAAGTAGAATTAGTGCGTATCGACAAGCCGGAACATTCTAAAGAATCCCACCAGCAAATGCTTGACCACGTAGAAGGCCTGTTGCAGAAACTGGAACTTCCATACCGTATACTCCGCCTTTGTGGTGGTGATATGAGCTTTACTGCTGCGCTTTGTTTCGACTTCGAAGTATACTCCGAAGCACAGAAACGCTGGCTGGAAGTAAGTTCCGTATCTAACTTCGACACTTACCAGGCCAACCGGCTGAAATGCCGCTACCGTAGTGCAGAAAAGAAAACAGAACTCTGCCATACGTTAAATGGATCAGCACTGGCACTACCACGTATCGTCGCCGCTTTATTGGAAAACAATCAAACCCCCGAAGGAATTAGAATTCCTAAAGCATTGGTTCCATACTGCGGTTTCGACATGATAGACTAAGAAACTTTCTACTCCTGTAAGGATGAGATATCTCTGCCCCTTACAGGAGTTTCCTTTATTAACCTTTAACACATTTACCCCCATGACAAAAAACACAAAAAGTTTCGTATTGCCATTGGCATTCATTGGCGTTATGTTCTTTTCACTGGGCTTCGCCCTTGGTATCAACTCAGTATTAGTCCCCGTATTGAAGGGATCACTGGAAATCAGTTCGGCCGAATCATATCTGATCATTGCCGCCACTTTCATCCCGTTCCTTATTTTTGGTTATCCGGCAGGCCTTACAATCAAAAAAATCGGATACAAACGAACAATGGTCCTTTCATTCCTTATGTTTGCCATAGCCTTCGGACTTTTCATACCATCGGCAAGTTATGAAAGTTTTCCTCTGTTTTTATTGGCTTCCTTTATCAGCGGAAGTGCCAACGCTTATCTGCAAGCTGCTGTAAACCCGTATATCACGATTCTGGGACCGATAGACAGTGCTGCCAAACGTATCAGCATTATGGGTATATGCAACAAACTCGCATGGCCGATTCCTCCTTTATTCCTAGCTTTCCTAATCGGAAAAGAAGTGACCGATATTACAGTAGCTGACCTGTTTCTGCCATTCTACGTTATTATCGCCGCATTCATCGCACTAGGTATTATCGCATACATGGCTCCCCTACCGGAAGTCAAAGCCGTCGGTGAAGACGACAGCGAAGAGGCAGCCGAAGCCTGTCCGTACGCCGCAAAGAAAACCTCCATCTGGCAATTCCCGCATTTATTATTAGGATGTCTTGCTCTCTTCTTATATGTAGGTGTAGAAACCGTATCACTGGGTACATTAGTAGATTATGCCACCAGCCTTCATTTGGAAAATGCAGCAATGTATGCCTGGATTGCTCCGATAGGCATTGTGATCGGTTACATCTGCGGCATCATCTTCATCCCTAAATATATGAGCCAGGCTACAGCACTGAAGATTTGTTCAGTGCTGGCTATCATCGGTTCCGTACTAGTAGTACTTACACCTGCCGATATATCCATCTATTTCATCTCATTTATGGCATTGGGATGTTCTTTAATGTGGCCTGCCCTATGGCCTTTGGCTATGGCAGATTTAGGAAAGTTCACCAAATCCGGTTCATCTCTTCTGATCATGGCAATGGCAGGCGGTGCTGTTATTCCGACCTTATTTGGCTATCTAAAAGACATTTCCGATATTCAGAAAGCATATTGGATTTGCCTTCCCTGCTTCCTGTTTATTCTATATTATGGGGTAGCCGGATACAAAATCAGAACGAAATAAATAAAGATATTCACATGGATATGGAAAGTCACTCATCAAAAGAGTGACTTTTCTTTTTATATTTCGTAAATAAGCCGTATCTTTGCCGAAATTTATAACATTCTGATAGCAGTTACGTAATAATACCAACAAATTAATTAGATAATGAACAAAATCATTAGCAAAGAACGCTTTTCTGAGAAAGTGTTTAAACTTGAAATTGAAGCTCCTTTAATTGCTAAATCCCGCAAAGCCGGCCACTTCGTCATTGTACGTGTAGGCGACAAGGGAGAACGTATGCCTCTGACGATTGCCGGTTCTGATTTGAAGAAAGGCACCATCACTCTGGTGATACAGGAAGTCGGGCTCTCCTCTACCCGTCTTTGTGAATTGAACGAAGGTGATTATATCACTGATGTAGTAGGTCCGCTCGGACAAGCTACTCATATTGAGAATTTCGGAACAGTTGTTTGTGCTGGTGGTGGTGTAGGTGTTGCTCCGATGCTTCCTATCGTACAGGCTTTGAAAGCTGCCGGAAACAGAGTGATCACTGTATTGGCAGGACGTAACAAAGACCTTATCATTCTGGAAAAAGAAATGCGCGAAAGCTCCGATGAGGTGATTATTATGACGGACGATGGCTCTTACGGGCGTAAAGGTCTGGTAACCGAAGGCGTGGAAGAAGTCATCAAACGTGAAAAGGTAGATAAATGCTTCGCCATCGGCCCTGCTATCATGATGAAGTTCGTTTGTCTGCTGACAAAGAAATATGAGATTCCTACCGACGTTTCATTAAATACCATCATGGTAGACGGAACCGGCATGTGTGGTGCTTGCCGTATCACGGTAGGAGGAAAAACGAAGTTCGTTTGTGTTGACGGTCCCGAATTCGACGGTCATCAGGTGGACTTTGATGAAATGCTGAAACGTATGGGTGCGTTCAAAAAAATTGAGCGTGAAGAGATGAACAAACTCCAGCCCGAATGTGAAGCAACGAAAGAGATAGATGAGAAAAGCCGCAACGCAGCCTGGAGACAGGAACTGCGCAAATCGATGAAACCGAAAGAACGTACAGCTATTCCACGTGTCGAGATGAACGAACTCGATGCCGAATACCGTTCACATAGCCGCAAGGAAGAAGTAAACCAGGGTCTGACCGCTGAGCAAGCAGTTACAGAAGCCAAGCGTTGTCTGGACTGCGCTAACCCTGGATGTATGGAAGGGTGTCCGGTAGGCATCGACATTCCGCGCTTCATTAAGAACATTGAGCGTGGCGAATTCCTCGAAGCAGCCAAAACACTGAAAGAGACAAGTGCGCTTCCGGCTGTATGCGGTCGTGTCTGCCCACAGGAAAAGCAATGCGAATCCAAATGTATACACTTGAAGATGAATGAAAAACCGGTAGCTATCGGTTATCTGGAACGCTTCGCTGCTGACTTCGAACGTGAAAGCGGACAAATTTCAGTACCTGTCATTGCCGAAAAGAACGGTATCAAAGTGGCGGTGATCGGTTCGGGTCCTGCCGGATTATCATTCGCAGGTGATATGGCAAAATACGGTTATGATGTAACAGTGTTCGAGGCACTCCACGAAATCGGCGGTGTATTAAAATATGGTATTCCGGAATTCCGTCTGCCAAACAAGATTGTAGATGTAGAAATAGACAACCTCGTTAAAATGGGCGTTACTTTCATCAAAGACTGCATTGTAGGAAAAACAATCAGTGTGGAAGATTTGAAGGAAGAAGGTTTTAAAGGAATATTTGTCGCTTCCGGTGCCGGTTTGCCTAACTTTATGAATATACCGGGCGAAAACTCGATCAATATCATGTCTTCCAACGAATACCTCACTCGTGTCAATCTAATGGATGCTGCGAGCGAAGACTCTGACACTCCGGTAGCTTTCGGCAAAAATGTGGCTGTCATCGGTGGTGGTAATACTGCTATGGACTCTGTCCGTACAGCCAAACGCCTGGGTGCTGAACGTGCTATGATCATCTACCGCCGTTCGGAAGAAGAAATGCCTGCACGTATCGAGGAAGTGAAGCATGCCAAAGAAGAAGGAGTCGAATTCCTGACATTGCACAATCCGATTGAATATATTGCCGACGAACAAGGTTGCGTGAAACAGGTCATTCTCCAGAAGATGGAATTAGGAGAGCCGGATGCTTCCGGACGTCGCAGTCCTGTAGCCATTCCGGGAGCTACGGAAACAATCGATATCGATCTGGCCATCGTCAGTGTCGGGGTATCTCCGAACCCGATTGTTCCGAGTTCCATTAAAGGACTGGAATTAGGACGCAAAGGAACCATTGCCGTAGATGACAACATGGAATCATCTATTCCGATGATCTATGCCGGCGGAGACATTGTGCGCGGAGGAGCTACCGTAATCCTTGCCATGGGAGATGGCCGTAAAGCCGCCGCTGCCATGAATGAACAACTGCAAAGCAAGTAAAAGGACAAGCTTATTATAACAGAAAGCCCCGTCTGCTGAATGCAAACGGGGTTTTCATATCACAAGATACTTCTTACTTCACTACGCTATTCGTCGCAGGGTCCGGGAAAATCACGGTCGGTTTAAACGACTTCGCTTCCTCAAAATCCATCAATGCGTACGACATGATAATCACAATATCATCCGGTTGCACCTTGCGGGCGGCAGCACCGTTCAGACAAATCTTACCGGAACCGCGTTCACCTTTGATAATGTAGGTTTCAAAGCGTTCGCCATTGTTGTTATCAGCGATGTACACTTTTTCTCCCGGAATCATGTTGGCAGCATCCAGCAGGTCTTCGTCAATCGTGATACTACCCATGTAGTTCAAATTTGCCTCTGTGACACGTGCACAATGAATTTTCGACTTCAACACTTCAATCATCATAAGGTTTCGTCTTTTTTTAATTTAGATTTCTTTATACTTGATATTATCAATCAGTCTGACCTCTCCGCAGAACACTGTGATACAGCCTACTACATACAGAGAATCCTCCCAACTGCTTACCTTTTGCAGCGTGTTTCCGTCAACGATTTCAAAATACTCCAAACGCAATCCCGGAGCATCCTCTATCGCTTCTTCTACCATCTTCTGCGTCTCACTCACTGTATGAGATGCTGCAAAGGTACGACTTTTAAATAATGTCTGAGAAATATTTAAAGCATTTTCACGTTCTCGTGCTGATAAACGTTTATTCCGACTGCTCAGAGCCAATCCGTCTTCTTCACGAACGATAGGACAACCTACAATTTCCAGTTTATAATCCATCTGACGAACCATCTCCCGAATAATCGCCAGTTGCTGGAAATCTTTCTCTCCGAAATAAGCACGATCCGGTTGCACCGCGTCAAACAACTTGCTGACAATCTGGCAAACTCCGTTGAAATGTCCCGGACGGAAAGCCCCTTCCATCACCGTATCCAACGGAGCATAGCTGAATTCACGCGTATCCGGCTGCGGATACATCTCTTCTACCGAAGGAGCAAAGGCAAATGCTGCCCCGCAATCTTCCAACAAGCGGCAGTCAGCATCCAATGTACGCGGATACTTTGCTAAATCGTTTTTATCGTTAAACTGAGTGGGATTTACAAAAACACTCACTACTGTTACACCATTCTCACTTACGCTGCGCTTTACCAGTGATGCGTGTCCTGCATGTAAAGCACCCATTGTGGGTACCAGTCCTACCTTCTTACCCTGGGCTCTCAGTGCCGTCAATTCGGCCTGTAAGTCCTTGATAGTGTGTATTACTTTCATTTTTGTTAATTGGTTTATGTTTTGGTCGTTTGCAAAAACTCTGCAAAATAAACTAATATTTGCCACATAAAGAAAGAATATCTTATTTAATGTGTCTTTTTTTTCGTATCTTTGCAGAATATTATAGTGAACTATCGTTATTATGACAAAGGCGAATAAAGTTTTATTTATTACTCAAGAGATTACACCTTACGTTTCAGAATCCGAAATGGCCAATATAGGTAGAAACCTTCCACAGGCAATACAAGAAAAAGGCCGTGAAATCAGGACATTTATGCCTAAATGGGGAAACATTAACGAACGCAGAAATCAACTGCATGAAGTAATTCGCCTCTCCGGTATGAACCTGATCATCGACGATACTGATCACCCCCTTATTATAAAAGTTGCTTCTATTCAATCCGCACGTATGCAGGTATATTTCATCGATAATGATGATTATTTCCAGAATCGCTTGCAAACAGCGGACGAAAATGGTGTGGAATACGATGACAACGACAGTCGTGCTATCTTTTATGCACGCGGTGTGCTGGAAACAGTGAAGAAGCTTCGCTGGTGTCCCGACGTTATCCACTGTCACGGATGGATGACGGCATTGGCTCCTCTTTATATTAAGAAGGCCTACAAGGACGAACCATCGTTCCGTGATGCCAAAGTTGTATTCTCGGTATATGAAGATGATTTCAAGAATACGCTCAGTGAGGACTTTGCAACCAAACTGATGTTGAAAGGCATCACCAAGAAGGATTTGGCTGGTTTGAAGGAACCGGTAGACTATGCGGCACTTTGTAAACTTGCCGTTGATTATTCTGACGGAATCATACAAAACAGCGCAAAGGTAGACGAATCAATCATTGAGTACGCCCGCCAATCAGGCAAACTGGTACTTGATTATCAGGATCCGGAAAACTACGCAAACGCTTGCAACGAATTCTACGATCAGGTATGGGAAACCACTACAAATAAAGAAGAAGAAGAATAAAAATCTAGATACGACAATCATGAAAGCAAAATATGCCTTGATAGCTTTACTGGCAATCACATTTTTCGGATGCGATGATAATACAGGCGGACTGGGATTAGGAATGTTCCCGGGCAATGACCAAAATATCAAAGGAAAGTTATCCACGTTTGATGTAACTACTAAATCAATTCCTACTGGAAAGATCTATGCCAAAACCAACATCGGATATGTTGGAAAGTTCACTGATGAAACATTCGGTACTTATCAGGCAGGCTTCCTTGCTCAACTGAATTGTCCGGATGGCTTAACTTTTCCTGAAGTATATACAGAAGAAACAGATGCTAGCGGTAAAGTTATCTCAGCTACTGGAAAAATGGTTATAACTAATGAAGATGACGAAACGATTGAAATCATTAAGGATGACCAAGGTAATCCTATTGGCAACATACGTACTACCGAACTTTTCTTATTGTATGATAACTATTTCGGTGACTCACTGACTGCTTGTAGATTGAGTGTTTATGAATTGGGTGGAGATAATAAAGAAACACTAAACACAGATAATGCGTATTATACAAATATTATTCCTGAAGAATTCTATGATAGCCAGAATCTTTTAGGAACAAAAGCTTATACAGCCGTAGACTACTCCCTATCTGAAGAAGACCGTAATTCAAGTACATACGTACCCTATATTCACGTTGCTTTTAAAGAAGACAGAGCTAAAGAAGTGGGCAAAAATATTCTAGAAGCATCAAGAGCAGCTGGAAAAAAATTTAATAATCAGTTATTTGGAAAAGCCTTTCCAGGGATTTACGTAAAAAGCGATTATGGTGACGGAACAGTACTTTATGTAGATCAAGTACAAATGAGAGTAGTATACAAATGTTATGCTACAGATTCCATCACAGGCATTAAATTAAAAAAGCAAGATGGAGTTAACGATTCAACCTATTATACTTGGCGTCAATTTGCTTCTACTAGAGAAATTATTCAGGCTAATCAATTAAGTAATGACGAACAAGCCATTAATGAAAGAATAAATGAAAAAACCTGTACTTATTTAAAAAGTCCGGCAGGTATATTCACTGAAGCTACATTACCAATTTCTGACATAGAGAACGAATTAACTGGCGATACCTTAAATGCAGTAAAACTGACATTCACTAATTACAATCAATCAAGTGACAAGAAGTTTGGTATGTCTATACCATCTACTGTAATGCTTGTACGCAAGAAATTCCAGGATAGCTTCTTTAAAGACAATAAGTTGAGCGATGGTGTATCTTCTTATCTAACTTCACATACAAGTAGTACGAATCAATATGTATTCAGCAACATCACCAAATTGGTAAATGCCTGCATTGCAGAAAAGGAAGAGGCTAAGAAAGCAAAGGGTAGTGAATGGAATGAAGCTGACTGGTTACAAAAAAATCCAGATTGGAATAAGGTAGTACTTATACCTGTACTTGTGACTTATGACTCTTCAAACACTACAACTGGCCAGGCTAACATTATTAGAATACAACATGACTTAAAACCTGGTTATGTACGTCTGAAAGGTGGAGAAGCTGGAGAAATTCCAGGTGGTGAGAATTATAAGTTGAAACTTGAAGTTATTTCTACAGACTTCGGATTAACAACTAAGTCAAACTAAAAAGATATATAAAAAAAACAGCGCGGGTTACTTCGGTAATTCGCGCTGTTTTTTATATGTACCTGTACCTTCCAATATATAAAAAACAACCGTGAGGTGATTCCCATCTCCCCACGGTTACAACCAGTTAATTTATTATTATCTTATTCTTCTTTCTTTGCAGTAGCTTTCTTACGAGTAGCTTTAGCTACCGGTTCTTTTTTCGCAGCTACTTTCTTGGGAGCTTTTGCAGCTCCTTTTTCAGCTTTTGCCTGCCATTTGGTTACTTCCTTTTGCAGTTCGGCTATCTCCTCACCCTGATTCTTAATAGTAGTCAGCAGAGAGTTGAGCTCCTCATTATCTACGTCAACAGGATACAGTGAATCTACTCGTTTGATAAAGTCGCCCAAGATATTCATGTAGTTAGTGAAGGCATCGTAAGGAGAGTCATAAATACCACGGTTCAGCCAGATACCTGTATTCTTGGTAGTCATGAAACGGAAATTGTTGCTGGCTTGCAGATAATCCCAGTCCTGCTTGATACGACGGTCGTCACACAGATGAACACGTTCTGCTACGCTATACAACTTGTTGAAAGCCTCACGTTGCAGGATATTACCCAGCCAACTGCTTGTATCTCTTTCTTCGTCCACCCATGACATTGGGTAAGGAACATCCAGCTGAGATACAGATTTCAATTTAGATACAATCTCTGTCGGAGTAGAGAACGTGATACCCTTTGATTTAGCACATTCGGGCAATGCTTTCAGGAATTCCAGGATATTGGAAGAAAGTGGCTGAGCCATACCCAATGCACTTAATTCCATAAAGATATTAATCACTTGCTCTTCTTGTGGCAACGCATCAATCCAGTTAATATACTTATCAGCAAATAATGGATATTCCGGCCATTCCGAATTGGAGAAACGCAATCCTATATCATCAGAAAGTTTAAAGTCTCTCAATAGCAATTTGAGGCTCGGAGCCTGATTACAGTGATATACATAGTGCGGGCTCTTCCATCCCAATACATGTTTTGCACCTTCCGTCAGCATTCCCTTAAAGCCCATAGAAGCTACCAGTCCACCGATTTCATCCGAATAAATCAAGCTGGAGTTGCGGAACACCTTCGGTTCTTTGCCAAACATCTGTTTCATTTTATCACGCTGGCGAAGCACTTCTTCACGGAAGCAGTCTTCGTTAGCCAAAGATGACAAGCCGTGTGAATAAGGTTCGCAAAGGAACTCACAACAGCCGGTATCATTCAACTGGTGCAGCAAGTCAATCACCGCCGGAGCATGAATTTCAAGTTGCTCCAATGCCACACCGGAAATAGAAAGCGCCACTTTGAAAGCTCCTCCCGAGTTTTTCACCATCTCAATCAACGTGCTGAGAGCAGGTATATAAGATCGTTCGGCAACCTCATTCATACCGGTTTCATTTGCATAGTCATCATAGTAATAATGATCGGTGCCGATATCGAAAAAACGGTAGCGTTTCAAGTGTATAATCTGATGTATTTCGAAATAAAGACAGATCGTTCTCATAGTCTATATCATTTTATTGTTTACCATAATTTTTAATAACCTCATCATAGATACCGCGAACTTTATATCCCACGTTCTCCCATTTAATCTCATCCACTTCTTTCTTACCCTCTTCTTTCAGGTACTCGTACATAGCCGGGTAAGTACAGATAGAATAAATGGCATCCGCCATAGCGTGAATATCCCAGTAGTCCGTTTTAATACATTTATCCAAAATTTCGGCACAGCCGGATTGCTTGGATATAATGGAAGGTACACTACATTGCATAGCCTCCAACGGAGAGATACCGAATGGCTCAGATACAGAAGGCATAATGTATACATCACTGGCTTTCAGCACTTCGTACACCTGCTTTCCCTTCATAAAACCGGGGAAATGGAAACGGTCCGCAATACCGCGTTCGGCTACCAGACGAATCATCTGATCCATCATATCACCACTACCGGCCATTACGAAACGGACATTGCGCGTACGGTGCAATACCATTGCTGCAGCCTCTACAAAGTATTCCGGTCCTTTCTGCATGGTAATACGTCCCAGGAAAGTAACGACCTTTTCGCTCGGATTCTTTTGAGGAACAATATCCTGTATCTCTTGTGACAAAGGAGAAACGGCATTATGCACAGTAGACACCTTCTTCGGGTCCTGAAAATACTTATGGATCACAGTCTGACGGGTCAGTTCGCTCACACACATGATGTGGTCGGCATTGTCCATACCATTCTTCTCAATGGCATACACTGTCGGATTGACATTGCCGCGACTACGGTCGAAATCAGTAGCATGCACATGGATCACCAATGGCTTACCAGATACTTGCTTGGCATGTATCCCTGCCGGATAAGTCAGCCAGTCATGAGAATGAATGATATCAAACTCCTGCTGACGTGCTACCACCCCGGCAACGATCGAATAGTTATTGATCTCTTCGTGCAGGTTGTCCGGATAACGTCCGGAGAACTCGATGCATCCCAGATCATTCGTATTGAGATAGTTGAAGTCGGCATAGATATGATCGCGCAAGTCATAGAACAATTGCGGATCCATATAACTGCCTACGCGTCCTTTCACATAGTCCCAACCGACATTTTTCCACACTACCGGCGTGCTGTTCATGCCGATAATTCTTAAAAAGCTCTGATCTTCGTCTCCCCATGGTTTGGGAATACAGAATGTAATCTCCAGATCATCCTGCTGAGACATTCCTTTTGTCAGACCATAACTGGCAGTCCCTAACCCTCCTAAGATATGCGGGGGGAACTCCCATCCAAACATTAAAACTTTCATTTTCGTTC
>CAQOGY010000011.1 GCA_948847595.1 uncultured Bacteroides sp.
GTGGCGACACGAGGAAGTTTCATACGCAGTGGGGCGTGGGCGTGAAGTTCATCATAAACTGACGCACCGCATGGAACGGACGGAAATCGATGCCATGAGGCATATACCCCTTGCGGACTTCCTCGCACGGCTGGGACATGAGCCTGTACGAAGAAGCGGCAACGAATTGTGGTATCGTGCGCCATACCGCAATGAGCGCACGCCCTCTTTCCGTGTGAACGTGGCGAAACAGCTCTGGTACGACTTCGGTACGGGCAAGGGCGGCGACATCTTCACGCTTGCCGGGGAGTTTATCGGAAGCAACGACTTCATGGAACAAGTGAAGTTCATAGCGGAAACCGCCAATATGCCTATGCCTGTTCCCGAAATGAGTAAACCGACTTTCCTGCCTAAACCGTCAGAACCTGCCTTTGAAGGAGTGGAAGCCACCCCGCTGTTTCGTTCTCCACTGACGGACTATCTGGCGGAACGGGGTATTCCTTACGGCATTGCATCCCGGTATTGCTGCCGACTGAATTACGGTGCGCGTGGCAAGCGGTATTTCGCCGTCGGTTTTCCGAATGTGGCGGGTGGCTATGAAATCCGCAGCCGCTTCTTCAAAGGATGTGTGCCTCCGAAGGATGTGTCGCTGGTCAAGGCGGAAGGCTCTCCGGCTGACGTATGTAGCGTATTTGAAGGATTCATGGACTTTCTTTCCGCTGCCACGCTCGGATTGGAAACGGGTGATTGCCTTGTGCTGAACTCCATTTCCAACGTGGAAAAGGCTATGAGGTATCTGGACGGTTACGGGCGCATAGACTGTTACCTCGACCGTGACGAAGCCGGACGGCGCACGTTGGAAATGCTGAAAGGACACTACGAGGAACGTGTCTGCGACCGTTCCGCCCTCTATGATGGTTGCAAGGACTTGAACGAGTATCTGCAACTGACAACGAAAAAAGAACAATAACTTAAAAATCAAAGGACAATGAACATACTGAACAACAAGAACAAGAGAACACCAATCTTCAAGGCGTTGGCACTCTGCCTTTTCGCCGCCGTGTCGCTCACCGCCGTATCGTGTGACGACGATATGGACATCCAGCAATCCTATCCCTTCACGGTGGAAACCATGCCAGTACCCAACAAGGTGACGAGTGGGCAGACGGTGGAAATCCGCTGTGAGCTGAAAAAAACGGGCGACTTCGCCAACACCCTCTATACCATTCGTTATTTCCAGTTCGAGGGGGAAGGCACGCTGAAAATGGCGGGCGGCATCACGTTCCTGCCCAACGACCGCTACCTGCTTGAAAACGAGAAGTTCCGGCTGTATTACACGGCGGAGGGCGACGAAGCGCACAACTTCATCGTAGTGGTGGAGGACAACTTCAACAACTCATACGAGCTGGAATTTGACTTCAACAACCGCAGCGTGAAGGACGACGGGATTGTTTCCGTTATCCCCATCGGCAATTTCAAACCTCTGCCAAGATGATGCGTGTATTCATGGCTATCCTCTGTTCACTTATGGCGGTCTGTTCTGTGTCCGCACAGATCAGCCGCCAAGAGGAAACGGACGGGCAGGCGGCAATTTACCGCCTGCCGCTTATGGAACGAGCATTTTTGTGTACCCGCTACTTTGAGGGCTGGCACTCGGAGAAACACCACCCATACGTGGGCTGGGGTCACCGTGTGCAGTCGGGCGAAAGCTATTCGGCACGCACCATGACGAAACGACAGGCGGACGCACTCCTGCGGAAAGACTTGCGTAAGTTCTGCGCCATATTCCGCAAGTTCGGGCGTGACAGTCTGCTCCTTGCCACACTCGCCTACAATGTCGGTCCATACCGGCTTTTGGGGAGCGGAAAGATACCTAAAAGCACGCTGATCCGAAAATTGGAGGCGGGCGACAGGAACATTTACCGGGAGTATATCGCTTTCTGCAACTACAAGGGTAAACGGCACGCCATGCTGCTCAAACGGAGAAAGGCGGAGTTTGCGCTGCTGTACATTCCGTAACATGGCAAATGTCTGACAAATGAAACTCCGATGAAGCCACAACTTCATCGGAGTTTCCCATTTTGTTAGAATTGAATTCTGACTTCTTTCTCTTTAATATGTATCAAATCCCCCATAATCGTCATAGGACACATTTTCCCATTCCAAGGTTCGTCATAGCATTCCTCTTTATCACAATTTTGTTTTTCACAAAATGAATGCAATGGACAAACATAACCACATTTATGTAATCCCGTTAAATATGTGAACAGAGCATTGTGTCCAATTAAAGCTAACATATCGTCAGACAGTTTACTGGAATCTGTTAAGGACGATGGTGGTGGATTAAAATCTCCGTTGTCAGTATAGCTATAAGGCATTCCTAAAAAATCTATCAATGTTTTGATTCGTTCCTTAGATAGAGGTTGGTAATCAGTAATCAAAGTTAATATTGGAACAAAACCTTTGGCTGGACGTATTCGTTCAAGAACTTCTCCAATATAATCTATTTCTACTTGGACACTTTTAGAAAACACTTGCTTGAATGCGTCTATAAGAGTATCAAAAAAGTCACAAACTGACATTGATTTACCATTGATATTTATTTTAGCTTCATTTATGAACTGTTCAAACAGTTCTATTGCTGATAAATTCGGATTTTCATTCGCATATGCTAATTCATTGATTAAAACTTCAGCAGGAGAAAGACTAAATAAAGATATGTAGCAAATTGTTATCAATTTTATATTATCTGACGCTATTGCTGAAAAATGTTGTTCTGCAATAATCTTAACTAAATTATATGGGAGGTCATATCTTTCATGAGTTGCAGTTTCATCAATTAGCATTTGATATAATGCAGCCATACTCTCCTTGATAATATTAGCCCCCAAAGTTATTGCTTGTTTTGAACCATCTGTAAAACAGATGTCTAATGTTATCACAGGCAATATCCTATTATTCAATTGTTTATATTTTCGATGAATACAGATACGTTCATTTACATCTATCTTAAAATCATTTCTCCGTGTATCTGCAAGTGGACAATATCCCATTCCACATTTCACAATAGCTATTTTATTCGCCAGTTCTGGAGAATAATCTATATCTAATGGGAGTGTGATAGTAGATGTTGCATTTTCTACAAAAGCATATGTTTCTGCCATTATATTATATCGAACCATACTATCATATAGTCCCCACGGAGTTGATACATTTTGAAGAAAGTGAATATACTCATGAACAATAGTGCCTAATGTTGGAATATCAAGTTCATCTATATTTCCATCATATGAATCATGAATACGAATCTGCATAAACGCAGGTTTATATTCACCTCGACTATTATTCAGTTCGGTTATAATGTGTTTTTGACTTGTCGTTAATTCACACATATTTTACTACTATAATTATGAGTATTAAACTTTTGCAAAGATATTCATAATATTCCATATATCGCCAAAAGCGATTGAAACAGCGGTTTCTTTGCTACTTTCTTTGTCCGCCATCATGCTCACTGAAAGAAAGTAGGCGGCTTTCGCCGCCCACCTCTCAAAAACGGGTGTAAAGCCCCGTCACCATCGTGAACATTTCCTCCAGCATATCGCAATATATCCCCTCGTGCGTTTCAATGTCCTTCGTCCTGCTCTCGAATGTCTTTTTGCTGAACGTCCTGCGGTAGAAACGCATATTGTAGAGGTCTGCACCTCCGTCGTAAATGATGTCAAGACGGTTGGCACTCGTTTTGTTCCTCGCAAGGCTCATGCGTAAGCCGTTGCCCATGTCTATGAAGTCTTTGCTTCCCGTCATGGCGGCAAAGCGTCTGCCGCCTATCTGCTCCAAAATAGTCTTTGCTATCATATTCGTTGTTTTTAGGTGTTATGTTGTGGCGGTGCGGACACCGCCACAATGTTCAAAATTCTGTTTTCTCGGTTATGGGTGTGCATCTTTCCAGCCACTCTTTCAGACACTCCATGTTATACTCGCTCGTTATGACTGCCGTATGGCTGTCAATGGCAGTAAACCTGCTACTTTCATAGTTGTCTATCCACCCCTTTAAGGTATCAACTCCCCATGCTTCGGCATCGTCAAACATACCGTCCAATACCGTGATAGGCTCGCTGAACTTGACTATCAGCGTTTGGTAGCCTGCTTCGTTCATCGCTTGTCCTCCTTCCTTTCCTTTGCCGTTAGCCACTTGTCCCGTGCGGCTCGACATTCGTCTAATGTGGGTTTGACACAAGAGAAAAGTTCCCCGTCCGTGTGGCGGTAGTCGTATTGCACAAGGGTGCGTTTGCGTCTGCCGATACCCGTTTGGAAATTCTCGTAGTTCTCCGTTCCTGCCGATTGGCAGGTGCTTACTCTGTTAATTGTCATTTTTGTTGCCATAGTCGTTGTTATTTAGATGATTAGAAATGTACAGACAGCACTCTGTGTTGCATCACCATTTCGGGGTTACTCGTATAGCGTTGGTGCAGGTAGAAATGATGTGAGCCGAAGCCGTAAAGGAAGAACTTGCCAAGTTCGTGTTTCTCGGCAAAGTCCTTGACGCTCGCCCTTAATTGCTCCTCACTCTGACAAAGAGTGAGGAGGTTCATAAATTCAAGGAACATCGTGGGGATTTTATCATCCCATAGGAAAAGCATGCTTTCAAATCTTACTTCCATAATGTTAGTTGTTAGATGTCGATATTATGCCGCTTTCATCCGCTGGCGGATAAGGTTGGCGTTCTTGTTCACAAGGGCGATGATGCGGTCGTGGTATTCGGAGTTCTCGTTGCATACGCCACGACACTGCACCACCTCAAAAGTTTTTAGTGACACCTCTATCGTTTCAATTCGTTTTCCGTCAATGGTGGCGGATAGGATAAGGGAGTCTTTTCGTTTGTGGTAACCGCCCACACAATGGTGCATCGTCCTTCCTTCCTCTGCCATTTCTTCCACGCTCTCTATGACTTTGACGCAAATAAGGCTGTCGGTAAAGGCAAGTCCGAAGAATATGCCCTTAGCTTTCAGATATTGTTTCTCGTCCTCAATCGCTTTCCTGCGTTGCTGTTCAGTCCGCTCATGTTTCCTTTGCAGGTTGCGCTTTGCCACCAACTTGTCGTGTTCAACTTTGAGGTCGGCAGGGCAAACGTATTTCGGGCTGTTTGTGTCCTTGCCGAAATGACGCAGGAGGTCTATGGTGTCACGCCACATTGAGCCGTCCTCAATGGTATAGCCGTTGCGGATACATATCTTGATTGAAGCCCAATACTCTCCAATATTGAAAGAGTGGTACAGATAGTAGCGCAACATGGGATATTGCCCTGCCTTCAACAGCGTTTCCGCACGGCTGTCCGACAATAATGCCGGTATTAGTTTGGTGGGTACAATGTCGTGGAAATTGCCGTTAAAGCCGTTTCTGCGGAGCGTCGGCAACACCTTATATCTTGGATATATCGGGGAATATGAGATATGGCGGTACGCTTCATTGTCATTGCGGATAGCAAAAGGAGAAGCGAATGAGAACGTGTCGATGTAGCATCCCAATGTGCGTGGAATGGCAACAACAGCCTTACGCCCTTGTTCATTCCACCAATACTGCCCGATTTCAAGGGCATAGGACTTGGCATTAACCCCTTTCTCCATACCCACGACAAGCAAGAACATTCGTAGCACTTGGTATTCTCCGCTTGTGGTAAGGGTTGTGAAATACTGCTTTTGTCTTACCTTGCGCTGATAGGTGAGGCAGACTTTCAAACTTGCTCCACATTCAGGACACGTACAATGCTCGGTCTGCTCCGTCATTACCCAACTATGACCGCAATCCATACAAGTGGTACGACCTTTCGGCAAGCGGTGTGCATAATGCTCCACGCAATTACGGAATGCCCAATTAATCTGTATCGGGGTTATCGGGCGTAGTTTCTTGCTTTGGGCAAGAACTGCTTTTTCAAATTTGTTTCTCGGTTTCATAAGCCAAAATCAAATAATGAGGGTTGAACTTGGGTTTCTGTTTTCGCCTTTGTCGGCTTGGTGCGGTTCTGCAACTTGCGGAGTTCCTCGTCTTGGTATCTGCGGACTGCCTGCTGACGTGCTTCTGCTTTTTCCTCTGCCGTGAGTTCCACAATGTGGTTCACCGCCACTTGGCATTGGATAGGCTTGCCCACCTCAATCTCGTTCTCGTCATAGTAGTGTACTGCTTGTCCGTATATCTCTCCGTCCGTGAAGCCGTTACAACCGCTTTTCTGCACATAGTTCAGAATGTAGGTTACGCAATCGTCAATGTTCTTGGCTGGATTGCGGTAGTTCTTCGCAAAGAGCGTGTCTTCCTCCGCACGTTGTTCCAAATACATCTGTATCGTTCTCTTGAAATGGTCTGTTCCTTTCATATCGCTGTCGTTTTTATGAGTTGTCAAATAGTATGTTTCAAAATCTCCCTCCAATAAATCGGCTCAACCTCGCTCAATAGGAAGTCTATAAAGTCCTTCCGTGCGTCCTTGTTCAGTTCGTGGTAGAGTCCACGGAAGACGGACATATTGCCGTTGAGGTATGTTTCCACCATGTACTCGAAGATGTTGCCCACCTCGTAGTATCTGCATTGTTGCTCCACTGTCTTGCTTCTTCTCTTTGCCATGTCGGTAGGGATTAAAGGGTGAATAACCAAAGAATGAAGTCAAAGAACAGGATAACGGAAAGAATAGCCACGATTACCCCTATTGCCACTCGGAACACTCCGTTTATTATCTCTCTGACGATGTACCAAAGGATGCCGGACACCCAAAAGGCGGTGCGCATGATTGGGGTGCATATCGCAAGCCCTATGTATTGCGCCATTTGTCTGAAATTTACCGTTGCTGTCATAGCCGTATCATTTGTTAAGTTCCACGATGCTGTCTATCCTGCCGTATAGGAAACTGCGGAGTGCCGTCTTGTCGGTAGCCTTGTATTCCGCCCAATGCCCATACTGCTTTACAATGTAGGTTCGGAGAATGTCGGAAAAGTCAAACATCCAACCTTGCAAGGGTACTGCGCTCTTGAAATAGGTGTTGCTGTTCACGTTGCGTGTAAGCCAATCCTTTTCCTCTCGGCTCAATTTCTCACCATTGTTCAGTTTGGTGCGAAGTCCGTACACCTTGCTGCCTTGCAGGTTCTCCAAACTTGATACTTCCCATGCCACGAATTTTGTTGCTATTGCCGTTCTCATATCCGTTTTGTTTTTGATTTTTTGTTTTTTAATGCGGATTCAAGAGCTGAGGGAGTTGAGTTTCAAACTATCTTATCTGCCTCTCGTTTATCCGACATTTTTTTTAATGCGTCTTTCTGTCGCATCGGTCGTTTTCGTTTCGGGTGCTTAAAAAGGTAGGGATTAGGGAATGCAAGGTTTTTCGGAAAAATACTACCCGAAGGGCTGGAGATTTTTCCAGAAAACAGGAGGCTTGACCTTGCTTTCCCGTACAATCCCGGAGTTACCTTTGCACCCAGCACGAAAATGACTGCCTGATGCGGCTCACTGAAAGGCGCGAAAATGGAGGTAAACGGAAGTGGAGGCAGATTAGACAGGAAAACTTCAAAAGAGAAATCCGTGAAAAAGACATCCCCAACAGAAAAGAACATAGCCGGTAGCGTGAAACCGGGCAAACCATCGGCAAGGAAGTATGTTTTTATCTGTTTGGCCAAACGTGTTTGGTCGGATGGATAAAATCATTCTTCCCGGTTTGTCTGCCGTGAGTGACGGCTTGTTCCATTTATGGAATGTGCGGTCATACACGGCTTTCCGCTTCCGGCGCAAAAGGACAACGAAAAAAGAAAAATCGTCAAAACCCCGTAAAAGCACCTCTTTGGCATAAGCACAAAAGAAAGGGGCCTTGTCTCATCAGTCTAAACTATTGTTTAGGCGTGAGGCAAAGCCCTTTTCTCCGCTTATGCGGCAGTCGGCACACGTTCGTTCAAAATCTTTTTGGGCGATGGTGTGCTGACGGATAAAATCGCTTTTACGGAAAAACTTGTGTGAGAAGAAAAAAACGGGAGATTCATTTCTAAATCTCCCGTTTTATTGTTACTTTTGCATACGAAGAGTTCTTTGAAGGTTACGCAACGCACAGAAGAATAATGCAGTAGATAACTAACTAATTCGTAACCTATTACTATTATGAGCGATTACCCAATGCTCATTTCCAATAAATTACACTCTTTTCGTAACTTCGTATAGCAAATATATCATAATTCTTTTACTTTTGCTTCCGGTTTCGGACAAAACTTATCCGAAATCTCTGAAAAGCATGAAGGAAGTTACGTTTATCCGTCGGAACATTGAAAAATGGAAAGGGACCGAAAAGGTGGTGGAACAGGCTGCAAACCTGTCCCCTGACCAACTTGCCGACGCCTATACGGAACTGACTGCCGACCTGGCTTTTGCACAGACCCATTTCCCGACTTCCCGCATTACCATTTATTTAAATAATCTCGCTTCAGCCCTGCATAATGAAATCTATCGGAGCAAGCGTGAGAAATGGACACGCGTTATCACTTTCTGGACACGGGAAGTGCCGCAGACCATGCATGATGCGCGGCGTGAGTTACTGATCTCTTTTATCATCTTTGCCGTCAGTGCGTTGATCGGGGCAGTATCTGCCGCCAATGATCAGGAGTTTGTGCGTTTGATAATGGGCAACCAATACGTAGATATGACATTGGACAATATTGCCAGAGGTGAGCCGATGGCAGTATACAATGGCTCTCCCGAAGCTCCGATGTTTCTGGGCATTACAATCAATAATATAAAAGTATCCTTCCTGTGTTTTGCCGCGGGGATACTGACCAGTTTTGGTACGGGGCTTATACTTCTTCAGAATGGAATTATGCTCGGTTCATTTCAGATGTTCTTTTATCAGCACGACCTGCTTTGGGAGTCGGCACTTGCCGTCTGGCTGCACGGAACTCTTGAAATATGGGCGATCATCGTAGCCGGTGCTGCCGGACTTGCTTTGGGCAACGGCTGGTTGTTTCCCGGCACCTATTCGAGACTCGAATCTTTCCGCAGAGGAGCGAAAAGAGGGCTGAAGATTGTAATCGGTACGGTGCCCGTGTTTATCATGGCGGGATTTATCGAAGGCTTTATCACCCGTCACACCGAACTTCCGGATATGCTGAGGCTCGGCATCATCCTTACATCCCTTGCATTTATCATCTTTTACTATATTTATTTACCAAATAGAAAAAAACATGGAATCACAGAAACCTAAGGTTGCAATGTACGTGAAACGTTCTTTCGGTGATAAGTTGAACGCTTCTTTTGACTTCATAAAAGAGAATTGGAAAATACTGTTGAAGTTTACGACTTATCTGCTTTTGCCTGTAAGCCTTATTCAGGCATTAAGTCTGAACGGACTGATGGGAGGAGCGTTTGCCATGACTGCTATGTCCAAGACTGCGACGGTGCCTGATACTGCATCTTTATTGGGATTTATGTCCTATTACGGTCTGTATATGATTGTATTTATGATAGGCAGTATTTTGCTGACCTCCATGATCTATGCATTGATCCGTACCTATAATGAACGTGAAGAACGCTTGGAGGGAATCACGTTGGGTATTTTGAAGCCTTTATTGTTCCGCAATATCAAGAGATTGCTTGTAATGACCCTTTTCTCCATCTTAGTCATGCTTTTGGTGGGGCTTGTGGTAGGGCTGCTGGCGTTTCTGTCACTATTCACCTTGTTTCTGACCATTCCGCTTCTTATCGCTTTTGTAGTGCCGCTTGCATTATGGGCACCTATCTACCTGTTTGAAGATATTACAGTGATGGAGTCTTTCAAAAAGACATTCCGGCTGGGCTTTGCCACTTGGGGAGGCGTCTTCTTGATATCTCTGATCATGGGATTTATTGCTAATGTATTGCAGGGAGTGACTATGATGCCGTGGTATATCGCTACGCTGGTGAAATATTTCTTCTCATTAAGTGATGTCGGAAGCGAGACGACAGTATCGGCAGGATATAGCTTTATCCTTTATCTGCTTGGTATTGTACAGGCATTCGGCGCTTATCTTTCCATGATTTTCACTTTTGTCGGAATGGCCTACCAGTACGGTCATGCTTCCGAAGTGGTAGATAGTGTAACTGTAGAGAGCGATATTGATAATTTCGATAAACTCTAAACATATATAATTCAGAATAGATGCTGACATCCCCGGCTGATACATTGGTTTGCGACACCGTGCAGATTGCCAAATGGCAATCCGAATCGGCGTATGACTACAACCGTGAACTGATAACTCCTGAAATTAATATCTTTGAATGGTTTCGCAGGCAGTTTGGGGAATTGTTGCGGAAGATATTCGGCAGCCGTTTTGCCGAAGAGTATTCCGAACTTATATTAATATGTTTGGCCATTATTATTCTGCTCCTGATTATATGGTTTGTTTATAAGAAGCGTCCGGAGTTATTCATGCGTTCGCCCAAGAATAAACTGCCTTATGAAGTGGGAGAAGATACGATTTACGGTGTGGATTTTGCGGGAGGGATTGCCGATGCGCTTTCCCGTTCCGATTATCGGGAGGCGGTGCGTCTGCTTTATTTGCAGACATTGAAACGGCTTAGCGACGAGAAACGCATTGACTGGCAGCCTTATAAAACACCGACACAGTATATCAATGAAGTACGGATGCCCGTTTTCCGTCAGTTGACTAATCATTTCCTGAGGGTTCGTTACGGTAACTTTGAGGGTACGGAGGAACTGTTCAATTCCATGAAATCCTTGCAGGAAGAAATCGGGAAAGGAGGGGGCTCATGAGGGGAAGCCGCTGGTTTATCTTCTTTGTCCTTACTTTTCTGCTGCTGATGTTTGCCATAGAATATCATCTGCCGAAGAAATTTGTATGGGTGCCTACCTTTAGCCATTACGATGAGCAGCCTTTCGGATGCGCTGTGTTCGACAGTCTGCTGACTGTTTCACTGCCTTCGGGATATACACTGTCCCGAAAGACTTTTTATCAGATGGAACAGGAAGATACTGTTCACAACAAAGGAATACTGCTGATTGCCACTAATTTACCTTTCGGACGGGTGGATATAGAAGCCTTGCTCAAAATGGCGGATCGGGGAAATAAGATCATGCTGGTAAGCAGTTCTTTTACCAAGATTTTGGAGGATACGCTGAAGTTTGATTGCACTTATTCTTATTTCAGATCGGTCGATTTGAAAAAATATGCCGCTTCGTTATTGAAGCGGGACAGTATTTATTGGATCGGTGATCCGGAAGTTTATTCACGGCAGGTGTTCCGTTTTTATCCGCAGTTCTGCAAGTCCTATTTCCGCCGTTATGATTCGCTGCCGGTACGTAAACTGGCGGAGATCAATCTGGCAAGCGATATGGGGCACGCATTGGATGAACTGGATTCTACGACCGTTTCCCGCAATTATCATCCGTTGGTGGCTATGGTTCGTCCGTGGGGAAAGGGTGAAATCATTCTGGTTTCTACTCCTTTGCTTTTTACCAATTATGGAGTGCTGGATGAGAAAAATGCGACTTACATATTCCGCATCCTGTCGCAGATGGGAGAGTTGCCTATTGTCCGCACCGAAGGATATATGAAGGAAACTGCACAGACGCAGCGATCTCCTTTGCGTTATTTTCTGTCGCAAAGGCCGCTTCGCTGGGCGATCTATCTGTCGATGTTCGCTATCTTGCTCTTTATGGTGTTTACAGCGCGGAGGCGGCAACGGGCAATACCTGTCATACAGGAACCGGAAAACAAATCCCTTGAATTTACCAAGTTGATAGGCACGCTTTATTATCAGAAGAATGACCATGCCAATCTGGTTCATAAGAAGTTCACCTACTTTGCGGAAGTACTGAGAAGAGAGATTCAGGTAGACGTGGAGGAAGTGGCGGACGATGAACGTTCTTTCCACCGGATCGCTCAGAAGACGGGGATGGAGGTGGAAGAAATCAGCAGGTTGATCCGCGAAATTAGACCGGTGATTTATGGAGGACGTGTCCTTTCCGGCGAAGAAATGAAGGGATTTATTGATAAAATGAATGAAATAATCAATCATATTTAAAGAAGATATTTATGGAAGAGAATACAGAACAACGAGTGGATTTAACTCTCTTTTCCGAGAAGATACAGGAATTGAAGGATCAGATTGCTTCCGTTATTGTCGGTCAGGAACAGACGGTGGACTTGGTGCTGGCAGCCATCCTTGCCAATGGTCACGTATTGATTGAAGGTGTGCCGGGAGTTGCAAAGACATTGCTTGCCCGATTGACGGCTCGTTTGATCGATGCGGACTTCAGCCGTATCCAGTTTACACCGGACCTGATGCCGAGCGACGTATTGGGTACCACTGTGTTCAATATGAAAACCAATGATTTTGACTTTCATCAGGGACCGATCTTTGCCGATATCGTATTGGTGGACGAGATCAACCGTGCTCCTGCCAAAACGCAGGCTGCCTTGTTCGAGGTGATGGAAGAGCGTCAGATAAGCATTGACGGCATTACTCATAAGATGGGTGAGCTCTATACCATCCTTGCCACACAGAACCCTGTGGAACAGGAAGGAACTTATAAACTTCCCGAAGCGCAGCTCGACCGCTTTCTGATGAAAATAACGATGGACTATCCTTCGCTGGAAGAAGAAGTGGATATTCTGGAACGTCACCATACGAACACTTCATTAATCAGGCTGGACGATATCAAGCCTGCTATCACTAAAGAAGAACTTCTGTCACTGCGTGCCTTCATGAATCAGGTATTTGTAGACCGTACGCTGCTCCAATACATTGCATTGATTGTGCAGCAGACGCGTACCAGCAAAGCTGTATATCTTGGCGCTTCTCCGCGTGCATCAGTTGCAATGTTGCAAGCCTCCAAGGCGTATGCCCTTTTGCAGGGACGTGACTTCGTGACACCGGAAGATATTAAGTTCGTTGCTCCGTATGTGCTTCAGCATCGTCTGATCCTGACGGCGGAAGCGGAAATGGAAGGATATTCTCCGGTAAAGGTTACGCAACGTCTGATTGATAAAGTAGAGGTCCCCAAATAAGAACCGAATCTCTATAATTCGTAACTCAAAACTTAAAACTCAAAACTCAGAACCCGAAATTGTACTTAACCCGTCGTTTCTATATTGCCCTTATTCTGGTTATCCTCTTATTGGGTAGCGGATATCTGTTTGCTCCGTTTTTTGTCATCGGGCAGTGGGCGCTTTTTGCCTTATTCGTGTTGGTATCGGCAGACGGATATATTCTCTACCGTACCCAGGGGATTCAGGCATTCCGTCGATGTTCCGACCGTTTCTCCAATGGCGATGACAATGAAGTGAGCATTCGTGTCGAAAGTACTTATTCGCGTCCTCTCTCTCTGGAGATCATAGATGAAATACCTTTTATCTTCCAGAATCGGGATGTCTGTTTCCGGACCACCCTTCAGCCGAACGAGGGGAAAACAATCAGTTACCATCTTCGTCCGACCCGTCGCGGAGTATATTCTTTCGGGCAAATCCGTGTATTTGTGACCGACAAGATCGGGCTGCTTTCCCGTCGGTACACTTGTGGACAGCCGCAGGATATCAAGGTATATCCTTCCTATCTGATGCTTCACCGATACGAATTGCTGGCAATGAGTGATAACCTTACCGAACTGGGTATCAAGCGTATCCGCCGGGTAGGCCATCAAACGGAATTTGAGCAGATCAAGGAATATGTAAAGGGAGACGACTACCGGACTATCAACTGGAAAGCGAGTGCCCGCCGGCATGAGCTGATGGTAAATGTCTATCAGGACGAACGCTCTCAGCAGATTTACAGTGTGATAGATAAAGGCAGGGTGATGCAGCAGGCTTTTCGGGGAATGACTTTGCTCGATTATGCGATTAATGCTTCACTGGTGCTCTCGTATGTGGCGATGCGGAAGGAGGATAAAGCGGGGCTGGTGACTTTTGATGAGCATTTTGATACCTTCGTTCCGGCTTCCAAGCAGCCCGGACATATGCAGACGCTGCTTGAAAAACTGTATAGCCAGCAGACTACTTTCGGTGAAACGGACTTCTCGGCTCTTTGTGTGCATCTGAACAAGCACGTCAATAAGCGTAGCTTTTTGGTTCTGTATACCAACTTTGCCAGTATCAGCAGCATGAATCGCCAGTTGGCTTACTTGCAGCAGCTCAACCGGCAACATCGTTTGCTGGTGGTTTTCTTTGAGGATGCTGACTTGAAAGCGTACATCGAAAGTCCGGCGAGGGATACGGAAGATTATTACCGGCACGTGATTGCCGAAAAGTTTGCTTTTGAGAAGCGACTGATCGTTTCTACCTTAAAGCAGCATGGCATTTACTCTCTGCTGACGACACCCGAAAATCTGTCGATTGACGTAATCAATAAATATCTGGAGATGAAATCACGGCAACTGCTATGATAAGTCTTTAATAATATTTTCTACTGTTTCTTTTAAAGGAGGAAGGTGCTTTGTTATGACTACCCATATAATCTCATAGTCAATGTTGGCATATTCATGGGAAATAATATTTCTGAGTCCAATAACTTTTGCCCATGGAACTTGTGGATAATCTTTGAAAAATGATCTTTGGGTTTTATCATCAATAGCCTTAATTGTTTCTCCGATTACCTGTATTCGCATGATGCAGGCATCCAAAACAGTCATTCCCCAAGGGGATAACAAGAAATCGTCTACATTCTGTATATTCTTGCATCTGTCTTCAATGATAGAGATTGATTCTGATAATTGAAGAAACTTATCTAGAATTTCCTCTTTAAGCGTAGATTCCATCTTTTTCTATTCTTTGGGATATGAGTGAACGAAGGTTTTTGCGTAAACGGAGGAGATCTATTTTGCAATTACAGATATGCTCCAGTTCTTCTTTAATATCGAACATCACGAAAGGATCGGGTTCTTTCAATTCTACGAAAACATCTAAATCACTTCCTTCGTGTTGTTCACCACGGGCCACAGAACCAAAGATACCGATAGAAATAATCCCATATTTCTCGGCACACTGTTGCTTGAATTGGCGGATTTTTGTAAGGTATTCATTCGTTGTTTTCATAATTACATACTTCTTTCTCTACAAAAATAGTAAAAAACGGGAAGATAACAAGCGCATTTCTTTGAAAATAGTTTATTATAGAATTGCCTTCCGTGTTTCTACAAAGAAGAATACAGCCATTCCTATTATAATGACTCCCAGTATGCCGTAAAAGAGCCGTGCTCTGCCGCGACCTACATTCCGGACGATTGTCTGGGCATTGCGTGTGGTGAAGAACCAGTTCCAGTTCAGTAAGGAAGCTAGCAGGGAAGTGATTCCCGCTAGCGCAAAAATTCCTTGTACGATGTATTGTCCGGTCATAGTCTGATCACTCTGCTTCCGTCTTCCAGTTCTTCAATCGTCACTTTTACGGCATCTCCCGGCAGTAATTCTTCTACCAGTTCCGGCCATTCGATAAAGCAAAGGGCGCCGCTGTAGAAATAATCTTCGTATCCCATGTCATATACTTCACTTAGCTTTTTGATGCGGTAAAAATCGAAGTGATAAATCAATTCTCCGGTTTCGTCCGAACGATATTCGTTAACGATAGCGAAAGTAGGAGAACTGATAACGTCTGATACACCTAATTCTTCGCAAAGAGCTTTGACGAAGGTCGTTTTGCCGGCTCCCATTTTACCATATAAAGCGAAAACGGTGTTGTCACCCATAGCAGCGATAAATTCCCGGGCTGCCTCATGGATACTTTCCTGTGATTGAATCTTGATTTCCATATACTATTCTATTATTATGACTGTTTCTTGCAACAACTCTTTCCGATCTTGCAAACGGCATAAATCAGGATAGAGAAGAATATAATCGAAGCGCCCGAAGGGACTTTCCAGTGGTAAGAAATAAACAGACCGCCCAGACATCCCAGAAAACCGATACCGATGGACAGCCAGATGATTTTCTTGAAACTGTAGGTAAAGAGGTTGGCTGTCATTTGCGGAATGGTGAGTAGCGATATTGCGAGAACGATGCCTACCATACGCAGACAAGCGACGATGGTCAACGCAATAAACATCATCAGCACATATTCGAATATCTCTACCGGAATCTTTTGCGAACGGGCAAACTCGCGGTCGAATGCAATATATACGATAGGACGGATAAACAGATAAAAGAAGCCGGTTAATATCATAGCCAATATGCCCAGCATCCACAAGTCCGCCTGATTGATGGTCAGGATATTACCGAAAAGATAAGCTGACAAGTCCGGAGCAAATCCCGGTGACAGGAAACTGAACATGATTCCCAAAGCCATTCCCAGCGTCCAGAATACGGCAATCGCAGAATCTTCGCGCATATCTTTCCGTCGGCTCAGCCACTCGACACCGAATGCGGACAATACAGAGAAGACGGCGGCTGACAGTATGGGAGAAATTCCCGCAAACAGTCCCAGTCCTATCCCTCCGAAAGAGGCGTGCGTGATTCCTCCACTGATAAATACCAGACGGCGGGTAACAATGTAAGTACCGATAATCCCGCAGGCAATGCTTGCCAGTAAGCTGCCCAGCAAAGCGTGTTGGAAGAATGTATATCGAAGTAGATCCACTTTTTAATTAAAGATTAAAGATTGAAAATTAAAAATCAAAGCAAGAATAATGCCGTCCATCAATAAAAACAACTTCAACGCCCTCCTAATACCTATTACTTAATACCTATTACCTCTCCCCATTCCTTCTCTCTCCGATAATCAGAAAGACTTCATCTTTGAGGTCATCCGGCAACTCGATACCCCGTAGTTGCAAACTACGTACCCAGCCTGCGACATCAATGTCCTGCATGGTATATAACACATCCCTGAATTGGTTTGTTTCTTCGTCAGTATACGCATTTGCTTCCTTTCCGATGAACTGATCCAGTTCTTCGTCATCGTAATATTCAATTTTTTTGCTTACGGCGGCAAGCAAACTATCTTTCTCGCACACTTCGTGTTGTCCGCAGCATTCTATATCTGCTTCTTTCACTTCCGGCATACGGTCCAGTTCACCTTTTTCTATTTTCTGTTGCAGTCTTTTGTTGCGGATATAACCGGCTATCAATGCGATGATACCTAGCAACACCAAACTTATAATAAGTATCCACATAGTCTGTACTGATTCAAATTTCTGCAAAGTTACTTATTAATTTGCATTCTATCATGGATGGTATCTATTTCTTTTCTTACTTTTGCACGTTGCTAACTTAAATATATATTAGACGATGAAGCATAAGAAGTGGTTGACTGTCTTATTTATACACGGTAACAGGAGAAGATATCAGGTAAGTATATGGGCGGAAGGAAATGGCTGGGTGATAGAAAAAGGTGCGGATTAAAGAAAGAAACAGCCGGAACTGTAGGGTACCGACAAAGGTGATTTTCATCTGCTTAGGCGGTTATTTAAAATAATCCTGTATATTTGTGATAATAAATCGAAAGACTATGATACGACGTAGGCTTTGCCTCTTATTCCTACTGACTGGAATGACTCTGTTTGCTTATTCGCAAGGATTGTTGTTTCAGGCTAATGATAAAGAAATTAAAGAAAGGACTTCTCTTCAGATATTTCAGGAAGGGGAGATACCTTGTTTTACGAAAAACTTTCAGTTGAGCTTTGAACTTTCTATTCGCGATTTTGATACTTTTGGATATGTTTTTCTGCTGAAGGAAGATCAGGGGAAAACTAAATATAGCTTTACGTATACTTATCTGGATGGTGAGAACAGTACATTCAAGTTTAATACCGACGGAAAAGAGAATCATTATTCTTTAAATCTGCGCAATGATGCACTGGCTTATCAATGGATTCCTGTGTCTTTTGCATTCGATTTGCAACAGGACGTACTTACGATTCGTATCGGAGATAACGAAAAGAAGATTACTTCTTTAGGATTGAAAGATACTTTTTGTCCGCACCTCTTCTTCGGACGTTATGATTATATTTTGGATATGCCCACTTTTGCCATCCGCAATCTGAAGCTGGAAGGTGATAGAAGTCATTCATATACTTTCCCTCTGAATGAAAATGAAGGGGAAGAAGTGCATACTTCTACAGGGAAGGTTTTGGGTACGGTTGTCAATCCGGTGTGGCTCATCAACGGTTCTTATCATTGGGAGAAACTTTTTGAGTATTCTTTTCAGACTCCTTCGGGAATCACTTTTGAGCCGGACAGTCAGCGACTGATTATTTTCAGCCAGGATTCACTTCTTACTTATAATCTGTTGAAACGTCAGCCACAAAAGTATTCTTATAGCAACAAACTACCCGTAAAATTGCAGTTGGCTACTCACTTCATGAATACAACGGATGGTAAACTTTATGTTTATGAATTGAATAACCTGCCGTTGGGGGATGCTACGGTAGCGGCGCTCGATCTGAATAATCAGGAGTGGAAACAGACCGGAGTAGCAGCCTTGCCGGTACAGTTGCACCATCATGACGGCTTTTGGGATGAAACAACCGGGAAGTATCTCGTTTTTGGCGGTTTTGGTAATAAGCGTTTTAATAATACATTCCTCGAATATGATATCGAGGGCGACCGTTGGGATACCCTTTCTTATTCCGGTGACCGGATTATCCCCCGTTATTTCTCGGGTATGGCAGTCAATAAGAACTGGGAGCATATCTATGTCTTTGGCGGGATGGGAAATGAATCGGGTGAGCAGAGTGTAGGCCGAAATTATCTTCACGATCTTTATCTGCTTGACAGAAAGCAGCAGTCTGTGCGACGTTTGTGGCAGAACGCTTCGGATCATCGTTTGGTCGTCGCCCGTGATATGATACTGACCCCTGATGAGAAGTATATCTATGCTCTGTGTTATCCGGAATATCTTTCGGATACCTATCTGCAACTTTATCGCTTGACGGTTGATGATGGAACGATGAAAGCTTTGGGAGATTCCATTCCGATGCGTTCGGAAGAGATTATGACGAATGCTAACCTTTACTATAATTCATTGACGCATGAGTATTACTGTACGACCACGGAATTTGACAAGAAGGGACATACGGTGATTCGGACTTATGTGCTGTCCGCCCCTCCGGTTTCTCTGGATGAAATCCGTTCTTACGGTTCCAGGTCTTCTCTGGAGATTCGTTGGTTATGGATAATGGCAGGAATAGGAGTATTATTGCTTGCCGGAGGTGTGCTGTTTGTCAGGAAAAAGAGGGGAAAACAAAGAAATGCGGTTCTGGAATCATCTTCTGTGCTCATGTCACCACCTGTCGGGAGAGAACCGGATAAAAGTGTACAGGGAAAAGAAACGCTTGCAAAAGAAGATTTTGAGTCATCCCTCGTTCGTCCGAATGCAGTTTATTTATTTGGTCCTTTTACGGTAATTGACCGGAATGGGCGGGATATTACTCATTTGTTCAGTTCCCGTTTACGGCAGGTTTTCATCTATATCTTGCTTCATAGTACTCATAATGGAGTATTATCCGCCTCCTTAAATGAGGTCTTCTGGCCCGATAAACCCGACGACAAGGTGAAAAACCTGAAAGGGGTAACGATCAATCAGATTCGTAAAAATCTGGCTGAACTGGATGGAGTGGAACTTGTACACGACAAGGGATATTTCAGACTGGTGTTTACTGACTGTTATTGTGATTATTTCCGTTTCCGCACCTTGAAGAATGCTGAAGAGGTCGAGAATGAACTCGGCATTTTATTAATGCGTGGCAAATTCCTTGATGGTATGGATGCAGGGATGATGGATCACTTCAAGCAAAAAGTAGAAGAGTTCTTGTCTTCCTTCCTGCCATTGGAAATCGAACGTCTGTATCAGCAGCATAAGTATGATGCCGTCATTCGTTTCTGTAATGTGCTTTTCCGGGTTGATCCGGTTAATGAGCTGGCACTGGCTTATGGTATGCATGCCCTTAACCATACAGGTTCGTCACAAGAAGCGATTCTGCAATATTCCCTGTTTGTGCGTGAGTACAGGCAAATGATGAATGAAGAATATTCTACTTCCTATGCAGAACTGATGAGCAAAAATCCTCCTTTTCATCGATAAAAACATATCGGTTAATGATATTTATTCGCTTATTAATCCGTTATTAACCCATCACTAATAAGTTGCTTAACCTCGCTACATTATGTTTGCAGCGATGTTATTTACTTATTGTTTTATTTAAAAACCTAATACGTATGAAAACAAGATTCTTTATGAAACTTTGTTTATTCAGTTTGTTGGTTTGGTGTATCAGCTCGTGCAAGAGCGATAACGGCGATTCGGTGCGGCCTATTGCACTTGAATGTATGTACACGCATCTGACCGACATGACAAACATGCTTGATACCGCAAAGATCGGTACAAGTGACGGTACTTTCCCATTGGCAAATGCCCAGAACCTGCAAAAAGCTGTCGAAGAACTGCAAACAGGTATTTCTAAAGGTATGGCTGGCTACTTTGTTCTACAGTATGAAATAGATAACTACTGTATAGCCGCCGAAAAAGCGATTGCCGAATTTCAGGATTCCTATCAACAGACATTGCAACCGGGTACGCCTGCCGAATTAAAGGTATTCGGCATTGACGGTAAAGGGCGTATTGAATTTGGTTCCGATCCTGCTTATGGTGGCGGTAATACTTTCACCGTAGAAAGTTGGGTGAAGTATGATGCCGGTTTCTTTGAGTCGGGAATTGGCAGTTTCCTCTCTACTTTTGACGGTAAGCAGCCGAATGAGGGATGGATGATCAACTTCTTAGGCTCTAATCTTCGTACAACGATCGGTATGGGACCACAGGAAGGCCGTGTACTGGAAGAAGGCCGCGCTTATCCTGATAATTTTGGCAAATGGAATCATGTCGTGACGGTGTGGGATAATACTTTGCCTGAAGGACAGCTGAAAATGTATGTCAATGGTGAATTATTCTTCAGTAAGACAAATGATGTGAAGAATGATGCCGGAGTATTACAGAATTATATGCCTAACACCCGTAACCAGAATATGTGGGCATTCCAGGAACCGACTGACAATTCACGCTGTATGACCGGATTTATTAAGAAATTCCGCATGTGGAGTACTGCGAAATCGGCGAATGAGGTAAAAACGCTGATGAACTCGGATGTGACGGGAACAGAAAGCGGACTGGTATGTGCGTGGGACTTCACGACAGTGGCCGAAGACGTTACCAACATTCCGGATAAGACAGGAAAACACGTTGCGAAAATTGTAGGTAACTACAAATGGTTTAAAGTTGAGAACTAACCTTAATAAACAGACGAAGAGTATGAAAAATAATACGATAAAAATAAAGGCTTTCCTCTGCCTGCTGCTTCTGACGTGCGGATGGGTAAGTGTGCAGGCACAGCAGGTGCTTACAGTGAAAGGTGTGGTAGTAGATGCTTTAAAAGAACCGTTGCCCGGAGCCAGCGTTCAGGTGGTAGGAATGTCTACCGGTACGGTGACTGACTTGGATGGTAATTTTAGTCTTCAGGTTCCGAAAGGAAAAACGATTGCTGTTTCTTTTATAGGATACGTGACACAGGAACTGACTGTAAATCAGAATCAGTCGAACCTTACCATTCAGTTGAAAGATGATTCCAAGCAGTTGAATGAAGTAGTCGTCATCGGTTATGGTACGGTAGAAAAGAAAGATTTGACAGGTTCTATCCAATCCGTTACCAGCAAGGAATTAAGTAAACTGGTAACTACCGATGTCACTGAAACACTGAACGGACGTGTCGGTGGTGTAC
This sequence comes from uncultured Bacteroides sp., assembly GCA_948847595.1. Classification (GTDB taxonomy): domain Bacteria; phylum Bacteroidota; class Bacteroidia; order Bacteroidales; family Bacteroidaceae; genus Bacteroides. The sequence goes on from CAQOGY010000011.1 coordinate 21,692, forward strand.
TCGTGAATAAGACTTCCAACCGTCCCGGTTCGGATACGAAAATAGAGATTCGGGGTATCAACTCGTTCAATTTCTCGAATGAACCTTTATACGTGATCGACGGAGTACCTTCTCAAACGGGAATGCGTCATCTGAACTCTGCCGATATTGAATCTATCGACATCTTGAAAGATGCGTCTTCCAGTGCAATCTACGGTTCGCGGGGTGCAAACGGGGTGGTGATTATCACTACCAAAGGGGCTAACAAACGTCAGGGCTTTAATATCGACTATTCGGGTTACGTTGGTTTCAAGACTCCTACCCGCATTCCTGAAATGATTGGTAATATGGGCAATGGACTGGAATATGTAGACTATCGCACCGCTTTGTGGAAAAAGAAGTATGGTGATGCTTCACTGAGCCGTCCGGACTTTCTGACTGATGACGAGAAACGCCGTATCAAACATGGTGAATACTATGACTGGTTGCGTGAACTGTCGCAGAATGCATTGACTACCAGTCATTCTGTTTCCGCTACCGGAGGTACGGATAAACTATCTTTCTCATTCGGCTTGGGATACTTGAAGGATGACGGTATGGTAGGCGATGAAAGTTTTGAACGTATTACTGCCAATATCGGATTGGAATATCGCTTCTCTGATAAGTTCAAAACAGGGATTAACAGCTATGTTTCTCTGAATAACACGAATGAAGGAGCCAATGATGCTTTGATTAATGCATATTTCCTGCCGCCTACGGTCAGCCCATACGATAAAGACGGAAGCTACCTGTTTAATTGCCAGCCGACTTCCAGCAAGATTAATCCATTTGTTCAGATTGAAAATAATAAAAGAGAGAAAGAAGCAAACTATACCAATTTCTCCGGTTATCTGGAATATCAGCCGATTAAAGGACTGAGCTTTAAATCACAGATTGCAGTTCAATATGATTCGGATGTTTACGGAGAATGGGTAGGTACGATGACACAAGCCAAAGGAGGTCTCAATGCACCGGAAGCTTACCGGAAAGAAGGACGGAATATGAACTGGGTATGGGACAATATCATTACTTATGATAAAATCTGGAAGAATATTCATCGTCTGAATGCTATCGGTTTGTATAGCGTACAGAAAGAAACTCATAAGGGTTCCGAAATGCGTGGTGACGGTCTGCCTTACAACTCGGACTGGCATGCGATCGAAACAGCCGAGGAAATTCGTGATGTGAAGAGTTACTATTGGGAGTCATCCATGCTTTCTTTCATGGGACGTGTCAACTATACGTTGATGGATCGGTACTTGTTTACTGTAACAGGGCGATATGACGGAACTTCCCGTCTGGCTACCGGCAATCAGTGGGGATTTATGCCGTCGGCAGCTGTCGGCTGGCAGATGAAGAATGAGAATTTCCTGAAAAACGTAGACTGGCTGAATAGTCTGAAACTCCGCGTCAGCTGGGGTAAATCGGGAAACAACAGTATTGACCATGATATTACCTGGACAAAGCTGGACCTGACTCATTATATCTATGGAGGTAAAGGTGAAAATGCTTTCGGATTAGGCGACCGCAAAGGTAACAAAGATCTTCGTTGGGAGATGACCTCGGAGTGGAACTACGGTATTGATTTCGGCTTCCTGAATAACCGTATCAACGGTACGATTGATGTGTATAACCGTACTACGAAAGATTTGATTTTCGCCCGTTCGGTAGGTAACCTCAACGGTTATGGCTCTATCCTTGAGAATATAGGAACGTCCTCCAATAAAGGGGTGGAAATAGGTCTGAACACGGTGAACATCTCAAAGAAGGACTTCACATGGAAGACAAATATGACTTTCTCTCTGAACCGTAATAAGATTGTAGACCTCTACGGTGATAAAAAGGATGACTTGGCTAACCGTTGGTTCATCGGTCAGCCGATGAAAGTGATCTATGATTTGGAAAAGGTAGGAATCTGGCAGACGGAAGACAAGGAACTGGCTGCTAAATATGGACAAGTACCGGGACATATCCGTGTAGCTGATCTGGACGAGAACTATGTGATTGATGAACGTGACTATAAAGTACTCGGCTCTCCGTCACCCGACTGGACAGCGGGTATGACCAATACCTTTACTTACAAGAACTGGGATTTGTCTTTCTATATGTATGCACGTATCGGTGGTACCTACAATGATGATTTCACTTATATGTTTACCGCATGGGATAATGAACACTGGAACAAGCTGAATGTGAAGTACTGGACTCCGGAAAACCACAGTAATGAATACCAGCAGATCGGTGCGCAATCCTACCATACTCAGGTATTAGGTAAGATTTCCGGTTCGTTCCTGAAAATACAGAATATTACGTTGGGATATACCCTTCCGGAAAACTGGATGAAGAAGATGAAGATGAAAAATGCACGTGCTTACATCAATGTGCAGAATCCGTTTACTTTCACCGACTATCTCGGTCCGGATCCCGAAACGATTGGTGAAGACGTATACAAGTCTTTGTCACTTTATCCGATGACGTTTACTTTTGGAGTGAATTTAACCTTCTAAATACTTGAAACCTTATGAAACGAGTAAAAGAACAAATTAAATATTTGGCACTGTTAGCAATCTGCTTGCTAAGCGGATGCTCCGATTTTCTGGATAGTTATAACCCCTCGGCAGTAACGGACGATTTCTATAATACTAAAGAAGGACAACAGAAATTGTTGACAGATATCAATGCCCGTTACCGCAATGTTTTCAATACAGGCGAATTGCAGTATTACGGAACTGATATTTACATGGCTATCTCCGAAGAACCTGCCGAACGTATGTTCAACGGCTATGACAAGACTTTCAACTCCACTGCTCCGATTGTAGGTGATTATTGGAAAGTACTCTATAAGATTGTGCAGGAAAGTAACATCCTGCTGAATCGCTGCACACCGGATATTGCAGGAAGCGATTATACTTCGCTGACCGCACAAGCCCGCTTTTTCCGGGCAATGGCTTACTATTATCTGGTAGAAACATTCGGCCCCGTACCTTTGCTCACCGAAGAGAATACAAGCGTTATCCAGCAGGCGGAACGTACCGGCGAACAGGCTATTTACACTTTCATCATTACCGAACTGAATGATATAAAGGACAAATTGGAGATGACCACGATTTCAGCCGGAAAGGTAACGAATGCCGCAGTCATTCACTTTTTAGGGAAAATGTATCTGACACGTGCTTACAAATCCTTTGCTGAAACAGACGACTTTTCCAATGCAGCAACGACATTTGATTTGCTGGTAGAGAATCCGGCCTCCGGTTATGCTTTGCAGGAAAACTATGCTGCTTTGTTCGATGAAAACAATCAGGCTAATTCGGAAGTAATCTGGGCGATTCAATATGGACTGGATAAGAACTATCGGGGTGATGGAAATCCGCAACAGGCACAGTTCGGATTTAACATTGTAGCATTGGAGCCAGATCTGTTCATTAAGAATCAGAATGATTATTCTAGTGTTTCCCGTAAATACTGGGTGAATCCGAAAGCGCACGAGCTTTATACGGACCCAGAAGCGGATACCCGTTATGATGCGACGTTCAAACGTGAATATTACATAAACAATCCGGATAATGCTGATTACGGTAAGCTGGGAATCTATTTCCCCCGTTGGAACGATAAATCGGGTATGAGTAATAATGCGAAAAGATTTTATCCGTTCAAGCAGGACGATGAATATGTATGGTATCCGCAATCTACGGCACTTCCTGTATTGGAAACTGCTTCAGATCGTATGCCGATGGTACGGAAGTTCAGCGATACCAAGATACAATGGGGCGAAGGCGGCTCTCGTGAAGATGTCATTTTCCGCTTGGGTGATACCTACCTGTTGTGTGCTGAGGCTTATCTGGGTGCCGGAAACAAGAAACTGGCATTGGAACGCATCAACAGTATACGTAAGCGTGCCGCTAAAGATGCGACCGCTTATGAAGCAATGAAGTTGACGGATCTGGATATAAATGTTATCATGGATGAACGTGCCCGTGAATTGATGGGAGAGCATGACCGCTGGTTTGACTTGAAACGTACTCAGACACTGCTGACACGTGTACCCGCATACAATCCGTTTGTGGTGAAATATGATAATTTGAACAAGAACCATCTGGTACGACCCATTCCACAAGATGAACGGAACAAGGTAGATGGATTATCTCAGAATGAAGGTTATTGATTAATGGTTAACTAACAAATGAAAGAAGTAATTATGAAAACGACTATATGTGGCGCTGCACTGTTGCTCAGCCTGACAATGGCTAGTTGTGAAGTGTACGAATCACCGGAAATCAATCAAGGATTGAACGAAGAAAACAACACGTCCCTTTATACAGATGCTTATGACCCGATCAGTAATGTGGGGCAATACTATATGCCGGAAATGAAGGTGAAACCGAAGAAGTACTGGAATTGTGTGGAAGTTGTAACGGTAGGCAGCCGTAATGAGCTGGGACAAACAGAGAAAGTACGCGGATTGCAGTACCACCTGATGTGTCAGTCATTGGCCGGTCTGGCTAATCGTGCCGTAGAACAGGGAACAAGTGAAATAGCAGTTTGGCTGCACGATCACGGTGGCAGTGATTCCTATAAACTGTCTAAGCAGGCACTCGAAGATATGGGTATCCACGAACAGGGGATGCAGAGCGGACTGGAACTGGCACGTAATGATTATGGTCCGTCCGACGGAGTGACTATTCAGTTGAAAGGAATGTTCGACGGATATGTCTTGACGGATATTGAGCATAATCCGGAGAGTGGTGTCGTAGCATCTGTTGCTTCTCATGTTTATAATTCTATTATTGTGGATGTCCGTGACAAGGAATATTATGAAGAAGCAGGATATACCATGAAATATGATGCAAGAAGCAAGACTACTGCGCAGGCATGGGCGGAGTTCAAAGATAAATGCAGCAACAAAGCATTGGTGATCATGCCTGTACAAACCGGTGAATTGCGTGAGTTTGCCATTAAGAATGAACTTTTCGTATTGAACTTGAATAAGCGTCAGGGAACTTCGATAGCCGGACAAAACACAGCTTTGCTGAAAGAAATCCTTGCCTGGTTGGAACCGAATGCACCTGTCTACGGATGGGAACAGGGAGTAAGTGAAGATGCTTTTGTTGATTTGGTTTCCAAGAGCGGTCATCCGATGATCCCTTGTGACTGGAGTTACAATCACTCCTTGACTTCTTTGCTTTATTCTCAACGTCAGAAATCGACATTGGTCCGCGTGAAGAATCCGCAGTTTCTGGATTATACAAAGAAAAAGAATTTCGTTTCTTTCTTCCTTTCCGATGGTGACAATATCCAGTGGATGATGAATGACTTTAAAGATTTCTATAATGCGGCGGAGTCGGAAGAAGTACGGATGACGTATGGTATTGCTGCTTCAGTGCTTCCGATGATGGCACCGGCACAATTCGATAATCTGTTGAGTCAGCAAAAGCCGAATTGCTCTATTTTGGAAATGCTGGGAGGCGGTTACTATTACGTAGACAATTATAGCGAGAATGGCGACCGGGCGAAGAATCTGAAAGTCGTGGCAGAACGCCTTTCGGCGCATATGCGTCAACATCGTGTGAAACTGTTGGGTGTAATGGCTATGAATGTAAAATCAGAAGCTGCCAAAGAAGCATTTCAGGCTTATGTAGATGCCAATGACCAGTTGGAAGGTATCGTAGCGCTTCAGTATAGCCCTTATGCAGGAGGTGAAGGAGACGTTATTTGGGTAACGAATAAAGCAGGATATGATATCCCGGTCATTACGGTGAAATACTCTTTGTGGAATTTTGGAAACCGGAATGCGGAACGTGAAGGTACCCCTGCCTATATTGCCGGAAGATTGAAACAGGAAGCACAGCAGGAAAGTTTTTCTGTAGTATGTGTGCATGCATGGAGTAATTTCTCCGATCACGGACAGACGGAAGATCCCCTGATTGAGAACCAGTCTGGAGATATTCGTGGAGCCGGAGCGGCAAAGCTTTGTGCAGGCCATCTGAACGATAGTTTTGAAGTAGTAAATATGCAGGAACTGGTATGGCGTTTGCGTATGAGCCAGCGTCCGGAACAGACGAAGAAGTATCTGAGTGAGGTATTTTAATTAACTAGAGTTTCACAGGCTCTCTGTATGGCTTTCTCTTTTCAAACGTGGAAGGAGAAAGCCATACAGAAGGCTTGTGAAACTTAAGCAAATAATAATAGATATGGTTGCAAGATTGTTTTTCTTATCAATCTGTCTTCCTTTTCTGCTCACCTCGTGTCAGCAGTCAAAGAAGACAGTAGAGTTTGTAGACTACGTGAATCCTCTGATGGGTACCGAATCTACTTTTGCGTTTTCGCATGGTAATACTTATCCTGCTGTGGCAGTGCCTTGGGGAATGAATTTCTGGAGCCCGCAGACCGGGGAGAATGGCAGTGGATGGATGTATACGTATGCCGATAGTCTGATGCGCGGCTTCCGGCAGACACATCAGCCTAGTCCTTGGATGAATGATTATGGTACCTTTTCCATTATGCCGCTTGCCGGAGAACTGAAAATGAGTCATAAAGAACGTCTGGTTCCTTTCTCACATCAACAGGAAAAAGCGACTCCTTATAATTATAGTGTTACATTCGATAACGGATTGCAGACTTCTCTTTCTGCTACTTCCCGTGGAGCTGTATTCGAAGTCTCTTTCCCTGAAAAAGAAGACCAGTATGTAGTGGTGGATGCATATCATGGAGGAAGTTCAATAACGATTGAACCGGAAAACCGGTTGGTAAAAGGTGCGACACGATATAATAACGGAGGTGTACCGGATAACTTTGCTAATTACTTTATGATGGAATTCAGTCATCCCGTCATAGAATACGGCACTTACAATGGAGATACTCTGCTGCACCATCAAACCGATGTAGCGGCCGATTATACCTGTGCCTATCTGAAATTTGATGTTCCGGCAGGTGAAAAACTGACCATACGTACAGCCTCTTCTTTTATCAGTCCCGAACAGGCTGCCATCAACTTTAATCGTGAAGTAGCCGATGCGGATGTACAATTGATCAGCGGGAAAGCCCGTGAACAGTGGAATAACTATCTCGGACGTGTAGAAGCGGAAGGAGGAACAGACGAACAATTTCGTACCTTCTATTCCTGCCTGTATCGTACGTTACTTTTCCCGCGTGAGTTCTATGAGTTTGATTCACAAGGAAATCCTGTTTATTACAGTCCTTATGACGGTAACGTGCATGATGGTTATATGTATACCGATAATGGTTTCTGGGATACGTTCCGTGCGGTTCATCCGTTGTTCACGTTACTTTATCCGGAGGTTTCGGAACGCGTGACGCAATCTATCCTTAATGCTTATGATGAAAGTGGTTTTATGCCGGAATGGGCGAGCCCCGGTCATCGTGGTTGCATGATTGGCAATAACTCTGTTTCCTTATTGGTCGATGCATGGATGAAGGGGATACAAACGGTAGATGCCGAAAAAGCTCTGGAAGCGATGATTCATCAGACACAGGCCCGCCACGCGGAAATAGCTTCTGTAGGACGTGACGGCTTCGAGTATTATGATAAGCTCGGCTATGTACCTTATCCGGAAGTTCCCGAAGCTACAGCCAAAACACTTGAATATGCTTATGCTGACTGGTGTATCGCCCGCTTTGCGCAATCGCTGGGTAAACAGGATATCGCAGACCAGTATTATCAGAAAGCCCAGAATTACCGCAATCTGTATTATCCGGAACATGGTTTTATGTGGACTAAGGATGCCAAAGGCAATTGGCGTGATCGTTTTGATGCTACGGAATGGGGCGGTCCTTTCACAGAAGGAAGTTCCTGGCACTGGACTTGGAGTGTATTTCACGATCCGGAAGGTTTATCTGAACTGATGGGCGGACATGAACCGATGGTAGCCCGTCTCGACTCTATGTTTGTGGCCCCGAACACTTATAATTATGGAACCTATGGTTTCGTTATCCACGAAATAGCTGAGATGGTTGCCTTAAACATGGGACAATATGCGCATGGCAATCAACCGGTGCAGCATGCCATTTACTTGTATGATTATATCGGTCAGCCTTGGAAAACACAGTACCATCTCCGTAATGTTATGGATAAACTCTACAATTCCGGAAGTAAAGGATACTGTGGCGACGAGGACAACGGGCAGACATCTGCTTGGTATGTATTTTCTGCTATGGGTTTCTATCCGGTTTGTCCGGGAATGCCTGAATATGCGGTAGGTTCTCCGTTATTTAAAAAGGTAACTCTGCATCTTCCCGAAGGGAAAAACTTCGTCGTTTCAGCAGCAGATAATGCGGCAGACCGTCCATACATAAGGAAAGCTCTGTTGAATGGACAAGAATTCACACGCAACTATCTGACGCATAATGAACTGAAACAGGGCGGAGAACTGAATCTGTCAATGGACAGCGTACCGAATCAGCAAAGAGGTACCCAACCGACAGACTTTCCATATTCTTATTCCAAGTAGTTTTAATAGGTTTTAGTATACTTTTCAGTGACCGGTACGGAGAGAGTCTTAATTGATTTGATCTGTATCGGTCATACAATAGGAATTTAAAGTCAGGCTTTGTCTTTGCTGTTTCTTTTGTTACCTTTGTGCATCTAATATGAGGTTTATGATACATTCTCTTCCATCTTCCGAACCCTTGACGGCACAAAAGCTTTTCTCAAAGCTTTATGTTTCCTACTATGCCCGTTTGGTTCGTTTCGCTTCCCTTTATGTAGGAGCTATGGGAGACGCAGAGAATATAGTACAAGATTTTTTCCTCTATTTATGGGAACGTAAAGAGATACTTCCGGAACTGCAACAGCCCGATGCATATCTTTTCTCCGCTGTCAAGCATCGTTGTCTGAACTTCCTTCGTTCACAACTTTCTATAGTAGACCGCAGGCAGCCGCTTTCTGATATTATGGAGCAGGAGTTTAAACTGAAACTTTATAGCCTGCAACTACTTGATGATTCCCAAATGTCGATAGACGAAGTAGAAAAACAGATCTGCCGTGCAATTGATAACTTACCGGAACGTTGCCGGGAAATATTTGTCATGAGTAAACTAAAAGGAATGAAATACCGTGAGATAGCCGGAGCACTCGGCATTTCGCAGAATACGGTAGAAGGTCAAATGGCTATCGCATTAAAAAAACTTAGGGAAGAGTTGCGTCATTGTCTGCCTTTGCTGCTTCTATTGAGCGTATAAGGATAAATCGCCTATGTATTGTCTTTGCTTCAGTCCATTCCATATACTTTAGTCAAGCTGAGTACTAATTTGCAGCTTATAATGAATGAATTTAGTTCCGGTTGCTTATAAATCTATTCGTCTGACAGTTGTTGAACTTTCGTCTGACAATTGTTATCTTTTCGTCTAACAACTGTCAGACGAAAATTCAACAACTGTCAGATGATTAAATTTAAGTATAATGAATACTAAATCTGTGTGCATCAAGAATTAAATCTTAGAGTAAATCCGAACAGATAAGTTCGTTTCAAAACAGTTCTTAGCTTAAACTTATTGGATTTTACTTCCCTTCCTTGATTTTTTTTCATTTTCCTTTGGTGGTAAATGTAAATTGCTGTGTCTTCTTATTAAAAGCGCGCAATATGATGAATGAGAAATGGAATCAATACTTTTTCGGAGAACCGACCGAAGAGGAAAAACGGGAGCTTTTTCAGGAACTGGAAAAGAACGAAGATATGAAACGGGAATTTGCAGAAATGCAAAATATCGTAGGTCTGTCCGGATTATTACCCAGAGAAGATGATTCTTTGAAAGGCGAACGGAATCTGGAAGCAATGATGAACCGTCAGGAGAAAAAGCTGAGGCGGAAACGGGTGTTGCAAATCGTACGGTATACTACTTCGGCAGCCGCTATGATTGCTCTGACGTGGATGCTCGCCTGGTATATGCTTGTTGGTTCGGAGACTCCCTCTTATACGGAGATTACAGTTCCGAAGGGGCAACGGGTACATTTAACCCTGCCGGATGGTAGTGAGGCATGGTTGAGTTCGCTTTCTACGTTGAAGTGGCCTTCTGTTTTTTCGTCCGATGCCCGTACGGTAGAACTGGATGGAGAGGGGTTTTTCACTGTGACAAAGGATGCTTCCCGTCCTTTTACAGTGCAGACGCAGAAGTATGATGTAAGAGTGCTTGGTACGGAATTTAATGTGTATGCTTATAGTAACAGTGAGAAGTTTGAGACAGACTTGCTCTCGGGTAAAGTGAGGGTTAGCTCTACCGGATTTCCAGAAGAATCGGTGAATTTATTGCCTGACGAGAAAGTATCTTTGGTAGATGGAAAACTGGTAAAGTCTTCCTCTCATTTTGGAGGAAAGGAATATCGTGAACAAGGAATTTATGACTTTGAAGAATTACCGTTGGGCGAAGTGCTGGAAAGATTGGAGCAATGGTATGATATTCATTTTACTGTAGATGATCCATCTCTGTTGAGTAAGATTATTTCGGGTAAGTTCCGGCAAAGCGATCAGATTGAAACGATTCTGAAAGCAATTAGCCGTGCGGACTTATTTGAGTACAAAATACTGTCACAGCGAGAGATAACGATATATTAATAATCTGATTAAAATTTAATGCCTATGTAACACAACGGAGTAGAATAAAACGAAAGTAAATAGACATCAAAATGAGGAATAAAAAGGGGGAAAGTGGTGCAACACTCTCCCCAATTCCTCAGCTATTAATACTTTCTCTGTTTCACGTTTTTGTGAACCTAAAATAAAGTACTAACAAAATCACTTAGCAAAGTTATGAAAAAAATCTTTTCACTGCTCGCTTTGGTCCTGTTTATTAACCTTTTTACATATCAGGCTCAGGCACAGACAGCAGTTGTGAATATTAATAAAACTTCGGTTTCGCTAAAAGAACTGATTCACGAAGTCGAAAAACAGGCCGGATATTTGTTTGTCTACGGAAAAGACATCAATATCGAACAGAAAGTAAAAATCAATGCCCGGAATAAACAGGTAAAAGCATTGCTTGAAAATGTATTGCCGCAAATAGGGCTGACGTATGAATACGCCGACAATTACATCTCATTGAAGAAAACGCAGGTAGAGAAAAAATCAATAGGTAAAAAAATAATAGTCAAAGGAACCGTAGTAGACAAAAGTGGCGAGCCTATTATCGGAGCTAACATCATGGAGCAGGGAAGTGCTTCCAATGGTACGATCACGGATATCGATGGTAAATTCACGTTATCTTTGCCTTCCAATTCGGTATTAGCGGTTACGTATGTGGGTTTTTCCACAAAAAATATTCCGGTGAACAATCAGAATGCCATTCAGATTGTGATGGAAGAAGATTCTGAAATTCTGGAAGAAGTAGTGGTTGTGGCTTACGGTACGCAGAAGAAGATATCTTCTACGGCTGCTGTATCAAGCATGAAGACAAAAGATGTAGCGCAAAAGCCGGTTATCAATATTTCTAATAGTTTGGCGGGCCGTATGGCGGGAGTCATTGCAAAGCAAGGATCGGGAGAACCGGGAGCTGATGGTTCTGATTTGAGAATCCGTGGTGTGGCTACGTTAGGCAACCAATCTCCATTGGTCGTAGTGGATGGAGTTCCCCGTGACTTTTCACGTATCGATCCGAATATGATCGAGGATATTACTATCCTGAAAGATGCGGCTGCCGTAGCTCCTTATGGTATGGCCGGTGCCAATGGGGTAGTATTGGTAACAACAAAAAAGGGAAAAAGCGGTGCTCCGGTACTTTCATACAATGGATATATCGGTTTTCAGAACCCGACCCGCATCACTGACCAGGTTAATTCGTATGAATATGCTTTGATGAAAAACGAAGCGGCTATGAATGCAGGTTATCCCAATTATTATGCTTACTCACAGCATGATCTGGAAATGTACCGGAAGACCTGTGCCGGAGATCCGGATGCCGATCCTGACCGCTATCCTAATAGCAACGGTCTGCGTGACTTGGTACAAAACAATTCTGTGATTACGAATCACAACTTACAGCTATCCGGTGGTAGCGATAAATTCCAGTACTATGTGTCTTTAGGATATTCTTATCAGGAAGGAATGTGGAGCACTACCGATTACCAGCGTTTCAATTTGTTGGCTAATTTAAGCGTGGATGCCACCAAATACACGAAAATCAGTTTAAGCCTGGGTGGATGGCACGAAAAGAAGAATTATCCGGGTGCCGATACAGGCGACATCATGTATCAGGCTTATCGTACTCCTCCTATCTCAGCTATTCAGTACTCGAATGGTCTGTGGGGACAATATGTAGGTAAGTCACTTTTCGGGCTGACTTATCGCAGCGGATACCGTCAGGAGCCGGCCGACCAACTGAATACTTCTCTCTCTATAGAGCAGCAACTTCCCTTCATTCAAGGGTTAAGCATCAAAGGAGTAATCAACTACGACCCGTATCGTGTGAAGAAAAAGAAATATCTGACACCGATACCTGTATACACACTGGATGCATCACAAACTCCGTATCAATTCATGGAAGGATTTCAGGGACCGGAAAAACCGAATCTTGAACAATCATTTGAAGAAAGCGTGAGCATGACTTATCAGGGAATGATTAATTACTCACGGACTTTCGGCAAGCATACGGTTACCGGACTCGGAGTTATTGAAGCACGCGAAAGAAACGTATGGAACATGAGTGCCAAACGTCTGAACTATAATATTGACATGGATGAAATCAATGCGGGAAGTAGTGACCCTGCCGATATCAGCAACGGCGGTACGTCCTGGAAAGAACGTCAGGTAGGTTACGCATTCCGTTTGGGGTATAATTATGATAACCGTTATATGGCGGAAGTTTCCGGTCGTTATGACGGACACTACTATTTTGCTCCGGGCAAACGTTTTGGTTTCTTCCCTGCTTTCTCACTGGGATGGAACTTGCGGGAAGAATCTTTTATGAAGGACATCGAATGGATGGATAAACTGAAATTACGCCTTTCTTATGGTGAGTCCGGAAACTTGGCTGGTAGTTCTTATCAATATATGAGTGATTACGGATTCGGAAACGCTGTAAACTTTGGCGGTGTACCTATGATGGGTATGTGGGAGAACTTGCAGGGGAACCCGAACATTACTTGGGAGAAAGCTAAGAAGTTTGACTTCGGTGTGGAGTTTTCCGTATTGAACGGTATGTTTTCTCTGGAAGCTGACTATTTCTATGAGAAGCGTTCGAATATGCTGATGGCTCCGAATGCATTGGTTCCGGCAGAATATGGTATTCCTTTGTCACAGGTCAATGCGGGAAGTATGCACAATCAAGGTATTGATTTATCTCTGAATTTCAACAAACGTATCGGCAAAGACTGGATGATCAGTGCAAAAGGTACTTTCACTTTCGCACGTAATATTCTGGATGAAGTATTTGAGACGGAAGCCACCTTCAATAATCCGAATCGTCGCAGAACAGGACGTCCCGACGGAACAATGTTCGGATACAATGCTTTGGGGTACTTTACTTATGACGACTTCAATCCTGACGGTTCCTTAAAGGCCGGCATCGCTACTCAACCTTGGGGACAGGTATATCCGGGTGATTTGCGCTACGAAGATTTAAGCGGTCCTAACGGCGTGCCTGATGGAAAGATTGACGAACACGACCAGACTGTGATCGGCTTCTCTAACTGGGCGCCCGAAATTATTTTCGGTCTGGCTCCTACTGTCCAATGGAAGAACTTCGACCTGAACGCATTGATTCAAGGGGCTACCCGTACCAGCATTTCATTGGGGGAGACTTTGGTAATGCCTTTCTTTGATTCCGGTTCGGCTACTAAGTTACAATTCAGTGATCACTGGACGCCGGATAACACGAACGCACCTTATCCCCGTCTGACCAGTGAAGTAACGGTGAATAACCATCGTCAACCTTCTTCGTGGTGGGTACGTGATGCTACTTATATCCGTTTGAAGAGTATTGAAATCGGTTATACCTTGCCTCGTTCGGCACTGAACTTTATTGGTATCAGCTCTGCCCGTGTATATGCTTCCGGACAAAACCTCTGGACATGGACTCCGTTTATGAAAGAATTGATTGACCCGGAAGCTAAATCCGCTAATGGTAAATACTATATGCAGCAGGCTGTATATGCTTTTGGTTTGAATATTACTTTTTAATTAGTTAACCATCATAACAAGATAGAATATGAGAATACATAATATAATAAAAACAGTTTGCCTGGCAGGCTCATTGGCCTTACTGTCTGCCTGTGAAGACTGGCTTGAAATAGAGCCGAAAGACCGTTTTGGAGATACAACGGTTTGGGGATCGGAAGAAAATGCCGATATGTTTCTGAATGATATCTATAATCAGTTGCCGCATCTGAACAATGAAACACAGAATCTGGATCAATATTCGGATAATTCATACGTAGGTGCGGAATGGATGAATGCCCGTACAACGATTTATACCGGAGCATTATCTCCTACCAGCTGGATACCCGGCCCTTGGGATATGTGGAAATGGGGACGTCAGAACAATGACGACGCCAAAGGACAGTATGAACGTATCCGCTCCTGTAATCTGTTCATTACAAAAGTAATAGAATCCGATTTCTCGGCAGATTATAAGAAAGAACGTCTTGCAGAAGCGCGTTTCTTGCGTGCCTGGTTCTATCATTATCTCTGGATGGCGTACGGTGGTGTGCCTATCATTACGGAAGTGCTGGATAATAACGTGAGTACGGATATCTTTTATCCGCGTGAGACTGCACAGAAAACATTTGAGTTTATCGACAAAGAGTTGGACGAGATTAAAGATGATCTTCCTCCACGTCGTAGCGGTTCTGATCTGGGACGTGCTTCCAAAGGAGCAATTCTGACGCTGAAAGGATGGGTGGAACTGTTCCATGCCAGTGAATTGCGTAATCCGGGCAAAGACAAGAAACGCTGGGAAGCAGCTGCGGCTACCTTGAAAGATGTAATTGACTTGCAGGTCTATCGTCTGCAACCGACTATTCTTGACCTTTGGACAGAAGCTACCAACAATAACGATGAAGTGATCTTCGACTTCCAGATGTCTAAGCAGAATGGCGGGCGTCGTGAAGGCCTGTTCGGTCCGGTGTTTGTAAAAGGAGTACAGTCCAGTTGGGGAAATATGCAGCCTACACAGGAACTGGTTGACGACTATTGCATGGCAAACGGATTGCCTATCACTGACCCTGCATCCGGTTACAATAAGAATAATCCTTATAAAAATCGTGAGAAACGCTTCTACCAGAGCATCCTGTATGACGGATCCATGTGGCAGGGGGAAGAGATTATCACTCGTGTAGGCGTAGGTAGTCCCAATGAGATTGATACTTCTTCGGATAGTGACGTTACGAATACGGGATACTATACTCGTAAGACGATTGACGAATCCGTGAATGGAGCGGACAATCTGCAAATGAGCAACGGAATGGCAAATTATATTTTCTTTCGTTATGCAGATGTGTTGCTGATGTATGCAGAAGCTTCTTTGGAAGCCGGAGATAAACCGACTGCCATCGAATATCTGGATATGGTGAGAACACGTGGAGATAATATGCCTTCTATCAACGATACTTATCCGCAGGGAATCACAGAAAATCAGTTGCGGGAAATCATTCGGAGAGATCGTCGCATAGAACTGGCGTTTGAAGATAAGCGTTGGTGGGACATTCTTCGCTGGAAGATTTGTGATGGTGAAAACGGAGTGATGAATAAACCGATTGGCGGTATGAAAATAGAAGATACCAATGGAGATGGTGTGTGGGAATACAATTATCATGAAGTTGGTAAACGTACCTTCCTGCCACGTATGTATTATCAGCCCATTCCGCAGTATGTGATAGACAAGAATCCGGTGATCCGCGAGCAAAATGGTGGTGAAGACGGATGGGTAAACGGGCAGAATCCCGGATATTAATAAAGAATGTAAACCTTGAAAGATTATTCGTATGAAACTAAATAGATTTGTCATGGCGGCAAGTGCGGTACTTTGTTCGTTTGCCTTGCTGAGTGGATGTAGTGATGATGATGTTTGTAAAGTATATATTCCGGAAGCCAAAACTTTACAGATTAAAAACTTCGATTTGGGTGAAGAACTGAGAGAAGTATTTCATGTGGCTGTGACTGCCAGTGACTATGTGACCCGTTCCGGTAAGGAAGTGGGAGGAGATGTAAAGGTACAGTTGACTGTGGATGAGGCGAAGGTGCAGGAGTATAATTCTTTGTGTGGGACAGACTATCCTTTGCTTCCTTCCGATTGCTATACGCTGACAACAGAAACTGTGATTCCGGCCGAGGAGAGTTCTTCTGCCGATCTGGTGCTTACGGTAAATGCACAGGGAAAAATCCAGCCGTTTGATTCTTATTTGTTGCCGGTCACTATCACTTCGGTAGAAGGTGCGCAGGCGGATCATATTCAGCAGACAGTATATTACCTTTTGAGTGGTGCGGAGGATGTATGGGCGATGCCATTGGCCGATCGCAGTGCATGGCAGGTAGTAGACGTTTCTTCGGAAGAGACGAGCGGCGAAGGATCAGAGAACGGTCACGCTATCCACGCTTTTGACGGACTGAAAGGAACTTTCTGGCATACACAATGGAAAGGCAACGAGCCTCAGCCACCACATCATATCGTAGTAGATATGGGGCAGGAAGTGAAAATGCTGGGCTTTCAGTATGTATCCAGAGATCATGGTGAAGCATGGCCGCAGGAGATGACGATGGAAACCAGTCTGGATGGCTCGAAGTGGGAGTCGGCAGGAACTTACAGCGACCTTCCTGCGGGGGCAAAAGAGGAATTCCGTTCCTATTTTCCGGGATTTAAGCAGGCACGTTATTTCCGTCTGACAATAACTGCCGTGTATAGTGGCAAATGGGCAACAGCGGTAGCAGAGATTAATGCGATTTCTATTATTAAATAACAGAAAAAACGATTACCATGAAAAAATACATTTATATACTTTTGACGTTCTGTCTGTTAATCTCCTGTATGGAAGATCCGACGGCAGGTGTGGTCGTTCCTAAATATACTCCGTCTACCGAGAATCCGGGAGGTCCGGGTGAAGAACCGGGTGATGGGCTGATAGATCCGGCAGAACCGCTGGACAGGGGATTTATACATCTGAAAGGTCGTGAACTGAAATCCCTGAATTCTATTTCCATCACAGGACTGAATGATGGCGAGAAAGTAATTCTTTCCACTTTGGCAGGGCTTGCGGCAAGAGTGACGGGCGATCAGGTTTATATCAATGAAGGAGGTTCTTCTTCCGTATGGTTGAAGCAGATGCAGAATAAGTACGGAATTCCGGTAAATACTTATAATGCTTTGGCTCCGTTGGTACAGCATTATGTAGAAACCGGAGTGATCAAGGGGTATATTGTCTATACGCCTTATTCGGAAGGACAATCTCATTCGATCAATGTAGCTACTTCTTTATGTGGGTTGCTTCGAGGGATTGCGGTACCGGAATCTCTTGTCGATAAGGTAAAGGCAATGGGAGTGACAACCGAACTTATGGACGTAAGGTCTTATGATGAGAAGTGGTTGTACGAGAATTATAAAGACCAGTTGGACAAGAGTCTTGCAGCCGATATGAAACCGGAAATCTTCCATCACCTGCGCGATTATATCACAATGACCAATGCTTTTGCTTTTTATGACTACAATGCGCGCAGGGATTGGTCATGGCGTACTTCTATACTGAAAGATCTGGATAAAGGAGCTTATTGTTTCGGTTATTATGATCTGGATGAATGGGGCATGGTGAATAATGCTTCTCAATTGGGTGTTTCTATGTTGCCGACCGATCAGGCGGCTAATCTGGCCACGTTGAGTAGTATATATGATACAACAGGACTGAAACAGCGTCCGGCAACTAAAGAAGTGGTTACCGAAAAGAATGTGCACTATGTGACATTCCTCGTCAGTGACGGTGATAATATTGCGTTTAACCTTTGGGGGCAACAAGGATACATGGATCATGACCTGCACGGTCAATTCCCACTCGGATATACCATTTCACCTTCTCTGTACGATTTGGCTCCGGCTGCTTTACGCTGGTACTATGAGAATAGCAAAGAAGGCGATTACTTTGTAGCGGGTCCGAGTGGCAGCAGCTATATATTCCCGAGTAAGATGTCGGATGCCGACCTGGACGATTATCTGGCTAAGTTGAATGAGTATGTCGATAAGTCAGGCTTGAATATCTGTAATATTCTGGATCAGAAGATTATGGATAATCCGAAAGTTTACAATAAGTATCTGGCTCAGCCTAATATCGATGCGATTTTCTACACAGGATATGGAGAAAAAGGGGATGGAAGAATCAAATTTTCGGATAATGGCAAGCCGGTGATTGAGCAGAGAAGCGTATTATGGGAAGGCATCGACGGTGGCTCGAACAGAGGTGAAGAATAGACTGTCATTTCTCAGA
Source organism: uncultured Bacteroides sp. (assembly GCA_948847595.1). Classification (GTDB taxonomy): domain Bacteria; phylum Bacteroidota; class Bacteroidia; order Bacteroidales; family Bacteroidaceae; genus Bacteroides. The sequence continues at coordinate 40,122 of CAQOGY010000011.1, forward strand.
TCAATAGCCGCTCTGCCAATCCGCATAGTGCCGACGGATATACTTTTGTATTTGTACATTGCTGGACAAAGAACCAGCAAAGTATCAAAACCGTCATTGATGGATTGAATGACAATGTGCGTGTTGTTCCGGTCGATCAATTCGTGCAGCTGGTGAAACAAAATCTGGGTCCTAAATAAACGAATATACTCGTAAGTTATTTATTATGAACATAAAAGTATTAGTTGCATCGGCAGTTGCTGCGTTCAGTTCTCTGCCGGTCATAGCTCAACAAGCGCCAGCTCCTTGCGGGTTGGTTCCGAGTGCCCGTCAACTTGAATGGTACAATCGGGAGATGATCGCCTTCTTTCATTTTGGAATCAATACATTTGAAGAATATGTGAATGAAGGAGACGGGAAGGCAAGTACGGCAATTTTCAATCCAACAGCCCTGGATTGCAGGCAGTGGATGCAGACATTAAAAGCAGCGGGGATTCCCGCTGCTATTCTGACTGCCAAGCATGCCGACGGATTTTGCTTGTGGCCTAGCAAGTACACAGATTATAGTGTGAAGAATGCAGCGTGGAAGAACGGTAAAGGAGATGTAGTCCGCGAGTTTGTCGATGCTTGTGAAGAGTATGGATTGAAGGCGGGAATCTATCTGGGACCTCATGACCGTCACGAACACCTTTCACCTTTATATACGACCGAACGCTACAAAGAATATTATGCCCACCAGCTTGGCGAACTGATGAGTGATTACGGTAAGATATGGGAAACATGGTGGGACGGCGCGGGAGCCGACGAATTGACAACGCCTGTTTATCGTCATTGGTATAAGATTGTCCGTGAGAAACAGCCGGATTGTGTTATCTTCGGTACAAAGAATTCTTATCCGTTTGCTGATGTCCGCTGGATGGGGAATGAAGCGGGAGAAGCGGGTGATCCTTGTTGGGCGACGACTGACTCAGTAGCTATTCGTGATGAAGCTCAGTATTACAAAGGTTTGAATGAGGGTATGCCGGATGGTAATGCGTATATTCCGGCAGAAACAGATGTTTCAATACGTCCCAGCTGGTTCTATCATGCCGAAGAGGATAGCCGTGTGAAGAGTGTCCGTGAACTTTGGGATATCTACTGTACCTCCGTGGGGCGTAATAGTGTATTGCTTCTGAATTTCCCGCCCGACAGACGTGGTTTGATTCATTCGACGGATTCGCTTCATGCCGCCTTATTGAAACAGGGGGTTGATGAGACTTTCGGTACGAACCTGTTGAGAGGAGCCAAAGTGAAAGCGACCAATGTACGGGGCGCAAAGTATGGTCCGGAGAAAATGCTGGACAGTGAGAAAACCACTTATTTTGCCGGAAAAGACGGAGAGGTAAAAGCGGATATAATTTTTACCTTGCCCAAAACTATTGAGTTTGATTGTCTGATGATCGAAGAAGTTATCGAATTGGGACATCGGACGACGAAGTGGAGTGTGGAGTACACTGTTGATGGCAAAAACTGGATCACAATTCCGGAGGCGACGGACAAGCAGGCCATTGGTCATAAATGGATTGTACGTCTGGCACCGGTGAAAGCAAAGCAGATACGTTTGCGTATTCAGGACGGTAAGGCTTGTCCGGCTATCCATACTTTTGGCGTATATAAACAGTCACCGGTTTTCAAATCATAATATAAATTAGACTACTAAATGATGCAACGATTAAAAATCTTGGGAAGTGCATTGATTGCACTGTCGTTTTCCGCCTCTGCGGTTGTGGCGCAGCAGTTTGATCCGAAGCAAGGATATGAAATCCATACGGTCAACGGATTAGTGCTGGACAATCAGGAGAGTCTGGATACGAATACGAAAATATTTATCAGTAAGCAGGAGGCAGACAAAGAATCGCAGGTCTGGAACCTGATTCCATGCGAACAAGAGGGATGCTATACGATAACCAGTCCCTTGACTCAAATGAATGTAGATAATAGTGGTAAAGGAAAAGTAGAATGTTCCGTGATTCAATGGTCGGCAGACCCTAAAAATCCGAATCAGCAATGGAAAATAACGGCTTTGCCGAATGGAAATTACGTATTAACCAATGTCGGGACTGGCTATAACTTAGGATTTCCTGATGCCGGACTGGTCGGAGAGCCTGTCTTTCAGTTAGAACCGGAAGCTTCGAAAAGTAACCAGCAGTGGCAGATACGGAAATCGAACCTGAAAGTAGTGGCGGAAGCCTTGAAAACAACGAGTCATAATGACTGGGAAAATGAACGTATCTATGCAATCAATAAAGAAGAAGGCAGGGCTACATTTATTCCTTTCGCCAATTCGGAAGAGATGAAGGCGGATCCCGCTTATACCCGTCCTTGGGAGCGTACCCGCTCTTCCCGTTATCTGCTGTTGAATGGAAACTGGAAGTTTAACTGGGTGAAACAACCTTCGGAACGTCCGGTGGATTTCTATAAAACGAGTTATGATGTCTCTGGCTGGAAAGAGATTCCTGTTCCCTCCAACTGGGAGATGCACGGATATGGTACACCTATTTATACCAATATTACTTATCCCATCCGTAACAATCCTCCTTTTATACAGGGGCAGCGTGGATATACTGTAGAGAAAGAGCCGAATGCGGTAGGATCTTATCGCCGTGAATTTGCTCTTCCTGCCGACTGGAAAGACAAAGAAGTCTTTATCCATTTCGATGGAATTTATAGTGCAGCTTATGTATGGATCAACGGTAAGAAAGTCGGTTATTCGCAAGGGTCCAGTAATGATGCAGAATTTCGTATCACTCCTTACGTCAAAGCGGGTAATAATACGGTTGCCGTGGAAGTTTACCGCTGGTGTGACGGCAGTTTCCTTGAAGATCAGGATATGTTCCGTTTAAGTGGTATTCATCGGGATGTTTATTTGGTAGCCAGTCCGAAAGTTCGTCTACGTGACATTCACCTGACTTCTCAGATCAGCGACCGTCTGGATAAAGCGGAACTGAAAGTGAAAACGGATGTGCATAATTACGGAAAGAAAGTACAGGAAGCTACCGTACGTGTCTCTTTGCTGAATACGGAAGGAAAGCCTGTGAGTTCGTTTATCATACCTACCGGTAAGATAACTGGTGGACAGGAAAACGTCTGTGAAGGTACGACTACGATTCGTGACCCTCGGTTATGGAGTGCTGAGACTCCTTCTCTGTATACCGTCCAACTGGAACTGCTTGATGCCGCAGGCAATGTGCTTGAAGCGACGAGCCAGCAATATGGCTTCCGTAAGATAGAGATCCGGAATAATAAGGTGTATATCAACAATGCATTGATCCTTTTTAAAGGAGCCAATCGGCATGACATACATCCGCAGTTTGGAAAAGCTGTTCCGGTGGAAAGCATGATAGAGGACATTCTTCTCTTTAAGCGTTTCAATCTCAACACGATTCGTACCAGTCATTATCCGAACGATCCGAAGATGTATGCGCTGTATGATTATTATGGCTTGTACGTCATGGATGAGGCCGATATTGAGTGTCACGGCAATATGTCGCTGTCAAACCGTGAAAGTTGGGAAGGAGCTTACGTCGACCGGATGGTGCGTATGGTGGAACGGGATAAGAATCATCCTTCGGTCATTTTCTGGTCAATGGGCAATGAGTCCGGTGGTGGTCGTAACTTTGAGGCTACCTATCAGGCAGCCAAAGCGATAGACGACCGTTATATCCATTATGAAGGAATGAACGATGTGGCCGATATGGATTCCCGTATGTATCCTTCGATTGAAAGTATGATCGAACAGGACGAGCAACCCCGTAACAAGCCTTATTTCCTTTGTGAATATGCTCATGCGATGGGCAACGCCATCGGTAATTTGGAAGAATACTGGGATTATATTGAGCATCATTCGAAACGTATGATCGGAGGATGTATCTGGGATTGGGTGGATCAGGGCATTAATATGCCCGGACAGCCTGCCGATCATTATTATTTTGGAGGCAGCTTCGGTGATCGCCCTAACGACAATGATTTCTGTTGTAACGGGATTGTGACGGCTGATCGTCAAGTTACTCCTAAGTTGTGGGAAGTGAAGAAAGTCTACCAATATATCACATTGGAACCGAATGCTGAAAACAGTATCGGCGTTCGTAACCGCTATGCTTTCCTGAATCTGCATGATTTTAATCTGCGCTATGTGATTTTGAAAGATGGTGTGCCGATAGCGGAAGAAGAGTTCAGCCTACCCGATGGTAAGCCTGGAGAGCATCGTGCGGTGCAGATACCTTATTCCCGCTATTTAACTTCAGAAGGTGAATATTATTTGAACCTTGAAATAAAACTAAAGAAGGATTGCGTATGGGCAAAAGCCGGACATATCGTAGCTACGGAACAACTTTTGCTTCAAAAATCCCCGAATACCGGGCTACAGCCGGTAGCAGTTTCCGCCTCATCTAAAGAATCTCTGTTTAAGGTGGTGGAAGAGGAGAAGCGTTATTTGTTCTTCCGCCGTCCCGGTGTAGAAATCACCTTTGATAAGAAAGAAGGCAAGTTGACCGGTATCCGTTATAATGGCGATAATATGCTTCATCTGCGTGAAGGATGGTCGCTGAATACGTTCCGTTTTATCAATAACGATGTGCGTAAATGGCAGGATACCCAAACGGAGGTAATCAGTTTCGACTGGAAATGCTCGGAAGATAATCAGTCGGCAATTGTAACGATTCAGTTGCAGGAAACCGTCGGAGATGTGAAAGTGCCTTATACATTGATTTACCGTTTGTATGGTAATGGTGAAATAGATGTGGATGCTTCTTTTACAACGAATGATGACTTTAATCTTCCCCGTCTGTCGTTACAGGCCTTCTTTAATCCTTCGTTGGAGCAGTTGGAATGGTATGGTCGCGGTCCGATAGAAAATTATCGGGATCGGAAGAATGCGGCTTATGTCGGCAAATACCAGTCTGCTGTCAATGATATGAAAGAGAGTTATGCCCGTTCTCAGACGATGGGTGGGCGTTGTGATACCCGCTGGCTGACTTTGACCAATAAAGCAGGTAAAGGAATCAAGATTACTGCTGCCGATACATTTGATTTCAGTGCTTTGCACTATACGGATAAGGACTTGTTTGAAATCAAGTACGGTCATGCCTTGCCTGATATTTATCGTGCGGAGGTGGTGCTGAATCTGGATTGCATACAGCGTGGTCTGGGGAATGCCAGCTGCGGACCGGGTCCCCGTCCCGCTTATGAAATTCAGAAGAATACAGTTTATAAATATGCTTTCCGCATGTCTCCTTTTTCAAAATAAGGAAAGATTGACAGGATAACAAGGTCTTAATAGTTTGTAGAAAGAGTGAGCAGCCAAATCTTATAAAAGATGGCAACTGCTTACTCTTTTTTTGTATTTAAGGATAGATTCTGTGTTCTTTTCGTACTTTTGTAACATGGACTCTAAATTATATACCACGATGAAACAAAGAATTATATTATTCGGATTAATACTTGTAGGAACAGTAACTTTTGCACAGTCTCCCGTAGAAAAAGGCTTGAACACGATCAACCGTTCTTCTGCCGAAGCAACAATCGGTTTCCTTGCAAGTGATGAATTACAGGGACGTGAAGCCGGATTCCACGGTTCGTATGTCTCCTCTGAGTATATAGCATCTATCTTACAATGGATGGGAATCCAACCTCTGAACGAAAGCTACTTCCAGCCTTTTGATGCTTACCGCAAAGAGCGTCAGAAGAAAGGACGTCTGGAAGTTCATCCGGACTCTGTAGCGAAGCTGAAACAGGAAGTTCATCAAAAACTATCTATGAGGAACGTACTGGCTATGATTCCCGGTAAGAATACGAAGGAATATGTCATCGTAGGCGCTCACTTTGACCATTTGGGGATAGACCCGGCACTTGACGGAGATCAGATTTATAACGGCGCGGATGACAATGCTTCCGGTGTCTCGGCTGTATTGCAGATTGCCCGGGCATTTCTTGCAAGCGGACAACAACCGGAGCGAAATGTAATCTTTGCCTTTTGGGACGGAGAAGAAAAGGGATTGCTCGGTTCTAAATATTTTGTACAGACTTGCCCTTTTGTTTCGCAGATCAAGGGATATCTCAACTTTGATATGATAGGTCGCAACAATAAGCCGGAACAACCGAAACATGTCGTCTATTTCTATACAGCTGCTCACCCCTCTTTTGGAGACTGGCTGAAAAAGGATATTAAGAAGTATGGTTTACAGTTGGAACCGGACTATCGTGCCTGGGACAATCCGGTAGGGGGCAGTGACAATGGAACGTTTGCCAAAGCAGGTATTCCTATTATCTGGTATCATACGGACGGACATCCCGATTATCACCAGCCATCCGATCATGCTGACCGGTTAAACTGGGATAAGATAGTGGAAATCACCAAGGCTTCTTTTCTTAATATGTGGAAGATGGCCAATGAAGCTTCATGGTAACTCAGCCTCACTGAAAGGCTGTTTTACATCTTGCAATAAAGGGCGGAAGGAATCAGTTTGAATAACCATGCCACATATTTCCATCTTTTGGAGATAAAGGCGACTTTTTTCCTGTCTGATATAGCCTTTTTGATTTGTTTTACGGCTTTATCGACAGGAGTAACCCAAAACAATCCTTCTCCTTTCGCCATCGCTGTATCTACAAATCCCGGACGGATGTCAGTGGTGTAGACAGCAAAGGGTAGCTTTGCCGCCTTTTGCCGCAGTCCCTCCATGTAATTGATTTGATAGGCTTTTGAAGCATTATAAGCTGGTGCTACACCGCTGCCGCGTGTTCCGCCTACTGAGGAAATGTTAATCAGATGCCCGCCTTTCTGCTGTTCAAAGTACCGGAACCCCCAGTCGGCGATATTGGTAAATCCCACTACGTTGGTCAATAAGGTCGGTTCTTCGAGCTGATAGGAGAGCTGTGGATTCAGTTCCCCCGTTCCGGCACAGATAATCAGCATATCCATGCCTCCCATTTCTTGTACAAGCGTTTCCAGTGATGAAAGGGTCGTTTCTGTGTGAGTGATGTCACATACCTGATAGAATAGTTTATCTTTATCTTGTGCGCAAATCTCTTTTAATAGATTCTCACGGCGACCGGTGATGCCGATAAGGTAGTCTTCACGGGCATACTGTTCTGCCAATCCACGACCGATGCCGGAGGTTGCGCCTACAATTATTATTTTCTTCATGAATTAAAATAGACTATGTTTGCCTGCAAAGGTAGGAGAGGAGCCTGAATAAAATCTTGATTGAAATCAAGAATTTACTTCTGAACTACTTTTCTCCGGATGCGGCTCAACGTTTCCGGACGAATAAGTAGATAAGAGGCGAGTTCTTTTAAAGTAATCAGTTTCAGCAGGTCGGGACAGCGGTTGATAATATCCAGATAACGTTCTTCCGGTGTCAGACTGTACATGGAGATCATCCGGTCATATATTTCCCACAGAAGAGTTTCCGCAATCCGGCGTCCCAGTTTTTGGTGGTCGTTGTTAATGTCGTAGAAATCTGCCAGTTGGGAATGGTTGATCACATACACCGTACAGTCGCATAACGCTTGAATATCTACATTTGATTGGTCCTGCAACTGGAAAGCCGGATAATTCCCGACAAAAGAATGGTCGAATGTATATCCGACAATGCTGCTTTCGCCCAGACTGTTGACGCAACAATAGCGGAAAGAGCCGGAAACAACAAACCCCATGATCTTACAGGCTTCTCCTTGCCGTACAAAGTACTCTCCTTTTTTATAAAAAGTCTCTTTCCCCTGCTGTAATGTAAAATCTACAATAGGGGAATAGTTGATATGGGAAGTATATTTATTGAAATCTTCCACAGTGCGGCTATGATTAACCTTCGTTTATCACTTGGAATCCGGCAAGTTTTAAATCCTCCCAATAACCGGGATACGATTTGGAAACAACTTGCGGGTCAGCAATCAGTAAGTTGGGACAAGAGGTTACTGCCGGTGCGAATGCCATCGCCATCCGGTGGTCTTCGTAGGTCGCAATCACAGGAACCGCTTCCGGTTCGCAACGTTCGCCGTTCCACATCAATACGCTGTCATTTTCTTCTTCGATGAGGTATCCCAGCTTTTTAAGTTCGGTTCTCAATGCGGCGATGCGGTCTGTTTCCTTTATTTTCAGACTTTGCAAGCCTGTGAAGCGGAAAGGGATATTTAATAAAGCGCAAGTTACAACGAACGTCTGTGCCAAGTCCGGAATGTCAACGAAGTCTTCTTCCAGTCGTTCCGGTGCCTTGCCTGTTTTTTTGATCTTTATGCCTTGGGGAGTGAACTCCGTCGTGATCCCCAGACGGGAGAAAACTTCCGCTCCCCGACTGTCTCCTTGATAACTGTTGCGGAATAATCCCAACAGTTCAATCTCTGCTTCCGGAGACAAAGCGGCAATCTGATACCAGTAAGAAGCAGCGCTCCAGTCGCTTTCTACGGTGAAGGGGACACTCTGATACGGTTGCGGAGCTACGGAGATGCTGCTGGGTGAAGTCCATGCCGCTTTTGCTCCGAAGTCCTGCATTAATTGCAGTGTCAGATTGATATAAGGACGGGAAATGATTTCTCCTGTCAAGTGCAGTGTCAGTCCGTCTTTGAGCACAGGACCTATCATCAGCAGGGCGGATATATACTGTGAACTGACGTTTCCCTTCAGCGTGATTTCATTTCCTTTCAGCTCTGCGCCCTTGATGCGAAGAGGCGGATATCCTTCGTTATGGGTGTACTCTATTTCAGCTCCCAACTCGCGAAGGGCGTTGACCAGAATCTGTATCGGGCGTTGCTGCATACGGGCGGTGCCTGTGATAATCCGCTCTCCCGAAGTGGCACTCAGATAAGCGGTCAGGAAACGCATGGCGGTTCCGGCTGCCATGATGTCTATAGTCTCTTTACCTTCGGTCAGGGCTTTTATCATGACTTGGGTATCATCGCAATCGGACAGGTTTTCCGGCGGATAAATGCCTTTACCCAGCGCATTGATGATGAGTGCACGGTTGCTGATACTTTTGGAAGCTGGCAACTGGATTGTTGCCTTTACCATGGAAGGGGAAATAAGTTTATAGAGCATCATTCTAAGTATATTCTTTGTTATGGAGTACAAAAGTAGAGATTTATTCGGAGACTTCCAACAGCTTCTGACTCTTATTGAGAGAGTTGAAATAATATCTGTACCGATGTTTCTGCTGATATTTGGTTTATCAATTAACAGTTTATAATGAATAGTTTGCGAAGAAACTTTATATTTGTGGCAAATAAAATAACTAATTTATGAATATACCGAATATCCGTTTGCTGAATCAGCAGTTATTAAATCCACTTTTTCGTGAACCTAAAGAGTTGGTGTCTTGGATGGGAGCCATGCAGGCACAGAACTATTCCATGGTGAAGTGGGCAGTAGGGATGCGTCTGAAATCGGCTACGATTCAGACAGTAGAGAAGGCGTTGCATGAAGGAGAAATTCTGAGGACTCATGTGATGCGTCCTACGTGGCATTTGGTGGCGGCAGAGGATATCCGCTGGATGCTGAAACTTTCCGCGCAACGTATTATTTCAGCAAATGATTCTTTTGCGAAAGGATATGATCTGGACATCCCGAATGAAGTGTATACGAAAGCGCATGACCTGTTGGAGAAGATTCTTTGTGGAAAGAAAAGTCTGACAAAACAAGAGATTGCCGAACACTTTAACCGTTCGGGGATTGTGGCGGACAATCACCGTATGACTCGCTTTATGGCACGTGCGGAGCAGGAAGGCATCATTTGTAGTGGCGAGGACAGAGGAAGTAAATGCACGTACGCACTTTTGGAAGAACGGGTTCCGCCGATGCCCGAACTGACGAAAGACGAGTCTTTGGCGCGCTTGGCACGGAGTTATTTCCGTAGCCATTCTCCGGCAGTTCTGCAGGATTTCATTTGGTGGTCGGGGCTGCCGGTTTCGGATGCAAAACAGGCTGTTTATCTGATTGCTTCGGAACTGACAACCGAACAATGGAAAGAACAGACATGGTATATTCATGACACCTGCCGGACTCGTGGCAAACTGTCGGGACATATACATCTTTTGCCCTCCTATGATGAATATCTGCTGGGATATAAAGACCGGACGGATGTTCTGCCGCTTGAACATTATCCCAAAGCGTTTACTAACAACGGACTGTTCTTCCCGATTGTCCTTCATAACGGTCAGGTCATAGGAAACTGGGATAAATCGGAAAAGAAGAAAAGCGTGGACCTGAAATATTCATGGTTCAGGCAGGTGGCCGATATGAATGAAGAAACGTTGGAACGGGAGCGGCAGAAATTTACCCGTTTTTTGGAAAAATAGCTCTATGGGACATCGGTAAAGTGGGAGTGTTTAGTGGAAAGTTCCGTTAGGATACGGAACTGGGTTCTGTTACTATCCATTAGCCGACGATAGTTACTCATTAATCACATAAATAGCGATTTTTTTTCGTTGCACCTAGGTGAGACGAAAGAGTCACCTAGGTGCTTCAGTTGTTTAACCAAGGTGAGACAATTGTTGTACCTAGGTGCAACGGAAGAAAATAGCCAAGAATGACGATCATTTTGGCTGATGGAATACTTGTTTAGCCATACATCTCCCTAAAGGGTAATTGTTCTGAGTGAATCGCTATTGATTGGCTCAACAAGACTGTCCGTGAAGTGTGATTGTGTACCATCATTTTGCTCCGCCATCTAAGGGAGCTTGTTGGAAGAACTGTCTTTCTTTATTTGTCGGCTTGTTTTTTAGCCCATTCCAGTCTCCGCTGATCTGCCAAAGGAGTTACCTTAAATTCTTCGAATGTGGCCGTGAATCCCTTTCCGTCCGGGCAGGCTCCCATTAATCCGACCATAACCGGACAATTATCCTGCAACCAGCAAGTACGCATCATCGTATATTCCTTATCATCGCGGGAGAAGAAAATCTCCACTGCATCCAGTCGGCGGACCGCTTTAATCCATAAAGAACGAGGAGCATCCGGCAGTTGCACTACACTCCAGTCGCTGGTGCGGTGGGTGACTACGGCACTTACATTCTGTTTGCCGTCTACGTACTCTACCCCTGCCTTTATCCAGTTCTCGTGGTCGATGCGTAACATCAATCCCATTTGGTCGAAAGTAGTCACATAGTTTCCGGTAATCTTTACTTTCACTTCGAACTCTCCGCCATAAGTGGCATAATAAAAAGGTCCATCGTCCACTGTAAATCCGTAGTGGGAAACTCGCCAGAAGTCCGTCTTGGCGGGTACATCCATAACCAGTGTTTTGCCTTCTTTTATTTCCCATTGTTGAGGCTCATTCAGCCAGTTCATTTTGTCCAGACTTTGTGCCATAGAAGAAGTTGCTGCCGCCAATAACGCGATTGACATGATTTTGATTTTTAAATGTTTCATGTTCGTTTCTTATTTATTTATCTTTGTGGTGCAAAGATAGGTCATGCCTGTCCTTGCGACAATACTGAATAATAACCATTTTATACGATGGACGTACTACAAAAAGAAATTGATGAAGTCTATGCTACGCATCCGACAGCGCACGAAGCACTGGATAATGGAATAGTGGAACAACACCAACAGTTTGTCCGCTCATTGACGGAAGTTAATGGAGGGTGTGCTGTCATTTCCGATCTTTCGAACCGGAAAAGTTACGTTACTGTCCATCCGTGGGCTCATTTCCTGGGACTTACTCCCGAAGAGGCGGCTTTAAGCGTAATTGATTCGATGGACGAAGATTGTATCTACCGGCGCATTCATCCGGAAGATTTGGTAGAAAAGCGTTTGATGGAATACAAGTTTTTCCAGAAGACTTTTTCCATGTCTCCCGGCGAACGGCTGAAATATCGGGGCAGATGCAGACTGCGTATGATGAATGAAAAAGGCGTTTATCAATACATTGACAACCTTGTGCAAATCATGCAGAACACCCCTGCCGGCAATGTCTGGCTGATCTTCTGCCTTTATTCCTTATCTGCCGACCAGCGGCCGGAACAAGGCATTTATGCTACGATAACCCAGATGGAACGTGGGGAAGTAGAAACATTATCCCTTTCGGAAGAGCACCGCAATATCCTTTCAGAACGCGAAAAGGAAATACTGCGCTGCATACGGAAAGGGCTGTCGAGTAAAGAAATAGCAGCGACTCTTTATATCAGTGTGAATACGGTCAACCGCCACCGACAGAATATTTTGGAAAAACTTTCTGTCGGCAACTCGATAGAAGCCTGTCGGGCAGCGGAGCTGATGAAATTGCTGTAATATTCCTTGAATTTATCCGGGATTTATCCAGATAGAGTATTTATCCAAGTAAAGATAGCAGATCATCGAGTCTTTTCACCTGTTTCAAGCGTTCGTGTGCGAACGTTTCCGTTACTTCATGCTTCCACATGACTTCAAAAGGAATATGTACTCCGTATCCACCTAAAGATAAGACCGGCTGAATATCCGATTTAAAAGAATTGCCGACCATCAAAAGTTCGGAAGGAGTTATTTGCAGAATACTCAATAGCCGGAGATATTCTTTTTCCGTCTTGTCGGACATCACCTCGATATGGTCAAAGTAAGGAGATAATCCCGAACGTTCCAGCTTATTCTCCTGGTCCAGCAAATCTCCCTTTGTAGCTACTACCAACTTGTATTTTCCCGTTTCTTTCAGCGTTTTCAGCGTTTCCTTGACTCCCGGAAGTAATTCGATAGGCATTTTCAACAAGGATTTCCCTAAATCGACAATTTGCCGAATAATGTCGGCTGCAATCTTTCCGTTGCTGATCTGTAATGCTGTTTCGACCATTGAAATGGTAAACGCCTTGGCGCCATATCCTAAAATTTGCAGATTATTCATTTCTGTTTGGAATAAGGCGGCTGAGATTTCTTTGGAGGTGCCATACGGTTTCAGCAAATCCGTATACTGTTTTTCCACTTCCTGAAAAAAAGGTTCGTTACTCCACAGCGTGTCGTCTGCATCAAAAGCTATGACTTTAATAAGTTCTTTCATCGGTCTTGTCGTTAATGGGGGACGAGAATCGTTCCGTTATATTTTGCGGCAAAGTTACTGTATTTTCATATAAATCCCTATCTTTGTTACCCGTTTTAAGTTTGAATTTTAATAGGAGATACAATAATGAAAATAGGAGATAAGGTGCGTTTCCTCAGTGAGGTAGGCGGTGGAATCGTAACAGGATTTAAAGGAAAAGACTTTGTACTGGTGGAAGATGCGGATGGTTTTGATATCCCGATGCCGATACGTGAATGTGTCGTGATTGAGGCGGATGATTACAATATAAAACGCAAGCCTGCCGTGACAGCTCCGAAGCAGGAGGAACCCGCGAAGCCGGCCAAACCGGAAATGCCGGTTATACAGCGCCAGCCGGAAGTGCGTGGCGGTGATACGTTGAATGTGTTTTTGGCTTATGTGCCCGAAGATGCCAAAGCGATGATGACTACTCCTTTCGAGGCATATCTGGTGAATGACAGCAATTACTATCTGTATTATACTTATCTGAGTGCGGAAGGAAAGGCTTGGAACAACCGTTCACATGGACTGGTAGAGCCGAATACCAAACTGTTACTGGAAGAATTCACCAAGGATGTATTGAATGAAATGGAACGGGTAGCTGTCCAGCTGATCGCTTTCAAGGATGGAAAGCCTGCCGCCATCAAACCTGCTGTCAGCGTAGAGCTGAGGATTGATACGGTGAAATTCTATAAACTGCATACATTCAGTGCTTCCGATTTCTTCGAAGAACCTGCTCTGATTTATGATATTGTGAAAAATGACGTGCCTGCCAAGCAGGTATATGTGTCGGCGGAAGAGATTCAGTCAGCTTTGTTGCAGAAAAAGTTTGTGGATAAACCCAAGTCGCAGCCTATTGTGAAGCCCAACCACGGTCAGAGCGGAAAAAATGGGATTATTGAAGTAGACCTTCATATTGATTCTCTGCTTGATGATACGCACGGAATGAGTAACAGCGAAATTCTGAACTACCAACTGGACAAATTCCGTGAAGTGATAGAGGCGAATAAAGAGAAGCGTGAGCAGAAAATTGTGTTTATTCACGGAAAAGGAGACGGAGTGCTTCGGAAAGCCATTATTGATGAATTGAAACGGAAACACAGCAATTACCGTTATCAGGATGCCTCTTTTCAAGAATATGGTTTTGGGGCTACTATGGTGACTATCAAATGATTCCGGTGTACTTGTAAATGATGCTGAAAATGTATTTGCCGGAATAAAGTCCGGCAGGTGGGATGAGATAAAAAGAAGGGTGGAGAACTTGACCGGTTAAGTTCTCCACCCTTTCTCTTGCTATATGATTCAATTTTACTTACTTAGGTCGATGCCTTTATTCAGTAAAGTAAGGTTCATCAAAGCGGCATATTTAGCATATTGTTCAGCGCTGAGCGTCTTTCTCATAAGTTTCAAGTTGCCGTATACAGCGTTGCGCAATTTTGCTTCTTTATCTTTCTTGGCTGTAGTGGCTCTTGACATCTGTTCTGAGAAATAATCGCAGATGTTTGCTACTTCTTCGCTCTGAACAGAGTTTAACTGCAAATATTTACATAATTTATTTACGTTGATGTTACCTTCCCATTTTGCAGTTGTAGGTTGGTTTCCTGCTGCAAAAGTCGAAGCAGCGAGGCAGAGTGCTGTCACTAATGTTAATCCTAAACGTTTCATAATACCTACTTTTTAATTATTATACCTAAAAACTATTCCTAAAAACAAATCTAATACCTATTGAAAACTGATCTAATCGCTTAGTTTTTTCTTTTTACCTATGCAAATATAGCGATATGTTTTATAGCATAAAAATAAAGAAAAGGAAAAGATTTTGTTTCGGTTGATTTCTTGATGTAAATCAAGAAATCAACTGCTTTTTGATACAAAAAGACCTTATTCTGAAACATTTTTGCAATACGTGTGCGGAAACGAAAATGTAATATAACTGAATTTTAAGGAATATTGCTGTTAAAATGATATTGAGCAAAGGAAGGTGACGAGAAATGGAACACTGAAATCAACTACAAAACCATGAAAGATAGAAATGATTACGAATTCTTTTCCGGAACATCGGGTGATGATGGGAAGAGTAGTGTCCATTGTGGTAGCTCCTCCTACAGAAATAGGGGCTAGTTTGCCGAAATACTTCACGAGTAACGGGGCTCCCAGCAATGCTATGATTTCACGCATGATGTTGGATAACAATGCGATTGTTCCCAATTCCGGACCTTTATATTCGGTGATGAATATACTCGAAAGGGAATAGTAGCCGAATCCGGCTCCCACTGCCATACAGTCTGAAGAGGTTCTTTGGCTCATGAAAATGCCTGCTACGGCGCATCCTGCCAATGTGCCCAGTATCGTCATGACGGGGAGAAACATCAGGCGGGGATTCAGAGAACGGAAACTTTTCAGTGTATTGGGATCATTACCGATACTGATACCTACGCAGAACATCAGTCCGCAAAGGGCGTAATAGCTTAGTTTGCTATCCGTAAAATCGTAAGGAATCAGATGATAAAACCCGCAAAGGGTACCGAGAATGAAAAATGAGACGATGATCAGACTTCCTTTCATACTTCCGTCTCCTTTCCTTTATTCCTTATATATAATAGGTACCAGAGTCCCCATGCGCAAAGTATACTGCCGGTCACTGCCGCCAGTGTGATAATGAGTGCTTCGAGTCCCAATGTATGCAGTCCTTTGATGATAGCCTCGTTTCCTCCTACATCAATCCCGAGGAGGAAGAGCAGGACCCATATCAGCAGGGTGATTATTTTATGTATCCAAGATAGTCTTTTATTACGTAACAGGAAGCCAAAAAGCATTCCTGTCAGCATAATTCCGATGATGATAAACATAGTAAGTGCCTGTTTTTGGCTACAAAAGTAATAATAATAATTGAACTATATCTATTGAGGACAGCAATGAATCAATAATCGTACTTTTACAGGAATGAAGCCTCTCTGTTATCCATAATATGAATGACCTTGCTTACTTCTGTGCTGATCCCCACTATTCCTGTTCCTCCGTGCACATTACTGGGATACTTGATGGGGTCGTTTATCGTATCATCAAAAGCATCGGAATCTATGAGATTGAGTGCTTTCAGGTAATAATATTCAGATTCCGTAATACTTAAAAGGTGTACTATTATATCTACTTTAGCAGATGGATACGGTCCGTCGTAACTTTGAAAGATATAGCGTGGTACGTAAACCGTCATTGTGTAGGGACTATTCTTGAAGCGTGAATCATCAAACACGCCATAAACGTTTTTGGCTATATCGAACATGCCGTTATTTTCATCGTTCTCGGTGGAAGGCTGTCCGTCTGTCAGTACAATATCTTCTCTGTATACAAAGTTGTAGTTGTGCCATGTTTTGGTATAGAGTTCATTGTCTTCATTTCGTAGCATTTGAATAACTCGTGTGTCCATGATAATCCGATAATAATTATTCTCATCGGGGAGGTCTCTGAATGTTATTTTGTGCCGGAGAAACTCTGTGGTAAAACTGCTTTCTGTAAACGGAATGGTAAGCGTATCAATTTTTTCTATTTCTGCCGGACGTCGCGGTACGGTAACTTCTGCCCATGCGTGATATTGCCCGTCGTCGGTGAGAGCGTCAAGCCGTAACACATCACCTGAAGACAGTTTTCCCGTAATTTTGAATTGGCATTGAGGAACTGAGTATTCAGATTCAATAGGCAGAGGACGCAGTTGTTCTGTCAATACTCCGTTGACACGCACTTCCAGTGTGGCGTTCTGAATATGGGTTACCCGTTCCTTTCCTGTAAGATTGAGGAACACGATGTTGGTCAGGCTGTCTGCATTGATTAACGCATTCATTACAAGTTTGGGTGGATTATCTTTGACGTTGAAAGGTAAATCGTTCTCGCAAGAGGCGATAGTCAGTACTGATATCAATATGCATAGATAATGTATAAAGGTTTTCATAAACATTTTAGAATTTATAAGTATAAGTGAATGAAGGAATGAGTGGTAGAAGCGTAAATTTCCTGATGACACTTTGGCCTTCCTTGTTGGTACTGCGATATACCCATGCCGGATTCATGGCGTTGTACACATTGTAAAGACTGATGTTCCAGGTGCGCATACCGTGTTTCGTCTTTTTGTTAAAATTGATACCGATGTTCAGCCGATGGCTGGAGGGAAGGCGGTAGTTATTACGATGTTCTACGTAAGAGGATTCTACGACGTAGGTATTATCATAATTGTTGTAAGAGCCATCGACATAGTTTCCATATCCTCCGGTGATATATCCTCCTATAAAATAAGAAACATTGCCGGGGCGAATCACTGCTGTCTGCTCTTCAGGGATAGTGCTTGTACCTCCCGTATAGAACACCCAGGAAGCGCCGACATCAATCCGGTCACTGAATTTATGATTAATGGTGAGGTTTATATTGTGGCGACGGTCATATTTATATGGAAACCGTTCTCCATTGTTGATGCTGCCTTTGGCAAACTTACGGTCACTCTTGGCAAGAGTATAAGATACCCAACCGGTTGTCTTTCCGATTGTTTTCTGTGCCATAAATTCAATTCCCATCGAACGTCCGCGTCCCATTTCCACTTTATTTTCCCATCCTGCGGATGCACCGAAGATGCTGATACCTTCTTTGTATTCCAGTACATTACGCATATCCTTATAGTAGCCTTCTACCGAAAACTCCCAGCCTTTGATGCCTGTATAATAATTGCCTAAAGAATATTGGTGGCTTTGCATCGGTTTTATTCTTTTTGTGACAGGAACCCATAAATCCATCGGCATGGAAATAGGTGTGGAAGTTAGTAAATGTACATATTGGTTCATCTTGGTATAAGAAGCTTTGAGTGAGACATCTTTGGTCAACTGGTAACGGGCGGACACACGTGGCTGGACAGAAAAATAGCTTTTCTGTTGTACATGAAATAAAGAAAAGTTTAATCCAAGGTTCACTCGTAGGTGTGGATTGATTCTGAAGTTGTCTTCTATATAGGCAGATGCCTCATGTGCATAAACCAAACGATTGTTGATGCCATGATAGATAGTATCATTGGGTAATTTATTATCGGTTCGCTCTGATATTTTGGAAGTCATGACTTCCGGCCGAAAGCTGTGATACAGATATTCCGCACCAAACTTAATGCGATGTGCGGGTGTGGGGTGGTAGTCAAAGTCCATCTTATAACTCCAGTCCTGAATACCGGAGCGGTAGTCAGCAGAATATTTATTGGTGGTAGCCTGGTGTGTGGTAATATCTGTATGCTGGCTGTAGGTATATGTGTCGGCATAAAACCTATATTTATTGAAAGCAACTGTCGTATTGCTGAATAACTTATTATTGAATATAAAATTCCAGCGTGCAGAGATAATAGTATTCCCCCAGTCCATTTTGCTCTTATTCTCATAGCCTGAATATTCGGTGATTTTGTTTCCAAAGTGGTCTTTCCCGTTATAGGCGCTGAGGAAGAGGCGGCTTCGGTCGGAGAATTTGTGATTGATTTTTGCGTTTATGTCATAGAAGTAGTAGCTGCTTTTGTCATTTTTGGGCATAAAGGGCTTAGCCAGTAAATCTAAGTAGGAGCGCCGCGCGGAGAGATTGAATGACGTTTTTCCTTTGATAATGGGGCCTTCCAAATTGATTTTGCTGGTCAACAACCCGATACTCAACATACCGTGAAATTTCTGCATATCGCCATCATTAGTGCGAACGTCAATTACTGACGAAAGACGTCCGCTGAAACGGGCGGGGAAGGAACTTTTGAAGAAAGTTACTTTTTTCACTGCTTCGGGAGTAAACACGGAGAAGAAACCGAATAAGTGATCTACATTGTATACTGGAACACCGTCAAGCAAAATAAGGTTTTGGTCGGGACTACCGCCACGTACGTATAATCCGGCGGACCCGTCTACTCCGGCTTGCACGCCGGGCATCAATTGGATGGTCTTCATCACATCCGCTTCCCCCAACACGCTGGGTGTACTTTTTATTTGAGTGGTCGGAATTTCGATGGCTCCCATTTGTGTGGCAAGGTTTCCGGCTTCCGATTTATTCGATACGATGACCACCTCTTGCAGTTGGTTGTTGTCTTTCATGCTGATATTCAGTACTGTATCCCTTTGAAGGGTGAATGAGTATGTGTCTGCCCCATAACCTAAATAGGAGAAGCGCAGTGTAGCTTCTCCTTCGGGTAATGTGATACTGTAAAAACCGTAAGGATTGGTAGTAGTTCCTTGTCCCTGATGACTCTCGACAATATTGACTCCAATCAACGTCTCGGACGACGTCCCGTCGGTAACATATCCGCTGATAGTAAACTTGCGGCTTACCGGCTTTTGCACCCTTTTCTTTTGCAAGAGAATGTATCTCTCAGAGAACTTGTAACTGATCGGCTCATTCTTGAATACGAGATCCAGTATCTCATGCAAAGGCATATCTTTCACTTTCAGATTGATTTTATGACTGATGCTGATTTCTTCACTGTAGATAAAAGAATATCCTGTAGAGTTTTCGATTAACTTGACGAACTCCTTCAATGTAGCATTTCGCAATGTGATTGTGAGTCGGGCATTTGCATTCTGTGCGTATGCCTGTGCGGTGATAAGGATCACCATACCTATCAGAACGAGCGTTCTGACAGGTAGGTGTCCTTGGTGAATAGTTCTCATTTAGTCTAGTTTTTAGTAATAGTAATCTGTTGAGTGTTTCGTGAATAGTTGAAATAACCGGCATTATGTAGTACAGATAAAATCGCATCCAAGTCTTCTCCATTACGGAATCGCGCTGTGATCCGATAATTTTGCAAGGTTGAGTCGGCAATGTGAATCGTTGTTCCGAATGAGTTGGAAAGTTCGCGGGCAATCTCCTGCAACGGCAGATCATCGAATATGAACTCCCCGTGACGCCATGAAATTTCATCTCCGGCATTCTCCAGTACCTTGCGGGTAAGCTTTTGTTCCACCTTATTATATATAGCCACCTCATTCGGTTTCAGCACCATGCGTACTGAGTTGTTTTTATTGCTGACTGCAACCGACCCTGTTAATAAAGTCGTCTTTACATCCGGATTGTCGGGATAGGCGTCCACATTGAAGTGAGTGCCCAATACTTGAACGTCAATTGTTTCTGTCTGCACTATAAACGGATGCTTTGAGTCTTTACTTACTTCAAAATAGGCTTCTCCGCTCAACTCCACTTCCCGGTCATCCGATTTGAACCGTTCCGGATAGGAAAGGGAAGAATAATGGTTTAGCGTGACGGAAGTGCCGTCGGGCAGACGGACGGTACGTGTTTCTGCCAAAGTGCTAACAGTCTGTATGGTTGCCGGCTGCATGTACAGATAAGCTGTCCATACCGATAGACACAGTAAAACTACTGCTGCCGCTGCCGCAAATGTGCGTGTCAGATACAACCGGTGGTTGCGGAAATTCAGCTTTTTCTCCAGCTGCGGATAGCTGGATGCTGCTGAAAAACGTCCTCTCGGTGAGCGGGTGGAAGCGATGAGCTTGTTCAGTATGTCTTCTAATTCTCTATCGGTATATTTCATATCTTTTTCTATTTAGCTTTCTTTCTAATTCCGTTTCAGCAGAATCGTCAGTTTGCTTACACTGCCTTCTTTCCACTGAGGAGTACAGGATAAGGTAATGTTCTGCTGTTTTAGTACCATCTTTTTGGGATATAACTTAATGGTGGTCGTTGCCGATTTCTGTCCCGCCTTGATGGTGACTTTGGCTTCTGTCAGTTTCATAATCGGTGCCTGTCCCGCCGGCAAAGCAGGAGTGGCAAGTAGCACTGTCCTGTCTTCTTTGGATTTGTCGGTGGCAATAATTTTAATCTGCAACTCACTTTCGGATTGATTCTTGTCACATTCTACTGTTCGGGTAGATTTTTCAAATCCTACGTAATCCTTTGGATAATTGTCATTGTCATTGTTGCAGGAAAATAGGCTCAGGCATGTTGTTAAAAGGATAAAGAGTCCAACGTTTGCGTCATTAAACTTTTTCATCATTCAATCTTTTTTAGTGATTAATCGGTTTATTTGCTGATAAAGACCGGAGATTGACAGAAACTCCCTACGTCTTTTGTGCAAATAAAAGTTAATATAAAAAAGAAGTGCTGAACTCTTCGGGTGATCTTCGGTTATTCGCTGGACGAAATCATCTCTTTCAGTCGGGTGACAGCTTTCTGTAGCTGGGCATCAACTGTCTTTATGCTGATATCCAATTCTTCTGCTACTTGGGCATAACTTTGTTTTTCTTCACGGATGCGGATGAATATTTCCCGGCAACGTTCCGGAAGCCGGTCGAGTGCTTTCACATAGATTGCAAACAGTTCTTCACTGATTAATGACTCTTCCGGAGAATAACTTTGTTCCTGTGGCTCCGGCAAGGAATCGGAATGGATGGTGGCGTACTTCGACTCTTTTTCCAGATAATTGAGAGAAGCGTTCTTGACCAGAATAAAGCAATAGTCCTCGATGTTTTTCACATCAAGAAGGGTGTCGCGCTGCTTCCAAAGTTTGAGGAAGATGTCGAGTACGATTTCCTGCGACCATTCTTCCTGTTTCACATAATAGTAGGCTATGCGGAAGAGTCGGTCGTAAGTCATGTTATAGAAGTCGCGGAAGGCTGTTTGTGAGTCCAGTTCCTTCATTTGCCGTAATAACTTCCTTACTTCTGATTCGGTCATCGGCTGATCGTTTAGTTTTTTAATTAACCCAAAGCAAGTCGCTTATAATGCTGTCGGAAATGAAAATTCCTTCCTGTGTCAGGCGTAAAGCCCCCTCGTGCATTTCCAGTTTCCCATTTTCAAGATAGGGATGTGGAGACTAATACCTGTCATGGCTATGTCGTTTGGATTTTGTGGGGTAAAAGTAAGATTATTATCGGGTAATATATTAAAGATTTGTAATTTCTTAACAGAAAACTGTATGCGTCCACGGGTAAACGTTATTAGAGCCTGTTTAAAAATGGTTGAAATAAAAAAAATAAGAAGGTTTCCCTACCTGCCAAGGTATTCCTTTACATAGAAGTTATAAATGAAAAAACATCTGCCATCTGCAACAAAAGCGAAATAATGGTTTGATTGATAGTTTATTACGGCGTTGCAGATACCTGTTGCAGATAGGTTGCAGATACTCGTATCTGCAACACCGGAGGATGAGTCATCTCTTATAATCGGGAAGATGGTTTCCTCCGCAGAAACTAGAGTATCCGCCTTGGAAACTACAGTTCCCAAGGTTAGATACTGTAGTTCCCAAGGCTGGATACTGCAGTGTCTGAGGCTGGATACTGTAATTCCCAAGGCAGGACACTGCAGTATCCAAGGCGGGACATTACACGATACGAACAGCAAACGACTCCCGACAAAGGAGGAATGTGAAGTTATTCCCAGTTATATTCCTCCACGTAGCCATCAAAATAATCCTTTCGGATAACTCCCAGCTCCTTTGCAACAGCTATCACCTGTTGCTGATCGGCAGGAGAAAGATTTATCCCTCCTTTACGTTTCAAATAGTAGTTCTTTCTGCCCATATATCCTATCATGCGATAGCGGAAAGTATCCGCCACACGGACAGTGAGTGCATTAATCGTGCACATAAAGCCACGGGCATAACGCACTTTCTCGTCCGAACGGTAATAATCACACGCGCCGTCCTGCGCTTTCAGTCGGTTAGGATTCATAATCGGCAGAAAAACCCTCTTTGCCGGAGCATGTTCCAGTGCTATCCGGCGCAGACAGGTGGCAGCACGCGGACATCCTTCGGCGGCACACAGGCCGAACGTATAGGGAACTAAGGAAAAATCGAATGATTCGTTCATTTTTATTCAATGATTTTAATGTTTAAAATTCCACAAATGTACGGATAAAAAGGATAAACAGATAATAAATACCCATTTATTTGCAGGGGCGGACAATTATAGCTAACTTAGCAGAATATTATCAACAAAACAAGATATGAAAGTTACTCAGTTAAGAGACAAGGATAAAACGACCGCACTGACAACGATGGATATGGAAACGTGGATAGAAAAAACACGAACAGAAATCAAGACACAGCCAGTATCCGTATTTAGAGAAGCACTACGATATTCCCTGCCCGATTCACGCTGCTACGAAGCAGACAAGTTGCCGAAGATTCTTCCTGCCGCAGAGTTCCACAGGACAGAAAGTGGAAAGCAATTAAAATATTATAACGGAATTGTTGAGCTGACAGTAGGTCCACTGTCGGGAAGACCGGAGATCATACTGGTAAAACAACTGGCTTGGGAACAGCCGCAGACCCATTGTGTATTTACCGGTTCTAGCGGACGGACTGTAAAGATATGGGTGAAGTTCACCCGCCCGGACGCTTCGCTGCCTCAAAAAAGAGAGGAAGCCGAACTGTTTCATGCACATGCATACCGGCTGGCGGTGAAATGTTACCAGCCGCAGATACCGTTTAATATCCTGCCGAAGGAACCGACACTGGAACAATTCTCACGCCTGTCACACGACCCGGAACTCAGGTACAGGCCGGATTCCGTTCCGTTTTATCTGTCACAGTCGACGGAGATGCCCACAGAACTCTCCTATCGGGAGGCAGTACGCTCGGAAAAGTCGCCACTGACACGGGCCGTGCCGGGATATGATACGGAACATGCCATATTCATGCTTTTCGAAGCTGCTCTAAGAAAGACGCATGAAGAAATCTATCAGGCACAAGACGGCGGCGCATACCCGAGAGGAGAAGATTTTCAGGCAGTAGTGACGCAGTTGGCCGTCAACTGTTTCCATTCCGGCATTCCTGAAGAGGAGACGGTGAAACGGACTATTTTCCACTATTATCTGCGGAGGCAGGAGACGCTCGTCCGCCAGTTGGTCAAAAATGTATATAACGAGCAGGAGGGCTTCGGCAAGAAAAACAGTTTGGGGAAAGAGCAGTTTCTGGCTCTCCAAACAGAAGAATTCATGAAGCGGCGTTATGAATTCCGCTACAACACGCAGGTGGGAGAAGTGGAATACCGGGAGCGGAACTCATTCCGTTTTTACTTCAACCCTATCGACAAACGGGTATTGAACAGTATCGCGCTGGATGCGCAGGGCGAAGGTATTCCGCTATGGGACAGGGATATCAGCCGATATATTTACTCAAACCGCATACCGGTGTTCAATCCGCTGGAAGATTTTCTTTACCACCTCCCCGTCTGGGATGGCAAAGACCGCATCCGGGGACTGGCAAGAACCGTGCCCTGCAACAATCCGCATTGGGTGGAACTGTTTCATCGCTGGTTTCTCAATATGGTAGTCCACTGGCGTGGAACGGATACCAAATATGCCAATAATGTCTCTCCGCTGCTGGTTGGCGAACAAGGTTGCCGCAAATCGACTTTCTGTCGCAGCATCATCCCGCCTGCCATACGTGCCTATTATACGGACAGCATTGATTTTTCAAGAAAGAAGGATGCCGAGCTTTACCTCAATCGCTTCGCGCTTATCAACATCGATGAGTTCGACCAGATCAGTGCCGCCCAACAGGGTTTCCTCAAACATATTCTCCAAAAACCGATCGTGAATATGCGCAAACCTTACGCCAATGCCGTGCTTGAAATGCGTCGTTATGCTTCATTCATTGCAACGAGCAACCTGAAAGATCTGCTGACCGACCCTTCGGGTAGCCGCCGTTTCATTTGCATCGAAGTAATCGGCACGATAGACACAAGTAAGGCGATAGATTACGAGCAGCTTTATGCGCAGGCCATGCACGAGCTCGACCATAACGAGCGTTATTGGTTTGACCAGGCGGAAGAACGGATTATGACGGAGAACAACCGGGAATTTGAACAGGTTTCACTTGAAGAACAGTTGTTCTATCGATATTTCCGGCCTGCCAAGGAAGAAGAGAATGGCGAATGGCTTTCACCGGCAGAGATACTGGAAGATATTAAGAAAAACAGTGCGATACCCATATCGAACAAGCGAGTCAGCGTGTTCGGAAGGATATTGAGAAAACACGAAATACCGTCGAAAAGGGTACGCAGCGGGACTGTATATCATGTCATAAGGCTTTCGTAAAGCAGACAGATGTGTTGCAGATACCCGATCTGCAACACATCTGCCACCTGTATCTGCAACACTGTATTCGGTTGTAATTCAATTGATTACTTCGGTTTTGTTGCAGATGGCAGATCAAAGAGAAATTATAAAATCGATGGAAAGTATTAAAGTTATATAGCTGTGAACAAGAGATGGATCGTCGAAAGAACATTCTCATGAATGGACAATGGCAGGAGGCTCTGCCGAAACGATGAACTAACATTACGTCAGTTCGATATAAGAGTAGTCCGCATGGCTTCCCCTCTTTCCCGAAGGAGAATTGAGTTACTCAAATCTAAATAGAACTCACGTTAACATTCGATTCGGCAAAGGAAATGGCCAAAATTGCAGATATAAGGTTGTTATTGAAGAAAATTTAAACATGCTCTTACAGTTTTGGTTAAAAAAACAAAATGAATATGTGTGATTTTGTGCATTCATTTTTATTGTGTATTATTGCATAATAACGTTAAATTTTTAGTTTACTATGAAAAGATTATTAGGTATTTTTATAGCAATTGCTATTGTTACTTTGGCTGGATATAATGTGTATGCTTCAATGAATAAAGAAGTGAAAATTTCGAAGATGGCATTAGCTAATGTGGAAGCACTCGCAAGGGATGAGGGTAGTAGTGGTAACAAGTGTACTGTTATTTCATACGAAGATGTGTGGTCAGGTGGTTGTTTGTATTATTGTGCTAAATGTGCAGAAGGTTATTACCAAGTTATAGCTTTAAGACATTGTAATGCTAGATAAAAAGATTGAATGATAAAGAGATACTTTATATCTGTAATGTTGCTTTCCTGTTGTTTGGTAGAGATTTTTGGTCAACAAGAAGGGCGTAAG
The DNA here is from genome assembly GCA_948847595.1 of uncultured Bacteroides sp. GTDB lineage: Bacteria > Bacteroidota > Bacteroidia > Bacteroidales > Bacteroidaceae > Bacteroides. The sequence continues at coordinate 66,030 of CAQOGY010000011.1, forward strand.
AATAATCAAGAAGACATCTTTGAGGAATCATGTCGGGGAAATAAGGAAAGTAGACTTAGCGAAGGTTCTTGCAAAAATGTGATCAAGGTATTAAGAGCTGCTCTTGAAAACGATTCTCTCGCCATAGAAACTTTTAAAAAAGAATATGAAATAATCAATATGTCGCTTTTTGGTATCAACGGATTATGGAAAAAAAACTATGTTGATGTGATTAAATTCTTTAATATGAAAGAGAATTGTCGTTACTATTGTCGTTCTAAAGTTTTTAAACGTATTGATTATGTTCTCTTAATTAATTGACTTTATGGATATTGATTACTAACAATTCTTATGTTACTGCATTTCCTTGCATGATAACTAGTTTAGAATGTTAGTCCTCATTTTACTGAATAGTTGCTTTGGGATAGAATTTTATTATTATCCTGATATTGCTTATGCGAAACATTAAGATTATGAAAAATATTCATATTATATGGATAGTTCTATCATTGATGATGATAGGTTGTAAAAAGAATGTGTCTTTAGAGAATGGCGACGTGATTATGATTGATGTGGCAAAGGATGGCTATTCACAGAAAGAAATAATTCTCCAAGATTTTATGGATGTTGAATATATTGCGTTAGATTCTTCTGATGATTTTTTATGCCAAGGGCAGGTTCTTGCTGTGGGTGCGAAAATTATAGTAGTAAGAAACGATATTCAAGATGGGGACATTTACCTTTTTGATAGAAAAAAAGGAACTGGCATCAGAAAAATCAATCGTAAAGGGAATGGGAATGAGGAATATACAATCGCATATAATGTTGTATTGGATGAAGACAATGAGGAATTGTTTGTTAATGATGTCATGCAAAATAAAATAATAGTGTATGATTTGTCTGGAAACTATAAACGGCATTTTTCAAGATATGAAAAAGCCAGGATTAATCAGATATATAATTTCGATAAGGAAAAGTTGATTTGTAAAATAGAAGATGATAATGTAACACTTGGTAAGTCTACTTTTATAGTTATATCCAAACAAACCGGAGAGGTGGTCATTGAAACCTCAATATCTTATAAAGAAAAGAAAATGATGAAAATAGCTGATGGTGGAAATTTGTTAATGTTTTATTCTTATCCTTCAATCCTTCATTTTCAAAATCATTGGATATTTTCAGAAGTATCTTCTGATACTGTGTTTAAATTTTCTCCAGAACATGATAGGGTCCCTGTTATAATTAAAAGACCGTCTATACAATCTATGCTTCCAGAAGTATTTCTTTTTCCAAAAATTTTCACTAATCGATATTGTTTCATAGAAAAAGTGAAAAAAGAAACAAAATTTTCTACCGTAAATTTAATTTATGATAGAAAAGAGAATGAACTATATGAGTATGTGTTATATAATGGGGATTATTCTAATGCACGAAAAATAAATATGGCTGACATTGGAATTCTAAATGATGAAGTGATTTTTTACCAAAGGATAGAAGCTTATGAACTTGTTGATGCTCGTAATAATGGTAATTTGAAAGGCGTGCTAAGGAATATAGCAGTCGGATTGAATGAAGAGTCAAATCCTATTATTATGTTGGTTAAAGACAAGTATTAAATGCTCCAATGTATAAGAGAAAGAATCTAATTACACTTTGAAGAGTGTAAACGTTTTATTAATCTACCCAAAGCAAATCACTTATTATACTGTCGGAAATGAAAATACCTTCACGGGTCAGGCGCAAAGTTCCGTTATGTTCCTCTAGTTTCCTGCTTTCCAAATAAGGTTTAGCCATCTTTCGGCAATATTCCCATAGTTCATTACCGAACTCTTGTTTTAGTTTTTCTATAGGTGTACCCCATATGGTGCGTATGGTGGTAATGATAAATTCGTTGTAACGGGTCGTTTGGTCCAGGTTTTCTGTCTCAAAGTCACGCTGGTTTCTTTCTATACCTTTTATATATAGGTCGATGGAAGATACGTTCCATTCGCGTGTCGCTCCATTGAATGAATGTGCGGACGGTCCGCAGCCCAAATATGGTATTCCCCTCCAGTACGAAGTATTGTGACGGGAGTATTTGCCGGGGCGGCAGAAATTGGATATTTCATAATGCTCGTATCCTGCATTCTGCAAATGTTCGATCAGCAGTGTAAAGAACTGCAGACTGGAATCTTCGTCTACTTCCTCTATCTGATGCTGCTTCAACATATTATATATAGGTGTATCTTCTTCGTAAGTCAAATGGTAAGCAGAAATATGCTCTACATCCAGGCGGATAGCTTGCCGGAGGTCGTTTTCCCACCGTCCCTTTGTTTCGCCCGGCAGTCCGTAAATCAGATCAATGCTGATATTCTGAAATCCCGCTTCTCTGCACCTGCGAACAGCTTCGATGGCTGTTTGGGAATTATGGCGACGTTTCAGTAATCGTAGTGTCGTATCATCAAAAGTCTGTATCCCCATGCTGATACGGTTGAAAGGGAGCGAGGATAACATCTTCAGATATTCCTGTGACAGATCGTCCGGATTGGCTTCCAGAGTAATCTCCCGGCAGTGTTCCATTCCGTAATTTTCCCGTATAGTTTCAAAGATGCGTTTAAAATCAGCTTCCTCCAGTTGAGAGGGAGTTCCTCCTCCGAAATAAATGGTTTCTATAGGTTCGCCTTTCAGATATTCTTTCCGCATTCCCAGTTCATGGCAGAGGGCGTGCACATAACGCGTCTTTAATTCGCTGCGGGTAGTCGAATAAAAATCGCAATAGATGCAACGTGTCTTACAGAAGGGGATATGAAGATAAATACCTGCCATAGTAGATGTTTAGTTTGTTACCAATTGATTATAGCCTGCAAATTTAAACCTTTTTTCTGAGCTATTGATACAATTAACGGGAATTAGGTATAAGTTTGGCCTGCCTGGTAACCATAAAACGGACCTTATGTTACATAACATTGTTTAGTAACACTGTCATAAATATTGCTTTTCCCCCAATAAATCCCTAATTTGCGCAACACTAAATTAATGGTATGCGAGAAACATACTGAGTAATTACTAAAATCTTATATATTATGAAAGTATATCAGACTAATGAAATCAAGAACATTGCCTTGTTGGGAAGTTCTGGCTCTGGGAAAACCACTCTCGTGGAAGCGATGCTTTTCGAGAGTGGTGTTATAAAACGTCGCGGATCTGTTGCCGCAAAAAACACAGTTAGCGATTATTTCCCTGTTGAACAAGAGTATGGTTACTCCGTTTTCTCTACCGTTCTCCACGTAGAATGGAACAATAAAAAGCTTAATATTATAGACTGTCCGGGTTCGGACGACTTCGTTGGCAGTACGGTAACTGCACTTAATGTGACCGACACAGCAATTATTCTTCTCAATGGCCAATACGGCGTCGAAGTCGGTACACAAAATCACTTCCGATACACTGAAAAATTGAATAAGCCAGTTATTTTTCTAGTCAACCAGCTTGATAATGAAAAATGCGACTATGATAATATCCTCGAACAATTGAAAGAAGCGTATGGATCTAAGGTGGTTCCCATCCAATATCCTATTGCTACCGGTCCGGGCTTTAATGCCTTGATTGACGTATTGTTGATGAAAAAATATTCGTGGAGACCCGAAGGCGGCGCTCCTACGATTGAAGATATACCGGCAGAAGAAATGGATAAGGCTATGGAAATGCATAAAGCATTGGTAGAAGCCGCTGCCGAAAATGACGAAGGACTGATGGAGAAATTCTTCGAACAAGATTCTCTGACAGAAGATGAAATGCGTGAAGGTATCCGTAAGGGTTTGATCGCCAGAGGTATGTTCCCTGTATTCTGTGTTTGCGGTGGTAAGGACATGGGCGTTCGCCGTCTGATGGAATTCCTTGGCAACGTAGTTCCTTTTGTGTCTGAAATGCCGAAAGTGGAAAACACAGATGGTAAGGAAGTGGCTCCGGACGTAAATGGTCCCGAATCTTTGTACTTCTTCAAGACGAGTGTCGAGCCGCATATCGGTGAAGTATCTTACTTTAAAGTAATGAGCGGCAAGGTTCGTGAAGGTGATGACTTGCTGAATGCCGACCGTGGTTCGAAAGAACGTATCGCTCAGATTTATGTCGTAGCCGGTGGTAACCGTGTGAAAGTGGAAGAACTTCAGGCGGGTGATATTGGTGCTGCCGTAAAACTGAAAGATGTGAAGACAGGCAATACACTCAACGGTAAAGACTGCGATTATAAATTCAACTTTATCAAATATCCGAATTCTAAATATTCTCGTGCTATCAAACCGGTGAACGAAGCGGACGTGGAAAAGATGATGACCATCTTGAATCGTATGCGTGAAGAAGATCCGACATGGGTGATCGAGCAATCGAAAGAGTTGAAACAAACACTGGTACACGGACAGGGAGAATTCCATTTGCGTACGTTGAAGTGGCGTCTGGAAAATAATGAAAAACTTCAGGTTAAATTTGAGGAACCGAAGATTCCGTATCGTGAAACGATTACGAAGGCTGCCCGTGCCGACTATCGTCATAAGAAACAATCCGGTGGTGCTGGTCAGTTTGGTGAAGTTCACCTGATCGTTGAACCTTATAAAGAAGGTATGCCTGTGCCCGATACTTACAAGTTTAATGGACAGGAATTTAAGATTACCGTGAGAGGCACTGAAGAAATTCCATTGGAATGGGGCGGTAAGCTGGTATTTATTAACAGTATCGTAGGTGGCTCTATTGATGCCCGTTTCTTGCCTGCTATTATGAAAGGTATCATGTCACGCCTGGAACAAGGTCCGTTGACAGGTTCGTATGCCCGTGACGTACGTGTAATCGTATATGACGGTAAGATGCACCCGGTAGACTCAAATGAAATCTCCTTTATGCTTGCCGGACGTAACGCATTCAGTGAAGCCTTCAAGAATGCCGGTCCGAAGATTTTGGAACCGATTTATGATGTGGAAGTATTTGTTCCGTCCGACAGAATGGGTGATGTGATGGGAGATCTTCAAGGGCGCCGTGCCATGATTATGGGTATGAGCAGCGAAAAAGGTTTCGAGAAACTTGTTGCTAAAGTACCTTTGAAGGAAATGTCTTCATATTCGACAGCGCTTAGTTCACTTACCGGCGGACGTGCTTCATTTATCATGAAGTTTGCTAGTTATGAACTTGTTCCGACAGATGTTCAGGATAAGTTGATTAAGGATTTTGAAGCTAAACAAACAGAGGAATAAACTATAATTCTCTCAAAACTGTTAAAACCGTTGTCTTTTTTAAGTAAAAGGCAGCGGTTTTTGTTTAACTATGATTAATAAAGATGGAAAATCGCAAGGAAAAGATTTAATTTTTTATTAAATTTGCAAACCAAAGGAGGAGTTATATTGTTGTAGTAATCAGAATACAACCTAAATAGCTCTTTACGGTTAATTTCCGGGAACTTCCGGTTAAATCAAGTTAATGTGTTAGGAGTGTTAATTAGGGAGTGTTAATTTTGTTGCTATGAAGAAGTCAACAATTTGGATATTAAGTATTGTAATGGGGCTTTCTTTCCTTAGTCTGTTGTATTTGCAGGTCAGTTATATAGAGGAAATGATGAAAACCCGGAAGGAACAATTTGATTCGGCTGTGCGCAACAGTTTGGATCAGGTTTCCAAGGATGTAGAATATGCAGAAACTATGCGCTGGTTGGTTGAGGATATTTCGGATGCTGAAAGAAAAGCGCTGACTGAAAACAATACTTCATTAGGGCAGAATAATGTAGTTCGGGGGACACAGCGATTTCAAGTGAAGTCACGGGATGGCAAGATTATTTCTGACTTTGAATTGAGGGTGATGAAGATCAAACCGTCTGAACTTCCTAAAGCGATGGTACGTGGACGAAACACGATTCCTCAGACTTCTAATTCGATGTTGGAAGCTATCAAGAATCGCTATATGTATCAGCGGGCACTGTTGGATGAAGTAGTGTTGGACATGATTAGACGTGCGAGTGACAAGTCGATTGGTGATAGAGTACGGTTCAGGGACCTTGACGATTATCTGAAATCGAACTTATATAATAATGGTATAGACTTGCCTTATCATTTTGCAGTGATTGACAAGGATGGACGTGAAGTATACCGTTGTGCAGATTATGAAGCAAAAGGAAGTGAAGAATCCTATCAGCAGGCATTGTTTAAAAACGACCCGCCTGCAAAGATGAGTATTCTGAAAGTGCATTTCCCGGGAAAGAAGGATTATATTTTTGATTCGATCAGTTTCATGATTCCGTCACTGATATTTACGTTGGTGTTGTTGGTGACATTCATCTTTACGATTTATATCGTATTCCGCCAGAAGAAGTTGACGGAGATGAAGAATGACTTTGTCAATAACATGACGCATGAGTTCAAGACGCCGATATCGACTATCTCGCTGGCAGCGCAGATGTTGAAGGACCCCGCGGTAGCAAAATCACCGCAAATGTTCCAGCATATATCGGGAGTCATAAATGATGAGACCAAGCGCTTGCGCTTTCAAGTGGAAAAGGTACTGCAGATGTCAATGTTCGACCGGCAGAAGGCAACACTGAAGATGAAGGAAATTGATGCGAATGAACTGATTTCGGGAGTGATCAATACCTTTGCACTGAAAGTAGAACGATATAATGGTAAGATAACATCGAACCTTGAGGCAGCCGATCCTGTTATATTTGCAGATGAAATGCATCTTACCAATGTGATCTTCAATCTGATGGATAATGCGGTGAAGTATAAGAAAGCGGAAGAAGATCTGGAACTGAAAGTGAAAACGTGGAATGAATCGGGAAAACTGATGATTTCGATACAGGATAACGGTATCGGTATCAAAAAGGAAAACCTGAAAAAGATATTTGAAAAGTTCTATCGTGTGCATACGGGTAATCTGCACGATGTGAAGGGCTTTGGACTGGGATTGGCTTATGTGAAGAAGATTATCGTCGAGCATAAGGGAACCATCCGGGCGGAAAGCGACCTGAACGTAGGAACTAAATTTATTATTGCATTACCTTTATTAAAAAATAATTGATATGGACGAGAAACTGCGTATTTTATTATGCGAGGATGACGAAAATCTTGGCATGCTTTTAAGAGAATATTTACAGGCAAAAGGTTATTCTGCTGAGTTATTTCCTGATGGCGAAGCCGGTTATAAGGCTTTCTTGAAGAATAAATATGACTTGTGCGTGTTTGACGTAATGATGCCTAAGAAAGATGGCTTCACACTGGCACAGGATGTCCGTGCAGCGAATGCTGAAATTCCTATTATCTTCTTGACGGCTAAGACGCTGAAAGAAGATATCCTGGAAGGATTTAAGATTGGTGCGGATGATTATATCACGAAACCATTCAGTATGGAAGAGTTGACTTTCAGAATTGAAGCTATCTTGAGACGTGTTCGTGGAAAGAAGAACAAAGAAAGCAATATCTACAAGATCGGTAAGTTTACTTTCGATACTCAGAAACAAATTCTGGCTACAGAAGGCAAGCAGACGAAGCTGACTACCAAAGAATCTGAACTTCTCGGACTGCTTTGTGCACACGCTAATGAAATTCTGCAACGTGACTTTGCTCTGAAGACTATCTGGATTGATGATAACTACTTCAATGCCCGTAGTATGGATGTGTATATTACGAAGTTGCGTAAGCACCTGAAAGAAGATGACTCTATCGAGATTATCAATATTCACGGAAAAGGCTATAAGCTGATCACACCGGAAGTTGAATCTTAATGAGTACTCCGATAACCAAAAATAAAAAATCCCGGAAACATTCGTTCCCGGGATTTTTTATTGATTTCTAATAAATTAATCAGCGATCTTCTTATTAATGACAATATAAGAAATGAGTCCCAGTACTACGAGGAATACTGAACTGCCCAAAACCGCGTTGTTGTTTACATTGCCGGTAAAGGAACAAGCCAACAGGATGACCACTCCGATCAAGATTAATATCAATCCCAAATTCTTTAATAAGCCTTTCATGCGTGTGTATTTTAATAGATTATAATATTCCAGTCACAAATTAAAGCATAATTCTTTAACGGGCGAAATAATTTAGGTGAAAAATCCATTATAAAGACAGATTTAGTGGATTTTATGAATTAAACGATTGTTTTTCTGTTTAGTCTTTGGTATTGTAGAATACCTTTTTTAAGACCTCTTGCCCGATGCTCAGTTCTTCGAGAGTGATGCCATGCAGAGCTTCCTTCAGTGTCTGCCCCGCAATGATGCGTGCTTTCTCTTCCAGTTCTTTTCCGTCTTTTGTTAGGTGGATCAGATTGGTGCGGCGATCTTTTTTGTCGGAAATACGTACTACAAGATGCTGCCGTTCCATGTTATCTATGAGGCGGGTCATACTGGGTTTGTCTTTAAAAGTTGCATTGCACAACTCTTGTTGTGTAACGCCGTCTTTTTCCCATAGAAAAATGAGAACCGTCCATTGTTCAGGGCTGATTTCCAGACCGTTCTGACGGAAATTGCGATATAGCTTCCGGTTGATTGCTGCGGAAACCTTACCATTTAGGATGGCGAATATAAGCCGGATATCGAAATTAAATTGCTCTATCATGAAATTATTGTTTAAACAACTTTGCAAAGGTAAGCCACTTCCCGGATAATTCCTACATTAGGATACAAAAAAAGATTAAATATTTGTAGTTCAAAATAAAATGCCTAACTTTGCACCCGCATTTTAAAATAAAATAAATTATTTATTTAATTAAACGAGTATGAATCAATACGAAACCGTTTTCATTTTAACTCCCGTTTTGTCTGATGTTCAGATGAAGGAAGCGGTAGAAAAATTCAAAGGTATTCTTCAAGCTGAAGGTGCTGAGATTATCAATGAAGAAAACTGGGGACTGAAGAAATTGGCTTATCCAATTCAGAAGAAGTCAACAGGTTTTTATCAATTGGTTGAGTTCAATGCAGATCCTACTGTCATTGACAAGTTGGAACTTAACTTCCGTCGTGATGAACGCGTTATCCGCTTCTTGACTTTCAAAATGGACAAGTATGCTGCGGAATATGCTGCTAAAAGAAGAAGTGTTAAATCAAACAAAAAGGAGGATTAATCATGGCACAACAGACTCAATCAGAAATCAGATATTTAACTCCGCCCTCAGTAGACGTTAAGAAGAAAAAATACTGTCGTTTCAAAAAGAGTGGTATCCGTTATATCGACTACAAAGATCCTGAATTCTTGAAGAAATTCTTGAACGAACAAGGAAAGATTCTTCCACGTCGTATCACTGGTACTTCTTTGAAGTTCCAACGTCGTATCGCACAGGCTGTGAAGAGAGCTCGTCACTTGGCATTGTTGCCTTATGTAACTGACATGATGAAATAAGAAGGAGGAAAAGTATGGAAATTATATTGAAAGAAGACATCGTAAACTTGGGTTATAAGAACGATATCGTAAACGTGAAATCCGGATACGGTCGTAATTATCTGATCCCGACTGGAAAAGCTATCATCGCTTCTCCTTCTGCAAAGAAAATGTTGGCTGAAGACTTGAAACAACGTGCTCACAAACTTGAGAAAATCAAGAAGGATGCTGAAGCATTGGCTGCTAAGTTGGAAGGCGTTTCTTTGACTATTGCAACAAAAGTTAGTTCAACAGGTACTATCTTCGGTTCTGTAAGCAATATCCAGATTGCTGAAGCATTGGCAAAACTGGGTCACGAAATTGACAGAAAGATCATCGTTGTAAAAGACGCAGTGAAAGAAGTTGGTAACTACAAAGCTATCGTTAAACTTCACAAGGAAGTTTCTGTAGAAATTCCTTTCGAAGTAGTTGCTGAATAAGAGCAAATTTACTTCATATATTAAAAAAGCGATTTGTTCTGATGGATAAATCGCTTTTTTTTATCATCTTTGCTAGTAATATGAAATTCAACCGTTGTTATCTGAAGAGAATCGTTTTGCTGTTCCTGGTTGCTCTGGGAATCGGCAATGCTCTTTATGCAAATAACGAATTGAAAATACTGGCTGACTCTCTGCATAAAATGATAGATGCGAAGCCTCTCTTCGTCCAGAAGAAAGAGCAGCGAATCGCCCGGATTAAATGTTTACTGAAGGACTCTGGGCTGACTCCCGATCGGGAATATAAGGTGAATCTCCAATTATACAATGAGTATAAGAAATTTAATATAGACTCTGCCATTCATTATGTCGACCGGAACCTTGAAATCGCTCGTCAGTTAAATAGAAACTATTTGAAATACCAGTCTTCTTTGCAACTCAGCCTTGTATATTCCATGTGCGGCAGATATAGAGATGCAGAATTACTTCTCGAAAAAATGAAGCCATCAGAACTTCCTCGTTCATTATTAGCTACTTATTATGATACATATGCCCGTTTTTGGGAGTATTATTCGATTTCTGCTACCAATAATCAGTACGGAAAAAAACGGGAAGCTTATCAGGATTCACTGTATGCTCTTATGGATCATACTTCCTTTGACTATAAATTGTCACGGGCTTATTCTTATGCAGGACGCGATTCAACAAAGGCGATCAAGATTTTGGATGAGTTGCTGAATGCTGAGGAGGTAGGAACTCCTAATTATGCGATGATTACTCATTCGTATGCCATGCTGAGCCGCTATTTGAAAAGAGAGGATGATGCGAAGAAATATCTTATGATGTCCGCCATTGCTGATATTCAGAATGCCACACGTGAAACGGCCTCCTTGCAGGCACTTGCACTGATACAATATGAGGAAAATAATTTAGCGGATGCTTTCAAATTTACTCAGTCGGCTATTGATGATGTAGTTTCCTCCGGCATTCATTTCCGGGCAATGGAAATCTATAAATTCTATTCTATCATTAATACGGCTTATCAGACGGAAGAAGCTAGGTCTAAATCGAATCTGATTACTTTTCTTATCTCAACCAGCGTTTCTCTTTTTCTTTTAATCGTGTTGGTTGTGTTTATTTATATTCAGATGAAAAAAACGTTGCGGATGAAACGGGCGCTGGCACAAAGTAACGAGGAGCTTCTGAGATTGAACGACAAACTGAACAGCATGAATAGTGAGTTGAATGATAAGAATGATGAACTGTGCGAGATTAATAATATAAAGGAGCATTATATCGCTCAGTTTTTCGACGTGTGCTTCAGCTATATTCATAAAATGGAGAAGTATCAGAATATGCTGTATAAAATAGCCATTAATAAGTGCTATGAGGAACTGATTAAAAAGCTGAAATCTTCCGCATTGATTGATGATGAACTTGATGCTCTGTATACTCGCTTCGATAGAGTCTTTTTGAATTTATATCCGACTTTTGTTTCAGATTTCAATGCTTTACTGAAAGATGACGAGAAGATCATTCTTAAGCAGGACGCTTTGTTGAACAGGGAACTTCGTATCTATGCATTGTTACGTTTGGGTATTACGGATAGCGGGAAGATTGCCAACTTCCTTCGTTGCTCTACAAGTACTGTTTATAATTATCGTACTAAAATGCGTAACAAGGCTGCAGTGGACCGGGATGAATTTGAAAATGAAATTATGAAAATCTGACCAATATAAACGAATTTGTGCCATCCAATAAATAAAGTGCTTTCCAAACAATCTACATTTTTTATATCACTAAATGATTGTAAGTTATTGATTTATAAGGTTTAATATTATTTTATAATCTACATAAAGTTGTGTAGACTAAATAAAGCGTTATTTATTTGGCTAGTTTTGCGATATCAGTTTTCGAACAATCTGCCTACAGATGAAAATTGATACCTTTTATGTTGTTTGTACTTAAATTCGCAATTTTTTATGGATGCACAATTTTCACTTGACACAAAAATAAAAGTAGGAATAATCGGTTTCGGTAGAATGGGAAGATTCTATTGGGAGGCGATGCGGAAAAGCGGGCGATGGGAGATTGCCTATATTTGCGATACAGATCCTACCACGCGCGAACTTGCTAAAAAAATATCTCCTGAATCTCGTGTAGTAGAGAATGACCAAAAAATCTTTGAAGACGAGAGTGTACAGGTTGTCGGGCTCTTCACATTGGCAGACTCAAGGCTCGAACAAATAGAAAAGGCTATTCGGTACGGAAAACATATCATCGCAGAAAAACCCGTTGCAGATACGATGGAAAAGGAGTGGAAGGTGGTGGATATGATAGAAAACTCCAATGTACTTTCTACGGTGAACTTATATCTGCGAAATTCCTGGTATCATAATCTGATGAAGGAATATATTCAGAAGGGAGAAATAGGTGAGTTGGCCATTATTCGTATTTGCCACATGACTCCGGGACTGGCACCGGGTGAAGGACACGAATATGAAGGCCCTGCTTTCCATGATTGTGGAATGCATTATGTTGACATCGTTCGCTGGTATGCCGAAAGTGAATATAGAACATGGAATGCACAAGGCGTGAACATGTGGAATTATAAAGATCCCTGGTGGGTACAATGTCACGGAACTTTTCAAAATGGCGTAGTCTTTGATATAACTCAGGGTTTTGTCTATGGACAATTATCGAAAGATCAGACGCACAATTCTTATGTAGATATTATAGGTACGGAAGGTATCGTGCGTATGACGCATGATTTCAAAACAGCTGTCGTCGATTTACACGGAGTACATCAGACACTTCGTGTGGAAAAACCTTTTGGTGGTAAGAATATTGACGTGCTGTGCGATTTGTTCGCCGATTCCATATTGACCGGTAAGCGAAACCCTCGTTTGCCTTTAATGTATGACTCGACTATTGCATCCGAATATGCGTGGAAGTTCCTGCAGGATGCTCGTATGAATGACTTGCCGGCTATTGGCAATTTACAGACTCTTGAACAAATACGCGAACGCAGAAAAAACATGAAAAATGGATATGGGTTGCTGCATAGTAATCCACCACAAATAACTAACTCCTTAAAATAATAAAACCATGTCAGACTTTTCAAGAAGAAAATTTCTTAAAACGGGAGCCGCTG
>CAQOGY010000012.1 GCA_948847595.1 uncultured Bacteroides sp.
AAAACCGTTGTACCGCGAGGTACCCGGGGTTCGAATCCCTGTCTCTCCGCTGAAAAGCAGCTTTTGGGCTGCTTTTTTGTTTTTATGGAGGGCGACGCCTCCGATGTTGTGAAACGAAAACGGGAGTGTTTTCTTAGTGTTTATTGAGTTTTTTGAAAGGAGAGATGCTCGAGTGGTTGAAGAGGCACGCCTGGAAAGCGTGTATACGCCAAAAGTGTATCGCGGGTTCGAATCCCGCTCTCTCCGCTGAATCTGAAATTTAGTCAAAACTTCTCGTTCTTTAGCCAAAAGTTCTTTTCATAGGTCAAAGTGTCTGGTATTTCTAGTACTCTTCTCTTGTATATCATTCTCTTTTCTGTATATTTGCGCCCGATATTTTTTTGAGATATCACATTTTTGTAATTCTGAAAATAGACTTGATGGATAAAATAAATGCGGTAATTACTGGGGTCGGGGGATATGTGCCCGATTATGTGCTGACTAATGATGAAATTTCTAAAATGGTGGATACCACCGACGAATGGATCATGGGGCGTATCGGCATAAAAGAACGACATATCTTGAATGAAGAGGGGCTTGGAACTTCGTATATGGCCCGTAAGGCCGCCAAGCAGTTGATGCAACGCACAAAGAGTCGTCCCGATGATATCGATCTGGTCATTGTCGCCACTACTACTTCGGATTATCGTTTTCCTTCAACGGCATCTATCTTGTGCGAAAGGCTGGGGCTGAAGAATGCTTTCGCTTTCGATATGCAGGCGGTTTGCAGCGGTTTCCTGTATGCGATGGAAACGGGAGCGAATTTTATCCGTTCGGGGAAATATAAAAAGATTATTATTGTAGGTGCTGATAAGATGTCATCCGTAATCGATTATACGGACCGTGCCACTTGCCCTATCTTTGGCGACGGTGCGGCCGCTTTTATGCTGGAACCGACTACGGAAGAGGTCGGCATCATGGATTCGGTGTTGAGAACGGATGGTAAAGGGCTGCCTTTTCTGCATATAAAAGCGGGAGGTTCCGTATGTCCTCCTTCCTATTATTCATTGGATCATCATCTGCATTATATTTATCAGGAAGGCCGCACGGTGTTCAAGTATGCCGTAGCGAATATGTCGGATTCCTGTGAAGCTATTATCGCCAGAAACCATCTGACTAAGGAAGAGGTTGACTGGGTGATTCCTCATCAGGCTAACCAGCGTATCATTACCGCTGTGGCGCAACGACTCGAAGTACCGTCCGAGAAAGTGATGGTCAACATCGAACGTTATGGCAACACCAGTGCCGGCACGCTTCCGCTCTGCATCTGGGATTTTGAGAAAAAACTGAAGAAAGGCGATAATCTGATATTTACCGCATTCGGTGCGGGATTTGCCTGGGGAGCGGTTTATGTGAAGTGGGGATATGACCCCAAAGAAGATGCGTGACATATCGGATACCCGATACGTCACATCCTCTTTTGAAGGGCGGGGGAGACTTATTCCAGTTCCTCGATAATCTTCTTTACATCCACCGGTTGCAGTCGTCCGTACACCTTTTCGCCGATCATCACTACCGGAGCCAGTCCGCAGGCGCCTACGCAGCGCAGGCAATCCAGCGAATACTTTCCGTCGGGGGTGGTTTCTCCGACTTCGATGCCGAGTACCCGCTTGAACTCTTCCAGCAACTTCTCCGAACCACGTACGTAGCACGCCGTGCCCATGCAGACGGAAATCGGATGCTTTCCTTTGGGAGTCATTGTAAAGAAGGTGTAGAATGTCACAACTCCGTAGACTTTCGACACGGGGATTCTGAGTTTGGAGGCTATGATCCGTTGCATCTCTTCGGGCAGATAGCCGTGCAGATGTTGCGCTTCATGCAAAATATTGATTAATTCGCCCGCATTGTTCCCGTGTTTGTCGCAAATCGTCTTGACTTGTTCCACCACATCGCAGGCTAGCTTGATATCTGACATAATAGTACTTGTTTAAAGTTAATCAATCGATTTGTTGAAATAATGCGTGTGCAAGAGCATTTCCGATTTCTCACCCAGCGGTTTGCCGAGATATTCTTCATACAGTTTCTGAATATATGGGTTGTCGTGAGATTTGCGCAAAGGTTTGTTGGCATCTTCCCGGTAAAGGGCGTTGGCACGGGCGTAGAGAACGTCCGAGTTGCCGTGATGCAAGGGTTGCCCGCCACCTCCGATGCAGCCGCCGGGGCATGCCATGATTTCGATGACATGATATTCATTATGTCCGTTTCGTATATCTTCCAGTAAGTGCCTTGCGTTGCCTAGTCCGTGTGCGATGCCTACTTTCAGTTCAAATCCGTTCAGGTTGATGGTGGCGCGCCGGACACCGCTCAGTCCGCGTACCTGTTCAAAGTTGACATTCTTCAGCGGCTGTCCGGTGTAGATTTCATAAACGGAGCGCAGGGCGGCTTCCATGACACCACCCGTCGTACCGAAGATGACACCGGCGCCGGTCGATTCTCCCATAGGGTTGTCGAACGGGCTGTCCAGTACGAGGGTAAAGCCGATGTTGGCTCGCTTTATCAGGCGTGCCAGTTCGCGGGTGGAGATGGAGTAATCGACGTCGGGGACACCGTTTACTTTGAACTCGTCGCGGTCACATTCATATTTCTTGGCCAGACAGGGCATGATGGAGACGACTACCAGCTTTTCGCGGGGGATTCCCATTTTCTCTGCCCAGTAAGACTTGGCGATGGAGCCGAACATCTGTTGTGGAGAACGGGCGGTAGAAGGGATATCCAGCATATCCGGGAAGTGGTGCTCGAAGAAGTTTACCCAAGCCGGGCAGCAGGAAGTCAGGATCGGAAGCCGGACGGATTTATCTCCGTCCAGATAGCGTGTCAGTCGGTTCAGGATTTCGGAACCTTCTTCCATGATGGTGAGGTCGGCGGCAAAGTCGGTATCGAATACATAGTCGAAACCCAGTTCGCGGAGGGCGTAAACCATTTTTCCGGTTACCAGTGTGCCGGGAGGCAAGCCGAATTCTTCTCCCAGGGCGGCACGTACGGCGGGGGCAGTCTGGACAATTACGATCTTATCGGGGTCGGCCAAATCGTCCAGAAGGCGGTTGGTGTAATCCCGTTCGGTCAGTGCGCCTACCGGACATACGGCTACGCATTGACCGCAGTAGGTACATTCGCTGTCTTTCATCATTCTGTCGAAGGCAGGGGCTATCGTTGTGTTGAATCCGCGGCGGATGGCTCCCAGTGCGCCGACTGTCTGTACATCGTTGCAGACACTTTCGCATCGGCGGCAGAAGATACACTTGTCCATGTTGCGCACAATGGAGGAGGTCACTTCCCGTTTGCGGGGAGAAAGTTCGCCGCCGTTGAACGGCATTTCACGGATGTTGAAACGCAGTGCCAGTGTCTGGAGTTCACAGTTGCCGCATTTGGGACAGGTGAGACAGTCGTTGGGATGATCGGACAGGATCAGTTCGGCTACCACTTTCCGGGCGTTCATCACGCGTAGGGTACTGGTTTTCACCACCATCCCTTCCGTGCAACGGGTAGCGCAGGCGGGAGCCAGATTGCGGCGTCCTGCCACTTCGACTACACAGATGCGGCAGGAAGCGGGATTGTTCTTGATACAGGTTCCTTTCAGGTCGATGTGACACAGCGTAGGTATGTTGATGCCGATTTTGCAGGCGGCTTCGAGGATCGTGCTTCCTTCGGGTACGGTGATAAAGTGACCGTCTATCTGGAGGGTAATTTGTTTTTCTTCCATAGCAGTAGATTTTAGCAGACAAGAATAGCTTTGAATTTACAGCGTGCCATACACATGCCGCACTTGATACATTTCTCGGGGTTGATGACATGAGGTTTGCGTACCAAGCCGCTGATGGCATCCGCCGGACAATTCTTGGCACATAGGTGGCAACCGATACAAAGTTCCGGATTAATGGTATAGGTCAGCAGGGACTTGCATTGTTTGGCGCGGCAGGTCTTGTCTCTGACGTGTTCCAGATATTCGTCACGGAAGTTGTCGAGGGTAGACAGTACCGGATTCGGGGACGTTTGTCCCAGTCCGCAGAGTGCCGTGTCCTTTATCACCCGTCCGAGGGTGGCAAGCGTGTCCAGGTCTTTTTCCGTGCCCCGTCCTTCCGTTATCTTGTTCAGCAGTTCCAGCAGGCGCTTGTTGCCGATACGGCATGGAGTACATTTGCCGCAGGATTCTTCGACGGTAAAGTCGAGATAGAAACGGGCGACGGATACCATACAGTCATCTTCATCCATCACGATCATGCCTCCCGATCCCATCATGGAACCGGCTGCCAGCAGGTTGTCGAAGTCAATGGGAGTATCCAGATGTTTCTCCGTCAGACAGCCTCCTGACGGACCGCCTGTCTGTACGGCTTTGAATTTCTTTCCTCCCTTGATGCCTCCGCCGATTTCGTAGATTACTTCCCGCAGGGTAGTTCCCATCGGTACTTCGATCAGTCCGACATTGTTGATCTTTCCGGCAAGAGCGAAGACTTTGGTTCCTTTGGAGCGTTCCGTTCCGATGGAGGCGAACCATTCGGCGCCTTTGGTCAGGATAATGGGAATATTGGCGAGGGTTTCCACATTGTTCACATTAGTCGGTTTGCCCAGATAACCGGATTCGGCGGGGAAAGGAGGTTTCAGGGTCGGCTCTCCCCGTTTTCCTTCCATCGAGTGGATGAGGGCGGTTTCCTCGCCGCAGACGAACGCGCCTGCTCCGTAACGGATCTCTATGTCGAAGCTGAAATCTGTCCCCAGGATGTGGTCTCCCAGTAATCCGTATGCACGGGCTTGCTCAATCGCTTTTTTGAGCCGGTTGATGGCCAGCGGATATTCGGCGCGGATGTAGACCAGTCCTTTGGAGGAACCGATGGAGTAACCGCAGATGCACATCGCTTCTACAATAGAGTGCGGATCGCCTTCCATAATGGAGCGGTCCATGAAGGCGCCGGGGTCGCCTTCATCGGCGTTGCAGACAACGTACTTTACGTCCGATGCCTGTTTACTGGCAAATTCCCATTTCAAGCCGGTGGGGAAACCACCACCGCCACGCCCCCGTAGTCCGGAGCGTTTGATGACGTCGATGACGTCGGCAGGCTGTTTGTTGAGAAGACAGTCGGCCAGTGCGAAGTATCCTTCACGGGCGATGTATTCTTCTATATTTTCGGAGTCGATGAATCCGCAGTTGCGCAAGGCGATGCGGAGTTGTTTCCGGTAGAAGTCCATGTGTTTGGAGTCGCTGACGGTTTGCTCGGTCTTCGGGTCTATGTAGAGCAGCCGTCCGATTCTTCGTCCTCCAATGATGTGTTCGCTGATGATTTCCTCCGCATCTTCGGGAGTGACTTGGGTATAGAACGTATTGTCAGGGATGATCTTTACGATGGGGCCCTTTTCGCAGAAGCCGAAGCAGCCTACTGTGATGACGTCTACTTTGTCGGTTATCCCGTTTCTTTCAATGGCTTTTTGAAGATTTTCAGTGATGCCCTGACTGGAAGAGGCTTTACAACCGGTACCTCCGCAAATAAGAATCTGGAGGTGTGCTGTTCCGGACGCCAGCCCGCAACATTTTTCGGAAACCTTTTCATTACTTTCTTCGCGCAATGAAAGATGGTGCTCCGCTCTCTTCCTGATTATTTGCAAATCATGGATAGATAGTATTTTCATAAGTATCAGAATTGTTAGATTTCTGCAAATATAATTCTTTGTTCGGAATTAGCGCTTTGTTTAGAGAAAATAAATATTCTTCTTTGGTGCCGGCTTGCGGAAGTATGGTATGAAATCTTTATTTTTAACACTTTTAATAGACAGTGTTAACTATAATAATAGCATAAAAAAATTATCTTCGCATCGAAAAAGGGCGGATACCCATATGAATCCAACGATAGTTGGGGAGATTCGCAAGAACATTGTGGAGTGGCTTATGGGGACCTGTCGGTGCTGTGTCTGAATGGGGAAATGCTCCTTGTATGAGTTTTATATAGCTCGATGGCAAGGATGTACAGCGAGAGGTTCCGGCGGGGACGGGGAAACGTAAGTTGCCTCCCTGATACAAAGGGAAAAAAGGGGATTGTGATAGCCTGTAAGTGGTATGCTTGCAGGCTATCTTTTTGAGTATACTTGAATGTCCGGAGTATGAAGGCAGTCCGTACCGCTGAAAATAAAAACAGCTTTTCTGATACCAGTTAGGTAAATTATTCCTTATTTTCGTATTAAATACGTAGCAAACGTAAATAAGAAATGGAAGTATGAGACGAATTTTGTTAGGATTATGTGTGCTTTTTTTCCTGAATGCGCACGGGCAGGAGATTCCGTTGCCGGAGAAGATGCCGCAGGATCATCCGAGAGTACTGACTACCCCGGAAGGAAAAAAAGGAACATGGAAGTTGATCAAGAAGGAAGCATGGGCACAAGATGTCTTTAACAAGCTGAAAGAACGGACGGAAGTATATACGCGACGTACGGAAAGTCAGCCGGACTGGTTATTATCCCGTTTGGCCATGTACTGGAAGTCGCATGCAACGGAAGTGTACGTGAAAGGTGAGGTGTTCGACCATGCCGGAGGCGAGAAGGCGCCTGCCCCGACGGTTCGCTATACCGGAACACGAGGGACGGCCGCTACGCACGGTCGACCTAAGTTGGAAGATGTAGTACCTTATGACGATAGTGCGGAAGGAAACGTGACTTTCTGCAACAATGCCCTGAAAAGCCGTCCGCTGGAAAGTGTGCATCCGTCCAAGACCGGGCGCAATATTGAGAGTCTGAACTGTGAGATTCTGGGAATTGCCCGTGACGCCGCTTTCCTCTATTGGATGACGGGAGAAGAAAAGTATGCCCGACTGGCTGCCGGTGTTTTCGATACTTATATGACGGGAATTTATTACAGAAATGTTCCTGTTGACCTGAATCACGGGCATCAGCAGACACTGGTGGGACTGACTTCTTTTGAAGTGATCCATGAGGATGCTTTGCATATCGTTGTCCCTTTGTATGACTTCCTCTATCATTATCTGCAATCCAACTATCCGGATAAGATGATGATTTATGCCGGCGCATTGAAGAAATGGGCGGATAATATCATCGCCAACGGAGTCCCCCATAACAACTGGGATTTATTGCAGGCACGATATATCATGAACGTGGGACTGGTGCTGGAAGATAATAAAGAGTATGCGGACGGGAAAGGACGCGAATACTATATTGACTACGTAATGAACCGTTCGAGCATCCGCCAGTGGAGTCTGACCAAGCTGGCCGATTACGGCTTTGATTCCGAAACGGGTATATGGGCGGAATGTCCAGGATACAGCAGTGTAGTCATTAATGACTACGCGAACTTCGCCAATCAGTTTGACCACAATCTGCAATATGACTTGGTAAAGGCAATGCCTGTGCTGGCAAAAGCAGTAGCGACTACTCCGCAGTATCTTTTTCCGAACCGGATGATCTGTGGTTTCGGAGATACGCATCCAAGTTACTTAAGTACGAACTTCTTTATCCGGATGATACAGAATGCGCAGGCAAACGGAAAGAAAGAGCAGGAACGTTACTTCACCGCTTTGCTGAAATGTCTGAATCCGGAGGAAGGCAGCGAAAAAAGTGGCAAGAAGAATGTACGGGCCTCTGTCAACTCCTTCTTTGAGGACAAGCCGTTAGTGTTGGACCCGAAGGTGGAGGCGGGGAAAATCGAGGATTATGTATCTCCTCTGTTCTATGCTCCCAACGTATCGTGGCTGGTACAGCGCAACGGGATGCATCCGCGCAACAGTCTGATGATTTCTCTCAACGCAAGTGAAGGCAATCATATGCACGCGAATGGCATTTCGATGGAGCTTTACGGAAAAGGATATGTGCTGGGACCGGATGCGGGTATCGGACTTTTCTTGTATAGCGGTCTGGACTATGCGGAATATTACTCTCAATTCCCCAGCCATAATACGGTTTGTGTAGATGGCATTTCCAGTTATCCGGTGATGAAAAGTAATCATTCTTTCGATTTGCTTTCCTGTTTTCCGGCTTCGGCGGAACCGGGTAAAGGATTTACCTCCGTCACCTATAGTCAGGTCGCTTTCCGTGAGCCGGAGAGCAGGGCGGATCAGACTCGACTGATGGGCATTGTTACTACTGGTCTGGAGACAGGGTATTATGTGGATGTATTCCGCAGCCGGAAAGAGCGGGGAGGCGATAAAATGCACGATTATTTCTACCATAATCTAGGTCAGACAATGACACTAACGGCTGCTGACGGCACGGATTTGAATTTGCAGCCTACTGAAGAGCTAGCTTTCGCAGGTGCCCATCTTTATGCTTATTCCTACTTATATGATAAGAAAGTGGCTGCCACCGATCAGGATGTGAAAGTGACTTTTACCATCGACATGAAGGATAAAGGCGGAGATGACATTTCCATGAATCTCTGGATGAAAGGAGAACCGGAACGGGAAGTGTTCACCGCACTGGCACCGATGACCGAAGGATTGAGCCGGACTCCCCATATGCCTTATAATATAAAGGAACAGCCTACACTCACCTTCGTTGCCCGGCAGCATGGAGAAGCGTGGAACCGTCCTTTTGTCGCTGTTTATGAACCAAGTACGCGGAAAGAGCCTTCGGCTATTCAGTCAGTCTCTTACTTTGATGCGGAAGAGCCCGGCTTGAAAGATTTTGCCGGTATCTGTGTGGAAAGTAAAAACGGGCGTACTGACCATATTTTCTCTTTGACGGATTCGTCGCAGACCGCAACCTATCAGGGAATGAAAGTGAAAGCGGGCTATGCCGTAATCAGTAACGAATATGCGGGAAACCGGACGCTGTTTATAGGGAACGGAACGCAACTGATTGCATCCGGTATCAGTATCCAGACTTCGGAGGCTGCTAATGTGCTGCTCGAAAAGAAGCAGGGAAAATGGTATATTCTTTCTTCTGCCCCCTGTAAGATAGTGATTGACGGAAAAGCGGTGCAATCTGGAATAACCACCGAATTGACGTTGTCGGCTGTACAATAAGAATCATTGTTAGATGAATAAACATATCATTGTTTTAATTGAACGATTGTTGTTTTGCGAGTTTTCATAAATATCTTTGATAGAGAATAGGTGAATCGTCTTTATTGTTCGTAATACTATAAAAGAATTTTATTCGGTAATATCATGAAGAAATATTGGTTCTTATTATTAGCTGCATTATTAGGTGGTGCAACTTGTATCTTTGCTAAAGACACACTTGCAACTTGGAAGGCTCCCGCAGGAGTTGCTTTAAATAGTGATTTTACGGTTAAGGTCCGTTTGCAAGATGGAGTCTGGCATACCTTATCTTCTTATCTGATTAAGGTGGATGAGGTAAGAGATACACGACATTATGTAGAAAATGCTTCGATGGCAATTTTTGATTTTACAGGAAAAGTGGAAGTAGCCGTAACCTATAATTTGGGAGAAGTACAGACGGCAAAAGTCCGTCCTCTCTCGTATGATATCCCATTTCAGATCGATGGTAATACAGTAACTTTTACATTAGAGCATCCTCGAAATTTGTCAGTAGAAGTAAATGGGGATATTTTTCATAATCTTCACTTATTTACAGGATCTCCGGAAAGAACGATTCCGGACAAAGATAATCCGGAAGTAATTTACTTTGGTCCTGGAATACATACAGTTAAAAATGGGGAATTGAGAGTGCCATCCGGTAAGACTGTGTATCTGGCAGGAGGAGCTGTTTTAATGGGGCGTGTCCTAATCGAAAACGTACATGATGTAAAATTGCTAGGAAGAGGAATTATCGATCATTCTATAAAAGGAGGTATTCGTATTGCGAATTCCCGAGATGTCTATGTAGAAGGAATTGTTGCTACTCAATGTGCGACAGGAGGGTCGGAAAATGTTACTATCCGTAATGTCAAAAGTATTAGTTATTATGGGTGGGGAGATGGCATGAATGTTTTTGCGAGCAATAACGTATTATTTGATGGTGTCTTCTGCCGTAACTCAGATGATTGTACAACTGTTTATGGCACTCGTTTGGGATTTGAAGGAGGTTGTCGGAATATAACAATGCAGAATTCCACTCTTTGGGCAGATGTAGCCCATCCTATTTTTATTGGAATTCATGGTAATTCTAAAGCTCCCGAAGTTTTGGAAGATCTGAATTATATTAATATTGATATATTGGATCATAGAGAGAAACAAGTCGATTATCAAGGATGTATGGCTATTAATGCAGGTGATAACAATTTAATACGCAATGTTCATTTTGAGGACATCCGTGTTGAGAATTTCCGTCAGGGGCAACTTGTCAATTTACGTATCTTTTATAATGAAAAATACTGTACTGCTCCCGGAAGAGGAATTGAGAACGTATTGTTTAAGAATATATCCTATACCGGAGAGAATGCGGAACTTTCTATTATTGAAGGATATGATGAAAAACGTAAGGTAAAGAACATACGTTTTGAAAATTTGAAAATAAATGGAAAATTGATTGATGATAATATGCCGGACAAACCTCGGTGGTATAAGACTTCAGATATGGCACGCATATATGTAGGACCTCATGTGGAAAATATTGTTTTTACAAGTGATGTAGCTCAGTCACAACGTCGTTTTGTTCATCCGGGTATTACTTATACGCAAGGTGACCTCGATCGTATGAAAGCAATGGTAGAGGCCAGACAAGAACCTTATTATTCTACCTTTTTGAAATTGAAGGAGTCTTCTTATTCATCACTTGATGCACCTGTGGTGAATCGTGGAGAGCAAATAAAGGAAGGGCGATTTAATGCTACAATCGGGGTGGATGGGCGTCGTGCTCATGATTTAGCTCTTCTTTGGCACTTGACAGGAGAAGAAGCCTATGCACGTAAGGCTGTAGAATATTTGAATGCAAATTCTTATTATACTAATACTAGTAGCCGTGGTACAGGACCGTTGGATAATGGGAAAATTTATTTGTTGATTGATGCGGCTGAAATGATGAGAGATTATTCTGGATGGACACGGCAAGATCAGCAACGTTTCAAAGATATGCTGGTTTATCCGGGGTATAGTAATACGGAAAATTATTCTGCTAAATATGCTAATTATCTGGATGATACAAAAAATGGAGTAACTTTTTATTGGAATATCTATAATTTTGATGCAGCGCGTTTCGGTAATCAAGGATTGTTTGCAGCACGCAGTATGATGGCAATGGCTATCTATCTTGATAATGAGATAATGTATGACCGTGCTTATCGCTATTTACTGGGAATGAAACATCGTAAAGATGATTTGCCATATCCTTCAGGACCGGCTATTTCCAGCGATCAACCCATTCATGTTTCTCCTACTATGATTGATTATAAATTGTTACAACGGAAGAATGATATTCAGGATTATGGTTATGACGAACAGCTTCAATATTATATTTATCCTAATGGTCAGTGTCAGGAATCTAGTCGTGATCAGGGACATGTATTAGCCGGGTTGCACAATTATGTTGCTATTGCAGAAATGGCATGGAATCAGGGGGATTCTTTATATAGTAGTTTGGACAATCGTTTATTGCTCGGGCTAGAATGGAGTTATCGTTATAACCTGTCAAGTATTCAATCTTACAAAAAACAGGAAACACCTTGGGAGCCAACAGGATTAACAAAGGATATGAATGAAGTCACATTTGATAACGGGAAATATCTCCAGATAAAAAGTCGTAGCGGACGTTGGGAGTCTGTGAATATCTCCTCTCATGGACGGGGAGATGTTGCCGGGACAGGAGGAACCAGAGAAATGGCATTGGCACATTATGCGGTGCGTAGTGGATTACCGGCTGAAAAATATACCTGGTTACAGCGTTATCGTGATTATATGATAGAACGTTATGGATGTGAGAATTGGGGAGTAGCCCCGAATTGGTTTTATGAGTGGACTGGTTGGGGGACTTTAACTAAGCGACTGACCCCTTGGATGGCAGGTGATCCGGTTACTTTTTCTACAGGTAAGCGAGTTTCCGGTTTGCATCAATTGCCCAGTACAATTTTGGCTGCTGATTATGATTATTATTGTATATCAGAAAATCCTGAAGGGCATACCTATCATAATATAGGGACAGTACGTGGAAATGAGTATCGTCCGGATGGAGCAGTTGAATTACAGAAAATAGATAATAAATACGTAGTGGTTCAGGTAGAAGACGGCGAGTGGATGAATTATACTGTCAATATCCCTAAAAGTGGAGCTTATGCTGTTTATCTTACTTATTCGGCAAATTCCTCTTCACATGTAGCAATGGCCTCTGATCAGGGATTAGAAATCTCGTCTTCGATCCCTTCTTCTAAAAAGTGGAAAGAAACAAAACTTGGCGAACTTTCACTTTCGGCTGGTGCCTGTGTATTGCGTTTACGTGTTGACAAGGCCGGACAAAAGTTATGTCTCAGTGCTTTCCGATTGGAAAAAGTAGAAAGGGATAGATAAAGTGGTGATATGATATAAGTATGTGTGAAGCATTTTTTAGGGAGTAATTAACGTATTACTTAAGTAATTTGTAGGAAAATATAGAAAAAGGACAGAAAAATGATCATTATGATATTATAAATTACTATTTTTGTGCACTCTGTTACAGGATGATATTCTGATCCTGATAATTGAACCGTTGAGCATGTTTTATATTATAAATGATAGATATATGAAATTATTAATTTTTATTTCGTTATTTGGAGGCTTATTGTTAGCCTCTTGTGGTAGCAGTAGTTCACAAAAAAATGCAAGTACACAAGAAGTAAATCCGGCAGACACTATTTATTTAGGTGATTTACGTGAAAAATTTGAAGGAGATAGTATTTTCTTTAAGGTGGTTGCTCCTGACTTGATGCTGATGGATTACCAGTATTTCTGGGCGGCTACAGAGTCTGAAGCTGTGGAGAAAGGACTGACTAAAGAATATTATAAGCGTGTTAAGAAAGAAATTTCAGAAACCAATGAAGCAATTAAAAAAGGTGTAATGAAAGGTGCGGATGTAAAACGTATACCGGATTTCCAAGAAGGACAAAAGAAATAAATCGTTTCAAAGAGAAATTGATTATTGCTATGATAGATAAAAAGAAGGGAGATGTTAAATATGACTTCTCCCTTCTTTTTTGCATCAATGTCTGGTGAAAGAGAATCATAATTTCATCTGACGTTTTATTTCATCATCCACTACCGTCATCATACCCTCTACTTGCGCCAGTGCCAGCATACGTCCATAAAAAGAATAGCCTGGATTATACCCCTTGTCTTCATCTCCCAGCATCATTCTCCCGTGATCAATGCGCATAGGTAATCCCGGATTTTCTTTCTCAAAGATTCGGATAAGGTCAATGATATGTCCTCTTCCTGCCAGGTGAGAACTTTCAATGAAGTTTCCACCCGGCATGGCGGCTGTGCTGCGTAGGTGTATAAAGTGCGTACGCTTAGCAAACATCTTTGCCAATTCGCGGGTATCATTGTGTTCGCCGGCACTCAAGGAACCTGCACAGAATGTCAGTCCGTTGTGCGGATTGTCTACTGCATTCAGAAACCAGGCGATATCTTCTTCATTGGTGACGATACGAGGAAGACCAAGAACCTGGAATGGAGGATCGTCGGGATGCACGCACATATTCACTCCGTATTCTTCGCAAACCGGCATAATGGCAGAAAGAAAGTGACACATATTTTCTCGCAGGATGTCACGGTTAATATCTTTGTACAAAGTTAACAACCGTTTGAAAAGGACGACCGGTTCTTTGTCTCCTTCTTTGATGTTCCCATTGACAAATCCTTGTGTCTTAACGATAATGGTATCAATCAGATCATCCTTCTCTTTTTCGGTGATCACTTGATCCAGTTCGGAAACTTTATGAAGTTCTTCTTCCGTATAATCCTTTTCAGCCCCTTCCCGTTCCAGTATCTTCATGTCGAAATAGGCGAAACGGATACGGTCATAATACAATGAGCTAGTACCGTCGGGGCAGAGGTACTGCAAGTCTGTACGTATCCAGTCGATGACTGGCATAAAGTTATAGCAAACAGTTTTTATTCCACATTTACCTAGATTGGTAAGGCTTACTTTGTAGTTCTCTATCAACTGTTCACGTTCTGTCCCACCATATTTGATCGCTTCGCATACGGGCAAACTTTCTACTACAGACCAGCGCAGTCCGTATGATTCTATATAGGATTTCAGATCATTAATCGCTTCTATTGTCCATATTTCTCCGTTCGGTATGTCGTGCAAAGCTGTAACAATCCCTTCCACACCTATTTGCCGGAGCATTGGCAAGGTAATCTTGTCTTTCTTGCCAAACCATCTCCATGTTTTTTCCATCATAGTTTCTTCTCTTTATACGCCGCTGAATGCACTGAATCCACCGTCGATAGGCAACATTGCACCGGTTACAAAACTGGCAGCTTCGCTACACAAAAATTGTACGGCACCGTTCAATTCTTTAATATCACCAAAACGGTTCATCGGTGTCTTGGCTAAAACCTTTTTGCTTCTGTCAGTCAGCGAGCCATCCGGATTGATAAGTACGCGACGGTTCTGATCGCCGATAAAGAAACCGGGAGCAATGGCATTTACACGGATGCCGTCACCATATTTCAGAGCCATCTCACTGGCAAGCCATTGTGTAAAGTTAGCTACAGCTGTTTTTGCAGCCGAATACCCCGGCACACGGGTGATGGCACTATAAGCAGCCATAGAAGACACATTGATAATGCAACCTTTTTTCTGCTCTGCCATCACTTTACCAAAGATCATAGACGGATAGACTGTACCGTTCATATTCAGACTGGTCACTTTCTCCCAACAGGAAATGTCCATATCATAGAAGTTCTGATCCGGTTCAAGAGTGGCTCCCGGCATGTTGCCTCCGGCAATATTCAACAGAATATCAATCTGTCCCCATTGGGTAACAATCTCTTCCGCTACTTTTTCCAGACTGGCGATGTCCAGCACGTCTCCAATAATACCGATAACATCCTGACCATATTGTTTAAGTTCTTCTATACGGTTGTCCAGTTGTTCCTGACGGATGTCGATAGCTACAACTTTTGCTCCCTGCTGTACAAAGTGCTGGGCGATATTTCCTCCCAACACACCACCTGCTCCGGTAATTACAGCTACCTTACCGGCAATACTAAATAATTCGTTCATGGTTTTCTTTATTATTTATATGAATTGATGCAAAAGTAGCTGCTTTTTGAATGTGATGTTGTGCTTATTTTTGCAAGATGTTTGTTTATATTTGCAGAAATGTATGAAAGAAAAGAGACTTTTATAAAAAGAATTGAGAAGTAGTGTTTCTTTGGGAGACAGATTGAGTATAATAATTAATTCGTTCGTATATATTGGAAGAACGGATAAACATGAATTTAAATAGAATGAAGAAAAGTATCTTGCTTTTACTGTTGGTAATACCGACATTGACAAAGGCACAGAATGTGATGACAGAAACCCGCCGGGAACTGACTTCCCCAGACGGAGCGTATCGGTTCACCTTTTACCAGCGTTCGTTCGGAGAGGATAATGCACGAATGTATTATACGCTGACATATAAGAATCGTCCTGTAGTGGAGGAGGGTGAACTTGGTGTACAGATAGAGAATCAATTGTTTGAATCGGCATTGGGAGTACCGAACGATACTTGCCATTTTTGGTGCGAGAATCTGAAATTAACGGATACTGATCATCGGAAAAACGATGCAACATGGAAACCTGTATATGGAGAACGTGCCGAAGTTCGGGACTGTTATAATGAAATGACTTTAAAGTTTCGTAAAGGTGAGGGACAAGGGATGACTGAAGGCGGTTACGACAAACGTAAAAACTACTTTATGAATATTATCGTCCGTGCCTATAACGAAGGAGTGGCATTCCGTTATCATTTTCCGGAAACGACCAATGGGCTATTTTTACATATTACAGGTGAACGGACAAGTTTCACAATGCCTGAAGGTACAATGGCTTACTATGAACGTTGGGCACAAGGTCCTTATGAGCTTCGTCCCCTGTCAGGGTGGGGAAAAGAGGAAAGTGAACGCCCTTTGACTATGAAACTGCCAGATGGATTGACTGTTGCATTACTGGAAGCGGAGATGGTGGATTATGCTCGTGGAAAATTCCGTTTGTCTGCAGAGAAGCCTTCAACACTGGAAACTAGCTTGTATAGCAGCGTTGACATTATTTCTCCCTACAGTACCCCTTGGCGTGTCATTATGGCTGCCGAACGTCCGGTCGATTTGATCAATCATAATGATTTGGCTTTGAATTTAAATACTCCTTGTCGGATATCAGATATTTCTTGGATTAAGCCTGGGAAAGTATTCCGTTCTGGAGACTTAAAACAGGAGAAAGTAAAAGCAGCCATTGATTTTGCAGCGGAACGTGGCATTCAATATGTACATATGGATGCAGGATGGTATGGCCCGGAAATGAAAATGAGTTCGGATGCTACTACGGTTTCTCCGGATAAAGATCTTGATATTTCTGCTTTATGTAAATATGCAGAATCTAGAGGCATTGGATTAATGGTCTATGTCAATCAACGTGCTTTGGTTCAACAGCTAGATTCTTTATTGCCATTGTATAAAAAATGGGGATTGAAAGGAATTAAATTCGGTTTTGTACAGATAGGTAATCAGCATTGGAGTACGTGGCTACATGATGCAGTCCGTAAATGTGCGGAATATGAAATGATGGTGGATATTCATGATGAATATCGTCCAACCGGTTTCAGTCGTACCTATCCCAATTTGATGACGCAAGAAGGTATCCGTGGAAATGAAGAGATGCCGGATGCGACACACAATACCATTCTCCCTTATACTCGTTTTCTGGCAGGCGCAGGAGATTATACACTCTGTTATTTTAATAGTCGTGTGAAAAACACCAAAGCACATCAATTGGCAATGGCAGCCGTATATTACAGTCCTTTGCAATTTATGTTTTGGTATGATAATCCTGCTATGTATAAAGGTGAGGAGGAACTGGAGTTCTGGAAAGCCATCCCGACTGTTTGGGATGAAAGTCGTGCATTAGATGGAGAAATAGGTGAATATATTGTGCAGGCTCGTCGTTCCGGAAAAGAATGGTTTGTGGGAGCAATGACAAATACAGAAGCGCGTACCATTACGTTAACCACGGATTTTTTGAAACCGGGAACGAAGTATATAGTCAACTTGTATGAAGATGACGACAAGTTGAATACACGTACAAAGGTTCGTACTACTCATAAGAAAATAAAAGCCGGAGATAAGCTAACTTTGAAGTTAAAGTCCTCCGGTGGTGCTGCACTGCATTTTACTCTTGCTGAGTAGAGTTGTGTCTGCGATAGGCCTCTATCGCAGACTTAACCGAACCGTGTAGCAACAGAAGTGCCTCAGCCTTTTCGTAGTCCAGATGGAGTTCTTCAATGATCATGCGCGTTCCCCGATCAATGAGTTTTTGGTTACTCAATTGCATATTGACCATTTTATTTCCTTGCACGCGTCCCAGTTCAATCATGATAGTAGTGCTGATCATATTCAGAATCATCTTTTGAGCAGTACCCGATTTCATCCGAGAACTTCCTGTCACATACTCCGGACCGACAATCACTTCTATCGGTACATCAGCTTCGGTAGCCATCGGCGAATTTGGATTACTGGTAATGCAGCCGGTCAGTATTCCGTGTTCCCGTGCTGTACGCATGGCTCCGATCACATAAGGAGTGGTGCCGGATGCTGCAATTCCGATGACTGTATCTTCACTATTGATATGATGCTGCAATAACTCTTCCCATCCGCGGGACATATCATCTTCCGCATTCTCGACGGGATTGCGCAAGGCGGTATCTCCTCCGGCGATTAGTCCGATAACTACGGTGGGAGGCATACCGAAAGTCGGAGGTATTTCGGAAGCGTCGAGTACACCTAAACGTCCGCTTGTTCCGGCCCCCATATAGAATATTCTCCCACCTTTTTTTACTCGGGGAATAATTAATGTGACCAGTTTCTCTATTTGTGGGATTGCTTTCTGCACGGCATCCGCTACTTTATGGTCTTCAGTATTGATATCTTCCAGAATCTCTTTTACCGATTTCTTGTCGAGGTCATCATAGAGCGATGGTTGCTCTGTTATCTTGATAAATTCCATGATTGATCATTTAAAGCACTAATTCTTTGAACAAACGCTCCAAGGTAGCATCCAAATCCTCGGAAAATCCGGGATGCGGGCGGGATACTTGTATACATGAGCTTTTTACAGCGGTCAGCCACCGGAAACGATCGGGGACATCCATGCTTGCTATCATTCCCCCTTCCTTACTACCCGAACAAATCCTGTCGAAGACATGCAGTCCTTCTTTCAGACAATTCATATCCAGTTCGGAAGAAAACAGTTTCAGTTTATTCTCATCTATCGTATAAAGTGATTTGAGGTATTTGCATCGTTTGGAGAACAGTACAATACCTACATTGATAAATTCTTCACGTT
Source organism: uncultured Bacteroides sp. (assembly GCA_948847595.1). Classification (GTDB taxonomy): domain Bacteria; phylum Bacteroidota; class Bacteroidia; order Bacteroidales; family Bacteroidaceae; genus Bacteroides. The sequence continues at coordinate 18,457 of CAQOGY010000012.1, forward strand.
CTACTTTGGGAACGAAACGAATGGTTGCGTATTCATATAAGTGCCTTTCTTGCATGTTGCGCTTCATTTACAAATAGTTCGGAATGCTTGATCCTTTCCTCTAAAAATTGAATATAAATATCTCTCAGGTCTTGTGGAGTTTCCTGTCCTTCCGTCCAGTTCAACCAGTCGTCGGGGACGGTATTGACTATTTCCCGTATCTTATCGGAGGTTAGTAACTGTCTGAATGCCATATCTGTTTCTTTCAGTTGGTCGGCAAATGGCAATAAAACATGATCTTTTATCTGCACGAATGGGGTGAGTGCCTGTTTCTGCCAGTTGGTCCAGCTATGTTGGAAGTAAAGGGAAGCTCCATGATCGATCAGCCATAATTCTTTATGCCACATCAGCATATTGGTATTCTTGATGGTACGGTCCACATTTGTCAGAAAAGCATCCATCCACACAATCTGTGAGGCGGTTTTACCATCCACTTGATGTACGACAGGATCGAAGGTCAATGCTCCGGACAAGAAATGCAAACCGATATTCAATCCACGGCTCCATTGCAGTAAATCCTGTATCTCTTCATCTGCTTCCGTTCGGCCGAAAGCTTCATCTAAATTCAGGAAGATGATCTCCGGTACTCTGAAGCCCAGAGTACGGGCTATTTCTCCTCCGATCAATTCAGCGATAAGGGCTTTGGTTCCGTGCCCTGCTCCTCTGAATTTTACGACATATTTGAACTCATCGTCAGCTTCAGCCAAAGCCGGCAATGATCCGCCTTCCCGCAGGGGAAGAATATATCTAGTTACGTTTGCTGTACGTAAATCCATATCACTCCTTTCTTAATTGGCAATAAATCCAATCTCTCAAAAATAGTATATATAATGATTTGAAATTCAGTGTGTTGAAAATTTTATAGTTTTAATTGAGGAACAAATAAGAAACAAAATTGCTAATTAAAGGCATTTCCCGATTTTTTGTTTTCACTCTGTTTCTTTCCTTGCACTTACTTATAATCGGGACTTCTTGAACCAGCTTCCTACCAGAATTTTTTTCCTCGTCCGACGGTTGTATTTGAACTTCCAAGAACCATTGCAGCCAAAAGAAAAGCAAGCCTTCTTTAATTCATACAAAGATAAGGAAAAACTTATAGGCAGGCAAATTTGTCTGCCTAAATATAGTTTACTTTGATTTAGCATATATATAGGCTAATGGACTAAACTAAACCTTTTCCCGAACTTCGTAAAACACTCTGGTCCCATTGTGCAGCCAAAAGAAAAAAAGATTCCACGGCATATTTTTCTTTTCGCTGCAACTCCCTTTTTATAAACCATCAACCTTTTACACGAGATCTTCTCTTCCCTGTATTCGCACATCCGCTTTCGGGCTGTCTGATATGAATTGTGTCGCAAAGGTACTTGACATGTCTTTCTTGTATGCAAGGTCACAGCCTGACGGTTCACGACAAAATCTCCACGCTCCGCTTTGCGGAGGTAGTATTTGGTTGTGAAACCCTGCATAAAGAGCCATGTCACCTTTTGAAGCGACATAATTAAATCAAGCCCGAAAGTAGCTGATGCTACAAGAGGGAAAAAAGAAAACTCAAAATTTAAGATTATGGCGAACTATGCAACAAACATTTTTCACGCAAGTACGGAAAACAAGCAAGACCTCGATAAAATAGAGGCATTTCTGGACGATAATTTCAACGGTTTTGTCAATCGGTATGGCGACACTGTAGATGCAGAATTTTCTTCCCGTTGGGAATACCCAGAAAAAGAAATCGACGAACTGGTAGCTTCTTTGGAAGCCAAAGATAAAATCTATATCCGCATACTGACATACGAGTTAGAGGACGAATACGTGAGCTTTCGGATATTCTCGCAAGGCAAGTGGGACATTAAGCTGTAACCTAAAAACGCATTCACTATGTACGAATACGAAGAAGACAGCGATATTATCGGTTTGTCTTGCACACTGCTCAATCCATACAAAGGTTACACGGAAGGTACAATCGTGGGCAACTATGGTAACACCATAGTTGTCCGCCTTGAAAGCGGCAAGGAAATTTCAGAATACCGTGATGAAGTGATTATCCATGATTAAACGATAGCAAACGTATGACACAGATAGCAACAAAATTCGTCAAATGGGATATTCCCGAACTGGCGACATTACAGGACAGCAAGGTTTACAAATTGCGGGTACACCTGAACAACGGAGGCAAGTTAAACCGGGAAGAAAAGAACTGGATTACCCGTAACGTGTGGGAAAGCATCTATTTCAAACGTGGAATTGCCTTGAGCGGTTATCATTTTGATTTTTCCGACGTTCTCAAACGGTATTTCGTCAAACAGCACGGAAGCATTCACGAGTATTATGCGATTGACAAAACAGCGTTACGCTCGATACTGTACGGCAGAATCGAGGATATTGTAGAAGTAAACAGTTAAACAACAAGGATATGGGAGAATACAAATTTTATCAAGACCGTAAGGTTACAAGTTGGGAACGGGATTATTTCAGTGTAAAAGCAAATAGTTACGAAGAAGCCGAGGCAATCGTCCGCTCATGGAACTGTGAGGACGTGTCGAACATCATTGACAACCGTCTTTGCTATGAAGAGTGGCAAGCATTGACCGATACATCGGAATCTATGCTCCCCGAAGAAAACGACGGCAACCCGACAATAGAGATTTTCAACGAAGACGGAGAATCAATAATGACCAATGTACCTAAAACACCTCAATCAAACCAATAGAACCATGAACGTAACAATCGAACACGTCTTTTGCCGCTATAGCGATGAAGCGGAAGAAATCTATTTCCGAATCATGAACACGATTCTTTTTGCAACTGACGAAACCGAACTTCGTGCAAGTATGGAACGTTTGAAGAACGAGACCTCACTCGATGAGTATTTTATATTCGGATACGGAGCACACCATATCTGGATAAACCAACGGCGACCGAGTGATAAAAACAGAATTTTCAAAAATCGGATTATGGTAGCCCATTTCTGACGGGAACGGGCAAGAGACCTCCGATGTACTTTTGCGGGCTAAACCGGAACTGCCAGTTTCAGCCCGTTTCTTTTTCTCTCGGCAGACATGCCGGCGCAATACCTTTTTTATCCTCATAATTAAAATTCTTATACAACCCGGAGGCCCATTTATATTTTCTTTTCGCTGCAACCCTTTTATATAAGCTATCGAACCTTTTGCAAGAGACCTTCTTTTCCCTGTGTTCGCACGTCGCTTTCGGGCTGCCTGATATGAATTGTGTCGCAAAGGTACTTGTCATGTCATTCTTGTATGCAAGGTCAAAGACTGACGGTTCACGACAAAATCTCCACCCTTCGCTCCGCACGGGTAGTATTTAATCGTGAAACCTTGCATAAAGAGCCATGACACCTTTCGAGGCGACATAATTAAATCAGGCCCGAAAGTAGCTGGTGCTACAAGAGGGAAAAAAGAAAACTCAAAATTTTATAGATTATGGCAAACGATGTAACAAATTCAAATGGACGAGTAACGGCAGACGAAGTAATACACAAGGATTCGGTTTTCAGATACCAACTGTTAGACCGCTTACGGTCAGATTGCGAGTATTACCTTAATTACGGTAACAGACACCCGAAATCCTTATGGGCTGGCGACGAAAAATTGCAAATTGAATTTATGATAAAACTGCATGAGAGTTTCAAAGAGGACGAAAAACCAGAATGGCTTACGATGGATGAGATTTTAGAATACAGCAAGAAAATGATAGCTCAAGAAGAATAAAATTACAACTAAGGAACAGACTAAAAATGTGATTTTATGGCATGGTTAGCAGTAAATAAAGACGGAACAGAATGGATAATGCCCGGAAAGCCCGTTCGAGGCTGGTGCGGGCATTGGGAGTACTCGGAAAAAGTGTACGTCGAGAGCGAGCAAGGGTACGTATCAATCGAGATAGAACTCCCCAAGGGGTCTGTTTACAAACTACTCGGTAAGGAGCTGACATGGGATGATGAACCGGTGGAATTGCAGACCGAAACAGAAAAGAGGTAAAAGCAAGCGGGCTGAACGTAGCATCGGTTTCAGCCCGCTTATACCGGCTAAACAGGTACACACCGGCGGGAATCCCTTTTTTATCTCCGTAACAGACATCCATACCGTTTCCTTCGGAAATAACCTTTTATACCTTTTGGCAGGCTATATCCTTTTGTAGAAAACGTCCGTTCGTGCGAAGGCGGTTCCTCCGCTTTGTTTCAAGACAGACTTCAGCCCTTTTTCCTTTTCCTCTTCTTTCCCTCATTTCTCTTGCCGGATAGAGACAGCGACATCAATACGCTGCATACATCTTTTGTCGGCTCTTCGTTTGGGCCCCCTTTCCACTATGCAGCGTACATGGTTGTATAAACGGTATATCGTTCTTGCCGCTTCAACCCCAAACAACCGATACGCTTTCTTGCCAGATGTTCTTCCCGCCCACCTGCCGGAACGGGAGCGGTCTTGTGTCAGTGGACGGACAGGTCTTTCATGTCTCCGAATCCGCTGCGGATTGTTTCGCCTCGACTTTTTCGCGACCGCTTTCTATTTGAAGTCGCCATATCGTTTTTCGTTGCAAAGTTAGTATGCAGACGGGCGCGACCTGGTGGTCTTGACCAATGGCGTATCGCACAAATCTTCCTTTATCGGGCCTGCGGTTTGGGGCTTCGCCTCCAAAATAAAGAGTATTTATGCGCTATCCTTGGTGCAGCCCTTTACTGCACCTACTTTTTATGCACCGTAAAACTGATTTATTAACTTCAAAAAGCAATCGCAATGAAAAAGATCGAGAACAATTTCGCAGTAACCGGATTCGTGGCAAAAGATGCCGAAGTCCGTCAGTTCACCACCACAAGTGTCGCACGTTTCCCGCTGGCAGTAGCCCGTCAGGAGAAGAACGGCGAAGAAACCAAGCGCATATCCGCTTTCATGAACATTGAAGCGTGGCGCAAGAACGAGAATACCGGGTCGTTCGACCAGCTCACCAAGGGCACGCTGCTTACCGTGGAGGGCTACTTCAAGCCCGAAGAGTGGACCGACAAAGACGGCGTGCTGCACAACCGCATCGTAACGGTCGCCGTCAAGTTCTATCCCGCTGTCGAGAAAGAGGAGGAAGCTCCTGCGGAACCGGTAAAGAAGCAGGAAAAAGGCAAGAAGTAATTCCTGCCTTATCCGGACAAAGCGGCTTGAAAGCCGCTTTTGTTTTACTCGTTACCGTTCCGGAACGTCCACACTTTTATACTCCTTCATACTCCACACGAAGAGTCCGCCGCCGTCCATTGATTTTCCCGTGCAAAGTTAAGGCGGTCGGGAATCGGCAAGGCGCGGCTTCATTTGTCGTTAACAACCATCAACTCGCAAGCTCGTCAATACTTGTTCAACACAAATGAAATCGTCCACGGGACTATCCGCTTCCTCCTTGCCTTATTTCCCTTCTGTCCGCCTTGTGGCCCGCACGTAAATCAAATCCCGCCGGACGAGGGAAACCCTCCGAAAGCAGGGATAAAAACGAAAGTCAAACTTAAAATTCAAAATGTATGAAACAGATGATTTGGTCAAGCTATGACCTGTTGGACGAAACGGCAAAAGAAGAATATCAAAATTCCCAGCGGGAAATATTGGACGATGACAGTTACGAGGTCAGCGATGAAGAATGGGCAGAAGAAGTATATTGCCGGCTGGACGACGAACGAAGCAATCTGAATAAAGAAGTGGACGGCATTATTGTCGTGTTCGGCAACTTGGGATTATGGAACGGCCGGAGACGAGGCTATCAAATATTGGGCAGCACCATTGCCGATATTTTGAAATCCCAGTGCGACGATGCAGAATGGTACGGCGACGGCTACAACATTCGCGGACGGATGGACCATCATGACGGTACGAACTATACCTTATACCGTATCGCCAAAGGCCGTGACGAAGCGGAACGTATCGCCGATAAGATTTACAACCGTGAAATCGACGAAGAAGGCTTCCGCCGGAGAACACGTTCCCTCTATCCGTATGTAGCCGCCGTGTACGGCTGGAAAACAAGGCAGCGCAAGCCGGACAAGGCCGCATAAAAATGCTGCCCGCAAAATACCGCAACGCACCCGCCAGAGGTGGTTGCGGTATCCTTTATTGAATGACTGAAATACAGAACCATCACCTTTTATAATCAGCTTCGTTCCTTTTTTATCTCATGTTTTTTGTGAAACCGGGAATGGACGAATATTTTGAACTGACGGACGAAGGTTACGAGTGGGTCTCCTAAACATTCGGTACAGATAATGACAGGTACGGGTTCGGGATACATTGGCAATGGATGTGTCCTGAATCCTTTTGCCGGAATTACCCTTTTATATCTTCATGACTCTTTCCCTTTTATCGAAGCGTATTCCGTACCCCATTGTACTCCGGCTAACCAACCGGAAAGCAATCCTCTTATAACACCTTAGCTTCCCCATTTTACTCCTTACAGCCGTTCCCCAGACACACTCCATGCCGAAAGCCCGCTTATTTTTTCTGCAAAGTTCGATTGCCGGCTGCCAGTCCCGGCAAGGACCGCTGGCGCTTGCAACCGGAAAATCTTCCTCTCCGACTTCGTTGGAGAGCGTATTTCCCATTGCCTCCTTGTCTGGACTGACCGTCAATCCTGTGGCAGAAAAATAACCAGCCTCTCGGTACGAGATTGTACCAAAGGGAAAAACAAAAAATAGTTCAAACTTAAAATTTAAAGCGTATGACATTTAGAGAATTTATGCGAGAAAACGGTTACGAGTTACAGACAACTTTTTGGGAGGACTTCTCAATAGCGGACCGATTCGGTCTGTCAGCTATACAAGACACTTTCAAACGTGCTTTCGAGGAATGGAAAAATAACTATAAATACCTCACGGAACTGATATTGGTACTCAATCATAAAATCTGGCAGTATTATGAAACGAAACCGGAATTTGCGACACTTTACAATACCCTTTGGGAACAGGCAGGTCAATATGCGGTAGAGAACCTGAAAGATGACGAGTTAAGTTATTATTACGAGGTGACGGATTAAGCAAGGGAACACAAAGAGTCGGCTTTCATCGGCGGCTCTTTGTGCCACTTCCTTTTTTATAGCATACGGCAAAACAAATACCGCAACCGTCCGCAAAAGACAGTCGCGGTATCGTGTTATCCTGTATAACCATTGTCAACGGTCTCCCGAAACACTATGAAGAAAACCGTTTATACTTTCTTTATTTTCCCTCTTTTACCGCATCTAAGAATGTCTTTGCAGGCTTGAACGCAGGAACAGAGTGAGCCGGAATCACGATGGTCGTATTCTTTGAAATGTTACGAGCCTTTTTCTCTGCCCTTTGTTTGATGATGAAACTTCCGAATCCTCGCAGGAACACCTCGTTCCCGGCAATCATCGACTCCCTGACACTCTCCATGAATGCCTCCACTACAGTTGTCGCTACCGACTTTTCTATTCCGGTCTCCTGTGCGATCCGGGCAATAATATCTGCTTTTGTCAGACTGTTTTATTATAAAATCCGTTGCAAAGATAATAACATATCTCTTTGTCGTCTGGATTGCCAGCCTGATAATGTTACGGAAAACGATAATCCACCTTTATCTCACGGTGTTCCTTCGGCACGAACCAGACAATCGGAAAGCCCCGATAAAAGGAGAGAAACATAAAAAACATACAAATCCGTATCCTGTAGTCAAGGCAGGCAAACACCCGATCACCATTTATCGGTCATGATGGTAATCACTCTTGCTGAAACCACCGAATATAGCTTTCAGAATCTTTCCGATAACATAGAAAACCACTATAAAAACGATAAGTTCTCCCATATTCTATACTACTTAAAGTTAATATAAAGATACTAAAAATCAACGAGAACAGAAAACATATAGCCCTGATTCTCAAAAAAATCCATTTCAATCCGGCTAATACGAAAGCTCATTGCCCATCTTTCGGCTTACGCTTGCCCAACGGTCCTTTGAATTTTCCCCTATTGAGCTTTACCCCGTGCCGGTTGAGCACACTGAACACCGAACTCCGGCTGTTGTACCCGCTTACCGCCATGATGTCCTCGAAAGAATGACCGTTGACATACATATCAACGATGGTATTCTCCCGGTCGGCCTTATCCATCGCCTTCATCGTTTTTCTCGGGACCTTCGCTTTCTGTTGCAGATTCATGACATGTGCGGACGAATACCGCAATACCGCCACCTCTTCGGGTAGCGCCCCGAACATATCCAGTACATCGGCTGCCGTCGTTTCGGGGAACAGTTTTCCCCGCGAGTCGATCCGGTCATGGATGGAAATGATACGCACCACTTTGATTCGGCACAACTCAATAAACGCGGACAATTCGCGCGACCCACGGAGAGCGTTGCTGAATTTGGCCACGACAATCTCGTCACCTCTTTCGAGATTCGCTACAAGCTGTTTCCATCTGGGGCGCAGAGCCTCGTTTTCGACAAGTTCCTCTATCACTTGTACACAACCGTATTTCTGCATCCACTCTTTATCAGCCTCGAATCCGTCGTAACGATCCGCCTTGAATATGTAACCTACTTTTGCCATATCATTGTGCACTTCTATAAGAATAAGTACAAATATAAGAGTTTTATTTTAAACTAAACCATACTTTGAACGAAAATGATATGAAGGGCTTTCTGTGTCCTTCGTTTCTTTCACTTATTTTCATTGAAAATCAAACTATTAAGTGCAATGTTAAAAATGGTTTATAAAACGATTTTCGGCGCTTGTCATCTTGAAAAGAATACTTAGATTTGTGCTGTAAAATACAAAATGAACTATGAATTGTAAAAATCAATACTTAAAAATTGTACTATCGATTGCTGGACTTTCTGCCGTTCCGATTGCCATTTTCACACTTACATCGTGCGACGGTTCGAACGTCAAATCACTGGTTGAAGCCCAACCTACTCCAGCCGGTCTGTATCGGGAGTATCTGTCCGAAACACGCGGGCAAAAAGAACTTTCCTTTGAGGATTTGACCGCGTATATCGGGAAGTGGCAGACCTTGAAAGATTCCGTGACCGCAACCATGCGCCGGGACACGACCTATCGGGCACATTCCGACATACGTGAAGAGTGCATTCTGCTGCACGATTCCGTCCGTGCGGAACTTTCTCGGCTGGCGATGTCGAAACCTCGCACCTATAAAGAAGTGCTGATTCTGAAAGAACGTTTCTCTTCCTATACCGGAGACGTGGAACTGCATCGTTCCGCCGAAGAAATCCGTCCGTTTTTCGCAGAATTGGATAAACGTCCGGCCTGTCGGGGTAACAAGGAGCAAATTCTGTCAGCATATCGTAACGTGCTTGCCGAAACCCTGAACAATGGAATACATGGGAACGGCGACCTCAAAAAATTCATCGAAAGGGAGGATGCCGCTTTTCGAGCTTTCCTGTCCGGGTTGCACGAGCTTGGCGAAGCGAATATGGCCGACATCACCCGTGACACAGAGAAATGCTGCTCCGAGGTGTTTTTCGCCGCTGGGCGCAAGGAAATCACTTACAAGGACGCCACGATATACATGGCCTTACGTACCGACCGTCGGCTGATCCAGAACGTGCGTGCCTGTCTTGACAACATACGCCGTGGAAAGGTCGTAACGCCCGAACAGGCACAAGCCTATGTCTGGATGATTCTACAGCCCTACGCTTCCTTGGACGGCCTCTGCATGACGCTATTGTCCCCGGAAGATAAGGAAACCCTTTACAGGATGGCCGCAGAAACACCCGCCGCATTCGAGAAACTGCGCAGAATCCTGCCGTCGGAGGGCGACCGGTTGGACGAACTGCCCGGTATGCTCATGGAGATATTCATCGCCTCGTTGTAAAAGCCTATTCACAAAATAAACGATATATGATTATGTTACGACACTTTCTGGATGACTTCATGTCGTTCGTACCCCTGCAAATGCCGCAGCTTCTCAATGTGGCAACGATGGAGGAGCCGCAGTTCTACGGTGACTATGTTCTGCTCACATTCCCGCTGCGGGACCCCTATGATCTGGAGGAGGTCATGGACATATTCGAGGACGACATGGAGCTGATTACACTCTACCACCATGTGCCGGTCGGACTGGAGAAATCCGGTCATAGCACCTGTGCCTACTCCAATCCCGCTTTCGGGCAGATGTTCAAGATGAACGCCCGGACAGACGCGGACGGCAAGGTAAACCGTATCATCGCGACCATTTACGATTCGTTGGAGCTGATGTACGGCGACCTGTGTCTCGATCTGAAACTCCACGCCGGGAACGGCAGCTTCAAGTACAAAAAGAATCAGGAAGACGTGTTGTTGGATTTCATGTAAAACAACCCCTATGCGAAACACGATATACCGCCAAATGGTTTTCTGTATCGACACGTACCGCACGTGGATAGAAGTGGCCGATGACAACCTCTACAAGGAACACGTCATTTCGAGAAACACCCGGACCGACTTCCTTGTGACCCGCACGCTGGTACTGCGGGCCTACAAACCGCATGGTCCATACGAAAAGGGCATGACGTGGACGATTCCGGAGCATGATCTGGACACGGCACTGGCTACATATCGTAAGCAGAACGGCACATTCAAATCCCGGATGAAGAAAGGCGCGTCGTCCCTGACAGCCGAAGACACCGAGAACATTATCCGCTTGGCCACCCACGGGATTGTCCGATTGGAACTCGTGGTACGGCCCGTTCATATACCTTCAAAACCCTATTACCTGTTATGACCTGGATTATATTACAATTCGTATTTCTTGCAATGCCTGTCGTCCTTCCGGCACTGTTGTACAGAAGCAGGCGTTGCTTCATGGCAAGATTCTACGATAAAATGGTGTGGAGCGAAAAGGCCCGCAGGCTGTACGCCCATGTGCTGCTTATCGTATTACTCTTGTTTCATTATGTCTATACGAGTGGACACCCCGGCGAGTTCGGTATCGTGCCATCTACCATCGTGTGTGCCGCATGGGCCTCTTTCAGGCGGGCGGACCGATGGATGCGCGGCTTGCTCGACCGGCCGAAACGTTTCGTCTGGTTTGCGCTCTTGGCATTGGTCATCGGCTTCGTGCCGCATCTGTACACGATGGCCGTAACAATCGCCTTTGTTCTTTTGGCTGCCCTGTTCTACCCGTCGGCAAGGGTCATGTCCGAAAAGACAGACATACGCAAATTCCTCGAATGGCTGGAATGTCCCGGAGCATTAGCCGACAGTTATCATAGTATCATCACGCGAGGCTGCCACGATAATGCGGATAATGGCAACCTGAAACTATCCGCACATTATGAATCATCAAAAACAGAATGAAAATGAGAAATAGAAATGAAGCGCCCGCCGCCATACTGGCGAACGTGGAAGTGTTCGACTACCTGAAAGAAAAAGTCGGCGAGCGGAAAACGAGAACGGAAGCCTACTGCGATTTGTTGGATAAATCGCTGGCAGGTTTCGTCTCCCCGTTTTTAAGAAGGCAGGACTACGACCTCTCTCCCTGCCAGTGCCATGTAACCGTTTCCGACCTTGCATCGGAGTGGCATTGGCATCGGGCTACTGTCCGCTCGTTTCTGGACACGCTCGAAGCGCTCGGACAGTTAGAACGCATCCGGCTGGCAAAAAGCGTCGTCATTACCATGCCCCTGCGGACCGGCACGCCTGCCATGCCGGACAGCGGACGGGAAGAAGCGGACTTTGCCACAAGAATACAGGAAGCATTGTACGACTGGATAATCGGCAAAGCAACCTCTTTCGATGTGGGTAAATCATGTGGACAAATCATGCGCCAGACCTTGACGGAGATAGCCGGACGGGACAGTCGTATCTATCCGGACAGTCATTCCGACACGGCATCGGCACAGACCGTCCGGTCGGAAGAACAGCTGTGTGAGACCGTCTTGGAATGTATTGCCCATGCCGCCCTCTGGCGGGTTCTGCGTAAATCGAGGTTCGACGACGGCTCGCCGCTCGTGCAGTTCTTCCGGCTCGACCTCAGCGGGGAATGGGCGGCGTTCATCGAGGCCTCGAAAGAGCTTGCAGAGCTTGTTATCGACGGAAAACCGGACGGGACAGGCTTCGGTACGGACGAAGAGACGGAACGCCTTGAATCGCTTCGCAAACCCTTTTTATCGCTTCTGGCGAAGGCGCAGGAGGAAAGCTGAACGGGGATTCGCGGACAGAGATTGTATAACCACGGGCAATTCTCCCCAGTTCAGGTTCAAATATCCTTCCAGTTATAGCAGGCATCCGGGCTTGCCCGTCTGCCACTGAACAAAGGGAAGGGGGAGCCTAATACCCCTGCTGACTGACGTCGCAGGGAGAAGTGTCCAAGCAAGCAGCAAGCTGGGACACGGGGAATTGTCCGAAACAACACGAAAACAGTATGGCAAATGCAAAACAGGTTCTCGATGTTCAGGTATCGAAAGGGATCACCGCCGCCCAAGGCAACGAACACCTGCGTAATCGCAGCGAAGAGGCGGAGAAGTACGCCATGAGCAAGGGCAACTACGACCCCACCCGCAAACATCTGAACTTCGAGATTGTGCCCGGAGGCAAGGTTCGCCCCATCGACACGAGCCGCAATATCCCGGAACGGATAGCGGACATATTGGGCCGTCGCGGGATCAAAGACCCCAACGAGGGATTGGTTGAACCGAAATACCGCACGGTGGTAAACATCATTTTCGGCGGTTCGCGGAAGCGGATGCACGAACTCGCTTTCGGCACGCAGAAGGTGGATTTTGAAAAAGGTGCGGACAATACCCGCATCAAAAGGAAGAGCGACATCGAACGTTGGGCGAAGGATGTCTATGCATTCGTTTGCGGCAGATACGGCGAGCAGAATATAGCCGCCTTCATTGTACACCTCGACGAATTAAATCCGCACGTGCATTGTACGCTTCTGCCAATCAAAGACGGGAGGTTTGCGTACAAGGAGATATTCGCCGGAAAGGACAAGTTCGAATATAGCGCGAGGATGAAACAGCTCCATACGGACTTTTTCGCCGAGGTCAACACGAAGTGGGGAATGGAGAGAGGCCGGAGCGTCGCCGAGACCGGCGCACGGCACAGGACGACGGAAGAATACCGCCGTATGCTCTCGGAAGAATGTACCACCATTGAGCAACAGATTGGCCGACATCAGGAAGTCCTGTCCGCCCTCCATTCGGACATTCGGCTGGCAGAGCGCAGAGTCAAAGGTTTGACCTCGATGGTGGAAAACTTGAAAAGGGAGAAGAGCGAAAAAGAGGCTCAATTGTCGGCACTCGAAAATGATATGGATACCCGGAAAGGTGATGCTTTGACCCTATCTGCCGAGAAAGAAAAGCTCGAAAAAGAGCTGACTGCTATCCAAGGGAAACTGGCAGACAAACAGGAGAAGCTACAAACCGCCGACCGACAGCTTTCCGACCTCAAGGCAAACATGGATGCCATTGAGGAACGCACGGAACAGCTCAAGGAGGAAGCCTACGAATACTCCCGTGATGTCCACTCCAAAGTGGACAGCCTACTCAAGGACGTCATGCTGGAAAATATGGTCGATGAGTGGAGGGAACTGTCGGCGCGGATGAAGCCTTCCGAACGGCAACTTTTCGACGACACACTCGTGCGTTCCGTGGCGGAACGGGGAGCGGAAGTCATGCGCTGCGCCACGATGCTCTTTCTCGGTATGGTCGATGATGCCACTACGTTTGCCGAAACACGTGGCGGAGGAGGTGGCGGAAGCGACCTCAAATGGGGACGTGATGAAGACGAGGACAACCGGGCATGGGCGCTTCGCTGCATGAGGATGGCGAGCCGCATGATGCGCCCTTCCATCGGCAAGAAGCCCAAGCGTTGAATGGCAAGGTTTATAATAAAGAATCAGATAAACAACAAATTAAGGATATAAGAATATGACGAAAAATATCATTTTCATTATTGCGGCGCTTTGTTCGCTGCAAGCCCGTGCGGATGTACAACCTACGGAAAGGGATACTGTACACCGCACGTACCGTTACGATGACACAGAACTGCTGCAGCCGTTACAGCCCTTATACCTTGACGGAGTGGTCGTTCCGGCACGGGGAAACGGCAATTGGTTTGTCAGTATCGCCGGAGGTGCGACAGCCTTTCTCGGCACGCCGCTCGGTTGCGAAGACCTGTTCGGGAGGTTGAAACCCTCGTACAGCCTTGCCCTCGGCAAGTGGTTTACCCCGTGGGTAGGTGCACGCATAAATTACAACGGGTTGCAGTTCAAGGACGGCACGCTGGCCGTGCAGGAGTACCATTATCTCCATGCGGATCTGCTGTGGAATGTGCTTGGCGGTAGCTATGTCCGGCAGAAACTGGTGCGCTGGCATCTGGCACCCTTTGCGGGTATCGGACTGCTGCACCATGCGACCAACGGGCATAACCCGTTTGCAATCTCCTACGGCATACAAGGGCAGTATCGCATTTCCAAAAGGGTAAGCGCCCTCATGGAACTCTCCGGTACGACCACCTTCCAAGACTTCGACGGGTATGGCAAGGCGAATCGGTTAGGCGACCACATGCTTTCACTCACTGCCGGATTCTCTTTCCATATCGGCAAGGTCGGCTGGAAACGGGCCATAGACCCAAGCCCCTATATCCGCCGCGATCGGCAGCTCGTCGATTATATCAATGTACTGTCGGAACAGAACAGCCGCTACGCGGGACAGCATGACAAGGATAGCCGGACGCTGGCCGAGCTGAAGAAGATACTGGAAATCGAAGGATTGCTCGACACGTACAGCCATTTCTTCGATGATGACGATGCTATCGAGCGCAAAGGTTATCCGAGGAACAATTACAGCGGGCTGAACTCCCTGCGGGCAAGGTTGAAGAACAAGCATTGGAACGGAAAATCACCATTGGAAGGACAAGCCCCGAATGGGAATGGCCGGGCAGACAGCCTGCAGCACTGGCCGGATAGCGTGCCTGGTCTCGGAACAGGACAGTTCGAGAATCTTCCCGACAGCACTTTGGCAGACTATGCCGTTCGGATGCAGTCCGGACGGGAATGCATCGGTGCTCCCATCTTCTTTTTCTTCGAACTCGGCACGTCGCACCTGACAGACCCCTCCCAATTGGTCAATCTCGACGAACTGGCACGGGTGGCAAAGAAATACGGTCTGAAAGTTAAAGTCACGGGAGCGGCCGATAGTGCGACCGGAACAATTGGTATCAACAATGCCTTGAGTGCTTCGAGAGCCGACTATATCGCCTCGGAGCTGAACAAGCGGGGTTTGTCGCCCGACAGGATGACCAAGACCGGCGAAGGTGGCATTTCCGATTACGCCCCCACGGAAGCCAACCGACATACAAGGGTGGAACTGTTCTTCGGCAAATGTGAAGAAAACGAATGTTCGTCCGTAAACAGGTAGAAAGCAAGAGAGTACCGATGATAAATATCGGTACTCTCTTTATTTGTTATGTGCTGTATCCCGGATTCTTTAAGCAGACCGTATCAGTTGTCCGGATTGAAATTCTTGTCGTAATCCAAAAGGAACTTTGCCAGTACAGGGTTGTTGTGGTCCACTTTCAACTTGCCGGTGTCCAGACGGCGAATTGCCTTTCTGTCTTCTTCCGTTAACTCGAAATCGAGATACAAGATAAAAGAAACGGTTCTGTCCCGATGATAGGAACGGAGCCGTTTCTTTTATCGACTGGCTTACTATGTTATTGTTCGTCTTTCACGCCGCGTACATACCCGCCGTCGGCATCTGAACTGGTCGCACCGTTGGAGTGGTCTTGGGCATTGAAACGGAAACCGCCGTTCTTGCCTGAAATGGAGCCGTCTCCGTCATAAGTTCCGCGGCTGAAGCTGGTATAGGTCATGTACATGGCTTTGCTCTCATGTCTGTAAAGAAGCCATCGACCCTCATACGTTTGCCATGCGTCATCGGGTAAGCGGGTACCCATGATAAGCAGCTCGCGCAAGTTGGGCACGCGATAGCCGCTCGGTGTAATAGAAGCGGTCTGATACCATCTCCAATCCTGAACGCCTTCCCAACTCCAACGATTTAGTGCATCCACATCTATGCTCGGTGTAGGATAGTCTGCGTCATTTGCCGCTACCCGGAACTTGGCATACGGTCGGTTATAAGGCGACAGGTCATTATGCGTGGGCAACGAACTGGCTTCATAGCTTAGGCGGCGTGCCTTCTCGCTAAGGTTGGAGACATCAATCAGGTAGGTACCGTCGGGTTCGGCCTGTGTCACTTTGGGAATGAGTGGTGTGGGTTCAACATTCGGATCGTCAAGACCGATACCGAGGTTGCGTATGCAACGGTAGGCATATTGTCCGCCCACGGTGTTGTGCGAGCCGTCGTAGTTACCCAATGCGGCACATTCTTCTGCCCACAACACCCACGAATGGTCGCCGTCAGCGGAACTACTGGTATAGTGCCAATAGGTCTGGTAATCCCTGTCCGCGGGATTTTGGGGATAGAGGCGCGAAGCGTCGTCCAGCGCATATTCGCCGATATAGAGATCCACGAGCTGGTCGATGGCGGCCAGATACCAGCGTATTTCGTTAGGCTGCACGATGTTGTCGCCGTTCAGGTCGCGGTTACGCAACAGCACAGCGTGCAGGGCGTCTTGGTGGTCATCGGTCAGACCGTAGTGCTCGGAGGGGTTGAGCACCTCCGTCCAATGCAGGGATCTGTTGGATACATAGTTTTCGCCCAGAATACAACGTATGGTATTGAGCCGGCCGTTGCTGGAGGAAGTACTGTTTCTCACGTCACCTTCCTTCCAACGCGTGCCCTCCATGCGGCTTTCAAGCCCCCATGCGGTGGACAATTCATTCTCGCTCTTTTTCACGTTGTACACCGTGCGTATGGACTTCTGCTTGAAAGTCTGTATGGCTTCCACCACGCTCGACGCGCCATCGGGACTGTAATGCGAGTTGTCTCCGTTGATAAAATAGAGCAGGCGGTCTTCGGCCTCCACGTATCGGCGCCACTGCGACAAAAGCGGGGTATTGTCCTCGTCTGTATTGGGGTCATCCGGCTCGCGCACGTACACGTACTCGTCGATGAAAGCGGTAACGGTAACCGTACCGGTGGTCTTTCCTTCCTCGTACTCCTGCTTCAGGCGTTGCAGCAACTGGTGTACGTCGAGTAGGCGGGCGTCAGAATGGCCCGCATGTCCGTCATACCCCGAAGGTTGGTTCTTTCCGCCCTTGTAGTTCTGGTCACCGGGGTATTTCACGAACAGCTCGTCGTCTTGGCCATAGTCCTCGTTGATGGCGAACTTGATCCACTTGTAGTCATGGATACCTGTACTTTCCGGACTGTCCGTTTCGCCGAAACCGCCCGCATAGATGGCCTTGTCGAAAGCTGTCTGCACGCCCCATGTCATGGTTGGAACCATGCTTCGGTTTATCGTAATGAGCTCGCGGTCGTAGTGTGCATCCAGCTCGTACAGCCCATCTTGACTGAATATCACGTTGCCTTCGTAGCCGGGCCTCTGTTCGTTCTCCTCCCCATCGGACTCCACTTCAAGCCGTATATCGTTGATACCACGCAGGGTGACGGTGTAGATGTAGCGGGTATTGCGGCGGGTGTCGTAGTCGTTGGGGTTGCCGTCGGCGTAGCCCAGATGTACGGTGAAGGTCACGTCGGCATTGACGGTATTGCCTTTGTCATCCTTATAGGACAGTGTGCCGGACATTTCCACGTAGGTGGCGTTGGCGGGGGCGTAGGCAAAGTCGCCGTTCTCGAACTGCTGACCGGGTTTGTCCGTATAGTCGCCCGTGTTTTTGTGTTCGCGTTCCTCGCGTAGGGCGTACTGTTCCGCAGCGCTAAGCCCTTCGCCGGAGATGGCCTGTTTGGGAGTCTTGCGGTTTTCCGGCATGTAGAACACGAAGCCACCGGAAGTGTAGAGGTAATTGTCATCCCGCTCGGTAGTCTCGAAAGGCATCTCCTCGGTTGTGAAGTAGGTGCAACCGTCACCATCGGCATCGCCTGTCCCGTGGGGCAGCAGCAACGACTGGGCCGGCACGTTCACCACCCGCCAGCCGCGCGGACGGAAGTCAAGTGCCGTCCAGTTCTTATCGGAGGGTTTCTCGGTTTTCACCACGAACTCCACCCTCGCGTCCGTCCGCTCGGGCCGCAGCGTACACTCCAGCGAGGCGGGACCGCTTTCCGTACCGGGAATGTTGACAAGGTTGCTCGTGGAATTTTTATCATCGTAAGCATAGCCTGTCATCATGAACTGCGTGGAGCGTTCCACGGTATGCTCGTCCATCTTCATTACGAAGGCTTCGAGGTCTGACCGCGATGTTATAGACTCCATGTCCGATTTTTTGACATCATAGCCGGAACTTACGGATTCAGTAGATAGATTGGCGATGCAGACTATCTGTACCTTGTTCAGAGAGGTGGTCTCTATCATGACGGAACCTTTGCTGTAGTCTCCGTTATAGCTGATGTCGTCAGTAAAGAAATTGCGGTAATGCACCTCCCCGGCGGGGTTGAAGATGAACACGTAGAGGTTGTTCACACGGTTCTCGTAGGTAGCGTCCTGCGCGGCACGGGTCTCCACGCAGCTCTTCTCGGACCGGAAGTCCAGCATTACACGTGCGGGAAGCCCCTCTGCCACGCGGGCACGCTCCTCGAACAACGGGTCCTCGGTACACGAGTACAGTCCTACCGCCAGCAGCATGGCCGCCAGCAAGGTCAATATGTTTTTATGTCTTGTTCTCATAACTCAAATGACATGCAGTTTCGTTTAATTGAACGGGGGAACGGTTATCTCTTCCGTATCCCAGTCCTTTACTTCAAATTTTAGCGTGAGGTTGGCCTCCGAACTGAGTGTGGCGTGTATGTTCACTTGCTTGTTACGGGCGATAGAGTTCAGAGCGCCGCCGTATTCGTTGATGAAAGGTATGGCGTCATAGGGAGCTGTACTTGTGGTGAAACCGATGGTATATGGCGAGTTCTTGCTTGCATCCGTCCATGCGTATGAGGGATAGATGTAAAGGGCCAGCGTCTTGCTGCCGTAACCTCCGATTTCGACAGAGAGGCTCTCGTAGTTTTGAACATCATACTCCGTGTCGTCGGGAACGTCAAGGGTCTGCTCGCGGAACAGGTAGAGCCGGTCGCCGAAGAACTCGCCGAAAGTCATGGAAGTGATGGTAATCGGGTGGCTCAGCGTGTTGTTCATAATGACGTTGAGCTTGGCCACGGAGCGCTCCAGTTCCACTTCGATGGTCTGCGGCGTGCCGTCGGATGGAATTATCTGCACATCGCGATGCCAGCTCATGGGTAGGCCGTGTTGTGCGATTTCCTGCTCCGTAAAGCGTTTTGGGAAGTGCGTGCGGTGTTCATCCATCACCAAAGCTTTTTTGGTGTTGCCGACCTGCACGAGGTTGTCCTCGAAGTCTGCCATGTCGGAATAGTCCTTGCCGAGGGCGGCCTCGTTGGCCACGGCATAGATGTCCACAGTACCTACCGGCACACCCTCGATGGTGACACTGCCGCCGGAGAGGTCGGCTTCCTTGAACTGTTTGTTGATGACAGGTTTGTCCTGCGAGAATACCAATATGCGCAAGGTGTTTATCTTCTCTTCAGCGGCCTTGTACTCCTCGTCCGTGGTGTGCGTGGAACGTATATCGGCCATTGGTACGTGCAGGGTAACGGAGGCTGTGCGTCCGTCGGGTATCCATTCGTCCACTCGGTCCGTGCAGCCGGCCAACAGGCTGGCAGCCCATGCGAGGGCGGCTGGCAGAAGCAGGGAGAAAGGATGCGGTAAATATCGTTTTATATATGCTTTCATACACCGTATGTATTGTTGTCTATAAATTTCTCATTTTATTGCCATGACACGGAGGTGTCCTGTTCATCCCAGTCGAGAACCTTCACGTTGATTGCGAGCGAAGCGGCCGAAACGGTCAGGGTGTAGGCATATTGGCTGCCTGCATCCCATTGTTTCGCATTCCCGCCAGAGAGGTTGACCGTGGAATTCCGGTCGGCGGTCTCGCCCTCGAAACGGTAGCTCACGGCGATTTCGGTACCAGTCAGGTCGGTGTGCGGGAGTAACAGCACGTCGCCCAGCATGTTGCGGGTCTCGCCGGCTGTGATGGAAATATCCTTTGCGGCCAACAGGGCATCGCTGTCGTTTGTCTTGGCGGTGTTGCTCCACGAGCTTCCACCGGAGGCATTCCAAGTAAGGTCGCCTTTGTAAGTCACGCCGTTCACTTTGAAGGAAGTAACCGTTACACCGCGCCCCACGGCCCTGATATTGAAGGCCAGCCTTGTGAGCCGATGGGAGAATTTGAAGCTGACAGATTCGGGGGCTTTGTCTGCCTCGATTACTATATTTGTTCGTTCCGCCGTCATCAGGTCGTGCCCTTTCGTGGCGACGAAGTTCTTGACGGTAAAGGTGCCGTCCGTGCAGGCGACGGACACGGCATCGCCCAGCGTTCCGGTGGACGGATAGAGGGCGTAGAAGTCGTAGGTGTTGCCCGACTGCCAGTACAGCAGGCCGCCTCCGTAGGTCCAGCCTGTACCGGAACCGTAGGTCACGGTCGTGTTGTCGAATATCTGCACGTCGTTGTCCGTGCCGCTGGTGTGGCGGTAGCTGCCCCACACGCTGAACGACTGGCCGTCGGTGTTCAGGTCGTCCGCACTCCCGATGGCGGAGCGTGTCAGCGTGGGTAGCGAAAAACGTATCGCCCCGCTGTCTCCGGCTGTCTCCATGTCCTGCACCACGCTTTCCGTGCAGGAAGCCGCTGACAACAGCACCGTCGCCAGCAGGGGCAGGATTCCGAGGGTGTTCTTTCTTCTGTTCATATATCTCATCATATAAAGGTTATTCCGTTCTTGCAGGAAAGCTGCATGTGTGCGGTCTGTCCTGTATCATTGTGGCCGGGAAGGGAACATTCAACCCCGCCCGGCCTGTATTCTTCGGTCCGATTGGCCTAACCGGCCGAGCTGCGTATCTCGTTTCGCTGAGTTAAGTTTCTCGTCATGGTGAGTTGCTCAACTCGCCGCGCTGAGTTGCTCAACTCACGGAAGTGGGTCGCGCAACTCACGGAAACGGATTGGCTGGTACGGTAAGCGTTTAGTTCTTTTTATCAGTCAAATTAAGGTCATCACCCGGCGTAGTATCTTTCCACTTATCTACGGTTACATCAAACTTGATAGGCTTGGCGTTCGGGTCGGTGTTGATGTCTTCCATCTTCAGCTCTGCCGTGTAGTTGTAGTAGTACCCGGCTGTCCATGTGTTCTTCTGCAAGCTGGTTTCGCTGTTGCTCGGATTGTAGCTCAATGTGGCACTGAAATCCTGCTGTCCTATCGTTTCTTGGGCAGCGTTCTTTACCACTGCGGTGAATTGGACGCTCAACGTGCCGCAGGTCTGCGGAATAACGAACAGCGGTGCGCATGTCTGGCTGAAGTATCCCTGTTCGTTGGCAGCGTCGGCAGTCACGTCGGTGATGTTGTCGAAAGTGTATGTGCCCGTAGTGTTTGAGAGCTGGTCAGTACTCCACGTGATTGTGCCTTCGTTGGCCTTGTGGTACGTTCCCGTGGACTTGGTCGTTGCGCTCTCTATCCGTAGGTTGTTCACAGCCACGGTGTAGGTGTTGGCCATCTTGGTCTTGAACGTGAAGGTCAGCTTGGACAGCATGTGCCGGAACGTCATGCTTACTTTCGGGGCTTCGCCCGACGCTGTGCCGTCCCATGTGTAGTTGGACTCGTTGCCCATTGCGGCTACGAGGTCGTTCTTCCCGTCCGTGCTGTACGCCGTGAAAGTCAGCAGGCCGGAGGTCGATCCTCCGCTCTGCGAGCCCGCATCGTAGCTGACAATCGACTTGTTAAGCTGGCTTTCCCCGTTGGCATAGCCCGCAAAGCGGAATTCCTTGTTTTTTTCCCAGTAGTAGGTGTTTATGGGTAGCCATTCGTTGTCGCCTGCTTTGCTCACCTGCACGTTGGTAAAGGCGTCTGCCCAGTTCTGGTCGCCTGTGCCTTTGTTCTGTGCGAATACCCAGAACTTCTGGAAATTTTGTGATGTGACATCACCGGAACGGGTGGTCTTGTCCACAAAAGTTGTAAACTCGATGGGCTGGTTGGCGTATTCGGCCACGTCCATCACTTCCTGATTGCTACAGCCGGAGAACACCGCTGCGGCGACTCCCAGCAAAAATAAACTCTTTTTCATGATGCAAAAGCTTAAATTAAAAATACATTATTGTTTGGTTAATCATTTAGTTATCAATACATCTGTTTTATACAGGTCACCCTTCTTACAATGGCAGGGGGATGTCGATGTAATCGCCCCATCCCTCCACGTCGATGTCGAAACCGCTGTCGAAGCCTGCCGCACCTTCCTCGTCGGTGATGACAAGGCCGTCGGAGACGATAATCACGCCGCCACGGGGCTGGGCCTTCACTTGGTCCGTCACATCGAACTCGAAGGTCTTCATCGCGCCGTTGTGCAGACGCACTTCGAGATTGAGGTGGTAGGAGCGTTCCGTGGTGCGGGTGCCGTCGCCGTAGTAGTCGCCGGGGTAGTCGGGAATGCCGAAGGATTTCACTGTGGCCTCCGGACCGTAGTCACGCAGGGTACAGTCGAACATCACGGTAGCCGCTTCCGGTCCGGTGTGTCCGTCGTTCAGATAGACGCTCTCGGCCATGCCTGCCAATGCTCCGCGTGCGAGGGCCACGTACTGAAACCCCTGTTGGAACTCGTAGCGCACGAGGTAGGTATAGGTGAGCGGCTGCAAACGCACGGGCAGACCGACAGTCTCCTGCGTGGGCAGGGCCTCGTAGCTGCCTATGTATGCGCCGTAAAGCATGTCGGGCTGGTTCACGGTACGTTCCCCCGCGTGCAGGGCTTCGAAAGCCCCCCGCGTCAGGCTACGGGTGGTGGCACTTGCGGAAGCCAGTGCGGCGATGTCGTTGAAGACGATGTATTCCGTGTCATTGTTGTAGAACAACAGGTCGTGCGTACCTTCGTTCATATAAAGACGGCCTCCTTCGGGCGACAGGTTGCCCTCGTTCTCGGCGGTGCCGCCGGTATAGATGCGTGCACGGATGCCGGTGGGCACGTCGGGGCGAAGGTCGTCATAGCGTTGGGGCCATGCAGGGTTCCACACGGACTGCCAGTCGGTCTGGTAGCTGCGTTCCCATTCCTGCTCCCACGTGGCGGTGAGGTTTACCTGAACGGAGAAAGCATGGTCGGGGTGGTCGTAACAGAGATCCTTTCGGCAACCGCCCAACAACAGAAGCGTGGCGGCGTATAATGCCATATATAGCGGTGTGCGTCTCATCGTGCGCCTCCTTTCTTCTTATCCGTGTCCCACAAACGCCAAACGAGCGTCAGTTTCAACTTCAGCGGCCCGAAGTAGTCCAGCTTGCTGGTCTGCCGATAGACGTAATGTGTGCCGCCCAGATAAGGTATCGGGTCGTACACCTCATACTTGCTGTGCATGTACCCCACGCCGATACCGGCTTCTAAGGAGAGCCGCCGTCCGATGGGGAACATGTAGCCGTAGCTGACTCCGACCATTTCGGCTTCGCCCTGATAGCCCTCCTTGCCGTTTTCGAGGTCGTACCACGTGAAGCCTCCGAACACGCCGAGGTAGTGGCCGTGCCACGGGCTGCCTTGCTTTTGCCCGAACCACCAGCGTCCCTCCGGGCTGATTGTTGCCACTTGATAATACCTGTGCTTGCCGTCGTTCTTCCACCATGCCATCTCGCCTTCAAGGTTCACCGTCCAGCGGTCGGCGATGCGGTACTCTACTTCGAGCGAGGGCATCAGTATCGCATCGTAAAGCAGGTTGGTCTTGATGGCCAGTCGCTGCACCATCGCTCTCTGAGGTTGCACGGTCGCTTCCTGCCGCACCGTTGCTGGTTCGGAGGTCGTTTCCGCCACGCTATCGGGTTGCAGGACCGGTTCCGGTTCTTTCACTTCCGACTCTTTTTGGGGAATGACTTTTACAGGCGGTTCGGGTTTCCGGTAGCAGACCACCGAAAGGCTGGAGCGTAAATCTGGGAAGAAGTTCTCCAGCATGTAGGTGTACGGCATACCGCCGCGCAGGTCCATGAGCTGCTTTTTTCGTCCGTCCACTACGCGACCCGCCTTGTCGAACACCCATACCGGTGTATGGTCGAGGATGTGCAATACCTCTTTTTTATAGAGCATATCCGATGCGGCGACCATCCGGCGCAACATATCCCATGCGATGCCCTCGCCATGTATACAGACCAAGTTGTCGGGAATTTCGGCGTGGCGCACGAGATAGGTTTTCAGGGAATCGGCCCTGCGATCTGACAACACCTCGTTGAGATGGTTCACACCTTCGGGCGATGACCACGAACGTATCACAACGCCTTCAAGTCGGTTCGCCCCGTATTCTTCGCGTAGAATGCGGATAAAACGCTCCAATTCCGCGCGATTATCCCTGAAGAGCACGTCCACTTCTCTGTGGCCCTGCCGGTAATAGATACGGACCGAGTCCAACTCTTGTGCATGAACATACCCGCCGCAGAACAAGAGAAATAATAACAGTATTCGTTTCATTGTCATAGTCTATGCCTATTTATATATCAGCTATTTATTCAATTCTCTCGTGCCATGCCTTTTCATTTAAAGGCAAAAAAACACCAAACCAACAAATAATCAGCCTGATAACTGTCTGTTATGCCGATTTATTTGTTGGTTAAATCGTTCATTAAAAAAGCTATCGAAAAAAGGTCGTATTATTCGGACACTCCGGGAAAATTCGCCCTACTCAAAGAGCTGAAACGCAATTTTTTGCAGATTTTTGTTGTGGATAGCTCATGTTTTTGTAATTTTGTGGCTGAAAACGAACGATTTAACCAACGTAAAATCATACCGTCCGTTTTTGTGACATTCCTTTTCGTCTTATCTCTTTTTCTTTCATGGCTTTATCTATTTCTTTATAGCGGCTGCGGAATTTCAGAAATGTATCTCGCGAGATGTTGAAACGCCTACATATATCGGCAATCGTGCAGTCCCGTTTCAACATGCCGACGACGACTTTCCGGTTTTCGATCAGCACATTCATTTTCGTGTAGCTGCCTTTTTTTCGTCCGAGGACGACACCCTCGGCTTTCCGCAGGGCGAGCGCCTCTTTGGTGCGCATCGAAATTAGATTGCGTTCAATCTCCGCTACCAAGCCGAAAGCGAAGCAGAGCACCT
This sequence comes from uncultured Bacteroides sp., assembly GCA_948847595.1. Taxonomy (GTDB): domain Bacteria; phylum Bacteroidota; class Bacteroidia; order Bacteroidales; family Bacteroidaceae; genus Bacteroides. Next base: position 43,651 of record CAQOGY010000012.1, read on the forward strand.
TGCTGTTGATGGAGTTGTCAAACGAATACCCCTCCTTGGTCGTGTAAAGGTTGATTCCTTTCTCCAGACATTTGCCCATGATGGCCATGAGGTCCGTTAGCGTGCGGCTTAGACGCGATATTTCTGTGACAATCAGCGTGTCGCCATGCTTCATGCGCCGTATCAGCCCTCCTAATTTGCGGTCGCACTCCTTCTTCTTGCCGCTGGCGACCTCCGTTACCCATTGGCTGACGGAAAGATTTCTACTGTCGGCGAAACGCCGGATCTCGTCTTGCTGGTTAGCCGGATTCTGTTTGCCCGTACTGACCCTTAAATAACCTATTATCATAGTCCTTAATTATTTTACGGGAGCGACATTGCTCCCGTCCGGTATAAATAAGGCATGATGGTTCGATATGAAAGGATTTTGTATATAATTGTAGGCGTAACATCTTATTTTACAATTATTTTATATCTTTCCGCTATACCCTTTTCCCTTTTCTTCCCGTTAACATTCTCTCGCCGGTTGGATTTTTCCATGCAAAGGTACAGCAGTCGTCCGGCGTCAAGCACCGCCATGCTAACGGCTCGTGGATTTGCCCGGCAGCCTTCCCAAATCAGAGATGTCCTTTCAGTCCCCCGCCATGTCGTACCTGTCGGGTTGGGTATTCCGTGAAATCCCCGGTCGTTTGCTTGCCTTTCCGTCCTTTCCCTACTGTCTGACTTGCATGTAAAATCTCTCCCGGCAAGGAAAGCCGAAAAGCTTCCGAAGAGAGGGAAAAGAAAAACGATGTTTAATTTAACTTTTATGTATTATGCGTACAAATGTTAGTCAAATTACGGACAGGAAAATTTGGGACGGATAGGAAGTGTCTCCGAATGCTATGCTTTAAGCAGAATTTGGACAAACTGTTTGGTTGAAAAGGAATTGCAGCTGTTGGTAGAACCTTATCGACAAGTTCAAAATAGCGGATAGAAGGATATATTAATTTTTAATCTTATCAAAATATGAGTATAATATGTACACGATGTGGCGGCACGCAGGTAGTATGCGAAGCCACGATAAACCCCAACACTAAAGTGATAACGGAAATTTCCGACGATTCTTTGCAATTCGGCCGGTGCGAAACTTGTAAGGTACGAAGCGTCCTGACGGATGTAGAGAAGACAAAGGCCGCCATCAAGAGCGGATTTGCCGGATTTGTCGAGGCAAACGGCAGGAATCCCCATTATGCAAGCTGTCGGATAGTATGGAAGTACACCAACGATTCCGAAGACGTAAAAATCCGGCTGCTGGAAAGCGGTGAAAGTATTGGAAACGACATGTTCTTCTCCTGCAACAGCCTCCATGCCCTCGAATCTCTGGCGAAGTTCGGAAAAGAACCGTTCATCGTAACGGAATGTTACGGGTTCAAGACCTTTACAGAAGAGGAAATCTCCGATGAAAAAGCGTATGAATACGAGTTCGGAGACGAGAAAATCGTTGTTACAGGTAAAGAAGTACGTGCATTTTACTCGGAAGTATATAGGCTGACGGCACAGGACATCGAACAGTTTGCAGCCTATAATACGGCAAAACGCAAGTATTATCGGAAAAATGATTGTCAGCTTACCCCGGAGTTTGTCCGACGGCTGCTTGATGAAGAACATTTGATGAAAGCAGGTGAATCCGACAGTTTCACGATTCAGTTGTTCTTCCTGTGGTATGTGCGGATTCGGAGAGAACCTGAAAATCTTGCACCGTTCAAATACGCTTTGGAAGCCTGTTGCTTGGATAATGTACAGACTTTCAGTCGCCGATACATCACGCTCGAAAAAGCATTGCTTCATTGCCTGAACGGTTTCAATGAGAATGCGGTCATTCCGAACCGTTACCAATCCCTGCAAAACTATTTTTGCAGACATACACATGGCAAACGCTAATCCCCGGCAGAGGATTGTCTTGCAGTACAAGTCTCCGATCCTGTAAAACAGGTTTCGGAGACTTTATTCTGCACGGTCATTTCTCCGGTTGTCTTTCTATGTCGGCAGCTTCCTTGTTTAAGCCGGTACTCTATTCCTTTTATATTCAGCCGAATTATTTTTTATTCTATGATTTTTATTATAATTGTGTATACTTTAATGTTGCTATTCATTCAATTTTACCCACTTTCGCTGGTTAGTACCAGACTCCATGACAAGACATTTTCCGTTTTCTATCATGTAAATGTGGATATATTGGCAAGGGACAACCTCTTTTCCCTGCCGGTTGACAACACCGTTCCGGTACGTGTATTTGGCGACAGCTTTGACCGCTTCGGCATACTGGCCGCCACCCAAGTTGAAGCTTTCAATGCGGACATATCTGTCACAAGGAATAACCAACTTGGCTTCTTCTACGGTAGCACGTCCGGCAAAACCATCCTTTCCGCTTCCTTTGATATAAAGTTTCAGCCAATCGTCATATACATACATTTCATCATAGATTGGTTCGAGCACAATATTTCCGTCCGGGTCTATCATGCCATATTTCCCATCAAGGGAAACTTTGAGCAGGTTGTCCCTATATTGCTCTATTTTGTTATAAACTTGGGATGTGACTTGCTTGCCTGTCCGGTTATCCACCAGATAACAAAGACCGTCTTTATAAAGCGCATACCTGTTTCCCGGCAGCGTTCTCGAATAGTCGTATATGGGCGGAATGACCTCTTTTCCGTTCGAGTCAATGTAGCCAACCTTGTCGTTGAGAATGACATGGGCAAGGTTTCCGTCTGTAAACGCACCTATTTTCTCGTATTTGCATGGTGTCAGTACATTGCCTTCAAAGTCCATCAGACCGTATCTGGAATTATACGAGATGCGGTAATAGGGAGTGTCGTCTTTTGTGCGCAGCACTATCAGGGGCTTGCCTTCTTTATCCTCTATGGTATAGTAACCGTATTGGCAGGGCAGAATCATTTGTTTCTGCGCATTGAGGAAACCCTCCCTGCCGGCTTGGTTAACAACGAATAGCCCGCTTTTCAGTTGTTCTATTTTATCGTATTCAAACGGCACGAGCACTTTACCCTCCGTATCGATGATGCCTGTCTTTCCGTTCTTTACCGCATAGGCTTCGTGTGAGGCAAACGGCGTGATACGTTCATAAATACAGGGAATGATTTCCCTGTTTTCCTTGTCGATGAAACCATACAGTTCCTCTTTTGCCACCAATGCCCTGCCTTGGAGGAAGTAAGCAGCCTGAGTATATTGTAGCGGGATGACGATTTCTCCTTTACGGTCTATGTACCCAAAGTACCTGCCCACTTGCACTACTGCCAAATCTTCGGAAAATTCTTCGGCATAATCGTATTTGCCTTCTATACATTCCTTGCCTTTTTCATCGACATAGCCGAATTTCCCGTTTTCGCAACGGTGCGGTATAAGGGTAGATGGTGGTTGACTGTTACATGACACTATGAGCATAAGCGGAACAGCCAAGAATAAATGTTTGAGCATACTTCTGATCGTTTTCATAATGGACGATGTTTAATTTATTCTGATATATTGAGAATCCTCCTTTCGCCACGTCTTGCCTGAACCTGTTACATCTTTGTAGATTCCAAAGCCATGTTCGTAGGCTTCATACGTACCGTCATAATCTTCAATTATGATATTTCCGCGACTTCCATTGCTCCCTCCACTGCCGGAGAATGCTGCCAGCCCCAGCCACAGTAAAGCTCCAAGTATCAAGGTGCTCAACATTCCAAGAAAAGAAATTCCCAAACCAAAAGCAAACACCGTGAACGAAAGGCTCATCCAAATACCACAATCTCTTAACAAATAGAGCAATACTGCCATATAGGCAACGAAAGCAAGTACGAAATGCCAAGTCTCGTTAAAGAACGGAGTTTCTGGCGAATCAGGGGTGATACTGTCGTATCTATTGTAATTAAAAATACCTAAGAACAGGATTACTCCTACAATGATAAAGATACCAAACAGAAGTTTTCTCCAAAAGCCATCGAAAAGACTGCCCGTAAACTCCCGGTAAATAGTGTACTGGAAGAACAGGATGCCAATAGCTACAAAAAAATTGATAATAGTAAATATCCATCCTACATCCGAAGGGTCGCAGAACCAGACGAGTGCGCTGTCACTCCCAGCTCCGAACATGAACAGTTCAGCCCCGCCCCATAAAAGGCAACCTGCGTGGAACAACGATCTGGTATCTGTACGTAGTCCGATGAAGGCAATGACGGCAAACAGCAATATGGCAAAAGGGGTATAATGCCGGAGTTCGGAAAGACCGACTGTGGAGTAAGATGTTCCAGCCGGAGCAGCCAGAGTGGAGAAAGGCTCAAGGTATTGTTCATGCACATAGCCCGTGCGACCGTCATTCAAAGACACTTGTGCCCAATCATCTTCGCACGCCGTCACCTGCACGAGATCTCCATTGGACAACGATCCGATTTTAGCCCCACCCGGTGCATTGCGCACATTGAGCGTGGAGTTAACGTTTACCCGATATAGACCGGGAGCAATGGCGGCAAAAGCGGTCATCGCAAAAAGGACTACCGCCAGTATTAATAAAAATCTTCTCATGGCAAAACGAACGGTTTATCAAATGACGACTGGCGCAATCTCCATAAGACTGCCGCACATAATGCAATCCAACACAGGTCGATGGCAATATACCCGCATGGCAGCAGAAACATGTTCAGCAGGATAGATACCACCATAACTGTCGCACCCGCAATGCCTAATACTTTGTCTTTCTTAAACAGTAAGGCAAAGACAATGGCAAATGCCAAGAAAGCTGCCCAAAGCGCCCAATTACCGTAATAATTCAAATCGTTCATCCAATTCCGATTATTCCCTACACGGGACGAAAGCAGAAGCCACATAAAAGGATAATCAGACTTGCCTTCCGTTTCCCAATAATTCTCCAAAGAACGGTACATTTCATCTCCGTCAAAACTGGATACCATATACAAGTCGTAAACGGTATTCACCAAAATCGGAACGAGACTGACACACCACAGCACAAAAGCCGTTTCGCCCAGCCACTTGTTTACGTGTACTTTCACTTTGGCGAAGAAAAGCGTCGTGAAGAAATAAAAGCAAACTGTGTAAGGAAAGTTAAGCCACACATAAAGAGGATATAGGGTAGTCGTGCTGTTTCCTCCGAACTCACTATACCAACCAACCTTTACCATTTCATCCTTACCGAAACCGGACAGGAACATCAGATTGACTAACAGCACATACGCCGTAGCCAGCAGCATTGCGGTTACAATTGTTTTCGTTTTCATATCCATAAGTTTTAGCTGTTTATTCGTGTGCATGGAGAGTGATGCCCTGACAGTTCACCCGTTGTTTTACGAATTGGTGGTTGCCGTCCTCAAAAAATGCTTCAAACGGGTCTGAAGAAAGATTGTACCGCCTGATATAAACATCCATGTACAGGTCTCCTATACGAAGTTCTCCCGCCCGTAGGGGATAGAGTAATAACTTCCGGAACACCGCCACCTGATAATTCTTTCCATTCCGATGCTCTATTTGCCATGCGCTGCCCCGCAAATCTATCGGTTCTATTTTGAAATCGTCCGAAGAGATGAGTTGTTCCATATTGGCGAGGCTATCTGCAAGGGATGTGGTATATAACTTGCATTCCAACACGACGGGTTCATTTATACGAGGAGAGCGTTCTGATACGTTCATTGTCATAAAGACATCCGGTTTTGGTTGTGGGTCGGAAGAAGGAGGTAATTTCCCGTCAGGTACGACATTCACTGCGAGTTGCTGCGAATGTAGCTGATGCCCGTTCACCACAATACTTGCAGAGGGAATGGAACACCTGCCCACCTGTAATGCCTGCAACACATAAGTATAAGACTCTTGATATTTCCGGTTTATTTCTCCATCTACTTTTTCCACATTGGTGGCACTGCTTTTGGTGGGGCCAAGTAACACCTTAAGGCCTTTCAATTCGGGCACAGCAAGATTCTGTATTTCAACAGTAGCAGGTTTCTCCGGGAAAGATACAATAAATGTCAGCCGGAACTGTTTATTAATTTCGATATTCTCCGGAGCAGAAACTGTAAACGTAGGATCATTATTTGCGTATGCTTTTGCCGCTGTTCCGATAGCGCATAAGCAACATACCCATGCAATAAGTCGTTGGGAAAGAAATGTCTTTTTTGCGTGAACCGATAATTTATCCATCATCCTAAGTTCTTTTATGTCTTCCCAGTCCTTAGAAGGCTGTTATTAAATAATAAAAGCGTGAACTGCAAATACCACGTCTTAAATCGAAGGTCGTAGGAAATCTGTAGTACAGATATGGATATAGCAGCCCACGCTATAGCGTGAGAACCACTATGCCTTCCTTGTACTACATCTGAAAATTTCCTACGTTTTCGATTTACAAGATAAGCATAACGCTTCTTTCTTTTCTAAATATGTCTTGGATAGAGTTGTCTCAATCCGATTGCAAATATACGAAGAACTCGCAAAAAAACGACAAAATTTGGATAAATAAAGTAAGTGTTTGGTATTGAGGAGAGTTAAGCCAAATTCTTCTATGCCTTTCCAAATCGCTAAAATGCAGGATAATGAAAGGTTAAGAGACAGATTTGCTACTTATCCGTTGCCTTTTTTAGCCCCGGATAATCCGGCAAAATAACGCTTGACCACCCGCGGTTTTACCGTTCACCATGCAAAGAACCCTATATTTTGCCCGTAAAGATAACCGTTTTTTTCCGTTTTTCATGGAAATACAGGTTATGTTACCGGCATCCGGGGTTTTATTCTTTGTTCCGCTATAATTTTCATAACTGTAAATAACTCTATATCAAGTAATTTTGCAACATAAAAAAAATAGAGTTATGAAACAGACGGATGTAACGGTTACGTTCTACCTCAAAAAGAGCGAAATGAATGACGAGGGACATTGCCCGGTCATGGCGAAACTTGTTGTCGGCAAATTTTCAGAAGCGGCTTTTAGTGCGAAAATGTCCGTACCCGCTGCACTGTGGGCATCCGGACGTGCCACGGGTAAAAGTAACGCCGCGCGGGAAATCAACCGGCAACTGGACGATTTGCGAGCTTCAGCCATTTCCATTTATGACGAACTGTCAGCCACCCGTGAGAATGTAACGGCTGAAGAAATAAGGAATCTGTTGTTGGGGAGGGCTTTCGGGCAGGAAACCCTGTTGGGTTATTTCCGGACGTTCATCGAACATTTCGAAAAACGTGTCGGCGTGAACCGGGAAAAGGGAACAGCGCAATCTTACCGCTATGCTTGTAACTGTGTGGCTGCTTTCATCCAGGAGAAATACAAGTTGTCGGATGTTCCTTTCACGGCCCTGAACCGTTCATTCATCGACAACTATGACCTCTACCTACGCACGGAGCGCCGCTTTGCCCTGGGAACTATCGTGTTGCTTGTCACACGGTTGAACACGATTGTCGGGGAAGCCATCGCGGAAGGGATTATCACTGCCGACCCATTCGCGGGTTATGAAGCCGAACATCCCGAGCGGGAACAGAAATACCTTACCGCAGCGGAGTTACAACGGCTGATGACCACACCCCTGCACGACCCGAAACTCTACCATATCCGCGACCTGTTCCTCTTCTCCTGCTACACGGGTATCCCTTACGGGGACATGTGCCGCCTGACGACGGAGGATCTGGAAGTGGCCGAGGACGGTGAGGTATGGATCAAGACCGCCCGCAAGAAGACGAAAATCGACTATGAAGTGCCGTTGCTCGACATACCGTTGCTCATCCTCGACAAGTACCGGGATATGGCCCCGGAAGGAAAACTGCTGCCGATGTACAGCAACAACGAACTCAACCGGACACTGAAACGTATTGCCGCCATTTGCGGAATTGAACGGAAGCTCGTCTTTCACTGCGGACGCCATACCTACGCCACCGAGATCACGCTTTCGCATGGTGTCCCGCTTGAAACCGTCAGTAAAATGCTGGGGCATAGCCGCATTTCCACGACGCAGATTTACGCCAAAGTGACCGATGACAAGATCGACATGGATACCCGGTCTTTAGAGGAAAAGATTGCCGACCGCTTCTCCGTAGCTATTTAATCTATCATTGACAATCAAATTCACAACGATTATGGAAACGAATAATAAAGAGATAAAACGTCGCAGCACGTTCTCCCTGCTGTTCTACATCAACCGCACGAAAGTCCGCAAGGACGGAACATGTAAATTGTTATGCAAGGTAAGCATCGACACCAAGTCGGCCCCGATCAATATCAACGCGTTTGTCGATCCATCGCTTTGGAATCCGGAAACCAAAAGGGCGAACGGACGAAGCGAGAACGCCCGAACGGTAAACCTGGCAATAGAGAAACTGACCGAAAAAATCACCGGACATTACCGTCATATTCGTAAAAGCCTCGGTTTCGTGACGGCCGAGCTGGTCAAAAACGCCGTGGAAGGAATCGGGCAGAAACCGTTCACCCTCCTTGCCTTGTTCCGCGAGCATAACGAGGAGTTCCGCAAGCGTGTCGGCGTGGATCGCAAGGAAGAAACCTATGAAAGTTACGAGAACTCCTATAATATTTTAGCCTCCTTCGTGAAAAAAAGGAAGGAAAAGGAGGATGTAGCGTTGCGGAGCCTTGACCGGGAGTTCTACGATGATTTTGAAATATTCCTGCGTACAGATCGTGAAATGAAACCCAAGACAGTACACGAGCATCTTTACCGGTTGAAGAAAATGACCAAGCGGGCTGTCAGTCAGGGTACACTCCGGCGCGACCCTTACGGGAAGCTGCACCCGGAACTGCCCCGGCGCAAGAGCCGCCATTTGAAACTCGAAGACCTCAAAAAGCTGATGGAAACTCCCGTCGATAAACCCAACCTCCAGCGGGTGCGGGACTGGTTTCTCTTCGCTACCTTCACGGGGTTGTCCTACGCCGACCTGAAACGCTTGTCCGAAAAAGACATCACGCAGTCGGACGACGGAACGTACTGGATACACATCCGGCGCCAGAAGACCGAAACGCCCTCGGCCATCCGCCTGCTGAACGTGCCGTTGCAGATCATCGAGAAATACCGCCACGAGCGTAAAAGTGACAGGATTTTCAACCTCTATTGCCGGGGGTATCTCATCAAGCTCACCAGAGAACTGGGACGGACATACGGCTTCGACATGACCTTTCATTGCTCAAGACATATTACTTTCTCTTACTCATTGAAAACAAGGGACTTACAAAGATTGTCAGCTTGACAGGTAACGACTTGGAAACCAGCAGGCTTCTATATTCTGCTATGTTCTGCACTAATCATAAGAACGCTTTTCTCATTTGCAAAAGTAGTGTTTTTCTTCCTTATTGCCAAAGTTATTCCTCTGAAAAATAGAGTAAATCAAACATCTTGTCATTATTGTACATTTGTTGCACATCTTGCTGATGAAAATCAGTAGCACTGTCCTACTTTTAATTCAATACCGTTTCCACATTGTATTTGAGCCTAATCGTTTGCGAATAGCCTGCCTGCGCGCTTGTCTGTGTGCCGGCAGGCAGGCACGCAGGCAGACCGGTCGGCAGGCAAGCAGGATGGCTGGCAGGTCGGAGTGCGGGCAGGCTTGCAGGCCAGTGTGTGTATGTCCGCACGTGTTTGCATTCACGAGAACCCACACGCAGTCTGGCTTGCAAGCATTCATGCGGATATAACCACTCTCTTATGCCCTCTTATACCCTCATTTCCTTTCTTCTTTTGGGCAGCTTGGGCATCGGGAAACGATGCTTTGAAATCCGAAATAACAGCACTAATTCAAATCCGTTTGCTGACGGATTTCTTGTGCTCTCAAAAGCACAGCAAGGTGTCCTTCGAGTTACCCGAAGGCTTTTCGGTTACTGCCGAAAAGTGGCAGCAGCAAGGTATGTTTCGAGTTACTCGAAACCTTTCGGGTTACTCCCGAAAGCCTTGCCGCCGGGCTGCTCCTCCGAAGTCGGGCAACCTGTATATATTGAAAAAGAGGATATAGGTTTATACCCCACATCCTCTTTACTTGTTTTCTTGAAAAGCAATTTATCCCCTTTTGGTTAGTAAGTGCCATAACTCTCTTGCCCAAAGAACCAGTGAGGAAAGAACCACTATTATCACCCAGTCTATAAGTTTCATTGGAGTACAGTTAAAGAAATCATAAAGGACTTCAACTATCACTATCTGCCCAATGAAAATAATAGCGACAATAGTAAAGAACTCTTTGCTCATCTTAAGTTGGAAGAAACTTTTTCCTGTTTCAAATGAACGGGTATTGAACATATACCAAAGGTGCGTCCACACAAAAATTGAAAACAATAGAGTCTGTTCGTATGGTGACAATCCATTGGCTTCACCGAGCTTGCAATGCAACAGGTCTGTCATTTGCGTGATTTCAGTGTGCTGGAATATATAAAGGAACACAACAAGCAGCAAGAAGAAAAATCCGCCAACACCGAGAATGTCTTTCATCATAGGTTTGGTAAGGATGAAGGCTTTACGGTCACGAGGTTTGTCTTTCATTACAGATTGTGAAGGTGGTAATGAGGCAAGAGCCATAGCACCGAATGTATCCATTATCAAGTTCACCCACAGCATTTGCGTCACGGTCAACGGAGATTCTGTTCCCATGAATGCACCCACCAACACGATAAAACATGCAGCCACATTGACCGTGAGTTGGAACAATAAAAAACGCTGAATGTTTTGATAAAGCGAACGCCCCCACATTACTGCACGACAAATACTGCTGAATGAATTATCTATAATGGTAATGTCCGAGGCTTCTTTGGCTACGGAAGTGCCGTCACCCATTGACAAGCCCACATGAGCCGCCTTGAGTGCAGGAGCATCATTCGTACCGTCACCTGTTACTGCTACCACTTGATTGTTTCTTTGTAAGGATTCAACCAGACGTTTCTTATCCAATGGACGGGCACGAGCGATAATCTTCAATCCAAGCACTTTCTTATCAAGTTCGTCATCTGAAAGTTTCTCAAACTCCGCTCCTGTTATTATTGCACTGTCACTATCCTTTTTAGTCCATAATCCGATTTGCCGCCCTATTTCTTTGGCTGTTCCGGGAGTATCTCCTGTTACGATTTTTACATTAATGCCTGCGGCCATACACTTTTGCACGGCTGCTGGAACATCTTTACGGACAGGGTCGGCAATGGCAACAATCCCCATGAAAGTAAGGTTATCAGCAACCACTTTACCGTCTGCGATAGCCATATCACTGTCATTCAATACTTGGTATGCAAAACCTAAAGTACGCATTGCACGATTTTGATAGTCCGTCAGTTGTCTGTCAATATCGGCAATATTCACATTCTTGTCGATTTGCTTGCAAAGGGAGCGGATTATTTCGGGAGCACCTTTAACATAGAGGATTTTCTTTCCTTCCAGTTGGGCAGAGTCAACAACTGTCGCCATATATTTCCTTTCCGTCGAGAAAGGCAATTCTTCCACTACATTGGCATCTTCTTTCAGATTGCGGTAATCAATGCCATTATTTCTAAGCCATAAAAGCAATGCCCCCTCTGTGGGATTGCCCAATACCACAGGCTTGTCAGGATTACTTAAATCCAATGATGCCGTAGAATTAAGCGCAATGCCCTCTTTTATTAAACGGCTTGTTTCATCTGTCCCCAATGCCTGATTAGCCAAACCGTAGAATTGAGCTTCCTCAACGCTCATCTGATTTTGGGTCAGTGTTCCGGTTTTATCCGTGCAAATTACAGTTGTGGCTCCCATCGTTTCACATGCGTGCATCTTGCGTACAAGATTGTTAGTTTTCAACATCCTACGCATACTATATGCAAGGCTCAAGGTTACAGCCATAGGCAATCCTTCGGGCACAGCAACGACAATTAGAGTGACGGCTATCATTAACGTCTGGAGTACATATGCCGTAATATGTGCCCATTCCATTGAATTGTCTCCCAAAAAGTAAATCAACAAACGACCGATAACTACTAATGCAGCAAATCCATAGCTTAATTTGGTTATCAGGTCACTTAACCCATCCAATTGTTCGTTGAGTGGTGTCTTTACACTGTCATCAATTTGCGCGGCTACGAAAACCTTGCCGTTTTCTGTTTTATCCCCGACCGCAGTCACACGGAATATACCATGCCCCTCCATCACCTTAGTTCCTTTAAGAACGTGATTGGTAGGATATGTCGCATCTGGGTCAAAATCCTTTTCGTCAACGCTCTTATGGCACATCGGTTCTCCCGTAAGCGTGGATTCATCTACATTCAGACTGACACATTCCAGCAGTTCACCATCTGCAGGAACTTCTGCACCAGTATTAATGATGACAACATCCCCAACAACCACATCTTTCTTGGGAATTTGAGTTGCATTGCAGTTTCGTATGACTTCAACCAGTTCGTCATCATTCACTTGGTTTAATATGGCAAACTCCTTATCCGCCTTTAATTCAAAATAGAAAGCCAACCCGGTAGCAAGTAAAATTGCCACAAAAATGCCAATGGGTTCAAAGAACACAGTAAAACCTTCATTGAGCCCGAAATACTCGTAAAATGAAATTCCAATGGACAAAACGCCCGCTATCATCAGGATGATGATAAGTGGGTCTGTGAACTTCTCCAAAAATTGTTTCCATAACGGTTCTTTCTCTGGTGGAGTAAGGATGTTTACTCCATACTTTTTACGGCTCTCCAAGACTTCTGCATCTGTCAAGCCAATGTAATGCTTTTTCTGTTGCATATACTGAAAAACTTATTGATTAATAATTATTTGCCAAATAGGACTTTAAGTAGAGCTTTTCCCAATTTACGCTCCAATCCAGCCTTGGATGTTGGTATTCCGGTTTGACGGGCAAATTTCTGTTTTGCCTGTGTTATGCCCAGCGCACGTTTCCAAGAAAAACTTACTCCCGGTATTCTTACGATTTTCTTCCTTGCCATATTATTAGTTCCGATTTATCCAGTTTGGTTGATACAGTCAATGTTTTCACAAAACAACTAATATCAAAAGCGTAAAAAAGATACATACAATCAACGAAGTGTCAAGTTGCAAACGTTGCCCCATTTGTATTTTGGGAATAAAGCCTAAGATATTCTGCAATCTCATGAATATTCTTTCTGTTATGCCAAAAGCCTTTTGATATTTAGGGAATAGCTGTTGCTTAAAGGGTGCTATTTTCCAATAAAGTACGAGCATAACCAGAAATATGGCACACAATAATTTCAGTCCGATAATCCAATTACCTCTTGTCAACGTACCTAATAAAATTAATGCAATACCAATTAGCAGAGCGATTGATTTTTTCATTTTGCTTTATATCTATTGCTTCGTGATTTTATAAATGATTATTATCGTTCTAATTGTTAACAAGTTGAACAACAATGAGTCGTCCTCCCTGTCCTTTGTCAAGCAATATCTGCCTTCCTTCTGTTAGCGGCACATATTCGCCTATAGCGATAGGCTTCTTCTCTGTAACATCCATCATGTCAGGAAGATTGCGATTTATCAGAATCCACTGATTATTGAAGAAATGAAAATCCCCAACAGGCTTTTTGTCAGCTTCAGATGTCCGTTCACTTGGAGATACTAAATTATTTGCGTGCCATTTGTACAGAGTTTGCTTGTCATATACCATCAAACGATAATTTTCCGATATGAATTTGCCATGTGAGGGAGCATAATAAAAATTCAATATCGGCAATTGTCCGTGATATGGCTGGCCACAAAACGGGCATTTAGGCTTGGTAGTGTTGTCAAATACAAACCACTTGGCTTCACAATTAGGATTCTGGCATGGCTGTACCAAATCGGTTGTCTTGACTAAGGCATCTTCCCATTCCGCTGCACTCGGACGCTTTGACGGGTCGTGCAAACCTTCTACGAAAGCACGGTCAAACAATTTCTTCAGATACGGGCCACAAATAGTATATGGCATCTTTGCAGGGTCGCCTTGTGGCAACTCGGCAGGGGATAGTTGCTGGGCTTTAACCCTATTGGACTTGTCTGTTGGATTCTCAATAAACAAGGCTTTTGCACCCATAGACAATTCCTCATCACGTCCACTGTCATTGACATCATTCACCTTGCCGCCTCTTAACGGATGCCTATTAAGCAGGTACATATATATCAGGACAGCTAATGCATGACGGTCTGTATAGATACTCGGTAGTTTCCGTTGTTTATCATCTAATGCAAGATGCTTGGTCTCAATGACTTCAGGGGCAATGAAATCTGGTGTACCTATAACCTCAGGAGGAAATTTGCCCGGAACTACTAAACTGTCATCATCAATGATACATGCACTTCCTGTAATCGGGTCAACCAGTATGTTCTTGTAAGACAAATCCGAATGTGCCAATCCTGCCGCATGGAGTCGTCGGACAGCACGTGCAATCTTGATACACATATGAAGGTTAGTCAGCCAATTTCCTTTTTGGTCAGCAGGCAAAAATTTGTTACGCAATTTAGCGGAAGCAAACCATTTTCCCTCTTTTTCTTTACCTTTAAATGGTCCTGAAGAAAAGAAGAACCTTTTGTCATAAAATGGCATTATGATGCCTGTCTTTCCATTCCATTCTACCATTTTTGTAGGCCATGCAAACAGATTTTTCCAATAATTCCCCTCTGGAGTATCGAAAATCCGCTGGCGATAGATACCAACAATATTGGTGATACGCTCTCTGTCATTAGCATTGATTGGCTTGCGATAGAAAGCGACAACATAGGTTTTGTCAGGACTAAAATAAACATCCTTAACCCCACCTTGAGCTTTTATTTCATCATAAAACTCAACGATACTTCCGTCATTTGCTGTCAGAGTTATTTTATTTGCCATTATGCTTTACGTTTAATACAATATTGCAATGGTTCTATCGTCATGGTTTCCCGGTGACCAAAAGTCCAACCAATTCAACAACTGATTTGCAGCTTCCTCATTATCATCCGTTAATTCCACTCCATTCTCTTTAAGGTCAGCCCATAATTCATTCCACTTATCATAAGACTTCAGATTAGCGTCGGTTTCAAACTTGGGGTCGCTAACGCCATCCGTCATAAGGAATAAAGCTGTAAAGTCCGGAACAATCCGGCAATTCATTCTTTGGTAGAATTTATTGGAATCCGAAAATATCTCAGGCATTGTAAGGAAACGTGTTTGCCCGGCATATTCACCCTCATCAGGCATACCGAGCATCATCGCAGTTTCATTATCTTGGTTGTAAAGACATATTGCCCCATCGCCGACCCAGAATGAGGCAACAAACCAACCAAAATCATATTTTTTGCAGATAGCCAGTAACAATGTTGTAGAGTATTCCTTGGTCTTGCGACCTTTTGGTTGAGCCTCTGCCGCTATTGCCTTATGCGCTTTTAAGGCGGCATTACCTACGATTTTGTATATATCCGCACTAATAGCTTTACCTGCCGCTTCCGATTTTTGGTCAAGATGATAGAGATTGATGTCATCATCAAAATTTTCAGAATCAGCCAATTGTTCTTTACAATGCTCAACTGCTACATTGCAAGCTATTCTTGAACCTTCACGGGAATAGGGTGCAGACCCCGCTCCATCGGCCACGGCAATGACATACCAATTCGTTTTTTCGTCATGATACAAACGGAAATCGTCATCACGTGGCTTACCTTCTTGTGCATGTGAACGGCCTCTTTTGCTTGCAGCCACAATATCTTTTTGCGGAGTTCCATCGGAAAGTGCAGCAACTTTTACATATTCTTTTGCCGTATTATCTTTCGGATACTCTATATCTTCGGGCACAGGAATATCTTTCCATAAATCCCTTGGGTCTGGATTGATGATAATTTGTAACATACGTTCCAGATAAGGACGCTCAACAGATAAACCACGATATTTGTATCTTAACGTGACATCAAAAGTTCCGCTTTCTTTGGGAGTTCCACTTATCTTAAAAGATTTGCCATCCTCCTGCTTCTCAATTATAAGCCCTTGCACTTCTTCTGTGAGACCTGATAATGTTATGTCGGTCATTTCTTCGCACGGTATTGATACAATCGCATTATACGGCTTTCTGATAGACGCATTAGGTATAACGATAGGCAGTTCTTTTACCTTGTTCTCTATCACAACAATTTCATTCATAAGATATTCATTATATTCAGCCCACAGCTTGTTAGCATAATATTTGATGAAGCCACTCATGCGTTCATCAGATTCTCCATTGCTTAGGAGGTCTATTGCTTTTTCTATGTTCATAATCAACCTCTTCCCCGTGTTATATCCAAACCGCCATCACCAATAGCTCCTAATGAGCCTTCCATTCCACACCACGGACAAGCGGTAGTTTGACCGTCTGAACACATAATGTTGCCACATTCGCATACGACTACGCCGAATTGATTGCCACAACAAGGACAAGTGGGTACTCCTATCAAAGACATGGTGTTGATGTTGCGGTTGGACTTGCCATCGCTTAATTCTTCATAAGCCTTATCGTCAATTGGATAAGCCCCCACAAGTTTGTAGTCTATTCCTTTTACGTCAAGTTGCTCTAATCCGGGTATTTTACCTACTCGCTTGGCGTATTTGATAAGATATTCCTTTTTTGTATTTGAACATTTGCCGAGCAGTACGACAAAGTTCTCATCCACAGTGCAGTCTTTAGTCGTATCCACCTTTTCAAGGTCAATTCCCGATGTGGAAGCAAGTTGGATTTCATCAGTTCCCATATCGGTAACAGAAACACTTGTTGACTTGATTGAAGCCGTAACCCATTTGAAAAAGGCCTTGAAGGATTGTTCCCCTGTATCATTCAATCTCAACACATTGTCTGAGATTTTTCCAAGCATTTTAGTATCAGTATTGTCACCGATTGAAATACAAACCAAATTCGCTTTTCTCTTATAATGTGCGTTCCATCGGTTGAAGGCTTGCTGTGGATTGTCGGTTGGCATCCCGTCAGTAAAAAGGAAAATGATAGGCTTCCAATCGCCTTTCATTTCAACAGTTGTTTTCTTTACGGACTTGTCAATATCGTTCATCAGGCAGTCCAAAGCAGTGCCTAACGATGTTCCTCCGCCTATAGGAAACTGCGGTGGATAGAACTTGTACAACTCAGTTAAAGGAGACAAGACCTTTTCCTTTCCTGCAAAAACGATGACAGACACAAATACTGTTTCAAGAGCATACGGGTCAGTCCTTAGCTCTTGTATGATATTCCTCATGCCTTTCTCTACCTGAATGATTGGTTCTCCAACCATTGATTCTGAAACATCAATCAGAAAATATATCGGTAATCTTCTCATAAACAATTATATTACTATATTCACTTCCGCAGGTGGTCCTGGCAATTCCAAAGAATCCGTTGTTCCCACACTTTTTCCTCCTACACCTATAACATCAGAAACCCACACAAAGAATTTCTTAAACGATGTGGCATCCATTGTATCAAGTGTAAACACTTGGTCTGTGAGCTTTTTTAGCGGTTCTATCTTTGCTTTGGGACCGGCTGCACAAGCGATTATACTTGCAAAATTTTTATTTTTTACTTTGGGGATGATATTCTCATAAACCTGAATGTCGGAAGGCTTGCCATCTGTTAACACGAAGAGTAATGGACGCCAATCGCCTTTTTGTTCAGGTGTACCCTTTTGAACTTCAACTTCAATCCGATTGCAAAGCATTTCCAATGCCTTTCCAAGAAATGTCGGGCCTGAATCCGGCGTGATGATATTGGGTATCTGTAAATCGGCAAGTTCGGTCAAAGGTAAAATCTGATTTACTTCCCTGTCAAAAGTTATTATGCTTATACAAACAGTTTCCAACGCATACGGGTCTTGACGGAGAGTTGCAATCATATCAGACAAGCCAACCTTGACACTTTCTATCGGTTCACCCTTCATAGACCCGCTGGTATCAATCAAAATATATACAGGTAAATGTCTCATTCTTGATAAACTTTATAGCATAAGTGGCACAAACTGTTTCGTGCCACTTTGCTTTGTTTCTTTACACAACGATATTTACTTCTGGAGGTGGAGGAGGTAGCTCGCTCATCGATGCAACATCGCCGTGAGTATCCTCAACTTTTTGGCTGCCTGTACTGATGCTTGCGCTTACCCATTTGAAGAACGCCTTAATTGTTGCGCTGTCGGCTGTATCAAGCTGAACGACATTTTCTGTAATCTTCTTTAACGTATTCGTGTTAGCACCTTGCCCTGCGGCACAAGCTACGACCATACCGAATTTTCTTTTCTTGAACTCGTCAAGCCCCTTCTGCAAATCATCTGTAGGTTCGCCATCTGTCATAAGAAAAACCAAAGGCTTCCAATCTCCTTTGACTTCTTGTGTGGTTTTGACAATTTCGGTATCAACCTTTTGTGCAAGCAAGGTCAGTGCTTCGCCCAAAGCAGTACATCCGCTTGCTTCAATTTGGGGTTGTTGAAAAGCCGACAATTCTGTAAGAGGTGTTACCTGTTGAGCCACAGAATTGAAAGTTATGATACTAATATATGCTGTTTCAAGGGCATAAGGGTCTCCTCGTAAGGTTGAAATAAGTGTCTGGACTCCATTTTTGACCGCCTCTATCGGTTCCCCGTACATAGAGCCAGATGTATCCAATAACAAGTAAACGGGTAATCTTCTCATAAATATTTTTGTTTGACAGTTTGTAAAGTGCTTTCGAAATCTCTATCTCTTGTCGGTTCACCAATGGCGTTGAATTTCCATTCCCCATTACGTTTATAGAAAATTCCCATTACCATTGATACACTCCCCGCAAAAGTTGGGTCATTCGCAATATCATAAGTAGCAAATACTTCCCGTACCTTTGTAGGAGTTCCTTCATAAATTCTAATAGACGCAAAAGGAATTAGTTTAAAATCTTGACCACGAAAGCTGTTCAATACAAAGGCAATCTTATCTGTTCGTGGATTAACTTTGTGCAAATCAACAGTTATAACTTCATTGTCCAACCCATCGTCTCCATCCATATCTCCTGTTAAATCATCGCCACTATGTTTGATTGCCCCATCATTAGAAGCGAGATGTCTAAACCAAACTTTGTCAATGATATTACCTTGAGCATCAAACTGAGCACAACTGGCATCTAAATCTACCGCTTCAGTTGTAGTAAAACCCAACCAATTCTTTTTCTTAATTGCACCCCAATTGACACCTACACAGATGCTTTGTAGCTTCGCACCATTATCTTTTTCAAGATTAATGCGTTGTCCTTTTTCTAATCGTATTGCCATAAAATATTTTCTTTATAAATTATTCAACATTAGTCCTTGCTTCCTGGCGAGTAGTTAAATCCCCATCCATACATCATGTCACAATCCTTATGTCCATCATGGAACGTAATCAGTCTTTTAACCGTAATGGAATCATCACCACCAAAATCCAATTGAGCTATGGCGCAGAATGTTTTATTTGAAAATTGTTTTCCCATTTCAACGATTACATCTTCATGCCCTGGTACTTTAATCGTAACAACGGCATTTGTTTCAGACCATTTTGCCACGCCTTCATATATGAAAGTATAGACGATTATACGCTTTATCACATTGACCCCCTTAGGGTTTACATAGATTGTTTCCCCAGAAGAAGAGCTACCACCTCTGTCATCACCTTGATGCCAAATGTAAGGCGCGTAATCGTAACATCCCTGCCTTGTTTGCTGATGGCGGTTTCCTCCTCTGTTATGAGAGAATTGCAATCCATCAATCAACATTTTCTTTCCATCCCGAAGCTCATAAAAGCATCCGAGGTCAAGGTCTATGGGCTTTCCAAAAATTTGTTTCATCAAACTTCCCTTACTCCAATTGAGATTTATAATGATTTCTCCCATAGAGGAAGCCCCACCTTTTTCAAGGTTTATGCGATGTTGGTCGCCACTTTTTTCAAGAACTATAGCCATAGAAATGAAGTTATCTGTATTTTTCAACTAATTCCTCAAGACCGCCATGATGCCCAATGCCTGTCGCTTGAATTTTCCATCCCCCTTTGTAGCGATATAACCTGCAAAATTCAATGGAAGCACATATTGAGAAATCCTCATTTAGATCATATCTGAAGTCTTCCTGACCTTCGGTTTCTTGCCCCTGCTTATAAAGACGGACATAAGCACGTTCTACCTGACCAAAGTTTTGTTTACGGTTTTGGTAGTCATATATGCTTACTGTGATTACAATTTCTTGAATGTCATTTGACACTTTTGATAAATCTATATCCATAATTTCATCATCGCCATCTTCTGAGGTAGAACCATCTTGGTCATCTATTGACCCTATAACTGAAAATTCCGGTGAAACGGGTCTTGTCTCCTCTTTCCAATGCATATCAGCCGAATGATAGCAGCCTTGAGTATCAGTATAAGGTGGATATTTACTTGCAGAAAAAGGTTCGAACCGTGTCAAATTAGATGGCAGAACTCTATGTTCACTATTATAATATACCAAGAAATCATCATTGAGTATTTTCTTATTGGCTCCAATCATGAATGCAGACACATCAAGGTCAAATGGATATGGTGATGCCCCTTCATTCACGTCCCATCCAAGCCCAACATGAAAAATATTCATGTTGAGCACGTGATTCTGTCCTTTTACAAGATTTATAGGCATGGTTTATTGATATTTGTTGACCAATGCTTGCAATCCACCTTTGTTACCTATACCCATAGCTTCGAACTTCCATTCTCCGCCACGGCGATACAAACGCCCGAACTCAACGGCTGTTTCAATAGAGAAATCCTCGTCCAAATCATAGCGTGCTATTTCTTCGTTGGTGATTGAATTGTAGATGCGGATGTAAGAGTTTCTAACCTGCCCAAAATTCTGTTTCCTTTCGTCTGCCTTATAAATTGTAGCAACAAACAGAATCTCCTGAATGGAAGGGTCAACTTTTTGCAGGTCAACATTCAATGTTTCATCATCCCCTCCGTCACTATTGCCTCCAGTAGTGTCATCACCTGTAGATTCCACCGCTCCGTCTGGAGATTTCGGATTATTGTAGAATATGAAATAATTGTCATTGGGAATTTTCTTGTTGCTTCCCAACATAAATGCAGAGGCATCCAAATCGAAATCAAAACCTGTACCTTCATTCGGGTCCCATCCGAGACCTACACTAACTTTAGATAGACCTATGCCTATCCGCTGTCCTTTTTCCAATGTAATTGCCATAATCGTATTTGCTTAAATTTTTACGCAAAATTAGGCAATAAGTATTTGATTTACAGAAATCTGCAATATTACACCCGATAAAGGAAAAAATCGTCTGCAAAAAGTTGCAAGGTTATAAGGCCAATACCCGGCTCCAAAAAGCAGAATCCTCAAAACGGCAAATTTGCTTTGCTTGCATATCGTAACATAGACACAGTTCCGGAGGAATGGCTACACAGTAATTGCCAAAAAGATTTCGTTGAACCAAGTAGTCATCGGCATTGCTTAATAATTCTCCGATTTGGCGAATTTGTTGTTTAATCAAACTTAACATTGGCAACCTGTTTTCCGAAAGATATATTTTCGGTGCACGAGATTTATCGCCGCCAAAACCTTCATAAATCATCTCATACTTTAGCTGTATGAGTTGCATACGGTGGTCAAATCTTTTTAGAGCTTTTACATTTTCTGGTTTACTGAAATTTATTCCACCACTTCCTGATTCCAACAAAAATAAGGCATACAAGGCTTTCTCTCTTCTATGAAGTTTTGATAACTTTATTTCGGCCTCAGGCAAGAGAATCTCTCCATGAAGCAGGTCTATAACAACACTGCTTCTGACGCCTTTTCTATCTGTAAATATGTCAAATACCTGCTTGTAGTAACCGCGATAAACAAATCTTTCCTTACCTTCAAAAGAAGGATTCAATACTCTTGGCTTATACAATTTCATGAACAAGTCTGTAAAATCCCTTGCTATATTGAGAGCGTCCTTTTCGAGAGTTATCGAAAGAAAATTTGAGTATATCTTACCTTCAACAAGCGAATCGTTTATACACAAAAGCATCGACGGTAACGATTCGTTCAAGTCTTTGAGATTCATTTTCCCGACAATGCCTTCCTTGCAGAAATCAGAAGTATTCAACGAGGTTAACTGCCGTATCATATCTCCCATCTGTTTTTCTGAAATTTTAGGATACAGAAATGAAAGCAATGATAATAATTTGCTTTGTGGCAATGACTTATAATGCTCGCATACCTTTGGGAGATAGACAAAATTCAAACCTATCAATCGGAATTCATTGGATATTTCCCTGTAAGCATCAGAGATTTCTTTATTTGCCTCCTTGTAATATTCCCCTTCAATATAAAGTATCTGTGATTTTTCGGCTAACGTGTTATTGGGTAAAACTGTCGAATATATTTCAGCTTGTGTGAAATATTTTTCAGACAAACAAGCTATGATGGCAAGTACAATAAGCCCCTCTTCTCGACTAAAAGCGTTGTCTGACAAGGCCAAATTGTAAAAATCTCCAATAATGTCATGGATTAGACCTGGAGATAAATTCTTTAACAGGCAAACAGCATCGGACAAAGTCATGGAATCGCCCATAGCTTCATCATCTTTCGTTATGCGGTACTTGTCTTTGATTCCATCCAAGTAATCAATTTCTCGTAAGTCGATAATAGAATCAGCTTTCACAATGTCTGAAACTATCCGCATAATACCAGCACGTTCATTCTGCTTCATTGCCGAGTCAAAGTGCGGACTTGATTCCCGGCAAGCCTGCTGTTACACAAAAAGATTTAGACAAAAGAAAAGCGTGGGAATCATGCTTGTTACTCGTCCCACACATAGAGGCTCTGGCATCGCCCTGTTAGTCGAAACGAGCAACGCCGAAGCCCACGCCGATATGTATATAAACGAATATGATGCAAACAACCGACAAGGTCTGCCTGCATACAATCAATCGGATATAACATACCCATGGACATCTACCGTTGCTTTGAATTTGACTAACAATTCGAAACTGCCAGATTTCTATGTGTCAAGAACAAAGCGTCAAGTAAACGCCTTCACATTTTGTCTGTCCTCAATCCCGACCCATCATAGCCCACTGTTATCCATTTAGGGGGATGACAGCCCGGCGTGAGCAGCCTTTCTATACACAACCTCTTTTGAAAGGATGAGCTTAGAAAGAAGTCGAGGACTGTTGCAAAGATAACCAATTGCGTCTTAAATCAAGAAAGAAATATGAAAAAGTTTATTATTGCAGAGCGAGATTGTTTTATTAAGACCAACGGGATGATATGCCTCCACACTACTTAAAGTAGTATGGGAGCAAGCCGTTTCGGTATGCCCGAAACACAAACTTGGGGGCAGCGGATTTTTCCGGTTGGCAAGCTTTCCTTTAAGCGTATAGCCTAGCCAGTCTGAACATGAAGAATTTCAGATCAGCCACCCCTCTTAACTGGCTTCGAAAAGCTTTGATTTTAGCATTGAACGACTCCGCTGAAGCATTTGTCAATCGTTCTTCAAAATTTTAGGGGAAATACCTAAAGATACAAAAAAGCCAACTAATTCGCAATACTTTTAGTATGAATTAGTTGGCTAATTTTATAGGATTTACTGAATATCCCTAGTTAAAACAGCTATGCACAATTCCTTTTATTCCGTTTTCAGGTCTATGGCATACAAATTGTCAATAATACCATCTGCTAAGCCAATGACCGGAACATGGATATACTCAGCTTTGACAATACCTGCAATTATCAGAAATATCCCAGCGGCGGGAACAATAACATCTGCACGGTCAGTTTTCAGATTAAATTCTTCCATGCGCTGTTCAAGAGTTAGAACTTTTAACTTATCATACAGCTCCTGCAAAGAAGTGATTGGCAAACGTGATTGTTTCTTATCCTTTTTATCAGCAAGACGATAAAGTTTATTAATATTTCCACCCGAACCTATAATATTGACACCTTGAAAATCAGCAGTTAAACGAGTCAAGTCACTTTTCATCTGTTCCCAACTACCTTCTCTTACAGAATTGCTCAACATTCGGACGGTACCTATATTATATGATAGAGACTGTACCAACTCTCCGTTGATGAGAAAATTTATTTCCGTACTTCCCCCACCGACGTCTACATATATATAGTTTCCGGCACGGTCTTCCAAACACTCGATATGATTGTTATAAATCATACGTGCTTCCTCTTGACCGTTAATCACTTCAATGTTGATTCCCGTATCTTTCCATACCTTTTTGATTACAGACTTGCCATTTTGGGCATCACGCATGGCAGAAGTGGCACAAGCCCTATAGTTTGTCACTTCATAAATTTTCATCAATTGTCGGAAAGCCTTCATCAACCTGCGCAATTTCATCACCTTTGCATCCGACACTTCTCCCAAGGAAAAAACATCAAAGCCTAAACGTAGAGGTACACGCAGGAGCATCACTTTGGAAAGGCGCTTATTGGCTAGATTCTCATTATTCTTCACCTTTTTGATTAACAACCGCACTGCGTTAGAGCCGATGTCAATAGCTGCGTAACATTTACTATCAGTCATTCGTTATATGTGATTTGTAATACTTATATAGTTCTTCTTGCGAGCGAAAAGATTCTTCGGTATCCGTTGTCCAAAGGCAGTTCTTACCGCTTCCGTCGACAACGCTACCCTGACAATTACCCCGGAGTCCAAAATCAATGACTTTCCATAAATCCTCCTTGATTCGAGAATCATAAACGGGAGTGATTACTTCCACCCTGTTATCCAAGTTGCGCGGCATCCAGTCCGCCGAACCGATAAAAGTCTTATTCTCTCCACCCGCTGCATAAATCAAAGAAATCTTCAAAAGATCGCAGCTTAAAGAAAATGAACAGATTTGTATAGTGATGAACAAAAAAGAGGTGCATCGTGCATTACGACACACCTTCTTGTTGATTTATATCTATATAAACCTATAATTTAAATTAGATATTCAAACTTTTGATATCAATTTGATTGAATGTAGATAAAATATAAAGAACAAGTCTGATGAATCCTCAAATTCAATAAATTGACTCATGGCCATCACAATCTATTTGGCTATTCATGCCACCGTTATTGCTTATTCTAACTCTTCAAAAGAGTAGGAACAGCGTGCAGGCAAAAGATCAGTCCATGAATTACTATCGATAGCATCTCACAGAGAAATGGTATATTTCAGTCCTTTATCGGGAGCCACAATAAAGTTCGTTACCTCGAAATTTACATCGCCACCTTTGATACCCTGTTTAAACCCGATACGGACAGTGTAACGCGTATGTGGCTTTAAGGTCATATCCCGGAAATACACCAATAAAGTGTCATGCGCTGTCTTTTTCAGTTTCAAAACAAGATCCGTCACATTGGTGATAGAGAGCGTCACTCCTTGCTCATTACGACTTACCTCTTCAATCTTCACGCACTTTTCAAAAAAGGGACGAAGCAAGTCTTCTCGTCCTATCAGCAACTCATGAAAATAAGCAGCAGTACGGCGATTGTCTAAAGCTTCGCGGATACCTTGCAAAGAGCGTTCCTTCGCAAAGACAAACGTCATGGTACGGTGTTCTCCTTTCTCAAAGTCGTAATCAGTCTGAATCGGCTGATGAATATCGGAAGTACCGATCATCGTAAGGTTTTTATCCAAACACCACTGAATGGCTTCAGGCATATACAAATGACCGTTTGCCACTTCGATACCGTGCATACAGCCTTCTTGATAGAGTGCTGTATGTTCTGGCCACCACTTGGTCGTATCCGGTTGTTGACTATCCCATCCGGGATGGTTCCAAAACATAAAAGCGCCCTGCTTTTTGGCTTCACGAAAAGCATCCTTGTAGTCTTTTTGTTCCAATGGATTGGAATCAGACAAGAAGATGGCATTAAAGTGTCCGGGTGCCATGGCTCGCGTAATCTCACTGCCCTTAATCAAAAGTATCCCCAACTTCTCAGCTTGTTCCCGACAAAGGTCGAACGAACGGTTATGATCCGAAACAACATCCTGTTTGTGAGGGCGGTACTCAATATGTTCTGTCAGTGAAATGGCATCCAGTCCATCCCGGTAGGCTTCATCTACACGCACGGTAGGCCAAACCAGACCATCGGAGAACACAGAGTGCATGTGAAAGTCACACTTCAACGTGGTATATCCGTCCAAATCAGGAACCTGAATTTCATTCCGGCGTTGCGCCTGTCCACTCATCAAGCAAGTGGTCAAAAGGAATGCACTCACCAATACTTTCTTTACTTCCATATAATCTATTAATTTAAATGATGAATTTACTATTTCCAAGCAGGGTTTAGAGGCAATAAAGCAGGATTATCCGCATACCGACAAAGTTCCATTTGGCTGATTACTGAATGCTCCATCAATCCACATCCTCTCCAAAAAGACATTGGCGCAGCGACGGATAAAAGTGGCACACTACCCATGCCGGAAAGGACTTTTGCTCTATGATTCATGTATTTGATGATATATGCCTGTTATTGATATGGTGGCAAAAATACCGGCATCATATTACATAGCAGTTAAGTGGCAGAAACGTTTCAATGACAAAATAAAGTACGTTTTTTTACATTAATCGATTACAATCCACCTACCCGGAACCTCTCCCCGAACTCCTCATACTTGGCAACGATACCTTAATATATACGAGCGGTCATCTTTGACTTACCGGTTTTTTTATGTAACATTTTCTTAACGCTTTCGAATTTGGAACTTAACCAGTTTCGCTTTCCCTGTAATACGGATATGCCTTACTTTGCGACCGTTTTTAAGAGTTATTGACTACTTGTCAACAAAGGATTTTTAGTTATTAAATATTGTTATATGAAATTACGTTACTTACAGATTGCATCGTCTATCTGTATTACATGCTGTCACTTAGGGATGTCTCATCCTGCTCTTGCATCACAGACTTACAGCAAGATGTTGACCAAAGAGTATGTTGTGACAAAGAAGAATGTCAACGGTACCATTGTTGACAAGGATGGAAACCCACTGATTGGAGTAACCATCTTTGAGAAAGGTACAGACAACGGATGTATCACAGATTTCAACGGCCAATACCAGCTCTCGCTATCCAATCGGGATGCTGTCATTGTCATCTCCTACGTTGGATACAAGACACAGGAACTGAAAGGAGACCAGCTGGTCGAGAAAATTGTGCTCGAAGAAGATGCAGTTGCGCTGGATGAGTTGGTCGTTGTCGGATACGCCGTCCAGAAAAAGAAAGAACTGACCGGTTCAACCTCCTCACTCAAGGCCAGCGACAAAAAGCTTTCGGTAACAACCAGCTTGGACCAGATGATGCAAGGTAACCTGAGCGGTGTAAACATTACGAACGCATCAGGTATGCCCGGTGGAGCTGTCCGTGTCAGCATCCGTGGTGTAGGGTCTATCAACGGCTCAAACGAACCATTGTTCGTCATTGACGGTATACCTGTAAGCAACTCGGACAATTCAGGCGTCAACGGACGCTTTGGTGGTAGCGTGCAGAATCCGCTGTCCATGCTCAATCCCAACGACATCGAGTCAATAGACGTACTGAAGGATGCAGCGGCAACGGCCATCTATGGTTCGAGAGCTACCAACGGTGTTGTGATGGTCACCACCAAGAGAGGAAAGAAAGGCCAACGGACAACCGTAAATCTTAGTGCTTCATACGGTTTGCAGTCACTTCCCAAGGAAATCGAAATGGCTGACTCGGATCTTTACCTTACTGTTCGTAACGAAGCCGTCAACAACTACAATACCCAAAACAACCTGAAACCGGGAGACAACCTCTACAAGACTCTGGAAGTCAACCCCCGTCCGGGACAACCCGATACAGACTGGATCGATCTCATTACTCACGACCAAGCAGCCGTACAAAACTACGAGGTTTCGGTTTCCAGCGGTAGCGAAAAGACGCGTTTCTACTCTTCTTTGGGATACTTCGACCAGGAAGGTATTATCCTTACGAACCGATTCCGGAGATATTCACTCCGCACCAATGTCGACCACGACATCTCCAACGCCTTCCAGACTGGGGTGTCCATTGCACTCAGCAAAACCATTAACAACCGCGTTCCCAATGACAACGTCGGCAACGGCATCTTTACACGCTCCATCGAGCAGCGGCCGTTTGATGTGCCGTTCAAAGAAGATGGAAGATACATGATTGGAGGCGTGGATATTCCACGACACAACGGGATCCAGGTCCTAAATGAACAAAAGTCCAAAAACGAATGGTACAGAGTGCTGGCCAACGCCTACCTGACCATCAAACTGTTGGAAGGACTGGAATACAAGCTCAGCCTGAGCGGAGACATCCGCTATTCAAACGACTATCTGAAGCTGACTAAGGACCATCCCTACGGCAGTCCGAAAGGTGAGATTACAGACTATCGTTCGATGATGCAGAATTATCTGATCGATAATACATTGACTTATACCAAACAGATCAAGGACTTCAATTTCACGGCATTGGGAGGGTACTCCATGCAAGAAATCAACACAGATGCCAGTTCTATTGTCGGCAAGGACTTCCCGTCTTCACAATTTGACTACATCAACGCGGCAGGTAGAATCAACAGCGCTTCTACCACCGGAGGAAAGAATCGACTCATCTCTACCTTCTTCCGATTGAACATGGGTTATGCGGACAGATACCTTTTCACCTTCTCTATCCGTGCAGACGGTTCATCCAAGTTCGCTGACGGTAACCAATGGGGTACCTTCCCATCGGTGTCAGGTGCTTGGCGCATCAGCAACGAATCCTTTTTTCCAAAAGACGGAATCATCTCGGACCTGAAGCTGCGTGCCAGCTGGGGTATGACCGGTAACCAGGAAGGAATTGGAAACTATGACTCCCGTTCACTGGCAAATGGCGGACACAACTACAACGGCCAGGACGGCATTGCTATCACCACCCTGGCCAATCCGGACTTGAAATGGGAAAAGTCCGACCAGACAAACATCGGTCTGGACCTGTCGCTGTTCAATGACAGAGTCACTGTCGGTATGGACTATTTCATCAAGAACACGAAAGACTTGCTTTATGACCGCCCGCTGCATACTACAACTGGATTCTCATCCATTACCCAAAACATCGGCAGCATGCGAAACACCGGTTTCGAATTCAATGTAGAGAGTCACAACATCATGAACGACCGGTTCAGCTGGGATACACAGTTCAACATCTCAACGATCAAGAACAAGCTGACCTCACTGATTGATGAAAAGCCCATTCCTGTAGGCAACCATGTCCTTCAGGTGGGACAACCCATCGGATCCTTCTACATGTATAAAATGGATGGTATCTATCAAGATAATCAAGAGGTTCCTGAAAAACTTTATGCCAAGGGGGTTCGTGCCGGTGACATCAAGTATGCAGACAAGGACAATGATGGTGATTTGACACCCGCCGACAAGGAAATCGTCGGAAAGCCCCTTCCGGATTTCTTCGGTGGTCTCACCAACCGGTTCAGATACGGCAATTTCGACCTGACCATCTTCAACACTTTCTCCGTTGGCAACGATGTCTATGCTACCGGTATGGGTGGTATTGATGCCGTTGGACACAACAACTACGGCATGCGTAAGGACATTGCTGCCAACCGATGGACCGGCCCCGGCACAAACAACTCGATACCTCGTGCCATGATCAGCACGCACAACACACAGGCATCTACCTACCTGCTTCATGATGGCTCATACTTCAAATTCAAGGATGTGACACTGGGGTATACCCTTCCGTCAAACCTGACCCAGAAGCTGAACATCAGCAATATGCGTGTGTACCTGTCCGCACAGAATCTGTGGACCATCAGCTCTTATCCTGGATATGACCCTGAAGTCAGCTACTCAGTCAACAATTCCAAGACAATGGGCGAGGATGCCATGACCGTTCCTCAGTTGCGTACGTTTGTCTGCGGCTTCAATCTTACTTTCTAAATATAATTCATTTATAATCGATATTCATCATGAAACTAAATCATCTGATATATACATTAATGCTGGGCACCGCGTTGGGTACCAGTTCCTGCTCCTGGTTGGATCTGGAACCTGCAACGGCCGTCTCACCCTCCATTCTCGGACAAGGTGAAGTGGAACAACTGCTAACCGGTACCTACCGCTCGTTACAGAACGACCCGGGTCGCGACACCTGGGTACTCTTTGACATGCGGGGCGAGAATCTGATCAATACCTACCTGAGCGGTTCCAATGACTTTGTAAACAACGAGATACCCTCCAATAACGGTACGCTGCTTACGATGTGGCGTGGTTACTACAAGGCCATTTACAATGCCAATACCACCCTTTCCATCCTTTCCAATTTGGAGCCCAGTGAAAAGAACACCCATATAGAGGCACAGGCTCGTTTCCTCCGGGCATACGCCTATTACTGTCTGGCCACACGCTGGGATGGTGTTCCCATCATCAAGGACAATACCCTGGAGAACGTAAAGCGTGACAAACAGTCCGCTGTGTTCAACTTCATCAAGGAAGAGTTAAGTTTTTGTATCGATGAAGGACATTTGAAACCTTTTGGTGAAACTTCGGGCGCACCCTTCACGGTAAGCCTCGAAGCAGCCCAAGCTCTGATGGCACGCTTGGCCCTGACAACCGGAGATATGGAAACGGCCAAAAATATGGCTGAAACGCTGATCGCAAATCCCAAATTCAAACTCAGCGAAAACTACGACAACATCTTCACGACAACCAACAACAGCGAGATAATCTTCAGTTTCCGCAACAACACTAGCGAAGGAGGCCAGAACTTGTACGCCCTGTTCACCACCTACAACTCACCGATGAAAGGAAGCTGGTTTCTCTGCCCGTCTCCCGAATCGGAGAAACTGTTCGAGGATCCGGCTGATACGCGCAACAACACCTGCATCACTACGCTGGAGAGCGTTTCCGAAACCTATATCATCATGAACAAGTTCAGAGATTTTACGCCGCTCATCGTTTCACGTATTGCAGAAATGTACCTGATTAGTGCGGAAGCACAAGGACGGAACGGACTGAATAGACTGAACGAGCTGCGCCGTTCAAGAGGATTGAATCCGTACAACAACTCGGATATTGCTTCGGAGGAAGACTACCAGAAGAAAGTAGCCCTGGAACGCAGAAAGGAACTTTACTGTGAGGGCTTCCTGTTTTTTGACCTGATTCGTACCAACAAGATTTCCGAAGAGGTAGTGTCCATGAACGGAAAGACAAACCTTTATCTTCCCTTGCCGGAATCAGAGGTGCAATACAATCCCAACCTCAACGAATATAACTGATAAACCAATCCCTGTTATTCATCGTTGCCCTGCTCGGTCGGGATACTGTTGGTTTCTGTTGGGACAGCCTGCCAACCTCTGTTTCGATTGGAATGTGAAGGGCAACGGAAATAGTCACTATCGGGCGTTGGGAATACCCCAACGCCCAACTTTTAATGGATTCTCATGAAAAAACTGAAAACCGCCTTTATTTCCCTACTGTGCTTGTCTTGCATGACAATATCCAACAAGGGATCAGCTTCAAACCCGGTACTGCGTATTTCGGACGGGTGGGTGGCAGACACCATTGCGCCGGCACTGATACATTACCGATTCGCCGGATATGACTCCATCAGCCAAGCGCACCAAAATGTAGACGTTCTCGAGGTCGACCTGACCTCCCCAAGTTATGATATACAGCTTGTTTACGAAGAGCATGGGGATTCCCTATCTTCTGTAGCGGAACGCAACAATGCGGCTGCCGCCATCAACGGAACCTACGAGGCCGAAGCATCGTTCATCAAAATCGGAGGTAGACTCCTTGCCCAAAACCGTTTGGACAGCACACACATTCGATACTGGAAACACGAAGGTGCCTTCCTGTTCGATGACGACAACAAGAACATCGACATCCGATTTGCCAGCGACTCGACTTTTCTTTCACACCCCGCAGCAAACATTTTATCCGGTGCTCCCATGTTGATAGACAACAACGATCCTGTAGGGCTGAATTTTACCGGAAACGTAGAAGGAATGGACCTGAACAAGCTTGATTACGAAGACTTCAGAAGGCACCAGGGAGTGAGACACCCGCGGACAGCGGTAGCACTTACAGAGCATAAGAAACTGCTTTTGATAACCGTTGACGGAAGAAGTACCCAGGCGGCAGGAATGTCTGCAAACGAACTGACCCGATTTCTACTTACTTACTTCTGCCCCCAATCAGCCTTGAACCTGGATGGTGGAGGGTCCACTACCATGTGGATTGCCTCTTCAGAGCAGCGAGTAGGAGGGGTCGTGAACCATCCGACTGACAACAAGAAATTCGACCATGCGGGACAACGCAGAGTAACCTCGTTCATTGTCATCAAATCATCTGAAAACCATGAATAAATATCTCAGTTTCATCTTTGCTTCAGTGCTCACACTCACGGGCGTACAGCTTTCCAAAGCCAGCAATCCATCGGATTCCCTGGCCATCGTATCGGCCAAATGGGAGAGAACATCTTCACTGCAAGGCATCCAGTTGAAACAAGCTTCGATAGAAGGCCTGTTTGGAGGCAAGCAATCCATCAGCATCCTGACCATTGGAAGAGCGGAAGGCTATACAGCCTTTATTGCTACGACGGACTCGCTGACCACCACTAGCCAATTGGCTGAACAAAGCCGTTCTTCTGCAGCCATAAACGGGTCGTACTTCAGTATCAAGGAAGGCTTCTCTACCTGTTACCTCCGTAAAAATGAAGCGGTAATAGATACGACAACTACCGAAGAAAGGCATTTGCGTGTCAATGGTGCCGTACACATGGTGGATAACAATATCCGGATCATACCATGGAACGACGAAAATGAGAAGAAAGGGTTCCCGCTGGATGGGGATATACTTGCGTCCGGACCGCTCTTGATGCAGGACGGCAAGACGTGTGACTTCACGACGATAGATCGGGAATTCTCAGAGACCAGACATCCCAGAAGTGCCATTGCACTCACAAAAGAAGGTGACATAATGCTGGTAGCGGTAGATGGAAGGGCAGAAGGGCACGCAGATGGAATGTCCATTGCAGAACTTGCCTATCTTTTGCGAATTCTGAAGGCACATTGCGCACTTAATCTGGATGGAGGCGGTTCTACCACCTTATGGGTGAATGGTCAAGTGGTCAACCACCCAAGCGACAACAAGAAATTCGACAACAAAGGAGAAAGAAAAGTCCACAACATCATAGCCGTTCGAAGATTGACAAATCCATAGAGTACAACATGCTTGCTCACAGACAAATCGGGGAGTACTGCATCAATCATGCAGGAACAGTCTGAACAGGGAGGCCCTCGAATGGCTTGAAAGGACGGGGAACGGGAAGGTGCACGGGACCACCCGTCTTTTTCCCCGGGAAGAGTTTGCCGTGGAAAAAGGCTTTCTCATGCCCTATCATGGGACGCCACAACCACCGCAGGAGGAGATGAGGGAATACCATGTACGCAAGGACAATACAGTGCAGTACAGGGGGAATTATTACAGCCTGCCATGCGGAACTTACCGGAGCGGGCAGACAACCGTCTGGCTGCAGGAAACGGAAGGGAATGTGGAGCTGTACAACAAGGATACGGGGAAACTCATCTGCCGGCATGCGCTCTGTACCAGAAAGGGAAGGACCGTTTATGACGACTCCCACAGAAAACCGAGAAACGCCGGAGTGAAGATAGCCGAACGCATCCTTGTCCATGTGTCGGGCAACAGGGAGGTAGCCATGTGGATGGATAATCTGAAAAGGAGGAAGGAACGTTATTAACGTGAGTTCGAAATAAGAATAAATATATTTCACTTATAATTAGAAACATA
>CAQOGY010000013.1 GCA_948847595.1 uncultured Bacteroides sp.
GAAAAGAAATAGCAAATAAGAATATAGTAATAAATATAATGCGTCTGCCCTGGTTTATGCAGTCGGGGAGTTGTCCCGTTGCAATAGGACAATAATCACATTATAAGGGGACAAATATCACCTTACAACGAGACATTTATCACTATGCAACGGTACTATTAATCTAAAAGAGAGAAGAAAACACTAAAGATACAAAATTAATTAGTAAAAAGCAAGAGAAGGGAACTAGAAAATAGAACAACGTCATCGCACAATTCTGTTTATCTCGTATCATTCAACTCTATATTTAATTCCGTTATAATCGCCCCTATTATATATAATAAATCCATGTGATGCGGAGTAAGTATCCCCTTACCCCGCCCACATGGATTTATCTTGAAAACGCCCCCTTTTATTCCAGCAGATAAGCTCTGACCTCTGCCGCACTGACAGATTTTCCTCGATTACTTCTAGTAAACACTAGCTTCAAATAACGAGCTTGCATAGGTTCAAAGGATACACGGCCTGTAATTTCTTTGTTGCTCGAGTCACCAAAAACAATGGTTCCTACCAATGGAGCTGTATCAGCATCCATACCGACATATACCTCTACCGTATGTACGTCGGCTGTATTGGTGTCATTTCGCCTATCTAGTTCTACTCGTGAAACCCGTTCCTCATCACCCATATCAATAATTAACGCTTGAGGTAAGTCACCTTTTCCGGTACCATTGTTCCATATGTTGTGCCACAAAGAAGAAGAGGTACCATTTCCATCAATAGCTTTCCAAGGTTCATTGTTCACCTGCCAAGAAGTAGCTGTTGCCGTCCATTTGGCACGATCAAGCATTTCGAAAAGACCATAAACCTTCACTTGACAAGTACCTGTGGTTCCTGCGCCATCAGCAGCGAGTGCTGTAATAGTCACCGTACCAGACGAGTGTGCCGTAACCTGTCCTGACGCATCAACCGTAGCCACGGATTCGTCAGACGAAACGAAAGTAACGGATTTGTTTACCGCAGTTGCAGGTAATATCGACCACTCCAGTTGCAATGGTTCCTCTCCCTTAATAATAAACAAATTATCCGAGTCAATAAAGATTATATCACTCACTGTCTCCGGACTAGTTATCTTAATATCAAAAGAGACTACAATATTGGTTCCATCCGTAGTAAAAACTTTCACTTTTCCAACTCCTGGTTTCAGGCCACTAATCATACCTTCACTATCTATCGTGAATACATCCGTATTCAGTGATTCATATTTCACCAACGTATTCTCTGCATAATAAGGTATAACAAGAATCGGCAATTTGGCAGGAGTGCCCATCACCACACGAAATTCCGTAGCATCATCCTGTAACTTGATATTCTCTACCTTATGCGAATTTAATTCTTCATAATTAGAAATAGTAATCCGCCCGGAAACAATACCATCAGAGTACTTTTCCGTAGAAATGGCCAAATAAAGTTCGCCTGCCAACAAAGCTTGTTCTTCAGTTGCCGACAACCCCTGATAAGAAGAAATAACAAAGCTTACCCCCGTTGCATTACTGGGATTTTTTGATGAAAATTTCAGAAAACGTATCGCTTCATTACGCTGTTCCCCTTTATATATTTTAACACCGACTACCTCATCTTGTCCCATTACAAACAGATCAGTCCACGACACAAGCAGTGTCAATGCTCTCGTTCCTTTATCATAAAGACCTGTCAGCTCGCCTTTCGACTGAAGGTCAGCTTTAATCTTATACGTTTCCCCTTTCCCGGAAACCATGCCTTCGCCTTGCACGCAACTATGAAACAGTAACATCAAGGCAGCTATCAGTATATAGTTTATAGATTTCATATTTTTTTATTTATCAATATTAATACCCGGGATTCTGGATCAATGCGCCAGACTTTGACATTTCACTTTGTGGAACCGGCCACCAATACAGACGATCATCCCATACATGATTTAACACTTCTATACGACGATAACTAAAGCTTTCGCTTTCATCTGCAAGTACACGACGCGTTATCTCCATTCCATGACTGGGACCATCCAGTACATCCTTCGCAATCTTCCAACGGCGTACGTCCCAATAGCGATGCTCTTCAAAGGCCAATTCAATCTGACGTTCTACTTGAATCAACTTACGCATATCTTCCTTTTTGATGTCATCCATCACGCCATACTTATTAGATTCCCCCTCCTCTATCTCAGCACGCTGACGAATCATACGAATATATTTCTTCGACTCTTCGGGAGCCAATGCGCCGTCTGCAACGAGTTCATTAGCCGTTTCCGCAGCAATCAATAAGATTTCCGCATAACGCATCAATATAGTAGGGCGATAATCGTAGGTTTCCAAACCACCATTATCCAGAATCAATTTCATGCGATAGTATCCTGTAGTTGTCGCGTTTGGTTGATAGATACCGTCTTTAATGGCACTCGTCTCATCCTGATTACCGGTTGTTACCATATCTCCTGTATATGTCCTCATTAGCGCATCTTTGAAACCACTCATCATACGATATGCACCATTATAAGATACTGTTGCTTTTAAACGCGGGTCACGATTCAAATACATCTTATCACCATCCTCGTAGGTGTACTTGCTTCGTCCGTCACGAATGGCAAAACCGTCAGCCATAGGAAAAGCGTCTACTAATTCCTGTGTAGGAAATCCCGTAAGCTTATTCAAATTATTGAACCGTGAAACACGTGAATTAGGGGAGTAATAGGCATCCAATGCTACACGGTTCTGACTGTCGCCCTGTTCATTTGACAGAAAATCACATAATATTGGTTCTGTGTTCGTAATAGCATCATGCATAAACGCATAATAGAACCGAGGCCACCAGCTTTTTGCCACAGTTGTGTTATCTTTTTGACCGGGGCGTAATTCATACCATGAATTTGCATCATTCAGATCGATAAATTTCTTGACCGCAGCATAAGCTATCTGCCAACGATTCGGATCGTTACTTCCATAAGAGACCAGCAACTCCGGATCATCTTCCCGTTTACAATTCACCAACGGACTGGCCGCATACAGAAGAATACGCGCCTTCAAAGCTAAAGCCGCCATACCGCATGCACGCCCTTCGCTTTTCCCATGAATACCACCTACAGGATTGACAGTTGCCTGACTATAAATATGTCCCGAACGTTCTAAGTAATAGAAAGCACTATCACACTGATCTACCGCATACTGAACACTTTCTCCATAAGTAGATCGAGGCACATCGATCTTGTCGTTCTCAGTATATACCTGATCGCCAATCAAAGGAATTCCGCCATAATGCTTTATCATGATGGCTATATACCATGCACGGAGAAAAAAAGCCTGTCCCTTCCAATATTCAATAGTAGCCTTAGTAAGAAGCTCACCCGGTTTATTAGGGTCCGAACTCAAAATTGATGCTATCTTTCCCTCATTATAATTGTTCATAAAAATATTGATGGCACGCCATTTTTTATACGTATTGACCCATGCGTCGTCTCCGGCATTATTGACATTAACCGTTCCCTGCGCCAAATACATACCCATGCTCAATGCAGCTCCTCTAGCTTCCAGTTCTTTGGCAGGAAAATCAAGACCACATTGCCCGAACCGTTTATAGTTATAGGAATAGCCGATATTACTATAGAAGTCATTGACAACATTAGCCACTTTCGTACTGTCCGAATAAACCTTCTCCTGCGTTTCAGAAACGTCCACTTTCTTATCAAGGTACTCATCACTGCATGCTGCAAAAGCGACAAGTCCGCAAGCAGCAGCTCCCAAAAACTTTGTGATATATTTCAGTCTCATATTATTATTTCTTAAAATGCACATTGAACTCCAAACATATAACTTGCCTGTGTAGGATAAACCGAACTGCTCGTGTTTTCGGGGTCCATACTCAGCTTCGTCAGATTAGAAAAGTTTAGCAAATTATAACCGGTCACATATAGGCGTACCGCTTTTACTATATCTTTTGTAGTCCTCCGTAGCCAATCCTGTGGCAACTGATAGGCGATTTCTGCACTTCTCAGACGAATGTACGAAGCATCCAAATACCAAAAATCAGACAGATGGGTACCATAATTATTATTCTCCCAAGTAGTAATACCTAAACGTGGAAAGCGAGCATCTGTATTTTGCGGAGTCCAGCGCTCAAGCATTAATTCCTGCATATTGTTAACAAAAGGAACAAGATTACCTCCCATATTGGGAATGGCATAATCAAATGCCCCTTGCCACAACATATTAAACGAAAATCCTTTCCAACTACCTCCAAGAGTGATACCATAGGTACAAGTAGGCGTATCAGGCTTAGATATATATGTTTTATCAGCATCACTAATAAAATTGTCCCCGTTCAAATCGGCATAGCGTAAATCACCCGGTTGCAGATTACTAGTCCAAGTAGGAGCCGGAATACCTTCCTTTAACTTACCATTCGCATCAAAATCCTCTTGTTGATAAAAACCAACGCATCTCAGCCCCAGCTTTGTGCCTATACGATGTCCGCTCTGCGCCTGATAAGGATAAGCAGGTGCTTCACTGACGTATACCACCTTGTTTTTAGCATAAGAAAAAGTACCACCCAGATTGTACTTAAATTCACCTATAGAACCACGATAATTCAACTCACCATCAAAACCTGAATTCTCGGATTTACCGATATTGCGTTTGGGAAGTTTTTGCCCGATAATAGAAGATACGTCACCACTGGCAATCAACTGGTCATATCGCTTGTTATGGAAGTAATCGATCGTAAAGCGCAAGCGTCCGTCAAGCATATTCATATCCAATCCAACATCCAATTTACTTTCTTTCTCCCATGTGGCATCGGCATACACCAGATCTCCCTCATAAGTTGTACCTCCCCAAGGATTTTTTTTTGTTTCCCAAATGACATCTGTTGTGTTTTTATCTTTCCCAAAGGAATAGTCACTACCGACTACACCATAAGAAGTACGCAACTTGAACAAATCGAAGAACGGGAAAGCACTCTTGAAGAATGTCTCTTCCGAGAGGTTCCAACCTACTGATAAAGCAGGAAACCAGCCAAATTTCTTCTTTCCCACAAAACGGTCATTACCGTTATAGGCCACATTGAATTCCAACATATAGCGATGTTTGAAATCATAACCCAAACGCCATGTCATACTTTGGTCATTATCCGACAAGTCCTTTTGATTAATGTACGACTGACGACTGATAAGATACAAGGCGTAAAGGTGGTGCGTCGCATTGAAAGTATGGTCATAACTCAATTTTCCCTGATAGGTGACCTTATAATTAAAGGTTGCATCATCTCCCCCCAGTGAATAAGTCGGAAATTTGATAGAGCCTCCTCTACGAGCAATATAAGAGTTATTGTTCGGTTCATACATATAAGCGGGAAGGTCTACACTACGTGTCAATTCTCGTTTTTCATTAAAGTTGCCGGCATACGAAACGGTAGCCATTGCCGATAATCCCTCGGTAATAAAATCCAGTTTTTGTTCCGCGCTCAGCAGCACATTAAAGTTGTTCTTATAATCACGCTTATAACCGCAATTGGCATAACGGGCAATCGGATTTACCGGATTTGAAGTATCCACACCAGGATGAGTGGCATACGAAGGCTTACCATTAGGCAATGTTAATGGCATGGCATAAGCAGTCAACAAGCTATAATTCTTGATCTCATCAAAAAGTGAACCTTTTATTGAACCGGCAGGAGTATTCTGCGTCTCGAAACGTCCGTTTAAGTCTAACCGGATACTTGTAGTCTTAGTAGGTGTGAAATCTAAATTAGAACGGAAATTATAACGCCGGTAATAGTAGTTATTGTCAACATCCTCACCAGGCTGAATAGGTTCATAATGTTTCATCATACCTCCTTGAGTATAATATGTCAATGACGTGAAATATTTCACAAACTTGTTACCTCCACGTATGTCTATGGAAAAACGGGCGGAAGAAGACTGTTTGGCAAGCACAGTGTTTACCCAATCTACATTAGGATGTCCATAAGGATCGAGCCCATTACGGTAGAATTCCAAATCGCTAGGAGAAAACTGGAGAACCGGTTGTTCACTCAGTCCGTATGCATCATTCAACTGTGCTTCATTGTAAAGTGAAGCCGTTGTATAAGCATCCAGCACCGTAGGCATCTTAATGGTGCGGTTAAAACCACCTTCAGCAGTAAAGTTAATGGTAGGCTTGCCTTCCTGTCCGCGAATCGTCTTTATAACCAATACGCCATTGGCACCTTTCAATCCATAAATAGCTGTAGTAGAAGCATCTTTCAAAATCGTAATGCTCTCGATTTCATTGGCACTGATTTGCGCCAACTGTTCGTACGAATATTCGATATCATCCACAATTATCAAAGGCTTTTTATCACCATTCAGGGAGTTGGTTCCTCGAATAAAAAAGTCGGCAGCATCGGCTCCCGGTTGACCGCTACGTTGCACGGAGAAGAAACCTGGCAAGCGTCCGGCCAGCACATTGTTAATACTACCTACCGGTACACGTTTAATCTCCTCTGCTTTGATACTGCTTGCAGCACCAGTCATAGTGATACGTCTTTGCTGACCGTAGCCCAAAATCACGACTTCATCCAATCCTTTTGAATCCGGTGTCAAAACCAACTTTAGATAAGAACGACCGCCAATGGGTTCTTCCAAAGTCTGATAACCTACATAAGAAATGCTAAGTTTCCCATTCAAATCTTTCAATTTCAGAACAAAATCACCATTCAGATCTGCAATAGCACCATTTGTTCTATTTCCTATTTCCTGCACGGTAGCGCCTATTAACGGCTCGCCACTCACATCCAAAACTTTGCCTCTTACTACCGTATTCTGGGCGTAGATTGTTGTCCCCATAAAGAGGAACAACAAGAATAGTATGATATTCTTAACTTTCATAAATATTCTGTTTACAAATTAGTAACCCGGATTCTGTACTATATTCGGATTAAATAAAACCTCATTATGATCTATCGGAAGACGGTACATACGGTCATGCCAATAGGGCTGTGCTACTTCCACGTTGTAATCATAGGAAAAAGTACCATCGCTATTTTTAGTTATCTTTACGCCATGCAACGGCTTGGAATAAATGTCTTGAGCAATCTTCCATCGACGGATGTCCCAAAAACGGCTCTCCTCAAAGGCAAACTCACAACGGCGTTCATTACGTATCAATTTAATGAGTTTATCATAACTCATTCCTCTTGACAAGGCATAAGGATTAAGACCTGCGCGCTGACGTACCATTTCAATCGCTTGATATACTAATTCATCATTGATAATGCTTGCCCCTTGCGCTTTATTCAAATATTCAGTCTGTGCTTCAGCATACATCAGTAAAATATCAGCATAACGCACCACGGGCCAAGAAGAGACTAAACCGGAGTGGAAATTTGTTTTACCAAACTGCGTGTCTTCTTCATTCTCAGCTAAATGTCTTTTCAGATAATAACCGGTTTTTGTCCGATTTCCTTCCCGTTTGGGGTCTAAAGAATAATTATCTCTTCCACCTTCAGAAACATCTATATTTGCTTTCAGCCAACGGCTATTGTGATAAAACACAGTTTGTGTAAGACGCGGGTCACGATTTTTATAAGGATCTTGCGGGTTATACTCGCCACTCTCTTTAGCTTCGTCAAGGGATTTCCCGTTCTTCATTGGAAATGCATCTACCAGTTCTTGTGTAGGGCTAGTCTGACCAAGACAGTAACGACCATTACCTGCCCAAGTTCCCATATCTTTGCAGCCCATAGGCGAGTTTTTGTATCCCCAATTATCGCCATAGAGAGCGTTACCATCCTGTCCTTTTTTCATCCACAGAACTTCTCCATTGATCGTTGTACGGCTTAAGCGTGTACGGTCCTTTTCAAGTATGAACTGATTCGTATTGATGATTGTACGACAAATATCCGCCGCTTCTTTCCACCTGTCAGGATCATTTTCGGGATAGCCCAGCCAAGGTTCTGCGGCATTACCGGTACCATTTACCAACGGGCTTGCCGCATAGAGCAACATGCGGGCTTCAACTCCCAAAAGCCCCCATTTTCGTACATGCTTCCAATTACTGTCTATTCCCTCGGCAAAACTATTCTTTTTATCATCAGGCGATTTACGTTCTCCTATATCTGAATAGGGACGTAAATTGTCTTTCACTGCATCTATTTCATCCTTAATGTATTGGATACATTCCGCAAAACTGTTTCTTTTCAACGTGCGCAGTTCGGGACTATCCACTGTGAATACCTTATCGTAAATTAAAGGAACTCCCCCGTAAGTACGTACCAGCAGCCAGTAGTAATATGCCCTCAAAGCACGAGCTTCATTTGCGTGATAGGAGGCTTCCTCCAAATCCGACCAAGGCACTTTTTTGTAATTTTGCATGAAAATATTACAATAACGGATAGCCTTGTAAAGCAAAGCCCAACTTTCACCATACTTATCCCCTTTTGCATACTCTAAAGGAAACATGTTAGTAGTCGAATATCCGGAATTTATTATCGTCCAGTTAGCATTGGACCTGTC
This sequence comes from uncultured Bacteroides sp., assembly GCA_948847595.1. GTDB lineage: Bacteria > Bacteroidota > Bacteroidia > Bacteroidales > Bacteroidaceae > Bacteroides. Next base: position 8,507 of record CAQOGY010000013.1, read on the forward strand.
AGTCGGAATCGCATCGTCCGTTAGCACCTCCATAGGCTGTCCATTGTAGCGGTCCATTCCTGCAGGTATAAACGAGTAAGTAAAGTTCAACCATTGCTTTGCGTTTTCCCCAGCATAATCATCCTCGTCCCACACGTAAATATCCGACTGTATTTCAAGCGGTTCGTTTTCCATATCCTCACATGAGGTAAAAAAGAGACCGAACACAGTCAATACACCCATTAAATTATGTATATATCGTTTCATCTTTTATAGTTTTATGCTTATACCAAAGTTTATAGTTCGCGTCATAGGGAAACTGCCTCCCCATATTTCAGGATCAATATCATCGCGTACATCAAAAATCTCAGAAGCCGTCAGCAGATTCATGCCTTGTGCATAGATACGTACAGAAGGAATACCCAACTTACGAGTCAACAACGTAGGTAATGTATAACCGATTTCTACATTTTTCAAGCGGAAATAATCTGCATCATATATCCAAAATGAAGAAGTCTGCCTATTGTTGTTATTACTATCATACCATATACGAGTTTGAGTATTAGTATGATTGTCGGGAGTCCAGCGTCCCAAAACATAAGAAGTGATAGCACCCTCGCCTTTTTTTCCTGAACCGTCCATAAAGTCACCGTTCAAATAGACTTGACGGTTGAGAGTACCTTGCGCAAATACGGAAAAATCGAATCCTTTATAATTAAATCCGGCAGAAATTCCATAATATCCCTTAGCTTTCTTTGACCCTAAATTGGTTTGGTCATGAATATCAATAATATGATCCCCGTTCAAATCTTTATAACGAATATCACCCGGCATAATCGTACTCTTCACAGCAGACGTCAAGAAAGCGTCGTGAGCATCAATTTCTTCTTGACTTTGAAAAATTCCATCAGCCACATATCCATAGGTCATTCCTACCGGGTCGCCTAATCGACTCATCCATGGATAAGCCTTCGTAAGTTCCGGTGTATATTCGAATTTAGATTGTTCAAAGCTTAAATTACCATTAATGAAATAATTGAAGTTTCTAATCCGATCTTGCCAAGTAAGCACCACTTCCGTACCTGTATAAGAATATTTCTCACAATTAGTACGTGGATAAACGTTGCCCAGAATCGCTGTTTTGATTTCAGAAGTAGCTACCACATCAGAAAACTTGTTCTGATAATAATCAAATGTAGCGGAAAGGCGATCATTGAAAAATCCCAAATCAATTCCTACATTCAACTTCTTGGCTATTTCCGGATTAAGACGTGAAGGCGTTTTGTTCTCTTCTGTCCATTTATTATCAAAAGGACCTCCATACAGATGCACCTTAAAAGTACTGTACGACTGTTTATATTCAGCATAGTCACACATAGCCTGCCCTGTCACTGCATAAGAGATACGTGGTTTTAATGTACTAAAGATCTTCAAATCTTTCACAAACGACTCATTATGTCCATTCCAGGCGGCTCCCATACCCCAGTAATTACCCCAGCGATTACCTGGAGCTAACCAGTTGTATCCGCCACGAGTGTACACGGCTTCTGCTAAATAGCGGTCGTCATAGTTGTAATTCACTCGACCGGAATAATTAGTATAATTCCGCAAATATCCCTTCTGCACATTTTGATCCTGGATTTGATTCAGGTCGGCCACAAGTAAAGCGGACACTTTATGTTTGCCGAATGAATGGTCATAGCCAGCCATTCCTTTCAAAAAGGTAATACGGTAACGCTGGTCTTTTTTTCCAGAGTTACCCTGATCTTTGTCTTCACCAATTTGCTGGTAAGAACCATCTTCTTTATATATATAAGCTGCAAATTCCTTACTACGAGTAGTAAGATAAGAGGTCGCAGTATAATAAGAACCAGTAGCCTCCAAATAAAGTCCATCAAGCAAAAAATCCATTTTTTGCTTTACCGTAAGGTCAAAAGACATATGACGGCTGTCTTCAAACTGATGACCATTGTCAAATAGCAGACCTTTCAGATTCTGATTCGCCTTCGAGTCTATATACGAACCGTAGGAACCGTCAGGATTATAGACAGGATAAAGATTAGGACGAGTACCAAGTATATTACTATAAAATGACCGGGTTCCTGCTGCAGGTTGATTATAACGCTCTTGGCGTCCGGCCAAATTAATCTGCATAAAAGTAGTTGAAGTTACTTTGACTCCCAGATTGGAACGTACAGAAAACCGGTTAGTCTGCGCATTTGTGTTGTAACTGTTCGCATCATTTGTTTTAAAAAAGCCATTCTCACGATACCAGTCAAGATCAACAAAGTAATTAAAACTATTTGTAGCTCCAGATACATTGAAATTGTAGCGATGCACAGGAGTTGTATTGTTTAGTAACTCATTATACCAATCCACATCAGGATAAAGATAACCATTCTCCTTATTCCGGTACTTTTCTATAATTTCCGGTCTATAAGCATCAATGTAAGCTCCCGGAGAACGGTTATCATTAGCATACCCCTCATTCACTAATGTCATATAATCTACGGTTCCAAGCAAATCCGGCAACTTTAATGCTTGCTGAAAGCCTGTTTCAGCTGCAAATGAAAATCTGGGACGGCCTATGTTGCCTTTCTTCGTAATCACATTGATGACACCTGCTGCAGAACGTTGTCCCAGCATCACGCTAGAAAGTCCATCTTTCAATACCTGTACGCTCTCTACTTGATCTGGGTCCATAGTGTAGAAGTCACGTTCAATTCCATCCACTAAAAACAGAGTTGTACGCGAATTGCGTACTTTCCAACCGTAAGAAGCCGGCATATCCCCCCCTTGGCGATAAATGTTCAAACCCGGCATACGCCCTTGTATAGCACCCAAAAAGTTATATGTAGGGGTAGATGTAACGGCTGTTCCATCTACAAAACCGATTGTTTCAACTAAATCTCCTTTCTTAGAGGTCCCTCGTAAGCGATCGGTCACCTTCTCTTTATCTTCCGGACCAGACATTGCACGCATAGCCATCTGAACGATGAAACGCCCCTTTTTCTTGTAATACGTCTCCTGAGAGTAGAATTCAGGATGAGAGAAACTAAGTTTCGTTCCCTCTGTAATCGGCAAATCAAAATAGCCGTTCGCGTCCGTTAGTGCTTGCTTTTCAGTCCCAGGCACTTGGACTACCACCCCTGACAAGGGTTTTCCGTTAGCATCGGCAACCATACCTCGCATATTGTGAATCTGCTGTGCACACACAGTAGAAGAAATAAGCAGGACACTTACCATACAACATTCTAAAATCTTTTTCTTCATTGTACAAGATTGATGTTAAACATATTAATTAATACTAAATTTAAATTGATTCTATAAAATCAAAATATATAAATCAACTCATTGTCCAAAAACATCATTACTCCTCCTTTTATAAAAGATTCTCTGTCACAAAAAAAGACAAAATCAAAGCAAGGCTTTTCCTAGAATTATCAGTTTTCATGATTTCAACTTGCCATTAAAGGCAATCAAATGCACATCCTAATATAATTACGCATAATTTTTCGTCCTGTAAAAAGATGATTTTCTACTGTGCTCATACTTAACTGTAGTTCCTCTGAAATTTCATATATATTTTTTTCTTCAAACCGACTCATAGAGTAGACCTTTTTGCGTTGTTGTGGAAATGTGTTTAACTTCATTCTTTCTATAGTGAGTAAATCTTTAGCAATGATTTCTTTTTCAGGTTCACAAGTAGATTCAATAACATTTTCATAGGCGTACGATACCATTTCCTGTTTTCTATAATAACAGCGTAAATAGTCTATCACAATATTACGTGTTATAGTGAAAAGAAAAGACCGAATGGTAGACTTTTGAAGCATCTTGTCATAATCTAACAAATGTACAAAAACGTCTTGCACTAGATCTTCAGCATCATGTTTACATTTTATACGGCATATAATATACCGGAATATCACTGAGTAATATTCCTTATATATCTCTTCAATAATCAAACATGCTTCCATTTCTATGTTTTTCATAAAATTATTAATTAGTCACTGCAAATATGAGTTATCAGATTAAAAAATATAAGGACGTTTTGATGCAAATAATAGGATATTCTTATTCATGAGCAAAATCATACTATATATCATAGCCATTGACCTCTATATCTCTTATATTTTTTCTGTGCACTTCGTGTTACAAGAACAAAATGGATAGCCCCCACTAGGTTTTAATTTGAAATTCATTTGTTGTGATGAATCCGTTAGAAAACTAGCATATTTACCCTAAGTCGAGGTCTCCACATTCGCGTCATCTGTATATACAGTTGCTAAATAAATTTTATCCGGTTCTAAAAAATCTAACGTAATCACTTCGTCCGAACCATTATTATTCGTTATACCGCCAACAAACCAATCATCCTTTTCCCGCCGTGCCATAAGAATGTGTTTGCCCGGTTCTCCAAAAAGCACAGATGAGTCGTTTTCATTATATAAACATATGGGCTGATATCTAATAGACACCAGCCCATATTTATGAAATAACCAATACTTTTATCTTGGATACATTAATGTACCATATCCTAACAAGTCAAAAGCGCCCCCACCATTTCCTGTTTGCGCTCCTACTTCCGGACGCATCTGGTTTACACCCATCAATGTATATTGGAGCCATTGAGGTTCCACATTTTTAACTCTCGCATAATGCCAATAAAGTACCTCATACATCGGACGGGTCGATCCTCTGTCTGAACTAATTTCAGTATGTAACCCGTGAAAGCCATTATATTCCACAAAAGGAACATCCAACATCGCCACGTTATATTTGGCTACATATTCTGATGCTTTCAAAATAACATTATTATTATAACCAAAGAAATCATCTCCTTGATTATAAGTCATTTGAGCTATAATTCCTAACAGTCCTATCACTAATGTTGAGTGTCCTTGGTCACGCCCGCTTTCTTGAATCTGTGCCAACCCCGCATTATCACCGTCAAAGACATGAACTATTGTCCTCTTCAAACAGCCATTACCGTCACCATTTAATAAGTAGTCAACAGCTTCATTATATATGTCACGACGATCTGACAAAATACCGATTGACAACATAGATGCTAAATTTGCCAATCCCCAGTTTGCCCAATAATTCAAAACAGGCGCTCCATGATGTCTTACAATAAAATCATGGTTAGCAACATAAAAAACATCTACCATCCACTGCTGATATGCCTTAAATTTATCACTCTCCCAATTAGAGTAATCACGCATTAATTCTCCAGCGTTTGCAAACTGATAACCATATAATCCGGCAGCCAACGACATATTGGAGTCACCATTAATAGATTTACAAGTTGCAGCCCACGCATTTAGAATATTAATAGAGGCTTGTGCATATTTTACATCACCAGTAATCTTCCAGGCTAAAGCATAATGATACGCCGCATGAGCCTGATTAGCGGCATTATTATAGTTATCATGCTCTTCTTCCCATATAGTTCCCCCACCCCTGATAATCTTTACTGTAGGATTAGGAGCCACAGTAGTATTAGGAAGGTTATTCTCATCAGCAACTATTGTTACCGAAGCAGGTGCCTGGAAATGATTGTTTTCGAGCAATTTATTCCAACCATCAATCCAAGGAGATTCGCCGTTTGCCACCTTGGCTTTTGCACGTAAAAGGTCTTCAGCACTATGCAATCCGCCTGGGTGAACCATTGGTTCACTTTCATCTTTTATTATAATATTGTGAGGAATATCCTCTTCACCGTTATCGGTCACCCAATCTCTTTCTATCGGATCAATATCATCACCACAAGCCACTGACAATGACAAGAAGCTTATGAACATCAAATAATATATTTTTTTCATATTTTACTCGTTTTATAAATCAAAACTATTGTACATCACCTACATAAACCAATTTGAATTCTGTGACCTTAAAGCATGAAGTATAAGGCAAATTAGCTGTAAAGCCAAGGCATATTTCTGTTGTCTCAGACAAATTGAAAGGAATAGATTCTTCTGCAAGAGGGGCATTCTTACTATGATCTTTGAACTTCCAAAACACATCCCCATTTGCTTCAGACAACTGGTCTGGATTAGGCAACTCAGCCATGTTTTTAACAATCGCAACATAAGGATTACCAGTTTTCAGGACTACTTCTCCATATGTAACTTTCAACATATAAGAGCCTTTCGGCAAAGTAATGTTCTGATACATCTTACCATTCGTTACTGTTTTTGTAGCCGCAACTGCATTGTTGTTCCAACCTGCCTGTATAATCAAGACTTGCGCATCCGTATTCAATCCTCCGACAGGCACTGAACAGTACTGCCCATTCTGTTTGTTAAACATATTCTGCGCAGCTTCATTCACAGTCCAACCAGCTGGTACAGCCCAAGAATTTTCAGTACCGCCTTGTCCTTCTTTAAACTCATTCGGAGTAAAAGGAGCCTTATAGTTCTTCAAAACATAGCTTGAAATATCCGTATTATCTTCCAGCACTTTCAGTTCATCCGCAGAGGTAGAGGAAAGTCCGTCTTTCGTCACAGTTATCGCACCACCAGCAAAACCATCCGGAACTACCGCTATTATCTCACTATTTGCACAAGATTCAATGGAAACAGCATTCAAATCACCGAATTTCACTGTAACAGCATTTGCATCAGTACCGAAGCCTGTACCGGAAATTGTCACTTTATCCCCAGCAAATGCAAAACTTTCACTCAATACATTATCTGATTTCACAGTAGTAACGGTCGGCTTCTCCAACAAGGTAATCTTCAACACATTCTTTGCTTCCTTTCCCTGAATCCGTACTTTAAGTTCAAATTCCCCAAACACGGTAGTTTCCGGTACAATTGCCTTTATTTCCTCATCCATACATGAAGTTATAGTGAAAGGTACTTCCTCTCCGTCTATCATGCAATACAACTGCACATCCTCTGTCACTGTACCAAAATTCTTTCCAATAATTGTAACTTCCGCATTACCTGTTACTCTTGCCGGTGATATTCCCATCATTTCAGGATTGGGAATAACCGTAAAAAGTCGGTCGGACGTTACAATGCTCATCTTGTTCGCTTCGATAGTTAATGCACCACTGGCTGCATTTTCCGGGACCTTGACCACCAATTTGGTATCTTCACAAGTAAGCAGTTCCGCAGATTCTTCCATACCTGTAAAAAACACTTTTACCAACTCTTTCGCAGCTCCGAAGTTTGCTCCTTCAATAGTAACTTCTGCTCCCGCATAGCCACGTTGGGGGGATATACTGGAAACCGACAATACAGGGTCTTCATTTGTAAGCCGTACAATTTCCGCATCGTCATCACAAGCAACTGTCAGCAATGTAAACAACAATGGAAATATTAAATATATCTTTCTCATCTGTTTTTTTTAATTTTTTAGATTATGATTCATAACAATTCTAATCTCAGTTCTGTCGCTCTAAACCAGCCGTTAGCGGTCATAGAGCATACAAATCCAAGGGCAACCTCCGTACTTTCCTCGGTCAGTTCAAACTCAATCTGTACAGAAGAGGATGTTTTATTCTCTCCCACAAACAAATAAAGTCCTTTCACCAGTTCATTATCCTCAATATCAGTAATATCAGGTAATTCATTACCTTCAGCAACTGTAATATAGAGTGTACTAGTCTTCACACCATATTCTTTCAAATTTACTGTCAGGCGATATTTCCCTTTTGGCAACGTTGTTGTCTGATAAAGTTTACCATTCGTAAAGTTGTTTGCTCCCCATCCAGCCTGTAAAAGCAGATTGTCATTGTTCAAGCCGGCTACTTTCTCTGAAGCACCACCATTTTGCATACTGCGTGCAGCATCGTTTACGATCCAATCAGCCGGAAGGTAAGTTCCGGGAGAAGTACCCAGTTGCGCATCCGTCATGTTAGGATCTATCTTGAACGGCTGTCTGTAGTTCTTCAAATAAGCAACCGTAACATCTCCTTTGGCAAACGGATTCAAAGCTGCCCCTGCCACTACTTCAAAACCATTCACGACAATAACGACCTCTCCCGTAGGAAAATTTTCAGGAGCAACCGTTTGAATTTCTGTTTCAGACCACTTGGTCACTTCTGCATTAACACCACCGAACTTCACGAGAACATCTTCTTTTGCCGTACCAAAACCTGTACCTTTGATTGTCACCGTTTCTCCCGGCCTGATAATAGAAGAGCCACTCTCCGTTTCCATTTCGGAAACAACAGGAGACGGCCATATCACGTAATTTCCCACCGTTACCGAATTGGTCCATACCTGCAAGGTAATGTCACCACTCATAGCTTCTTCAGGCACTTCCACTACCACACAATTATTATTGCAGGACAGTACATTATCCGCAAGTATTCCTCCAAAAGAAACTTTAACCGCTTCCGCACGATCACCGAAATTATGCCCCAATATTGCCACACGCGACTTTACATAGCCTTCTGCAGGCGAATAGCCCGACACTTCGGGCGCAGGATATACATACTGTTTGATATTACTGTCCTTTTCGCAGCTAATAAAGACTACTGTTCCTAAAGCCAGCAGGCAGCAACTTATGATTTTTATAAATAAACGCTTCATAATCTTATCCTTTTTAAATAATTAATCAATATCCCGGATTCTGTTTCAAATTCGGATTCAAATCAATCTGTCTCTGAGGTATAGGCCACAAATAATGTTTCTTCATGAAAGAATGGTTGGCAGAGCTACTGATTACCACACAATTCAATAGTCCGTCTCCTGTCTGCACTTTTTCTTCCCCCCAGACAAAAGTATTCGCAGCATAACGCCCTGTGGGAGTACCGTCCGCTGATTTAAAATCAGTCACATAACCGTCACCACCGACAACCATACCACAACGTGAAGCATTCAATGCTTCTTCTGCAATTCCCCATCGTTTCAAATCATCAATACGCGCACCCTCCATATAAAGTTCTACTGCACGTTCACGACGGATCTCTTCCAGCATATCCAGCTCATTATCTTCAACCAACTTGTTGGTCAAAGCAGCCACACCCGCACGGGCACGCAATTCGTTGATTCCGGTTAACTGTGCATCGGTGACCTTACCATGACGTTCATAACAAGCTTCCGCATAATTCAGATACACCTCTGCCAGACGTAATACCGGATAATTGGCTGATTCATCATTTGCCTTACGGTAAGTCGGATAATTGTAAGCCTTGAATTTTGCACAGTCATAACCGGCCAGCCCTTTGTCCAATGTCACCGAACCCGGTGCAGGCTCCGTCCCACCATTAATATAATTCATCAGACGATAATCACGGTTCTTAAATTCATCACCGGTTTTATGATATCCCTGAAACAGGTCAGATTTATCAATAGGTTTACCGTCCGTACAAAGGAACATATCAATCAACTTACGGCTCGGAATCATTGACATAACAGTATGACTCAAATTAACCCCGCCTGTCCTCAGATTAATATCATAAACACCATAGAGAATAAATTCCTTATTGCTGCTTTTAGTCAGTCCCGCCGGATTACTTCCCGCATCTTCCAAATTAAACAAATACAAGTTACTTTGATTCTTTATCTTCTCATTACTGTTATAATTCCAAATTTGATATCCGCCTCTCTTTATCACATCCTCACATAAGGTAATAGCCTCATCCAGGAATTCATTCACTTGATTGCTGGCAGGGCTGGCAGATCCCGAAAAATCGGTTGATGTTCCGTTATATTTTCTCCAAGTCGCTTCATAGAGCAGCACACGCGCCTTAAAAGCTTCGGCAGCCCATCTGCTGACACATCCCTTATCAGCATCCGAAATATTCTGTTCGATAGGAAGGGCAGCTATCGCATACGTCAAGTCCGAAAGGATCAAATCTACAACCTCGTAGCGGCTGTTTCTGAAAGACTTCAGTTCCGGAGAATCTGTATCCATCACAGAAGTAACCACAGGCACACCTCCAAAAGCCTTCAACAACGTAAAATAATTATAGGCACGAAAAAAATAAGCTTCTGCCAGATAGGGTGCTATCTCCGACTGACTGCCCGGGTAACCTTTTGCTTTCTCAAACAAAATATTTACAGTACGTATATAGCTATAGCATCTGTCCCAACGGTCATCTGACAACGGAACAGTAATCGTTCCACGTCCTACATCGGATGAACCCAGAAAATTGGAAGCCAAATCCGAAGAGGAATCCATAAAATTGTAAATAGAGTATTTGCCATACGGTGTGCGCCATCCTAAAAGCTGACCATAAAAACCGGTGGCATATTCTTTAAAATCCGATGCTTTCTTAAAATACACCACATCCGTTCGTTGATCCTGAGGTTCGAGATCCAGAAATATGTCAGAACAGCTTGACAGACTAAGTAGCAAACTGGAAAAAATAGTAATATATAATTTTCTCATATCAATCAAATTTACAAAAGTTATACAATCAGAAACCAACATTTATACCGAATGACCATGTTCTGGAGAACGGATAACCTGTGTTCTGCGACATCTCTCCCATTTCCGGATCAAATCCATCTTTGATGCTCGTTGCCTCCCACAAGTCATTGCCGGAGAAATAAACACGGACTTTTTCAAGTTTCGCCTTTCTCGTCCATACTTGCGGCAAGGTGTAGCCGACAACCAATGATTTCAAGCGAACATACCGGTTGTTTTGCAGCATGAAGTCATTGTTCACATAATTCCATGCTGAACGTCCTCCATAAACTGTCAGACGCGGAAACTCAGCATTCGGGTTATCCTCCGTCCAGGTCTTTCCCATAAATTTGTAATTTTGGTTAGTATACGTAGCAGCAAACGGATAAGCCATCCAGCCCTGTCTCATAATCAGTTGTTTTCCAACTCCCTGGAATAAGGCGTTAAAGTCAAATCCTTTCCACGAACCGCCAAGCGTAATACCGAATAGATAATGGGCATTTCCATCTCCCATATAAATCAAGTCACTGGAAGCACCACCATCGGCAGAAATGGAACGGTCTCCGCTTAAATCCAGGCGTTTGATATCACCCGGGCGAAGTTCAGTACTGCCACCTGCCGGCAAAGCAGCCAATGCCCCTGTACCACCGTATTTCGCATAATAAGCGTTTACCTCTTCCTGCGACTGGAAATAACCGTCCGTCTTATACAAGAAGTAAGCATTCAGCGGATAACCATTCAATGTCTTATTCTTTCCGGCAACAATCGTATTTGCTCCCTCCAGTTCCATTAACTTGCTGCGTGTATCACTTACATTCGCTGTAACATAATATGAAAAATCTTTTATATGATCACGCCATGTCAACGAAACTTCCCATCCTCTTACACGCAAATGACCGCTGTTCGTTTTAGGCGCCCGGCCTCCCAAGAGGGCAGGATATGAAATTTCGGACAACATGCCTTTATTCTCTTTTATAAAATAGTCCCAATTGAACACCAGTCGGTTATTCAGAAAATTAAGGTCAACGCCAATATTCTTCTGTTCTACGCGTTCCCATGTTCTTGTCAGGCTGATCAAACCGGAATTGTTCAATGAGGTGGATATTTGGGTCCCGGCAGGAGAGCCCAATATCGTAGTTCCCTGATTAATAGTTGATACGTAATCATAATTACCCAGTCCGGCGTCATTTCCGGAACTACCATAACTCAAACGTACTTTACCAAAGTCCAGACCAAAAAGTGAGGATACAGGTTTTATAAAATTCTCTTGTGTAAATACCCAACCTAAAGAGAAGGAACCATAATTCTGGAAACGATAGCCGTCAGCGAATTTGGAATTACCATCACGACGTCCCATCAACTCAATCAGGTATTTTTCCGCATAATCATAGTTCACTTTCGCAATATAAGAATAAGTGCCGTTCTGAAACTTTCCGCCACTATTTCCCTGTAGTGTACCATCAGCCAGATTCAAGTCATATACTCCGTCATTCTCAAAGTCCTTGCGTCCGGCGGCCAGTTTCTTCACCTGTTTCTTTTCCGCATTGATACCCATAAGAGCGGATATGTTATGCACGTCAGCAAATGTCTTGTTATACTTCAACAGAGCAGAATAATATTGATAGAAATAATTCTCGGCAGCAGTCATGTATCCCGGATTATTATGAGCCAGATTTGAAGGGTCTGTAGTATTCAATGTGGTTACCGTGGAGTTGACCAATTGTTGGGCCGGATTCCCGAACCAGTCATAAGTCTGCACCGGAGTCACCCAACGCTCACGTCTGAATTCTTCATTCTGAAAAGAAGCCATACCTTCAAAGCTGATACCGTTCCAGATATCAACGATTGCCTTCATATCTATGCGGGTCGTCAATGACTTCTTGATGTCACGTCCGCCGTCACTTGTTGCGGCAACTGACTGGCGGTCGCCTACATTGCCAAAATTGGCATACCACTGTCCGTAAGGATTCTTTGCTGGGAAAAAAGGCATGTCATTCCCATACAATGTATAATCCAATCCGACCGAAGGAGACTCCGTATCCGTATTTACCAGACTCGCACCTGTCTCCAACCGTATCCATTTCGCCAACTGATAACCATAGTTCAGACGCAAGTTTATCTGTTTCTGCCCATCATAAGCCGTAGCCAGATTGCCTTGATTATCGGCATAAGCAGCCGAAACACGGAAATCGGACTTATCCGTGGCACCGGAAATGCTCAGATTGTGCTGATAGGAAAAACGGGTGGCAAACATTTCCTCCAAGCGGTTGGCATTGCCGATAAATATATCTCCATAAAATCGGGTAGGATACATTCCTTCAATCCCTTGAGCCATCCTCTCCATGTTTTCTTGCGAAACCCACGCCCACCAGTCGGGCACTTTTTCTTCCTTATTGGCTGCCAGCCACATTTGGGCATATTCCGACATGGAAGGTGAAAATCCCGTGATACCATTGGTATTGAAACGCATGTTGAAATTATAGTCGACACTCACTTTTCCCTTACCTTTTTTGGTAGTAACCAGAATTACACCATTGGCGGCTTTCGCACCATAGATAGAGGCAGCACCATCTTTCAATACACTGATGTTTTCGATGTCATCCGAGTTCATATTCTGAAAGGAATACCCGTTCAAAGCAGGCACCCCGTCGATAATCACCAATGGGTCACCACCATTGACGGATGTGGCACCACGAATCTGGAATTTCAAGTCTTCATTTCCCGGACGAGCGGATGAACGTGTCACTGCCAGTCCTGGTGTCTGTCCTTGCAAAGCCAGCCCCACATTGGTTACCGCACGACTTTCTAAAGCCTTACCACTCACTTGCTCGATAGAACCGGTCAGTGTAGCTTTCTTTTGGGTTCCGTAACCTACAACGACTACTTCTTCCAATGCATTATTATCTTCTTTCAAAGTTATCCTTATTTCCGGACTATTGCCAATAGCCACTATCTGATCCACATATCCGATATAGGTAATCTTCAATTGCTTTGCTCTATCAGATACTCTCAAAGTGAATTTTCCATTAAGATCCGTAATCACCCCTTCTTGCGAACCCACGACAACAACGTTACAACCAATCAACGGCTCACCGTTCTGGTCTGTAACCATCCCTTTAATTGTTCTCACCGTTTGAGTGACAATCAAGTTCTCTTCTACCCCGGTATTCGCCCTTAGCAAAATGCCCGATGAGCCACCCACTAGCATAGCAATAGCTATGGCAACTCCTTTGTTTGATAAAAAACTGGATTTTATTCCCATAATATTAAATAAAAAAATTAAAGTTAATCTATTCATTACTCTAGTTTACTAACTGCCGTTTTATGTAAGAACGTACTTTCTTGCGTGTCAGTATCTTTACACTTATAAAAATTGACTTACCGAAGTGTTACATTCTTTGCAAACTTTCCGACTTTTATATTGGCGTCTTCCAGCGTTCCGATCTGTTTTCCGTTAATCATTATATTCTCAAAAGTGATCTTCTCTATACAACGGTTTTCACTATATCCTTCAATTACCGAAGGATTTTCTCCATATCCTGTATAATATATATTTTTGACATTAATATTTTTAATGCCTCCTCCAGGCGACACGCTATATTTAGGGTTATACAATACCCTGAAATTAAAAAGCTGACCTTCTTCAATATTATCAATCCATATATTTTCGAAGTTTACATCCTGAACCACATTATCATCGGCTACATTAATAGAAAGACAGCCCTGATATAATCTGTCATCCTCATCATGTTGCAGTATATTTATATTTGAGAAAGTAATATCCTCCAATATGTTTCCTTTGCCATGCCCGCCTATATTTACCGGATGTGCCACATCAGCCCATAAAGTAGCATCAGATACCTTTATATTTTTTACATTCCCGTAATATGTCCAGCGATGCGCATATAGAGCTATACAATCATCCGAATTCCGCATAAATACATCTTTAATCTCCACATTTCTACAGCTCATAAGATCGATACCATCGCTCCAGCCTTTACAACTGAACGCTTTCAGGTTACTAATTTTCAGTCCATCGACTTCTCCTCCCAATACAGTATAATGGTCGGGATTGATAACTGTTATGCCATTTATTTCTATATTCTTACTATGCGTAATCTCAAACCCACGTGCCGGATTATCAATATATCCCCTACCTATAAATCTTACATTCTCAACATTATTACAGATAAACTTTCCATTTACAACTGCTCCGGGAGCCAAATAAACAGTAGTATTGGAAGATATGGTGAATGCATTTCCCGGCAAATCTTTGGGGCGATGGAATCCGGGAGCAAAATATACCACATCAGGGTCATTTGGATTGGGTATTTCCGTTTCTGGTTCGTTAGCAAATATATGCAGGTTTCTTACTCTATCTTCATTAATCTCAAGCGAGAATTTTCCGGGTTTATCCAAAGAAAAATAAATCATATTTCCATGCACAGTATGCTCAATACCTTTTGATAAAGGACGTATTTTCACTTTATGAATCATCTGATTATTGGGTCTTACCCGAAGCTCTACCCTGCCAGAAAAATCAAATTGAACCATAGATGCCGGTTGTGGATTATCCATATCTACCATCACACAATATTCATATAGGTCCTGCCATTCTTCTCCAGGCAAACGTACTGAAACCGTAAAATCATCATTATGTTTGCTATAGATTAACTCTTTTGGGGTAGAGTAAATATTCAACGTTTGAGCTACTAATGAAAAAAGTCCAAACCATATCAAAAACTGTAAGCAGATAATTCTTCTCATCTAATTTTTATTTTAAGAAATTCGTGGAAGCAAAAATGGTAATTTTAGATGTAATTCCCGATTCGTATTGGAGCAAAAAGTAGCATATTTCATACCATGGCATTTTATTGTTCAAATTATACCATAAAATGTTTTTATCTGGCACTATATCTCTTTATATTATGAATCAAATAATCATGAACAACTTTAACTGGCTCTTTAAAAGATTAAAATTCGCTATTACGGATAGTTGCATACACCCCGTAGACTCCTTGTCAATATCATACAAAGGACGTAAAGAATATATTTTCCCGTCATTTTCCAACTGAAACAAACCTTCCTACAAATTCAACACCTTTAATTTATTTAATATATCTTCCTCCATTCTTCCCTTGAGTATAATTTCAGAATTGCTCTCAAAAGCTAGCAGCAACGGACCATAAAAAATGGCAAACATATTTATATTATCAATCATTGGTTTGAGATGGAAATTACAATTGAAAACAACTTTTACGACATCCTTATCATGCCATAATCTATTAATCGTGAAATAAGATTGTGGAATAAAAGATTTAATCGACACCTTTTCTTCATTAACATAAACATCTGTACCTTCTGCCCAAGATGGTATAAAAAGATTCAAAGAAAATCTACATTCCATTGGAAATGAGACTATAAATTGAGTATTCAGCTTGGCAAAAGCCTCAATTCCGGTCCCGCTGCAACAAGCAATATCCCAAAAGTTAATGGCCGCATCCTTATACTTTTTTCTATTGTTGTTGAATAACCTTCAGCAAAACCATTGACAGGCACCCAAACATGCCCAAACTCTCTTTCCAATGTATCGAAAGCATCCGCAGGAAATGCACTTAAATAACCATTACCATGCTTTTGTTGGCATTTATACAATATTTGGGGATATTCCCAACCTTCCAGTGGCTTAGCATCTGAAAGTAATTGAGCAGTTATTTTAAAATTATGCAGTAACCTGTCCGGTTCTAAAGAACTTACGAACTCCGAATTCAGTTCTTCCTTACTTTTAATCCATGAAGGTTTTAATACAACTTCCTCATTGGCAAAATCAAATACCATATCCGTACCGGAATAATGATTTATGTTTTGGCTATATAAGTCAAAAACATGTAGAGATACTATGAAAACAAAAATATTTTCCACATACTGCAACTACTAATTTACATTGATATTGAAAAGTCTAAATAACTTTGACACAAAGATAGAAACATAGCTCTTTACCGTATAGGTTGTTTTAAATCAAATGCTGATACGTTCCCCAACTAAGTTTACCTATAAGAGATTATTTACTACATTTTATAGGTTAATTTGAACCGTAATTCTTTTTTTAAGCAATGCAACGTAAAAGGATAATTCCTGTGTCTTTTTAACTCAATCACTCTCAAATATATTTTCGTTCTTTGCAAAGTCATGATTTAAAATAGAATAATCGCATATAAAATCTAAAACAAAATAGTTATGAGAACGATAAACTGTGCATTTCTTTTTATGTTTGTATTTTCAATGCTAAACGCCCAAAATCCTAAGGTAGAACCAATAGAAACGGGTATTTATCAGGCCTCGTGGGAATCTTTGAAACAGTACGGAGAAGCCCCAGAATGGTTTCAGAATGCAAAGTTCGGTATTTGGGCTCATTGGGGACCTCAATGTGAACCTGAAGATGGTGACTGGTATGCACGCTACATGTATTATCCCGGACAAAGACAATATAAAACACATATCTCGAAGTATGGTAATCCTCGTGATTTCGGCTTCAAAGATGTGATTAATATCTGGAAAGCCGATAAATGGGATCCGGAAAGATTGGTTGCTCTTTACAAAAAGGTCGGAGCGCAGTACTTCGTGGCATTGGCCAATCATCATGACAATATGGATTTATGGGATAGTAAATATCAGCCATGGAATTCAGTGAATATGGGACCGAAAAAAGATTTATTGGCCGGATGGGCTAAAGCTGCTAAAAACAATGGTCTGCCCTTTGGTATCAGTATCCATGCTTCGCATGCATGGACCTGGTATGAAGGATCTCAGGACTTTGACGGGAACCTGACTTGTAAAGATGGTGTCGGAAAATGGTGGGAAGGCTATGATCCACAAGATTTATATGCTCAAAATCATCCTCGAAGTGTAGGAAGTAATAATATCAGCAATATTCATAAACAGTGGAATTGGGGAAACGGGGCATCTCAGCCTTCGGAAGAATATTGCAATAATATTTATAACCGAACCATAGATGCTATTAACAAATATAATCCGGATTTGATCTATTTTGATGATACGGTACTCCCTTTTTATCCGATAAATAATGTAGGACCTCGTATTGCAGCACATGCATACAATAAGAGTTTGAAAGAAAATGGCAGTCAGAAAACTGTGATCTTGGGTAAAGTTCTGAATGAAGCTCAGAAAGAGTGTATGGTTTGGGATATTGAGCGTGGTATTCCCGACAGAATACAGGAAAAGCCTTGGCAAACATGTACATGTATTGGAACTTGGCATTACGAAAGATCATTTTATGACAATAATCGGTATAAATCAGCAAAGACCGTGATTCACATGCTTATTGATATCATAAGTAAGAATGGGAATCTACTGTTAAGCGTGCCTATGAGAGGTGACGGGACAATAGACGATAAGGAAGAGGCTATCCTTAAGACAATTTCAGACTGGATGGACATAAACAAAGAAAGTATTTACGACACGCGACCCTGGAAAGTATTTGGAGAAGGTCCTACAGCAGACCAAATAAACCCGATGAAAGGACCGGGATTTAACGAAAACATTAAGTATTCAAACAAAGACATCCGGTATGTAATAAAAGGAAATACTCTGTATGCAACAGTGTTGGGATGCCCTGATAATGAAAATATAACATTTAAGAGTTTAGCAAATTCGACAACCAATTATACCGGGAAAGTAAAAACAGTTGAATTACTAGGATATGGAAAATTAGACATCATTAGCTGTAATAATGAAGGATTAACGATAAAACTTCCGGCTAAAAAAACGAATAATATTGCTCTTGTTTTCAAAATATCTTTTAATTAAGTGAAGAGTGACAGATAGACAACTCTGTAGTTTGCTAAAAATGATTAAACAAGAAGGTTTTTAGACAAAAGATTTGTATTGTTGCCGGAAAATTGTTGTAACAGGAAGGCACATTGGAATATTGAATCTACTATAAAAATCATATTAGTTTTTTATGAAAGAAGATTCTTACCATAAATCATCTTTTATATATTTGAAATAAATAATTGTTATATAAATAATTTTATGAATAGAAAAACCTTATTCTGCAACATTCTAACAATAATGCTGTATTTATTGACAGCGGTATCTCTCCATGCACAAAACTGCATCGTCCACGCATACACACCATTCACCATCCCAACCACGGGACCGGGCGGAGTGGCCTACCCTTCACATGTAAGAAATGATGCCATATCCACACGATTTGACGTGAAAGTCGCAAATGTTAATGTGCCTGCTATCCGTTACGACAACAATGTCAACGGAAATCAAGGGCATAATATGGATGTTGCCCGTTTTGCCTCAAATAGCTTGACGCCTAAAATTGAAATTAATATCATGGGAGACACTGAAATCAACAGCGTTACCATCCACCCAGTGCGTTTTTATCCGCAAAAGGCACTCACAATCAGTGCCGACAGAAGAACACTCACATTCGAAATGGTACAAAATCTACCATATGCCATAGTCATCATCAATGGCGATGATCCACAAGATGCCTCAACGAGCAATCCGCAACTTACGCTTATAAACGACCCTTTGGAAGATGTAGCACAGAAGCCCTCTCTTTCCGCATCTAATGTACTTAACTTCAAAACGTTCTCAGAAAACTATCTGCGTGAACATCCAATTACCGACTCAATCGGACAGACTTGCCGTCCTGCCGGCAGTGTTACAGACGCCAGTCTAAATGACGGAAAGTTATTAACCTGGAACCACGAAGCCGGCCAATTCGTCCCGTATACAAGTAAAATTGTCGCGTTCCCCAATTTGAGAACAAGAGACAGAAACGACCTTTCCGATGCATTACAAGCGGCTTTGGAGAAGATTAGAAACACACCCGAACTCAATACATTGTATATCCCTGCCGGTGTCTACCTTTGGTCGGGTCTTAAGATACATAACTGGAACGGAGACATAAACAATGGCGGAAAACCTCTTTTCGTCTATACCGATGAAAACGCACTCATGATAAACCGTCAAAAAGAGTGTAGAGAAGCTATCGAACCTGCAATTTACATTGCGTATTCCAGCTTTATAACAATTTCCGGTCGTGGCATACATGATGGACAGGGCTGTCTCTCTTTCTCAACCGACAGGAAAGATGCAAAAAATACTCCGCACCAAGGTGGTGTTGTATTAAAAAAATCTAAGAACCTCACATTCAACGACACATACATGCGCGACGCGCAACAGTGGAATTGGGAAACACATGATGTTGTGGACATCAACCTAAATAACATCAAAGGGCTTTCTCCATACAACCATGGTTGGATTGACGGGCTCAATCTTTCAAGCGGTAAGAACATAACAGTCAACGGTTCCATAACCTTAGGAAATGATGATGTGTTCGCCACAGGTCATTATAATCCTTCGGACGAATTTCCGAGACGTACCTACACTGAGAACAAATCCATAAACCTGACAAACACAGATGCGAATCCGGCCGAGATACGCAATACATTCGCAGCAGCGGGCGTCTACAACAAGGATCGTCTTAACTGGAGCAACTCCGACACTGAAAACATCCGTGTTAGCAATGCCATCGGATGGACACGCCTGGCTCACTGTATCCGTGCAGGAATTAATACTAAGATAAACAATCCTGAAACCGATATGTGCGGCAGGCTACTAAAGGGGTTTTACTTTGATAATTTTCATGCCATAGTAGGCAGGAATGGCAACGGTGACATTCGATTCCTAAACTACAACAGTTCTACTTCTTGGCCTATGTATGAAAAGATCGAAATTAAAAACAGTTCGTTTTGGAAACCCGGGAATAAATGGGCGCTTATCCAAACTACAGCAGACAGCAAAGAAATGATACAGAATTTCGTGATGCGAAATCTCTATTTTGTAAAGCCAATAGCAAATCCCACTGCCACATTTTCCGGAATCATGGACTTGACGTTGAAGAAACTTTATATAGGCGGACAAAGAATACGACCTAGCTACCCATAGGTTTACCCGAC
This sequence comes from uncultured Bacteroides sp., assembly GCA_948847595.1. Taxonomy (GTDB): domain Bacteria; phylum Bacteroidota; class Bacteroidia; order Bacteroidales; family Bacteroidaceae; genus Bacteroides. The sequence continues at coordinate 28,858 of CAQOGY010000013.1, forward strand.
ATTCTTGAAACTATACTTCCATAAGAGTCAGAAATACTTCTCCGACCGGAAAACATAAAGAAACTGAAACTGTCAATATCGGGATGTTTGACGACAGCGGTAAGCCCACCAATTCATTTAATGCCTTTAAAAGATAATATTATTGGATCATTTTTTATATCTTTACCCCGAATCCAAAATTATTTATACCTGAAAAGTGAAAATGAACATGAAACACCAAAAACAGTTGATAACTGTACTTTTGATGGGAGCCGCTTGCAGCCTGCAAGCGCAGCGCAGCGAGACGCTGCTCGAGAAGAACTGGAAGTTCAGTAAAGGAGATTTTAAAGAGGCCAGCCAGCCGGAGTTCAATGACACAAAATGGGAATCGGTCGTTATTCCGCACGATTGGGCTATTTTCGGCCCTTTCGACATGAACAACGATCTCCAGAATGTTGCTGTTACGCAGAACTTCGAGAAAAAGGCATCTTTAAAGACAGGACGAACCGGGGGACTGCCTTATGTAGGTTCCGGTTGGTATCGTACCAGTTTTGACACTCCTGCCGACAAAGAAGTGACATTACTCTTTGATGGCGCTATGAGTGAAGCGCGTGTCTATGTGAATGGGAAAGAAGCTTGTTTCTGGCCTTTCGGCTACAATTCTTTCCATTGCAATGTAACCCCTTTCCTTAATAAAGACGGCAAGAGCAATACATTAGCCGTTCGTTTGGAAAACCGTCCGCAGTCTTCGCGCTGGTATCCGGGAGCGGGCTTATACCGCAATGTACACTTGATTGTGACGGAGAAAGTACATGTACCTGTATGGGGAACACAGATTACAACTCCTCATGTGAGCAAGGACTTTGCGGCTGTACGTCTTCAGACGAAAATTGAGAATGCCGGTGAGAAAACACAAATCCGTGTAGAGACAGATATTCTTTCTCCGGAAGGGAAAGTCGTTACCCGTAAAGAAAATACAAGCCGAATCAATCACGGGCAACCATTTGAACAGAATTTCATCGTAGACGCACCCGAACTTTGGTCACCGGAAAGTCCGTCGCTCTACAAAGCTGTTTCAAAGATTTATGCGGACGACAAGTTGGTAGATACATATACTACCCGGTTCGGTATCCGTAGTATTGAATACATCGCCGATAAAGGTTTCTACCTGAATGGTGAACACCGTAAATTCCAGGGGGTATGCAATCATCACGATTTAGGCCCGTTGGGCGCTGCTATCAACGTAGCTGCTCTTCGCCACCAACTTACTCTTTTGAAAGACATGGGGTGTGACGCTATCCGTACATCGCATAATATGCCGACTCCGGAACTCGTTGAACTATGTGACGAAATGGGATTTATGATGATGATTGAACCGTTCGATGAATGGGATATTGCCAAATGCACAAACGGTTATCACCGTTATTTCGATGAATGGGCGGAACGCGATATGGTGAATATGCTTCACAATTATCGCAATAATCCTTGTGTAGTAATGTGGAGCATCGGTAATGAGGTACCTACCCAATGTAGTCCTGTCGGCTATAAGGTAGCTAAATTCCTGCAGGATATTTGCCACCGTGAAGATCCTACCCGTCCCGTAACTTGCGGAATGGATCAGGTGACTTGTGTACTTGCCAATGGCTTTGCGGCTATGATTGACATACCGGGGCTTAACTATCGCACCCAGCGTTATAAAGAGTCTTACGACCAACTTCCGCAGAACCTGATTCTGGGTAGCGAAACAGCTTCTACCGTCAGCTCGCGCGGAGTCTATAAATTCCCGGTTGAGGACAAGAAAGGTGCCAAATATGAAGACCATCAATGTTCTTCGTATGACGTGGAAGTATGTCCGTGGTCGAATATTCCCGATGAAGATTTTGCTTTGGCGGATGATAATCACTGGACTATGGGACAATTCGTATGGACAGGATTCGATTATCTGGGCGAACCCTCACCTTATGATGTCGATTCATGGCCGAATCATAGTTCCATGTTTGGTATTATAGACCTTGCCAGCCTGCCCAAAGACCGTTATTATCTCTATCGTAGCGTATGGAACAAAAATGCAGAGACGCTGCATATTCTTCCTCATTGGACTTGGCCGGGACGTGAAGGTGAAGTAACTCCGGTATTCGTATATACAAACTACCCGACAGCCGAACTGTTTATCAACGGAAAAAGCTACGGCAAACAAAGCAAAAACAACAGTTCCTTGAAGAGCCGTTACCGCTTGATGTGGATGGATGCCGTATATGAACCGGGCGAAGTTAAAGTAGTAGCTTATAACAAAGACGGAAAAGCAGTAGCGGAAAAAGTGGTTCGCACTGCCGGAAAGCCTCATCACATCGAACTGGTAAGTAACCGGAACGAGCTGACAGCAGACGGAAAAGATCTGGCTTATATCACTGTAAAAGTAGTAGATAAAGACGGAAACCTCTGCCCTGCCGATAACCGTCAGATTAACTTCTCCGTCAAAGGAGCCGGTAAATATCGTGCTGCCGCCAACGGTGACCCTACCAACCTTGAACAGTTCCATCTTCCGAAAATGCATGCTTTCAACGGAATGTTGACAGCCATTGTACAATCGGGTGAAACAACAGGTGAAATTGTACTTACTGCAAAGGCAAACGGTGTAAAAGCAGGAAATATTCGTATCCAAACGAAATAATCAACGCTGCTTCTTAAACGTCATAAGAAAGCCGGATAATCAATCGGACTCTGGAAAGACTTCCGATGATTATCCGGCTTTTTCATTTATCGTTTGGAGTCTAAGAATATATGACTTTGATGTTTATTTAATATGAATAAGTATCAAATAGCTTTCCAGAAGGACTGGAAGTCACGATACTTACCATAGCAAACCAACTCATCCCCCTCTTCTACTTTCTCGTTCTCCGACAGTTCGTTTTTCACATGTAGTTCCGTCAGAGAGATACCCAGACTATTGGTTATCTTATCCGCCCGTTTCAGTCCTATGAGCTTCAAGTGAAATTCTTCATCCAAATTCAGTTCATTGACGAAGTATCCCACAAATTTCTTCGGCACAGTAAACTTCACGACATAATATTCCGAATCAATGCGGAAGGCTTCCATATTCGTTCCAAAATCAAGTAGTTGCACCAAACTACGGGCTGCATCTTCTTCCGGTGTCAATATCCTCTCCAGGCTGAACGCTTCGAGCACGGATTTGTGCACTCCATCAATGGCACGGGCATAGATATGAGTCACCTTCTTCTGCTTTAGCAGAGCCACCACTCTCACGGACGCACCGAAATTCTCACCAATCGCGACAATGACCACGTCCACACTATTCAGCGGAAGTACCGATAAAGATTGTTCGTCCGTTGCGTCAATCACAAATGCAGTGGCAATCTTATCTTTGATACTGTCCACACGGCTTTCACTTATATCCGCGCCAATAATCTCGTGTCCCAGTGCTGATAATTCTTCGGCCAACACATGACCGTAATTTCCTAAACCGATAATAATATACTTCATATCTTTAGTTTATGATTATGTTATCACTCGGATAACGGTATTTTGTATTCTTTTTCTGCTTCACAATTCCGAGCATCAACGTAATCAAGCCTACACGCCCGATAAACATTAACAATGCCACTAATAACTTACTTGCATCACATAACACGGGAGTCAGGTTCAGACTGGAACCTACCGTACTCAGCGCCGAAACACATTCGAAAGTCAACGCCATCAATGATGCCTGCGGTTCAAGGATGCTCAATATAAAGATAAAGAGGAATAGTACTCCCAATGACATGACTACCGTCGCATTGGAGCGTCGGATAGAATCGTGAGAGAGTTCTCTGCCGAATACTTCCACCCGTTCTGTTCCACGCAGTACGGCCACAAGATTCAAGACGACTACCGCAAAAGCATTTACCTTGACACCACCGGCAGTAGACTGTGCCCCGCCACCAATCCACATCAACACCAGATAAACCAATAAAGTCTGTACACTCAAAGAAGCCAGGTCGACACTGCTAAAACCGGCTGTTCTGGGACAAGTAGCATTAAAGAAAGCCTGCGTCCATTTATCCGCTACGGGCATTCCGGCAAAAGAAGCGTTCCATTCAAAAGCAGCAATCGCCAATGTACCGATAACCAGCAACAGGAAAGTCATTATCAGTACAATCTTCGTATTCAGATTATAAAGATGAAGCATTCTGTGCTTTTCCAGTTTGCGGGTACGTACAAATTTCCAAAAATGACGCAAATGATACAATACTATATCCTTGAAATTAACAAGGATAGGAAAGCCGATACCGCCCAGAATAATCAGCAAGGAAACGGAAATAAACAGCCCGTTATGATTAGTCATCACCATTGAGTTTCCTAAATTTCCAGAAAGTGTGGAGAATCCTGCATTGCAAAAAGCGGAAATAGAATGGAAAGCAGAAAAAGCCAATTCATCTTCAAAGTTCATTCCAAGCGTACCGTGAATACTGAACCAGATAGAAATCATGCCGATACCTTCAATCACCAAGGTAAATCCCAGTATATATAATAAAGTGGACAACAACGAGCCTAATGAATTGGAACTGACCATGTCACGGACAACCAACTGATTGTAAAGGGAAGTATTTCCCATAAAGAACATGGCAAAGAAACTGGTTAACGTCATTACTCCCAAACCACCAATCTGAATCAATAAGATGATGACAACAAGACCACCGGTAGTAAATGTAGTCGAGACGTCCACCGGAACCAATCCCGTGACACATACCGCACTCGTAGCCGTAAATAAGGAATCCACCCAAGTGATGCCATTCACCGTACATCGCGGCAACATCAACAACCCTGTACCAATCAGGATAATAGCGAGAAAACTGACCGCCAGTATCAAAGACGGATTGGTGCGGCGCCCCAACAGTCGTACCAGTCCGTTGGACAGGTTCAACAAAGAGAAAATCAGCAGTAATACCAAATGATAAAACTTGCCATGCAGAAATTCCCAAAGTTGTAAAATAGCCCCTTCTTCTTCAGGCCGATGGAAAATGACCGGTATCAAAGTGAGATATAGCAAGACGCTCAAGATCCATGCCAGTCGCCGGTATTGCTTTTTCGTACTTCTATATTCCAATAAAATATGTAAGGTGACATCAATCAGGAAAATAATCCATACCGCTTTATACAACGTCTGTATTTTTGCCACTTCATCTACCGATAAGGGGAAGCCATGTTCATAAATCACTCCGATAATAAGTGTAAGAGACGCTAAATAAGTTAGTGCTTCCAACAATCCCAATACAATGCGTATATAGGGTTTTAGTAGTTTATTCTGATACAATAAAAACTTATGATAAATCTTCATATCATCTTTTTTAACAGGGTCGTGCAAACTTAACTAAAATAACAATCAAATGCGATTCTTTGTTGACAAAATTATCCGAATATTAAAAAAATTGTCTACTTTTGGCAGCAGAAAACTAAAAACCACAATATATTATGAGTGACAAAAGAAAACGGTATATCCTACCGGAAGAAGAAATTCCACACTACTGGTACAACATTCAGGCCGATATGGTCAACAAACCGATGCCGCCGTTGCATCCGGGAACCAAACAACCGCTGAAAGCGGAAGACCTGTTTCCTATCTTCGCGGAAGAACTATCCCGCCAGGAACTGAACCAGACTGACGCATGGATTGAAATACCGGAAGAAGTTCGCGAAATGTATAAATATTACCGCAGTACTCCGTTGGTACGTGCCTACGGACTGGAAAAAGCACTCGGTACTCCGGCGCATATTTATTTCAAGAATGAAAGTGTGAGTCCTATCGGTTCTCATAAGCTGAATTCAGCTTTGGCACAGGCTTATTACTGCAAGCAGGAAGGTGTAACCAATATCACTACTGAAACCGGTGCCGGACAATGGGGAGCGGCCCTTTCTTACGCAGCAAAAGTATTCGGTCTGGAAGCTGCCGTTTATCAGGTAAAAATCAGCTATGAGCAGAAACCTTACCGCCGTAGCATCATGCAGACCTTCGGAGCACAGGTCACTCCTTCTCCATCCATGTCTACCCGTGCCGGTAAAGATATTCTGACCAAGCACCCCACTTATCAAGGTTCACTGGGTACAGCTATCTCGGAAGCTATCGAACTGGCACAAATGACTCCCAACTGTAAATACACACTCGGCTCGGTACTTAGCCACGTGACTCTGCACCAGACAATTATCGGCTTGGAAGCTGAAAAGCAAATGGAAATGGCCGGTGAATATCCGGATGTAGTTATCGGATGTTTCGGTGGTGGTTCCAACTTCGGTGGCATCTCCTTCCCTTTCATGCGTCATAATATACTGGAAGGAAAGAAAACCCGCTTCGTTGCTGCCGAACCTGCTTCTTGTCCGAAACTGACACGCGGTAAATTCCAATATGATTTCGGTGACGAAGCAGGATATACTCCGTTGTTGCCTATGTTTACATTAGGACACAACTTTGCCCCGGCTCACATCCATGCCGGCGGACTTCGCTATCATGGTGCCGGTGTTATCGTTTCCCAGTTGCTCAAAGACAACCTGATGGAAGCGGTAGATATACAGCAATTGGAATCTTTCGAAGCCGGTTGCCTGTTTGCACAGTCTGAAGGTATTATTCCGGCTCCCGAATCCAGCCACGCTATTGCGGCAGCTATCCGCGAAGCAAACAAATGCAAAGAGACAGGAGAAGAAAAAGTTATCCTGTTCAACCTGTCCGGCCATGGTTTGATTGATATGGCTTCTTACGATAAATACCTGGCGGGTGACTTGGTCAACTATTCATTGACAGATGAAGATATTCAAAAGAATTTGGATGAGATAGGCGACTTGGCCAAATAATCCTCCCGATTTCGAAATCAAACTATACAAGAGAGCCCGGAAGCAGTTCCGGGCTTATTTTTTCCATACCTCATAATACTGTATAGAAAAGATTTTATTATCTTTGATGCCGTTATTAATCTTATGACCTAATAATGAGCTATCTAAAATATATAATAACCAGTCTGTTCTTTCTATGCATAGGAACGAATTCCGCTTTTTCCGAGATTCCGGAACAAATTAACTTCTCCTATATTTCCATCAATGAAGGATTGTCGCAAAGTACCGTATTCGCCATTGATCAGGACAAGCGTGGCAATATGTGGTTTGCCACCTACGATGGAGTGAACAAATATGACGGATATGCATTTACGGTTTACCAGCATAATGAAGACGATCCTAACAGTATCGCCAATGACATCTCACGAATCGTAAAGACAGATAGTCAGGGACGGGTCTGGATAGGTACGCGGGATGGATTGTCATGGTATGATGAAGAAAAAGACCAATTCAAAAACTTTTTCTACGAGAAGAAAGGCAAGCGACAACAGATTAATGGTATCGCTGAAATATCACCGGAACAGTTGCTTATAAGTACACAGGAAGGTCTGATTATGTTCGACATAAAAGAATCCAAATTTGTGGAGGATTCTTTTAGTACGGCCATGCATAAGATTATAGCTACCGCCCTTTACAGACATGGCGATGTAATCTATATCGGTACAATGGAGAACGGGCTTTATAGCTACTCCATCCCCCAAAAGAGCCTGGAAAAGGTAACTCCTATATTGGATACTAAACGAATCCAGTCTATTCTGCAACAATCCCCTACCCGTATATGGATAGCTACCGAAGGAGCCGGCCTGCTTCTGCTCAACCCGAAAACTAAAGAAGTCAAGACCTATCTCCATTCTTCTTCCAATCCTAAAAGTATCAGTTCCAATTATATCCGCTCTTTGGCACTGGACTCGCAAAATCGTTTGTGGATAGGCACATTCAATGATTTGAATATTTATCGCGAGGCAAGTGATTCGTTTATTTCATATAGTAGCAGCCCGGTAGAGAGAGGCAGCCTGTCGCAACGTTCGGTACGTAGTATCTTTATGGATTCCCAAGGAGGTATGTGGCTCGGGACTTACTTCGGCGGACTGAACTATTATCATCCCATCCGGAACCGATTCAAGAATATTCAACGCATTCCTTATAAGAACTCATTAAGTGACAATGTGGTAAGTTGCATTGTAGAAGACAAGGACAAGAACCTGTGGATAGGAACAAATGACGGTGGTCTGAATCTATACAACACTAAAACGCAGCAGTTTACACATTATGCGTTACAGGAAAATGAACGGGAAATAGGAATCGGCTCCAATAACATCAAGGCGGTGTATGTAGACGAGCGGAAATCACTTGTTTACATAGGTACGCATGCCGGCGGATTGTCTGTCCTCCACCGCAACAGTGGACGAATGGAAAGTTTCAACCAAATTAACAGCCAACTGGTTAATGAGAACGTATATGCCATTCTTCCCGACGAAGGGGGTAATCTCCTCTTAGGAACACTGAGCGCTTTAGTCAGTTTCAATCCTGAAAAACAAAGTTTTACTACCATAGATAAAGAAAAAGATGGTACTCCATTCACTTCACAGCAAATCACGACTTTATTCAGAGACTCACGCAAACGGCTCTGGATTGGTGGTGAAGAAGGGGTATCAGTCTTTCAACAACAAGGACTGGATATACAAAGAGCCTCTATCCTTCCCGCGTCTCCTGTCACCAAGATGTTTACCAACTGTATTTATGAAGCGAATAACGGTATTGTTTGGGTAGGTACACGCGAAGGAGTTTATTGCTTTAATGAGAAAGAAAAGAAAATCAAAAGATATACTACTGCCAATGGTTTGCCTAATAATGTAGTCTATGGTATTCTGGAAGATACTTTCGGACGACTTTGGCTGAGTACGAACCGGGGAATTTCCTGCTTTAACCCGGAAACTGAAAAGTTCCGTAACTTTACGGAATCAGATGGTTTGCAAAGCAATCAGTTTAATACTTCCTCGTACTGCCGCACTTCCAGTGGACAAATGTACTTCGGCGGTATCAACGGTATCACGACTTTCCGACCGGAATTACTACTTGACAATCCTTATACTCCGCCAGTAGTGATAACCAAGCTGCAACTGTTCAACAGAACCGTTCGTCCGGATGACGAGACCGGTATTTTGACCAAAAATATCAATGAAACGGAAAGCATCACTCTGAAATCATGGCAAACCGCTTTTACTATCGAGTTCGTTGTATCCAACTATATTTCAGGACAACACAATACGTTTGCTTACAAACTGGAAGGATATGATAAGGAATGGTATTATCTGACAGACAAACGCTCTGTCTCCTACTCCAACCTACCACAAGGAACGTATCATTTCTTAGTAAAAGCCGCCAATAGTGACGGGAAATGGAACATGACTCCTACCGCCCTCGAAATCATCGTTCTTCCCATATGGTACAAAACTTGGTGGGCTATACTTCTTTTCCTCGCTACCTTCATCGGCTTTATCACTTTTGTTTTCCGTTTCTTCTGGATGCGTAAAAGCATGGAAGCGGAACTGGAAATAGAACGCAGGGACAAAGAGCATCAGGAAGAAATCAACCAGATGAAGATGCGCTTCTTTATCAATATTTCTCATGAGTTGCGTACTCCACTGACTCTCATCTTAGCTCCTTTACAGGAAATCATCAATAAGATAAGCGACCGCTGGACACGCAATCAACTGGAATATATCCAACGAAATGCCAATCGTCTGTTGCATCTTGTCAATCAGTTGATGGATTACCGCCGTGCCGAGCTTGGAGTATTCGAATTGAAAGTCAAGAAAGAAAATGCCCATCAATTGATACAGGACAATTTCCTGTTCTATGACAAGCTGGCACGTCACAAGAAGATAACCTATACTCTCCATTCCGAACTGGAAGACAAAGAGGTACTTTTCGATCCTAATTATCTGGAACTGATTGTCAACAACCTGCTTTCAAATGCTTTCAAATATACGGAAAGCGGGCAAAGCATCACTGTAACCCTGAAAGAGGAAAATAATTGGCTGGTACTGCAAGTCAGTGATACAGGTATCGGTATTCCCATCAACAAGCAGGGGAAGATATTCGAACGGTTTTATCAGGTTGAAAGCGAGCATGTGGGAAGTGGTATCGGTCTTTCATTGGTACAACGTCTGGTAGAATTACATCACGGCCGCATTGAACTGGATAGCGAAGAGGGTAAAGGCAGCACGTTCTCTGTATATCTTCCGCAGGATATAAATACCTACAAGCCATCTGAATTAGCTTCCAATGATAGCAAGAATGAAGAAGAACAGGTATATTCCACTAATTCCAAAGAGATGTATTTCATTGATACGGAAAAAGTGGAAAATGAAGCTATAGAATCAGGTGACAAGAAACGGGGAACAATTCTTATCGTAGAAGACAATAATGAAATCCGACATTACCTCAGCAGCGGACTTTCCGAGCTGTTTAATACACTGGAAGCCGGAAACGGTGAGGAAGCTCTGGAGAAACTGAAAGATAATGAAGTCGATATTGTTGTGACGGATGTTATGATGCCCGTAATGGATGGTATCAAACTATGTAAGAACGTGAAGCAGAATATCCGTACCTGTCATATTCCGGTTATTATCCTGTCAGCCAAAAGCGAAATCAAGGATCAGATGGAAGGTCTGCAAATGGGCGCGGATGATTATATCCCCAAACCATTCTCTCTTGCCATACTGACTACGAAGATTCAGAACATGATGCGTACCCGCAGACGTATGCTCGAGCGTTACTCCAAATCGTTGGAAGTGGAACCGGAGAAGATTACGTTCAACGCTATGGATGAAGCGCTGCTGAAACGTGCCGTGGCTATTGTAGAAAAGAATATGGACAATATAGAATTCTCTACCGACGAGTTTGCCAGAGAAATGAATATGAGCCGTTCCAATCTACACCTGAAGTTAAAAGCCATCACAGGTGAGTCTACTATCGACTTTATACGTAAGATTCGCTTTAATGAGGCTGCCAAATTACTGAAGGACGGACGTTATACAGTAGCGGAAGTAAGTACGATGGTAGGATTCAATACGCCGTCTTACTTCGCTACAAGTTTCAAGAAGTATTTCGGATGCCTGCCTACGGAATATATCAAGAAGGCTAAAGGATAATTCCAAGAACTAATAATTCCATTCTCTGTGACATTTTTGTATTTATTCTAAGTTTTATAAGGGGAAATACAAAAATGTCGCAGAGTTCATAATCAACACTTTAAGACTAAAAACAGTACTAAATCAAGATTAGTTTACAAAAAACAATAGGATGATTTTGCTTTTTTCTGACGAAAAACTGCACTTTTATCATAATATCCTATTTGTCAACATATTACCTACAATTACCGTCTATTTTTTACCATTAGTGAATTGCAGTTGTGCAATCACCAAGTTGCACTTGTCCTTCCGAGTAGATATACAAGTGCAACTCATGAGTTACTCAACTGCAACAGATTAACTCTATTAGGAGAAATCACTAAAAGGATAGCATGATTTGTACAATTCAATTAGATGAAGTCATTAAAACTTCCGCATAATTTGGAGAAAGAATACAGTCCTTTATACATATCAAACAGTATCATTACACAAATTTGATATACTATTCGATAAAACTATTAACAACAAGGCTACTTTCTCCCATATATTTGCATAGAGTTAGTAACCATCTCAAATATAAAATCAAAATCCATCCAAACTAAAGTTTATACTATGAATTGCAAAAACAGATTCCGAATTAATATATGGCTGTTTCTTATCATTACATTCGCAGGATGTACAGATAATGATATTCCACAAAAAGAAAATAATGACATTCCGCCGAAAGAGGAACCGACACCCCCAAAAGAAGATGCTGAAGAATCTTTATTTGATATTCTCAATCTTGATTATTCCGGATTAGAAGAAGTGAAGGCTTTGTATAAAGCCGGTGATAACGATGCAGCCATGCAAAAACTGCTTGTCTATTACCAAAACAGAACTGAGATTCTAAATCCGAATCTATCTGCCACCCTTAATGAAACGGAACAGGGTTATGCCGACTATGCGATAAACGAATATCGTTTTTATGTCAATGACAATTATCTGGAAGATAAAACCAGAAAGATTCCTTATTCATTGCAGAACAATGATAAAACAATCAATTGGGAATTCGCTCCAAAAGGTGCTGATAACGAATATCAGAAACAATTGCATCGTCACAATTGGATGCCTCTTCAAGGGAAAGCTTACCAAAACTCACATGATGAGAAGTATGTTCTCTCTTGGAAAGAAGTGTATACCGACTGGATTGCCAGGAACCCCAAACCGGATGGAAAACCGGACAAATTCAAATGGTATCAACTTCAGGTATCTACGCGTATCATGGGGCAAACAGAATCATTCGAGTATTTCAAGTCCTCTCCCAACTTTACTTCTGAATGGCTTTCTTTTTTCCTCATACACTTTGCAGAACACGCCGACTATTTGTCCTTGTACAAATATGCCGGAGAAAACAATATTCTACTGAGCCAGGCAGTAGCATTAGTATTCGCAGGAACTCTGTTTCCCGAATTTAAAAATGCCCCACAGTGGCAAAAAACGGGATGCGACATCATAAATGAACAGACCACAAAGTTATTTTTAAAAGATGGAATGACGAATGACCTCTCACTCCATTATCATATAGGCATAGTGGACGGCCTATACGATTTAAAAAGACTCATCCAATTGAACAAGCTACCGGATAATCTGCTTTCTCCTGAACTTGACAACGTCCTGCTGAAAGCAACTAAAGTCGTCATGCATTTTACGTACCCCAGTTACTTCACAAAAGGAAGTAAGAATTGCAGTCCCGCATTCAATGATTCGTGGATAAAAACACGAAGTGTCTTGAATAAGAATTTCGTAAAATACGCTGAAATGTACCCGGATGATTCAGAACTTAACTACATGAAGACATATGGAAAAGGAACTCCGCCCGACAGCAAAATCAAAACATTCGAATATTCAGGATTTTATGTACTGCGCAATGGCTGGACTCCCCAATCTACGATGTTGGTACACAGCAACAATATATCTTCCAAGTTAGAAGACTCAAGCCACAACCAGCTCGATAACGGAACATTCGAATTATACCACAACGGCCGTAATTTCTTTCCGGATTCCGGTGTTTGCTCGTATATGAAAGAAAATGATACGGAAGTAATGGAACTACGCAGATGGTTCCGCCAAACCAAGGCACACAACACGATGGTTCTAGGCAAATCAGAAGAACATGAAGCCACCGGAAGCGAAAACATCAACAAGGCACAAGGCAAATTAGTATTATCGGAAGAAAACGATAACCAACAACTGATAGTAACGGAAAATCAAGGATATGACAACTTCAAGCATCGCCGTGCCATCTTCTATGTGAAAAGACCTGTCGAGTTCTTCGCTTTCATAGATGAAGGATTCGGAACAGCTACCGGATATTCCAAATTATATTTCCACCTTTGTGATGAGACATCAACCAACAACGTGAATCTGGATATTCAAGAGGCAGGTGCGCACACCACTTTTGAAGATAACAACAACCTGATTATCCGTAGTTTTGGAAATCAGGACATTACATTAAAACCTTTTGATGGACGAATCTCTTATCAGACAGATAGAAAATACTCTGTCAGAAAAGCCTATTCGCTCATCATGGAGAAGAAGAAAAATGCTCCCGTACGATATATAACTATATTATATCCGGTAACTACTGCTTCCAATCACAAGATTAATGCTACATTTACAGATAATCCTTCAAATTCAGATAATGTCTCCATTGAAGTGACTATTGATAATGAAACATATAATCTGGATTACCAACTCAAAAATTAATATAAAAACAACATTATGAACGTTCGATACAGATATTTTAATTGCCTCCTTTTATTTTTAATCTATTCTTTCAGTATAGATGCTCATCCGATAACCCTTAAACAAGATATTATGTGGGCTGAGTTTATGAGCCGACAAGATATGATATGGGAGAAACTACCTGAATACTGGTATGAATCGGCTTATCTGGGTAACGGCAGATTAGGATTAATGATTTATAAAGAACCCGGAGAAAATTATTTGCGCCTGGAAACCGGCAATTGTGATGTACATGACCATCGTGCCAAAAGAGATGTATTCGGAATTCCCCGACTACTTACGGGATACTTTGCCCTGCAGCCCAAAGGAGAAATTATCAGCGGCAAAATGCGCCTTGACCTTTGGAATGCCGAGGCATCAACAGATATTATCACCACCAAAGGGGTTATACATCTACAAACTTTTGTCCACGCTGACGATATGGTAATAGTAGTCAAAACAACAACAGAAGGAGAAGAACATGATTTCAAATGGGAATGGATAGCCGCAGAAGCTAACAGTCCACGCTATCTTCTATTTAAAAGGCGGGGACAAACCAATAAAATCCCTAAAGACTATACACTCAATCCCGCACCGGTAATCAACCGAAAAGGAGATATCAATTTATCAATTCAGAAGTTATCGGCAGGCGGTGAGACAACAGTAGGCTGGAAAGAAACTCAGTCGGCTAAAAAAGAGCGTACTTTATGGATAAACCTCACACATACATATCCCCAAAACAATTCGGATGAAATATGTAAAGCTGAAATCCGAAAAGCTATACGTGAAGGCTATCCATCCATGCAAAGGACACATCGCAAATGGTGGAACTCTTTTTATCCTAGCAGTTTCATTACATTGCCGGAAGCACAAAAAGAAAACTTTTATTGGATTCAAATGTACAAACTGGCTTCTGCTACCCGTGGCGACCGTGCTCTAATAGACAATACAGGTCCATGGCTGACTGAGACTCCCTGGCCAAATGCCTGGTGGAATCTCAATGTACAACTCACCTACTGGGCACTGAACGCTTCCGACCATTTAGACCTCGCAGCCTCTTTAGAAAATGCGCTTTACAATCATATAGACCAGTTACGTCTCAATATTCATCCTAGCTATCGCCATAATTCATTAGGAATAGGAGTCGCATCCAATTTGGAATGTATGACTACAGAGGTCGGTATTCCCGGAAAAGGTAAAGCACAGGTAGGTCTTTTACCTTGGGCTTGCCATAATCTCTGGCTTATTTATCGCCATAAAATGGACGATGATATTCTACGGAATAAATTATTCCCTCTATTGAAAGAGTCAATCAACTACTACCTGCACTTCCTTAAAAAAGGAAAAGATGGAAAATTTCATCTTCCGGCAACCTATTCTCCCGAGTACGACACTACGGAAGATTGTAATTTTGACCTTGCACTCTTACGTTGGGGATGCCAAACATTACTGGAATCAGCCCAACGCTTGAATATTCAAGACCCATTGGCTAAAACTTGGGAAGACGTTCTTCAGAATCTCACTCCTTACCCTATGGATGCAAATGGATTGCTTATTGGGAAGGACATGCCATATGCCTTCTCGCACAGGCATTATTCACACTTACTTGCCATCTATCCCCTATATCTTATCAATAAAGAGCAGCCGGGCGATATTGAAACGATTGAGAAATCACTCGCTTTTTGGCAAAGTAAGCCCAAGGCTCTCCTAGGCTACTCATGTACAGGTGCTTCTTCCATATCTTCTGCTATTGGAAAAGGAAATGACGCACTAGCTTATTTGAACAAATTATTCGGCAAGTTCCTTAGCCCTACTACCATGTACAAGGAAAGCGGCCCGGTTATTGAGACGCCTCTATCCGGTGCTCAAAGTATTCATGATATGTTACTTCAAAGCTGGGGTGGGAAAATACGTATTTTCCCAGCTATTCCGGATGCATGGAAAGACATAGCATATTCCGGTCTGCGTACGGAAGGGGCGTTCAAAGTATCTGCCAGCAGAAAAAAGGGAAAGACACAAT
Organism: uncultured Bacteroides sp.; assembly: GCA_948847595.1. Classification (GTDB taxonomy): domain Bacteria; phylum Bacteroidota; class Bacteroidia; order Bacteroidales; family Bacteroidaceae; genus Bacteroides. Next base: position 44,638 of record CAQOGY010000013.1, read on the forward strand.
TTATCCATATCAAAAGCCTAGCAGGAGAGCCTTGTATTATAACGACTGATATAGTTAATCCTATCTTTAAAGGAGAAAGAGACTTCACAATACAGGCACTCGAAAACAATACTTACCAGATTGATTTAAAGAAAGGAGAAGAGGTGTTCATTTCCCCAAAAGGAGAAGAACCGGAGTTTGTCATCTCCCCAATTCCCCATACTTCCAAAAACTATTTTGGATTAAAAATCATCCAATAAGACATCTAAAAATGTACAATAGCAATCTTGTAAGTATAATAGGCATAAATTACATTATGGCACATAATAAGCCTGTTATCAGAGTTATAGCAGGCTTTTTAAACAGAAGTAATATATGATTCAACAAATTTAATATCAAAAAAATCATTTTTGAACAAAGCTTGAACAACACAGCTTAGCGATTAGAAATAAACAGATTACATTTGCAAACAGTAAAATATAACTTTTAATAATTAAAACCTAATAAAGTATGAAGAACATCTTCTTTATTTGTTCACTCGCTCTATTTACACTTGGGGCTTGCTCGGATGACGAGAATGATCTCACTATTGGCGATGGTGGGGATTATGTATATCCACAGCAAAAGCCTAACAGTCTTATCAACGAAAGACTTTTTGATGTAATCAACCTCGATTATCCAGGATTGGAAAAAGTCAAAGCTCATTATGAAGATGGAAATTTGTATTATGCAGCAGACGCCTTGCTCAAATACTATCAAACGAGGACAAATGTCCCTACCAACCCACTTCTGAATCTAATGAATGTCACCTCAACAGAGGATGATAAAAAGAAAGCCGATCAAGCTTTAGAATATCGTTTTTACGTAAGAAACTTCACTGACACAGATGGACTTCCTTATAAATTAAATAAACAGGATGGTAAATTAAACTGGGATAACCGCCCTTCCGGAGTAAGTGATGAATATCCAAAACAACTCCATCGCCATCAATGGTTTATTCCACAAGCAAAACTTTATCGTACTTCAAATGATGAGAAATATGTTCAGTCATGGATAGAAGTATATAGCGATTGGATACTTCAAAATCCCAAACCAGAGGAGGAAGTTAAAGACATCAAACCTTGGTGGCAATTACAAACCGCTTCTCGTCTGGCAGATCAAGTAGAACTGTTTGAATACTATAAAAACTCAAAAAACTTCACTCCAGACTGGTTATCTATATTTTTGAGTAGTTTTGCAGATCATTGCGACTACCTTACTCAATACCGATATAGTGAAGGGGGAAATGTTCTGGCAACTCAAGGCAGGGCATTAGTATTTGCAGGAACTTTATATCCGGAGTTTAAGAACTCTCAGAAATGGGCAGAAACAGGTTTCAGTTATATTGGCAATCAATTTTTAGATGATGGTATGCATGAAGAGTTAGACTTAAGCTATCATATCGACGTTGTCAACACATGCTGTGACCTCATCAAACTTATAGATGCCAATAATCTAAATAATCAATTTGCATCAAATATTAAGAGTTCATTAGAAAAAGCAGGAAATGTAATTGTACAGTTCACATATCCTAATTATTTTGAAGGCAAAAATTTCAGTACTTCTGATTATACCTATAGAAATTTTTATGTCCCCGGATTCAATGACACACGTCAAACTTCATGGAATAGAAGTGTACTAAATAGAAACTTCAACACTTTCTATGACCTTTTCCCCAATAATGAAGAATTTAAATACATGGCAGGTTATGGGAAATCGGGTGGAACCTGTCCTGACATTGAAACAAAAATCTTTAGCAACTCTGGTTATTACATTTTCCGTAATGGTTGGACTAAAGGTTCAACTATGATGATCTTAAGTAATAACAATTCAGGAGATGCCAAGCTTCAAGCATGGTCACATAACCAACCGGACAATGGCACATTCGAACTATATTACAACGAACGTAACTTCTTCCCGGATTCTGGTGTACGTGACTATTATAGTTGGAGTGCGGCAGAGCCTAATAAAAGACGCGCAACTTTCCGCCAAAGTAAAATGCACAACACATTGACTTTAGCCGGAAAAAATTTCACTACCACTAAAGGACAATACATTAGTTCAGGTAAAACAAATAATGCTGAAGTTGTAGTATTCGAAAATGCAGGATATTCAAACCTGACACATCGCAGATATGTCTTTTTTGTCGAACAGAAATTCTTTGTTATAGTAGATGAAGGAATAGGTGAAGGCACAAAAGAAGAAGATGTACAACTTCATTTCAATTTATGCGATGGCAGTGACAACGAAGTGATTATAGAAACAGATAAAAAAGGTGCACGCACTAATTTTAGCGACAATAAAAATATACTTGTTCGTACTGTATATACCAACGATGATGCTAATACAACAATTACCAAAGACACTTACGGAGCCGTGTCTTATAATACTGTAGCTGAATATACATTCTCACGTCCGGCTTACCATCTTTCCATGGCGAAAGGTGATAGAAACGCTGCCCGCTTCCTTACCGTTATTTATCCGACATCAAACCCTACTGAAAGTATAAATATCACAGGTAGTATGGATAAGGCATATAATCCTAACGGAGTATCAAATATTACTGTAAACATAGATGGTACACCGTATGAACTATCTTACACAATAAAATAAATTTTAATTCTAAAATAAAACAGAAATGAACCTTAAAGATTTATTTACCAAATGTTTGATGTTCCTTGCAATAAGCTTGCTAGGACATTTGGCAGTATCTTGTACGGATACGGAAGAAACCGATTCGTCCAATTTCGCGCTATACTATTATGGAGTCACAGATATTGGCCCTTCCATGAATTTCGAATTAAAAGAGCCTAGTTATATTGGTGGTGCACCTTATGATTTTGCCATCACTAATATCACATTAAACGATGAATCTTATTCTACTGAAAGTTTTGTTATAAACGAATCTACAGGCGCTATTACAATTCAAAACACTGAAAATCTAGCTACCGGATTGTACAAAATAAGCGTATCTTGTTATTCTAACGGAAAATATTATGAATTCAAAGATATTGTACAAGTTAATATATTATTAGCTGCTCCTGAAGGAATCACTGTAATCCCTTCCGATGTTATTGTCAATCTGGATGAAGAGAAGTGGGAGGAATCCAGCGCACAGGTAACAACAGAAAAAGACACACACATATCCATCATTGGTTATGATATAGCCGCAGACGGGAATAAGGATTATTTGGATTATTTTACAGTATCAGAAACTGGTAAAATTACAATAGTATCAAAATACAAAGATCGGTTGGAACCTGGTAAACAATATACATTAAGCTTGAAATTAACAACAAGAGTCGATGAATATATTTACGCAGATGCTGTAACTTTCAGTGTAGTGGCTAAACCTTATAATTTAGAATATAGTCCAAAAAATGTAAACGTTGAGTATAATGTAGAACTTACATCTGGTGACATGTCTATCCAAGGTTCTCCTGAAGAGATGGCGTTCAGAATCAAATCTATAAGCCCAACTACAGATGCATTTAAAATAGACCCTTCAACAGGAAAAATCACACTAAAAGAGAATAATGGACTTGAAGTTGGTAGTATATTCAAATTAGACATCACCGTCAGCAATAAATATGGAGAAAGAGATTTTCCAGAGGCCTATACCGTTAATATTATTGATTTCATGGATCCTGTTGACGAAAACACTTTCAAATATAAAGCTACCAATATTTATGAAGGCCAAGAACTGAAACCGTTATCATATGAAGAAGGATTAATAGGAGATGATTTGACTTTTAGTCTTGCCACAGATAATTCAGATGAAATACTGAAACTTTTCAAAGTTGAAGAAAAAACGGGAGAAATATCAATGGTCAAAGCCAACACATTAAAAGCAAATGACAATACTCCTTATGAAATCAAAGTGACAGCATCTAACTATAAATCAAGTGCTACTACTACTTTCAAATTAACAATCAAAACTAATCCAAATATGTTCACATTTGTTAGTTATGGTACCAATCTTGAAAACACTTGGGAAGCTGGGCAAAAGACAAGTCATAAATATACTAATGCAACTAAACCAGAGAATCGTAATCTATTTAGATATCTGAATAAAGGTAATATTCCTACAGATAATTTAACCATACGTGAAAGCGATTTACCATACGATAATCCAAATACACAAATTACGTTTAGAATTGCAGAGAAATATACTAGCCAAGATGGTGGATTTAAATATACAGAAATCAATCCTTCTACTGGAGAAATAACACTAGATACCCAAGGAGGAAACAACAGTACTAATATTTTCACGGGTAAATTTGAAGGAGGAGTTCTTTTGATTGAAGTTACAGTTTCCAATACTGACCCAGAAATACCACCCGTTAGCAAAAAAATACCATTATTCTTTAATACTCCTAAGAACAGTAATAAACAACTTTTATTATATACTCCTTTCGTAGTAAAAGCAAATCCAAGAACAGGTGTATGTAGTCAAAGCAAATGTGAAGTGATAAATTGGAGTTCTCAAAATCTGACATCTTTTGCAGATCTCTCTAAATTAATACTAGATTTCCGAGGTGGTAACATGGAATATTTATTCTATCGTTTCAATGAAAATGAAAATCACGGAAGTAGCGTTTCTGGCAATACTAGTTCATTAATCAATAATGTCTTTGCCAATTATGCATCTTCACAAAAAATCAATATGATGTCATACTATCTAGAGTCTGACAGATTAGGAGCTAAACCTGCATATATCCAACCCGGAGACTTCCAAATAAAAATTAATCCGGGTAAGTGGATCGGTTCAGATAATGAATACGCGAACGGAGTAGTAATAGCCAAAGTTAGAGGAGCACTTAGTGGAACCCAATCAGACTTAGATAGCGATGGCACATCAATCCCAGTCTTCCCTGTATTCATCTGGCTTGACGAGAACTTTTAATCTAATAAAATAGAAAATAAACAATTATGTATAAATCAACAAATCATACACTGAGCAAAAGAGGGTACACTACCCTCTTAGCTCTCCTAATCTCAATAATCACATTTGCTCAAAATGTGACTGTAAAGGGAGTAGTTTACGATGAAACAAATATGCCCCTTATTGGTGCGACCGTCCAAGTAAAAGGCGGACAAGCAGGAGCTGCAACTGACTTAGATGGTAACTTTACTATTAAAGCTGCTAAAAATTCAGTACTTACTATTAGTTATATCGGTTATTTGACACAAGAAGTAAAGCTACAAGGAAAAACGCAAATTTCCATTAAACTAGTGCCAGACAATAAAACACTAGACGAAGTAGTGGTAGTAGGTTATGGAAGCATGAAGAAAGGCGACTTGACAGGATCTGTTTCTTCTGTTGCAGCTAAAGCAATCGAAGGCTTCAAAACCGGTTCTGTAGTAGAAACATTAGGAGGACAGATTGCAGGTGTTCAAATCACTCAATCAGATGGTACCCCGGGTTCCAGCTTTGATATTAAAATTCGTGGTGTCGGAACTGTAAATGGAGACTCTGCCCCATTATTTATTGTAGACGGTTTTGAAGTAGCCAATATTGACTATCTAGCTAACTCCGACATTGAAAAAATCGATGTATTGAAAGATGCATCAGCCGCAGCCATCTATGGTGCACGTGCCGCTAATGGTGTCGTATTGGTAACAACCAAGTCTGGAAAAGAAGGAAAACCTGTAATTACTTACAACGGATCTGCTAGTTATCGTGTTATTGCCAAACAATTAGATTTGATCAGTCCATACGAATTCGTGCAATTACAGGTCGATAAAAATAAAGAAAGATACGAAAAGACTTACTATCAAGCAGGTACTGATCCTGCAACAGGAGAACCTTATCGTTACCAAACAATTGAAGACTATTTAACCGAACCTGGAATAGACTGGCAAGATGAAGCATTCAAGCCTACATGGTCACAAGACCATAGTATAAGTATTATGGGTGGAACAAAAGAGAGTAAATATGCTGCGTCTTTCTCTCATTACAATGAAAATGGTATTTTTTCTAATAGTGGTTTCAAGAAAACAACTGGAAAATTACGCATTGACCAAACACTGACAAAAGCTATCTCGTTCAATGCCACAATCAACTATTCCAACATGGTCAGAGATGGTATTGGTACCTCAGGTACTTCCGGTTCTCTTAATGTACTTGCCAATTTGTTACGTGCACGCCCTACCGGTGGTAATAAATATACCAATGAGCAACTTTTAAATTCAGCATTTGACCCACTTGAAATAGAATTAGACCCGTCAAGTAGCCAAATCAACCCTATCAAACAATCAGAAGCAGTAACTGATCATAGATTAGTTGAGTTATGGGGTGCAAACGCAGCTGTTAATATAAAACTAACAAAAGATCTCGTATTCAAAACCTCCGCTACTTATAATACAACCAATACCCGAAGAGATGTATTCTACGGTGAAGATTCAAGTCAAGCTTACAGAACAGGTGGAGTTTATGGAAATACTCAAATGCAAAAAGACCTTCGTTGGCAAAGTAGTAATACACTGACATACAAAAAGAAAATTAATAAAATCCATGCCCTTGATGTCATGCTCGGACATGAGTTCTCATATAGAAGTAACGAGTATCTAAAAGGTGAAGCCAGAGATTTCCCGGTCAATTTAGGAAATGACAATTTAGGAATGGGAGCTACGCCTAGTATAGTAACAACATATAAAGAAGAAAACAAACGATTGTCTTTCTTTGCCCGTGGACAATACAATCTGAACAATCGCTATTTATTAACTGCTACTATCCGTGCAGATGGTTCGACTGTATTCTCAACAAACAACAAATGGGGTGTATTTCCTGCATTCTCTGCTGCATGGCGTATATCTGAAGAGAAATTTATGAAGAACATCACGCCTGTTTCCAATCTGAAACTGCGTCTCGGATGGGGTACAGTAGGTAACGACCGTATTGCCAACTATCTTTCTATGGATTTATATACCATGGGGAAATATGGTATAGGCAATAAACAAACGACTGTACTTTATCCTAAACAACTCGCAAATAAAGATTTGAGATGGGAAGGCTCAACAACCACGAATTTAGGTATTGATTTAGGCCTTTTCAATAACCGCGTTAGTGTAACTGCCGACTTTTTTATAAAAAACACAAAAGACTTATTACTGGCACAGGAATTAGCTTATGTTAGTGGATTTGGTCAACAATGGAAAAATGTCGGTAAAGTTCAAAATAAAGGTATTGAATTAAGTTTAAATACTACCAACATACAGACCCGTGATTTCAATTGGCAAACAGACTTCAATATTTCTTTTGTAAGAAATAAAGTTAAGTCTTTGCAGGAAGGAGCATCAGAGATACTTTCTGCAACGAAATTTAATACAAACTTCAAAGGATACGACTATGTCTCATATGTAGGTCAATCATTAGGTCAGATGTATGGATATGTATTTGACGGAGTGTATCAGAATTCTGATTTTAACCAAACACCAAGTGGAATGGTATTGAAACCTGGAATCACGGATATCAGTAATCATGCAGGTGAAGCCGTTCGCCCCGGAATGGTAAAATATAAGGATATAGATGGTGATGGTGTGATAACAGAGAATGACCGTACGGTTATCGGTAATGGTCAACCTAAATGGTATGGTGGTATTACCAACACTTTCAAATATAAAGGAGTCGATTTTAGCTTCTTATTCCAATTCAGTTATGGTAACGATGTGTATAACGCAACACGTATGTTCAGTACTCAATCACAAGACGAACGTGCCAACCAACTGAAAGAAGTAGCAGACCGGTGGACTCCGACACATGCTTCTAACCGCGTACCTGCCCTTGATGGATATGTTAAGTATGAACTGTATTCACGCTTCATAGAAGATGGTTCATTCCTGCGATTAAAAAACATAACATTAGGATATACTTTACCTGCGAAATGGACGAAAAAAGCATATATCAACCGTGTACGTGTTTATACTACCGCACAAAACCTATTCTGTATCACCAAATATACAGGATACGATCCGGAAGTCAACATGAAAAACAGTCCGTTAATGCCCGGATTCGACTGGGGAGCTTATCCTAAGAGCAAAGCTTTTACATTTGGTGTCGAAGTTCAATTTTAAATAAAAGCAAAGACAATGAAAAATCTTAAATATTATATTCTCACATTAGCTTGTATATTAGGTTTTACATCTTGTTCTTTAGATGAAACCAATTATACAGAAGTAGGAAAAGATAATTATATGAAGGATGCATCAGAAGCACAAAATGTACTTCTGGGAATATATCGTAATATGATAGATGAAGGAATGTACAAGTACAATTTATCACTATTATTTACAATTCCTACTGATATAGCGAAAGGACCGGGGAATTCAACAGATGGTCTTCGTTTAGTACCAGCAAATGCATATGGTAGCAATCAAAGTGACGTACAATTAACGTGGGCAAGCCTATATGCCGGGGTCTATTGTGCAAACGACTTCCTTGAAGCATTACAGCAGAAAATACAAACTTATGATGAAAAGAACTATAAGTTAGCAGTAATATATATGGCAGAAGCACGTGCCTTACGCGCCCTTCATTATTTTGAATTAGTACGTTGGTTCAGAAATATAGCTTTAATAACAAATACAAGCCAATCCTACTTGCCACCTTCTGAATATACTCAAGCAAATCCGATAGATGTATATAAATACATTGAAGAAGATCTGCTATATGCAATCGACAATCTGCCCTATGCAGTAGACGACAATTTACGTTCAAACAGCAGCTTCCGCCTTTCAAAAGGTTCAGCACTAGGATTGTTAACCAAAGTGTATGCAACATGGGCAAGCGAAGATGATACTAAATGGGAAAAAGCAGCTCAAACAGCGAAAGTTTTAATTGAATCAGGAAAACATCATCTTTTAAGCGAATATGATCAACTCTGGAAAAACACTTGTAATGGAATTTGGGATCCTGCAGAAAGTTTAATTGAAATTAGCTTCTATGCTCCAAACTCATCAGTAAACTCATATGGTCGTATTGGAAAATGGAATGGCGTATCTGCCACAGGAATTAGAAGCGGGCGAAATGCAGGAAACTGGAGAGTTATACCGACTTTCCTACGCGACTGGAAAGACCGTGATAAAGATCTAAGAGCATATATTTCTGTGGCAGACTACAATTATACCGGAGGAAGCAAAAGAGGGGTTATCAAAGACCAACCTAACATAACTTTTGAAGATATAATCAAAGATGATGCCAAAGATAGCCAAAGAAAAACTTATGTTGATGGAATGTTCCCTGCTAAATGGGACACAGAATTATATGTTAGTGACGAAAACTACTTAATTGATCAAAATTATTCCAATATCAATTGGTATGTACTGAGATACGCAGACGTATTGTTACTTTACGCTGAAGCATTGAACGAATGGAAAGGTAGCCCCACTCCCGAAGCCTATACTGCTATTAATATGGTACGTCGACGTGGTTTCGGTACAGATGTCAATACCCCAAATAGCCAAGCTGATTTATCAGGATTAGATGGAACTGCATTCCGAAAAGCAGTACGTGACGAGCGTGCTTATGAATTAGCATTCGAAGGACATCGCCGTCAAGATTTGATCCGTTGGGGAATCTACTATGATGCTATTCAAAACACACAATCAGAGTTATCCAGTTGGTGTCAATCATTAGGAACCCTTTATATTTGTTCACAATATACACAAAAGAATAAACATGAGTTACTTCCTATCCCACTGCGTGACATGTCATTGCTCAAACAGTTTGATCAAAATCCAGGCTGGGGAAAATAAGTAATTTCTCTTTAAAATAAAAGGTTTAATCCTCTCCAATATGCCTCTAACCAAGGCATATTGGAGAATTTTAAAACCTTTTTCAACAAAATCGAAACTGAAAGAGCAGGGTTCAAACACCTTTTGGACAATCCTGCAACGCAAAGTCAAGCCTTTCCGCTACTTTTGTATCAGTTACAAAACTTCTAAAAACAATCACTTAAAATGAATAACATGAAAAAGAAACTTGTTCTCTTTGCTTCGGTTACTATCGCACTCGCATCGTGCCAGACAGCTCCAAAGGAAGACTACAGTTGGATTAAAAAAGGACTGGATGTAGCTTCTGCACAATTACAACTTTCAGCAGAAGAAGTTGACGGTACAGGTCAGCTCCCACGTTCCATCCGTACTGGTTATGACATGAATTTCCTTTGCCGCCAGTTGGAAAGAGATTCACTGACATTTAAAGATTCACTTCGTGCACAACCGACCGCAGAACAATTGGGCAAACGCCGTCTTTGTGGCGTTCATGACTGGACAAGCGGTTTCTTCCCCGGTTCTTTGTGGTACGCATACGAGCTGACAGGAAACGATACACTGAAAGCGGAAGCTATTCAATATACTAATCTTCTGAATCCGGTACGCTATTATAAAGGTACACACGATTTAGGGTTTATGATTAACTGTAGTTATGGTAACGCAGAGCGTCTTGCACCCAATGACACTATCGCAGCAGTGATGAGAGAAACAGCCGACAATCTGTGCGGACGTTTCAACGATTCTATCGGTGCTATCCGTTCATGGGACTTCGGTACATGGAACTTCCCGGTTATCATCGACAATATGATGAACCTTGACCTCTTGTTCAACGTAGCAAAAGCAACTGGTGACAGCAAATACAAAGATGTTGCCATCAAGCATGCCATGACTACCATGCAAAATCACTTCCGTCCCGACTATACCTGCTGGCATGTAGTGAGCTACAACAACGACGGAACTGTTGAACGCAAACAAACTCACCAAGGCAAGAATGACGATTCTTCATGGGCACGCGGTCAAGCATGGGCTGTATATGGCTACACAGCTTGTTACCGTGAAACAAACGACAGCACTTTCCTGAACTTCGCTATCAAAGTAGCTGATATGATTATGGATCGCGTAAAAACAGACGATGCTATCCCCTACTGGGATTACGATGCTCCTGTGACTGAAGAAACTCCGCGTGATGCATCTGCCGCTTCTGTTACCGCTTCTGCCTTGATTGAACTAAGCACAATGGTTCCTGATGGTAAGAAATACCTGGATTATGCTGAAAAAATTCTGAAGAGTTTGTCAAGTGATGCATACCTTGCAAAAGTCGGCGACAACCAGGGATTCATCCTGATGCACTCTGTAGGCTCACTGCCTAACGGTTCTGAAATTGACACTCCGCTGAATTATGCTGACTACTACTATTTGGAAGCATTGAAGAGATTCATGGACTTGAAAGGCATCAACTACAAAAATATCTAAGACATAAAATCATAATACCGAATCTATCATGAATAAAATTTTAAAGTATATCCTTTTGCTGGCAATTGCTTGTTTTGCAGGTAAAGTTAGCGCCCAGGAGTTGAAAAGCGAAGTATTTTCACTTCTCAACCTCGATTACCCGGGACTGGAAAAAGTAAAAGCCTTGCATCAGGAAGGTAAAGACGAAGATGCCGCAAAAGCATTACTCGATTACTACCGTGCACGCACCAACGTGAAAACTCCGGATATTAACCTGAAAAAAGTTACTATCGGCAAAGAAGAACAGCAGTGGGCAGACGACGCACTGAAGCATACCTTCTTCGTTCACAAAGGTTATCAGCCTTCTTACAATTACGGAGAAGACATCAACTGGCAATACTGGCCGGTAAAAGACAACGAACTTCGCTGGCAATTACACCGCCACAAATGGTTCACTCCAATGGGTAAGGCTTATCGCGTATCTGGTGACGAGAAATACGCCAAAGAATGGGCACACCAATACATCGACTGGATTAAAAAGAATCCGTTGGTGAAGATGGACAAGAAAGAATATGAGCTGGTAAGCGACGGAAAAATCAAAGGTGAAGTAGAAAATGTACGTTTCGCATGGCGTCCTTTGGAAGTGAGCAACCGTCTGCAAGACCAGACTTCACAGTTCCAGTTGTTCCTGCCTTCTCCTTCTTTCACTCCGGACTTCCTGACTGAATTCCTAGTGAACTACCACAAACATGCCGTACATATCTTAGGTAACTACTCCGACAAGGGTAATCACCTGTTGTTTGAAGCTCAGCGTATGATTTATGCAGGCGCTTTCTTCCCAGAATTCAAAGATGCTCCGGCTTGGAGAAAGAGTGGTATCGATATCCTGAACCGTGAAATTCACGTACAGGTATATGAAGACGGCGGTCAGTTTGAGCTCGACCCTCACTATCACCTTGCTGCTATCAACATTTTCTGCAAAGCATTAGGAATTGCAGATGTAAACGGATTCCGCAAGGAATTCCCGCAAGATTATCTGGATACAATCGAAAGCATGATTATGTTCTATGCAAACATTTCTTTCCCGGATTACACAAACCCATGTTTCAGCGACGCCAAGTTGACAACTAAGAAAGAAATGGTGAAGAACTACAAAGCGTGGAGTAAACTGTTCCCGAAAAACCAGGCTATCAAATACTTTGCAACAGAAGGTAAAGAGGGTGCATTGCCGGATTATATGTCTAAGGGATTCCTGAAATCAGGTTTCTTCGTATTCCGTAATTCCTGGGGAATGGATGCTACTCAAATGGTAGTAAAAGCAGGTCCGAAAGCATTCTGGCACTGTCAGCCGGACAACGGTACATTCGAACTTTGGTTCAATGGCAAGAACTTGTTCCCGGATTCCGGTTCGTATGTATATGCAGGCGAAGGCGAAGTGATGGAACAACGCAACTGGCATCGTCAGACTTGTGTACACAACACTGTAACCCTGAACAACAAGAATCTGGATACAACAGAATCAGTTACCAAACTGTGGCAGCCGGAAGGTGCCATCCAGACTTTGGTTACCGAAAACCCGAGTTACAAGAACCTGAAGCATCGCCGTTCCGTATTCTTTGTGGATAATACTTATTTTGTAATTGTGGACGAAATGGCAGGTAGCGCCAAAGGTTCTATCAATCTTCATTACCAAATGCCGAAAGGCGAAATCGCCAACAGCCGCGAAGACATGACATTCCTTACCCAGTTTGAGGATGGAAGCAACATGAAACTGCAATGTTTCGGTCCTGACGGTATGAGCATGAAGAAAGAACCGGGATGGTGTTCAACTGCTTACCGCAAACGTTACAAACGTATGAACGTATCATTCAACGTAAGAAAAGACGGAGAAGAAGCTGTACGTTATATCACTGTCATCTATCCTGTTAAGAAAAGCGCAGATGCCCCTAAATTTGCTGCTAAATTCAAGAACAAAGCGTTCGATGAAAACGGATTGGAAGTAGAAGTGAAAGTAAATGGAAAGAAACAGTCACTAAAATATAAACTCTGATAAAAAGACATTGATCAATGTCCATCAGAGCGTAGCGAAGAATCTCCTCTCTACGTTATAAAGAGAGGAGATTTTTCGTCACTACGCATCCCCCTGAATGACAGTCATATCCGGCTATTATTCGTTTATTAGTATCACATTCTCCTCAAAAAGACTCTTTATTATGAGAAACTATCCCTCTACCCTACTCCTTCCATTGGCTGCATTAAGCCTTGCTTCCTGCGGCAATCAGAAGAAAGAAGAAACTAAACGACCGAACATCATCTTTATGATGACGGACGACCATACCACCCAAGCCATGTCCTGCTATGGCGGAAACTTGATTCAGACTCCCAACATGGATCGGATTGCCAACGAAGGTATCCGTTTCGACAACTGTTATGCAGTCAACGCCCTCTCCGGCCCTTCACGTGCTTGTATCCTTACCGGTAAATTCAGTCATGAAAATGGTTTCACCGATAACGCAAGTACATTCAACGGTGACCAGCAGACATTCCCCAAGCTTCTCCAACAAGCCGGATACCAGACTGCCATGATTGGTAAATGGCATCTTATCAGTGAACCGCAAGGGTTCGATCATTGGAGCATCCTTAGCGGTCAGCATGAACAGGGCGATTACTACGACCCTGACTTTTGGGAAGACGGCAAGCATATCGTAGAAAAAGGATATGCGACGGATATTATCACTGATAAAGCCATTGAATTTCTCGAAGGCCGGGATAAGAACAAACCGTTCTGTATGATGTATCACCAAAAAGCTCCGCATCGTAACTGGATGCCTGCTCCCCGCTACCTGGGTATCTTCAACAATACTACTTTCCCCGAACCTGCCAACCTGTTCGACGATTACGAAGGACGCGGAAGGGCAGCGCGCGAACAGGATATGTCCATCGAGCACACGCTGACCGATGATTGGGATCTCAAGCTACTGACCCGCGAAGAGATGTTGAAAGATACGACAAACCGTCTTTATAGCGTATATAAGCGTATGCCTGCCGAAGTACAGGACAAATGGGATTCTGTATATGCACAACGTATCGCAGAATATCGCAAAGGCGACCTGAAAGGCAAAGCATTAATCAGTTGGAAATATCAACAGTATATGCGCGACTATCTGGCTACCACATTAGCGGTAGATGAAAATATCGGTCGCCTGATGAATTATCTTGAAAAAATCGGTGAACTGGACAACACAATCATTGTCTACACTTCCGACCAGGGTTTCTTCCTCGGCGAACACGGCTGGTTTGACAAACGCTTCATGTATGAAGAATGTCAGCGTATGCCGCTTATCATCCGCTATCCGAAGGCTATCAAGGCAGGAAGCACAAGCAACGCCATCAGCATGAACGTAGACTTTGCCCCTACTTTCCTCGACTTTGCCGGAGTGGAAATCCCGTCTGATATCCAAGGCGCATCCTTGAAACCGATATTGGCAAACGAAGGCAAAACTCCCTCCGACTGGCGAAAGGCTGCTTATTACCATTACTACGAATATCCGGCTGAACATTCCGTAAAACGTCATTACGGTATCCGTACCCAGGATTTCAAACTCATCCATTTCTACAACGATATAGATGAATGGGAAATGTACGACATGAAAGCCGACCCGAGAGAAATGAACAACGTCTTCGGCAAACCGGAATATGCAGAAAAACAAAAAGAATTGATGCAACTCCTTCAAGATACCCAAAAACAATATAACGACAGCGACCCCGATGAAAAAGAGAAAGTCCTTTTCAAAGGAGACCGTCGACAAATGAAAAACAGATGAACTAATTACTAAAACCATGGATAGAAGAAAGTTTTTAAAAAACACAGGCTGGTCTTTCCTCGGATTGGCAGCTTCAGGCAGTTTACTAGGTTCTTGTGCACCGGGAAGCAAGGATGCCAAGAAAATCATGCCATCGGCAAGCAACCTCAAAATGTATTGGGGTGACTTACACAACCACTGTAACATCACATACGGACACGGCGACATGCGCGATGCTTTTGAAGCAGCGAAAGGACAATTGGATTTTGTCAGTGTAACCCCTCATGCCATGTGGCCGGATATTCCCGGAGCAGATGACCCTCGTCTGAAATGGGTAATCGACTACCACACGGGGGCTTTCAAACGTCTGCGTGAAGGCGGCTACGAGAAATATGTACGAATGACTAATGAGTATAACAAGGAAGGCGAATTCCTGACTTTCGTCGGATACGAAGCTCACAGCATGGAGCATGGCGACCATGTCGCACTGAACTACGACCTGGATGCGCCGCTTGTAGAATGTACTTCTATCGAAGACTGGAAAGAAAAAGCCAAAGGACACAAAGTATTCGTTACTCCGCACCACATGGGTTATCAGGGCGGTTATCGCGGTTACAACTGGAATTGCTTTACTGAAGGTGACATTACTCCCTTCGTAGAAATGTATTCCCGCCACGGTCTGGCAGAAAGCGACCAGGGAGACTATCCTTATCTGCATGATATGGGCCCCCGTCAATGGGAAGGAACTATCCAGTATGGTCTTGAATCAGGCAACAAGTTTGGTATCATGGCTTCTACCGACCAGCACTCCGGTTATCCGGGAAGTTATGGCGACGGACGTATCGGCGTACTGGCTCCGTCACTGACTCGCGACGCTATTTGGGAAGCTCTCCGTACCCGCCACGTATGTGCCGCAACGGGTGATAAGATTCTTATAGATTTCCGTCTGAATGACGCTCTTATGGGAGATGTAGTTCGTGGTAACAGCCGTCGTATCTATCTGAACGTAACAGGTGAAAGCTGCATCGACTATGTAGATATTGTAAAGAACGGTCAGATTTTGGCTCGCATGAACGGCCCGTTGACCCCGGTTGCCCCGGAAGGCGATACGGTACGTTGCAAAGTTAAAGTTGATTTTGGTTGGAATCGTGAAGAGAAATACGTACATTGGCAGGGTAAATTGTCATTGGACAAAGGACAGCTCCATAGCGTGACTCCTTGTTTCCGCGGCGCAGCCTTCACTTCTCCGCAGGAAGGTGAAACCGAGTTCCACACACATGTCAACCGCATCGTATCTGTCAGCGACAAGGAAACCGAACTGGATATGTATAGCAGCAAAAACCCGAATACGACGACTGCGGCCATGCAAGCAGTAATCCTCGATGTTGAGATGCCGAAAGACGGTAAGATTATCGCAGAGTTCAACGGCAAGAAGTTTGAGCATACATTGGGCGAATTGCTCGAAGGTTCACGTTCGCACTTCATGATCGGCTGGTTGAGCGAAGCAATCCTCTTCAACCGTGCAATGCCGGAAAGCTGCTTCACAGTAGAGCACTACATGGAAGACAAGGAGCCTCAACGCGATACTGATTATTACTATGTACGCGCCCGCCAACGTGACGGACAATGGGCCTGGAGTTCACCGATTTGGGCAGAAAGAGTGTGATTTTCAAGTATTAAATATTACTTAGTGATATGGAAAAAGAATACGCTATAGGAATTGACCTTGGCGGAACTTCTGTGAAATACGCCCTTATTGATAATGAAGGCGTATTTCATTTTCAAGGGAAGTTGCCGTCGAAAGCCGATGTATCAGCCGAAGCTGTCATCGGGCAGTTGGTTGCCGCCATCAATGAAGTGAAAGCTTTTGCAGAAAAGCAAGAGTTCAAGATTGACGGTATAGGAATCGGGACACCGGGTATCGTGGATTGTACGAACCGCATCGTTTTGGGTGGAGCGGAAAACATCAAAGGATGGGAGAATCTGCATCTGGCAGACCGCATTGAAACAGAAACCGGAATCCCTGCTTTATTGGGAAATGATGCCAATCTGATGGGATTGGGCGAAACCATGTACGGAGCCGGTCAGGGCGCCACTCATGTTGTTTTCCTAACCGTAGGAACGGGTATCGGCGGTGCAGTGGTTATCGACGGTAAACTGTTCAATGGTTATGCCAATCGGGGAACGGAATTGGGACATGTGCCTTTAATTGCCAATGGTGAACCTTGTGCCTGTGGTTCTGTCGGCTGTCTGGAACATTATGCTTCGACTTCGGCTTTGGTGCGCCGTTTCAGCCAGCGAATAGCGGAAGCGGGTATCTCTTATCCGAATGACGAAATCAACGGAGAACTGATTGTCCGCCTTTACAAAGAGGGCGACAGCATTGCCACCGAATCACTGGAAGAACATTGTGATTTTCTGGGACATGGAATTGCCGGATTTATCAATATCTTCAGCCCGCAAAAGGTTGTAATCGGCGGCGGACTTTCTGAAGCCGGAGATTTCTATATCCGGAAAGTCAGTGAGAAGGCTCACCGCTATGCCATCTCCGACTGTGCCGTGAATACGGAAATCATGGCTGCCGGCTTAGGCAACAAAGCCGGAAGTATCGGAGCCGCCTCACTTGTATTTACTCAATTTTCCGCTCCCAATCTAATTAAATTATGAAAAGAAATTTAGGAATGCTGGCGCTGATTATGGCGTTCTGGTTCACCATCTCATTTATTACTAATATCCTGGGACCACTCATTCCGGACATTATTCACAATTTCAATCTGAGCGATCTGGCGATGGCGGGATTTATCCCGACTTCTTTTTTCCTGGCTTACGCCATCATGTCCATCCCTGCCGGACTGCTGATCGACCGTTTCGGTGAAAAGCCCGTACTATTCGGCGGATTCCTGATGCCGTTTATCGGAACTATCCTCTTTGCCTGCATGCACACATATCCGATATTACTGGCTTCTTCTTTTATCATCGGACTGGGAATGGCTATGTTGCAAACTGTATTGAATCCGCTTCAACGCACCGTAGGCGGAGAGGAAAACTACGCATTCGTCGCCGAACTGGCACAATTCATGTTTGGAATCGCTTCCTTCCTGAGCCCATTGGTATATACATACCTGATTCGGGAACTCGATCCTGTGACTTATACGGCCGGAAAAGGTTTCTTTATTGATTTGCTGGCCGATGTCACTCCGAGAGAAATGCCCTGGGTATCTCTTTACTGGGTGTTTGCCTTGATTTTGCTAGTCATGTTGATTGCTGTCAGCGTATCCCGCTTCCCGAAAATCGAATTGAAAGAAGACGAGAAAAGCGGTTCAAAAGATTCATATCTGGCATTATTCAAGCAGAAATATGTATGGCTGTTCTTTCTGGGAATCTTCTGCTATGTGAGCACGGAACAGGGAACTTCTATCTTTATGAGTACGTTTCTCGAACAATATCACGGGGTAAATCCTCAAACTGACGGCGCACAGGCAGTGAGCTATTTTTGGGGCTTGATGACTGCCGGATGCCTGGTAGGTATGGTGTTACTGAAACTGATTGACAGCAAGCGTTTGTTACAACTCTCCGGAGTATTGACTATTGTATTGTTGCTCTCTGCGCTGTTCGGAAGCAAGGAAGTATCATTAACTGCTTTTCCTGCTATCGGATTCAGCATTTCGATGATGTTTTCTATCGTATTCTCACTGGCATTGAATTCAGCATCGCAACATCACGGTTCCTTTGCCGGTATCCTGTGTTCGGCAATCGTAGGCGGAGCAGGCGGCCCGATGATTGTCAGTACGATAGCGGATGCTACTTCCCTTCGTACAGGTATGCTGTTCATCCTCGTTTTTGCAGGATACATTACCTTTATCGGTTTTTGGGCTCGCCCGTTGATCAACAATAAGACAGTGAAACTGAAAGAGCTGTTTAAAAAAGTATGATTATGAAACAACAAACCTATATTCTCCTATTGTTCTCTCTCTTGCTGTCTGCAAACGGATATGCGCAAAAGGGCATCATGCATCCAAGTCAACAGGCACTGATGCACGAAGTCCGCGAAACGCCTTCCCCACTGGATGGACAGCATATTGCAGTCAATCCTCCACGCTTTATGTGGCCGGACAAATTTCCTCACCTTGGTGCCGTACTTGACGGTGTAGAAGAAGAGGACTTCAAACCGGAAGTGACTTACCGCATCCGTATTGCACGCGATCCGGAATTTAAGTCTGAGGTGATTACTGCCGAAAGGAAGTGGGCTTTCTTCAATCCTTTCAAATTGTTCGAGAAAGGGAAATGGTATTGGCAACATGCCTATGTAGATAAAGACGGCAAAGAAGAGTGGTCGCCTGTTTATCATTTCTATGTAGATGGTCAGACACGTACTTTCAACCCGCCTTCACTACAAGAAGTACTGGCTAAATTACCAAAAAGCCACCCCCGTATTCTGCTCGATGCCAACGACTGGGATAACATTATCGAACGGAATAAGAATAATCCGGAAGCACAGGCGTATATCACGAAGGCAAACAAATGCCTGAATCATCCGCTGAAACATTTGGAAGAAGAGATTGATACGACACAGGTTGTCAAACTGACAAATATTGTGCAGTATCGTTCTGCCCTGATTCGTGAAAGCCGGAAGATTGTAGACCGTGAAGAAGCGAATATCGAAGCAATGGTACGTGCTTATTTGCTGACTAAAGATGAGGTGTATTATAAAGAGGGTGTCAAACGCCTTTCCGAAATCCTTTCATGGAAAAACAGTAAATACTTTGCAGGGGACTTCAACCGTTCCACTATCCTGTCTATGAGTACTTCGGCTTATGACGCATGGTATAACCTGCTGACACCGGAAGAAAAAAAGCTACTTTTAGGAACTATCCGCGACAACGGCAAGAAGTTCTATCACGAATACGTCAACCATCTTGAAAATCGTATTGCGGACAATCATGTCTGGCAAATGACATTCCGTATTTTGAATATGGCGGCCTTTGCTACGTACGGAGAACTCCCGATGTCTTCTACCTGGGTAGATTATTGCTACAATGAATGGGTATCCCGTCTGCCGGGACTTAACACCGACGGTGGATGGCACAACGGTGATTCTTATTTCCATGTCAATCTCCGTACATTAATTGAAGTTCCCGCTTTCTACTCACGTATCAGCGGATTCGACTTTTTTGCCGACCCTTGGTATAATAATAACGCACTTTATGTTATTTACCAGCAACCGCCTTTCTCGAAATCTGCCGGACAAGGTAACTCACATGAAACGAAGATGAAACCGAATGGTACACGAGTAGGTTACGCAGACGCATTGGCGCGTGAATGTAACAACCCTTGGGCAGCCGCTTATGCACGCACGATATTGGAAAAAGAACCGGATATTATGAAGAAAACATTCTTAGGAAAATCCGGTGACCTTACCTGGTATCGCTGTACTACCAAAAAGTCTTTGCCTGAAGAGGAACACTCATTGGCAGAACTTCCCATGGCAAAAGTATTCAACGAAACGGGAATTGCAACAATGCATACTTCTCTGGGAGATATAGCCAAGAACGCAATGCTTTCATTCCGCTCCAGTCCTTACGGCTCTACTTCTCATGCGCTTGCCAATCAGAATGCTTTCAACACATTCTATAGTGGAAAAGCAATCTTCTACAGCAGCGGACACCGTACCGGATTCACGGACGATCATTGTATGTATTCCTATCGTAACACACGTGCGCACAATAGTATCCTGGTCAACGGAATGACACAGAAAATCGGGACAGAAGGATACGGATGGATTCCACGCTGGTATGAAGGGGAAAAGATTTCATATATGGTCGGAGATGCTTCCAACGCTTATGGCAAAGTGACTTCTCCCCTATGGCTGAAACGCGGTGAACTGTCCGGCACTCAGTACACGCCTGAAAAAGGTTGGGACGAGAACAAAGTAGACATGTTCCGCCGCCACATCATTCAATTGGGGACTACCGGAGTGTACGTAATCTATGATGAACTGGAAGGAAAAGAAGCTGTGACATGGAGTTATCTTTTACATACGGTAGAACTTCCTATGGAAATACAGGAACTACCTGATGAGGTAAAAGTTACCGGAAAGAATAAGGCCGGCGATATATCCGTTGCTCATCTGTTCAGTTCAGCCAAGACAGAACAAGCTATTGTAGATACTTTCTTCTGTGCTCCTACCAACTGGAAGAATGTGACGAATGCTCAGGGAAAAGCCCTGAAATATCCTAATCATTGGCATTTCTCCTCTACAACTGTTCCTTGCAAAGCCGCCCGTTTCTTAACGGTTATGGACACACACGGGAACAACCGTTCGGACATGGAAGTGATTCGTAAAGGCAATACCGTACAGGTAGGCAATTGGGTTATCACTTGTAATCTGACAGATAAAGGAAAGGCCGCTATCAGTGTCACCAATAAGGCTGAAAAGGTTTCCTTAAATTATGACGCAGGTAAAAAGGAAGGTGCGACGATTGTAACTGACCAGGTGGAAGGTAAACAAGTCAGCAAAATTCTGACGGACTATTTACCTGATTTTGAGATATAAGATAATAGTATTCAAATGAAAACAGGAGAGCTTATTATCACTCTCCTGTTTTTCCTATGAAAATGTAGAAACTACCTTTTACTAGTCTAAAATTATCTTACAAAAGCGTGTTGCTCATAATATTCATATACGCTTCCATCTTCTTTTTCTTTTTCACGAAGTTCATAGACTAACTCCGTTTCAGTCATCTTGGTCACTGTCCAAACTTCCGTATATCCTTCGTCGTCAGTATCAATCATGGTAAGCTTATTACCTGAATATGTCCATGTACCATGATAATAATTAGTACCACCTGAAAGATTATAGACATCTTTCTCTACGTAAGTTCCATCTTCTTTGAACTCAATAGAATAGCGATTGGTACCGTTCACATAATCCTCTTTATGGTTATTCACCATTTCACCATCCTCCCATTCTTGGTCAAGATAGTACACACCATTCCAAGTTCCCAGTAATAAATCACGTGACCCCACCGAATCTTCGTCATCATCGCCACAAGAATATACACTAAATGATAATAACACTACTGCCATGCATGCAGCCATTTTCCATAAAATTTGTTTCATAATTCATTCATTTTATTAATTGTTTATACTAAAAGATCACTCAATTACAACATTCATTCAAGAAGAACTCATTCATAAACTAAATTAATATCGTTAGTCACAAAATCAATTTCCCAATGAGCACCTTCCCCACTCTCCCATTGATAATACTCCGCCATACGATTCCACCAGTCCTGAAACTTGGCTCCAGTCTCGCCTAAGTCCTTCACTAATTTCTCATATAAAGCATCGTTATCAGCAGATACTATTTTAGCCAATTCATTCAAGCCATTCTGACGTTCAAAGAGCTGTTGAATTTCACACTTCTCTTCCTCCGTCACTTTTCCAACTACTTTTCTCATTTCTTTATTATATCAAGAGGATCCAAATACGTTATTTCTTTTATTTCCACATTATTCATGCAGGTACTCCCTGACTGACGAATAACAGCTAATAATGCACGTGCCGCATTTCGTTCCAGATGTGAAACAACACACTGTTCATGCGAAGGAGTATTTACTTCCAACGTAGTTTTTCTGTTTAGATAAATACAACGTTTACACTGATAAGCATCACAGATACGGCACAAAGGAGCATAATCCAAACGATAAAGTTGCGCATTTTTGATGTCAAGACCTTTTTTCAAATCTCCTATAGCAGTTTCTTCACCTTCCAGATAAAAAGCCGGACAAACATAAAACTTCCCATCGGGTGCCAATGTTATGCTTTCCCATCCGGCATTGCAATTGTTCATTCTATCCAACATGATGCGGTCAGTCAGCAAATTAAGCTGCGGATTTTTTCCCTGAGCATAACATGCCGAAATCATCTTCGAAATAGCCTGTAATACTTGCTTGTAAATAGTAAAGTCTACATCTGTAAAGTCGTCTATATCAGTAAAGACGACATTTAAACGATAAATCTTTTGTAGAATACAATCTAAAGACAAATACTTATCAAAGAAATCCTTTTTTGATGTTCGAAGCACGTAAGTTTGACCTGGAGCAAGCTGAAAACTCAAAAATGTGTTCCAGTCATTGAAAACCATCACATCTGCTTCTTCCCGACAACCGACGGGAACAATCTTGCTATGGTCAATAGTTTCAATAGTTTCCTTATACTCATCAGGAAGTTCGTAATCGGGATACACAAACTGAATCGACAAATTTTCTTTCATAGCAAAAAATATACCTGCTTTCAAATCATCCAAAGCTATCAGCCTACGTGCCTTACCGCTATTTTCATAATAACAGAAAGACGTACTCGTATCGTCTAATTGTATAATCAGATATTGAATCATAGCGTTAACAGATTACATTGTTTGACATCTTTTGCCTTTTCCCAAACTCATCACACTCACCCTCCAATTCCAACTTACGGAAAAGCTTGTTCCAGTAATAGTTGTTGGCATGAACGCGTGCCTTGTGCATTTTGCAGATAGCAGTGCTTCGCTGATAAATAGTTGGAGTGTCGGCAGCATCGTAGTTCTCACCTTGACACCATGCACAGCCACTAGCTACCTCACAATCAATACATTCTTTCGTACTCTGCGTACAACGGTCAAGAGTTAAGAATGGACGAAGCTTGTTTTTGTCAATGCCGTCATGAATATTTCCGATAATCCATGCTTTCTTACTACGCAAAGAGTATTGAGCAAAACGAGTACAAGGATAGAAATTGCCCGCTGCATCCACGGCAAGCATCCTACCGGCTCCGCACCAGTTCTGATTATCCATCACACAATCCATTGTTTTACCTATATGCTCTGTAAAAAACGAACAAGTGTAATCCTGATAATATCCTCCATCTATAATTGCATCAGCCAACTGCATTAGTTGTTCCTCAAAAAGAGTTTCATCTCCCTGCTCCCACACAGCCTCAAAAACACAATTTATATTGACTTCATGTATACCTAGGCTGTATAAATGAAGAACGCTTTCTTTAATATAAGGAATGTCCGCACTACTGATTGTCACTTTCGTTCCCGCATTTGGAAATTGTTCTAGCCATAATGGTATATTACGCGCCACATCTTTATAAGAACCTTTATTTGTAATTTTATACACACGATTCAAATCATGTTTCATCTCCGTACCGTCTATAGTGATACCGATACTTAAATGTTCTTTATTTTTCTTGATGAAATTCTGTACTTTCTCTTCATGGTAATTAATGCCATTGGTAGAGAATGAGAAGCGATAGGAGTTGAACCAATGATGATTTCGACGGAACATTTCCATCTTAATATAGTCACAAATCCTATCAATTAGATCTATTTCCAAAAAGGGTTCTCCTCCGATAAAATCCCAAACAACGGATTCTTCCCGGAATTCATCTTCCCGTTCCAAAATATAGTCAACAGCCTGCTTTGCTATCTCCCAAGGCATACGTTCTTTCGTATTCTTACCTACAAGATAGCAATATTTACAAGCAAGCTGGCAGTCTTTTGTGACAATGAATGTGATGTTCTTGTCCATGCCGGACTGCCAACCTGCATATTGTTCTTTTATCTTCATCAAACCATTAATGCTTATTCGTTCGTGAGCATGTACTCTTGCAAGTGCTATAGCATGAACCTTTACAGCTTGTGTTACAACTGTAAGGTACATTAATAGCTAATGCCTTACACGTTGATGCACAATGTCTTGTACACACAGAGTTACAATTTCCCTTACAACTTCCACCGTTACTGCTACCGTCTTCGTTACCTTCAACTGGTGGTTCATCAATTTCACATGAAGTGAGAATACCTGGTAATGCAGTCAATGCTATTGCCGGAAGTACAAGTCCTGCTGCTTTTTTAAAGAACTGTCTTCTAGAAATTAGTTCGTCGTTATTATTTTTCTTTTTCATAAATGTAATCCTTTAAATATTAGAAATAAAAACCTGTCTTTACATAAAAATGAGAAGAGCCTTTATCGTTCCCGAACTTCTGTAAGCCACAACTAAGAGTGAACTTTTTGTACTTTATACCTGGTCCGAATTCGCAATAGAAAGAAGTTTTACCACCTGACGGCTTCAGTGAGTGCCCTGCACCTAATGCCAAATCCACGAATGGCGAAAAGTCAGAGGTCACAGGATAAAAGCCTCGCAAATCGACATACCCTGTCATGGCAAAACGTAAACCTTGACCTTTGTAATAATGCGTTAACATATGAGCATCTACACCAATTGATGTCTGAAGATAATCCCCCCACATGATTCCATGAAGCATTCCCAACATGGCACGGGCAGAATACGTCTTCGCATCGTTCACAGTCGAACTCGTTCCATAACCAATATGCATCCCTCCTGCATATTTGGGTGTCCAATCGATTGCATGGCCCAGTGAAGGAAACACAGCCAGCATAAAGCAAAACAATCCGACTTTCTTTAAGAACCGACTATGCAAGCCGTTTCTCTGTTTCTGATTCTTTTTCATAAATAATTAATTTAAGTGAATATTAAAGTGACTTCAATCCTATTTTATCTCTCGAACAAGCATCCCCGGATAAAAATCGCCGCCACTAACCTTGACAAAAGTTGTAGCTTTCAAATCTGCTCCATAAGCCCCCTCTTCTGCTGCCATATAACGGTTATCCCATATTTTATCGGCAACAGGTTTAATAATGCCCATCCGTTTGTATTCAATCTTACCTTCTACTTCTCTGGCCTCAAGAACTTCAAATCTGGAATTTTTGTCGATGCCTTCTTTTTGTCCTATCTGCACTGTTATAGCCGGATCCACATTCAAGATTGGAGCTTTTATTTTAAACTGTTCATATTTCTTTTGTAAGTCAGCCACATTTTCATCAATAGCCCGTTGGCAGGCTTTACGAATCATTTGCAAGGGTTCTTCTTCTTTTATTCCCAAGAAAGACGTTTTAGCACCACTGGATTCCACTTCACCAACATATTTCATCTGAAACGCCCCCCGATTCTTCTCGAAGGCAAACTTCTTTTGCTCATCCGCTTTCTCCGAGTAGTAAAGAGTATAAAACTGATTTGAAATTTCTTCATTCCATATCAGTTGATAAAGACGAGTATGTATTTTCACAGAGAAGCCCTTTAGTGTCGCTATAATATCACCATAATTTTGTCCCAATTTTACATAATCGCTATTGCCGGTAGCCATTCCGGCAACACCGCCAAGTACAGTCAAAGCCAGTCCCCATGTTTTGGCACGGGCGTTTTTATCTATATAGCGAACCTCATTTACCAATAAGTAAGTATTTCCTATTAAATCCTCTCCAGCATCTTGCAACATGGCTATCCCTCTCTTTGAGCGTTTTGCCAGTTCCTTATCAAATTCTGACGCATTATAAAGACCGCGTTCTTTTACCAGTTCCATGTCACACTCCCCCGTTAGAATGTTCCTATTAAACCATTTCCCTACAAGTCGGCTGGCTATATGGTTACGATTGATAAAGTCCGTAATATCCTCTGTATATTTTCCTTTACAGTCTACAACAACAGCATTTATACTCAGCCCATGATCATTATATTTATCAGGAACGGGAATCGCCAGGAACTGTTCTTTTATCTCGTCACAGAAATCCTGTTCGCTATGGCTTACAAGTATGCTATAGATAGAACTACGACGATATTTCATATCTTGCTGAACGGTTTCCTGTGCCCCAGACTCAGAAAACACGAACGTTACCAATAGTACCGTTATCAAAAGTCTTACATTTCTCATTTCTTTATTCTTTAATAGTCCCACATATCATTTTCAATAGTCCCTGTCAATTCACATTTATTGCGCTCCTGATTGTTTCTAATCATAAATTTGTAAGTATCTATTTCTGTCCATGCTCCCATCTTTTGATTGAGCATCTGCGAATAAGCCTTCATTGCCAAGTTTCCATTTGGCATTATACAAGGAACCAAGACCTTACCATCAGAAGAAATACAACCGACCTTATTGTTCTTGTCCCAGACTACCGCAACTCCCTCAAAATCTCTATTAAAGTTTCTAAAGCCCGTATATCCTGCACTAAAGGCCAATTGGTTTGTTTCGGTTGACAGGCAATACCATAAACCTTTGTTTTCTTTCTGCACCCACATTAATTTTGGTTTCCATTCTTCTTTAGCAGCTGTATTATTCCACTTACATTCCACAGCCATCTTATTATCCGGTTCTATTTCGCCCCAACCGGATTTTGTTCGCACGCTAGCCCAACCATATTTAAATGATTGCGCAGATTCATACATAGCCGGAATTACAAATTCCCCTTTTTTATCAAGGAATCCATACAACCCGCCTTTATCCTTTTGTGCACACATAAGTCCTTCGCTTACAGGACTGATCAGATTATAAGAAGGAGATATAATTTCATGTCCGAGGCTATCTATAATACCACATTTATCACCATTCTTGACTACATATACGCTCTCCCTCATAGGAAGGATCAAACTATAATTTTTAGAAATCTTACGACCTTCCTTATCTATCAGATATTGTTCTTTATGAGTAGCGATGACAGCATTTCCCTTTTCAAAAGGAGTGACTACCTCAACGTCTATCCAATCCTTAAAAAGTAATTTACCCGATTCTATAGTATAATAATTAGACTGAACTTTTTTCTTCTTCTCACGAGCTACAGTAATAAATCCATTATTAGGGCTATAAGCCAAATCATACTTATCCGGTGGCAGCAACATTGTACCATTCCCATCAAATATGCCTATTTTATGAAAAAACTTCTCATTCGATTTCCTATAATCATATTTATGCATTTCTCCATTCAAGCTAGAGAAACCAAACTTATTAGACACTACAATGTAAGTGTTTTTAGTCATGGATAACTTGCCAAACTTTTTCGGAGACAGGAAACTATATGTCAATAATTCAAAGCTACCGCATTCTTCCGCTAATTTCCGATCTGCCTCAGACATTTTTTCCAGATATGACTCATTCAATTCTTTCGTATGGCTTTCCACATATTTTTTCGTTTCCGAAAAATCAAACTCGGAAGATACATCAAAACTAAACTTAAACAGATTTGGAGTGTACCGCATTAACGCATAACCGTCTTTTTTTATTTTTCTAAGTTGTTTGATGTATTCCGGATCATTATAAATCGAAGCCATCAATGGATTCGCATCCGGTGTCAATTCATCAAAAGTTCCAATAGCTTTGTATTTTACAGGAACAATAAGATCACCATTACGTTTGTACACACCAAACTTTCCGCCTTTCACAATATCCTTATTCTTTTTCTTATCAAATTTGCCACCTTCGTTTACCCAACAATATCCACGCTCGTTGAAAGTGCCGACCGCAGTATATTTACAAGGAATAAAAACATGGAAACTATCATCTATATAACCATATTTTCCACCTTTCATTACATAGGCAAGCCCATCCTTAAACAGACCAATCTCGTCATACTCAGCTTTCATTATTATATCTCCCCGCCGATTGATATATCCCCATTTTGCACCGGTGAGAATGCCGTCTTTTACACTTCCACCTTCCGCAATCTTGCAATAATCGCCATTCCACTCGTACATCTCCGAGTACTTAATCTTTATAACCTCTTTGCCTCTTGCATCAATATATCCCCACTTCTCCCCTTTTTTAACTTTCGCCTTACCATCAATAAAAGGATAAGCTTCCTTGAATTTGTAATCAATTACTTTCTTGCCATCGAGGTCTACATATCCCCATTTCCCTTTCCCATTTTGTTCGGGAATAAGAGTTTGCGCATTCAATATTGATGTCCCCATCACTAGATAGAAAACAATCATCCAACAAATACGATTCATATTACCATTTTTTAGTTGCACATTATTTTATCACATTAATTTCCGTCTGCTGCCCTTTTCCGTAAGCCATTCCGATTTCCTTGGCAGCATTTATCTGTTCTTTTACTAAATCAACGTTGTCGTCATAAACTTTCATCTCATGTTGCACCTCTACCTGTACCCGACCTTTTATCTCAGTATAGAGTGATTCTGCCTTAGAATAAGCAGAGGATTTAGGATCTATCAAAGACAACCAATAGCAAGCTTCCCCGGCAGCAGCCCCTGTTTGATCGGCTGTCCATATCCTACGGGCTTTCTTCAAATAGTTCTCACCTATTCTATCCCGCGCTTTTGGATAAATAGCTATTATCTCACGAGTCACTTCATCATATCGGTTACAACATTCCGGCACAGAAGCCAACAAGTTAAAAGCCTCTTCATACTTTTCCAGACCACCCAACCGATGTGCCTGTGACACAATCTGCGCCGTATGCTGATTGTAATAGGCCAAAACTTTACCTTTTGCTCCTTTGATGAAATCCAGCAATTTCTTGTTTTGCGGATTTATCAACCGTATGGCATTCTGCATGGCTTTCGTCTCTGTAGCACCTGCCCCTCTTACATTGACAACCAGAGTTGCCATCGTTTTCATACCTGCCCTATCCACCAGTTTGAGAATAATGTCACATTGGTAAGTCGCACTTGCCGGAATAGTAGGCACGACCTCTTTCTGTATTCCTACAACATCTGCTGTAAGAAAAAACTGAGTATAAAAGAAATCGGATGAAATACCTTGAGAAACTACCAACTGTTCCATTTTAGAACGTAAATATTCTTGCTGCATTTCATTCACCCCATCAATACTCTCCGCCATTAACACAGCGATAGGAGTGTCACACTCCTCTTGCGCCGATATTCCACTGGAAAACATCAGCAACACCATAAATACACCTATAATCTTTTTCATGATATTTTCTATTTATCCCCTATAATCAATTGACATCTTCCCAATCCGTGTGGAATTACCTTGCAGACAAGATTGTACGGTGGCTTGCGCAACATCTTTCTCAATTCTTTCACAAAATCTTCCGTATCTATCGCTTTGCCATTTTCATTTATCATTGGAATTCGAACCTGATTGAACATGGCAAAATTCTCCGAGCCTTCCGCTTTCAAAAACCTACCTTTCACACAATGCTTTTCCAGCCATTCTTCAATCACATCAATCAGCTCATTTTCACCGTACTCAGTTTCCAGATCAATACCCGCTCCTGTATCAAACACATTTATATCAATAGAGACTTCTCTGCCATTTTCAAACAAATTGTCGAAGTGAGCCTGCAACTGTGAAGTAAAATTATCCATATTAACTAAAATGGCTTCTTCAACCAATACAGGTATCTCGGCCGAAAAAGAAGGTTGCCCTGTTCCTTGTGCACCTGCCACCTGCATATTGGTGCAAGCATCTATCCCACGCAAATTATAGGTTACCGATTTCTTCGGCCCCAACACATTCACGCTCCAGTCAACTTCCAGAATGATGTCACATTTAGCGGTTCGTTTCAAAACATCAAGTGCTGTTTCCGTCAACACGGCACCCGAATTCTTACTCAAAGTCATAGCATTTCTGGCATTCATCATTTCCATATTTTTTATAGAAGTGGAAAGGTCTTTCAAAGGAAACCCTTTGTCAGCCATCAAAATACCTATCTTAGAAATGACATTCATCAAATCCTTATCCTGCGCCAGTGCTTTCTTATAGTCCGGAAATGTTTCGCTTCCCAATTCTGTAGTTCTTTCAAACACATATCCTTTTTCATTACACCAAGGTAAACTGGGAACGACCATAAGTTCCGGTTTCTTTGCTTGTCCCAATAAGTTCAGTGAAAAGAAGAGTAGGACACATACATAATACATCCGTTTCATATGCTGAGATTTTATAGTTACATATTAAAAGCCTGAAGACAATCCTCTGATAATGTTATCGGTTTCCAATTGTTTTCGCAACTGATCTTTTGCCACAGAAATCACAGCACCTATTTTATATTGCCGTTTTGTTACTTTGACACGTTCAAACGTGCCTTCTACAATAGTGGCAAAATTCAAATAGGCATTTTTCTTTTCGAAAAACTCATCAAAATATTCCTTGTTTTCTTCCTCTACAGATAAGTTTTTGGCAAATGGTTTCTGACCGCCGCATTTCGTGCTACCAGTCACCCCCTTAAATATAATTCCATGAACAGCATATTTCCGGAGTGTCTCCGGTTTCAGATTAAGTTTATTTGCATACACCCAAACCTTTACAAGGTAAGTACCTTCTACTCCATTTCCTTCACAAATGATGTCATATCTCCTATCAATGTTCTGCTTCACATCCTGTCCGTACATTGATATAGACTTGATAGAAAAAAGGAATAGAGCAATAACTATTAAGCAATTACGTCGTTTCATTCCCGCTTTTTATTTTGTCTGCTTATAGCCTCCCCGGATTGGGCAATAATAAATAAAAAAGGCATGGGAGTCTGTACTGTTGCTTATCTCAGTCTCAGGCTCTCGCATTGCCCGTCTGTAAGGATAAGCAACGCAGCTAGCCCACGCCTAGATGAGATATATAGAACACTATGCATAGCATAATGTTTAATCACACCTATAGTGGACGTTCTCCGTTGCCATATCCGCTTACAGACTAAGAATTTGCGAGATTCGAGACTGAAAGATATGTTTGGTAAACGCCTTTCTTAATAAAAATCCCCGCCACCCCCTCTGGGGCTAGCTGGATGCTGCAAATATAGAAAGTTAAATTAAGACTGACAAACTTTATTTTAATTATCTTACTTCTTTTTCTGTTGTCTATCATGTCAAAGAACGGTCCTAACCGCAACCGCAAATGAAGTATATAGTTCAATACTACATAATGCCAGCTCTATACGGTGATTTTGAAGTTTCGTTAATGGACGACTAGAGTTGGCTATTTGGTCAAATACAGTTGGCTACTTAGACGACACCAGTTGGCTGAACGGTCAACTGCATTCGGCGTAAGCATTCGGCCTTGTGCGTGTTTGTTTCCCTTGTTTTCCTTCCTACCTTTGT
>CAQOGY010000014.1 GCA_948847595.1 uncultured Bacteroides sp.
CAACCTTTGTTAACCTTAAATCTAATACTATGAAAAAAATCACATGACAAATGTAAGTCTTCTTGCTATTCCTTCCAAATAATATTCTTGTATTTGCGTCTCTTTTGATTTCTTTCACGGATTTTCACTGTTATCGCACACAATGGGTGTAAAATAGACATATTTCAATATAGCTTATAGTTTGGCGTTATAAATAGTTTCCGTTTCCGAAAGCCAGCATCCATTTAGTAAATGCACGGGTTTCATAATAGCCGGATAAATCGGATTTTTCCAATAAGAATTATTCTTGTCCTTTTCTTTTTTGCATTTTGGATGATTGTTGTGCGCTTATGACGGATGAAACAATTATCAATAAGGATAAGGCAGTGAGTTTCATAAGCGAATTTATATTTAGTGTATCATAGAACGGTTATAGTGTCGCTCCCTTATCCGCCACAATAGCTCATTCAGAGAAATGTTTTTCACTTGTGGCGATAATAGTTGATCGGAAGTTTTACTTGCATTATACCCTTTTATGGGTAAATTATTAGAATGTGCAGTTTTACTGAAATCCGACCAGGCATGTATGATTGTCCAAGATAATGGATTCTCTTTATCTTTTTGTTTGGACGCTTTAGCTGCATCCCGGTTAATGAGAGCTGCTACATAATCCGGACCACCACACAATGGATTATCAAATAATCCGGACCAGATAGAGAACTTGGCAGTAACTACCGGAATCTCAATATTCTCTTTGTTTTTCACCCATATTATATCACCTCCCATATTATACGGACTGTATTGAATGGCCACCATTCCTGTCAACCCTTCTATCTCATGGGCATATATCTCATAGGCCCGCCGGGCCTCTTTGCTGAATACATCCTTGCAGATGAATCCGAATATTTTGATATTTAATTTCTTGAAATGCCAGTTCATACGCTGTGCAAATTCAATCAGAAGTTCTTCCCGGTTGGGACGGTTTTTTGCAAATTCATCAGGATATTGATAACCTCCTCCATATTCTATCACACTTGAGTTGTCTTTCTTCATGGTTACAAAACGGTTCCAGGTGGAAGTACTAACTACTGATAGATTAATAGGGCAGAGAGTCCATGAAACCGGAGAACGATTTCTGTCTTTATTGCCATAGTACACCGGACTATCAAGGAATTCTCCCATTGTCCATTGCATATTATCGCCGTCACTAATTACAAACGAATGGAATGCTGAATTATCTTCAAAATCTATATTTTCTTTTTTTATTTCATGTATAGGTAAAGGATACATTTTATCGGAAGCTGCCATGATAACAGGAAGGTTGCGACACCAGTTTGAAGCGGTATTATAATGTCCCCATCTTGTGATAGCCCCTGTATATTCATCTTCATTTCCATAATTCCAGCCTAATATGGGTGAAAGCGGAGTAACCCATTCCAGTATTTGTTCGGAAAAAGGTCCCGTTCCATAATATAGCATAAGTTTTTGGGCTATAGCGATATCTCTGCAGTTACTTACTTTTGGGTCGATGCTAAGAGCTGAACTTCGATTAAGTTGTTTTTTGCAACGTTTGAAACATGATTCCGGAGATTCATTGCGTGCGTCTTTTAGTTTCTTTAATCCGGACTGTTTGATTCGTTTCTCTAAAGATTCTTCTACTAGTACACCTTTCAGAAGGCTGGCATATACTGTTGCCACATTAGCTGAATAATTGATTCCTTCTCTTCGTGAGTAATTTTCTCCTGTTGAGGTGTCGTTTTTATAGAGTACATACCCTTTTATAATCTTTTTTTTCATGAGATGTTTCAGGAGGTCCCAGATATCCATTCGGATTACTTTAGTGATATTCAAGCTTTCCTGTGAGCTTTTTAAAATCTTATGATAGGAATTGTTATTTATTTCTATCCAGATCATTTCATCAAAAGAACCTTCGTTCACCGCTTGTCCGCATAGACCGGATAATGACTCTAAAAGCATACTTTCTGCTCTACTGAGTCCTTCCCCATTGCATAGGATTAATTGTTGAGGTGCTTTTTGTATAAACCAGCCATGTCTGCCATTATAGGCGAATGTCATAATGGAGGATAATAAACAAATAATAAGTGCGGATAGTAATTTGATTTTCATGATCGGAATGTTTAGGATTAAAAAGAGCTTTTCCCGAAACAGATCGGGAAAAAGGCTCTTTTCTATTTTGAAGTTTTACAGTGTTGTTATCTTATCATTTAGAGACTTCCAATGGCAATGTCCGCATTTCATTAGCTGTGCTAATGTCGTCAATATAGTTGTCGGATAGAGTAATAGCGAATACTGCGATATTCTCATCTTTAGGAAGTACCAGTGTGTGTGCCTCTTGGGGAAGCTCGATACCCAATTTATACATATATGTGTAGATATAGGTGTCATTCCCTTTTTCAGTGTGTCGATGAGAACCGATGTAAGCGAGCGAAGCGTTGCGAATATAACCGTCGCTGACACCTTTATGTCCCCATTGTCCGTAGAAACCGGAGTAATAAGGTATTTCAAATTCATGTGATTTACCATTAACAAAGAATGTTGATTTGCGATCCTTGTCTGTAGAGGCAGCCAGAATATATAGTTTCTTTCCCGCTGCTTCTTTGGGTAGCTGGATTGTATCTCCCTTACATTTGATAACATTCTTATTTTCATGGTCAGCAATGCTGAAGGTGATATTATCACAAGTTACTTTATCACCAATTAATTCAGCAGCGAAACTATTTCCTTTTTTATCGAAAGAAACAGTATAACCAAAGTTTTCAGGAGTGAAAGCTTTGCTATTAAACGGTAACTGAAGTGGAATATTTTTTATTGGAGCTGCTTTTACATTTCCTTTTTTCAAGCGGACAGCGAAAGTTTTGGGTCGATAAGATGCCATATCAAAACATAATTTATTGTTCTGTATAGTGACTTCACCTATTTTTTCTTCTATACCATTTGTTTCATAGGCGGACTCAATGGCGTCAGGGAATGTAATTTCTACATTTTGTGCAGATTTACCTTGCATCTCGTATAAACGGATGATGTACAAATCACTTTCTTCTGCTTTTTTTAGGGAACGAATAGCCACTTGGGGGGTATTTACTTTTACGAAAGAATACTCACGCCCTAATGCACCTTTATGTTTGGGGGTGTTGAATACAGCCAAGTGACTGTTCAGAGACTCTGCCAAATGACTGATTCCGGCCTGCAATGCTTCGTTCTGATGACCGACGATTGAATAAGTGAAGGTATGATGACCAAAGTCTTGCTGCTCCTGGTATTTATATCTGTCTTTGGTGCTAGGAGCATGGAGTAGTGTCAGGCGTAGAGTGTTATCATTGGGTTTATCCCATCCATACTTACAATCATTCAGGATTGAGATTCCGTAACTTTTATCGGGAGACGTAATGTCTGCCCATTGCTGTGCATATACTTCATAAGCAATATCTGTATTGTTCTTACGTTTTACAGTTCCGATACCCAAATCATAAACAGCTTCCTGGTTTTTTACATTCATCGGAAACTCTGCCTTTAATACGGCGTCTTTTGTTGACCAGTCTATTTCATTAATGATATCGATTCGTTCATCATTTGCACCTTCACTCATGCGGATATATTGTACGAATTTCGAAGATTTAAAAGTGCGTTCAATGCGAAGAGCTGCATAACAGGGGCCCTGTTCTTCGATACTGATACGAACATTTTCCGAGATTGGAGTTCCGGGCTTATTTATAGTCTTCTTTTGAATCTCCCATGCAGGCCATTCTTTCGATTCATTGCCTATGAGCAAAGCCAGACGGAATGCCTTGCCCTGTTCTACCAGTTCCTTATTACTACGTTTGTCAACAATAGAAACAATATCGCCATTAGTATCTAAAGTCAGTTTATAGATGCTGTTTTCCAAAGAATTTTGAGTTGCTTTTAAGAAGGAACCCTTATTGTTTTTTCCAAAACGGACATCATATACGGAGCAGCTTAATGGAGCTACAGAAGCACTAAAGGCAATGTGTGCTTTCCCGTTTTCCCAATTAAGTAATTGTGCCGGAACTTCTTTGCCGTTGGCGTCAAAAACTTGTACTCCAGCAGGCTCCTTTGAGATATTTATATAGGCTTCTGCCAGTTCTTTCCGTTGGGCGGCCATTGCATTATAAACGATGAGTGCAGTTCCTTTTACTCTTGTATCCAAGCAAGAAGCGAGAGAACCGACTCCGGTACGGATGATATCATTAAACTGCGTTTGAGAGATCAGTTCATCATTCCAGGAATAGGTATAGGCTTGAGGAAGACTCGTTCCTGTGAGGTCATCGTGGAATTGATGCCAGATAAACCGACGCCACGCATCAGTCAGCGTATTTGCCGGATAGCTTGCTCCGTCAATATAATCAGCCATTACTGAGATTCGTTCGGCTGCATCGCCTAATTGTTCGTTCCGACGATTATATAATTTCATAGCTGCCTGCGAAGTATAACAGCCGGTGGCATGGATGTCCATCAGTAACTCACCATCGTATACAGGAAGTTCAGGATGATTATCGAATGGCAGATAGTCTTTGTATAACTGATCGGAAGTAGCACTGATAATTTCAACTTCTCCACTGCCTTTAACACCTTTTTCTATGGAAACAACCGAATTTATATTAGCAGAACCACCTCGGTCTCCTGCGCCATAGTAACGGTATGCAGTGTTATTGGCTCCATTTTTTGCTGTATTTTTTAGGTCGTTATCTTGGCTGATATCTCCACCATTCCATTCGTGAACATAGTTTTTGCCATTTAAAGCTGCCATGATGCGTGAACCGTCTACCCCTTGCCATAGACCGATATTGAATGGCATCTTGGATTTTCCGTGCATATTATGGTGTCTCCATTGTAATTTTTGCGTTGAGAAACCAATTAAGCCACAATGTGCTGCAATAGTGGGCAATGTATAACTGAATCCAAAACAGTCCGGCAAGAAGATATCTGTAGATTTAACTCCAAACTCTTGTTTATAGAATTGTTGTCCCAACAGAATATTGCGGAAGAAAGATTCGGGTGAAGGTACGTTAGTATCATTGGCATCCCAAGAGCTACCTGAGATATGCCAACGACCTTCTTTGATATATTTTTTCACCAGTTCATACTCAAGCGGGTAATACTCTTTCATCCAGTTGTATTTCACTCCGCCTTCAAAGTTAAATACATAATTGGGATAATGCTGAAACAGATAGAAGTTTCTGACCAATGTATGCTTGAGGTATTCGTCAATGGTTGTCTGTACATCCCAGTTCCACTGAGTATCCAAATGCGAATTCGAGACTATATAAGCTTTGTACTTTTTTTGTGCCTGCAGCGGACTGAGTCCTGTTGCAGCAAATAGTAAAGCTAATAAAATGGTTCTTTTTTTCATTTTGATAATTCCTTTATTTCTATATTAATACCTATTTATTGATTGTGAATTTACCTTCAAGCTTGATATCCTTTGAAGAAGCTCCGATCATTACTTTGAATGTACCCGGTTCTACCTGAAATTTCATATTTTTGTCCCAGATGGCGAGGTCTTGTGGGCTCAGTGTAAAGGTCACTTCTTTTTCTTCGTTCGGTTGCAAGGTAATTCGTTCAAAGCCGCGTAGTATTTTTACGTATGTTGTGACGCTACTGATTTCATCTCTGAGATAAAGTTGTACTACTTCATCACCAATTCTTTTACCTGTATTTTTAACTGTACAGCTCACTTTCACTTCCCCTAGTACTCCTTGTTGTTCCGGAGATATTCTTAGATTGCTGTATTCAAATGTCGTGTAGCTCAATCCATGTCCAAATGGGAAAAGAGCACCGGTAACTGAAGTGCCGCAGCCGCTGTCAGACCCTGGCTTGAATGGAAAGGCAAAAGGTATTTGTCCTACTGACTTTGGGAAAGTGACTGCTAATCTACCCCCAGGATTATTATCTCCAAAGATTGTTTCTGTAACTGCCTGTCCGCAGAACTCTCCCGGAAACCATGCATGGAGAATGGCAGGTACATATTTTTTTGCATAATTAATGCTGGAAGCACGACCGTCAATCATTACCAGAATGGTGGGTTTCCCCAGCTTGCATACAGCTTTCAGTAATTCTTCCTGTCTGCCCGGTAAGTCAAGACTTGTGCGTGAACGCTCTTCACGCACAGTAACCTCACTACCTCCTAATACCATAATTACAACTTCGGCTGATTTTGCAGCTTCAATTGCTTCATCCATCATCTGCTGCTCTTTGGGCGTTATATCAAAAGGTAGAACTTCACTTTCAGGAAAATGTGGATCCACTATTTCACATCCCTTTTTATATACCACCTTAGCTCTCGGCAGGGCTTCTTTAATACCTTTGTACACTGTTTTGATTGGGGCATTGGAAGGACCGTAACGGCAGATGAGCTCTTTTTGCTCATCTGCGTTCGGACCTATTACAGCTACAGATTTCAATGTCTTTTGAAGGGGCAATAGGTTATCCTGATTCTTCAAAAGAACAATTGACTGACGGGCGGCCTCCAATGCTACTGCCTGATGTTCTTTGCAGTGCACTATTTTATCCGCTAATTTTCCGTCACCACGGTAAGGATTATCAAATAAACCTAACCAAAATTTGACATACAAAATCTCACTTACGCGTTGATCGATAGTAGCTTGTGATACCTTTCCTTTGGCAATAGCGCTTCGCAACGGCTTTATGAAGCCTGCCGGAGAACTGAAGTTAGTGCGTACATTTAGTCCTGCATTGACCGATTGTACTACTGCTTCTTCATTATTATCAGCAACTTTGTGTTTGCCTGAGATGAATTCGACAGCATCGCTGTCTGAGACAACGTATCCTTTAAATCCCCATTCCTGACGTAAAATCTGCGTGAGGAATCGATAACTTCCGGTAATAGGTTCACCGTCATAATCATTGTATGAGCTCATAACTCCCAATGCTCCTGCTTCCTGAAATGCAACGCGGAAGGGCTCAAGGTAGAGAGTACGCATTTCACGCGGAGCCACGTGCGGGTCCGTACGCGTACCTCCGTCACGTCCGCCCACTGGAATACTATATACGGCGAAGTGCTTTGGAGTGGCTACCAGCTTGTGTTTCTGCAAACTTTGAATCATCTGCTTTCCTAACTGTCCTACTAGGTATGGATCTTCGCCATAGCATTCTACCGCACGTCCCCAACGAGGGTCTTGTGCTATGTCCAGAATAGGAGAGTAGATATTTGTATATCCCAAAGCAGTTGCTTCTTTAGCTTCTACTTCACCAATCCGGGCAATCAGCTCTTTGTTCCATGTACTTCCCTGCCCGCATTGGGCAGGGAAAAAAGTAGCCTTCTCATGACAAACCCCACGAATTCCCTCATTAGTAAAGTCTACCGGAATTCCTAATCGTGTTTCTTCAACAAACCAGCGTTGGATATCATGTATAGCTTTAACGTGTTTAGCATAAGGAAATGCATACTCAGAGCCGAACTTCCCCAGTCCGTTATGCTCTTCGTCAATGTTTCCTATACCGTCTTTCCATATTTCCGACTTCCATTTTTCAGTTGGTAATGCGTCGGCTAGAACACGACCGGAACCGTAGAGAGTTGCCATCTGACAAGTCTTTTCATCCATATTCATCTGACTTAACAGGTCTTTGACGCGCTCCTCTATCGGGGCAGACGGGTCTTCATATATGTCCATCTTGCCATTTTTATTAAAATCAATCCATCCTTTTCGATAGATATCGTCTTTAGGACCTGCCTGAGTGATTGCCGGGATAGACAACAAGCAGCTTAGTAATGTTAGTTTTAGTTGTTTTTTCATCTAAAAGGTTTTATATATTGTATAGTTATTGTTCCAGTTACTCTTCTTCCACTTTAACATTAGGATAGTCACTTATTAATACATTTTTTATTTGAGTATGTGTGCCTTCATACACGATTGTGCGCCGTTCTCCTTCTGTCAAATCTTTGTATTTATATTTTAAATACAAAACACTGGTCTGTACATAATATCGGGTATCAGTATCGTGTAGTACATACTTTCTTGTAAGAGTACTAGTAATTGGTTCTAGCCCTAATTCGACATTTCTGGCAGTCAGAGTTATATGTTCTTTTTCATCAAAGCTAAGATTAATAGCATAATCTTTATAATTAGGGTCTGTGTCCTGATTGGTATTACCGGCATACATATAGCACGTATTAATTGATGAGGCATATAATTTGGCACTGCCAACAGAAGTACTCTGACTTGTTCCGTCAATTGTAATCTTACCAGACCCTGAGAATGTTCCGGAAAACCTGTTCGTAGGTAAAATGTAAGCTAATAATTTGCTATATTTGCTTGGTCCAACCGATTCTCCGGTGGAAGATTCTATTTTCAAGGGTAATACATAGTCGTTGTAGATATTTTGAATCTTATCCAATTCTATCTGAATTTTGGCTGTCGTTTTGTATTTTCCTTTAGGAATAGTATATACTTCCTGATCGAAAGTATAACAATTGGTTGGAAGTTCTATATAATAGGAACTTATTTGATTTTTAAATTTGTCGAAGTTATAATCGGCTAAAGTATCTGGGTCATTAGTTATTTTAAGAGTTATATCTTTATCATTCTCAGAAGTTCCGTTAATACCGAAGTCAATTAATAATTCGGCAATATTTCCATCTTTAATCTCCACTTCACAGGTTTGCCATCCATTTTCCACCAAATAGGAAAATTTGTGGAATAGTTCGTTGTTTAGTTCATCTTGACAAGCTGTGAAGATGAATATTCCTAAAGTAATGGATATTATGTTTATTATTCTTTTCATATTCTTTTTTGTTTTAATTACCATTCTGGGTTTTGTGTCAGATTGACGTTACGTTTTAATTCAGCAGTTGGAAAAGGCCAAAGGTACATTTTCTTCAAAAAGACTTTGGGAATAGCAGTCACTGCAGTTGTAATATAGAATCCCTGTCTTGATTCGTCGTCCTTTGTAATGTTGATGTTACATCCCATTAATGCCTGATTTTCCTCTTCTTCTGCATCTTTCCATCTTCTTAAATCAAAATAGCGGAAACAGTTTTCTGCAAATAGTTCTATGTGACGTTCTCTTTTTAGTACTTCTTTAAAATTTCTATAAGTATTGTAAGTATTATCATCAAAATCAGGTAAGCCGGCACGCATTCTTATGGGTTTCATCGCTTCCCTCATTTTGATGGGATCACGTTTGATTTCCACTTCTTGGTCATTGAACGTTTGCATAGTATATGTGTTTCCACTGGTTAACTCATTGAGAGCTTCTGCATAAATGAGTAAAACTTCTGCATACCGTATAGTCGGTTCTGTTTTATTTGTTCTATATCCACCCTCAGAATAAGAGTCTTCTTTGTTGTAGTATTTTTTGAATCCTATGCCGGTCAATGGACAGTTCTCTGTAAATCCTTGTTTACCATTTACTTCATCTCTGTAATACCAACATTGGAAATTTTTCTCACTAGACAGCGAGGAACTTTCACATTCCCATGTAGCACCATTAAAACCAACACAAGCGTAAAAACGTGGTTCACGTTTTGCATACATCAGTGATACACCTACTCCCATGAAGGGGGCCCCATTCATTGTTTGCGGGTCATTAGCTGTTTCTGTGAATCCTTCTCTTACATAATATCCTGTTGTTTCTGCCTCTTCTATAGTTTGTCCATTGTTCATGTAATAAGTATCGACCATTTTTTGAGTAATAGCGACTTTGTTATCTCCGTGGGCAGTTCTGGGCATACTTTTTTTATTAAAGAAATCTTCGATACCACAATTTCCTGTTGCTTTGGTTTTAGTGAATATTAATTCAGGATTTTTGGAACCACGAATTGTTCCATCAAACATTTCTTTATAGGAAGCATAAGGATCTATATTGCTCCATCCATTGGGAAATTCTTCATTAGAATAAGTTTCATGATAGGGAGGGCGTTCATATGCAGGCACATTATTTTTGGGCTCTACTGTATATAAGCTGTATTGCTGTAGATTAATCACATCTTCTGCGGCAGCAGCGGCCCGTGCCCATTTTGATTCATCATATTCTTGATTATATAGTTGTGTGCCGTCCAGGTTTTTAATATTAAAGAAATCAGTATTTCCATTATTCATAGGACTGGCCGCATATAATAGTATTCTAGCTCTTAATGCTAAAGCTGCACCTTTGGTAGGGCGTCCTAAATTATTAATGGTACGTGTTCTTGGCATAACACGAGCAGCGAGCTTTAAATCATTGTCGATGAAATCGATGATTTCATCAAATTTAGCGCGGGGCAGAGATAATTCTTCATATGAAAGACTGACATCTAATCCATGTTCAGGAATTAAAGGTACAGGACCGAAAGTTCTTATTAAACTCCAATAGGCAAATGCTCGTAAAAAACGGGCTTGTCCCTGCATATCCGAAATGTCCTCATACGTAAGTTCCGGACACTCTACTACTTTGTCAATAAATGTAGAGGATTTACGAATACATTCATAGGTTCTATTTAAATGGTTTTCGTAAATAGGGAAATTACTGGCACTATAATTACAGTTCTGCAGAGCTTTCCCGTCCGGGTGAACTAAATCATCACTAGCCCACATCAATTTGGAACCGAACTCTGTTAGATTGTCTTGTTTTAAATAGTCGTATGTATTGGATAGCCATCCTTCTACATATACTCGTTTGGAGAAAGCGGAATCTACCGATAGCATATCATAGAAATATTTATCTACGTCCAGGAAATCTGCACATGAGTAAAAGGATAATGAAGCGCAGAAAATAGTAATGAATAATATTATCTTTTTCATATGGTGTTTTATTTAGAAACTTAATTTAATATAGCAAGAGTAGGTTCTGTTTATAGGATAAGCATTTCCACTTCGAACTCCACTATTTTTTTCATCAGTAGTTGCATTCTCAGGATCCCACAGTTTGAATGGGCTCCAAGTGTGTAGATTTTCACCTATAAATCCGATTTGCATATTGCTAACAAAGAACTTACGAGTAAAAGTTGTAGGAATATTATAGCGTAGTTCAATGTTTTTAAGGCGAATATAGCGTCCATCCCTTAACCAGAAAGTTGATTTCTGATTGTTGTTGTCATTATTCCCCCAGGTTAAACGCGGCCAGTTAGCATTCGGATTTTCGGTAGAAACATCTCCGGAGATTTCACTTGGGATCCATCGGTTGTCATCCACCATAGTCTGCAGAATATTACCGGTTTGTCCATTTCGGAATGCGTGTGGCCCATTTCCACCGATGAAGAAGTCACATTTTCCTGAACCTTGGAACAGGATATTGAATTCAAAATTCTTCCAGCTTGTACTTAATCCCATACCATACTGGACCCCCGGAACAGTTCTATAACCAATTGGAACAATATCATCATTGTTGACCACTCCATCACCGTTTACGTCTTTATATTTGATATCTCCGGGAAGTACCTCTTTTCCGCCGAAGTCTTGTCTTGGACTACTGCGAACATCTTCCTCATCTTTGAATAACCCCATAGCTATTAAGCCACGCGTTTGATTCATTCGGAATCCTTTTTCCATTTTGTACCATAATTCGTTGGCTGCCTCATCTTTATCCAGAATCTCAGTATTCTGATAAGTCATATTTGCACGAATAGTGAATTTTACTTGTCCGATTTGATCGGAATATGCTGCATTCCAGTCGAATCCGTAACTCTTCATTTTACCTACATTAGCCATTGGAGCTTTATCTGCCAGTCCTGT
Organism: uncultured Bacteroides sp.; assembly: GCA_948847595.1. Classification (GTDB taxonomy): domain Bacteria; phylum Bacteroidota; class Bacteroidia; order Bacteroidales; family Bacteroidaceae; genus Bacteroides. Next base: position 11,688 of record CAQOGY010000014.1, read on the forward strand.
TGTTTCAGGCATATGACTGCGTGTCATAAAAATATCATCTCGTTTATCCAGGAAAATATCAGCGACTCCTGTGAATTTACCGTGGAATAAACTTAAGTCAAATCCCAGGTTATATTTTTTAGCAACCTCCCAAGTCAGATTAGGAGTGCCAATAGTACCATTTCTGTAACCTTGTATTTTGTTTGTTCCAAATTCACCAAATGAGTAGTCACCATCCGGATGCGAATTTACCAATCCAATGTATGGAAAACGACGTCCACCGATAATATCATTTCCTACCTCACCATAAGAAGCCCGAATTTTAAGCATTTCTACCCATGGAGCAATCTTCTTCATAAACGGTTCCTCAGAGATAACCCAACCGGCAGAGAAAGCTGGAAAGAAGCCAAATTGCTTCCCTTTTTCAAAGTTTTCCGAACCGGTGTATCCCCAGTTCGTTTCTACAAGATATCGATCTTTGTATGCGTAAGTGAATCGGCCTGAATAAGCCAGATTTCGCTTCGGAATAGATTCGATAATGTCTGTGCCTAAATTGGTATCAGATTTTTCTTGTAAATAGACCATAGCAAATGCGCCAAAACGGTGCTTTTGATTAAATAGTCTGGAATAACTGAGAGAGGCTTCCGTATAATATCGTTTATTTCCTTTAGTAGTTGATTCCTGTCCCATTAACTGTGCTGTCTGCACTCGTTTTAAAATAAGGTTTCCGTCCGGATCACGATATTTTTCTGCTTCCCATAATTCAGGAGTTTTAATTCGCTTAATTTCATTTTCATTGTATGTATCAAATGCAAATGTTCCTACAAATTTCAATCCTTGAGTAATGAAATCCAAGTCTTGTTCCAATCTGATATTAGTTTCCATTTTATTTTGCCAGATAGTCTTATAGCCTGTTTTGGTCATATAATATTCTGGTGTTTTCACTCCATCTACGGATGGTTCCTCACCGGTCGAGTATTTGCGGGGAATACTCAGTGGAGTCAATCTGGAGAAAGATCCCCAGATGTCATCTGTGCTGCTACCTGGTTGAGTGCGATTAATTAGGTAGCCGCCGATTCCCACTTTAACAAGTGTTGTTTTAGTGACATTCATATTTACGTTGGCACGATAATTGAATCGTTCGTAAGTTGTGTTGGTATTGTATTTATTTTCGACACTCTTACTTTTATAAATACCTGCCTGACTGTTATATCCTAATGAAACATAGTATGTTACATTTGTTCCACCTCCACTTAGGTTAATGTTTGCTATGTATTTGGGAGATACTTTTTTCAGCATCAAATCACGCCAATTTACATTTGGGAATAAATCCGGATCGAGATTATTCTGTATAATATCTAACTCTTCACGAGTATAGTGAGGAGATTCGTATCTGCCTATACGGGCTTCATTTGCCAAGCTGGCATAAGTAAAAGCATCAGCATATTCGGGCATCGGGCCTCTGGCGTCTAATCCTGCTAATACTTTTGCATTAATTTTTACTTTTCCGGCAACTCCCTGTTTGGTGGTTACCAATACCACACCATTTGCACCACGTTGCCCGTAAATGGCTGTCGCGGAAGCATCTTTCAGTACGGAAAAGCTTTCAATATCTTCAATTGGAATTTCATTAAAGCTTCTTTCTACTCCGTCTACCAAAACTAATGCTCCCTGATTTGCACCGAATGTGCTGATTCCACGAATCCAGAACTCGGACATATCTTCACCCGGTTCGCCAGAACTCTGTACTGCGATGATTCCCGGCACTACTCCCGCCAGAGAGTTGGTGATATTGGAACTTGGTGCTGTTAATTGGGCTATATCTACTGTAGTATAAGCTCCTGTCAGAGTCTTCTTTTGCTGATGTCCACTGGCTGTTACGACTACTTCATCGATAGTCTGATTATCTTCTTGCAGGGTGACTATTGCTTCCTTTTTATTTTTAATTTTTATAACAGGTATTTCCTGGGTAGTATATCCAATATAAGAAATAACCAATATGTCGTATTCCCCTACTTTGATTTTAAACTTTCCGTCCATATCTGAAGTTACACCGAGGCCTGGCTGGTTTTTAGCTATAACTGTTGCTCCGATAATAGGATTACCTGTTATGTCTTTTATGATTCCCTGTACTTCTGGTGTATTATTCTCTTTTTGTAATTGCTGTGCGGAGATATTATCTTGTACTCCCCATAGTGTTGTGATAAGGAGCAGAATGAATATTCGTTTCATGTTATTCATGGATAATTTATAGATTTATATGTTATTCGATAACTACATTTCTGACGCAATGATTTCCTCTGTCCGCAACGATTAAAGCGTTACCTGAGAATGTTACGGCTTCAGGTTCATAGAATTTAGCTTTATCGGGTAATCCGTCTGTATGACCTGATTTTTGAGGTTGTCCGGCGTATAGGGTTACTTCACCTTCCGGTGTTATTTTTCGAATGCAGTGATTCATTTTATCGGGAATAAGCAAATTACCTTCAGGATCCAGGCAAGGAGTACTTGGCTGGTTAAAACGCGCACCTGTTCCTTTACCGGAAGCATATCCTGATTCTCCGTAATCACCAGCAAATAGCTCCGGAATACCAAATGTATGTGTTGCCGCATTATAAGTAACTCTATATATACAATGCTTTTTACGGGCTATAATATAAAGAATATCACCTGTTTTATTGAAAAGTAAGCGCATTTCCATATCGTTATAACCTTCACGGACAACTAACATTTTCTCATAATTACCATTCCCGGTATGACGATAAACGGCTCCTTCTGAATTGTGGTCAAAAAAGACTTCTCCGGTTTTAGGATGTACAGCGACTGAATTGGTTCCAGCTTTAGGGATAGTAACCAATGCTTTGGTATTCACAAAATTAGCATCACGTGTAGAGAATACTATATTTACATCAGTCTTTACATCACTACCTGTCCAGCGGTTGGGTATAAAAAGAGTATCCTCATTTAAACTGAAAACAACTCCGTTAGGTGATTGGAATACTCCGTTATTATCATAAACCAGTGTTTCCACATTCCCATTGGAAGCTTTTCTGAGCGCACCATTTTTGCTTTGACCCCGTCCTTCGTCTACAAAATAAATGGTACCATCATTATCAGTAACAATTTGCCATGGTCGGCGTAATAAAGCTTCTGCATATGGACCGTCTAGGCGATTATCTTCTGCAGCCTTTCCCGGTACACCAAATAAAGTACTCACATTACTTTTGAATAGATATCTGAATTCTGTTTCAGAAGTAAATTCCTCGAATTCCTCTCCTTTTTTAAGATATAAGCGGACATAGCCGGTATCTGCTCTTGAAGGAACTATCGCATAAATAATATTATCGTTCGCTCTGATTACCTTAGCTTTTTTATCGTTGACTGTTACTTTGATATAATTAGTATCTGTGCCAAAGTTGTAGCCTTTCAATATCAGTTTCGTACCGAAGCCACCACTATCAGGATAAAAAATATCAAATCTGGATTCTTCATCTGCTTTAGGTGGAAAAAAAGTCTCTTTATCGACCTTTAGTTCATCATTACAACAAATGGTAAGGAGCGATAGCAGCACAACGCATAGCGGAAATATTAGCCTCGCCTTACGACTTTTGATTTTTAAATTTTTCATGGTTCTTAGATTTATAAATTATGATTGAGATTAATACTGGTTCAACTGATTGTATCTATATAATAATTATAAGATACTACTTCTAAGAGTTGGTGGAGATTTACTGTGCTTTTTCATATTCTAAATATTATTTTGAGCGAAATAAATTAGTTGGCCTTAATTTGATAATTAAATTGGGGTTAATTAATCGGATAAATTTATTAATCGCTGATATTATCATGTATTTATTTCACTTTTCATTGTATGTTAATTGGTTATATGACAGATGATTAATTATAGCCCCCATTTTTTATTAGCTTTATTATCCGCTTTATATTCAATAAAGCCACCATTGACTATTTCTGCCCAGTCAATCCATGTTTTATTGCTTTTTACATCGTTTATTTTCATACCATTGATATAAGATTTGGAAAAATCTCCTCCTTTTATTTTCAGCTTTCCTTTAGGAAAGTGTAAAGTGATGTTATTAAAATATGGCAGACTAACGCTAAATCCGGCTATTCCGGGAATCATAGGATACAACCCGATGGAAGCAAATACATACCATGATCCCATTGAACCGCAATCATCATTTCCCGGCATACCATCTGCTTTGGAAGTGTACATCTCATTTAATATCCGGTGTACTGTTTCCGATGTTTTATAAGGGCGGTCTGTCCAGTTATATATCCAGGGAACCTGGAAGTCAGGTTCATTACCTGCAGCAAAGTAATGATCATCGTAGCCGGCATTCAGACGTACAAACAGACTGTCCAGTCGATTAGATGCAGCTTTTTTACCTCCGATGGTATCAATCAGTGTTTCCAGGTTATGGGGCACCATCCAAAAATAGTTTTCTTTGGTTGCTTCGCGCCAGTCATGATCGGGATGTTTCCAGTTTAAGTCATGATTGTGGCGTGAACGTAGCCATCTGGTGGACGGATCATATAAATTCTTCCAATTTAATGAGCGTTTCATAAAGAAAGAAGCCTCCTTTTTATTTTTCATGGCTTGAAGAGCAAACTGCCCTATAGCATAGTCTGAGGATACATATTCAAGACATAAGGAGGCGTTTTCTATCCCCTTTTCTATATAATTAGATAGTCCGGGACGTACTTCTACATTCTGTGAGTAAGTCCCTGGAGTACAGGCGCCACGTTTCATGTGCTTATAAGCCGTTTGAATATCGAAGTTCTGTGCGCCAAATGCATACGTATTGGCAATGATGATAGACATCGGGTCACCATGCATTACGCCGGTTTCTATATTAGCGGCGATCCATCGTCCATAGCCTCCGGCTTGCTCGGCAAAATCTATGGCAGATTGCATCATGTCGGAGGCTTCTTGAGGATAGAACATGGCCAACAGCTGACATTGGGTACGATACGTATCCCATCCGCTGAAAGTAGTATAGTATTCTCTTCCGAATGTCACCTTATGAACAGCAAAATCGGCTCCTATATATTCTCCATTTATATCATTGAATATATTGGGATGGATGAGTGTATGATACCAGTGAGTGTAGAATTGGGTTAGCTTATCAGGATTATCCGAATGAACTTCTATTTTTCCCAGTTGCTTGTTCCACTCGTGTCGTGTATCCGAAAGTACTTGTTGGTAATTACGGTTCTCGTTATCCATCCGCAGATTTTCTTTGGCATTCTCAACCGAAACGTACGATATGGCGATTTTATATTCAACCGAAGCACTCTGTTCCGTATCAAAGGTAAAATATCCACCGGACTGGGCTCCTCCGATTTGTTTTCTGTCTTCTCTGATGCTATTTCCTTTCCAGGTTCCATATTCTTTTGCCTTGTGATTAAACTCAGCGGCAAAAAATATCCGGTAATCAGTTTTATAACCGCAGAAATCTCCGCCTTCCGCATATCCTTCACAGGAAGAAGGTGAAGTTATTTTGATATAGGCGTTAGAAAGGGTTGTGGAACTGACTCCTGCCCCAATCAATACGGTACCTTCTTTTTTATCAGCAGGAAATATGAACCGGGCTATTCCGCTGCGTTTTGAAACAGTAACGTCGCAGATAATATCATCTTTCATTTGTAGAGATAAACATCCGGCTGTTGCTTCTCTTATTTCTTTATAGGTCGGAAAATCTTCCATATTTTTAGGAGACTTTGTCACTTTCCCACTGATGGGCAGTACCGGGAAATTGCCCATATGCGGACATCCGGAACCGGACATCTGATTGACTACGATGCCTTTTTGCGGTGAAAAGAAAGAAGGTGTGAATTGCATCATTCCAAACGGATAGCTGGCACCAATATAGGTAAATCCGCAGCTTAATCCATTTCCTTTGCTTCCTATGCGTGTATCAACCATTTGAGCATAGTTCGTTTGGGGGGCTTGCCCGGCATTTTGAGCAATGTTTGTACTTGGGATAAATAAAATGAAGGATAAACTAATCATCCATTTTATACGATTGTTGGTCTTCATGAGGTATTTTATCTTTTAAGATTAATTGCATGCAAATTAAATAAAGCATTATTAATTGCAGAATTAAAATCGGGTTAATTAACCGGACCTTTTTTTTAATCCTACTATTTATTTCTGGTGGCAAAACGATGGCATTATGATTTTAAGCAGTATCTTTACCACCGTGAACGTAAGTCTTAATAGTATGATTGATAGTGCAAAATATAAATATCTAATTATCGAATTGATAGCTATACTAATTGCAACACCTCATTTAAGCGCTCAAGGTCTGCAGTTTTTTGGAAATAAAGTACCGATTGAACAACGGACTTCCTATACTATTTTCTCGAAAAAACAAACTCCGGTTTTCTCTAATTTTATCGATATAGAGTTTGAATTAAGAATATCTCAGAGTGAAACTTTCGGGTATCTGTTTCATATGCTCAATCCGATAAGTGATGAGGCATACAGTCTGACATATACCTATGTAAGTGAAAAGAATAGTGTTTTTAAATTTAATACCGAAGGAAAGGTTAATCATATTTCAGTCACTGTGCCTAATGACTCTGTTATCTCACAATGGTTGCCTGTAAAATTAAGAATTGATCTTCTGAAGGGTGAAAGTCTGTTGATGATTGCCGGCAAGAGAGAATATGGAGCAAATTCTGTTGCTCCGTCCAATCAAACGTCTCCTGTACTTATTTTCGGACGTAGGGAACATCTGGTGGATTTGCCGGCATTTGCTATCCGTAATCTGAAAGTATCCGGTGAAAGGCAGAACTATTCTTTTGATTTGAATGAGAGCCAAGGACATGAGGTGCACAGTAGTGACGGTAAAATACTGGGATGGGTAGAGAATCCTTATTGGTTAATAGGAGATTCTTATCATTGGAGGAAAGATATTTCTTTCATTGTTTCTCAATGTGTGGGATCAAAGTTTAACTGTAAAGAGCAGGAAATACAATTTATCAGTCCCGATTCGTTATTTACCTATCAGACTGCAAAAAAGCGAATGCTGCGAAGACCATATGCGAGTAGGATGCCGGTAAAAATGCTCTTGGGAACTAATTTTATTAATGAATCGGCCAATCAAATGTATGCTTATGAGATAAACAACCTGCCTGTTGACAGTATCACCATATCGTCTCTGGATTTGTCCACGCTGCAATGGGAGCCTATAGGAAGAGCATACTCTAAAGTCCAGTTACATCATCATAATGGTTTTTGGGACAATAAGAATCATCGTTATATAGTATTTGGAGGATTCGGAAATAGATTATATAGTAATAAGTTTTTGGTCTACAATGAAGGAGTAGACCGGTGGGATACTTTGCAATTTAAAGGAGACAATATAACTCCCCGCTTTTTCTCTTCAATGACCTCTTCTGCACAAGGCAACTATTTGTATATATATGGCGGGGTAGGCAATGAATCCGGCGACCAGAGCATTGGGCATAATTATTATAATGATTTGTATGGTATTGATTTGGAACGTCGTATCATAAAACGATACTGGAGCCATCCTGTGGAAGAGAAGCGTGTACCTTCCGAGCAGATGATTTTATCCGAAGACGGAAAGTATCTTTATGTGATTCGCTATGCAGAGTACATAAAAACGTCCAGTTTGCAGTTGTACAGAATATCCATAGAGGATGGTAATATGGAAGCATTGGGAGATTCTATTCCGTTTGTTTCCGGATCGATTATTTCTACCGTATCTTTATATTATAATCCGACATTAAAAGAGTACTATTGTGTAGCGCAAGAATGCAATGAGCAGGCTAAACAGGTAAGAGCTACCATTTATACTTTATCTGCACCTCCTGTGAGTAAGGCAGAGATGGAATATTATGTTTCGGGTGAGAAAAGCATTGGATGGTCAAAATTGATATTGCTATTTGCAGTTCTGTGTATAGCGGCATTGAGTATTTGGATGTTTGGCTTTCGTAAGAGGAGGAAGACTCAAAAGGAAGTTGTTCAAAGTCGTCCTGTCACATTTTCGTCCGGTGGTCATTCTGCAACGGCCCCGATGAACTCGCTGCTCACTTCGGAAACGAAGATTCGTACGAATGATAAAAAAGAAGCCAACCGGATCTATATATATGGTATGTTTACTGTTTATAACCGGGACGGGCGTGATGTAACTCATTTATTCAGTAAGAAGCTGAAGTATATCTTTTTATATATTCTGTTGAATAGCATTAAAGAAGGGGAAGGGGTAAGTTCATCTTCTTTGAATGAGATATTCTGGCCGGACAAGGAAGAAGATAAAGCCAAAAATCTGAAGGGAGTTACTATCAGTAATTTGCGTAAGACACTATTGGAACTCGATGGTATTAGATTGGTCTATGACAAAGGTGTTTTTAAAATAGAAATAGAAGATGCTATCTGTTTTTGCGATTATTTCAATTTGCATATACATTTAGCTACGCATCCCCAGTCGTGTGAATACTTCCTGCCAATATGGGAAAGAGGAAAGTTGCTGGAGAATATCGAGCATTCATTGTTCGATAAGTATAAGCAACGTTCGGAAGACACTATTCTTTCATTGCTTCCTAAGGATTTGCCGGTTTATTATCAGCATAATGAATATCGTTATGTGTTGCGCATCTGTTTCATTATTCTGAATAGAGATCCGTTGAATGAGAAAGCATTGATGTATAGTGTCAGATGCTATAAAAAGATGAATGACTTTGAGAATCTTTCCAAAATATACTCGGCTTTCATTATTGAATATCGTAAAAGTATGGGAGAGGACTATACCCAAACGATAGAAGATTTGCTTTTGGAAGAGAGTTAATCAATCATTTGTTTTTATATCAGCATGATACTTCTTTTTTAAACCATACACCAAATACAGGATCAGCCAGAATGATTTCTTTTCCGTCTGTTTCTATTAGTTCTTTTTGTAGTAATGCACTCTTCAGCCGAACGATATTGGCAGAGGTTCCGAGGTTATATTTTAGAATGATCTCCTTACTGCTAAATTTAGAGTGTATCCCATCGATGACCGCTTTTAGGAAATTCATCTGATAAGCGGAGAGATTTTCAGTTTCGCTTTGAAAAAGAATATTGTTTTGGTCTAGTAAATCTTCCAGAGCATGAGTCAGCTGTTCCTCTGTTGCTATATCGGTGGTGCGTATCCAAAGCAACCAGGCAAGTTGTTGTACGTAGGAAGAGTGATTGTCCACAAGGCGACAGATTTCTTTGGCAAGCTCGGGTGAAATGTGCTTCCCGGTATTTTCAAAGCGTTTGCAGATATATTCTATCCAATATTTAGTCTCTATTTTGGTGAGATAGATCGCATCTCCGAATTTGTAGAATGGAAGATTCTTTTTTTCGAAAAGTTCATTCATCAGATGTTTCTTACTTCCAAAAAGGCAATATGAGACATGCTGCTGTAGTTGCCACACCGTACGTAGCTTTTTCTGAAATGTTTTTGAATCCTCAAAATCTGAGATTTGTTGGAACTCGTCAATGCAGATCACTATTTGAATCCCTTTTTCTATCGCAATCTTTTCAGGTAATTGCAAGATATCATTTCCGGCATTATCCTGCATGCTATACTCAAAAGAGATAGAAAAGTCGTTCATAGGGTCTGTGCCAATGGAAATTTTGGGATTGATATGTGCGAGAAATTGTTTGGTGTTCTCAACCCACTCGTCCCATTTGGAAGAAGTTTGTTTTAATACAGAAGTAGCAAAAAGACGATAGAATTCGCTTTCGGTACGACAGGAGAAAATGTCTAAATAGACTATCTTTCTGGTCTTTGTTTGAGCTAGCTGGGCTACTTTCTTCACAAGCGATGTTTTCCCCCATCTTCTTGGGGATATAAGTATTGTGTTCACACCATGTGTGAAATTAAGGAGCAGACGCTGGGTTTCTTTCTCTCGATCGGTGAAGTTATCTCCGGAAGTGGCTACACCAAAAACAAATGGCTTTTCCATGCTTATCTTTTTGTTGGAACCTTGCAAATATAGCGATTCTTTAATAAACTAACAAGTTTGTTACTAACAAAGTTGTTAGTAATAAACTTGTTAGTCATTAACGATGCAACCTTTGTTTATATGCCAGTGTTCCAATTATTTAATTTGTAATTAACGCTCGAAGGGCTTGAGGACTTAACAAAGGCTTTTTTATGTAACTTTGTAGTCGTAATAACAACAATAAAACTCAAATTAAAATCTGGAATCTGTCGGATCGCATTGATAACTTGAATTCAATATGCCACACAGTGATTTGATAGTAGTTTTGCTCTCATGCTCTAATGAAAGGTCTGTATTCCTTTATTCATCGTAGTTTCAGGTATGGTAGCAAGTGTGGTGGCAGGTATGAGAGCAAGCGTTTGCTCTCACTCTTCCATATATCATTGTTTGTCATTTGTTTGATATTATCTTTTGATTTACAGGATGTTAATAACTGAAGTGTCAACTATTAATGATTGGTATATCAGACATTAATAAATGAGAAATCAGCCTTTAATGGTTGATAACTCAGTTGTTTTTGACTGATAAATGATTTATTGTTTCTTGGAAGAGCAGGTTAATCGAACAGTTGTTACGGTCAAGTTAATTGAATCATATAAGTAAGCCATCAGTTTCCTGCCTTGGATACTGCAGTGTCCCGCCTTGGGAACTGCAGTATCTTGCCTTGGGAACTATCGTTTCCCGCCTTGGGAACTATCGTTTCCTTCCTGGATACTGTCGTTTCTGCTTCGGAAATCATTTCTCCGATAATAGGAGGTTATCTTCCATTTCCGATATAAGCGGCGCCTTCCCTGTTTATACCGGTGTTGCAGATGGTGGTATCTGTCACTTATCTGCAACAGGTATCTGCAACGCTGTAATCAAATGTTGATTAAATAGTTATTTCGATTTTGTTGCAGATGGCAGATGTTTTTCATTTATAACTTCTGTGTAGTATCGTGGAAAAATAGCTTTTCAACTTCTGGAGTTTCGCTTTTTTACGCTTGTTCTATCCATCCATACTCTTAAAACTTGCAAATTCCTTCCAATCGTTTCACAGAACCTTCCAAGCCTGTTTTTTTGTTCCGGTAGTATGATTTTATTTAGTTATTAACTTCTATATTTGTTCACAGAAACGAACAATTATGAAAAACGGGATCTATACATGCGTTATTCTCATGGCATTTCTTGCTTTATCAGAAAGTGTGTATGCAGCGATTCCGGTTCTCACGGTTGCGAGTGACACTATCAGGCGGGTGGTGATATATTTCGATAAGGAAGAAACAGATATTGATTTTAGTTATAAAACTAATAATCATGAAATTAATGTTTTAGATTCTTTGCTTGAAGAAAAAATAAATTCAAGATATATCACTGCGCTCAATGTGGTCACTTTTGTATCGCCTGACGGAGATTCGGTTTACAATGCCGCATTATCTGTCCGAAGAAACAATTCGATGAGAGAGTTCTTAAGGCAACGTTATCCGTATGTTGATGTCGAAAAGATTAAACTTACTTCGGAAGGAGAAGATTGGTCTGAACTTCGTAAGTTGGTGGCGTCGGATTCAGACTTGCCGGACCGGGAAGAAGTCTTGATGTTGATAGATTATCATCGGGATAACACTGTGAAGCGAAAAGAACTGTTGCAGAAGTTGAATCAGGGAATGGCTTACCGATACATTGTCCGCAATGTGTTACCTGAGTTGAGACGCGCTGAGATTACGGTTGTCCGGGAGGTTCCGGAAATGGAAAAGAATACTTTTGAACCGGTATCTTCTGTCTCCGGATTGTTTGTTTCAAAGCAGGAAGAGGCGCTTCCGAGCGATCAACCTGATAAGCCGGAGGGAGAAAGTAAAGAGAGTATGGCTTATGAGGTGGTAGTGTCGGAGGCAGAAGGGCCGGTTGAAAGTAAAACGGTGCTTGCAGTGAAGAATAATCTGTTGTACGATTTGGCGTTGGCGCCGAATCTGGAAGTAGAGATTCCGGTAGGCAAAAGGTGGTCTTTAAATGCTGAATACAAATGTCCGTGGTGGCTGAACAGTAAACATGATTTCTGTTATCAGCTTCTTTCGGGAGGAGTGGAAGGACGTTGCTGGTTGGGCAATCGTCAGAAGCGCAACCGGTTGACAGGACATTTTATTGGGCTTTATGCTGAAGGTGGAATTTACGATTTCCAGTGGAAGGGAGACGGTTATCGGGGCGATTATTACGGAGCTGCGGGAGTGACCTACGGGTATGCGCGGCAACTGGCTCGCCATCTGTCGCTCGAATTTAGCTTCGGCATCGGGTATCTGACAACAGAATATAAGAAATATACTCCTTACGAGGGGGATATCGTGTGGACAACTAGTGGACGTTATAACTTTATAGGTCCTACCAAGGCGAAAGTCTCTCTGGTATGGCTGATAAAAAGAGGGAGATAAGGACGTTATGCAAGATACAAGATACATACTTCTTGTGCTTCTGTCCTCGCTGCTGATGCTGACCGGATGTAGCCGTCGCGAACTATTGGATGATTATCCCGTAAGCGGGGTAGATATAAAGTTAGATTGGAACGGTGTTACCGATAAGTTGCCGGAAGGGGTTCGGGTGATTTTTTATCCGAAGAGTGCGGAAGGCAGAAAGATTGATACATACCTTTCAGTAAGAGGTGGAAAAGTAAAGGTGCCGCCGGGGCGTTACTCGGTAGTGGCTTACAACTACGACACTGAAACGGTACAGATCAGAGGAGAGGAAGCCTATGAGACGATTGAAGCATTTACAGGCTATTGCAATGGTCTGGGAATAGCGGGAACGGAAAAAATGGTATGGGGACCTGATCCCTTATACGTAGTGCAGATCGATGATTTACATATAGCGAACAATGAAGAAGAGCTTCTACTGGATTGGAAACCGAAATTAGTGGTAAAGACCTATTCTTTCAAGATCAAGGTGGAAGGGCTGGAATATGTTTCTTCAATCGTTGGCAGTGTGGAAGGTATGGCGGGTTGTTACTGTTTGGGCAGATGTTGCGGGATGATGAACGATGCTCCTATCTACTTTGAAGCGCAAGGACGTTCGGGCGAAGTAACGGGTAGTTTTACAGCTTTTGGGTTACCGGAAGGGGCGATAAGCCGGGCAGGTGACAAGATAAAGCTGACACTGGCTTTTATTAAAGTAGATAAAACCGTGCAGAAAGCGGAGATTGATATAACGGAGGTGGTTACTGATGCGGAAAAAGGAGGCGGAAGTGGAAGTGGCGGAGATGATGACGGTGATGTTGTTGAGCCTCCAACAGAGATAGAGTTGCCACTTGACGATCAAGTTGAGGTTGAAAAGCCGACTACTAATCCGGATGGCGGAGGGGGTGGTATTGGTGGCGAAGTTGGTGATTGGGGAGAAGAGGAGGAAGTGCCTTTGCCCGTAATTTGAGATTAGACATAAACAAGATATAACAATATTATAAACTTAAAAAAATACGATTATGAAAAAGGTATTATTGGCGATTGCAGCAGTTGCAACAATTACAAGCTGCTCACAGAATGAAGAATTTGAGAATCTAGGACAAAAAGAGGAAATAAACTTTACTCCGGTAGTTGGAAAAGCTACGAGAGTTACCCCTCTTGTAACGGACGCTTTTGAGACTTTCACAATTTATGGCTATAATGTGGGTACAACGGATTTTAATGGTACAGGTAATCTCTCAACTGCAATATTTGGACCGGAAACATATTCAAAATCCGCAGCTACTTGGACAGGAAACACTTTCTATTGGCCTGCAAATGTGGCAGAGAAACTTTGTTTCTTTGCGTATTCTCCTGCTTCTATAAAAGAATATCAAGCTACAACAGGTTATCCTTCATTTAAATATGAGGTTAAGGCGGTTGAATCACAAGAAGATTTGGTTGTAGCTAGTAATCTGAATAAAGCAAGAGGGACTGATGTATCTTTGGCTTTTAACCATGCATTAATACAGTTGAATTTTTCGGCAGGACTGACAACTGGCTTTACTTATGCTATTACAAATATTTCAATTAGTGGAGTTAATAACTCAGGCACATTTACTTATAGTAACAGCATCGGTGACTGGACAGCTCAAGATGGCACTGCTTCTTATGCTTATGCAGGTGATTTTAATGGAACAATAACTGATAATGTATTAAAACTTTCAACAGGTAGTAATGCTTTAATGTTAATGCCACAAACAGTTCCTGCTGGTGCTGAAATCTCGATTACATATACAGCGACAGCTAATTCCACTAACCAAGTGACTTTTAATGGAACTAAGAAAGTTGCAATTGGTGGTGTTGAATGGAAGAAAGGCAGTAATATTTGTTATAAGTTGATATTACCAACAGGTGCAGAGGCTATAACTTATAGTACTGTAGTTAATCCTTGGGGTGAGGAAGATTCTCAAGATAAAACAACTCAACCATAATTTTTTTGTAAATGGTGAAAATGTGATATTTCTATGAATCCTAGTTTTTAAACAAAAAACTAGGATTCTCTATCTTAAGATATATGTATTATACGTAATTCAAGATTTATATTATTTCCTCAGTATTTATATCTTATTGTTTTATTAATTTTGAAAGTTTTTCATCTTGATAAATAAGCTTTAAATATTCTTTTCGAATCATCTCTTTTGCACTTTTCTCCTCCTTTTCTATTGCCATGTAAAAGATTTCATATATTTTTGTTGCCAACAGGAACAAATCAAACACCAACACAAATATATGTCATCTATCTGTCAAGGTACTTGGGATTGTCAGAACTGCCCGAAAGCCGTAGACAATGCTATTGCTCACATTATTCATCCAAGAGGCTATCACCAACCAGCCCGGAAATGTGAGGAAAACTTCATCCTTTTTTTGATAAGAGGTGAGGTATTGGTTAATAGTCAAGAATATGCAGGTACGATGCTGAGAGCAGGTGAATTTATTCTTCAGGCTATCGGTTCAAAATTTGAGATGCTTGCCATGACTGAGTGCGAATGTATTTATTATCGTTTCATTCAGCCGGAACTATTCTGTGACTTCCGTTTCAATCATATTATGAAGGAGGTGTCTTCACCATTAATCTATTCACCATTAAAGATAATCCCTGAATTGAAATATTTTTTGGATGGCTCTAAATCCTATTTGAGTGAAAGTAAAGTTTGTCGGGACTTGCTGTCGTTAAAGCGCAAGGAACTGGCATTTGTATTGGGGTACTATTATTCAGACTATGATTTGGCAAGCTTGGTACATCCACTCTCTAAATACACTTCCACTTTCCAGTACTTCATCCTTCAAAACTATAAGAAAGTAAAAACAGTGGAAGAACTTGCCCAACTTGGCGGCTATACTGTCAGTACCCTGCGGCGTATCTTCAATAATGTATTCCACGAACCGGTATACGAATGGATGCAGGCGCGACGTAAGGAAGGTATTTTGGACGAGTTGCTTAATACAAACAACAGTATCTCTGAAATATGCTATAAATATGGCTTTGAATCTCTGCCACACTTCTCCAATTTCTGTAAGAAATTCTTTGGTGCTTCTCCACGCATGCTAAGAACAAACAAAAAGGCCATCTGATAATTTTTCAGAGAGAACGTCAAATAATCTTTTTTTCTTTGTGAGCATAGTGCATTTGTTGTATATTGCTGCTGTTTCCCTTAAAATCAGTCTAATACATCTTTATTATAGAGTCGGATCACTTCAAATAAAGCCATGACAAGGCGGATACGGAAATTAAACTTTTTATTTCAGTAAATTTAAATCTATTATGGCACGTACAATACTAGGATATAAATCATAAATACTATGTAATGAGAACAAAACGAGCTTTTAAGGAATTTTGTGTATTGGGTGGTTTGGCATCTTCCGTTTGCGGGGTGGCTCAGGAACGCCCGAATATTATTGTCTTCCTTGTAGATGACATGGGACTTATGGATACGTCGGTTCCTTTTATCGCAGATGAGAGTGGTCAGCCGGTGCGTCATCCGCTGAATGACTGGTATCATACTCCGAATATGGAGAGACTGGCTAAACAGGGTATTTGTTTTTCTACTTTTTACGCACAGAGCGTGAGTTCCCCTTCCAGAGCTTCCATCATGACCGGACAGAATGCGACCAGGCATGGAGTCACTAACTGGATTAATGCTGAGAGCAACAATCGGAATCCTTTCGGACCGCCCCAATGGAACTGGAAAGGTCTCAGAAAAGATATGCCTACCATGCCGAGAGTCCTGCAACAAGCCGGATATAAAACTATTCATGTAGGAAAGGCACATTTCGGCTGTATGGGAAGCGAAGGAGAGAATCCGCTGAATATCGGCTTTGATGTAAATATCGCAGGTTCCGGCATTGGACATCCCGGCAGCTATTATGGCGAATGGGGATACGGGCATATCAAGGGACAGAAGATTAGAGCAGTTCCTGACCTGGAGAAATATCACGGTACAGATACCTTCCTGAGTGAAGCGCTGACTATAGAAGCGAATCGGGAGATCACCAAAGCCGTAGAAGAAAAACGACCTTTCTATCTGAATATGGCCCATTACGCAGTTCATTCACCTTTCCAGGCAGACAAACGTTTCTTGTCACGCTACACCGACCCGGATAAGAACGAGCAGGCAAGAGCTTTTGCTACATTGATAGAAGGCATGGATAAATCATTAGGCGACATCATGGACCAACTCGAAAAGCTGGGAATTGCTGAGAATACGCTGATTCTCTTTTTAGGAGATAACGGTGGTGATGCTCCATTGGGAGATGAACGTGGCTATGGTTCTTCCGCTCCGCTGAGAGGTAAAAAGGGGACGGAGTTTGAAGGTGGTATGCGTGTTCCTTTCATCGCAGCTTGGGCAAAGCCTGAGAAGAAGAGCAAAGTACAGAAGAACTTGCCTATTGAAGTAGGAAGTATGCAGACACAGTTGGGTACAATCATGGATATCTATCCGACGGTTCTGTCTGTGGCAGGATGTGAAGTTCCCCAAAACTACGTGATAGACGGGTTCGATCTGAAAAAGCAACTGAGCGGTAAGGTGGACAAGAAGCGTCCCGAGTCTTTCCTGATGCACTTCCCTCATGCACACCGCGGCAGCTACTTCACCACCTATCGCATGGGCGACTGGAAACTGATTTATTATTATCTTCCCGAGACTCCGAAGCAACCCAAAGCTTTGCTTTACAATCTGAAAGATGATCCGGAAGAAAGAAATGAACTTTCCTCCGCACATCCGGATAAATGCAGGGAGATGATTCAGGAAATGTCTGCTCAATTAGAGAAGGAAGGAGCTCTTTATCCGGTGGATAAACAAGGAAATGAGTTGAAACCTTTTGTTTACTTTTGATAAATGTCGATTTAGGTCGGAATGAATAATAACAGTTAATCCATTAGTAATTGGTCAGTAAAAAGAAATCCCCCGCCAGCTAACGCCGACGGGGGATTTATGCTATTAATCAAATCAAGCTCACGCTTAGTCTTTCAGTTTAGCGATGATGAAGTCGCGGTTCAGGCGGGCGATGTTGCTGATAGAGATGTTCTTCGGACATTCAGCCTCGCAAGCGCGGGTGTTGGTACAGTTACCGAATCCGAGTTCGTCCATCTTGGACAACATAGCTTTCGCACGGCGCAGAGCTTCCGGTTTACCTTGCGGAAGCAAGTTCAACTGGCTGACCTTTGCCGAAACGAACAACATGGCAGAACCATTCTTACAAGCAGCTACACAAGCACCGCAACCGATACAAGAAGCGGCATCCATAGCTTCGTCAGCAATGGGCTTCGGGATCAGGATAGCGTTGGCATCCTGCGGAGCACCTGTACGAACGCTTACGTAACCACCGGCCTGCATGATCTTGTCATAAGCAGTACGGTCTACCATCAAGTCCTTGATGACAGGGAAACCGGCCGAACGCCAAGGCTCAACAGTGATGGTGTCACCATCGTTGAAACGACGCATGTAAATCTGGCAAGTAGTAGCACCTGTTGCAGGACCGTGCGGATGTCCGTTGATGTAAAGAGAACACATACCGCAGATACCTTCGCGGCAGTCGTGGTCGAATACAACCGGTTCTTTTCTTTCGCTGATCAGCTGTTCGTTCAGAATATCCAGCATTTCGAGGAAGGAAGTATCACCGGGGATATCTTTCATTTGGTAGGTTTCAAAAGCGCCTTTAGCCTTCGGGCCTGCTTGACGCCATACCTTCAGTGTAAATGATATATTTTTATCCATTTTCGTCTAATTCTTTTAAATGTTTAACTTCACCGATTAGCTCTTGTAGTTACGGGTCTGAACCTTGATAGCTTCATAAACCAACGGTTCTTTGTACAATACCGGAGCCTTTTCATCGTCACCTTGATATTCCCAGCATGCTACGTAGAAGAAGTTTTCGTCATCACGTTTTGCTTCTCCTTCTTCAGTCTGGTATTCTTCACGGAAGTGACCACCACAACTTTCGTTACGGTTCAATGCGTCGTAAGCAACGAGCTCGCCCATAGTGATGAAGTCATACAGACGGATAGCCTTGTCGAGCTCAACGTTCATACCTTCCTTAGAACCGGGGATAAACAGATTGGTTTCGAATTCCTTGCGGACTGCTTTCAGTTCGGCGATACCTTTCTTCAGGCCTTCTGCCGTACGTCCCATACCTACGTATTCCCACATGATGTGACCCAGTTTCTTGTGGATAGAATCAACTGATTCTTTACCCTGGATGCTCATGAATTTGTCGATCTTAGCTTGAACAGCCTTTTCTGCTTCGGCAAATTCGGGAAGATCGGTAGAGAAACGAGGAACAGTAATCTGATCTGCCAGATAGTTCTGGATAGTGTAAGGCAATACGAAGTAACCGTCGGCCAGACCTTGCATCAATGCGGAAGCACCGAGGCGGTTTGCACCGTGGTCGGAGAAGTTACATTCACCGATAGCGAACAGACCTTTGATAGTGGTTTGCAGTTCGTAGTCTACCCAGATACCACCCATTGTATAGTGGATAGCCGGATAAATCATCATCGGATTATAATATTTCACACCACTGATTTCTTTTGCCAGTTCGCCCGGATTAACGTCAGTGATTTCTTCATACATATCGAAGAGGTTACCATAACGCTGAAGCACTACATCGATGCCCAGACGGTTGATAGCTTCAGAGAAATCGAGGAATACGGCCAGACCTGTGTTGTTCACACCGAAACCTGCGTCGCAACGTTCTTTAGCTGCACGGCTGGCAACGTCACGCGGAACCAGGTTACCGAATGCCGGATAACGGCGTTCCAGGTAGTAGTCGCGGTCTTCTTCAGGAATATCGCTTCCCTTGATTTCGCCTTTCTGCAATTTGATAGCGTCTTCTTTCTTCTTCGGAACCCAGATACGACCGTCGTTACGCAGAGATTCGGACATCAGAGTCAGTTTGGACTGCTTGTCACCGTGTACCGGGATACAAGTCGGGTGAATCTGAACGTATGCGGGGTTAGCGAATACAGCACCCTTGCGGTAGCAAGAGATAGCAGCTGTACAGTTACAACCCATAGCGTTGGTAGACAGGAAGTAAGCGTTACCGTAACCACCGGTAGCGATTACTACGGCGTGAGCAGCGAAACGTTCCAGTTCGCCGGTGATTAAGTTCTTGGCGATGATACCGCGAGCACGTCCGTCGATGATCACAACGTCCTGCATTTCATAACGGGTGAACAGCTTCACCGTACCTACGTTTACCTGACGGCTTAGTGCGGAGTAAGCACCCAGCAACAGCTGCTGGCCGGTCTGGCCTTTAGCGTAGAATGTACGTGATACCTGTGCACCACCGAAAGAACGGTTGTCCAGTGTACCGCCGTATTCGCGTGCAAAAGGAACACCCTGGGCTACGCATTGGTCGATGATAGCGTTGGATACTTCGGCCAGACGGTAAACGTTGGCTTCACGTGCACGATAGTCACCACCTTTTACTGTATCGTAAAACAGACGGTAAACGGAGTCACCATCATTCTGATAATTCTTTGCAGCATTGATACCACCCTGTGCAGCGATAGAGTGTGCACGGCGCGGAGAGTCCTGAATACAGAAGTTGAATACTCTGAAACCCATTTCACCGAGGGATGCAGCAGCAGAAGCACCTGCCAGACCCGTACCCACAACGATGATATCCAAACGGCGTTTATTAGCGGGGTTCACCAATTTCTGGTGAGCTTTATAGTTGGTCCATTTCTCAGCCACCGGGCCTTCTGGAATTTTTGAATCTATCTTGATCATAATATTATTTACAATTTAATCATTTACAATTTACTATTTAGCAAGCACCGCCACAAAGGAGTGATTTCACGAAGAATACCACTACTACGAGTGCGAAACCGAGTACTACAATCGTAGAATAGATGTTAGAAATACATTTCCAACGATTGATCCATACCTTGTTGTTCCATCCCAGTGATTGCATGGAGCTCCAGAAACCGTGAGTCAGGTGGAACCACAAAGCAAACAGCCAAATGAGGTAGAGCACTACATAAACCGGACAAGAGAATGTCTGCTGGATGTGATATGCACCGTTTGCCGCATAAGCCAGCGTCAGTGTATCAGCGTGCATGTCCAGGTTGTGCATCAGTTCCGGCAACTGCATTTTTGCCCAGAAGTTGAAGAGGTGCAAACCGAGGCCTACGATAACGATAATGCCTAACACCAACATGTTTTGAGAAGCCCACTCTACAGTTTTCGGTTTGTCGACCACTGCATAGCGTTCGCTACCGCGCGCTGTGCGATTCTGCATTGTCAGCCAGAACGCGTAGATGATGTGAATAATGAAAAGAGCAGCCAGTGCTGCGGTAGCTACCAGCGCATACCAGTTTGCTCCCAAAAACTCACAAATCATGTTGTAACCATCAGCCGAGATGATTGCAACTAAGTTCATCGCCATGTGAAATGTTAGAAACAGGACAAGGGCGATACCGGTAACGCTCATCACCACTTTCCTTCCTACAGATGAATTACTTAACCACATAAATGATTGAATTTAAATTATTTAATTGTTAGAACTAAAATTTCGACGTTTTACACCTCTTACAGACTGCAAAAATAGGGGAAATAGATTGATTGACCAAAGAATTAAAGAAATAATTCCTTAATCGGTGATCTTTCCGATTTTTTCGCCATTGGCCGCTTTCTTGCGCAAGGCGCGCGGGGTGTCTCCGAAGGAGTCTTTGCAGAAGTGTGCAAGGTGGGACAGCGAGTCGAAACCATACCGGTTGCAAATCTCTGTAATCCGCATATTAGAGTGCTGTAGGTCTTCGAGGATGCCTTCCCGTTTTTTCTCCAGCATCCATTCGTAGACGGGCACGCCGTATAAGTTTCGGAAGAGACGGCGGAAGGTGGTGGTGTTATAGCCTCCCAGATGTGCGAATTCTTCGACGTTCTTCGCTTTGCTGTAATTCTGCATGACAAAGTATTGGAAACTTTCCGTATAGGTGCTGATCGGGTAGAAGAAAGCCCTCAACTGGGGCAGGGGATAGTAATTGGTGATCATATACACCATCTCCTGACATTTCAGGTCGATATATTTGCCGCAGGCGGGAGTCGACTCGTCAAGGTATGCGGCTACGTCGTTGATGAGATAGAACAGGCGCGGGTTCATCACCATTGGGGTGTAGGTCAGCGGGCCTTCTGCCTGGTCGATGATTTCACGGTAGCGGTTTTCGCATAGCAACGGCAGTTCGTTGAACCAGAAAAGGATGTATGATACGTCCGTCAGTGCCAGTATCTCGTATTTTGAGCCGATGGCTTGCAGGATAAACTGTTTTTCGTGTAGTGTCGTTCCGGGATGTTCGTCACTGTTGATCAGCAATTCGCCCTCGATCATAAAGAGCATGCAGTTTTGCGTGCACTTATCCTTCGGAATATGCTGCCCTCTGAGCAGATTTCTGTGAATAAGAGTGCTTTCCATCGCTTTGGGGCATCCTGAGCAATCTGTATGTTGAGCACAAAGTGAGTCTTTTGACATGGGTTTTATCCGTGAATCGTTGTCTACAGGGACAAAGATAGTCGTTTTTTGTGAAAATAAAATTCTTTCTTCCATTATGTTTTAGCAGAAACGGGGATATGATTGTCTTTATTATGACAGGGTAGAATATTATCATCAAAAACACAATCATATTATGAAGAGCAAAAACGTATTATTGGGTATGGCCGGTGTGGCTATGTTTTCTTCCGGAGCTATGGCCCAAAAGCCTGCGAATATCATTCTGATCAATCTGGATGATTCGGGCAACGGAGATTTCTCGTGCCGTGGGGCGATCGGTTATCAGACTCCACATATCGACTGGATGGCTGCCAATGGGATGTCGATGAATAACTTTTATGCCGTGCAGCCTATCAGCGGTGCTTCGCGGGCGGGGCTGATGACCGGCTGTTATCCGAACCGTATCGGCTTCGCCTATGCGCTCAATCCGGGTTCGCCATATGGCATCAGCGAACAGGAGGAGACGGTAGCGGAACTGCTTCGCGATAAGGGATATGCTACGGCTATCTTCGGCAAGTGGCATCTGGGAGATGAGAAGAAATTCCTTCCGCTCCAGCATGGTTTCGACGAATATTATGGATTGCCTTACTCGAACGATATGTGGCCTTTCCATCCTCAATATAAGTTTCCGGACCTTCCTCTGATCAAAGGGAATGACATTATCGGCTATAACACGGATCAGACGAAGTTGACGACCGATTATACCAATTATGCGGTTGACTTCATCCACCGGAATGTGAATAAACCATTCTTCCTCTATCTGGCGCATTCCATGCCGCACGTTCCGCTGGCGGTGTCGGATAAGTTTAAGGGGAAAAGCGAACTGGGACTGTACGGAGACGTGATGATGGAACTGGACTGGAGCATAGGAGAAATCTTGCGGACCATCCGCGAGGAAGGAATAGAGGATAATACGCTGGTCATTCTCACGTCCGACAACGGGCCGTGGGCTAATTACGGAAATCATGCGGGCTCGTCCGGAGGATTGCGTGAAGCGAAGGCGAATACGTTCAACGGGGGTACGCGTGTACCTTGCTTCTTTTATTGGAAAGGGAAGATTCCGCCTGCCAGTGTCTGCAATCATGTGTATTCCAATATCGATATTCTGCCTACTTTAGTGGAGATTTCGGGAGCGAAGATGCCGAAATTGAAGATAGACGGAGTGAGCATGCTGCCTACGCTGACGGTAGACCCCACTATCGCGGCCCGCAAATATCTCTGTTTCTATTATCATAAGAACTCTTTGGAAGCGATTACGGACGGAAGATATAAATTGGTGTTCCCTCACAAATATGTGTCTTATGACGGGCAAGTGCCGGGGAACGACGGACTGCCCGGAGAACTGGGCGAAGGTGAGGTGAAGGAATGCGAACTGTACGACCTCCGTCGGGATATGGGCGAACGGGTGAACGTTATCAGTCAGCATCCGGAAGTGGTGAAGGACCTGACCAGAGAGGCGGAAGTATGGCGTGACGAGCTTGGCGACGACCTGACCGGACGTCAGGGAAAGGCGCGGAGAGAAGCGGGTAAGTCGGTTAAGGCAGCTAAATAAATACAATTGGTGGGATATGGATGGATTCGGTGTGCCTTGTTTCATTGGTTTCACTCGGAAATCATTGCGTGTGTGGTGGATGTGGAGTTTCCTTTCTTTTTTCATGGCAAGTGCGGCGGGGGCGGTTTCGTATCGTGATTTGATTCCCGAACCTGTTTCCGTGGTGGATAAGAAGGGTGATCCGTTTGTGGTAAACGACCGGACAAAGATTGTCTACCCGCAGGATCATGTGCAATGGAAGCGGACAGCGGAATTTCTGGCTGGCTATGTGGAAGGGATGACTAGTTACCGGTTGCCCGTTGAAGAGTGCCGTTCGTCCGAGTCGGAACCTGTCATTTCGTCGGAAGATAATGTGATCCGCTTTCAGTGTGACTCACGGATGCGGAAGGATGGCTTTAAGCTAAGCGTCGGGAAGTACGGTGTAGTGATTCAGGCAGCGGACGGAGCGGGAGTCTTTTATGCTGTCCAGTTATTGCGGCAGCTGCTTCTTTCGGGGGCGGAACAGATACAAACGGAGCGGACACAAAAGGAACAGATACAGACGCAGCAAACCATTGCAGCGTCATCGGCAAAGACGCTGGATATTCCTCCGGTGGAACTGGAAGATTATCCTTCCCTGTCTTATCGGGGAGCCATGCTGGATGTGAGCCGTCATTTCTTCTCGGTCGCTCAGATAAAGAGAGTCATTGATTTACTGGCATTCCATCGGCTGAATCATTTTCATTGGCATCTGACAGACGACCAGGGCTGGAGAATCGAAATTAAAAAGTATCCCGATCTGACCAGGAAAGGCGCTTGGAGAGGGGAAGATAAGTACGGCGGTTTCTACACACAGGAGGAGATCAAAGAAGTGGTGGCTTATGCTGCCGAGAGATATATAACAGTGATTCCGGAGATAGACATGCCGGGACATACTCAGGCGGCACTGGCGGCATATCCGCAACTGGGCTGCGTCGGCTCTTCCTACGAAGTAGCTACGGAAGTAGGCGGCGTTCATAAAGATGTGATGTGTGTAGGCAATGACTTTACGCTTCCTTTTGTAAAAGATGTATTTAATGAAATAGCCGCCTTGTTCCCCGCACCGTTCATCCATATCGGAGGAGACGAAGTGCCGAAAGAACGGTGGAGCCAATGCGAGGCATGTCAGAAAGCTATCAGCGACAAAGGCTTGAAGAACGCAGACAAACACACCGCTGAGGAATATCTGCAAAGTACTTTCAATGAAGAAATAGCGGATTATCTGCGAAGTATAGGAAAGCGGATGATCGGCTGGGATGAGGTACTTTCCGATAGCCTGAGCCGGGACATCACCATCATGTCATGGCGTGGACTGGGACGTGCCACGGCTGCTGCCCGAAAAGGACATTCGGTGATTGTGTCGGCTGATTCTCACTTGTATCTGAATCATTATCAGACGATAAACTCCGAACAGGAACCCCGTGCCACCGGCGGACTGGTAGAAATGAAGAAGGTCTACGAAACTCCTTTCTTCTCTCCCGAACTGACAGCGCAGGAAAAAGAAAGGATATTGGGTGTGCAGGCTTGCCTGTGGACTTCGTTCATCGACAGCGATCAGCTACTGGATTATATGCTGCTGCCCCGTCTGGCTGCTTTTGCAGAAGCTGCATGGTGCGAGGAAAGACGGGGGACTTATGCCCGCTTCCTGCATCGCTTGCCTGCCATACTGAATTGTTACGGGCAACTGGGCTACGGATATGCCCCTCATTTCTTTACCATTTCTGCTGCGTATAAGACTGTTTCTACACTCGTTCATGAGGATTCTTTCGATGATAAGTGCCTCGAAATAAGTATGGAAAGTTTGCCCGACACGGAAATATATTACACGCTGGATGGCAGTAAGCCTTCGAAATCTTCTTCTTTGTATACAGCTCCGCTCCAAGTGGAGGAAAGTTGCACGCTGAAAGCTGTCTCCTACCTGCCTAACGGACTTTCCAGTGATGAACTGACGAAGGAAGTGGTGGTCAATAAAGCGACTTTCCGCCCCGTCCAATTGTTGAATCCTCCTTCCGAACGCTATCGGGGAGAAGACGGAAAAGTGCTGGTGGACGGGATTCGAAGTATAAACTTTCATAATACAGGTCTGTGGGTAGGATACTATACTACTGACTTGGTCGCAGTGATTGACCTTGCGTCTTTTCAGCATGTTTCTTCGGTAGAAGTTTCCGCTTTAACCGATTTGAGTGCATGGATCATGGGGCCGCAATCCATCTCCGTATTTGTTTCTCTGGATGGAGAAAAGTATGAAATGGTGTCCCGGCAGACCTATCAAGCGCCGACGGATGCTATGGGAGAGAAGCGAAGTGACTTGAACCGGTTATCCTTTGACAGCGTGCCTGCACGATATATAAAGGTAGTGGCAGAGCCCTTCAAAGGCTTGCCCAAAGGACATTCCGGTGAAGGCGAACCGCCTTTCCTGTTTGTGGATGAGATACGGGTGAATTGAATTACACGATATACTCGCAACAAGTAGTTCCAGTATTAGTTTCACTGCTTGGAACTAGAGTTTCATCGGTAAGAAACTGTAGTTTCAAAGGCTTGAAACCAAAAGTTTCGAGCCTATGAAACCAAAGTTTCAAGTAATAGAAACTAGAGTTTCAAGCAATGGGAACTATAGTTTCAAACGCTTGAAACTTTTTGAAACAACTGCTCTTGACTTTACTTGACTGTACTTCCATTCATTTGACCGCTTAATCTTACTCATTTGATCGCTCGGTTCCATTCCATTCACTCGACCATATTAGTTACTCCGATTGACCTGTTCGTTCAGAAAGTATTAACTCATTTTTCAGTCAATAATGAATGAGTTCTCAGCTATTAATACCTGATTTCTCAATTGTTAATAGCTGATATGACAATCGTTAATAGCTGATGTGTCGGATGTTAATGCCTTGTAAATCAGAGCATAATACAGGATAAATGACCTATATGCCGTGATGGCAAAGTGAGGGCAAACCCTTGCTCTCACTCTGCCACCATACTTGCTGCAATGCTTGAAATGCCGATGAATAAAGGGATACATACGAATAGTGAGAGCGTGAGGGCAAAACTGCTATATTTTTCACTTGTAGCACCCCCTAAGTTCAAGTTATAAATGCGACAGTTCAGTTTCCGTACCGGTCACTGACTTATTATAGTATTTTTCAAGCAGTTCCTGCATTTCCGGATATTTCTCGTCCGTATCTCCGGTTTCTTTGCGAAGTCTCAATAAGTCCTTCTTCATCTGTTTGATGACAGGTGCATATTTCGGATCGTTGTATGCATTATGATTCTCGTGCGGGTCATTCTGCAAGTCATAGAAGTCCCATGACGGAGTGAAGTCGAAGTTCTCCGTATCAGTCATGTCCAGATTTCGGGCATAATAGAAGATCAGCTTGTAACGGTCTGACCGGATGGCGAAGTGCGCGGGACGAATAGCGTGATTGGTCCAGTAGCGATAGTAGATTTCTTTTCGCCAGTCGGTCGGCGTGTTGCCTTCCAGGTTGCTGACGAAGCTGTCTCCTTGCACATTCTCCATCTTTACTCCGGCAAATTCTGCCAGCGTCGGTGCGAAATCGACATTCAGTATCAGATCATCCAGGCGTTTTCCTGCGGGGACCTTCTTCGGATAACGGATAACGAAAGGCATACGAGCCGATTCTTCATAAAACATCCGTTTGTCGAAGAAGCCGTGTTCGCCTAGGAAATAGCCTTGGTCGGAGACGTAGATGACGATGGTATTGTCGGCGATATTCATTTCGTCCAGAGCTTTCAGGAGTTTGCCGATGTTGTCGTCGACGGTAGCGCCACAACGGAGGTAGTCACGGATAAACTTTTGGTAGGAAGCACGTCTGGCGGCTGTCCGTTGCATCCCTTCGGTGCTGAACGGCAGTCCGGGGTAGCGGCACCACCACTTGTCGGGATCCTGTGATGCGATGCGCCAGCGGCGTTCCAGTTCTTCCAGTGTCTGTCCTTTGAAAGAACGGCCGTTGGTTTCCGGTCCCCAGTCCAGCAGGTTTTCGGGTTCGGGGAAGGTGACGCCGTCGTAGAGATGCTCCATGCGTATCGGGTAGTCGTAGGGTTCGTGCGTTGCTTTGAAATGGCAGCACATCAGGAAGGGTTGATTGCCGTCCTGCTCTTTCATCCATCGGATGGCTTTCTCGGTGACGAGGTCGGTGGAGAAGCCAAGGACCCGTTCGCCGAATCGGCGGTTGCCCGGCCACGGGTCGGTGCTCTCTATGAAAGTCGGGTCACGGTATTCGCCTTGATCGTAGAAGATGGAGTAGTAGTCGAATCCTTGCGGTTGCGACTGGATATGCCATTTACCGACGAGTCCGGTGTGGTATCCGTTGGCTTGTAGCAGGGTGGCAAGGGTGGGGATGGAGGTGTCCAGTGAGTCCGCAAGGGTGTACAGTCCGTTCCGGTGACTGTATAGACCGGTGAGGATACTGGCACGGCTGGGTGCTGAGATAGAGTTGGTGCAGAAACAGTTGTCGAGCACTACTCCTTCGTTTGCCAGCCGGCGGATGTTGGCGTTGTGGGCATATTCTGCCAGTATTCCGCCATAGATGCCCCAGGCTTGGGAGGTGTGGTCGTCACTCAGGATAAAAAGGATGTTGGGGCGTTGTCCGGCAGGTTGAGCGCCTTGCAGGTGCGTCATGGTTCCGGCTGCCAGCAGACCGGTAAGTACGAGTTTATTCATATACGTATAGATGTTGCATTTCTTCAAATGTCAGTTTGTGTCCGTCCTGCCACCAGTGCGGATCGGACAAGTCGCAGAAATCCTTTTCCTCTTTCATGCGGAAAGCCAGTTGGTCTTTCAGGCTGCGTGCCGTCTCCTCCTGACTGGGCAACAGGTTATGCTGTTCCAGCGGGTCTTGCCGAAGGTCGAACAACTGTTCGGTGATGGTGCCGCCTACATTATAAATAATATACTTGTGATGTTCGTTGACGAATGCCCGTTGCAAGTTGGAATAGGCGAGGAACAGGTCGCTGCGGTGGATGGCGGCAGAGTCATCCAGTATCTGAGAGAGGGATTGTGCCGTCATGCTTTCGGGTAAAGGGATGTGTGCCAGTTCGCAAAGTGTCGGAGCGATGTCGTGCAGATAACAGAGTGCACGGTTCTTTTTTCCTTTTTGCGCTTTGTAGTTGGGTGCAATGAGAGTAAGAGGTACTTTCACGCTATGATCGTACAGGTTCTGTTTTCCCAGCAATCCGTGACGTCCCACTGCCAGACCGTTGTCGGAGGCAAAGACGATGATCGTGTTGTCCGCCTGCCCTGTTTCCTTCAAAGCCTGCAGCACACGTCCTATCTGTACGTCTACTTCGCTGATCATGCCGTAATAATCGGCAAGCTCCTTCTGCACCTGCTCACCTGTTCGTGGGGCGGGTACTAATAATTCGTCGCGTACATCCATCTCACCGTTGTCGAACGGATGTTGGGGAAGGAAGTTAGCCGGCAGGGTGAGTGCCCCCGGACTGTACTTTTGCCCATAGGCAGGGAGCTGATTGCGCGGATCGTGCGGAGAAGTAAAGGCGACGTAGGCGAGGAAAGGCTGTTGTCCGTCTTTCTGTGACTGCAGGAAGCGGATGGCGGCATCGGCATACATCTTCGAAGAAAACTCTTCTCCTGTAAATTCCGTCTCCTTTCCGTATATGCCGGTGGAGTCGTAGCGGTTGAGATGAGGCGAACAGTGTCCGTTCAGCTCGTAAGGGTGCATACCTCCGAAATAGATATTGTCGCCTTCCTGGAAGGAACGGTTAAAGGAAGCCTTGTCCGAATGCCACTTGCCTGTGGCAAAGGTGTGGTAACCGTGTTTTCGGAATTGTTGCGGGAAGGTGGTATGCGCTTCGGGAATCTTCATTCCGTCTGCCTGAATATCGTATAGTCCGCGTCCGGTCATCAGCATGGCACGGCTGGGCATGGACAGTGCTCCGCATAGGGCGCCGTTGGTGTATGTATTGGTAAAGGTGACGCCTTCGGCGATGAGGCTGTCGATGGCGGGTGTATGTACATCTTCGTTGCCCAGGGCATGGATGGAAGTGGCTTGCATATCATCCGTGAGGATGAATAATACGTTGGGATGGCTGGGCGTGCTTACTGTGTTCGACTGGCATCCGAATACCAATGGGGTGAATGCCAACGGAAAATAACGTGATATGAATGAGTGTTGGATAGCTGCTTTCATATATAAATAATGATATATGGATTGAAATTTATAGAGCGATTAAATGATTTAGACGCGAATCGAGTAAGTAAGACGAATTACATATAAATTCGCAAAGGCTACTCAATTCACGTCTAAAGATAGTGAATGTTATTCACGTTGTATTACTTCCCGGTAAAAAAACTCTTATTTACTTTTCGTGAAGCATTGGTCGGGTCTCCATTCTATGATTTTTCCTGTCGCTATGGTAGCGTCATTACCATTGCCGGAGCTGTCGAATATAACATCACCTGAGCCTTCATCCATCTTCCAGTAACCGATGAGGTTGGGATTGACAGTTACAGGACCTCCCATGTTGCTCTCGATCTCCGCTTGTGTCAGTACTTTATTCCACAGACGTACTTGTCCCATCATGTGCTCGTTCTTCGTGTTGGCATTGAAGAATGTGATGGAAGTCATGTCTGCGGGAACACCGGTTGCATCTACTTCCTGTACTTTTTTGCCATTTGCGTAGAAATAACATTTAGTCTGGTCATATACCATAGCCACGTGTGTCCAGGTGTTTTTCTGGAAGTGGAACTCGGTAAAGAATCCTTTGTTGTTCTCAGCACTTTGACCGAAGATGTTGATCTGCATCTGGTCTTTCGAAATCTGATTGTTGGCGTTACCCAGACGGATATAGAAAGTAGGGCTGTCAATGACGCACTGGTTGTTATAGTCGAAACCTGCCATCCATATCCAGAATTCTATCGTGAAGTATTCCATCGAAAGCGTCTTCACATTCTCAGATATAAATCCTCCCGTACTGTTCAGATAAGGAGTAAACTGTGACCACGGTTTGTCGAGTAATAAAATGTATTTAGTACCCTGCCGTTCTTCCTGGATGCTGCCGTCGCTCGATACGCGGATAGGCAGAGCATATTTCACGCCTTCGGCGGCTTCGTAAGGATTGATGGTGACTACAGTCGGCTTGGCCATTGTCTTTCCGCTTTCTATTACCACTTCTTTTTCGAATGTGTATTTGTCCGCCGGCAGTACTTCGTAGTCAAGGTTCATCTTCTCGTTGTATTCTTTCAACAACGATTCGTCTACGGCAATCGTAGCATGAACGTCTTTCCCCATAATGTCTGCTATGCGGACAGTGAAGTCGGTCAGCGTCTTCTCGCCGACATTGACAGCTACGCTTTTCACATTCTTGTGGGCGGCTTCGTTGATATAAATACGGTTTTCTATCGGCTCGTATTCTTGCTTACAGCCTGTCAAGGCTATTACAGCCAATGCTCCGGCAAATAATGTATATATTTTGTTCTTTCTCATAATCTGTTATTTTTTAGCAGGGTTCATGATTTGGATAGCTTGACGCAGATACTTGTAATCTGTGGCGAACTCATACTCCATGTGGAAAGTTCCTGTTCCGCCTTTGCGTCCTTCATCCGGATTCCAGTAAGCCATTCCCAGCAATGAAGGCATCTCTCCACGTTCCGGATCGCGGAAGGTGACTCCTCCCGTTGCGGCATAGCTTTCAAAGTTTTCCGTTACGATGTAACGATTAGAACCTATATATTCTTTTATCCAGTCATATCTTTGTTTCAGTCTCGTAGCGGAACTTGCTCCGTACGCCTGAGACACTGCAAAGTTCGCATAATCCCATCCTTCTTTGGAGATGAGGTCTACAAAACCATCTACCATGATAATCTTGTCCGGACCGATTCTCTGACGTGTTTCTTTCAGCAGAGCAGTCATGTTCTCTTCTTTATAAAACAAGTCTTTTGTACTACATTCGTGGTCAAAGTCAATTCCGTCATAACCATATTTATGGATGGTATCGGCAATGGCTTGGGCGGCAGCCGGAATATTCTCCGCTATGTTTTCGAATTTTCCCGGAAGGTTGGCCATGTTGTGGGAGAATACCGTGAATACGACCCGCGTGCCCAGTACTTCCTGTACATATTTCAAATCTTCTTTCTGATAATCCGTCAGACTGCCGTAAGGTCCCCAGATGGAGACGATGTCCACGCTGTCGGGAATGCCTTTCAGGCTATAGTATAAAGAAGACGATCCTTGATTTGACCAGCTTCCGAACCATCCGAATGCGAGGGCATGATCGCTTTTCTTATATTCTCTGAGTGCCGCATAGTATTCATCGGGCAATGGCGCCGGTTCGAAAGTTTTGTTTTCCATTTCAGTCCAGTCGTCGCAACCAAAGAAGTTCATTGTTATGAACACTGCAATTAGAATGTTGACTATTTTCTTCATATCGTTTTTGTTTTTTATCATCTCAGATTAATTTTTCTTAGCCCACCATAAGTCGGTAGCGTCTGTATCTTGTCCGTTGGACAAGAAAGAACAAGCCTCCGTTACGTTAGTTCCGTTACTTGCATATTCATCTTCGGAGAAGCGCAGGCGGCGTTGCTGACGTTCTTTCGTAACCCCTTGCGTAGAGAGATTGTTGTAGGCAGGGAATACGCCAGGATATCCGGTACGGCGGAAGTCGGCCCATGTCTCATTTCCGATCGGGAAATTGGCAATCATCTTCTGCGTCAGGATGCGTTCGAGATTTTCCTCTTTTGCCTTTTCGCTGCTATCTGTGTTCCAGGCTACCGACAGTTTGCATGAGTTTGAGTAGTTGTAGGCGGAGTTAGCCGGACATACATAGTCAGCAGGTACATTCGTTTTGTTGGCGATGTAGGTGTCGGCACCCGAAATGCCATGTTCGCTGAATGACAGGCGGATACCTTCTTTATAGAACTCTTCGGCGGTTCCTCCCATAGTCCATCCCTTTAATGCACCTTCGGCTTTCAGGAAAGCTACTTCGGCTGCATTGAATATCAGCATGGGTGTCTTTGTTTCTACCTTGACAGTAGAATAAGTGGAGAACATATCCGTAGTGATGCCTTGTATGCCCGAACGTACACCGATATAGTCATAATCTCCGGATGCGGATGACTTGGTGAAGTATGCTTCACGGCGTGGGTCCTGATAGCCGTTCATGAAAGAAACGATACAGGCGTTCGCACGAACTTCGCCCCATGAGTTGACACTGGCAAGTCCGTTCTTATAGTTGGTAGTAGTGATATTGTCATACGCGTCGTATTCATTGCTGTCCATCACTCCATACGGGTGTGCTACCGCTTCTTCCGCTTTTTCCTTCGCATATTCCGGAACGGCATTGCTGATACGGATGGCGATACGCAGCTTCAGAGAGTTGGCAAACTTGATCCATTTCTTGTAGTCGCCCTGATAGATACGGTCTTCCGTAGTCAGCTCATTGAAACTGGAGTCGGTATTCATCAATGACGTGAGTACGTCAATGCTATAGTCAAGATCGTCCATCATCGCTTTCCAGGCAGTTTCCTCGTTATCATATCTTACGGAATATTGTCCGCTCTGAACCTGGGTATAAGGAAGGGGACCCTGCATGGAAGCGATAATCTGCATAATGTGTACCCGCATGATTTTAGCAAGTGCATAGTAGTGTCCCGAACCTTCCGTAAAGCGTTCGATAGAGAAGTAGTTCGGATAGAAGTTCTTGAAATACCAGTCGACAGACCACTTATTCCAGTTGTCGTCTACATTATAGGTATAGAAGTGCTGGCTCCGGCTCCAGCTGCTGGTCGGAGTAAGCATACCACCGAACGGACCTGCCCAGAACGTGATGTTACGCTGTGAGGGGTTCTCTTCTGTGGAGGACATACACGTGATGAGTTGTGCAAACAACAGACGGGAGTTCAACACAGGCGGCTGATATTGGTTCGAATTAAATTCCTCGAATTTTCCCGTACAGTTGCACATGAGTAGTACGAGTAGTACTGAACATATAATTGGGGTTATTTTCTTCATGATTCTTTTCTGTTTAGAAATTAAGTTTTACGCTAAATCCGATATTACGTGTAGTAGGCTGCATAAAGTAGTCATAGCTTTGATAGTAGTTAGACTGTGTAGATGCAGTTGCTTCCGGATCGAATGGAGCCTTGCAGTAAATCATCCAGAGGTTTTTTCCTACTAGTCCGACCGTCATTCTAAGTTTGTCCTGGAACCATTTCTGGGGCAGTGTATAGCTCAGATTCAATTCTGCCAAACGTACGTTGGTAGCACTGTAGGTGTAGTAAGCCGCATAACCTTTTACGGTATCAAAGTATTTTTCCGTATCCACGTATCCGTGATTGATCATGATACCACCGGCGTCACGATAGTCGGCAGTAACTTTCGATACTCCATACTGGTCGAGCACACTCTGAGTGCCGGACAAGGCGATACCTCCGAAACGGGCGGTAAGGGTAACTCCCAGGTTGACGCCTTTGTATGAGAAGTTATTGCTCCAGCCCATGTTTGATTTCGGCAGGATAGAACCCAGCTTGAACTCGTCTACTGATTCGATTTCAATTTTTCCTTCTTTGGATACATAGACGTTGTTGTTACCGTCTCTCTTGATAAGATGAGTGGCATATACATCGCCGATGGAACCGCCTTTATACAGTTTGACACGTGCATCGAGGTTACCGAGCTGTCCCATGTCGTAATTATCTTTGGTGATCGGTTCTCCGGTCATCGGATTCACAGAACCTTCGGTCAGTTTGACGATCTTGTTCTTGTTCCATGAGAATGTCAGATTGCTGTCCCAGGAGAAGCCACGCCATTGATTATTATAACCTAAAGCGATTTCCATACCTTCGTTGCGGACGTTACCACTCTGGATATATGCTTTGGAATATCCGGAAGAGATAGAAAGATCGGCAGTGAAAGTCTGGTTGATAGTGCTCGAACGGTAATAGGTCACATCAAAGGAAAGATGGTTGTTTAGCCATTTGGAGTTGACTCCGACTTCCCATGAACGGGTCTTTTCCGGTTTCAGGTTGCGTACCGGATAGATAGAAGTGGAGGACCACTTTCCGGAAGCGATATTGAACTCATAAGTAGGACGCGTAATGAAGCGTTCGAAAGACGTACCTACTTCTGTATAAGAGCCACGCACCTTCAGGTAAGAAAGCCAGTCCGGCAGTTTCACCATGCTCGAAATGATGCCTGATAAACCTACGGAAGGATAGAAGAAAGAAGATGCTTCGGAAAATGCCAGTTGCGATTCCCAGTCATTACGTCCGGTAGCTGTCAGATACAACATACTTTTGTAGCCCACCTCCGCATTGATGAATACACCTTGCGACTGCTGGATATATCCGGACTGGATTCTTCTGTATTTGGCGGACGTATCGATATTGTGTACGGCAAAGAAGTTGTAGATGCCTTCCAGATTACCGCCATGACCGATCTGTTCTTCTCTCTGGTCGTTGATAGATGCACCGATATTGGCATTCACCGACCAGGTGTTGTCTTTGAATGTCTTTGCTATGTTCAGCATGATATCTCCATAGAAACTGCTGTATTCTTTGCGGATATCGTAGTAGCCTCCGTAAGCGCTGGCAAACTGTTCGATAGTGGAAGCATAACGCTTGTCTGTAGAACGCATATCTGTCTTGTCATATTTCAGACGTCCGGTGATATCGATACCTTCAATGATATTCCATTTCAGAGAGGCGTTGGTCATGAAACGTTTCTTCTTGTTTTCGCGGATGATGCGGTTCATCGTCCAGTAAGGATTCTGCAGCTCCATACTTTGTGTTTCATAAGGCCAGTACTGTTCGTAAATGCCTAAACCTTCATTATAGCGTTCGTACATACGGACTGCATCAAAGTTCTCCGCACGTGGAAATAAGTAGAGGGAGGTCAGCGGATTGAAATAACGTCCCTGCGCTGTCATGTTTCTGTCGTTCTGGAAGATCAGGTTAGCTCCGAAATCCAGCGTCAGTTTGTCGTTCAGGAAACTGGCGGTATTGCGTCCGGACACATTGTAACGTTCATATTTGTTGTTCGGAAGGATACCGGTTGAGTTCGTCGCAGAGACAGAAACGTAGGTCTGATTCTTTGATGTACCTGTAGAGAGCGATACCGAGTTAATGGTATTCACGCCTGTCCGGAAGAAATTGGAAGGATCGTAGTTGCTGTTTACGACGTCGCCCCAACTGGCGAACTGCCCGTCTTTATTGCCATATTTGCTTTGCATCTTAGGCAACATAGTAGCATTGGAGAAGATGGTACTGCTTGATACGCTTACATTCGTCTTATCCTTCGTTCCTTTTTTGGTATTGATAAGCACTACACCGGAAGCGGCTGCATTACCATAAAGTGCTGCGGCTGCGGGCCCGGTCAACATATTGATGGATTCGATATCTTCCGGGTTGATATCGGCAACGGCATCACTACCCGGCTGATCAGCCGTAATACCGGTATCGCTCGATTCGTTCACCACGTTGAACATTGGAATACCGTCGATAACGTAAAGTGCATTGTTCGATTTGGTGATAGATTTCACACCACGCATTACTACACGGGCGGCAGATCCTGCACCCGATGCGGAAGAGTTGATGGTCACACCCGCTACCTTACCGTTCAGTGAGTTCATGAAGTTCGGGTCTTTCACGGTAGTGATATCGTCAGAGCTTAGCTGCTGCACGTTGTAGCTCAGCGCCTTCTCCGAACGTTTGATACCCAAAGCGGTGACTACCACCTGATCCAGTTCGGTAGCAGATTCGCTCAGTGTGATGTTCAGTTTCGACTGACCGTTGAATACGATGTTCTGTGTCTGAAAACCGACATAAGATACGGTTAATACATCACCGATATATACATTGCTCAGACGAAAATCACCATCGATCGAAGTAATCGTTCCCTGTCCGTTTTTGGTAGCGATAGAGGCGCCGATCACCGGACCGGATGCATCGTTTATTACTCCGGTGACGGTATAGGCCTTTTTCTGTTCGTCGGCTGTTTTCTTGAGAAACAAGACAATGCGCTTTTCGGTAATCCGGTAATCTATCGAAGTGCTTTTCAGTAAAGTACTTACGATTTGATTAATGTCATTCGAAGTCATCTTTATTGACGTCTTCTGACTGGTGTTGATATCACTGTTGTAAAAGAAAGAATATCCACTTTGCTTTTCGATACTCTCGATTATTTTGGTAATGGGAGTATTTGTGAAATCCAGCTTGATGTCTCGCTTCGTAGTCTGTGCGAAAGCAAAACAGGGGATCATTAAAAGTAATATTGCCGTACAGATGCTTTTTTTAAGCTCTTTCATGGAAGTGTGGCAACATTTTTGATAAGAAATTTGGTACTTTCTTAAGTTTGTCATACTTTTATAAATTAGAAATTAAGGATTGTGGCAACTTGGTGTCGCCATGATTTTTACGAAGTCTTAGAAGCGAGAAGATACTGGTACTATTTTCTCGCTTTTTCTGTGTTTTCTACAGTATTACGTCATAGGCCATTTGTTTTTTAAGTTTTACAATTCTGTTTATTTTAGTATTATATTTTTCCCTTTCCGTTCGTACTTGAATGGAGTACTGGTCTGCATGGTTTTTAAGATAGACTCAAGTGACTCATTCGTGTAAAACTCTCCGGTGAAGGATTTTCCAATCAGTTCATCATTCATGATGATGATTTTGACGTTAAACAGATGTTCCATACGCTGGCAGATATCGAGCAATGGCGTTTCTGACAATACCCATACATTCTGTGTCCATCGTATCTCACGACTAGCGTTGCTCAGTTCCGTGAGCAGCATATTACCGCTGTTGACATCATATCTTAGCTGTTGGCTGGGTTTCATCAACATCTGCCTCTTTTCGTTGCTGACCTCGATAGAACCTTCCAGCAAGGTTGCCGTAATCTGCGGAGACTGTGAGCTGGCATTGACCGTGAACTTTGTTCCCAATACTCTGATTTTCAGTTCTCCGGCACGTACAATGAATGGATGTTTCTTATCATGCTTTACATTAAAGTACGCTTCCCCTTCCAAAAACACTTCCCTCGAATCGCCCGCGAAACGTTCCGGGTAGATTAGTTTGGAGTGATTGTTCAACTGAATCACAGTTCCATCTGGCAGTGGCACATTCTGTACGATTCCGCTGTTGTTACTTTTTATAATGAACGAAGGATCTGAATCCAGCATCATGTATAGCCATCCGCTCATTGCAATCAACAGGGCTACTGTCGCAGCAGCGAGCCATACCCGGTATTGATGGGTGCGTCGGCGGAAAATGTCAATGGAATTGTTGTCGGTTTGGATTCGTGTCATCAGTCGGGAGAAAGATTTTTCTGCCGAGTGATCTTTACCTGGACTTGGTGATCGCAGTTCGATACTGTTGATCAACTCATCCATTTTCATTGTTTCTTCTTTTTCAGTGCGCATCTTTTTTTCTTGTTTTCTAAAGCTTTATACTATATAGAAAACTCAAGGTGCAAAACTACTAAAAGGAAAATGCACTTTTTTTTAAATTTTTTCTAGAAATGGCTTAATTGCTTCCTTTATTTTGGCTTTGGCGAGTAAAAGTTGCCGTTCTACGGTGCATAGCTTCACATTCAGTGTTTCTGCAATCTCCCGATGATTCATCTCATCTTCCTTTGCCATTTTAAAGATGATACGGCAGCGTTCGGGCAGCGAGATGATGGCTTGTTTCACGGCATGATGCAGTTCCTTATAAGAAAGTTCGTCCAAGGGGGTCTCAGTTGATATGTTTATCTGCAATTCGGTGTCGGGGATATCGTCTCTCTTTGAGATATATCCGCTTTTCAGTACGTTGAGGCATCCGTTGCGTACTGCCTGATAGATGTACGGGTGAAAGTTGGGAATGGAAGTCAGCATACTTCTCTCTTTCCAGATAACAAAGAAAACATCTCCTATCACATCTTCCGATGCGGCTTCCGAATGAAGGAACAACATGGCAAAGTTGAACAACCGGTCGTAATAATGCATATACAACGTACGAAAAGCCTGAGAATCGCCTTCAGATACTAATTTTAGTATCTGTCCCTCATTTTCTATACGTTGATTCTTGTTCATAGGTTCTTCTCTCTTGTTATAGTAGAAGGTTGTGGTTTTAACAGCTACAAAGAAACATACTTTATTTTATTTTTCCTAGCTCTTTTCCCGGGAGTATTTTATTTTTTCTTTTCACATAGCAAACTTTATGTTGATTTTTGGAAGTATTATAGTGATTTTTGAACATCTGTTCTCCTTGTCTATGCGTACTTTTGCGATCAAAACCCACTAATTATCAATCATTATGCTACTACCAAGAAAAATTGTATTTTTCCTTTTTTTATTTGTCGGATTATCGTTGTATGCACAACAAAACTATCTTATCAGTTCGTATGTGCGAGGTAATTTCTACAATCGCGGGCGT
The DNA here is from genome assembly GCA_948847595.1 of uncultured Bacteroides sp. Lineage (GTDB taxonomy): Bacteria > Bacteroidota > Bacteroidia > Bacteroidales > Bacteroidaceae > Bacteroides. The sequence goes on from CAQOGY010000014.1 coordinate 50,599, forward strand.
ATTTCTGCCGAAAGTTTAAGGGCGAGTGACGATCTGATTTTCCTGAACGTTCGTCCGAATAAAGACGGATCACTTTCGTTTGAGAATCCCCGTATTTTTGAGAATGGGAAAGGGGTGACTAGCTGGGAGGAATTGATAAAGTCTGTTCGTGCGGATGTGAAAGGAACAAAGACAAAGTTACGTTTGGGCGCTGCCAGTGGAGAATGGAAAGCGATGGTAGCTGACGAGGCTGCCCGTGCTGCATTTGCCAAAAACATAAAGAAGATACTGGAAAAGAATAAGCTCGATGGCATCGACCTGGATTTTGAATGGGCGGAGACTGAGAAGGAATATGAAGATTATAGTCAGGCTATTCTGAAAATGAGAGAGGTGTTGGGAGATAAATATTTGTTCAGCGTGTCTCTGCATCCTGTGTGCTATAAGATTAGTAAGGAGGCGATTGCTGCGGTCGATTTCATTTCTTATCAATGTTACGGTCCTTCGCCGGTTCGCTTCCCGATGGAGAAATACTGTTCGGATATACAGATGGCGTTAGCTTATGGCATTCCGAAGGAGAAGCTGGTGGCAGGCGTTCCTTTTTATGGCGTGACAAAAGATGGTTCAAAGAAGACTGAGGCTTACTTCAGTTTTGTACAGGACGGGCTGATTACAGGTCCGGCACAAAACGAAGTAACCTATAAGGGAGACGTGTATGTCTTTGACGGGCAAGATAATATCCGTGCCAAGACACGTTATGCGATGGACCAGCAACTGAAAGGAATGATGAGCTGGGACTTGGCTACGGATATGCCGTTGAATGACAGCAGATCGTTGTTTAAGACGATGGTGGAGGAGTTGGGGAGGTGAACTGCTTCAGATAATCTGAAGGGGAGACACCAAACTCATCTTTAAAGCATTGACGGAAATAGCCTGTACTGTTCATTCCTATTTTATAGGCTATTTCCGAGATATTATATTTTCCTTCGAGGAGTAACCGTTCCGCATTCTGCATCTTTACTTTCCGGATGTACTCGTTCGTTGAAAGTCCGGTCAGCGCTTTCATCTTCCGGTAGAGCGTAGAGCCGCTCATACACATCTTGTCGGACAGATAAGTGATATCAATCTTTTCCGAAGAGAGGTTGTCCTCAACCAGTTGCGTGATTTTCTCAATAAATTCGTTATCCAGTTTGCTGAGTGCTTCCGTGATTATGGAACGCTTTTCATCCAAATGAGAATTGGGGTTATGACTCGTTCCGGTTTGCTGGAATTGAGCAATCAGTTTCTTTCTCGAATCGAGCAGATTGTTGATGCGGCTACGCAACAGTGAAGCACTGAAAGGCTTGGTCAGATAAGAGTCTGCTCCCACTTCGTATCCTTCTTCTTTATCCTGCAATGAATCTTTGGCCGTTAACAGGATGACAGGGATGTGGCTGGTACGCACATCCTCTTTTAGTTGGCGGCATAGCGTGATGCCATCCATTACCGGCATCATGATATCACTCACTATAATATCGGGAATGCGGTTGAGTGCCTGCTGTTTCCCTTTTTCACCGTTATTGCCTGTGATCACTTCGAAGGAGTCGGAGAAAGATTCGGCGATGTAATTCTGTATTTCTTCGTTGTCTTCTACAACCAGCAGGATAGGTTTGCTGTTCTCCGTTGCTGCGGTTTGAGAGTCATCCGTGATTGCTTCCTGATCTTCCGGTTTTTCTTTTGTTTCAGTGGAGTCAGTATGTAAGGCGTTCGGGTAGATGTTGTCCGTCAGTAAGCTGATATAGAAAGTACTTCCTTCATTTGGCGTACTCTCTACGCGTATATCTCCTTCATGCAGTTCCACCAGATTTCTCACTAATGCCAGTCCGATGCCGGTACCTGATGCCTGATGTTTCCCGCTTTCCTGATAATAACGGTCGAAGATATGAGGCAGGGCTTCCGCAGAGATGCCGTAGCCTGTATCGCTGACCTTTATCTCTGTATACGAAACCTCATTTCTTGTCGTTTGACACAAACTGAGAGTGACGCGCCCCTGTTCTGTATACTTGATGGCATTGGATATCAGATTATCCAGTATAATAGTAATGATCTCTTTATCAAAGAATAGAAGCATTTCTTCTTTTTCTGTCTGAATACGGAAATCAATTTTCGGCTTCTGATTCAGTTCTTTGTACTTAAGTCCTATCTCATAGATAAGCGGAGTGAGATTGCCTTTGCAGACACACAGCTTCTTGTTCTGTGTTTCCGTTTTCCTGAACTCCAGAATCTGATTGATCAGATTAAGCAAACGAAGAGCGCTTTGATGAATAACAGACAATTTCTGTACCTGCTTTGTCGGCAGGGAGGTATCTTTTTGCATATCCTCCAGAGGACCGAGAATCAATGTGAGCGGTGTGCGCAATTCATGCGTTATGTTGGTGTAGAAGCGCAGGCGTTCCTGATTCAATTCCTGTTCCTGTTCATGATTCTTCTTTTCCAGCGTGTAGAGGCTTTCCAAATCTATTTTCTTTTTGTAAGCGTGTATGATGAGATAAATGATGCTGATAGATATTAGGATATAGATAAGCTTCGCCCACCACGTCAGCCACATAGGGGGATTGATCCGGATGATAAGGGAAGTCGCTTCTTCCGGCCACTCCTGATTGTGTATGCGTGCTTTGATAAGGAACTCATATTTACCGGGCGGAATATTTCGGAAAGTTACACTATTGTTCTCATTAACGGTATACCAGGAGTTTTCAAGTCCTTTCAGCATATAGGTGTACTCCATTTGATTCACGAAGGAATAGTTTTGCACATTGAATGTCAGACTGAATGTATTCTGTTCATGTGTCAGTTCCACTTCCCGTTTCTCGGATAGTGAAACAAATGCCTCACTGTTCTCTTGGGTTCCCAGCCGTTCGAATATCTTCATTTCGGTGATGATCACAGGGGGGATCTTGAACTCGCTCATCGCAATATTGGGAGCAAAGCAGCAGAGTCCGTTGATAGATCCGAAATAGATGGAACCATCCGTATTCTTTGCCACACTGGCTCTCATAAAGTTTCCGGCGGGGACATCATCTGAGTGGCCGTAGTAATAGAACCGTTTCTTCTTTGTCACGTAACATCCGATTCCCTTGTTGGTGCTGAACCAGATATTCCCTTGCTGGTCTTCGGTAATTGCCTGGATAAAGGTATTGGCAAAACCGTCTTTACGTTGATAGGTTTGGTAATCCGTATCTTCCGGCGAACGAAAGCATACCAGTCCGTCACCGGTAGCGACCCATATTCTTTTCTCCTTGTCCTCATAGATTTGATTGATGGTATTGGAACAGAATCCTTCTCTCTGTATATAATGCTTGATCAGATGAAAATCCGGGCTATATACTCCCATGCCGTCGCCGAACGTTCCGATCCAGAAACGTCCTTTGTCATCTTGTTCAATGGTACGGATGAGGTTGCCGTGCAGTTCGCTGTTGCCGGAATGATAGTGCTGTATCACTTCCATCTTGTCCGGATCATAGATGTATATGCCTTCACTGCACCCTATCCAGATACGGTGCTGATTGTCTTCACAGAAAGTACGGATATCCAAATTGGCTCTTCCCATTGGAGTGATCGAGCGGAATGTCTTTGTCTGGGGATTATAGAGACTGACACTTCCCTGAAAAGTGCCGAACCATAAATTTCCCTTCGAATCCTGGAAAGCGGTCTGTACGGAATTGGATAGCAGCTCTCCTGTTTCTTTTTTATAGATAGCCACGCGCTTGTTATTCTCGAAGACATTGATGCCTCCTCCATCCGTACCGATCCATAAACGACCTTGTCTGTCCGTACATATACTGCTTACGATCTTATTATTCAGGCTGCTGCTGTTGCCGGGAATAGGAGAGTAATCGATAGTAGTGAACAGGGAAGGTTCACTGCTGATAAAGTTGATTCCTCCTCCCCATGTGCCGAGCCATACATTATCAAAAGAGTCCTGGTAGATATAGCGCACGCTGGCATTGGAAAGACTGCGGCTATCGTCTCCTTCCCGGAGAAACTCAAAAGTGATTTGTTCGGGTGACAGGAACTGACTTTGTTTTAAATCCAGTATTGTGATGCCATTCTGCTCGGAGGCAATCCAGAGTTTATGATTCTTCAGCTGTCTGATACTGAAGATACGGGTAGAAAGTGTACCATACTTGTCGTTTCGGTTCTGCTTGAAAGTGATAAAACTTTGGTTGGTTGAGTTATACAGAGCCAGTCCTCTATCCGTTCCGAGCCAGATATTTCCGTAGCTGTCTTTGAGTATGGTGCTTACCTCGTTTCCCGGCAGACTGTTGGGATCGGCGGGGTCGTGCCGGAAATTTATTGTACTTCGGTCTTTTAATGAAAGAATGCTGAAGCCGCTGTTGACGTGACCGATATAGAGATTTCCATCCCCTCCGTCCAGCACCGTCCAGGTCTGTTCACTTTCCAGTGTGGGGACGGTGGTCTTATTATAGTGTGTGAATTTGCCGGTAGCGGTATCGAGATGATCTATACCCCTGTAATAAGTACAGATCCATATACCGTCTGTGTCCTGGGCCGGAGCAATGTCGGTAACATCATTCGTTATCAGACTGTTCGGGTTCTGCGGATCATTCTGATAGGCAGTGAAGGTTTGTGAATGATAGTTGTAAGCGTTGAGTCCGTCGCGTTGGGTGGCAACCCAGATAATGGGACGCTTCGGATCAGCATATACCTGATTTAATTCATTGCCGGTGATACTTTGAGAATTTTTGGACGGATCATTCTTATAATAGGTAATGAAGCGGGTGCCATCAAACTTATTCAGCCCTTCTTCGGTGGCAAACCATAAAAAGCCTTGCTTGTCTTGTGTGATGCCGACTACATAATTATTGGAGAGTCCCTGTTCTATACCTAATCGCTTAATAATATAAGGTTGAGCCATCAACCAACAGGAAGATGTCAGGAATGAAAGTATAAGAATGATGTATCGTTTCATAAATTGTGCTATATGTTTCATATTCAGTTTCAAAAATAGAAATAAATATTTTATTTAGGCTATGTAAATCATGCATTGCATGATTTACATAGCTTCTCTGCATGATTTTTATCTGTTACCTCTATGTTATTGGTTTATATTTGTGCTGTGAAACCGAAGAAATAATGTTCGGATTCACAGTGACCCTGAGTTTTCTGAAATATCTATATTAACAATTAATACTATGATGAAAAGTTTATGCTGTAATTCTAAACAAAAGTTGTTAGTGGCGTTATGCCTGCTATTTTGTTTGTCGGGAAATGCACAACAGGCAAGCACTGTTAATCGTGCAGCTGCTAAGGAAAAGACTGTAGGAAAGCGTACTTTGATCGGTACTGTAATAGATGCAGGTACCGGAGATGCGTTGATCGGAGTCAATGTTAAGGTGAAAGGAACGGGAGAAGGCACTATTACCGACCTGGACGGTAAATTCTCTATCGGTGTAACGAGCCAGACTCAGCTGGAAATCTCTTATATCGGTTATAAGACACAGACTTTAATGGTAGGAGACCTGGGTGTGATGACTGTCAAGATGGAGTCCGATAATGAAATGTTGGATGAAGTGGTGGTTATCGGAGCCGGTACTCAGAAAAAAGTGTCTGTGACGGGATCTATCGCTACGGTCAAAGGGGCTACACTGAAGCTGCCCTCTTCTTCGCTTACCAGTTCACTTGCCGGAAAATTATCGGGTATCGTTTCTGTTACCAATAGCGGTGAGCCGGGTTCTACTTCTGACTTTTATATTCGTGGTATCAATACCTTTGGCGGACGTTCCACTCCGTTGATCCTGTTGGACGGAGTAGAAATCTCTTCGAACGACCTGAACCGGATTCCGGCAGAGTCTATTGAAAGCTTTTCTTTGCTGAAAGATGCTTCTGCAACGGCTATTTATGGTAACCGTGGTGCTAACGGCGTAATGCTGGTAACGACAAAGAGCGGTACTGAAAACACGAAGGCAACGATTAATGTGTCTTTGGAGGCTTCTTATTTCCGTCCGATGAACCGGGTGAAATTTGCTGATGGAGCCACCTATATGCAGACCTATAATGAAGCTGCCCAGGCCAGAAGCGCAACGCAGATTACTTCCCCGAAATATACGGAAGAACAGATCACCAACACGGCAAGCGGAGTAAATCCTTATGTGTATCCGGATGTTGACTGGTATGATCTGATTTTCAGAGACGGTAATTTCAACCAGCGTGCCAACGTAAACGTGCAGGGAGGTGGTTCTCGCGTGACTTACTATATGAGTTTGCAGGCAAACCACGATACCGGACTGTTGGACGCTCCTAATTATTACTATAGCCCCAACATCAACAACTGGGAATATAACTTCCAGAACAACATCTCGTATAAGTTGACCAATACGACCACCGTCGACTTGCGTATGATGGCGCAGATCGGTAACAAAAAGGGTCCTAACTATTCCACTTCCGATTTGTATAAGATCGTCATGCAAGCCAATCCTGTAGCATTCCCCGCTTACTTCCCCAGTGAAGATGGCGATGAGCATATACGTTTTGGTAATGCGGAAATAAAATCCGGTGTTTACGGACAGAACCCGTATGCATATATGATGAGTTCTTTCAAAGAAGGCAACTACAATACACTGAACACTTCATTGAACATCAGTCAGGACTTGGGCTTCCTAACCAAAGGCTTGAGCGTGAAAGCATTGGTTAATTTCAAGAACTGGTCAGAATCTACTTACAACCGTTCCATTACCCCTTATTACTATAAAGTGAAAGACGGTTCTTATGATTCCGAAAGCAACCAATATGAACTTCAGACATTGCAGACAGGATCGGATTACGTCAGCCAGTCGGGTATCAGCAAAAGTGCCGACCAGACTTTCTATTTTGACTTTCGTGCCGACTGGAAGCGCAGCTTCGGCGATCACAACCTGACAGCAATGCTTATGTATATGATGCGCGAATATCGTAGCGATGTATTGCCTAACCGCAATCAGGGTTATTCCGGTCGTTTGACTTACGATTACTCCAGCCGCTATTTATTTGAGTTCAACTTTGGTTATAACGGTTCTGAGCGTCTGGCTTCCGGCGAGCGTTTTGAATTTTTCCCGGCTGCTTCCGTTGGTTGGGTGGTAAGTTCCGAAAAGTTTTGGGAACCGATGAGCAAGTATGTCGACCACTTAAAACTCAGAGCTTCTTATGGTCTGGTAGGTAGTGACGAATTTAACGGCAGTGCTCCGCACTTCTTGTATCAGAATAATATCAGCATTGGTGCAGGGCATAGTTTCTGGACCGGTCTTCCTTCCAATGAAATTAACAGAAAAGGACCTGCCTTCTATGTATTGGCTGTTGAAAATGCAGGCTGGGAACACGTGAAGAAGTTTGATATCGGTTTTGATATGTCTCTGTTCAATCAGCTGAGCATTACTTTCGATTATTTCCGCGATCACCGTGACCGTATCTTGATGGCACGTTCATCCTGGCCGAATATGCTGGGCTACTGGGGATCTCTGCCCTGGAGTAACATCGGTGAGGTTATCAACCGCGGTGTCGAACTGAGCGTGAACTGGAATAAACGTTTCGGCAAAGACTGGATAATAGATTTCCGTGGTAACTTTACTTATAATCAGAATGAATATAAGTATGTCGATGAACCGGATTATCCTTATGTATGGCAGACTAAGACAGGTAAACCGCTGAACACCTTGACCGGTTATGTTGCTGAGGGACTATTTGCTAGCGAGGAAGAGATTGCCAACTGGCCGGATCAGTCACAACTGGGTGCCAACATTATGCCGGGCGACATCAAGTATCGTGATATAAATGGTGACGGAGCGATTACGACAGAAGACCAGGTGATGCTGTCTCCTTATAACAATGTCCCCCGTATTCAGTATGGTTTCGGCTTGAATCTGACTTATAAGAAATTCGATTTTGGCGTATTCTTCAATGGTTCGGCAAAACGTAAGATCATGATCAACAGCGGATATGCTCCGTTCCTCTCCGGCGGTGGTGACGGTATGACTACAGAAAGTCTGGAGCGCAACCTGATGCAATGGATTGCCGATGACCACTGGTCGGTAGATAATCCGAATCCGAATGCGGCGTATCCTCGTTTGGGTATAACCAGTGCCGATACATCCAATAATACCCAGCCAAGTTCTTTCTGGTTGCGCAACGGTAATTTCCTGCGCTTTAAGAGTTTGGAAGTAGGTTATCGTTTCCCGTATTGCCGTGTTTACTTTAGCGGTGATAACCTGGCGGTGTTCAGTCCATTCAAGTTGTGGGACCCAGAACTTTCCTGGAATGCTTATCCCTTGCAACGTACCTTTAACTTAGGCGTTCAATTCACTTTCTAAAAGTACAGTTTAACTTATAACAAATAAGAAGTATGAAACTAATACAAAAAATAATCCAAATATCACGGACCTTGCTGATCCCTTGCTGCCTGCTGACTTCTTGTAACTATCTCGATGTCATCCCGCCTGCACAAGCTGACTTTGATGACACCATGAAAGATGAGGCTGCTACGCTGAACTTCCTGTTTACCTGTTACGGCTATATTCCCCGTGTACATCCTTTTGAATTTAAAGCATTCGAGCAGTCTGCCGACGAGCTTATATCACCTAAGATGTGGGATGACTATCAGCAACAAGTAGCATGGGGAACCATCTCACCTTCTTACTATAACAGTTGGGGAGGTGATGACATGAACATCTGGACGCCCAGTTACAACTGGCTGGGTTATGTACATCATTTCCTGAGTCTGATAGATGAACTGCAACCTACCGGAGTGACCGAAGATGACAAGGCGCAATATAAAGCCGAATGTTATTTCCTGGAAGCATACTATCATTTCCGTGTATTGCAGGCATTTGGCCCGTGTCCGCTCATCACGGAAAAGGTGGACCCGAATATAACAAACGATCAGATTCCGGGGCGTTCGCACTTTGATTATTGCGTGAATTACATTGTAGGCAAACTGGATGATGCTGCAAATGTTCTTCCGGCTACAAGATCGACAGAAGACCTCGGCCGTGCCACTTCCACAATCTGTAAATGCCTCAAAGCCCGCGTACTGCTGTATGCCGCTTCTCCGCTTTGGAACGGTTCTTTCTATAAGGCGGACTGGCAGAATAAGAATTATGAAACGCCGGACTACGGTAAAGAGCTGGTCAGCAACTCTTACGACCGCGAGAAATGGACCCGTGCATTGACTGCGTGCCAGGAAGCTCTGACAGCAGCCAAGGCTGCCGGTCATGAATTGTTCGATATCGAAACGGCCAACAAGAAAGCGGAACGTGACGGAGTAGAACTGTCCTTTATTCCGGGTAAGGAAGAAGACACGCCGGAAAATCAGGAATTCAAAGAACGTGTCCGTATGTTCCAGTATCTGATTACTGCCAATGAAGGAGACAATAACAAAGAAATTATCTGGGGACAGCGTATCGACTCAGACGTTAATAACGGTGGAGAAGCTACCGACTCCCGTCTGCCGAACCGCGTAGTGAAGAAAAGCGATGGAAGCTGGGCAGGTGGTTGGGCAGGTCTGGCACCTACCTTGTACGCTGTACAGCATTTCTATACAGAGAATGGAGAACTTCCGGAACAGGACACTGACTTCTATCCGAAATCAGAATGGTATAGCCGCTTTTATGAAGGAACTTCAAGCCCCGAACTTGCAACTAACGGCCTCGACGGTGAAGATGTGAAGAATGATATCATCAAACTGAATGCCAAGCGTGAAGCTCGTTTCTATGCATGGATTGCCTTTGACGGTTCCGAATACGCAAAGAAGATCAACAATGGCAATTCACTTTGGCTTAACTTCAAGAATACCAATACCAACGGATGGCGTTCTTCCGATTCACGTAATATAGCCGGCACCGGTTACCTGTCGAAAAAGTTTATTGATCCGAATATACGTTTCAGCGCAAGTGGCACCCGTAGCCATACTCCTTCAAGACGTCCGTTTATCCGTATGGCGGAACTCTATCTGAATCTGGCTGAATGCTACGCAGCACTGGACGATACGCCGAACGCTATTGAGAATCTTAACATAATTCGTGAACGTGCCGGAGTCAGAGACTTAACAACAGCAGATATGACAGATATGAATATTACCGAATGGGTACGCAACGAGCGCTTTATCGAGCTGTACGAAGAAGGACATCGTTATTATGACTTGCGTCGTTGGGCGATTGCACCTCAGATGCTTAAGGCAGGGTTACGCTATGGTCTGAATGGACTGGCTTTAAATCCGAGTTTTGAGGAATTCAATACACCGATTCAGATTGACCAGCCTTTCAAATGGGACGATAGACTGTATTTGCTTCCGGTATGGTCGAGAAGTGATATGGATGAACTTTACAGTAATCCGCAGATGGTACAGGCACCCGGGTATTAATCATCTAAAAACAACGCGTTATGAAAATAAGAAATACATTATTGTTGGCAGGAAGCCTGCTTTTATTGGGCGCCTGCGACGAATCAAAATATGATCTGGACAGTCTGGTTCCGGAGCAGTATCATAAGATATTGTATGTGAATAATAGTGGCAAACAGGAAGTAACCTTGTACGATACGGGTGAAAACTATGATTACACCTTCTCCATATTCAAATCGGGAAGTGATCCTACTCAGACTGCCAGTGCAGATATTTATATCCTGACGCAGGAAGAGCTTGACAATGAGTATAGTGATCCCGAAGCTGTAAACTACAAGCTGATAGGCACGGACTGCTACTCGATAGAGTCGACTCATCTGGATTTTTCGGCTGCCGACCGTTATAAACCGGTTACGGTATCCCTGGATCCGGAGAGCATCAAGACCATGATAGCGGCCCAGCCGGATGCAGTATGGGTATTACCTTTACAAGTGGTGAGTGAAAACGACTCTGTCAATAGCGAAAAGAATGAGTTGTTCCTGCAAATAACCGGAGTTATCACTCCGTCCTTCGGATTTGGAAGTTCGGCTGTATCTGTGAAAGAGTATAGTTATGGCTTTGCCGTTGCAGAAAAAGTAACTTTTGGCCTTGATACGGAGAATAGCTGGGAGATTAGCTGTGAGTTTGGTGTGGACGATGCGTATCGCACCGCTTACAATACAAAGAACAAGACTATATTCCAGGCTTTGCCCGAGGGCAGTTACTCCTTCCAGGATCAAATGACGCTTTCTCCCGGTATTACCACTACCGAGCTGCCTGTTACGATAAACTCCGATCAGTTGCAGCCGGGTGATTATATGTTGCCTATCCGTATCGAGTCGGTTTCCATCTTTGGAATTTCTTCAACCAATGATGTATATCCTTTGGCTATTCGTATTCTTGGCCCGCAGTTGGATCGTACAAACTGGACGATAGAGGCGAATACACAAGAACCGAACGGTGAAGGTTCCGGAAATGGTGTGCCTTCATGTGCATTGGACGGCAATCCTTCCACATACTGGCACTCATCCTGGCAGAGTGGCAGCCATGCTTTGCCTCATGAGCTGATTATTGATACCAAGGAATCGTATACATTTACTCAGTTCGGTCTGATGCAAAGACAGCACGACAGCTATATGGATGCAGGTGCAGGTGTCTTCTACGTAAGTGACGATAAAACAAACTGGACGGAAGTCGGTACGTTTACCATGCAGAAGATTCATGATACCCAGAACTTTACTTTGGAAACTCCGACACGGGGACGTTACTTCAAGGTACAGATTACACAAAGTAACAGAGGCCTCAATACCTCTCTGGCAGAAATATATGCATACGGGTTATAGTCCCGGGCGATGAATGCTGAATGCTAAAAGATTATCAGTTGTTTTTAAGATCTCTTTTACATAAATATGGCAGGCGGATATTTCCGGCCTGCCTGCATTGACTACTAAATATTTGATATAATGAAGAATAGACTAAAAGGTTTTGCTTTTGTACTGACGACAGTCGTTTCGTCGCTGACTGCGCAGAATGTAGTTGTTAACGGACCCGATGGCAAGTTGCAGGTCACCGTTTCGTGTTCGGAAGGAGGTGAGGCATCCTACTCTCTTGTTTATAACGGAAAGCAGATGCTTGAGTCTTCTCCGTTGGGGCTGGAGACCAATCTGGGCAGTTTTATCAAAGGTATGAAACTGACAGGACATCGGGAAAAACAGATTGATACCACTTACACTCAGTCGCGTATAAAAGCTTCCCGCATACACTATCGTGCGAATGAACTGGTTTGTTCATTTGCCAACGATAAAGGGCAGAAAGCGGATGTAACGTTCCGGGTGAGCAATAACGATGTAGCTTTCCGGTACACATTGCCTCGTCAGGGAGATACCGGAAGCATTGTAGTAGATGGTGAAGAGACGGGATTCCGTTTCCCTGCCGGAACCACCACTTTTCTTTGTTCGCAGAGTGATGCCATGATTGGGTGGAAGCGGACGAAGCCCAGTTACGAGGAAGAATATAAGGTGGATGCTCCGATGGATGTGCGTTCGCAGTATGGACACGGATACACATTCCCCTGTTTGTTTAAAGTCGGGGAAGACGGCTGGGTGCTTGTCAGCGAAACGGGAGTGGACAGCCGCTATTGCGGTTCACGCCTGAGTGATGTCGCAGAAGGGAATCTTTATACGGTGGCCTTTCCCATGCCCGAAGAAAATAATGGCAACGGAACGGTAGCACCGGCTTTCTCCTTACCCGGCTCTACGCCCTGGCGCACTATTACCGTAGGAGAAACGTTGAAGCCTATTGTAGAAACGACTGTTCCGTGGGATGTAGTCGAACCGCTGTACGAAACGGAACATAACTATCGTATGGGACGCGGAACCTGGAGCTGGATACTCTGGCAGGATGGCAGTATCAATTATGATGACCAAGTGCGTTATATCGATCTGGCTGCTGCCATGGGATATGAATATGCACTGATAGATAATTGGTGGGATACGAATATCGGTCACGAACGTATGGAACAGCTTATCCGGTATGCGCGAAGCAAGAAGGTAGATATGTTTCTGTGGTATAGTTCGAGTGGTTACTGGAATGATATCGAGCAGGGACCTACGAATCTGATGGATAACCCCATTGCACGCAAGCGTGAAATGAAATGGCTGCAAAGTCAGGGAGTTAAAGGTATCAAGGTCGATTTTTTCGGTGGTGACAAGCAGGAGACCATGCGTCTGTATGAAGCTATCCTGAGCGATGCCGATGATCATGGACTGATGGTTATCTTCCACGGCTGTACCCTGCCGCGCGGATGGGAACGGATGTATCCCAATTATGTGGGCAGTGAAGCGGTGCTGGCTTCGGAGAATATGGTTTTCAATCAGCACTTCTGTGATGAAGAGGCTTTCAATACTTGTCTGCACCCCTTTATACGCAATTCGGTCGGCTCTATGGAATTTGGCGGCTGCTTCCTCAACAAGCGGCTGAACAAAGGAAATGACGGAGGAACCACCCGCCGGACTACGGATGTCTTCCAGCTGGCGACTGCTGTTTTGTTCCAGAATCCGGTTCAGAACTTTGCTTTGGCTCCTAATAATCTGACAGATGTCTCTCCGGTTTGCATTGACTTTATGAAAGAAGTACCTACGGAATGGGATGAGACTCGTTTTGTTGATGGTTATCCCGGCAAGTATGTAGTGCTGGCCCGTCGTCACGGTGATAACTGGTATCTGGCGGCTGTGAACGCTACCGGAGAGCCGTTGAAGTTGAAACTCGACTTACCGATGTTTGCCGGAAAGACGGTATCTTCATATAGTGATGACAAACATATGCAGCCACAGGTGCGACAACAAAATGTAAAATCTGACGGTAAGTTCCAGTTGACGGTTCAGCCGCAGGGAGGCTTTGTCTTAAAGAATAACTGATCGTCGGTAAGCTCTTAAATCGTCAGTAAGTTTTTAACAGGTATCAGACCAGACAATGAAAGGTAAAGTGTTTTTAGCCGTTTTAGGTTTTCTATATATAGGTATGGCAGGCGGGTGTTCCCAGCCTGCCCCCGACCTACGTTATCAGATTGAAGTGGACAAACCTCTGCAGACAATGGAACACTTCGGCGCTTCCGATGCCTGGAGTATGCATATCCTTGGCTTGTGGCCGCAGGAGAAACAAAACCAGATAGCCGACTGGCTTTTCAGCACAGAGAACGATGCGAATGGAAAACCGAAGGGAATCGGCTTGTCTCTTTGGCGTTTCAACGTCGGGGCGGGCAGTACGGAACAAGGGGAAGCCAGTCAGATCGGTTCTTCGTGGATGCGTACCGAATGTTTTCTGCAAGCCGACGGAACCTACGACTGGAACAAGCAACAGGGGCAACGCAACTTTCTGAAACTGGCAAAAGAACGGGGCGTCACTAAATTCCTCGCATTTCTGAATTCCCCTCCCGTATATTATACTCAGAACGGTCTGGCTACCAATACCGGTCGTGGAGGAACCGCCAATCTGAAGCCGGAATGTTACGAGAAATATGCCCGTTTCCTGGCCGATGTAGTAGAAGGAATAGAGAAGCACGACGGAATAAAGTTCAACTATATCTGTCCTTTCAACGAACCGGACGGGCATTGGAACTGGGTAGGGCCGAAGCAGGAAGGTTCTCCGGCAACCAATCGGGAAGTAGCCCGAACCGTCCGTCTGCTAAGCCGGGAGTTTGTGAACCGGAAAATGGATACGCAGATTATGGTGAACGAGTCTTCGGACTATCGCTGTATGCTCCGTACCCATCAGACGGACTGGCAGCGTGGCTATCAGATTCAGGCTTTCTTCTGCCCGGACAGTGTGGATACGTATTTAGGTGATACGCCCAATGTGCCCCGACTGATGCTTGGTCATAGTTACTGGACAACGACTCCTCTGAGTGAACTGCGTGCCATGCGCTGCCAACTGCGTGAAGCTCTGGATAAATACAACGTCGGCTTCTGGCAGTCAGAAACCTGTATCATGGGGAATGACGAAGAGATAGGTGGCGGTCACGGCTTCGACCGTACGATGAAGACGGCACTTTACGTTGCCCGTATCATCCATCATGACATCGTGTATGCGGGAGCGAAGAGCTGGCAGTGGTGGCGTGCCATCGGCGGCGATTATAAAGACGGGTTGATTCGGGAATATACCGATGAAGATCTCAAGGATGGACGTGTGGAAGATTCCAAACTTATGTGGGCTTTGGGTAATTATAGTCGCTTCATCCGTCCGGGAGCTGTCCGCCTGTCGGTTTCTGCTTTCGATCAAGCGGGGAATTTAATCCCCGGAGGCGATACGGACCAAAAAGGACTGATGTGTTCTGCTTATCAAAATGCGGACGGCTCATACGCTGTTGTTCTCATTAACTATGCGCAGGAAGACAAAGAGTTTTCAATCAATAAGATAAATGGCAAGAAAACTCGATGGCAGGTGTATCGCACTTCGGATGTAGAAGGAGAAGATCTGCTACCCGTTGAGAAAGTGAAGAGTGGAAAAACAGTTCGGATTCCGGCACGTTCGATTATAACGCTTCAGAGTAACTAATAAAAGAGGCTTTGTTTTCTTTTTCTTCTGAAGGAATGGTGCATTTATGTGCCTTTTATTTAGTAGGAAATTCAGTTGACGCAATTTTTGCGACAACTGAATTTCTCTTTATATAGTATTCCTTTTAATAATAGCTTAGATATTAGGCAAAAGGAAGTTGATGAGCATATTATCATAACTTGAATTCGACAGAAACTCAAGATGCTCCCATAGGATTCAGAAAACACAATATTGCCATCATCAGCTTCAATCTGCTCAAATTAGTATTTCTAACCTCATATTCATATTTACTTATATCGTTTCGAATATTACTTTATTGATATATGATTTCTCCAGCGCCACCATAAAATGCCTGAGGGGCAGTATAAATGATTCCTGTACTTAAATCTTCGATCTCTCCCCACAAGACGTGAACTTGCCTCCATGTGTAGGATATGCCGCTAAGGTCAAAAGCAATACTGCCACTGCCTTTACTCTTCGTTCCCAACTCATCATTGACGAATTTGTCATTATTACAATAGCCTGACGTATGGATTCTATACTGCGCATACATCCGATAAGTGCCTTGTTTTTTTATGTCATAGCGTAAAGAGAAATGTTGAGGGGATGTCTCTTTCAATTCTAATGAAATTTCCCCACCTAGTGTTTCCACGGACTGCTCTTGATAATAAATTACTTTGTTACCCTCCTTGTGATAAGGTCGAATAAAATAACGTGTCGCTGGCTTGAGAATGCCGATGTAGCCTATTAAGCCTCCCAATACACTAGCATAATTATTCATATACCCAGACTTTTCTTCATTCACAAACACCGCATTCTCTAACGTAGGATGTGGTGATGTCCCCATACAGAAACCCACTGTCTGTGGAAGTCCTTGTGTAGAGTTCTTGACTACTGACACAGTAATTGTGAAATTTGGATAAGGAATAGACGTTTGGATGGAGGCAAACACACTTGAAATTTTCACACCTAGAAGACTGGAGGCGCTTTTATCACCTCCATCTTCATCAAAATCGGAGAGATCGCCCATATCAAAAGTGAATTTACCGTTCACCCGGTTTTCTCTTTCTATTCCATTGGAATAATACTCGTCGATACCATCAAAGGTCCCTCCATGAGCAGAACTGAAGTTTAGGGTGAGCTCTTCATAATGCTCAACACTCATTTCTCCTATGTTGATTGTATATTCTATTATCAGAAAACCCTCGTTGGTTCCTGTTTTACTGTATTCACAATAAAAATCTGAAAGTTTCCAAGAAGCATCATTGGCTACCATCAGAACTTCGTTTTGCGACTTCTGAAGAATCTTGATGTACCAATTGTTCATTGTTTCTCCCATACTAAGGCACAAGCCTTTATTCCTGATTGAGGTAGGTGCAAAGTCTTTCATCCAATCTTCACTACCTTCATCATTTCCACCATCACTTTTACTGCAAGCCGTCAGCAGGCAAAGCAGCAACAAAACATTTGTCAAATATTTCTTCATGCCTTTATGAATATTTAGTTAAGAATAAAGTTGCCTTGGATTCGGCTATCGTCTCCGTAACCATTGGTCTGCACGCCAGTGTAGGTGCCACTGACTTCTGTAATAAAGTGCAAATTAACATTGAAGACAAATTTAGCATACGTGGTGGTGCCATAATAGGGAATATAGGTTTCTTTTGTGGCTTGCAGATAATAGTCTGCCTCGTCATCACCCGTTTTGGTGTAGGTATACGAAGGGGCATACTTCGAATAATTTACAGTCACATTGTTGATAAGGACTCCTGATTCATTGAGATGATCGGTGGAGAGATAGACAGACCCACTGCTTTTTTTAAGAACCAAAGTCTTTCCAGAGATGTTTCGCGGAGCATAACCACTACTCCCACTATCCGAATCATCGCTACACGAGCCTAAGGTAACGAATATAATGCTGACCAACGTCAGCAAAGCCATTTGTGAATGTTTGTTCATAGCGTAAAGTCATCCTCATCTAGCTCCTGACGAGGAATTAATGAAACAAAAGACGTGGAGCCAAACTGTTGCTCGCTTCACGTTCTAAAGGCCTTCGCATTGCCCGGTAAGTCGAAACGAACAACGCTGAAAGCCCCACGTAAATGCATATATAAACTACAATCCATCAGTCCCAGTTCATGAACTAGTAATAATGGAAACTGTACAATATACACCACTTAGGACATCCACGTTGCTTTGTTTTTGACTTACCGTTGAAGTTGCGAAGTTCTTAGAACGTCAAATCAAAGCGTCAGTAAACGCCTTTAATATAAAATGTATCACCCATCCTTCATCCATGAGGTTTCCAGCATGAGAGATACTTTACAAAGGTATGAATTGTATGGAATATAAACAAGCGAATCAAAGAAATAGTTAGGGATATTCAGTAAATGTTCCTTTTGCTCATTGCAAATTAGGTGTAACCATCTGCCAAACAATAAATTTCAGTAACTTTGCTATCGGTGAATATAGTGGTAAAAGAGTTGTAAATGTTATAATTGGGCACTATTAATTTACTACTTTATCGTTATTGACCAATAAATCAGGAAGGTAAAATTCATCGAACTCAATACCCCATAAGTGCAAAATATGCACTTATGGGGTATTGTTAATGATTATCTTTTTGTTTTTTGAGAGCCATTCAGCTTCTTTTCTTCTCCTTTTAAACGCCTCTCTACTTTTTTGACATCTTCGTTCGCGGGAAATTGTTCTGGCAATATTCCTCTACTGACGAGCATATCTCTAACGGCGATGTTATTATCAACGTGTTCATGTTCAATTGCAGTTTGTCCATATAAGTCTTTTTGTTGAACATTAACAGAAGTCATTTCTGCGGCAAAATCTTTTGCTTTTATGCTGATAGTCGGAAGAAAATCAGCTAATGGGCGGCTATCCGGTATGCCGAGTTTCCGTTTTAACATTTTGGTATCTATGTGAAACAATGCCTTATCTCCTTTGGATCGTATCATGGCAAAGCCTTGGCTATCTACTCCTCTTTCGTACAAAACACCGGAGAGAAGTTTTTCTGTTTCAGCAAGTTTGGTACGTGCTTTAATACGTTCATTTTCTAATAAGCGTTGCTCTACCAACTCTGCCCGACGTGTTTGTATGGCAAAGTAATTTTGTGCAAAGGCAATTTCCTGTTTTCGGGAGTCTCCATTTTGTGCTACCAGATAGCAGGCGTAGCGAGTGAGAAAAATATCATCTATCTCTCTTTCGGCGCTTTTGGCTAACATGATCATTTTGCTGACGTCAGCAAAATGATAAGTAATATCCTCTCCCGCATTTTCACATGCAAACTTTGCCTTCTCTATGATAGATAGGAAATTGCGCCATTGAGAATATCCCAATAACGGATAAAGTTCTCGTGCACTCCAACATTCCACTCCATTATACTCGCAAACAATACTTTCAAACCGTTTAAACAGTTCTTTTATTTCTTCTGATTTCATTTCTGTATTATTTTAGTTTCATTCGTTTTCTACTTCCGGCTTACCATAATACCCCGGCATCGGAATATAAACCGGACTCTGACGAGTATTGATATTCTGCAACTTCTTTTCTTCTTTCAGTCGTTTGATATGTCGGGCGGCAGTGGTAAGCGTAAGTTTGCAAAGTCCTTGAAAGTCCGAGCGGGTCAGTATTTGGTTATTACTGAAATACGCGGTCAGCAGTCTGTCTATCTCTTCGTTGGAGCGTGGTACTGAGTGTAACTTCAGTTTACTGCGTTCCACCTTGACGACGCTTACCGAACTTCTCAGTTTTTTATCCGCCTTGAAGCCGATGTTTGCTTTGAGTTTCATTTGGTTTGCTTTCAGCTTGGGCGAGGTGATCGGTTCCAGACTGTTCAGCTTTACTTGAAAGTAGCCGATGCCGTCGAGGTGAACACGTTCCCCTTCCCGGAGGCGTGATCCCATAAAGTGGCTCAGCGACTCGAGGACGGCTTTTACATCCCCTTCGGTCAGCGAAGTCGCTTGTTGTATTTCTTTGGCGAGATAGTCGGTGTCGATATGCTGAAAGTTGACTACCCGTGCGTGGTAGAGTTCTTTGTCTTCTTCGTCCTTGGGGTTGGGAGACTTGTAGAGTTCAAATTGTATTGCCATGATACTGTTTATTGTATTTTATTTCTTTTTCTTCTTCTTTGTTTCGGCTGTCAGTTTCTTGATACTGTCAAAATATGCTTCTTCTACAGGCGACAGGGTTTTGACATGATATTTTTGGTATTCGCCCAGCGCTTTTTGTTTGGCTTGTTCGTGAGAGATCGTGCCTGTGTTCTGCAAAACTTGCTCTCCGGTGGTCGATAAGATGAGGTCCAGGTGATGTATATAGTCCGACATATACATGGGCGAACGTTTGATGGCTTGTATTTCTGCGAAGTCGAAGTATCCGGAAACCAGGTTGTTCAGTATCTTCAGTTCTTTTTCATTGAGATAGTTTTTAGCTATCAGTACATCTTCTTTCCGGGGTTGTTCGCCGGGAAATGTGGTCAGTCCCATAAATGGCTTTTCTGCATCGGCTCGTTCGAAGATCACTTCTGCTGCTGTGTGGCCGTGGGCGGCATAGTGTAACTTATTCTGCACGATTTTGAAAAACCGGATGGATTCGTCTGCCTTTGGGTCATAGTCTACACTGGTGGCATACAAGTCAAGAACCTGACGGTAGAGTACTTTTTCAGATGAACGGATGTCGCGTATACGGTTGAGTAGTTCGTACCAGTAACCGCCGCTGCCCATTTCTTTCAGACGTTTGTCGTCCATGGCGAAACCTTTAATCAGATATTCTTTCAGACGTTCGGTGGCCCAGCGGCGGAAGTGGGTGGCTTGTAGGGAGTTGACTCTATATCCGACTGATATGATGGCATCTAAATTATAAAACTGTGTCTTATAATTTTTTCCATCGCTCGCAGTATGTTCCAAAATGGAACTAACTGAATTTTCTTCTAATTCTCCACTTTCAAAGATATTTCTCAAATGCTTTGTGATAGCCGGTCTTTGTACACCAAACAGATTGGCTATTTGTTGTTGTGACAGCCAAACGTTCTCATCCTCCAAACGGACTTCAAGTTGTGTCCTTCCGTCTTCTGTCCGGTATATGATGATCTCACCGTTGTTTTTCTCTATTTCGTCCATTGCTTTACATCGTTATAACATATTCGTCGTTTCTTGTTTGTTATAAAGATATAGCTACCTTTGATCCGCAAAACTAATCATTAGTTTCCGGACTTGGACAGAACTCGGGTTATATAGTGATTGCCTGCTTGCTGTCAAGCGTTCATACATAAGTTATCCTGCCTTTATCTTTGGTTTATGATGCCTGCATTGTTGGATGAAGGTGCTTGCATCATTAGTTGTTCACGGCCGTGGTAAATGTTGCTCACGGCCGTGAAGAGCGTTGATTACGGCCGTGGTAAGAGCTGATCACGGTCGTGAACAACTAGCTATATCAGTAGCAAAGATAAACTATAATAGGGAGATAAACAAAGTATCCCTGCTTCTTTTGGGTATTCGTGCAGCTTGTTCTTTGTGCAGAGGCAATAAGAAGGGGAAATCATTCTTGTATCTCGTGCGATGAAGGAACATAGTCCGTTGGCTGTAGACGATTTTGTTCATCTCCCTTCTATTTACTCATTTTACTTCCTTAATGGTATTCTTATTAGGAAAATATGCCTATATTTGTGGCGTATCTTCTGAATGAAGATATGTTTTATTGATTTGGAGATAACGTTTTTATTATCTGTGATGAGAAATCTGGCACATTTAGCACTAGCAGGTAATAGGCGGTCAGTCTCCACGTCCACATTGTATATATATTTGTTATATATCTCAATGGGCGTGGAGCTATTGCTTATTATTCTAGTGCGGGCTTGCCAGAGCCTCTCATGAGATAGTATAGTAATAGTTTCTGCGCCTTCTTTTTGGAGATACGCAAATACACAAACAAATAAAAAATAGTAGTGATGAATGATTCTACTTGTCCCCGTCCCTGCCTGATGAAGCTTGATTTACAAAGCTCCACCAATAAACTTGCCTTTTTGAAAGACAACTGGCCCAGCTTTGGACAGATTGAGAGTATCGACCGATTATCGGAAACAGAATTACGATGTACCCTTTGCCTGCTGGATGTGGTGCTGGCTGCTTTGGCTAAAGATGAATGCTTCTGTCCGAATCGGGAAATCATTCGTTTGGTATTGACACGTACCTATGTGCAGAATAGGTGTGAGCTATGCGAGACAGAAGAAATACGTTCGAAGTTGGTGAAGGGCTTTTGTACAAGGGAGAAGAAGAACGGATTGAGCAGGAAGAACAATATCCGGAGAAGAGGGATTTCTGTTTTTTATGGTGCCATATTACGTATGCTATCTCTATTCTCCTCCTTCAGGAAGCTACCCTTTATACACAAGTATATATTATTTTTTTTATCTTT
>CAQOGY010000015.1 GCA_948847595.1 uncultured Bacteroides sp.
TACTCGAACGAGGAATACTCAGTTTGTGCGCATAGAGGCTTATGCCCAATTTCCACTTGTAGTTTGGAAAATATGCCGTTTTAACTTCAGCATAGTTCGATACGCCAACACCTATGATGTTTTCCTGTCTGCCACGTCCCCAAATATTCACTTTGTCAAACTGACGAATAACTCCGCCAACGCGATATTCGCCTTTATGTAAGGATGAACGGTCAATAGGGATTCCTAACGTGTAATCAGGGCTAAAATTCAAAAGCATTTCAGGCTTTTGGGGAATGATACCAAAATGTGGAGACAGAAATGATTTTCCATATTCAAAAAATGGCTGTTTGGTGGTGTCTATGTTTGATACAATCCGTTTTGTACGGTCAAGGGACAGCGTAAGGCTTTCTTGCCCGTACAATCGGGAGCAAACGGACAACATAGCCATGATAATGAGAACCACACTATATGCCGCCAGATTAATACCGCATATTTTCAATTTCTGTTTCCACATAACGGTTCTTATATTATAAACTTATACCCTTTTCAGAACATGTAAGCGCAAGATGCCACAAATGTCCTGTTCTTGCTGTCCACACCACTCTTGTTTATATTCTTCATCCCCCAATCATACCCGATGGAAAGCTGAATATGGCGGGTAATCTCCGTTCCGGCGCGGAATCCCAGTCCCCAATCGAAGCGATTGAGCATCTTGTCGCTGAACACATTGCCTGCCTTTTCTTTTGTCGTTACTGTTCCATTATTGGCAGCAATGGTTTCCTTTGCCTTGCCAAACAGACCGATGTTAAAATACGGTCCGGCATTGACGAACAAGCTGACATTCCGTCCTACGGAAAACTTGTAGCCGATATGGACGGGAATATTCAGATAGTAAGGGGTACACTTATTGTCCGAAGTATAGCCCGATGATGGCTTGTCAGGTTTTTCTTCTGCAGAGGGATTATAGTTACCGTTGTAATAGTACCCCGGACTCTTCCATCCATGAGAAGAGAGCATCAGTCCGAAATCCATGTAAAGGCCTTTTGTCACTTGCGGAAGCCCAAACTCTCCCTTTACTCCGGCGTGGAAACCGGACTGTGAATCGTAGCCACTCGGGGAACTTGAGGTTGTAACCTCCCGTTATTCCCACTCTGAAATCTTGTGCTTTCGCCACCATGCAAAATGGCAGTGCGAGAAGCAATGTCAATAGAATTTTCTTCATACAAAAATCATTTATAAAAAAACAAATAAGTTACTTTCCATGCCTTATGGTCTCATTATGTGCTAATATGTACATACAATATAATTGGCCGAATATACGCTTGGACAAACGTAAATCATCTTCGTTCTCAACATCTAATTTATGGAAGCCTTGGCTATCTTTTACTATATGCTTTATAAAGCGTCGTTTTGCGATTTCCCATTTAAGGAACAGGCCATCGTCCAAAGAAGGGGGCAAACTCAATTTCTTCTCAATATTCCAAAAATCAATATCAATATAGATGCTATCATTCTTTCTGATACGTTCTTGGAAACTGTGATTATGTATAGCTATTGCTTTCTTCTCTTTCTCTTGTGACGTATGAGGATAATGTAAAGTTATGCTATCTCCTTTCTGGATAGAATACAGATCAAAATCATACCTGTCATCCAACAAATAAATTTTCACCTCATCATCACTAAAACTGTATCCGACAATCGCAAACGTTGCAATGTTCCTCTCTTCATATTTTTTTTGCAAATCCGTTGTTAAATCGACATTTGCAATAGCTAACACATAGCAAGTATCTAAAGAATTGTTTGAAAACAATTCTTTAGATTCAGCTCTCTGATAGACAAGACACAAAAGTAAGCAGAATACTATATTGGCATGTCTTCTCAAAAAACTTAAATGTTTCATGTTACTTAAAATTTAGTTTGTAAATAATTAATTTATATCTGTTGATACATTATCCATCCACTCCGTTTCCGTAATCCGGCATCCTCCTACAACGCCAATACCATTTTCCACATTGGAATAATGGCTTCTTATGGGTGCCAGCCCTTTATGTCCCAAATCATTGTTTTTGACATCGTTCACTGACTTCAGATAGCAGAAAAGTTCCCGTGACAATTTGTATAAATACACCTTGTAGGAGTATTTATAATTACTGCCGTCCCACATGGATACATAGTCTGGAGAGTAATAGGTTTTCAGACGCAAGATGTATTCTTTTCCTCTTATCCGTTCATCACTCCAGATGTAGAGATTCTGATAGAAATCATTGGAAAAATCAAATGCGGAGTTTAATCCGCTCTTATTGTACAACAGCGGCTCGTCACCCACTTCAAATTCAATATCGTGGTATTCTATGTCCGTAACTTCATTGTCCGACGTACTGGTATAAATACATCTGCGCACTACTCGTATTCCGTAATAATCTTCCGTGTCGGCATTGTCCTGAAATGTAACAAGGAAATGCAACTTTGTATCAATTTCACGTTTTAACTTCATATCCAATTTCTTCAACGGGAAAGAAGACGGCAATACGGTTTCAGAACTTACAGACGGGAGTCCGTCGGCAGATGCCTTTATATCCACCTTGTCAGCTTCATTGTATCTGCCAAGCACATAGTAACACCGGGCAGGGAGAGAAGATGTCGCATTTTCGTTCCAATACACCGGTTGTTCCTTGCCGTTCACCGTAAAATTAATTCCGGCATCAGGAATGCCCTTTTGCAGTTCCCCTTTATTGGAAACCGGTACGCTGCGTGACAATTGTATCAACGTGGTGTCCTTGTCGGCGCAAGGCATACAATAGAGAACTATTTTCTCTCGGGCATTTATATCATTCAATTCGAACTCATAACTGCACGAAGAGAACATCAACGCCATCATCCAGAATGTCAGATTTTTTATTTTCATTTGCTGTCAGAATTTTAGTGTGTAACTGAATGAAGGGAGTATAGGGAACATACCCGTGGCTTTCCCTTTGAAACTGCCATCGGGCATTTCTTTCACCTTGCCATAAAGGGGATTCATACGGCAATAGGCGTTATAAACACTGATGTTCCATATACGCTCATATCCCCGTTTGGTGATACTGCGAAAATTAATGCCGAGGTCAAGCCGATGATATGCCGGAAGCGACACATTGTTCGGCTGCTCGTATATCCATTCCGAAACAGGCTCGCCTCCGATGCCGGGTATGGCAGGAGCATTGACCTGTTGTTGCGGCACGGTCATACGGTTTCCCGTATGGTAGCTCCATGAAGCGTATGCTTCTATCCGGGAAGAGAAATTATGGCGAATGCTAAGGTTCAATTTATGGCGATTGTCAAATTTGTCGGGATACCATCCTTTATAGAATGTCGGGAAATTACGCTTGCTCCATGACAAGGTATAAGCCGCACTGATGTATGTCCGGCTATTGCCGTAGCCGGCTTCCCATTCCAGTCCGTATGCCTTTCCCTTGCCCTCATGGATTTTTTCTTCCCAATCATCTGCAGAGGGCGTGAGACTGTTGCCACCGTCATACTCCACAATGTGATTCATCGTTTTATAAAATCCCTCCATATTCAACCGGACACGGAAAGGTAGTTGCAGATACATTCCAACCGCATATTGTCGGGAGCGCATTGGTGCAATCCTTTTTGTGGAAGGTACCCAAAAATCCATCGGCAAATTCAGGTATGTATTGGAAAGCTGATGCATGAATTGGCTCATTTCCGTATAGGAAGCCTTGAACGTCACACGGTCACTACATTGGTAACGGATGGACGCACGGGGTTCTATGGAGTGGTATGTCTTACCTGTTATATGGAATAGAGTGTAATGAAGTCCGGCATTCAGTTTCAGACGGTTTCCCAAAGCAATGTCATCTTCCACATACAATGAAAATTCCTGTCCGTTATAAGAACCTGATGCCTGTCGTGACAGGGTGTCTTTCCGGTTGTCAGTCCCGGAATAATCCCATGTACGTGCGCTTTGTGGACGGAAAAAGTGCATCAGGTAATTTGACCCCATGCGCAGGCGGTGCGCAGGATTTGGCCGATAATCGAACTCCATACGGTAGCCAATATCATCAATAGTGGAACGGTTGTTACGCTCACTATGGGTAATTCCAGATAGTTGCCCTTCATCAAAAACTTTTTCTTCGGAAAGGTAATCGTGACAGGAACGGTTATGGGTATAGACACCCGTAAATATGGAATACAGTTTTGGAGAGAATTGGTACTTCCAATTCAGGGACGCTGTCAGATTACCCCATTGCAGGTTGAACTTGGTATGATCTTCTTCCCTGTTGTAGTCCGTGCCATACTCTTTCTCAAATTGTTTGTTGTTTACTTTCATGATATCATTGCCAGAATATAGGCTGATGTCTGCGCGGCTACGTTCCGAAAAGCGGTGCGTTATTTTAGCGTTTATGTCATGGAAGGCATAGCGCATATTTATCTTATCGGTCTTTGAACTGTTGCGTATGGCCAATGCCGGTACTGTGATGACATCGAGCCATGTGCGACGCATTGCAATGTTGAACGAGGTTTGGTCTTTCTTTATGGGACCTTCAAATTGGATTCGCCCGTCCAAAAGCCCTATGCTTACCGCGCCGTGGTATTTTTTCATGTTCCCGTCGTTAGTGCGCACATCCACAACAGAAGAGAGTCTTCCGCCATAACGTGCAGGGAAGCCGCTCTTGTAGAAGTCAATATTTTTTACAATATCCGTGTTGAATGCAGAAAAAAGACCTCCCAAATGGTTCACCTGATAAAGAGGTGTGCCGTCCAACAGAAAAAGGTTCTCATCATTCCCTCCACCATGTACATACAGCCCGGAAATGAGTTCGGTACCAGCCGCCACACCCGGTAGATTCTGTAATGTCTTTACCACATCCGGCGAACTCATAAGCGCATATCCAGTATTCAGTTCTTTGGAAGTCAATGAAACTTTTCCTGTTTGGGTCGTCATCAACGGAGAATTCAAATCGGCGGTCACAACCACTTCTTCCAATTGATGCCCCTCTTTAAGATGGACTTTCA
Source organism: uncultured Bacteroides sp. (assembly GCA_948847595.1). Lineage (GTDB taxonomy): Bacteria > Bacteroidota > Bacteroidia > Bacteroidales > Bacteroidaceae > Bacteroides. The sequence continues at coordinate 5,002 of CAQOGY010000015.1, forward strand.
AGGTTGTATCATGCCGGAGAACCACATTTTCTGTATGTTCGCCACAGCCTATGGATGAAAAGCGTATGGTGTGATGTCCTTCTGGAAGTGTAATACTGAAGAAGCCGTGTTCGTTGCTCAACGTACCTGTTGCTGTCGTGACATCCCATATGGTGGCATTTATGACTGTTTCACCATCATGCTGATAGACATAGCCACTCAAAGTGTATTCCTTTTTCCTACTTAATAGGACATGTTTCCCGTTTACTTCCCATTTTATATCCGTATGATGGAATAATTCATTCAAAGCGGAGTGCAAGTCACGTCCTTTTAAGAGTTTGCCTATATAGGGTATATCCAGTTTTAATGAGGCATCATACACGAAATTTACGGCATACTCTTTTTTAACTGCCTCCATCTGTTGTCTGACGGTACATGAATGAACCTTATGCTGTGCGTGGAGCGAAAGTGGCAATATGAGCGAGGTCAATATGAAGATTGTCAGCCTACTCATTTCACGACCTCCTTCCTTATCTTTACATCCAGTGTTTTTTCTATCATGGAAATAATTTCATCCAGATTATCTGTATCAAATTTTGCCGTAAGTGTCTTTCCGGTAGAAACACAAGTCAGTTTGACATGGAAGTGTTCGGACAATTCTTTCAGCACTTCAGACAAAGGGGTGTTTTCATAAACGAACCTCCCGAATTTGTCAGAATGATCTTTATCAGAGTTTTGTATCTTCACCAGTTGTGTGTCCGATCCAAATGGCAGAACAGCCTGCATATTTTTGGTAAGTACAATGCCATTCTTATCGTTTTGGGAAGAGAACAACACCTTGCCTGACGATACATGAATTTCGGTAACGGAATCGTCATTGTTCTCGTTTACCTCGAACTGTGTACCCAGCACTTTTATTTTAGCATATTTCCCTGATACAATAAACGGAGTGTGCCGGTTGCGGCGCACATCAAAACCGATTCTTCCGGTCATATCAACTTCCCGTTTGTTTTTATTGAACTTGTCTGGCAGATAACTGAGCGTTGAATTAGGAAATAGCGTAACCTCTGAACTGTCTGGAAGTATGAATGTTGTGGCGTCAGCATAAGAATATAGGCAAACAGGAGATTTTTTCTCCCCTATAAGATAATATGCAGTAAACAGGCATACCGCAACAGAGGCGGCAATCCCCGATATATATCGAAGCCACGTGCGCTCTTTTACCGGATGTGTTTCTTTATATCTGCGTATAGCTTTTCGGGTATCAAACACTCCAGGAGAATAATACCTTAAAACAAACTGTAATCCTTTTAATTCTTCTTTGTCCATTTGCGATGTTATTTTTAGCTAAGAGTACAATCAACCGAAATCCTACTATTCCAAACTGAAAAAATTATCCGAAAAAGAAAAAATAAATTTTCAGGCTCTCACCTTTGATGGCTTTAAGTGCCTTACTGATTTGGTTCTTGACAGTGTTTACGGAGATTCCAAGTTTGTCTGCAGCTTCTTCATATTTCAACCCGTCCCTTTTGCACAGCAGGAAAACTTCACGACAACGGTCAGACAATGAATCTATGGCAGTCCACATTCTTGCTTCCATGAATGATTGTTCTTTGTATTCTGTATCGATAAGAGTTTCCTCAAACTCTGAAATGAAACGGTTACGGTCAATCAGGCTTTCCTTTTTCAGGACAAGAAAGCATCTGTTGCGCACCATTATATACAGATAGGATTTAACATCTGAGACGAGATAGCCTTTCTCGGAACGTTCGAGAAATTCAGTCAAACAGTCCTGTACGACATCCTCCGCATCCTCCGTTATATGCAGGTAATGTAGTGCATACAGACACAATGGGCGATAGTATCTCCGAAAAATACTATCTAAATCTATTCTTTCAAATTTGGTTGATTCAGACTTTATCATGCGGTATTTACCCTATATGGATGCAAAATTACCCGTGTTGCTTTGGCTGTAACAGTAAAATTCGACTGAAACGGATAAATTTATATCTGAACCGCCTAAATAGGCTGTTTATTTTGAAAAACAGATTTTTTAAGTGGCATTTCGGCAAACATAAAGTGCAACTCCATTCGTTTCAACATTCATTTTCATCACTTCAAGGGTGATTTTATCCGTTTCAGTCGGTTTTATCCTATCAACTAAAGAAGTAAATCCCTATTTTTGCAGAATATGAAGTAACTTTGTATCCGATATGACCAACGAGAAAATGAAAATAATGAATTGGAAGAACGGTCTGTTGTTATCGACCGTTTCCTATATACTCTACCTCATTCTGTGGTTTATACTCGATGATGAAACCGCCGACCAATTGCCGGAGATGGCAATAGCCGATTATATCATCGATTATCTGTTGTGTATGCTATTTACCTACATCTCTTTAGGATTTTCCTTTTTGGTCTTTAGGATATTGCCATTCAAGACATCCTACGTGTGGGTGATTGTCTATGCATCCTGCCTTTTTACCCTGAACAACGTTGTCGCATTCGGCATGATTTCTTTGTTCAACTTCTTATGGGGTGAAAACGGGAACGGGCTTCTTGACGAACTCCTCAATATGAAAGGCGCATATACTTTTGCCATGATTTCCACATTCTTGTCGAGCGTCTATGCCAACACATTCTATCTTCAGTCTTACATCAAGGCACGCGATGAGAAACAGACACTTGAAATGGCACTGATGAAAGAAAAGGAGATAGCCTTGCAGTCACAGCTCAATTCCCTGAAACTGCAAATCAATCCGCATTTCATGTTCAACAACTTCAACAACCTGCTGGAGCTGATTGAGGAGGATAGCGGACTTGCCGGAAAATTCCTGAGCCATTTGTCGAAAGTGTATAGATACATCATCACCAATCTGGACAGGAATCTGATACCTGTCGCGGACGAAATCAAGTTTCTTGATTCATATTTGTACTTGATGAAAGTGCGTCACGATGAAGGAGTCATTGCAAAAGTAAGTCCGGACGTCAGACAATGCAAAGGTTTTCTTCCTCCGGCAGTGTTGCAACTTCTTGTGGAAAACGCAATAAAACATAACAGCTTTTCATCTGAACATCCGCTGGTCATTGACATAAAGCTGTCCGATGATTACATAACCGTCTGCAACCTGAAACTACCTTTGATGTCCCCAATCGAATCAACCGGTTTAGGACTTAAAAATATCACAGAACGATATGCTTTGCTTTGTGACAAAAAGGTCAAGATAGAGAATGCCGAAAACTTCTATTCGGTAAGTCTGCCCATCATAAAAAACACCATCTCCTATGAACATACTGATTCTTGAAGACGAGCCACGCAATGCCAAACGCCTCATAAGGCTGCTGAGCGACATTGACAGAACATTTATTGTCGAAGGCCCTCTTGCCAGCATCAAAGAGACAGTCGAATTCTTTCAATCCGGCAAAACCACAGACCTCATCCTTGCGGATATCCGTTTGACTGACGGTTTGAGTTTCGAGGCTCTAAAATATGCCCCGGCAACCATACCCATCATATTTACCACCGCATACGACGAATATGCGGTACAGGCATTCAAGTTCAATAGTTTCGACTATCTTCTGAAACCGTTGGATTCGGATGAACTTGAAGCGGCCATTGACAAGGCGGCCAAAGCCGGTAAGAATTACACCGACGAAAACCTACAGCAGCTTTTCGATGCCTTACAGAAGAACAAGTTCCGTTATCGGGAGCGTTTCTTGCTTCCTTACCGTGACGGATATAAGACCGTGCGCGTTTCGGACATCAACCACATCGAAACAGAAAACAAGATTGTATATCTCCGTCTTAACAACGGCACTTCCGAAGTGGTCAATGTGTCAATGGATGAACTTGAGCACCAACTGAATCCCGACTATTTCTTCCGGGCAAACCGCCAATATATTATCAATGTAGAGCACGTTTTGTTCCTCGGTAATTATTTTGGAGGAAAGTTGATTATCCGTTTGAAAGGTTATCCGAAGACGGAAATACAAGTGAGTAAGGAAAAGGCGCAGAGGCTTAAAGAATGGATTGACAGGTAGTAATCAGCATACTTTGGCGAAATTTTCATTCATTTCATATAGCCGAATGAGACTGATAAAATCTCATTCGGTTGTAAAATTGTAATAAAGTCACGTAACTCGCAACAAGCATTTTATTCGATAGTGAAACAAACGCTATAACAAATCTCGATTATTACAGTTTATCATATAATCACTTTACTTTATTTTTTTTCTATAGGCACCCGGATTAAAGTAAACCTAATCCTGTTTGCAATCCTGCTATATGTAGATGTAAAAATATGCCCATTCTATACTATTTAACAATGTCAAAGTTTACATCGGACTAATCGAACAACCCGTTTACAAGATTGACTGCATCATCTTTTTTCTGATTGATGATTTTTGCGTACACCTGTGTCATTTTCACATCGGCATGACCGAGCAGTTTCGAGGTCGTATAAAGGTCTGCTCCAAGGGTCAGCATCATCGTGGCGAACGTGTGCCGGGCTGTGTGAAATGTAAATCGCTTGTCGATACCTGCGGCTTTCGCCCAAGGTTTGATAAGTAAGTTCATCATCGACGGACTGGGTAAATCGAACACATGATCGTCTGCTGTCTTTTCTCCTCGTTCCGGCATCCACTTCAAGGCTTCGGGAGAAAGCGGCAGATAAATCGGCTCCTTAGTTTTCTGCATGGACACCGCCAACCGATATTGTCCTCTATCAACGAAAACATCTTTCCACTTCAATCTGACAATATCGCTCACGCGCAATCCGCAGAAGCAGGAGAACAAATAGGCGGACTTCACAGCCTCATTATTCATCGGAGTGGCAATCAATGCCCGGACTTCCTCGATAGTCATATATGAACGTTTGCTCTCCGGCAGACGAATCTTATCCGAATTATTGATCTTGGTAAACGGATTAACCTTTATAATCTCCGCACGAACGGCAGCATTCAAAGCTCCGTTCAGAATGCGGTAGTAGGTGTGAAGCGTAAAGTTCGACACTCGTTTCCCTTTGGGGCGATATTCCGTCATCAGATAATCGAGGTAGTCCTGACAGAATGCCTTGTCTATCCGATCCATTGTCATCCGCTCTCCTGCATAATCTTTCAAGATGCGAATGGTAACCGAGATTTGGTTTCCGTCTTTCTTTCCCCGCTTTGCCTGATTCTCTTTATACGTATTCATCCAATCGAGCAGGAATACCTTTTCCCTGTTCTCGATACCCGCTTCTCCATTCGTCAATTCAATGATGCGCTTCGATTTGATGGCATTAGCTGCGTCCATCGTAACCTGATTCCGTTTCCGGGCATTATTGTCCGTTTCCGGGATGATATACATTTTGAGGTACTCGTATGTCCGCTTTCCGTCGCGGTATATATCCAGATACAGACTCTTACTTCCGTCACTCAACGGCTTCATCCGAAGACGGATTGGTTCTTTGACTTTCGTCGGCTTCTTTACTCGTGGCATAAGCAATTCCTTTTTTCGTTATTTCTGTTGCAAAGGTAGAAATAATAATCCGAAACAAGGAACAAACAAGAAACAAAAATGTACCGAATAAGAACCAAACAACCGAAAACAATGAAAGCAACTGAAAAGAAATACATCTTTATAAATAGCTATAAAACAGCGTATTTATTTTCATTTGTTTGGTTATTATTTTCATTTTAGATGTGTATTCTATAAATCTGGTAAATTTCAATTGACATAAGGATAGCAATAACACTCATTACTTGTATAGTCGTGTGTAATTTTATATTGCATATATACGAGTGTGGGGTATTGTTTATTTATGTCAAGGTTTTACCAGAACCTCCTAACAGATAAACTAACGACTCCACACTTTTTTATAGACTTACCACTGCTAAGGAGTTGAGGTGGCGACAAAAACACTAATAATTATGATGAAAAAGGCAGTATTCTTTTTCTTAATGATTGCAGCTTTAAGTACTTCATTCTATAGTTGCAAAACAAACACTGATGATTTATGGGATAGTATTCATCAATTGGATGGTAGGGTAACTTCACTTGAAGAACTCTGTAAACAGATGAATGGAAACATTGGGGCATTGCAAACGTTACTACAAGCTTTGCAAAGTAATGTAAGTATCACAAAAGTAAATCCTGTTACAGAAGGTGGCAAGACGGTTGGTTACACTATTACTTTCTCAAAGGGAGATCCTATCACCATTTATCATGGGGAAAAAGGAGATAAGGGTGACGCCGGTATTGCCGGTGAAGACGGCTCTACTCCTGTGGTCGGCGTAAAAATGGATACTGATGGTATTTACTATTGGACATTGAACGGAGAATGGTTAACTGATGAGACGGGAAATAAAGTAAAGGCAGTAGGTACTGATGGTAAAGATGGAGATGATGGTAGTTCTGGTACGGATGGGAAAGATGGTATAGCTCCTCAATTGAAAATAGAGAAGGGACGTTGGTGGTTGTCAACTGATGGTGGTGGCACATGGTCTGATATAGGACAGGCGACAGGAGATGCGGGAAAAGACGGTCAAGACGGAACAAATGGTAAGGACGGAGTGGATGGTGACGGTATGTTTAGTGATATAGATTACACTTCCAGTCAGGACTTTGTTACTTTTACTCTGTCGGATGGAACTGTTATAAAACTGCCGACTTGGTATGCTTTTGGCGAACTGCAAAGCTTGTGTGAACAGATGAATACTGATATTTCGTCTATGCAATCAATCATTGAAGTGCTACAACAGAAAGATGGTATAACCAATGTAGTACCTTTGAATGAAAATGGTAAGGTGATTGGTTATAAACTTTATTTTGAAAAACGTGAACCGATAACTATATATCATGGTAAAGATGGGGCAGACGGTAATGATGGTCAAGACGGTTTGGATGGCAAGGATGGGGTGACACCTGTTGTCGGAGTGAAGCAAGATACCGACGGTATCTATTATTGGACGTTGAATGGGGATTGGATGAAAGATGATAATAGTAATAAGATAAAGGCACAAGGTGTTGACGGATCGAATGGAAATGATGGACAAGATGGTACAGACGGTGTTACTCCGCAATTGAAGATAGAAGAAGACGGCTATTGGTATATATCTTATGACAATGGTTCGAACTGGACAAAACTTGGAAAAGCAACCGGTGCGGATGGAACAAGTGGAGACGCTTTCTTCAAGAATGTGACGGAAGATGATGATTATGTTTATTTGGAGATGCAAGCCGGAAACATTATCTCCGTACTCAAACACAAAAAGCTGTCTATCACTTTCAATGAAACGGAGGATATACGGGTATTAGCCAATCAGACTTATCCTATCCAATATACCATTACGGGTGTTACTGATAAGACTGTAGTGAAAGCCTTGGCGCAAGATGGTTTCCGTGCTGTGGTAAAATCTTCGGGTAATGCTTCCGGAGTAATTGAAGTGACTACACCGGGAACGATACTTAGCAGTGAGGTATTGGTTTTCGTTTCCGATGGCGAGGAGCGTACTATCATGCGTTCCATCAATTTTGTGGAGGGAGTGATTAATATCACCGACCGTTCTTATACGGTTCCTTATACTGGTGGTGCAGTGAATGTACAACTTTCCACTAATATCGATTATACCATAGAAATTCCAGAAGCAAATAAAACATGGATTTCTATTGCTCCGACATCGCGTGCAGTAATGCGGGATGAAACGATAATATTCAATGTACAGCAAAATAATAACACTCAATTGCGTTACTCGATTATTAAATTGGTTGATAAATTGGGAGTTACATCTGAAACAATACAGATTACTCAACGTGGGGGAAGTTCCCAAGATATCTACGTGGCTACGGCAGGTACTTTGGAACAACAGATTGATAGTGAAGACGCTAAAATTATAGAAGAATTGAAAATTACAGGGCATTTGAATACTTTTGACTACGAGTTTTTAAAGACCATGTCTAACTTGAAAACAGTAGATCTTTCAGAATTGAGTGATACTGTCATACCGGCTAGTGCTTTTAGTGGCTCTAAAGTTTCTACAGTGATGTTACCTTTGAACTTGAAAACAATTTCAGATAGAGCGTTTTATAATAGTTCTATAACTTCTCTTTATATTCCTCAAACAGTAGAAAGTATTGGACAATATGCTTTTGCAAATACTTCTAAATTAACAGGGAATATTGTAATTCCTCAAAAAACTGTAACAATTGGAGTACGCGCTTTTGAATATTCTGCTTTTGACGGGACTTTGACGTTAGAAGAGGGAGTGCAGAGTATTGGAACAGCTGCTTTTGCTGGTTGTAGCAAAGCAACAGGAGATTTAGTAATACCGAATAGTGTAACAAGTATGAAAGGGTCTGCATTTCAATCTTCTACTTTTACAGGTTCATTGAGTATAGGAAATGGGTTAACAGATATTCCGACTTACGCTTTTCATGGTTGTAGCTCTTTTAAAGGGAAAATTACTATTGGAGAAAATGTTAAGAGTATTGGCGATCATGCTTTTGAAGGATGTACGGGATTTACTGGTAATTTAATTATTCCTGACAAGGTAGAGACTATTGGCAATTGGGCTTTTAATGGATGTATCGGATTTACCGGATATTTAACAATTGGAACAGATGTGAAAGAATTAGGTTATTTTGCATTTACGGATTATATGACATCTGACAATTTTCCACGAGACATATTAAGATTTTCGAAAGTCTTTTGTAAAGCTTTGACCTGTCCATTGTTGAGAGGATATGAGATTAAGAATCATTATTTTGCGACGGCTTTTGGTAGGTACTCTGATTATTACTCAGGTGAGACACGGTATCCTCGTTATTTAGGAGTTTCGATAGGCTTGAAAGCCAAGTACTCAACTAATCCACAATGGAAATATTTTACTTTAATTGAAGAAATCGAATTTTAAACTATATAATTATGTGTAACTCAAATTTAAGTTCAAATCCTTGCGACCAAATCTGTAAAAAACAAGTCGCATACGGCAAGGTCGTTGAAGCCTATCAGTTCCATGTACAGCGTTATCATACATGGGTTAACTATTACGCCATTTTTGTTGGCGCTTTGTTTGTGGCATTTTATACCATTATACCGCAATCAGAAAATGTTCAATGCAGTCCTTGCAGTGGAACTATTTTTTCATTTTTAGATAGTATATGGCTACCACTTTTGATTATTACTTTAGGATGGTTTGCTTCTATGTGTTGGCTGGCTAGTATTATCGGACATTATGAATGGATGAAGAGTTGGATACGAATCGTGAAAATGAGAGAGGTCGATTTCTTTGAAACAACTTCAAGTCAATCATCCAATATCTCACCGGTTTCATCTGAAATATTTGTATATGGAAAAGTAATGAGAGAACCGGATAGAAGTGTACCTAATAATATGCTGCCTAAGTTTATCTCAACTCAAAAAGTAACTCAATGGTTTGTATGGAGTGTTATTTTAATGTGGATAGCAAGCTCTGTTTTTCTTTGGAGATTTGTAGACTATTATTGGTGGATTCCCTCTTTTGGTTATTCACTTCTTACGGCTATAATTGGATATTGTCTTTATGGGAAAGCTCATAAATTGTATTCTTCGGAACATCTGGATATAGCTTGAACATAAAACAATGAAAAAAGGATAGGAATATTTTCAATATATAGATTCCTATCCTTTTTTATTTCTGTTCATATTAGTAATGCTATTTAATATGAACTAGAATTGTGCTTCCTACGGATCGAATGATTCAAAAACAATAAAAAGAAGATTAAACTTTATCTGTTTCCAGATATATTCATTAACTTTGTAATTAGCTCAAATTAGCTTTATACAGAATTTAATATGGAAAATCTGATTGAATTATCATATACTGAAGTGACATTAGCATTTGTAGCGTCCTGCATTGAAAGTACGGCACGCCGATTAGGTAAATCATATCAAGAAGTTTTTACCCGCATGAAGCGTGTAGGTATGATTGAGAATTACATCTTGCCTTGCTATGATGTATTACATACTGAGAGTCGCGAGCATGTGACTGATAATATGATAGAATGTCTGACAACTTGGGAGGCAAAACGATGAAAATAACAGTATATCATGGAGGAACGGAACGAGTTGATGTTCCTATTTGTCGTTTAGGAAGGGAGAATCTTGATTTTGGTCGTGGATTTTATGTTACAGATATCAAAGAGCAGGCTTGTCGTTGGGCTATTGCAACGGCTAAGCGACGCAATACCCAAGCCATTATTAATATTTATCAACTTGATAGAGAACTTGTTTTGGAAAAGGCTCGTTGTAAGGTGTTCAAAGCTTACGATTCGGAATGGTTGGAATTTATTGTAGCCAGTCGTCGTGGACTGAATCCAGCGGCAAATTATGATTATATAGAGGGAGGTGTCGCGAATGACCGGGTAATTGATACGGTAAATTTATATATGTCTGGTTTGATGAGTGCTGATGTGGCATTACAGCGTCTTGCTCAACACCAACCAAATAATCAGATTTGTTTGTTAAACCAAAATATTACGGATAAATACCTTATTTATGATGGAACAGAACTGGCAGAATGATCCTGTAAAGTCTCCTGAAATTCAAGAGATAATATTAAGTAATCGTATCGGTGTCATTGCTGCCGAACTTTCAAAACGCTTGGAAATTGCTCCAGTCAGAGCATTGCAATTGTTTTATGAAAGCAAGACTTGCGCTGACTTGCATGACAAGGAAACAGGGCTTTATCTCTATGGTAATCTCTATATCGCTGATGAATTCATGCGAGAGTATCAAAATAAGTTATAAGTTCATTCAGCCGTATGCAAAATAAATGTAGTAGCTCCAATTGTCACAATAGCGCCATCTTCAATGCGTACACGGTCTTTATCTCCCAGAATTTCATTCATAAGGAAAGTACCTGTGAGACTAGGAGCATCTCGTAATGTGTAGACTAGCTTTCCTTGCTTATTACGCTTTATATTGATGATGCAATGGCGTCGATCCATACTCATATCACCGCTTTCAATGGGAGTATTAATGTTTGTTCCTACACAACGGCGGCCTATGACATTGTCACCTTCCTGCAAGGGAAGTAACTGTTTAAAACCAAATACATTTTCGATTACAGTGATATATCCGAATTCTTCTTTATGAGATTCAGCTTCTTCTTCCAGATTTTCCTCCTTTCTAAGAGCCTTAACTTTACTTTTTCCTAACCGGATACTGAATTGTTTGCCACAATGTTCGCAAACAAATACCAGCGATTGACCTTCTTCATACTTGGTTTCATCAAAATAAAGGTAATTCTCACATTTGGGACAAAGAACTCGTTTCATGCTTTTAAAAAGGGATTTTATTTAGCCAGTAACCAGGCATTCTTGTAGTTTTCATTTTTTCTGAGCTCCAATAATTGTTTGGTAGCTTCTTCGCGATTGTCGAATGAACGGATGCTGACACGTATTTTGCAATCAGTATTCAGGGCTTTCGCTTCTGCAAATCCTTTTGCATTCAATTGATTTGCCATGGCTTCCGCATCTTTAAAACTGATTCCGCCTGCTACTATAATATGGTAAGGATGATTATTCACGTTTGCTTGCGGTTTAACAGATGTACGGGTAGGAGTCGCTTCCTGTTTGGTAACTTTTACCTCTTTTACAGCAATAGGTCTTGATGTTTGTACTTTATTAGCTGTTGGCTTTGGAGTAGACGAAGCCTTGCCTGAAGCAGAAGACTTTTTAGTTTTTTGTGCAATAGCAATATCATTTTTTACAAGAACGGGAGTTACTGCAACCGATTGCTTCTCGATCTGCTCAAAAAGCTCACCAGGCAATAACTGTGCATAATTGTTCTTCTGAACATCGGTATTCTCTACCGGAGTTGAAAAAGCAAAGAACAATACGATAGCGGCAATCATAGCGGCTGCATTACGAAGGAATGCACGATTGATGCTAATTTCATAAGTTTTCTTCTCTTTTTCCAGATTGGCAGGCACTAATACCTTTTCTCTTTGTTGCAACGTGGATAGTTCGTGCATTTCAAAAGAGTCCAGTCCATAGAGTGAAGGAGTCGTTATCTTATAATCATAAGGGATAAATTCATAATTTCCATAAATGTTATAATGAATTTCACCTATATTCTCCAAATGCGCTTTACCTTCCTCATGAAGAAGCCCGATAAACTCGCTTACTTCCTTTTCTACGATGCGGTTGGCATCAGCAAAACTCGTGTCGTATGCTGACATATAAGATTGTACTAATACTCCGTCGTTCAGCTTTAATTGAGGATTAAAGCCGATAGTGCGGGTAGGGGGCAAAAAAAGATTCTCTTCTTTTACATGAGTTGCAGGAGCGTAATGTGCTACGAATCCACCAAATCCCGGAACGATAACGCAGTCGTTTTCCAGTAGTAAAACCTCTATATGTTGTGCCAATTCAATCATGTCTGCAAAATTAAGAGATAAATTGAATATATCCCAGAAAACTGCGAAAAATTCACTACTTTTGCATCGTTTTATTTATTACTATAACGATGAACTATATACAGACGGAAATAGACGGAGTGTGGCTGATAGAGCCGAAAGTGTTCTCCGACGAACGTGGCTATTTTATGGAAGCCTTTAAGCAAGAAGAGTTTGAAGCCAATATCGGGCCTGTAAATTTTATACAGGATAATGAGTCGAAATCTTCTTTTGGCGTATTGCGCGGATTACATTATCAGAAAGGTGAATATAGTCAGGCTAAATTGGTTCGCGTCATTAAAGGAGAAGTGCTGGACGTTGCCGTTGATTTGCGTAAATCATCACCCACATTCGGAAAACATGTGTCCGTATTACTTAGTGAGGAGAATAAAAGACAGTTTTTTATTCCACGCGGTTTTGCGCATGGTTTTGCTGTATTAAGTGAAGAAGCCGTTTTTACGTATAAGGTAGACAACAAGTATACTCCACAGGCAGAAGCCTCTATTTTATATAATGATGAAACATTGGGAATAGATTGGCCGCTGACTGATTCGCAGATGTTATTGTCTTCCAAGGACAGAGAGGCCACGGCTTTCAAGAATGCTGCATATTTTGAATAACTTCTAAACAAACAATAAAATATAAAGTATGAAAATTGCGATTGTAGGAACCGGATATGTAGGTCTGGTGTCAGGTACATGTTTCGCTGAAATCGGCGTGAATGTAACTTGTGTGGATACTAACAGTGAGAAAATAGAATCTTTGCAGAAGGGAATCATTCCGATTTATGAGAATGGATTGGAAGAGATGGTGCTCCGTAATATGAAAGCAAAGAGATTGAAGTTTACCACGTCATTAGAGAGTTGTCTGGATGATGTGGAAGTGATATTTAGTGCTGTGGGTACACCGCCGGACGAAGATGGCAGTGCTGACTTGAAATATGTGTTGGAGGTAGCCCGTACTATCGGTCGCAATATGAAGCAGTATAAACTGGTGGTTACCAAGAGTACGGTTCCCGTAGGTACTGCCGGCAAAGTTCGTGCAGCCATTCAGGAAGAATTGGATAAAAGAGGAGTGAAGGTAGACTTCGATGTTGCTTCTAACCCGGAATTTCTGAAAGAAGGAAATGCAATCAGTGACTTTATGAGTCCGGATCGCGTGGTAGTAGGAGTAGAGTCGGCACGTGCAGAGAAACTGATGTCCAAGTTGTATAAGCCATTCTTATTAAATAACTTCCGTGTGATTTTCATGGATATTCCGTCTGCTGAAATGACCAAATATGCGGCAAATTCAATGTTGGCAACCCGTATCAGCTTTATGAATGACATTGCAAACCTTTGCGAGATAGTCGGCGCGGATGTAAATATGGTACGTAGCGGAATTGGTTCGGATACGCGTATCGGACGTAAATTCTTATATCCGGGCATTGGATATGGCGGTTCATGTTTTCCTAAAGATGTGAAAGCCCTTATTAAAACCGCAGAGCAGAATGGGTATACAATGCGGGTACTTAGCGCTGTGGAAGAGGTGAACGAACAGCAGAAAAGTGTTTTGTTCGAAAAGCTAGTGAAGCATTTTAATGGTGATTTGAAAGGTAAGACCATCGCTCTTTGGGGCTTGGCATTCAAACCGGAAACAGATGATATGCGCGAAGCTCCGGCACTGGTCCTGATTGATAAGCTGCTGAAAGCCGGCTGTCAGGTACGTGCGTATGATCCGGCTGCTGTACAAGAATGCAGACGTCGTATTGGAGATACAATCTATTATGCTTGCGATATGTATGATGCGGTACTTGATGCTGATGCATTGATGTTGGTTACCGAATGGAAGGAATTCCGTTTGCCTTCATGGGCTGTCATCAAAAAAACAATGGCACGGCAGATTGTGTTGGACGGACGTAATATATACGACAAAAAAGAGATGGAAGAACTCGGATTCGTTTATCATTGTATTGGTAAATGAAAAAATAAGAGTATCTTTAGGCAAAACTAAGACAGATGATGAAATATGTGGCTATATCGTTAATGGTGTTTTTTTCTGCGGCATGTAGCGGCAATAAGAATCCGGATTCTCCCGAACAGAGGAAAGAGGATACGAATGCCAAGGAGCTGTTGCAGGGAATTTGGCTGGACGATGAGACTGAAAGCCCGTTGATGCGCGTGGAAGGGGATACCATCTACTATGCCGATGCGCAAAGTGCTCCGATTGCATTTAAAATCATGCGGGATACTCTTTATACTTATGGCAATGACACGACTTATTACAAGATTGACAAGCAGGCGGAACATATATTCTGGTTTCATGCCATAACAGACAACATCATCAAGCTGCATAAATCAGAGGATCCTAATGATTCATTGTCATTTGCCCGTCAGGAATTGGTGATTCCGACTTATAATGAAGTAACTCAACGCGATAGCGTGGTGACCTATAATGGCACCCGCTATCGTGCTTATGTCTATATCAACCCTTCTAAAATGAGGGTTATAAAAACTACCTATTCCGAAGACGGGATTAGTATGGATAATGTATATTACGATAATGTGATGCACATCTGCGTTTATGAGGGCAAAAAGAGTCTGTTTGCCAGTGATATTACTAAACAGATGTTTGACCAGGTGGTTCCCGGAGATTTTTTGATGCAAGCTATTTTATCTGATACGAAGTTTGTAAAAGTAGACCGGAATGGTTTTCATTATCAAGCTGTTTTAGCCATTCCGGAAAGTTCTATATATAGCATTGCAGATATGGAAGTAAGTTTTGAAGGAAACTTGACCATTACTTCAACGAAATAACGGATTTCGTATTAATTCTGTCTGGGAGAGGGGCGGTTGTTGCCTTTTCCACCATTGTTTTTTCCACGGAAGTTCCTTCTTTTAGGGTTGTTGCCATACTTGCCTTTATTGAAAGAACGCGGCTTGTATTCCGGTGCTTCCCCCAACTCTGCGGGAATAGGTATCTTATAGATTTCTTTTTCCAGAAAATTCTCAATACTTTTAAAGTTGCTCTGTTCCTTTTCGTTGACAAACGTAAGCGCTACTCCGTCATTATTGGCACGTGCCGTACGTCCGATACGATGTACATAGTCTTCGCTGTCATGGGGAACATCAAAGTTGATTACCAAACGGATATCATCAATGTCAATACCACGGGCAACGATATCTGTGGCTACTAATATATTGATCCGGCCGGCTTTGAATTCGTGCATCACTGCTTCCCGTTGAGCTTGTTCGAGATCCGAATGCATTTCTCCTACATTCAATTTCATTGATTTCAAAGCTTTAGCCACCTCTTTTACTTTGATCTTGGAAGATGCAAAGACGATGACACGTTCGGGAACTTCGTCCACAAAGAGGCTGCGAATAATTCCCAACTTTTGATTTTCATAACAAACGTATGCAGCCTGTATAATCTTATCAGCAGGTTTTGAAACGGCCAGTTTTATTTCTGCCGGATTATTCAGGATCGTATTTGCCAGTTGTTGTATTTTGGCAGGCATGGTTGCAGAGAACATGATAGTCTGCCGTTCTTTCGGCAAATACTTCACGATCTGCATGATATCCTCGTAGAATCCCATGTCCAACATCCGGTCTGCTTCGTCCAGAATAAAATAAGAAACCTTGGAAAGGTCTACATATCCAAGGCTTAGATGGGCGAGCAGACGTCCGGGAGTGGCAATAACAACATCTGCTCCTAATGTGAGCCCTTTTTTCTGTTGCTCAAACAAGATGCCATCATTTCCGCCATATACGGCAACACTCGATGCCGGCATAAAATAGGAAAATCCTTCCATTTGCTGGTCTATCTGTTGGGCCAATTCCCGGGTAGGAGACATAATGACACAATTGATTGCATCTTCAGGATGTTTTCCTTCAGATAATTTATTCAATACAGGAAGCAGGAATGCTGCTGTTTTGCCTGTACCGGTCTGTGCTACGGCTATCAAATCTTTCCCTTCAAGTATGAGCGGGATTGCCTGCTCCTGAATAGGCGTGCATTCGTCAAATCGCATGGCATCGAGCGCCTCAAGCACATTTTCGTTTAATTGTAGTTCGGAAAACTTCATTCTTTTATTAATTTGTCAGCAAAGATAATTTATTTTTCGGTCTAATTACATATTCAAATAAGAATCTTTGAATCCGAGGAAATAGAGCACTCCGTCAAGCCCGATGGTATTGATGGATTGTTTGGCATTTGCCACTACTTTAGGCTTGGCATGAAATGCGATTCCCAATCCGGCAACTCCCAGCATGGGGAGGTCATTAGCGCCATCTCCTACGGCAATGGTCTGTGCGATATCGACTTTTTCCACTTGGGCGATCAGGCGTAGTAGTTCAGCCTTTCGTTTGCCGTCTACGACATCTCCCAGGTAGCGTCCGGTCAGCTTTCCATCTATAATTTCCAGTTCGTTCGCATATACGTAGTCTATGCCATATTTCTTTTGCAGATACTGGCCGAAGTAAGTAAATCCGCCGGAAAGGATCGCTATCTTATAACCATACTTTTTCAATACATACATCAATCTGTCAACTCCTTCTGTGATAGGCAGGCTTTCAGCGATTTCCTGCATGACAGATTCGTCCAGACCTTTCAGTAAGGCTACGCGGCGGGTAAAACTTTCTGTGAAGTCTATTTCACCGCGCATGGCACTTTCCGTGATCGCTTTCACTTCATCACCCACACCGGCACGGATGGCCAGTTCGTCAATAACCTCAGTCTCGATCAATGTAGAGTCCATATCGAAACAGATCAGACGGCGCATGCGACGGTACATATTATCCAGTTGGAAAGAGAAATCCATATCCAGTTCGCTGGCCAGCTTCATCAGGCTTTCCTGCATGGCAATGCGGTCTTTGGGAGTACCTCTCACTGAAAATTCGATGCAGGCACGTGTACGTGCGTCTGTATTGCATTCATCCAATGGAATACGGCCTGTCAGACGTTTGATTGCGTCGATATTCATGCCTTGTTCTGCCAATACCCTTGTTGCTGCTGATATCTGGCGTGCGGAAAGTTTACGGCCAAGTACCGTCAGGATATAGCGGTTTTTTCCTTGCATACCCACCCAATTCTCGTATTGTTCTGTTGTAATCGGCTCAAAGCGGATGGTAACTCCCAACGAAGATGCTTTGAACAACAACTCCTTCATTATAAAACCGGAATGTCTTTCTTCACTCTTGAATAGGATACCTAATGACAATGTATTATGAATATCCGCCTGACCGATATCAAGGATGGTAGCATCGTATTTGGCGAGTATTTCAGTCACGGATGAGGTAAGTCCCGGACGATCTTCGCCGGTAACTCGAATCAGAATCAATTCAGTATTTGATGGTTGCATAAAAAAATAGACTTTAACGCTGCAAAAGTAGGGAAAAAAGTTCGTTTTTATGCTAAATAACATAAAAAGTTATACCCCAAAAGTAAGAAAATGGCTTGTTTTTTTGGAAGTTAATTTAATAATTACTTACCTTTGCACCCGGTTTCAAAATTAAAGGCACTGATAATCAGCGGATTCCTCTTCGCCTGATGCCTGAAAAGACAACGTTTCGGGAAGAAACCACTGTTTAAGGACAGTCCCGGATAGTATTAACTAAAACCGCATTACATGAATTCTTATGTAAAATGGATTTTTGTTGTATTACTGATTTGTTCCTTGACCGCTTTCGTTGAGAAAGACAAACCTACCGGAGGTTTGAGTGAGGGTGACGTAGCCCCTGATTTTAAAATCGAATCTGCGTCGAATGGGCAACCGGCTTTTAAGTTGGGTAATTTGAAAGGTAAATATGTGTTGCTTAGTTTTTGGGCAAGTTATGACGCGCAATCCCGGATGCAAAACGTAAGTTTGAGCAATGTGCTTCGTTCTTCCCGTAATGTGGAAATGGTTTCTGTTTCGTTTGACGAATACCAGTCAATCTTTAAGGAAACCGTTCGTAAGGACCAAATAGTTACGCCCACTTGTTTCGTGGAAACAGAAGGCGAGGGCTCCGGATTATTTAAGAAATACCGTTTGAACCGGGGATTCACTAACTATTTATTGGATGGAAATGGTGTAATTATAGCCAAAAACATCTCTGCTGCAGATCTTTCTGCTTATATGGAAAAGATTGGTTGACAATCTTGAGAATGTAAGGAGAAAGAGGTATTTTCCGAATAAAGTACCATTTGGTGAATGACGGAGAATAGACAAAAGAGGAAATGGATACAACAAAAAAGTTCCGCCTATACTTGCTTTGGGCAAGAATAGACGGAATTTCTATTTTATCTATATCCTTATTTTTATTTAGGCGCTTTTTGATATAAGAAGAAAGCAATGCCTGCATAGAGGATATTCGGAATCCAGACCGCGATGGCGGGTGGCACGTTTCCGTTGACGGCAAAGGTTGAAGTAATCGTTTGGAACAGGATATACGAGAAACTTAATCCAAGGCCTATACCCAGATGAAGTCCCATGCCACCTTTTGTTTTTCGTGATGAAAGAGATACGCCGATAATTGTCAGGATGAAAGAGGCGAATGACATGGCGATCCGCTTGTGATATTCAATTTCAAACTCTTTGATGTTAGCGAATCCTCTTCGTTTCTGTTTTGCAATATAATCACTTAATTCGGGGCTGGTCAACATTTCCTGCTGGTTCTTCATAATAAGGAAGTCGGAAGGTTCCATATTGATGATAGAGTCAATCCGGTCACCTTTGGTGATCTTTTCTTTCAGTCCATCCAGTTCACGCACCATATAGTCGTGGATAGTCCATTTATGAACGGTAGTCGTATCGTAAGTAATACGGCGTGCGGTTAGATGCGAAACCAGTTTCTTATCGACAAATTTATCCAGTGAAAAGCGGTTTCCGGTTTTCATGGCATTATTATAATTGTCAATGTACGCAATGACACCGCTATCAACCTCTAACTGGACATTGCGTGCAGTATTCTGCTTTTTGGGCTTGATATACCGGTCTTCAAAGTTCAAACGTGTCACACTTCCTTTCGGGATTACGTATGAGCTAAGCATAAAGGTAGTCAATGCAATGATGGCGGCAGAAATCATATAAGGGCGCATCATTCTCTTGAAGCTCATACCGGTAGAGAACATGGCAATGATTTCAGAGTTCTCTGCAAGTTTGGAAGTGAAGAAAATAACAGCAATGAATACAAACAACGGACTGAACAGGTTGGAGAAATAGGGAATAAAGTTCATGTAGTATTCAAGAATGATTTTACTCCATGGGGCTTCATGCTCCATCAGCTTGTCCATCTTCTCATTGAAGTCGAATACCACTGCGATAGAAATGATTAGTGCAATAGCAAATACGTATGTCCCCAAGAATTTCTTGATGATATACCAATCCAGGCGTTTTATAAATCGATTGCTTTTCATTCTTTATAATCTAGTTGATACTCTTTTGACCATCATCGGCTTCCAGGTTGAGAAATCTCCTGCAATGATATGTTTTCGTGCTTCACCTGCCAGCCATAGATAAAAGGCAAGATTATGTATAGAAGCGATTTGCATTGCCAATAATTCTTGTGCATGGAAAAGATGGCGCAAATAGGCTTTGCTGTATAATGTGTCTACGCAGGAAGCTCCATCTGCTTCGATGGGAGAGAAGTCCATTTCCCATTTCTTGTTTCGCATGTTGATGATACCGTCTTTGGTGAACAACATGCCATTTCGTCCGTTTCGTGTAGGCATTACGCAGTCGAACATATCCACTCCACGCTCGATTCCTTCAAGAATATTGACGGGAGTGCCTACTCCCATTAGATAGCGAGGCTTGTCTTTGGGAAGAATCTCATTGACAATCTCGATCATTTCATACATTTTGTCTACCGGTTCACCTACCGCCAAACCGCCGATAGCATTGCCATCTGCTCCTTTGGAAGCGACAAACTCAGCCGATTGCTTGCGTAAATCGGGATATACGCATCCTTGAACGATGGGGAAAAGCGACTGATTGTAGCCATATTTAGGTTCCGTTTCATTAAAACGTTTTATACAACGGTCGAGCCACCTGTGTGTCAATCCCAATGACTTTTTGGCATATGCATAGTCCGAGTCTCCCGGAGGACACTCGTCGAAAGCCATCATGATGTCGGCGCCAATCGTACGTTCGATGTCCATCACTTTTTCCGGAGTAAAGATGTGTTTACTGCCATCAATGTGTGAACGGAACTCGGCACCTTCTTCACGGAGCTTTCGGATTCCGGCTAATGAGAATACCTGGAACCCGCCACTGTCGGTCAGCATAGGACGGTCGAAACCGTTGAAGCGATGCAGTCCGCCTGCCTTCTCAATCACTTCCAGTCCCGGGCGCAAATAAAGATGATAGGTATTGCCCAGAATAATCTGTGCCTGAATATCTTCTTTCAGCTCTGTCATATGTACTCCCTTGACAGTGCCCAGTGTGCCTACCGGCATGAATATAGGTGTCTGTATCTGCCCGTGGTCAGTGGTTATCAGACCGGCACGGGCATTACTTTTGGTGTCTGTATATTGTAAGTCAAATGTCATTCCCGGCTAGCTTTCTTTACAGATAAATCAATGGCATCCGCAACCTTTTCATTTGTCAGTGCGATGGCGAATACTTCTTTAATGTCGTTTACATAGTGGAAAGTCAGTCCTTTCAAATAGAGATCCTGAATTTCGTCTATGTTCTTTTTATTCTCGGCACTCATGATGATTTCCTTGATTCCGGCACGTTTGGCAGCCAGAATCTTCTCCTTGATACCCCCGACCGGAAGCACTTTGCCACGAAGCGTGATTTCTCCTGTCATGGCAAGATTAGCTTTCACTTTCCGTTGTGTCAGGGCAGAAGCCAAAGAAGTAGCCATAGTGATACCTGCGGATGGGCCGTCCTTAGGAATTGCTCCTTCGGGTACGTGAATATGGATATTCCAGTTGTCAAAGATTTCTTCATCCAGGTTCAGGATAGAAGCATGCGCCTTGATATACTCAAGTGCCAGCATGGCAGATTCTTTCATGACATCTCCCAGATTACCGGTCAATGTAAGGCGTCCGCCTTTGCCACGGCTCAAACTCGTTTCTACGAAAAGAATTTCACCACCTACGGCTGTCCATGCCAATCCGGTAACTACACCGGCATATTCATTTCCCTGATACTTGTCACGTGTATATTCCGGTGCTCCCAAGAAATCGTACAAGTCGGCAGGTTTGATTTCCGTCTTGGCGAAATAGCCGTCGGTTGCGTATTGACGAGCCGATTTACGGAGAATCTTACCGATTTTCTTTTCCAGTTCACGGACGCCGCTTTCGCGGGTATATGATTCAATGATAGCTTCCAGCGTGTCTTTAGGAAGTTTGATGTCTGTCTTTTTGAGTCCGTTGGCTTCCAGTTCTTTGGGTACCAGATGCTTGCGGGCAATCTCGATCTTTTCTTCCGTGATATAACCGCTTACTTCAATCAATTCCATACGGTCGAGCAACGGGCCGGGGATTGTATTCAGATTGTTGGCTGTTGCAATAAATAGTACTTTTGAAAGATCATAGTCTACATCCAGAAAATTATCATGGAAAGATGTATTCTGTTCCGGATCAAGAACTTCCAATAATGCAGAAGAAGGATCTCCTTGACGGTCGGCGCTGACTTTGTCTATCTCATCCAGAATAAATACCGGATTGGAAGCGCCTGCTTTTATCAGGCTCTTGATAATTCGTCCCGGCATAGCACCTATATATGTTTTGCGGTGACCACGGATCTCAGCTTCATCATGTACGCCACCTAAAGACATACGTACATATTTACGTTTGAGTGCGGACGCGATAGACTTTCCGAGAGATGTTTTACCGACTCCGGGAGGGCCGTACAAGCAGATAATAGGTGATTTCATATCATCCTTCAATTTCAGTACAGCCAAATGTTCCAGAATGCGTTCTTTCACCTTTTCCAGTCCATAGTGGTCTTTATTCAACGTCTTTTCTGCATTTTTGAGGTTCAGATTGTCGGTTGTGTAAACGCCCCACGGAAGGTTGAGCATTGTTTGCAGATAATTAAGCTGTACGCTGTAATCCGGCGATTGCGGATGGGTGCGTTCCAGTTTCGCCAGTTCCTTCATGAAAGTTTCTCTGACTTCCGCATTCCAGCGCATTCTTTCTGCTTTTTGGCGCATTTCTTCTATTTCCTGCTCCTGGCCGCCACCACCCAATTCATCCTGGATAGTTTTTATTTGCTGTTGCAGGAAATATTCACGTTGTTGCTGGTCAATGTCTTCACGGGCACGCATCTGGATGGATGCCTTGATTTCAGCCAACTGTACTTCACGATTCAGGATTTCCAATAAGTGATAAGTACGTTCGCGTAATGAATTGATGCTTAATAAATCAATCTTCTCATCTTTCTTGAATGGTAGATTCGAGCAGATGAAGTTAATCAGAAACATCGAGCTATTAATATTTTTAATAGCAAATGCCGAATCCTGATGCATTGCATCCGATGATTTGATATAACGCATCGTCAAGTCCTTGCATGTTTCTACCAGTGCCTGGAATTCTTTATCAGTGTTATTCGGAATTTCTTCTTCCAGAAGTTCTATTTCGCCTTTCAAATATGGATGCGTATCGGTAATACTTTTCAGTCTCAAACGCTTCATTCCCTGAAGAATGACAGTGGTTGTCTGATCCGGCATTTCCAATACCCGCACAATACGCCCTACAGTACCGATATTATGTAAATCTTCCAGTTTAGGATCTTCCGTATGCGCTGATCTCTGGCATACTACTGCAATATCTTTATGTTTTTTCTCGGCGTCACGTATGAGCTTCAGAGAGGACTTGCGCCCCACTGTGACAGGCAGGAATACTCCGGGAAACAACACCATATTACGAAGGGGAAGAACCGGAAGAATTTCACCAGATTTAATATTTACATCGAATGCATTCTCATCGTTACCATCATAGTCAGTAATTAACGAGAAACCGTTGTTATCACCTACATCTTCCAATAAGTATCTTTCTTTCATCTTTTCGTTTTAATTTAGTTTATGTCATACAAATATGCATAAATCGTTTGCAAAGTTAATTGATTCTCTCTAATAATAAAGCACAGCTTGGAATAAAAACACAAAAACAATGCCAAAATATGGGACGATTGAAGAAGTATTCCATAATAATTATTTATTTTTGGCGGTTTCCAATAAAATAGTAGAATAAAACAGGTTTAAAAATAAGCGGATAAAATGTCGAATCCTTATTTTCAATTTAAGCAGTTTACAGTGTGGCATGATAAGTGTGCTATGAAGGTGGGCACGGATGGGGTGCTTTTGGGGGCATGGACTTCTGTGCGGAACGCACATAAGATTCTGGATGTCGGGACAGGGACGGGATTGGTTGCATTGATGTTGGCTCAACGTAGTCTGCCGGATGCGGATATTATAGCATTGGAAATAGATAAAGCCGCTGCCGGACAGGCCGGGGAGAATGTAGCCCGCTCTCCTTGGAAGGAGCGGATAGAGGTAGTGCAGGCTGATTTCAGGAACTATCAATCTTCGGACAAGTTTGACGTGATTGTTTCTAATCCCCCGTATTTCGTTGATTCATTGGAGTGTCTGGATCAGCAGAGGAATGCAGCCCGGCATAATGATTCTCTGACCTATGAAGAATTATTGGAAGGGGTGGCCGGATTATTGGCGGAAGATGGGGCTTTTACGATTGTAATTCCGACAGATGTAGCTGATAGGGTGAAGATGATAGCTACAGCGAAGAATTTATATGCAGTCCGGCAGCTAAATGTGATAACTAAGCCTGGCGGCATTCCTAAACGTACCCTGATTACTTTTACTTTTTCTAATCAGGAATGTGTTGTCGAAGAATTGTTGACGGAATTAGCCCGCCATCAATATAGTGAGGAATATATAGCATTGACGCGGGAGTATTATTTGAATATGTAAATATAAAGGAGTAGAGGATGAATTCATCCTCTACTATCCAAGCTGTTTATATCAGGGTTTAATTCCCTTACAGCCTCTTTTACTTCTTTATTAGTTGGATTACGATTAGTTTCTACCTGTTGTACTGGTACAATCTCATTCACCATTCTTTCATATCCTTTTTGTTCTAACAAATGAACTTCTTTTTCATTGGTTTCTTTTTGTTTTTTTGTTTTCATATGACTTTTCTTTTTTAGTTTCTACTTTGAAAACAGAAAACAGTGAAAGTTGGTTCATTCTACCAAAATATATTTTCAGTTAATTCATCTCAATAAACGCCATAGTATCTATACTTTGACTGGTAGACCAGTACTTTGCAGAAGGGCTTCTGGTTTCTGTCAGGAAAAAAGTTGAAATGCAAACAGATGAAATTCAGACTATTGGGAAATAATAAATAAAAAACATTCGTTTAGCTATTGTTAATTAAAAAATACTCCCTATCTTTGCACCGCTTTTGAAAAGAACAACCCTTCAAAAAGTAGCGGGGTGTAGCGCAGTCCGGTTAGCGCACCTGCTTTGGGAGCAGGGGGTCGTGGGTTCGAATCCCGCTACCCCGACGAAAAAGATAAAGTAAGTAATTTTGAGCTGATACAGTTTGTACCAGCTTTTTTTATTTGTATATTTTAAGAGAGCTAGCCCCCTGCTCCCAAGGCAGGTGCGTTAACTCTCTCTATCTTAATGAAGAATCGCAATTTATACAAAACAGTTGCAAAATTGCAATAACCCATTATTTAGGAAAGGTGAGAATGAATCTACTCCCTTTGCCTGATTCTGATTTTACATTGATGCTTCCTTCATGCAAAGTCATAATTTGCTTGCATAAGCTGAGTCCGATACCCGAACCGGTTGTTTTGGTACTAAAGAAAGGTACAAATATCTTGTCCAGAACATCCGGTAAAATGCCTTCTCCATTGTCGGATACTGTCATAATCTTATTGTTGGCAGGTGAAGTGATTATTGTTATCCGAATGTTTTTATCTGCTTGCTTTCCACACGCCTCGCGGGCATTTTTCAATAAATTAATGAGGACTTGTTCTATTTGTGCCCGGTCTATATACAAGTTTAGTTCTGATAAAGGAGTTTCAAAATGAATGTATTCTTCCGGGAATAACTTCTTTAAATCCATGAATAGTTCTGCAATAGAAACTTTGGTGCGGACAGGAGCGGGGATTCGTGTCAGGCGACGGTAGTTTTCTACAAATTCTAATAACCCTTTGCTTCTTCTGTGAATAGTTTGCATGGCTTGCAGGATAATGGAGTATTCTTTTTCTCCAAGCTGTTCGGGTATTCCTCTTTCACTTAGTGTTTCGGAAAGAGAAATAATCGGTGTGATGGAATTCATGATTTCATGAGTCAGTACACGTATCAGCTTTTGCCAGGCTTCCATTTCATTTCGTTCCAGTACGGAATGGATATTTTTCAGGCTGATTATTTGTTGCTCTTTTCCTTGTGTCGCAAACTTGGTGCAAGAAATGGCCATTTCCAGGACAGTGCTGTTTTGTTCGATACGGATAATTGGAATATTATTAGTCGCAGAAGCGATTAGTAATGCTTCCGGTAATTGTGAGATTTGTCCTAAATGGGTGACGGCCGCCTGATTCATCCATTCTACATGTCCGGATCTGTCGGCAACAAGTACGGCTGTGTCTACCTTGTTCAATAAGTTTTCGTAATATTGGTGCTTTATTTCCTCAGCCAACAGTTTTCCCCGAAAGTCTTTCAGGCTTTCCGAAAGTTCTTCTGTCCACTCATTCATTATTTTATTCTTGAAAGGCGGGTGGAAGGCTTGCGTCATGTCATTATACCGGAGTCCGTCTGTCAGCCGTCGCAACAAATTAATTTGTTTAAACTGCATACGATAGAGGTGTACACCGGTAGTTATCAACAGTAGGATGCAGATAGTGGTGCTGAACCATAACTGTTTTTGAAACAGCAGGCAGCTTCCGATAGAAAGCAGCATTATAAATAAGATGTGTAAGAACACTCTGATTGCATATCGTTTCATAAGCCTAGTTTTTCAAGTTTACGATATAAGGCAAAGCGGGTTATGCCCAAATATTCGGCGGCACGGGAAATATTTCCCTCGCTAAGTTTCATTGCTTTTTCAATGGTCTGGCGTTCCAGTTGTTCCAAATTTAATATCGTTTCTTCTTCCTTCCTTTGTTTAGGAGCGGCATGGAACAGAAAGTTTTCAGGTTTTAATAAAGAGCCGTCTCCTAATATGACAGCGCGTTCTATCGTATGCTGCAATTCCCGCACATTTCCGGGCCAGGCATACTTTAATAGTTTGTTTTTGGCTTCCCGGGTCAGGCCGCGCATATCCTTTTTGTATTTACGTGCATACCGTTGCAGGAAGTGTTCGGCCAGTAGAATAATATCATTACCACGTTCGCGGAGCGGCGGGATATGTATTTCAATGGTATTGATACGATAGAGCAAGTCCTGCCGGAAGTTTCCTTCATCCACTAATTGGCGAATATCCGCATTTGTGGCACAAATCAGGCGGACGTCAATAGGAACGGCTTGTGTACTGCCTAAACGGTTGATTTGTCGCTTTTCGATAGCAGTCAATAGTTTCGATTGCATGGGAAGTGAAAGATTGCCGATTTCATCCAAAAACAGAGTTCCGTTGGTGGCAACTTCCATTCGCCCGGCTTTTGATTTTTTAGCGTCGGTGAAAGCCCCTTTTTCAAATCCGAATAGTTCGCTTTCGAACAATTGTTCGGGGATACTTCCCAAGTCAATGGTGACAAAAGGCTTGCCGTATCGGGGGGAACAGCGATATAAGAAATGAGCAATCACGTCTTTTCCTGTTCCGTTTTCTCCTAGAATCAGGATATTGGCATCTGTACAACTTAGTTTGTTTATTGTAGTGAAAACTTCCTGCATGGCAGGAGATTCTCCGATAATGTCTCCTTCCGATGTGTTTTGACCGCTAAGTACTTCTATCTGCTCTTTTAAGATATTCACTTCTCGTTGTGACTGGCGCAACCGCATTCCGGAAGTGAGTGTGGCCAGTAGTTTTTCTTTTTTCCACGGTTTGGGAATAAAATCTGTTGCGCCGGCTTTGATAGCCCGCACTGCTTTGTCTGTATCTGCATAGGCGGTCATAAAGATAACAATAGCCTGCGGGTCAATTTGCAGTATTTGCTCCAAGCTCTCAAATCCTTCCTGACCACTAATAGCGTCACGGCTGAAATTCATATCCAATAAGATAAGATCGGGTTGAAAAGTAGTCATGAAATGTTCGATTCGGTCAGGAGTGGTGGCTACCTTTATTTTCTCCGCATAAGGTTCCAATAACAGGTTGAGGGCGAAAAGGACATCTTCGTTATCGTCTACTATAAGTATTTTCCCCAGTTTACTTGCTTCTTTCATTTCTTTTGCTGAATAGATTTATTGCTTTTCTTTATTACATCGGCAAAGATATGGATAATAATCATGTGTTGTATGTGCGATTGCGCACTAGTTTTGTGCGTATTTGCACGCTGATAATAGAAGAGGGATAAACGTATCTGTTTGAAGTATAGTAATTTATATAAATGGCACAGGTTTTGAATAATAAATTAATAAATATAACGAAGGATGAACCTGAAATTAATCTGCATAAGCATTGGAATCCTGTCAACGGAATTATCGTCTGCCCAAAATCAGACAATGGAGCTGTCACTGGAGCAGACCGTAAGAATAGCGCGCTTGGAATCTCCCGACGCGCAAACGGCACGCCATAGTTTTCGTTCTGCTTATTGGAATTATAAATATTATCGTGCCAATTATTTACCGACTTTGAGTTTGACATCCGATCCTAATTTGAACCGTGCCATTAATAAGATAACAATGGGTGACGGTTCGGTTAAGTTTGTCGAGCAGAACTTATTGAATACTGACCTGACTTTGAATCTTTCACAAAACGTATCCTGGACAGGAGGTTCCTTGTTTCTCGAAACATCTGCCCAACGTATGGACTTGTTCAGCGAGCATAAATATTCATGGCAGACTTCACCTGTTATGATAGGCTATCGGCAGTCACTTTTTGGCTATAATAGTCTGAAATGGGATAAACGTATAGAACCCGTACGTTATCAGGAGGCTAAGAAAAGTTATGTGGAGACGTTGGAACTTGTTTCAGCCAGTGCGATTAATAAATTCTTTGCTTTAGCTACCGCCCAAAGCAATTACGACATAGCGTCGTTCAATTATGCGAATGCAGATACACTTTACCACTATGCCCAAGGGCGCTATAATATAGGTACGATAACAGAAAATGAGATGCTGCAACTGGAACTTAATCGTCTGACAGAAGAAACGAACCGTATGAATGCCCGCATTGAAATGGATAACTGTATGCAGGAGCTTCGTTCATATCTGGGTATTCAGGAAGACAAGGAAATTCGTGTACGTGTCAGTTCCCGGGTGCCGGATTTCAGCATCAATCTGAATGAGGCGCTGGCACTGGCGTATGAAAATAGTCCTGACATACAGACGATGAAGCGACGAAAGCTGGAAAGTGAAAGCGCTGTTGCGAGAGCCCGTGCCAATGCCGGTTTGAAGGCGGATATTTATCTCCGTTTCGGACTGACACAGACGGCGGACAAATTACCGGAAGCCTATCGGAACCTTTTAGACCAGCAATATGTAAGTTTAAGTATCTCCCTGCCGATTTTAGACTGGGGACGGGGAAAAGGTCAGGTACGGGTAGCCCGTTCTAACCGTGATCTGGTTTATACGCAGGTGGAACAAAGCAGGACGGATTTTGAACTGAATGTCCGCAAACTGGTGAAGCAGTTTAATCTGCAAACGCAACGTGTCCGTATCGCTGCCCGCACAGATGAAACTGCCCGACGGAGGAATGAAGTTGCCCGTAAACTTTATATATTGGGAAAATCGACCATTCTTGATTTGAACGCTTCTATTTCAGAAAAAGATAGCGCACGCCGTAATTACGTATCGGCTTTATATAACTATTGGAGTTTATATTATACACTTCGTAGTATGACGCTATATGATTTTGAGAGAAACAGGTTGCTGACGGAGGATTATAATCTTCTCGTCGAATAGGGTTGAATGATTTTCTTGTAATTGATATGAATATAAAAAACTATATGACCTCATGGATATAAAATTAGAAAAGAAGCCGTGGTACATTCGTTATAGATATTATCTGATAGGGGGACTTTTGTTTCTCTCCTTTCTGATTTATGTAATCATCCTTTCATCAGGTCCCAGAAAACTACGTGTTGATGTCGGGAATATCCAGATAGCGGAAGTGGTAGATGCTGACTTCATGGAATATGTAGATGTGGAAGGATTGGTTCAACCCATATTGACTATCAAGGTCAATACCCGCGAAGCGGGAAGTGTAGAAAAGATAGTGGGGGAAGAAGGCAGTTTGCTTCAGCAAGGTGATACGATTCTTGTTCTTTCCAATCCGGACTTGCTTCGTAACATCGAAGACCAGCGTGACGAATGGGAAAAGCAAATGATTACCTATCAGGAGCAGGAGATTGAAATGGAGCAAAAGAGTCTGAATCTGAAACAGCAGGCTCTGACAAATAATTATGAGCTTGAACGTCTGAAAAAAAGCATTGCCCTTGACCGTGAAGAGTATCAGATGGGGGTAAAGAGCAAGGCTCAACTGCAAGTGGCTGAAGATGAGTATAATTACAAACAGAAAAATGCTGCTTTGCAACAAGAGAGCCTGCGGCATGATTCTGCTGTAACAATGATTCGTAAAGAGTTGATTCGTAACGACCGGGAAAGGGAACGGAAGAAATATGAACGCGCTCATGAACGCTTGAATAATTTGGTGGTAACAGCTCCGATAAAAGGACAGCTTAGCTTTGTAAAGGTTACTCCCGGGCAACAAGTCTCTTCCGGTGAAAGCATAGCTGAAATAAAGGTGCTTGACCAATATAAGATCCATACTTCGCTCAGTGAATATTATATTGACCGGATTACCACCGGATTGCCTGCCACTATCAATTATCAGGGAAAGAAATACCCGTTGAAAATAACGAAAGTAGTCCCCGAAGTGAAAGACCGTATGTTTGATGTCGATCTTGTTTTTACAGGTGATATGCCTGATAACGTAAGAGTGGGCAAGAGTTTTCGTGTGCAGATAGAATTGGGGCAACCGGAACAGGCGCTTGTTATCCCACGCGGTAATTTCTATCAGGCTACGGGAGGACAATGGATTTATAAGGTGAATGCTTCAAAAACAAAAGCTGTCCGCATTCCTTTATCTATCGGCCGCCAAAATCCGCAGCAGTATGAAATTACAGAAGGTTTGCAGCCCGGAGATTGGGTAATTACGACGGGATATGATACCTTTGGCGATGCGGAAGAATTGATATTGGATTAAAGAGTTAACAGTAAAAACATTATGATAAAACATTATTTGAAAGTTGCATTCAGAAACCTGTTGAAATACAAGACACAAAATATAATCTCTATCATCGGTCTTGCGGTAGGATTGCTATGTTTCTGCATATGTATGTATTGCAGCCGTTTTGTTGAAACGACCAACCATTGTTTCAGTAATTACACCCGCATTGCGGAACTGAGTCTTTATGATTACCAGACCGATACTTATTTTTCCGGTACACAGGTAGCCTTGTCCGAAGAACTCCGTACATGGGGAATGGGAGAGGTAGAAGCAATCTCCTGTATGGCATATTCCCGTGAACGTTCTTTTCTTGCCGGGATTTCAGAAGAGAAATCACTGCCTTATGAACTTGAGACGATAGAGATAGATACGTTATATAATAAGGTATTCACTCCCCGGATACTGGCGGGAAATTGGGAGACGGCCAGCCGGACGCCTAATGCTGTTATTTTGAGTGAGTCTACCGCCATAAAGATATTCGGTAAGATTGAAACTGCTATCGGCAAACATCTGACGTTGATGAGACGGCTCCACACTTCGCCTGAAAGTACTCCGAAAACAGGAGGTATTGTGTACACTGTCCAGGCAGTAATGGAGGATATTCCGTTGAACAATGGTTTCAGCTTTATGACACATACTGATGCTATGGTGTTAAATGATAGCGAAGGACTTTTTCAAAGCCCGAAGCGTCATGACATGACAGGAGCCTTAACGTATGTCCTGCTTTCTCCTCATGCGGATATAGCCGCACTGGAACAACAATTTTCGAAGCGCAATTATAGTTATACCATGTATAATCAGGCATATTCGGTTGTAGCGAATTACATTGGCGACCGGAGTCAAAAAAAAGGCGCTTTTGTCCTGGGGTGGGCGACCGGAATAGTCGGTACATTAATACTGCTGGTCGGACTTGTCAATTTCTTCCATTTTCTTATCGGTTCTTTTCTCAATCGCACTAAGGAATACAGTATTATGAAAATGGCCGGATGTAATTGGAGTCAACAATTCTGTCTGCTGTTTGTACAGTCACTGATTGTCATAGTTGCTTCTTCCTTTCTGGTTGTATGGGGAATAGAGTTGATTGGCGACAGGATGGATTTTTCCCTGTCGGGTATTACGATGACTTTTCCTCCTGCTGTCCTTTTGAAACACGCTTTGCAATATATCATTTTTCTCATTCTGCTTTGTGCTGTCATCTGTATGTTTGTATCTGTCCGTATCCGCAGGATTTCAATACAGGACGGAATGCATGGGGGCAACAAGCGTTGCGGAAAACAATGGGGACGTAACTTTATGTTAGGTATTCAGTTCTTTATCTGCTGGATATTTGTATCATTCACCGTTGCGTTATTCTTGCAATCGGAAACAACAACCAAAACACTGTTCCATACATTAAGCCAGAAAGAGAAAGAGGCAATTCTGAGTATCCCGCTAGATTATCCGTTCATGAAAAACGAAGAAAAGCTGGACATGGTAGAACGTTTCAAACAACATGCAGGGGTGAAGGATATTCTGTTGTCAGATATTGCTTATACGCAGGGAGTGTCCGGCAATCTGCTGATGACCGAAAAAGGGAATGATAACTCCTGGACTGATATTGATATTATGTGTGTGCCGCTGAACTTCTTTACTTTTATGAATATTCCGGTAAAGGAAGGTAGGACTATCCTGACAAAACAGGATCTTGTCATGGATGAGGTATGGCAGAACAAGCAAAAGAAGAATGTGATCGGGATGAATTTCTATGACCAGAACAATGATTATACTGTATGCGGAGTTTGTGCCCCTTTTCAGACCGATATTCATAATCATAGCGGCGGTTACGCTTTTATACTCTATGATCCATCCGTATATGTAGGACATTGTTATGTGAAATGCTATCCTCAGCAACAAAAGGAAGTAGTGAAGTGGATTGAAAGGATCCGTCAGGAGATGTTGCCGGAAAATATTCCTTGTCAGGTACGCACATTTCAGGATGACCTTTATGAGATGCAGGCTATGGAATATATCCTGAAAGATATTATTTTGTTTTTCGCAATGGTCAGTATCATTATTACATTATTGGGCGTATATTCCAGCGTTACTCTCGACACCGAACGCAGGCAGAAAGAAGTTGCTGTCCGTAAGGTAAATGGAGCCGGAATCAGGCATATAATCTGGTTATTTGCCCGTTTGTATATAGCTTTGTTGGTGGTTACTGCCATTATATCCTTTCCGTTGGTGTACATGGTGTTACAGTGGTGGAAACAAATATATACAGTATTCTTTAACTGCGGATGCTGGTTTTGGACAGGAATTTTTCTGTCTGTTGCCATGGTAACGGCATTGACTATCTGGTTTCGTATCATGAGGATTGCAAGAATCAATCCGGTGGAGTCTATCAAGAATGAATAAAAGAATGATATAATTTACGAACAATATAAATTTACGATCATGATTAAGACAGTAAACTTACAGAAGATTTTCAAGACAGAAGAAGTGGAAACTTGGGCGCTGAATAATGTCAGCATCGAGGTGAAGCAAGGTGAGTTTGTAGCCATTATGGGGCCTTCCGGTTGTGGAAAATCCACATTGCTTAATATTTTAGGGCTTTTGGATAACCCGACGGGAGGGGAGTATTATCTGAATGGTACGGAAGTTTCGAAATATACGGAATCGCAGCGTACAAATCTCCGTAAAGGAGTCATTGGTTTTGTATTTCAGAGTTTCAATCTGATAGATGAACTGAACGTGTATGAAAACATTGAACTGCCTTTACTTTATATGGGAATCTCGGCATCCGAACGGAAAAAAAGGGTTGAGACAGCTATGGAGAGAATGGCTATTACTCATCGTAGTAAGCATTTTCCTCAACAACTTTCCGGAGGTCAGCAACAACGTGTTGCTATTGCCCGTGCAGTAGTCGCCAATCCTAAACTGATTCTTGCCGATGAACCGACTGGTAATTTGGACTCCAAAAATGGTAAGGAAGTCATGGGGTTGTTGAGTGAACTGAATAGAGAGGGGACAACAATTGTCATGGTAACCCATTCGCAACATGACGCCGGCTATGCCAATCGCATCATCAACTTGTTTGACGGTCAGGTGGTAACGGAAGTAAGCATGTAAGTACGTTGCATCAAGCAACTATAAATGAGGTATCATGATAAAACACTATCTTAAAGTAGCCTTTCGCAATCTGATGAAGTATAAGACACAAAGCCTTGTCAGTATCATCGGATTGGCAGTCGGATTTACTTGTTTTGCGCTGTCTGCTTTGTGGATTCGTTATGAAATGACTTATGACGATTTTCATGAGGGGGCCGATCGTATTTATTTGGCAGGCAGTAGCTTTCGTCTTTATGGAGACGGATTTAACTATAATTCATCTAGCTTTTTAGCTGATTATTTGGCAAAGAACTGTCCTGAGGTGGAGAAAGTATGTTGTATCTATTACGATTGGGATGAAAAAAAGATTAAGAATGAGGATACCGAGTTTTCGGTACGGCGGATAGAAGTAGATTCAAGTTTCATTTCAATGTTCAATATTAAGGTATTGGACGGAGATAATCATTTACAGCTAAAAAAGGATGAAATTGCTATAACTGAAAATGCGGCAGAACGAATATTTGGAAAAGAATCTCCGATAGGTAAACACTTGATTTTCGAAGAAAATAATGAAGAAAAAACAATTGTCGCAATTGTAAAGTCATGGGAAGGGCATTCTTTGTTTTCTTTTGATATATTGTTACCATTTTATGATGCAAGCCCTAATTGGGGACGCCAACGATGTCAAACGCTTTTTCGCACTTATCCCAACTGTGATATGAAAGCATTACAACAAAGATTATCAGAACATGAAGTGCAACAAGAAGGCCATAAATATCCAATCTCTACGCCTATTGCCCTATTATCGACACTGCGGAGTACTCATCCAAGAGAAGATGTAAATGTGAAGTTGGATCATATTCGTCTTTTTGCTTGTATTAGTGGTTTGGTCATCATTTGTGGAATATGCAATTATTTAACAATGCTGGTGACTCGTATCCGGATGCGTAGACGTGAGTTGGCGTTGAGAAAGGTTAATGGTTCATCAAATAGAGGTTTACTTACCCTACTTCTCATAGAACTAGTCTTATTACTGCTTCTATCTTCAGGAGTAGGTTTGGTGTTGATAGAGTTAATTTTGCCCACTTTCAAACGTTTGTCACAAATTGATGAAAGCACTTCATTCTTTTATATTGAAGTATTTGTTTATATCTTATCATTGGTTGCCGTGACAGTTGGTTTTGCATCTCTGCTTATACAATATATCAGTAGACGAACTCTACTTAATAATATAAGCAAGAAGTCAAATACACATCTCTCAGGATGGTTTTATAAAATCAGTATTTTTTTTCAGCTATTTATCAGCTTGGGCTTTGTGTTTTGTACTTTGGTAATGATGATGCAACTTCATTTTCTATTGAATACTAGGGAGCTTGGAATAGAGCGGCATAATGTGGGGGCAGTAGTTTATTGCTCTGAAAATATCCCTTTCAAAGAAGTAGTGAATCAGATACCTGAAATAGCAGAATGTTTGAATGGTTTTCATACACCTATTCCCAAGATGTACTATTCAACATATAGATTAAAAGAATGGGACGGAAAAAATACTGATAGTGAACAATATATTGAACTGGAAGATGAAACGATTAATCAGGAGTATGCCGATTTCTTTGGAGTTGAGGTATTGGACGGAAATATGTTGGATGAAAAGGATGGAAAAGATATGGTTGTTATAAATGAGGCTGCTGTGAAAGCTTTAGGATGGACACAACCGATAGGAAAGAAAATAGGTAAATTAGGAAAGCAATATATAGTGAAAGGTGTCATTAAAAATATTTCATATAACGCTCCAATACATCCGGTAGCTCCTGCCATGTTTCATTTACCGGATAGTAGAGACAGAGGAGGTATTATTTTCAAAGTGAAGGAAGGAACTTGGGACATTGTTTCTGAAAAGATAAAAGCAGAAGTGAATAAAGTTAATCCGAATGCAGAATTGATGTTGTCTAATATGGAAGAAGTTTATGACGCTTATATGAAATCAGAGAGAACATTGTGTAAGCTGTTAAGTGTAGTTTCCGCTATTTGTATAATAATTGCAGTATTCGGTATATTTTCGTTAGTAACTTTATCCTGTCAGCAACGTCGTAAAGAAATAGCCATCCGTAAAGTAAATGGTGCCAGCGCAAGGCTGATTCTGAACTTATTCTTTAAAGAATACTTGCTATTACTTGTTATGGCATCATGCATTGCTTTTCCATTAGGATATGTCATTATGAAACGTTGGCTTGAAAACTATGTAAAACAGACTCCGGTAAACTTGTGGATATATATAGGAATATTTGCAGGAATGCTTCTTGTTATTTTCTCAAGCATTGTATGGAGAGTATGGAAAGCTGCCATTCAAAATCCGGCAGAAGTGATTAAGAGTGAGTAATAGAATCGTATAACATATAAGATGGATATGAAAAATCAACTATCATCAATAAAAGCATTATTTCGTTTCAGGATTTATACGATAATCAATATTATTGGATTGGCGGTGAGTGTAGCGGCAACGTTAATCATAGTGCGCTATATTCATCAGGAATTAACAGTTGACCATTTCTGTAAGAACTTGGATCAATTATATATATTGACGGCTCAAAGAAGTAATGGTAGCATTTCCATTATTGACAATACAGACAGGAATAATGATCCCAATTTTATTGATCCGATGAAGAATCCCGAAGTAGAGGGGTATTCGTATGGTATTTCTTATAAAGATGATTATATCATATACGACGAACATCGCTATCGAGTCAATGTCCTAGTGACAGACAGTTTGTTTCTGCAATTAATGGACTATCCGGTCATATCGGGCATTAAGACTATTCAACGTCCGGATGATGCAATCATTACCCGACAGTATGCCAAACATCTTTGGGGAGATGAGGAGCCACTCGGAAGGCAGTTTGTCTCTTCGGCAGGTTATACGCTTACCATACGGGGAGTTGTAGATGAACCAGATACCAAGTCTTCATTGCAATTTGACTTGATAACTCCTGTGAATCAGGGAAAGTACATGGATTGGAGCCGGATGGGATTCTGTATAGCACGCTTGGCTAAAGGGACGGAACTAAAGAGTTTTAATGAGAAAATATCAAAACCGCAGTCATTGATTTGTTTTGGTCATTCACCTATACAATTCAGGCTCTTGCCTTTGAAAGAGTTATACTTTGATAAAGTGGTAAGTTCGGAATCCAGTTTTTTCTTGAGGGGAAATAAAGAGCATATCACAGTCTTATCTATCGTGGCATGTATGTTATTGTTGGTAGGAATCTTCAATTTTATCAATATCTATACGGTTATTATCTTGAAACGGGCGCGTGAGTTTGGAGTTAAAAAAGTGTATGGTGCTAGTGGTATTCAGATATTCTCACAGATATACATGGAAAATGTGTGTATGGTTGCTGTTTCGATGTTGCTTATTTGGACGCTAATTGAAGTTACGGCAGGCGTGTTTGCGTCTGTATATTCCATTCCAGTGAAACCGGATCTGAAATTCGACATCTCATTATCTTTCATTCTATTGTTCGGATTGCCGTTTATTACTTCTGTATATCCTTTTTTGAGATATAACTATTCTTCTCCGATTACCTCTTTACGCTCGGTTAGTGTCGGAGGATATTCGATTGTATCCCGTGCTGTTTTTCTATTTGTTCAATATATCATCACTTTCTGTTTGATAGTGGTTTCATTGTTTTTTGTACGTCAGTTATATACTATGCTTCATGCAGATCTTGGTTATCAGGTGAAGAATATTATATCCTGCCAGTTTTTATCGCATGATACACAAAATAGGAGGTACTTTAGCGATGAAGAGTGGCAGAAGGAATGTGATTCAAAACGTTATAAAGAACAAGTTATCAGACAGAAAATGGATGCCTGTCCTTTGTTCGTTTCATGGAATTATGGTAAAATGCCGATTCATTTGGAACCCCAAGTAGATGTGGAAGCGGACAATGGAGAAAAGCATAAAATGGCTCTTATGTTTGCCGATAAGAAATACATGGATATGTTCGGGTTGAAGCTTAAGGAAGGAAGAGAGTGGAATGATAAGGATCAGTTTGCTCAGTATAAAATGATTATTAATGAAACTGCCAAAAAACTTTTCCGAATAAAAAATATAGATGAGGTTTTGTTACAAACGAACTCGCGTTTATGGTGGAGCATGGGAGTGGATGAGGGGAAGAACCCTCCCTTTCAGGTGGTAGGAGTGATAGAGGATTTTCGTACCGGACATTTGTCCAAGGGAGATGCACCGCTGGCAATTTTATATAATGAGAGTGATAATCCGACAGACCCTCTGTTGGCAACGATTGCGGAGGGAAAGCGTAAAGAAGCTGTTGATTTCCTGAAAGATTTGCACGATGAAGTGTTGGGACAAGGAGAGTTTGATTACCAGTTTGTAGAAGATGAGGTTAAAGAGTTATATAATGATGATAAGAGGACGACTCGCATTTATGTCACTTTTGCCGGATTGGCTATTTGTGTATCTTGTCTTGGCTTGTTGGGGCTGTCCCTGTATGACATTCGTCAGCGATACCGGGAGATCGCATTACGTAAGGTAAACGGCGCTACTGGCAAACAGATAGCTTTATTGTTAGTACGCAAGTATCTTTATATTTTAGGAGCGGCATTTGCGGTTGCTATTCCTTTAGCCTACTATATCATTCAGGATTATACGAAGGATTTTGCAGTGAAAGCTCCGATAGGAATAGAGCTTTTTATAGCAGGCTTTATTCTTACCTTAGTAATTTCTTTAGGGACATTGTTATGGCAGGTTTGTAAGGCTGTCCGAATTAACCCTGCACTGATAATGAAGAATGAATGAGCCTTGCATAAGGTGGAGTGGCTATTGGAATAAATGGAATGATTTCACAGATTTTACATCAAAAGACATTTGAAAAAACAGTATCTTTGCATAATTCCAAGTTTATTTCAAATAAGAGAATGTATATGAATAGAATAAAGGTGTTTTTATTGTTTGCAGTTTGGATTGGTCTTAATGCGTGTCAATCGAAAGGAAAACAGGCTATCGAGAAGGAAGTGGGAGAGGATACTTTAATAATAGCTCCAACAGAAGAAGAGAAAACAATAACCGGAGTTGTAGGAGATGCTTCAACGAATCACTTCGCGTTAATTACCTCAAAAGGAGATACGCTTTTTATCAGTACAATGGATCAGGAACCGAACGATGTCACAGGTTTTGAGTTGGGGGATACGGTGAGAGTGAATTATATAGAAGAAGAGGAAGAACCCGGTTCGAGTACTATACCGACCGCCCAAAAGGTAGTTGTGATAGGAAAGAAAATCCGGAATAAATAATTAATCTAATAAATAAAAAAGCTACTTTCCCAATTCAATATAGGAAAGTAGCTTTTTTATAGGGTTATCAATACTGATTATAAAATATCCAAAGTCTTGAATGCCTTCACCAACTTTTCTACAGCACGGTCAATCTGTTCTTTTGTATGAGTAGCCATCAATGCCACACGTACCAACGTATCTTGTGGAGCACATGCCGGCGGAATAACCGGATTGATGAATACACCTTCGTCGAAAGCCAGTTTCGTAACCATGAAAGTCTTTTCCGTATCACGCACATAAAGAGGAATGATAGGTGACTCTGTTGCACCAATCTCAAAACCTGCTTCGCGGAAACGTTTCAATGCATAGTTGGTAGCTTCCCACAGAGCTTCAAGTCTTTCCGGTTCGTTCTGGATAATATGGAGAGCTTCCAAAGCAGATGCAGTAGCAGCCGGAGTATTGGATGCGCTGAATATATAAGTACGTGCATTGTGACGCAGCCAGTTGATGATTGAAGAATCAGCAGCAATAAAACCGCCGATAGAAGCCAGTGATTTGCTGAAAGTACCCATAATCAAGTCAACTTCGTGAGTCAGACCGAAATGGTCGCAAACTCCACGTCCTTGCTTTCCGAATACGCCCAAACCATGAGCTTCATCTACCATGATAGTAGCATTGTATTTATGTTTCAAGCGTACGATTTCAGGCAGATTTGCCAAGTCACCTTCCATAGAGAACACACCGTCTACTATGATTAGTTTTACTGAACTCGGATTGCACTTTTGAAGTTGCTTCTCCAAATCAGCCATATCGTTGTGCTTGTATTTCAATTGCTGGGAGAAAGAAAGACGACGGCCGTCTACGATAGATGCATGGTCACGGTCATCACAGATGATATAATCATTGCGGTCTGTCAAAGCAGGAATAACACCGGAATTCACAGTAAAACCGGTAGAAAAACAGAGAGCTTCATCTTTACCGACGAAAGCTGCCAGTTCTTTTTCCAGTTGGACATGCAGGTCAAGCGTACCATTCAAGAAACGCGACCCTGCGCATCCGGAACCATATTTATGCATGGCTTGAATGCCAGCTTCAATAACTCTTTCATCTCCTGTAAGGCCAGTGTATGCATTGGAACCGAACATCAACACTTCGTGTCCGCCCATCTCTACCTCTGTACCCTGTTTTCCTTCTATCTCACGGAAATATGGGTAAACGCCCTGTGCCATAAACTTTTGTGGCAGGTCGTACTTTGCTAACTTCTCTTGTAATAATCCCATGAATTATAATTTATAATACTCATACTCAGACCGTTCGCTGACGGTCTAATATCCTTTTATCTTAACAAGTGTTTAAAACAGGGGGCAAAGATAACAAATTTTGCTTTCATATGTTCTTTTTAAGAGAAAAAAGTTGCTCGCTTGAGATTAGAAACCTCTAATAGATTAAAATTTAAGATATTTATATTACTTTTGTCGTCTACAATCGACAAGAATAGCATGAACGAAAGTATGAGAAAAATAAAATTCGTCGTCAATCCTATTTCAGGAACACAAAGTAAGGAATTGATTCTTAGCTTGCTGGATGAGAAAATAGACAAGACGAAAAACTCTTGGGAAGTAGTATATACGGAGAGAGCCGGTCATGCAGTAGAGATAGCTGCCAAAGCTGCGGAAGAAAAAACGGACGTGGTGGTAGCTATCGGTGGAGACGGGACAATCAACGAAATAGCTCGTTCGCTGGTACATACTGATACCGCTTTGGGGATTATCCCTTGCGGGTCGGGCAATGGGCTGGCGCGGCATCTGCATATACCTATGGAACCGAAAAAAGCATTGGAAGTGCTTAATGAGGGTTGCACGGATATAATAGATTATGGTAAGATTAACGGAACAGACTTCTTCTGCACCTGCGGAGTGGGATTTGACGCTTTTGTTAGTCTGAAGTTTGCGCATGCCGGCAAGCGCGGCTTGCTGACCTATTTGGAAAAGACGCTTCAGGAAAGTCTTAAATATCAGCCGGAAACCTACGAACTGGAGACTGAAAACGGAGTGTCCAAGTATAAGGCTTTTCTTATTGCCTGCGGAAATGCGTCACAATATGGGAATAATGCCTATATCGCCCCGCAAGCCACATTAACGGACGGTTTGCTGGACGTCACCATATTAGAACCGTTCACCGTCCTGGACGTACCTTCCCTTGCTTTCCAGTTATTTAATAAGACGATTGACCAGAATAGCCGTATCAAGACTTTCCGGTGCAAGCAGTTGTGTATTCGACGGACTACTCCGGGAGTGGTTCATTTTGATGGCGACCCCATGGA
The DNA here is from genome assembly GCA_948847595.1 of uncultured Bacteroides sp. GTDB lineage: Bacteria > Bacteroidota > Bacteroidia > Bacteroidales > Bacteroidaceae > Bacteroides. Next base: position 46,427 of record CAQOGY010000015.1, read on the forward strand.
GACAGACGCTGATGTAAATATTGAATTAATTCAGCAGGGATTGCGTGTAGTCGTTCCGCGTGCAGCTGAAAAAGATGCCGCCAACGTGCTTCAAAGAGCACAGGAATATATGAACGGCATCAAATTGATGAATGAAGCCATCGTTGACAATATTACAGACAAAAACAAGAAAATATTGAAAAAGCTGACAAAGAAAGTCTGATAAAATTACGGATAACTAATCACGAATTACAAATTATTGCGTATTTTTGCGGAGTTTTGGTTCAGCCAAAATGAAAACGCGAGTGATAATCGTTTAAATAAGAAAATATATGTTCAGAACACACACATGTGGAGAACTGAGAATCTCTGATGCAAATAAGCAAGTAACGCTGTCCGGTTGGGTACAGCGCAGTCGTAAAATGGGAGGGATGACCTTCATCGACCTTCGCGACCGTTACGGAATTACTCAATTAGTCTTTAACGAAGAAATCAATGCAGAACTTTGTGAACGTGCCAATAAATTGGGACGTGAGTTTGTCATTCAAATCACAGGAACAGTGAGCGAACGTTTCAGTAAGAACGCTAACATTCCTACCGGAGACATTGAAATCATTGTTTCCGAACTGAATGTACTGAACACTGCCATGACTCCGCCGTTCACCATTGAAGACAATACAGATGGTGGTGACGATATTCGTATGAAATACCGCTACTTGGACTTGCGTCGCAACGCTGTTCGTTCTAATCTGGAACTACGTCACAAAATGACAATCGAAGTGCGCAAATATCTCGATAGCCTTGGTTTTATCGAAGTCGAAACACCTGTTTTGATCGGCTCTACTCCGGAAGGTGCACGTGATTTTGTCGTTCCGTCACGTATGAATCCGGGACAGTTCTATGCACTCCCGCAATCCCCGCAGACTTTAAAGCAATTGTTGATGGTTTCCGGCTTCGACCGCTACTTCCAGATTGCTAAATGTTTCCGTGACGAGGACTTGCGTGCTGACCGCCAGCCTGAATTTACACAGATTGACTGTGAGATGAGTTTCGTAGAACAGGAAGATATTATCACTACCTTCGAAGGGATGGCTAAACATCTGTTCAAGACTCTTCGCGGTGTAGAACTGACCGAACCGTTCCAGCGGATGGCTTGGGCTGACGCTATGAAATATTATGGTAGCGACAAACCGGACTTGCGTTTCGATATGAAGTTTGTGGAATTGATGGATATTATGAAAGGACACGGATTCTCTGTATTTGATAATGCTGCTTATATCGGTGGTATCTGCGCAGAAGGTGCTGCAACTTATACCCGTAAGCAACTAGATGCATTGACCGAGTTCGTGAAGAAACCTCAGATTGGCGCCAAAGGCATGGTCTATGCCCGTGTAGAAGCAGACGGTACAGTAAAATCAAGTGTAGATAAATTCTATACACAGGAAGTTCTTCAGCAAATGAAGGAAGCATTTGGTGCTAAACCGGGTGACTTGATTCTTATTTTGTCTGGTGATGATGTGATGAAAACACGTAAGCAGCTTTGTGAACTCCGTTTGGAAATGGGTTCTCAACTAGGTTTGCGTGACAAGAATAAGTTCGTTTGCCTTTGGGTTATCGACTTCCCGATGTTTGAATGGAGCGAAGAAGAAGGTCGTCTGATGGCTATGCACCATCCGTTTACCCATCCGAAAGATGAAGATATTCCATTGTTGGATACCAATCCCGCAGCGGTACGTGCCGACGCTTATGATATGGTAGTCAACGGTGTCGAAGTAGGTGGCGGTTCTATCCGTATCCACGATGCACAGTTGCAGGCGAAGATGTTCGAGATTTTAGGATTTACTCCTGAAAAGGCAGAGGCACAGTTCGGCTTCCTGATGAATGCATTTAAGTATGGTGCGCCGCCTCACGGTGGGTTGGCATACGGGCTTGACCGTTGGGTATCTTTGTTCGCCGGTTTGGATTCTATCCGTGACTGTATCGCATTCCCGAAGAACAACTCCGGTCGTGACGTGATGCTGGATGCGCCATCTACAATTGATCAGACTCAGCTTGATGAATTGAATTTGATTGTTGATATCAAAGAAGGCGAGTGAAAGAATCTGTACGCATATTCCGTTTTATAGTAATCGGTACGATGAATGCCATCATCATGGCATTGGTTGTATGGTTGATGATGAGAGAAATATCATTCGACGGTGACTATATGGTGGCTAATATAACAGCGTACCTGATAGCTCAGATTCATAACTTTATCTGGTGCAAATATTGGATATTCCCTGTAGAAAATAGAAAGAACAGTCTCTGGAAACAGATACTGCTCTTTTGTTCTGCTTTCGGATTGGCATATACAGCACAATTCTTATTTCTTATTTTATTAGTGGAAGGATTGGATGTCAATGAATATTTGGCGCAATTCCTGGGTCTATTTATCTATGGAGGTGCCAATTTCCTGGCTAATAAGAAACTGACATTTCAATAAGAAAGAATATATAAAGTATATAGAAAGGGTACAGAGTTTAAATTTATAGTTTACTCTGTGCCCTTTCTGTTGTTTATATCCGCGTGCTTTCTTGTCTAATCTAAAAAGCGTTTAGTCAGTCCTTCGTATTCGTCAATGCGACGGTCGCGCAGGAACGGCCACCAACGGCGTACGTTTTCCGAGCGTTCCATATCAATCTCCACTACTATATTTTCCGGTCGGTGGTTTCCGGCCTGTGCCAGGAATTCTCCTTGTGGCCCTGCTACGAAACTATTTCCCCAGAATAAAATACCGTTGGTTTGTCCTGACGGGTCAGGTTCGTGTCCTACACGGTTGACTGAGATAACTGGAAGTCCGTTCGCAACAGCATGGGCACGTTGTGAAATAATCCAGGCATTGAGCTGACGTGCTTTCTCATCGTCCGTGTCGCTGCTTTCCCAACCAATGGCAGTGGGGTAGATTAATAGTTCCGCACCTTTTAATGCCATTAAGCGGGCAGCTTCCGGATACCATTGATCCCAGCATACCAATACGCCCAGTTTTCCTAAAGAGGTCTGAATAGGCTCGAAGCCTATATCTCCGGGAGTAAAATAGAACTTCTCATAATAAGCGGGATCATCAGGAATATGCATCTTCCGGTATTTACCGGCAATACTCCCGTCACGGTCGAAGACAACAGCAGTATTATGATAAAGCCCCGGTGCGCGTTTCTCAAAAAGAGAAGTCACGAGAACTACTTTATTGGCTGCCGCCAGTTCAGAATAGAATCCGGTGGAAGGGCCGGGGATAGGTTCGGCAAGATCGAAGAGGTTTGTATTTTCTGTCTGGCAGAAATAAAGCGAGTTGTGCAACTCTTGAAGCACAATCAGTTGTGCGCCATGTGCGGCACATGCTTCAATGCTTTTGGCCAGGTTCATCAGGTTTACCCGAATATCAGAAGTGTTGGATTGCTGGATAAGTCCGACTTTTATCTTTCTCATGATGAATTTTTATTTTAATCTACTTGTATATTCTATTTTAATCTACCAAATTATTTTAGAACTCCCATCGGATATTGCATGGTAACGCAGTGCAGAGAACCATGCTGTTTGATTAAGGCACGACAATCTATTCCGATGATTTGATGCTTTGGAAAAGCTTGTTGCAATACTTCTCCGGCTTTCCTGTCATTCTCCGGCTGGTTATAAGTCGGGTAAAGGACTGCTTCATTCAGAATCAGGAAATTGGCGTATGTGGCAGGCAGTCGTTCGCCATCTTCTTCTATCTTATCTGCCATGGGTAAAGCCAAAAGCCGGTAAGGCTCTCCTGCCAATGTGCGGAATGTTTTCAGTTGTTCTTCCATAGCAAGCAGTGCTTCGTAATGTTCGTCTGCTTCGTCCGTACACTTCACATATGCAATGGTGTCAGTAGAGCAAAAACGTGCTAAAGTGTCAATATGGCTATCTGTATCATCCCCTGCTAGATAACCATGATCCAACCAAAGCACCTTTTGCAGATGGAAGGTTGATTTCAGATATTCTTCTATCTCTACTTGGTTCAGTTTTCCGTTCCGTTGGGGAGAAAGCAGGCATTCGGAAGTGGTAAGCAAGGTGCCCATTCCGTCACTTTCTATGGAGCCGCCTTCAAGAACAAAGTCCAGGCAGTCTATGTACTGTCCTTTCAAGGCTCCGGCTTCTACGGCTTGTTTAGTGATTTGGTTATCAAGTTCGGCGGCAAATTTCAATCCCCAGCCGTTGAAGGTAAAATCAAGTAGCGAAGGATTACCGGTATCTATCATGGTGATAGCCCCGTGGTCGCGTGCCCATGTATCATTGGTCGCGCATTTCAGAAAGCGGACATTATCCATGTTGACAACAGTGCCTATCTGCTTCTTTACTTCTTCAGGCTCGGGAGTGACAATTAATAGTAACTCGCGTTCCGCTATCTCTTTGGCTATCTTGACAAAACATTCTTGTACCTCTTCCAGCATATATGCCCAGTCTGTGCCGACATGCGGCCACGTCAGTTGTATACCGCTTTGCATATGCCACTCGGCAGGTAAATGAGGGGCTCTCATTTCTACTTGTACGGTCATATTCTTACCGAAGTTCAATTGCAAATCTTTCTCCGAGCCACTAGGACTAGGCAGTCCAACCATAATTCCCATCAGACTTATGTTATTTAGTTATTTATATAATCGGTTTATTCATCTACCGGCAACCGGTATTAATCTTTATTTTCCTGCTTCGGCTTCCGGTCGAAGAACGGATTTTTGGAAGATGCGCTGACTGGAATCGCCATTACCATTTTGCAGTCTTTCAGCCAGTTCAGGCGTTGGGCCGCCAATCCGGCAGAGAACATCACGCGTGTGTCTACACGCAAATCGGCTGCCGTGGCACAGGCTGAACCTATTGCGATGCCAACGTCGATACTGTTCAGTGCACAAGGAACACCTTCTGTGCGTTCTGCACAAGTCGCAAATCCGCAATGACCGCAATTCAATCCTTGCGCCTGTTCGCGCGTTCCTATTAATATAACACATTCGGCGTTTAGTATGTTGTCGGCATCACGCAGAAAAAACTTCATTCCATGCTCTTCCACCATCGCTATCATAGTGTCCGACAATTGCTTGATTTCTTCATTAGTAATCAAAGCAACTTCAATAATGTCTATCCCTTTTCCCTTGGGAGCAGTGCGTGCGGCAGTCATCATTTGACGTGCTACCTGCAATATATGCTCATGACGAGCGTCTCTTTCGTTCAGTATCATAACTTTTCTTGAATTAATTAGTCAGGCAAAGATAACGTTTTTCAAGAAAATAGTACCTTTGCCGGAAAGAAAGAATTCAAAACGTCATGTTACATATCAATAATGCCTGTATTGCTTTTGGAACAGAAGTGCTTTTCTCCGGTTTTAACCTGAAACTGGAACGGGGAGAAACAGCCTGTATCGTAGGGCAGTCCGGCTGTGGAAAGACTTCGTTGCTGAATGCGGTAATGGGCTTTGTTCCGCTGAAAGAAGGCTCCATTCAAGTAGGAGAGACACTGCTCGACATATCGACCATTGATAGTGTCCGCCGGCAGATAGCATGGATTCCGCAGGAACTGGCCTTGCCGTTTGAATGGGTGAGAGAAATGGTTGCCCTTCCTTTTGAACTGAAAGTGAATCGTTCTATTCCATTCTCGGAGGAAAGGCTTTATGCTTGCTTTGACGAATTGGGGCTGGAGCATGAATTATATGCAAAGAGAGTGAACGAAGTATCGGGCGGCCAACGTCAACGAATAACACTGGCCGTAGCTGCCATGCTCAACAAACCTCTGATTATCATAGATGAACCGACTTCTGCCTTGGATGCCGGATCAACTGACAAAGTACTGTCCTTTTTCCGGAGACAGGCAGAAAAAGGGGCGGCTGTGCTGGCAGTGTCTCATGACAAGGACTTTGCACAGGGATGTCATTATGTAATAGAATTATAACACGAATCAGATAGAATTATAAGAATATACACTGTGGGAACGATTGACATTTCATATTATAATCTTTTTATAGGCTTGCTTCTGCTTGCCATTCCGTTCTTTTATCTATGGAAATTTAAGACGGGACTGCTGAAACCTGCCGTGATTGGTACGTTACGAATGATAATCCAATTATTTTTCATCGGTATGTACCTGAAATATCTGTTTCTGTGGAATAATCCCTGGATTAATTTTCTTTGGGTGATTATCATGATATTCGTAGCCGGACAGACCGCATTGGTACGTACCCAACTGAAACGTAGCATTCTCCTGATTCCGATTACTGTGGGATTTCTTTGCAGCGTTGTATTGGTAGGTTTATATTTTATCGGAGTCGTTCTTCAACTGGATAATATTTTCAGTGCTCAATATTTTATTCCTATATTCGGGATTCTGATGGGTAATATGCTTTCCAGCAATGTGATCGCCTTGAATACCTATTATAGCGGATTGAAACGTGAACAGCAATTATACAGATATTTATTAGGCAATGGAGCTACAAGGCAGGAAGCACAGGCGCCATTTATCCGGCAAGCCATTATTAAGTCTTTCAGTCCTTTGATTGCAAATATCGCGGTCATGGGCTTGGTTGCCCTTCCAGGCACGATGATCGGGCAGATTTTGGGTGGGAGTAGTCCGAACGTTGCCATCAAGTATCAGATGATGATAATGGTAATCACATTCACGGCATCCATGTTATCGCTGATGATTACTATCTCGCTGGCATCACGACGTTCTTTTGATGCATACGGAAAACTGTTGGAAGTAACCAAAGAACCGAAGAAATGACTGTTGTTGACCGGATATTCCATCAGGTAGCTGAAATTTCTATTCCCTGTTTCTTTATTACGGTGGAATTTGCGGTTATGGGCAGCGAAGTGCCCAAGCATATTGAAACTTTCTTGCAGGAAAAGTATAACGCAATTCTTCACGGTGCAAATGGTCGAAAATTCATCTATCGGGAAGAAGAATGGAGATTGATTTTTACTTTTTTTCCTACAGACAAAGTAGTCGATGAAAGGTATGCTTTGAAGAATAAAACCTCTCTCTATATAAAAAAGAAATAAAACTTGCTGTCATCTGTCACATCTTTATGCTTAAATGATTGATTGATGAGTGATTAGAGCGTGACAGCATGCTGTGACAGCAATGTGATGGCAGATGTTGCTGTCACAAGAAGGGATGGGGTAGCTTTGTTTTTCCGGTGAAGCATGTCTTGTTCTGTAGGGATAGCGACAGTTTCAACGGTCTGAAACTTTGGTTTCAACAGTCTGAAACTATAGTTTCCAACCGATGAAACTCTAGTTTCAAGCCTTGGAAACTTTTGTTTCACACGGGCGAAACTTCAGTTTCAAGGCGTGAAACCAATAGTTTCATGTGTTGAAACAAATGGTTGTACTGCTTGAAACAAATTATTTCCCCTTGAGCTTCTCATATAAGCAGCGAAGTTGGACGAATTGTTCTCCCGGTTGCACATATCCGCCTTCAAGCATTTTTTCCGATACTTGGAATTTAGAGAGATGATGCCGTATATACTTCTCCAGATCCGGCGATTGCTTTTTGACAAAAGCTTGTAAATCAACCTTTCCGTTTTCATAGATAAAAACTTTTGCTTTAATAGTACGGAAACCCCATTCTTTGCAGTGCTTCGTTTCCGCTTTATCTATCCAGAAGATGGCGGTGGCTTTTACTGTATCTGCAATACATTCTTCCGTATCATCAGCACTTATGTCTTTGGCAGTTTGCTTTTCAGCATTTTCGTTCTGCCTTAATTGGCAGGAAACAAGCAGGGCAACTAATAGAAAATAGGACAGGATAGCTTTCATCGTATTCAATTGTTATAGGATATGCGCCAAATTTACTAAAAAAATGAGAACAAAGGGCGGTTGTTCCTTTTATTTTCTTATCTTTGCAACCAAATTTTCTACCAAATAATGAAAATTAAGGAAATAGTAAGCGCCCTTGAACGATTCGCGCCTCTGCCATTGCAAGACGGATTTGATAATGCCGGCCTGCAAATAGGATTGACAGAAGCGGAAGCAACAGGGGCTTTGTTGTGTCTTGACGTTACCGAAGCTGTGTTGGATGAAGCTGTCGCGTTAGGGTATAATCTCGTTATATCGCATCATCCGCTCATCTTTAAAGGTTATAAATCCATTACAGGCAAGGATTATGTGGAACGTTGCATATTGAAAGCAATAAAGAATGATATTGTAATCTATTCGGCACACACCAATCTTGATAATGCCCAAGGTGGAGTCAATTATAAGATAGCCGAGAAGATAGGACTGAAGAATCTGAAAGTGCTTGAGCCGAAAGAGAATAGCTTGGTTAAGCTGGTGACTTTCGTACCTTACGCACAAGCCGATGGTGTACGCGAAGCACTGTTTGCTGCCGGATGCGGAAATATAGGTAACTATGATTCATGCAGTTATAATCTGAAAGGAGAGGGAACCTTCCGGGCAAACGAGGGAACACACCCTTTTTGCGGAACCATCGGAGAACTACACCGTGAGGATGAAGTGAGAATTGAAACCATTCTTCCTATATATAAGAAAGCGGAAGTCGTTAAGGCATTATTGTCTGCCCACCCTTATGAGGAACCGGCTTTTGACTTATATCCGTTGCAGAATAACTGGCAGCAGGCAGGTTCGGGAATTGTAGGTGAATTGGATGAGCCGGAAACGGAACTCGAATTCCTGAAACGCATCAAGAAAACCTTTGAAGTGGGTTGTGTCCGTCATAACAAATTGACAGGCAGAGAAATACAGAAAGTGGCATTATGTGGTGGTGCCGGAGCTTTCCTGCTTCCGCAGGCAATCCGGACGGGTGCGGATGTCTTTATTACAGGAGAAATCAAGTATCATGATTATTTCGGCCATGAAGGTGATATTCTGATGGCGGAAATCGGTCATTACGAAAGCGAACAATATACAAAAGAGATTTTTTATTCTATAATCCGGGATTTATTTCCTAATTTTGCGCTCCAATTGAGTAAAATAAATACGAATCCCATAAAATATTTATAAGTAAAATGGCTAGAGAAGCAAAAAAAGATCCGAATGAGTTGACGGTGGAACAGAAAGTGAAGACCCTGTACCAACTGCAAACTATGTTGTCTAAGATTGACGAGATCAAGACATTGAGAGGTGAACTTCCATTGGAAGTACAAGACCTTGAAGATGAGATTGCCGGTTTGAGTACCCGTATCGACAAGATTAAAGCTGAAGTAGACGAACTGAGAACTGCTATTTCCGGTAAGAAGGTAGAGATTGAAACGGCTAAAGCTTCGGTTGAAAAATATAAGTCACAACAAGACAACGTCCGTAACAACCGTGAATATGACTTCCTGACAAAAGAAATTGAGTTCCAGACACTGGAAATCGAACTTTGCGAGAAGAGAATCAGGGAATATTCTGCAGACAGGGAAGAAAAAGAGATTGAAGTAGAGAAGAACGAACAGATTCTGAACGAAAGAAAAAAAGACCTCGAACAGAAGAAGAGCGAACTGGACGAAATTATCTCTGAAACCAAGCAGGAAGAAGAGAAACTGAGAGACAAAGCCAAAGATTTGGAAACTAAAATCGAGCCGCGTCTGTTGCAATCATTCAAACGTATCCGTAAGAACTCCCGCAACGGACTGGGTATCGTGTACGTACAGCGTGATGCATGTGGTGGTTGCTTTAACAAGATTCCGCCTCAGAGACAGTTGGATATCCGTTCCCGTAAGAAAGTGATCGTTTGCGAATACTGCGGACGTATCATGATTGACCCGGAATTGGCTGGTGTACAGCTCGAACACAAGGTAGAGGAAGCTCCGGCACCGACTACAAAAAGAGCAATCAGAAGAAAAACAGCAGAATAAGAGTTGGCTGTTTCACTATATTTTTCAAAGCTCCGCCTGATGGCGGGGCTTTTTTTATACTTCTTTCTTAACGTTTCCGAAATAAACAAACCAAACCTTTAGTTGTTATCTTATCATTTCATAAAAACCTGAACTGATATGAATATACGAATGTGGGGCACATCGCTCCTTATGTTTCTTTCGACTGTATCTGCGGTTGGACAAACTGCAAACCGCTATCTGAAAGCGCCTCTCCCCGGCGAATGGGAAGAGAGTGGAGAGGTATTTCAACAAACGCTTCCGGTGGACGATCATTGGTGGAAATCTTTCCGGGACACCAAGTTGGATTCTTTGATTGCTTTGGCCGTAGACCGCAATTTCTCTGTCGCAATGGCCATCAACCGTATATCTGCCGCCCGTGCCAATCTTTGGATGGAGCGTAGCAATTTCTTTCCTTCCATCGGGCTGAATGCCGGATGGACTCGCCAGGAAACAAGCGGAAATACAAGTGCCTTGCCCCAATCTACGGAACATTATTACGACGCTTCGCTCAGCATGAGCTGGGAAATTGACATCTTCGGAAGTATCCGCAAACGGGTGAAAGCGCAAAAGGAGAATTTTGCCGCAAGCAAGGAGGAATATACAGGAGTGATGATTTCTATGGCAGCGGAAGTAGCCTCAGCCTATATCAACCTGCGGGAATTGCAGCAGCAACTTGAAGTGGTGAAAAAGAATGCCGCTTCGCAGGAAGAGGTGCTGAAAATCACGGAAGTACGCTATAATACCGGACTTGTTGCCAAATTGGATGTCGCACAGGCCAAGTCTGTTTTGTATAGTACAAGAGCTTCCATTCCGCAACTGGAAGCCGGCGTCAACCAGTATATTACAACATTGGCTGTTCTACTAGGCATGTATCCCCAGGAAATCCGTCCTGTCTTGGAAACGGTAGGAACACTGCCCGATTATATGGAACCCATCGGAGTGGGGATGCCTGTCGATTTATTATTGAGAAGACCCGATGTGCGGAGCGCGGAACGGAACGTAAACGCACAGGCGGCATTGCTCGGAGCTTCTAAAGCCGATTGGTTGCCGAAAGTTTTTCTGAAAGGTTCGTTTGGTTATGCTGCACGTGATTTGAAAGACTTGGTGAAAAGTAAAAGTATGACTTATGAGATTGCTCCGGCATTGAGTTGGACGATTTTCAGTGGCGGACAGTTAGTCAATGCCACAAGACTGGCGAAAGCCCAACTGGACGAAACGATTAACCAGTTTAATCAAACGGTGCTGACTGCCGTACAGGAAACTGATAATGCCATGAATTCCTATCGAAATTCTATCAAGCAGATTGTGGCACTGAGAGAGGTGCGCAATCAAGGCATTGAGACATTGAAACTTTCCTTAGAACTTTATAAACAGGGACTTTCACCTTTCCAGAATGTGCTTGACGCACAGCGTTCGCTATTATCTTATGAGAATCAGTTGGTACAGGCGGAAGGAAGTTCGTTGTTACAACTCATTGCCCTTTACAAAGCCTTGGGCGGTGGATGGCGAGAATAAATAGAATCTATAAATAAAATATAACCTAACGGATATGAAAAAACTAATGTATATCTTTCTTGCGCTGCCGATATTGACAGGCTGCAAGGAGAAGAAGAGCGCAGGAGCGATGGGAGGGATGCCTACTCCTGAAATTAGAGTGACCAAACCCATAGTGGAGGATATTACCCTGACGAAAGATTACCCGGGTTATCTGACAACGGAGCAAACGGTCAACTTGGTGGCAAGGGTAAATGGTACATTGCAGTCCACTTCCTACACTCCGGGAGGAAGGGTGAAGAAAGGGCAGTTATTGTTCGTTATCGAACCTACCTTATATAAGGATAAAGTGGAACAGGCGAAAGCGGATTTGCAAACTGCCCGGGCGCAACTGGAATATGCACGGAGTAATTATAGCCGTATGAAGGAAGCCATCAAGAGTGATGCGGTAAGTCAGATACAGTTACTTCAGTCGGAAGCGAATGTGACAGAAGGCATTGCAGCCGTGAATAATGCGGAAGCGGCTTTGAGTACGGCACATACGAATCTGGGATATTGCTATGTCCGGGCTCCTTTTGACGGGACTATCACGAAGTCGACAGTGGATATAGGAAGCTATGTAGGCGGAGCATTGCAGCCCGTGACACTGGCTACTATTTATAAGGACGACCAAATGTATGCGTATTTTAATGTAGCGGATAACCAATGGCTGGGAATGGCGATGAACAACAGTGAGCAATCGGCAAAGAATCTGCCACAGAAGATTATGGTACAACTGGGCAAAGACGGAACGGAATCTTATCCTGCCGTATTGGATTATCTGTCTCCGAATGTGGATATGAGTACGGGAACATTGATGGTGCGTGCCAATTTTGATAATCCGAAAGGAGTTCTGAAGAGTGGGTTGTACGTGAGTATTACTCTTCCTTATCGGGAAGCCAAAAATGCGGTATTAGTGAAAGAAGCTTCTATCGGAACCGATCAGTTGGGTAAATATCTGTATGTTGTAAATGACTCGGATATAGTTCATTACCGCCATATTGAGATCGGCCAACTGATGGGTGATACCTTGCGCCAGGTGATGAGCGGGATTTCTCCGCAAGAGCGGTATGTCACGGAAGCTCTGATGAAAGTCCGGGACGGAATGAAGGTGAAGCCCATACCATAAAGGGAAGTTCTTTCATTTTAAGTATTAATCCTAAACTCATAGATCTATGTTTTCTAAATTTTTTATATACCGACCGATCTTTGCTACGGTGCTTGCCCTGCTCATCGTGGTAGCCGGTTTGGTGACACTAAATATATTGCCTGTTGCGCAGTTCCCGGAGATTACACCGCCAACGGTACAGGTATCCGCCGTTTATCCGGGAGCAAATGCCGAGACGGTGGCTCAAACGGTAGGTATTCCTATTGAGCAGCAAGTGAATGGTGTGGATGGTATGCTCTATATGTCTTCCAATTCCTCTTCTTCGGGAGCGTACTCGCTGACTATCACTTTTGCTGTCGGTACGGATATTGATATGGCAACCGTGCAAGTACAAAACAGGGTAAGTATTGCACAATCTTCGCTTCCCGAACCGGTAGTGGTGCAGGGAGTGACAGTACAGAAACAATCTTCGAATATTGTTATGTTCCTGACGATGATTTCACAGGATTCTGTCTACAATAGCTTGTATCTGACCAACTACGCTAAATTAAATCTTGTCGACCAACTGACACGTGTGCCGGGAGTCGGTGCGGTGAACGTTATGGGAGCGGGAGATTATTCCATGCGTGTCTGGCTGGATCCCGAAGCCATGCGGATTCGTAATATTTCACCGCAACAGGTCTATCAGGCCATACAGTCACAGAATGTGGAAGTTTCTGCCGGATATATAGGTCAGCCCATCGGACAGGATAACAAGAATGCGTTTCAATACACTCTCAATGTGCAGGGAAGGCTTAATTCGCCGGAGCAATTCGGTGATATCATCATCCGGACAGAGAAAGATGGAGCGATGCTTCGCCTGAAAGATATTGCCCGGATTGATTTGGGTTCCGCTTCTTACAGTGTAGTGTCCCGGCTGAATGGAAGACCTACGGCCGCCATCGCTATTTATCAGCAACCGGGTTCAAATTCATTGGATGTTTCGAAGGGGGTGAAAGCCAAAATGGAGGAATTGGCTGCCAATTTTCCGTCAGGAGTCTCTTATAATGTCACGTTGGACACGACGGATGTGATTCATGCTTCTATTGACGAAGTAATGGTGACGTTCTTTGAGACAACCTTGCTGGTGGTACTTGTTATTTTCCTGTTCCTTCAGAATTGGAGGGCGGTTATTATTCCTTGTCTCACTATTCCCGTTTCTTTGATTGGTACGCTTGCTGTGATGGCGGCATTTGGTTTCTCTATCAATACGCTGACTTTGTTCGGATTGATTTTGGCCGTTGCCATTGTGGTGGATGATGCGATAGTGGTGGTGGAAAATGCTTCGAGGTTGTTGGAAACCGGGCAATATTCACCTCGTGAGGCTGTGACGAGGGCAATGGGAGAGATTACGGGCCCGATTGTAGGTGTGGTTCTTGTGCTACTCGCCGTGTTTATTCCTACAATGCTGATTAGCGGTATTTCCGGCCAGTTGTATAAACAGTTTGCTTTGACTATCGCTGCTTCAACGGTGTTGAGCGGTTTTAATTCATTGACATTGACTCCTGCGCTTTGTGCGTTGTTCCTTGAAAAGAGTAAACCATCCAAGTTCTTCATTTACAGAGGATTCAATAAAGCTTATGATAAAACGCAAGGTGTGTATGACGGAATAGTGAAATGGTTGCTCAAACGTCCGGGATTCAGTTTTATATCTTATGCCATTCTGACGGTGATTGCTGTTTTGCTCTTTATGCATTGGCCTTCTACGTTTGTTCCCGATGAAGATGACGGGTATTTTATAGCTGTGGTTCAGTTGCCGCCGGCTGCCAGTTTGGAACGCACGCAAGCGGTTGGAGATAAGATAAATGCCATACTTGATTCGTACCCTGAAGTACAGAATTATATCGGTATCTCGGGTTTCTCCGTTATGGGTGGTGGAGAGCAGAGCAATTCGGCCACTTACTTTGTCGTATTGAAAAACTGGAGTCAGAGGAAAGGGAAGGAGCATACGGCTGCTGCCGTTGTCAATCGTTTCAACGGTGAAGCGTATATGACGATTCAAGCCGGACAAGTGTTTGCGATGGTGCCGCCGGCTATTCCCGGATTGGGAGCTTCGGGCGGTTTGCAACTTCAAATAGAAGACCGGAAAAATCTGGGACCGACAGAGATGCAGCAGGCTATCAATGCACTGTTGGCTTCTTATCACACCAAACCTGCTTTGGCTTCCATATCCAGTCAGTATCAGGCAAATGTACCACAATATTTTCTTAATATAGACCGTGATAAAGTGCAGTTTATGGGAATTGCCTTGAATGATGTATTTTCTACATTGGGATATTATATGGGAGCGGCCTATGTGAATGATTTTGTAGAATTCGGACGTATTTATCAAGTGAAAATTGAAGCACGCGATCAGGCTCAACGGGTCATTGATGATGTGTTGAAGTTGAGTGTGCCGAATTCGGCAGGAGAGATGGTTCCTTTCTCTTCCTTTACGAAAGTGGAAGAGCAGTTGGGACAGGATCAAATCAATCGGTATAATATGTATTCTACTGCGGCTTTGACTTGCAATGTAGCTCCCGGAAGTAGTAGCGGACAGGCTATTCAGGAAGTGGAAGCGCTGTTCAAGGAACAGTTGGGAGATGAGTTCGGTTACGAATGGACGTCTGTTGCCTATCAGGAAACGCAAGCGGGCAGTACGACGACTGTCGTTCTGATTATGGCTCTGATTGTTGCCTTTCTGGTGTTGGCTGCCCAATATGAGAGTTGGACGAGCCCGGTAGCGGCTGTCATCGGATTGCCGGTAGCACTGTTGGGAGCAATGATTGGCTGTTTGGTTATGGGTACTCCGGTGAGTATTTATACACAGATTGGTATTATTCTGTTGATTGCTCTTTCGGCAAAGAACGGAATCCTGATTGTGGAATTTGCCCGTGATTTTCGTGCCGAAGGAAACTCTATCCGCGAAGCGGCATTTGAAGCAGGACACGTTCGTCTGCGTCCGATTTTAATGACGTCTTTTGCTTTTGTCTTAGGGGTGATGCCATTATTATTCGCTACTGGAGCAGGTGCGGAGAGCCGTATAGCATTGGGTGCAGCAGTGGTATTCGGTATGGCTATGAATACGCTGTTGGCAACGGTTTATGTTCCTAACTTCTATGAATTGATGCAAAAATTGCAGGAGAGATTCAGCAAGAAGAAAGTGGATGATAATGGGAAGAAAGACATCGTAACGTAATAGTAAAAGTGCCTTGGGGGCTATCCGGAGCGGTGGCTATTATAGTGACGCTATCCGTTCGGGATGGCGTCACTATAACAGGCAAATAGCGTCACTATCTTGTGCGGATAGTGACGCTATTTTTATGCTATGGATAAAGTGTGTTTTTGAGGATTGAATGAACGGATGATTATAGGGAGTTGTAATCAGGAATATCTTTCAGAAAGGCATAGCTCTGATTTTCATAATCCATCCGGCAGCAGTAATGTTGCATCCCGTTGCTGACAATCAGATAATCTACTTTCAGTACCATATTGTATCGGGTAATTTGATCAAATACTGTCTGCGTGATTTCGATATGCGGAGCTTTATATTCTACAATCATCCGGGCGGATAAATCTCTCCGGTAGAGCACCGTATCACATCTTTTTGTGGTACCGTTCAACTTAACCATCACTTCATTGGCCAGAAGTGCGGACGGGTATCCTTTGTGTGCAATAAGAAAGTGAACGAAGTGTTGCCGTACCCATTCTTCAGGGGTAAGGGCGACATATCGTTTACGAATCACGTCGAAAATTACATTTTTTCCGTTTCGTACGTTTATTTTAGTGTCGAATACTGGTAGGTTTAACGATAACATTTATTATTTTTGTAAGTTAAATAACGGGTTCCTTTATTTGGAGCCACAAATTTAATGAAATTATGAAAACAAAAGAAGAAATCGTCGCTAATTGGCTACCGCGTTACACAAAACGTAACCTGGAAGATTTTGGGGAGTATATTCTGTTGACTAACTTCAACAAGTACGTAGAGATTTTCGCCAATCAATTTGATGTTCCGATATTAGGCAGGGATGCTAACATGATCTCTGCTACTGCTGAAGGCATAACAATGATTAATTTCGGTATGGGAAGCCCTAATGCCGCCATTATCATGGATTTATTGGGTGCCATTCGTCCGAAGGCTTGTCTGTTCCTTGGTAAATGCGGAGGTATCGACAAAAAGAATCAGCTAGGTGATTTGATTCTTCCTATTGCCGCTATCCGTGGTGAGGGAACTTCCAACGACTATTTTCCGCCTGAAGTTCCGGCGTTACCCGCATTTATGTTGCAACGTGCCGTTTCTTCATCTATCCGTGACAAAGGGCGTGACTACTGGACAGGTACTGTATATACCACCAACCGCCGCATTTGGGAGCATGACGAAACATTCAAGGAATATCTGAAAAAGACCCGTGCAATGGCGGTTGATATGGAAACAGCCACTTTGTTCAGTTGTGGTTTTGCCAATCATATTCCCACAGGTGCATTACTTTTAGTTTCTGACCAGCCGATGACTCCCGACGGAGTGAAAACGGATAAAAGTGACAACCTTGTCACCAGAAACTACGTAGAGGAACATGTGGAGATTGGCATCGCTTCTTTGCGTATGATTATTGATGAAAAGAAAACTGTAAAACACTTGAAATTTGACTGGTAACTCCCAGTCTTGAAAGATATATATGGCAAAACAAGAATTGACGTGCGATGATATTCTCAAGGAATTGAGGGCGAAGCAGTATCGTCCTATCTATTATCTGATGGGGGAAGAATCGTACTATATCGATCTGATCGCAGATTATATAACGGATAATGTGTTGAATGAGACGGAAAAGGAGTTCAACCTGACGGTTGTGTATGGTGCCGACGTAGATATAGCTACTGTTATAAATGCCGCGAAACGTTATCCGATGATGTCTGAACATCAGGTGGTAGTGGTGAAGGAAGCACAGGCAATCCGTAACATGGAAGAGTTGTCTTACTATCTCCAAAAACCGCTGCTCTCTACTATTTTAGTGATATGCCACAAGCACGGCACATTAGACCGAAGAAAAAAGTTGGCTGCCGAAATAGATAAAGTGGGCGTACTATTCGAATCGAAAAAGATAAAGGATGCACAACTACCGGCCTTTATATCTTCTTATATGAAGCGTAAAGGTGTGGATATGGAGCCTAAAGCGACGGCCATGTTGGCTGATTTTGTTGGCTCTGATTTAAGCCGCTTGACGGGTGAATTGGAAAAGTTGATTATTACTTTGCCCACTGGTCAGAGACGTGTGACCCCTGAACAAATAGAAAAGAATATTGGTATAAGCAAGGATTATAATAACTTCGAATTGAGGAGTGCGCTTGTGGAAAAGGATATTCTCAAGGCAAATAAGATAATAAAATATTTTGAGGAGAATCCGAAAACTAATCCGATACAGATGACGTTGTCTCTGCTTTTTAGCTTTTACTCCAACCTTATGCTGGCATATTACGCACCTGATAAATCGGAGCAGGGAATTGCCGGTATGTTGGGGCTAAAGACGCCTTGGCAAGCTAAAGATTATCTGGCTGCCATGCGAAAATACAGTGGAGTAAAGACGATGCAAATCGTTGGTGAAATACGATATGCTGATGCAAAATCAAAAGGAGTAAAGAACAGCTCAATGACAGACGGGGATATTCTCCGCGAATTAGTGTTTAATATTTTGCATTAGGAAGAACGGGATTTTGATATAAAAGGAAGGCATATACTTTTACTATATATAGAATAGAGTATATGCCTTTTTTATATTCGCGAAATTACGTTTTTATTCTGATAGTATAACTTCTATATTTTGAGTAAAAAATTGAACAATAAATTCACTCTATTTTCCTGTCTTCTCTTGATTGCTAATCTGTCTTTAGCGAACTTTTAATTTCTTCATTTTAATTCCGTTTAGTCGTTCCCGATATTATCCTTTAGTTGGATAATGAGATTTCTCCCATTGAAAAATTTGGATCCCTATTGAAATATAGTAGAAGCAAAAATAGGATCAGTCTAAAACTGTTATAGTCCATGACAAGATGGAAAATCCTTTTTAGATAATGATTTCAAAATATCATTTTGATAGTTCGATAGTTTTTAGTCGATAATTGCTGCTATTTTTCTATTTCAATTAAATAGAGAGCTTGAGTAATGTGTCTTAAATATCTATATTACAGTATGTTATGCGCAATTTCACCTTTCTAGAATTGAAAAAATACAATGAATTGGGAGATGGGACGGAAATATCGCAAGGATTTGACATTTAAGAGTGGAATGTAAAAGATGATTTGATGAAATCATAAAATACATTCGTAAATAATGGTGTTTATCCTTTATTTTATTGCAACTGCAACTTCTTGTATTTACGTTTGTGTATTTCTGCTTGTATATTTGTAATTAGTATATTTGTGAATGATATACATATGTGTTTAATTAGGTGTTGTCACAAATGTATATTTCTTGATTTACAAAACTAAATTGCATTATATAAATGTAGTAGGAGAGTGTTTAACACTCATATTTGCACATATTATATACTTGAATATCATGTATATATAGTGATTATATGATTCGTTGCTGTAAATCAATGGTTTATCGGCGATATATTTTTGTGAATATCGTAATTATGTTTATATTGTATATGCATAAAGTATTTATTATCAAATGATAATGACTGTTGGTTAAACAAGAAGTGTGATAGTAAAATATAGCTTATTATCTATTGTACAAACGTGATATTCTAAGTGTGAATAATTAAATACGTTTGTAATATTGATATTTTTATATTTGTAATTTGCTTTTGTGAAATGTAATATTTACCTTTGTATAGTGATTGATTTTATATGTATTTTTGTGAAACCAACATTTAGTACTACAATTGTAATTCAATAAAGGCCCAGTATGGAAATAAAAGACAGAATTAGAATGATTATGGAAAGGGAAAAAGTTCCCCCCAGAGTTTTTGCTGAAACAATCGGAGTTCAACAGTCTACTCTTTCTCATATTCTAAATGATAGAAACAAGCCGAGTCTGGAAGTAGTGATGAAAGTTCACCAAACCTATAGTTATGTAAATCTTGAATGGTTGCTATATGGGAAAGGCGAAATGCTGGCTTCTGCAGAAGGCTCTTCACTAGTTTCTCCTAATGGCGATTATCAGCCTTCTTTATTCGACGAGAATCCTGTAAATCCGTCCAAAGAGACGATTGCTCCGGAAAATCGCAGGGAAATGGCGTTAAGAAGCACCGAAAATACACCTAAAGAGATTGTAAAACAAGAGATTAGGTATATAGAAAAGCCTGCCAGGAAAATCACTGAAATAAGAATTTTCTTTGATGATAATACCTATGAAACGTTTAGACCTGAAAAATAAGAGGTAAAATCGCTGGTTTGAGCAAATTCCTGTATCTTTGCACCCGGAATACGAATTTATACTTTTTATATCCATACATGAAGAAATTTATTTTAGATCTGACGGTTACGGAGAATATCAAACTGCATGCTAATTATGTATTGCTAAAACTGACTTCTTCGTCGTTACTGCCCGAAATGTTGCCCGGGCAGTTTGCTGAACTCCGGGTGGACGGTTCGCTTACTACTTTCCTGCGTCGCCCTATTTCTATTAATTTTGTAGATAAACAACGAAATGAAGTATGGTTTCTGATCCAAATGGTTGGAGACGGAACAAAGCGCCTGGCAGAGATAAATCCGGGCGATGTAATCAACACGATACTTCCGCTGGGAAATGGCTACACAATGCCGCAAAAGCCTTCAGATAAGCTCCTGTTAGTTGGTGGTGGTGTCGGAACAGCTC
The DNA here is from genome assembly GCA_948847595.1 of uncultured Bacteroides sp. GTDB lineage: Bacteria > Bacteroidota > Bacteroidia > Bacteroidales > Bacteroidaceae > Bacteroides. The sequence continues at coordinate 66,749 of CAQOGY010000015.1, forward strand.
CTATGTTATATTTAGGTGAACAATTGGCTAAAAACGGGCATAAACCTACCTTCCTTTTGGGTGCCCGTAGCGATAAAGACTTGTTGCAACTGGATGAATTTGCTAAATATGGTGAAGTGTATACTACTACGGAAGATGGCAGCCATGGAGAAAAAGGATATGTCACCCAACATTCTATATTAAATAAGGTACGGTTTGAGCAGATTTACACTTGTGGCCCTAAGCCCATGATGGTGGCCGTGGCGAAATATGCCAAAAGTAATCAGATAGAATGTGAAGTATCTTTGGAAAATACAATGGCTTGTGGTATCGGAGCATGCTTATGCTGTGTGGAAAATACGACAGAAGGTCACTTGTGTGTATGTAAAGAAGGTCCTGTTTTTAATATAAATAAACTACTATGGCAGATTTGAGTGTAAACATTGGTGAATTACAAATGAAGAATCCGGTGATGACAGCATCCGGTACATTTGGATATGGTGAAGAGTTCTCAGATTTCATTGATATAGCGCGAATAGGCGGTATTATTGTAAAGGGCACTACTCTTCACAAACGTGAAGGAAATCCTTATCCGCGTATGGCCGAAACTCCTTCGGGCATGTTAAACGCTGTAGGACTGCAAAATAAGGGTGTCGACTACTTCGTAGAATATATATATCCCCGCATAAAGGACATCCAGACGAATATGATTGTAAACGTTTCGGGTTCTGCTATCGAAGATTATGTAAAAACAGCCGAAATCATTAATGAACTTGACAAAATTCCTGCCATAGAATTAAACATCTCTTGCCCTAATGTGAAGCAAGGTGGTATGGCTTTTGGTGTGTCAGCAAAAGGTGCGTCAGAAGTAGTGAAAGCTGTGCGTTCTGCTTACAAAAAGACACTTATCGTAAAACTCTCTCCAAACGTCACTGACATCACCGAAATAGCCCGTGCAGCAGAAGAAAGTGGTGCAGATAGTGTGTCATTAATCAATACATTACTGGGAATGGCGATTGATGCGGAGCGTAAACGGCCTATTTTATCGACTGTAACAGGCGGGATGTCCGGTGCTGCCGTAAAACCTATTGCATTGCGTATGGTATGGCAGGTCGCTAAAGCGGTAAATATTCCTGTCATTGGTTTGGGCGGTATTATGGACTGGAAAGATGCGGTTGAGTTTATGCTTGCAGGTGCATCTGCCATCCAGATTGGTACGGCAAATTTCATAGATCCGGCTGTTACTATCAAAGTGGAAGATGGTATAAATAATTACTTGGAAAGACACGGATGTAAGTCCGTAAAGGAAATTATTGGTGCGCTTGAGGTATAATTGCAAACATACAATAACCATTCGCACTGGGTGCACAAGAAAAATGCTATTTCCCTTCCAAGTTTTGGAGTGTAGGACTGAGCGTGAAATGATGAGTGAATAAGGTGCTTGTGTTTAGAGGAAAAGGCAACCGGTAAACCCTTCGGATGGTGGACATAATAAAAACGACGGTGAGAATCAAATGAATTCTCACCGTCGTTTTTATTTACATTATAGTTTTAGTCTTCCAATAAGTCGGGACGAAGCTTTTTGGTGCGTTCCAAGGATTGTTGCAACTCCCATTCTTTAATCTTCGCTTCATGGCCTGATAATAGAATAGCGGGAACTTTCCAACCTTTATAATCGGCAGGACGAGTATATACAGGAGCTGCCAATAAATTGTCCTGGAAAGAATCGGAAAGCGCGGATTGTTCATCGGAGATAACTCCGGGAATGATACGTACGATAGCATCGGCCATAACTGCTGCGGCCAGTTCGCCACCTGTCAGGACATAATCTCCGATACTGATTTCTTTAGTAATCAGATGCTCGCGAATACGATAATCAATACCTTTGAAATGACCGCAAAGAATGATCAGGTTCTGCGCTAAAGAAAGGCTATTGGCCATCGGTTGGTCGAATTGTTCTCCGTCAGGGGTTGTGAAGATCACCTCGTCGTACTCCCGTTCCGCTTTAAGGGCATTGATGCAACGTTCGATTGGCTCTATTTTCATGACCATTCCGGCGAAACCGCCAAAAGGGTAATCATCGACACGACGATATTTATCTTCAGTATAGTCACGCAGATTGTGGATATGTATTTCTGCAAGTCCCTTGTTTTGAGCCCGTTTCATAATGGAACAATTGAAGAAGCCTTCAATCATTTCGGGTAAAACTGTTATAATATCAATACGCATAATCTTTAATTTTTCGCAAAAGTACAAATATTCAAAGATAAACCTGTATTTTTGCCTTAAACAATCGAAGAAATATGGATATAAAGGAAAAAATAGAGGAATTGCGTGCTGAACTTCATCGGCATAATTATAATTATTATGTGTTGAACGCTCCCGAAATCTCGGATAAGGAGTTTGATGACAAGATGCGTGAACTCCAGGATTTGGAACAGGCGCATCCGGAGTATAAAGACGAAAACTCGCCTACTATGCGTGTAGGTAGCGATCTGAACAAGAACTTTACGCAGGTGGCACACAAATATCCTATGTTGTCATTGGCAAATACGTATTCGGAAGCCGAGGTGACAGATTTTTATGAACGTGTTCGCAAGGCGCTCAATGAGGATTTTGAGATCTGCTGTGAAATGAAATATGATGGTACATCGATCTCATTGACTTATGAAAATGGGAAATTGATTCGTGCCGTCACCCGTGGTGACGGTGAAAAAGGGGATGATGTGACGGATAATGTGAAGACGATCCGTTCCATTCCGCTTGTGCTTCATGGTGATAATTATCCTGCCACTTTTGAAATTCGTGGGGAGATTCTGATGCCGTGGGAAGTGTTTGAGGAATTGAACCGTGAGAAGGAAGCGCGTGAGGAGCCACTTTTTGCTAATCCGAGAAACGCGGCTTCCGGTACATTGAAGTTGCAGAATTCTTCTATTGTTGCTTCTCGCAAGCTGGACGCGTATTTGTATTATCTGCTGGGAGATAATCTTCCTTGTGACGGACACTATGAAAATCTTCAGGAAGCTGCAAAATGGGGCTTTAAAATATCTGATTTGACACGTAAATGCCAGACATTGGACGAGGTTTTTGAATTTATCAACTATTGGGATGTCGAACGCAAGAATCTGCCGGTTGCCACAGATGGAATTGTTTTAAAAGTTAATAGCTTGCGGCAACAGAAGAATTTGGGCTTTACGGCTAAATCTCCGCGTTGGGCTATTGCTTATAAGTTTCAGGCTGAACGTGCTTTGACACGCTTGAATAAGGTGACTTACCAGGTAGGCAGAACAGGCGCAGTCACTCCAGTGGCGAACTTGGATCCGGTACAGCTTTCGGGAACGGTTGTGAAACGTGCGTCTTTGCATAATGCGGATATTATTGAAGGACTCGATTTGCACATTGGAGATATGGTTTATGTCGAAAAAGGTGGTGAAATCATTCCTAAAATCACGGGTGTCGACAAGGATGCGCGTAGTTTTATGCTTGGTGAGAAGGTTAAGTTCATCACTACTTGCCCCGAATGTGGCAGCAAATTAGTCAGATATGAAGGAGAAGCTGCGCACTATTGCCCTAATGAAACGGCTTGTCCCCCGCAAATTAAAGGTAAAATAGAGCATTTCATTAGTCGGAAGGCTATGAATATAGATGGATTGGGCCCGGAAACGGTAGATATGTTCTATCGGTTAGGTTTAATTGAAAATACGGCCGATTTGTATAAGCTTACAACTGATGATATCAAGGGATTGGAGCGTATGGGTGAGAAATCAGCGGAGAATATTATAACAGGAATTGCGCAAAGTAAAACGGTTCCTTTTGAACGGGTAATCTTTGCTTTAGGAATACGCTTTGTCGGTGAAACTGTGGCGAAGAAGATAGCGAAGTCGTTTGAAAATATAGATGAACTGCAGCAGGCAGACCTTGAAAAACTGGTTAGTATTGATGAAATCGGAGAAAAAATAGCCCAAAGTATCTTGCTGTATTTTGCGAATGAGTCTAATCGTGAGTTGGTTAGCCGCTTGAAAGATGCCGGATTACAGCTTTATCGCACTGAAGAAGATTTAAGTGGATATACGGATAAGTTGGCAGGACAGTCTATTGTTATCAGTGGCGTATTTACTCATCATTCACGGGATGAATATAAAGAACTTATCGAGAAAAACGGTGGCAAAAATGTAGGAAGTATTTCTGCGAAAACAAGTTTCATCCTTGCCGGAGACAATATGGGGCCTGCGAAACTGGAAAAAGCGGAAAAACTTGGAATAACCATACTTAGCGAAGACGAATTTCTGAAACTTATATCGTAAGATAAGAAAAATATTCGTACTTTTGCGGCTAAATAAATTAGAGATTATAATTAAAACTCATGATACAGACTAAATTGAAAGGAATGGGGGTAGCACTGATTACTCCTTTCAAAGAGGATGAGAGCGTTGACTATGACGCATTGATGCGCATGGTGGACTATCTATTACAGAATAATGCGGATTTTTTGTGTGTGCTGGGAACTACAGCCGAAACCCCGACTCTTACAGAGGAAGAAAAGAAAACCATAAAAAAAATGGTGATTGACCGCGTTAATGGAAGGATTCCTATTCTGTTGGGTGTAGGTGGTAATAATACTCGTGCTATTGTCGAGACATTAAAAAATGATGATTTCACAGGAGTCGACGCTATATTGTCTGTTGTGCCATATTACAATAAACCTTCGCAAGAAGGCATTTACCAGCATTATAAGGCAATCGCCGAAGCTACGGAGCTTCCTATCGTGTTATATAATGTTCCGGGTCGTACGGGCGTAAATATGACTGCTGAAACGACTTTGCGTATTGCCCGTAACTTCAGCAATGTGGTTGCTATAAAAGAAGCATCCGGCAATATCACGCAAATGGATGATATTATCAAGAACAAGCCTGAAAACTTCAATGTGATTTCCGGTGATGACGGCATTACTTTCCCTCTCATCACTTTAGGGGCTGTGGGCGTTATTTCGGTTATCGGCAATGCTTTTCCTCGTGAATTCAGCCGTATGACACGCCTGGCGCTTCAGGGAGACTTTGCCAATGCACTGACTATCCATCACAGATTTACAGAATTATTTGATCTGCTATTCGTAGATGGGAATCCTGCCGGCGTGAAATCAATGCTGAATGCTATGGGAATGATTGAAAATAAACTTCGATTACCGCTAGTTCCTACCCGTATTACTACGTTTGAGGCAATACGGAAGGTTTTGAATGAATTGAATATAAAATGCTGATTTAAATATTAGTCCTTGGCGAATTAAACGTATTTTTTTATTTCTTTTAAATAAGGGAAGCTCAAAGGCTTCCCTTATTTTTTTGACATTTTGAAAGAAAAACGCTAATTCACCGTTGGGCAACGAGAAATTTGCCGTTGCCCAACGGTGAATTCATGGTTGCCCAACGGTGAATTAGGCGATGAGGTGCTTTAAATAATGATATTTTCTAACATGATTTATACGAAAAAGCATAAAATAAAGCTAGCATCTTTGGATTCCCCAAATTTTCAGACTGAGTCCTGAACCTTCCCTGAGCCGATTTCTTCGATGAAATGGGGATAAAAAAGAAATCCTCTACAAATAAATGCAGAGGATTTTGTGATCGCGACAGGATTCAAACCTGTAACCGGCTGATCCGTAGTCAGCTACT
>CAQOGY010000016.1 GCA_948847595.1 uncultured Bacteroides sp.
ATTTCGTAAGTCATAACATCACTCCGTATTACGGAGATGCTTCATTCCTCGAAGGCCCCACCGAACGCACAAAAGCTGTATGGAACCGCTGCCTCGAAGCATTGGCAGAAGAAAGAGAAAACAATGGCGTCCGCTCTCTTGACAATGTTACCGTATCTACCATCACTTCCCACAAAGCCGGATATATCGACAAGGAAAACGAACTGATTGTCGGTCTGCAGACAGACGAACTGCTGAAGCGTGCCATCAAGCCTTTCGGCGGCATCAACGTAGTGAGCAAGGCTTGCCACGAGAACGGCGTGGAAGTAGATGACCGCGTAAAAGACATATTCACTCACTACCGCAAGACGCACAACGACGGAGTATTCGACGTATATACGGAAGAAATCCGCTCGTTCCGCTCACTGGGATTCCTTACCGGACTTCCTGACAACTACGCCCGCGGACGTATCATCGGCGACTACCGCCGTATGGCTCTTTACGGTATCGACCGACTGATTGAAGCCAAGAAAGAAGACTTGCGTAACCTGACCGGCCCGATGACCGACGCCCGCATCCGCCTGCGCGAAGAAGTGGCAGAGCAAATCAAGGCGCTGAAAGAAATGAAGGTAATGGGCGAATACTACGGACTCGACCTGAGCCGTCCTGCCTACACTGCACAGGAAGCCGTACAATGGGTGTACATGGCTTACCTTGCCGCCGTGAAAGAACAAGACGGTGCAGCTATGTCACTGGGTAACGTTTCTTCCTTCCTCGACATCTATATGGAATATGAATTGAGCAAAGGAACTATCACCGAATCTTTCGCACAGGAACTAATAGACCAGTTTGTCATCAAACTGCGTATGGTTCGCCACCTGCGCATGCAATCATACAACGACATCTTTGCCGGCGACCCGACCTGGGTAACCGAATCTCTGGGCGGACGTCTCAACGACGGACGTACCAAAGTAACAAAGACTTCCTTCCGCTTCCTGCAAACACTGTACAACCTCGGCCCGTCACCCGAACCGAACCTGACTGTACTGTGGAGCCCGGAACTGCCGGACGGTTTCAAGGAATTCTGTGCCAAAGTTTCTATCGACACTTCATCCATCCAGTACGAAAACGACGACCTGATGCGCGAAGTACGCCAGTCGGACGACTACGGAATCGCTTGCTGCGTATCTTACCAAGAGATAGGAAAGCAAATCCAGTTCTTCGGCGCACGCTGCAACCTGGCTAAAGCCCTGCTGCTTGCCATCAACGGCGGACGTTGCGAAAACACAGGTACGGTCATGGTGAAAAACATCCCTGTACTGACCAGTGACACGCTGAACTTTGAAGAAGTAATGAGCAACTACAAGAAGGTATTGATTGAAATCGCCCGTGTTTACAACGAAGCGATGAACATTATCCATTATATGCACGATAAGTATTACTACGAGAAAGCACAGATGGCTCTTGTAGATACCAACCCGCGCATCAACCTTGCTTACGGTGTAGCCGGACTTTCCATCGCGCTCGACTCACTCTCGGCCATCAAGTACGCCAAAGTTACCGCCCGCCGCAACGACATCGGCCTGACGGAAGGTTTTGACATCGAAGGCGAATTCCCTTGTTTCGGTAACGACAATGACAAGGTAGACCACTTGGGTGTTGACCTGGTATATTTCTTCAGCGAAGAATTGAAGAAGTTGCCGGTGTACAAGAATGCCCGTCCTACCCTGTCTCTGCTGACCATCACTTCCAACGTGATGTATGGTAAAAAGACCGGTGCTACTCCCGACGGACGTGCCAAAGGCGTTGCCTTCGCTCCGGGTGCCAACCCGATGCACGGACGCGACAAGAACGGTGCTATCGCCTCTTTGAGCTCCGTAGCGAAACTTCGTTACCGCGACTCACAAGACGGTATCAGCAACACCTTCTCTATCGTTCCGAAATCACTGGGAGCAACCGTAGAAGACCGTATTGATAACTTGGTTACCATGATGGACGGTTACTTCACCAAAGGCGCTCACCACCTGAACGTTAACGTTCTGAACCGTGATATGCTTTATGACGCCATGGAACATCCTGAGAAATATCCGCAGCTTACCATCCGTGTTTCCGGTTATGCCGTAAACTTCGTGAAGTTGAGCCGCGAACATCAATTGGAAGTTATCAGCCGTAGCTTCCACGAACGTATGTAATCTATCTACTCTATATGACGATAAACGTACATTCATACGAAAGTATGGGAACATTCGACGGGCCGGGCTTACGGCTCGTCGTTTTTCTTCAGGGTTGCAACTTCCGCTGCCTGTATTGTGCCAATCCCGACACGATAGCCGGCAAAGGCGGTACGCCTACCCCACCGGAAGAAATCATCCGCATGGCCATGAGCCAGCGTCCTTTCTTCGGCAAGCGCGGCGGAGTCACTTTCTCGGGCGGAGAGCCTACGTTTCAGGCGAAAGCGCTTGTCCCGCTGGTTCGCGAGCTGAAAGAGAAAGGGATTCATGTCTGCATAGACAGCAACGGCGGCATCTGGAATGAAGATGTAGAAGAGCTTTTCAAACTGGCCGACCTTGTATTGCTCGACATCAAAGAATTCAACCCCGCCCGCCATCAGACGCTGACCGGAAGAAGCAACGAACAGACCATCCGCACGGCGGCATGGCTCGAAGAGAACGAAAAACCGTTTTGGCTGCGTTATGTATTAGTGCCCGGATACAGCGATTTCGAAGAGGATATCCGCCGACTGGGAGAGGCACTGGGAAAGTATAAGATGATTCAGCGGGTAGAAATCCTGCCTTACCATACACTGGGCGTACACAAGTACGAAGCCATGGAGCAGGAATACAAGCTGAAAGACGTAAAAGAAAATACCCCCGAACAGCTTGAAAAAGCTGCGGGAGTATTCAAAGAGTATTTTGCTACTGTGGTGGTTAATTAACCACCACAGTAATAAATAGATAAAAGACAACATACATCATGACAAATGTTTTTTATCCGACAACCTATATTATAGATATAAACCATATCCAATAAAAAGTTCACAAAACAGCATTCAGCCTTCAGTTTCTTCCTAAATCTTCCATTTCATCGAGCTATTTGGCTGAAGCCACCCCTGAAAACAAAGGGAAAGTTTTTCTATTTATTTTTAGAGTCTGCATAAACGTCCATACTGAACCAAAGGTCTATTTTCCGAAAATAGAGCGTCTGTTTTATCCAAACAAAGCGTCTGTTTTACTTAAACAGACCCTCTATTTTACATAACTCCCTATTTCCTGGAACAGTAAATACCAGCCCACGTATCAACGATCCTTTACCGGCATGTCAGATTCCTTCAGTCGACATCTTAGCAAATTTTGCCGACGTGTCAATAAACTTTTGCTCACACATTGGTGAGTGTCCATCGGCATAAAATACGGCTGAAGGCGGAATCCCCTCCTTTCAGGGTACTGCTTTCAGCCACATTCCCTCCTATCAAGGAGTTTCAGAGCATAAACCAGAAGCTGAAAGCAGTTTTTGTATTATATATTCGGATAGGCAAAATCATGAGAAAATGTATAGAAGACTTGACTGTAACAAGTACTACATTCAACTGGATGATATAGGAGAATCAGGCAAATCAAGTACATGTCTTTGCTTACTCTAGTACTGACTTCATTCATTTCCAATACACCTATCTATATTTTCTTTTAAAACAAACACAAATATTATAAATTCTCCCTCAATCCCCTCACTTTTTGCCTTTTTCTTCTTCAAAAAGACAGCGGGAAATCTGAAAACACAACTGTCTTTTTCAGATTTCCCGCCATCTTTTTAAAGTTAAGTTCGAAGCTATACTCCCAACACAATATTAGCATCAATATTCAATTTCCTACTTATCTCACGAGCCACCTTCAATGTTGGCTCACATTTTCCCGAAATATAATCACTAAGACGTGAAGGACTGACTCCTATTAACTGAGATAGTGACTTTTGATTAAGTCCCATCTCGTACATACGAAGTTTCAGGACATCGACAAGTGAAGGTTCTCCCAAAGAAAAATGTTCTTCGGAGTAGTCAGCAACAAGATTAGAAAGAAGTTCCAACTCTATGCTGTTAGGGTCATCCAAAGGAGTATCATCTTTCACTAACGGAAGAAGCTCCTCTACTCTTTTTACAGCCCATTCATATTGGGTTTGGTTCTCTATCTTTGTCATACTTTCAAATATTAGAACAATCTATTTTATCATATTCTTTATGAGTACCAATAAAGCGAATATATACAAACTTTACAGTAAACTTAATAACTACCACCAACCGATAATTGTTTCCTTTAATATTGAAAACATAATGCTGATTACCTACATTATCAGCACTATTAAAAGTTTTCTTTATATCAGCGAAACAAGTCCACTCACTTCTTTTGACTATAACAGCCCATTCTTGCAAAGCGACTTTTGAATCGGGATGCTTCTCTGCATATTCTTTTAATGCCTGTTCAGTAAATATTCTCATTAGTTACTCATTTTTCATGTGACAAAGATAAAATTATAATTCTATTTTTCAAAATATTATTCTAACATTCATAATCCAACAACAAAGCAATAATCAATTACAGGTATCAAAGAACAGAAAGTCTGTTCGTAGTTCGCTACTCCGTCATACGTAAGACGGCCGTGGTCGATAGCGGCCAACACTACGAAAATGTATCGTTTCGGGTCTCCCTGATATTCGATAGTGGCAGACATATTTGTGCATTACTTTGCGAAGTTCGTTTTTCAATGAACAAAACAATTCATCATTACATGAATTTTCCATAAAACTATTATTTAATTGATTATAAAAAAGCCATTCCAGGAAGAAAGCAATCATTACTTACTTCCCGGAATGGCGACCAATACCTCGAAAACAAAGACTTTATTTCTAACCTAATGTACTCACTTTTAATTCACTTCTTTTGATTTTGCATTCCAAACCAACAAAGCAAAGAGAACAGACAACAATGCCGCACCAATCCAAAACCAATTGATATAGGTAAAGTCATAAACATCAACGCCATTTTGAACAGTCTTTTGCCCTTCTATCAGAATACCGCTCATCACGTCTTGCAGTCCGGCTCCGATATAACTGGCGATGCCGACTACTCCCAAAGCTGCACCCGACGCGTTGCGGGGAGCAATATCCACTGCCATCAAACCACCCAGAAAACAAATCAAAACTCCAATGCCTAAACCGAACAGCACCATTGCCAACACGTCTATCCAAAAATGAACCCCCGGAACCAAGAGAAACAGACAGAGAGCTATTACATTCATCAACCCAAATACCAAAGCCGGAATATTACGACTGCCGGAAAACATTTTATCGGAAATGATACCTGAAAATACCGTACCAATGATTCCACAGATAGAACTGACTGAGATTATAAAACTGGCATCCAACGTAGAATAGCCCTTTTGAGCTTCCAGATAGAAAACGCCCCAACTGTTCACAGCATAGCGGCTGATATACATAAATGCACTTGACAAAGCCAAAATCCAAATTGCGGGATTCTTCAAAACTGCTTTTTGAGCTTTGTTGAAATCTTCCGTCTGTTTAGCCGGCGAAGAATGAGAGTCCACAGGAGAAGATTTTTTGTCCAACAAGAATCCCTGGCTCTGTGGCGTATCACGCATAAAAACAAGCATCATAAAGAAGCCTAATATCCCAATGACACCGGCTCCAATCATCCCATATCTCCACCCCATCCAACTGACTAACAAGGCTATGGAAATAAAGGTCAATGCTTCACCCAAATTATGACTGGCAGACCAGAAGCCGTAAAAAGTACCGCGTTCTTTGCTACTGTACCACCGAGTGAGCGAAACCACTCCGGATGCTGCTCCCATTGACTGAAACCAACCATTCAATCCCCAAAGTACGACAAAAGCATAAAAGGAACCGGTGAAACCTAAACATAGATTTATCAAAGCGGAACACAATAGTCCGGTAGACATAAAACGCCGTACATTACTACGGTCGGCAAGAAATCCATTCGTCAGTTTGCCTACCGCATACACGAAAAACAGGCAAGATCCTATGATTCCTAATTGAGTCTCGGAAAATACTCCTTCCTCTACAATCGGTTTGCGCACAACGTTCATACTAAGACGACAAACATAGTAAATGCCATATCCGGTAGTAGCCGACAAAAAAGTAGCCCAACGGATACGCTTAAAGCGGGAAGAACGTTCGGAATCAGTCTCTCCCCCGACTAGAGGGGAAGAGATTTTATAAAAGTCCACTATTTTAAATGACATAACTGAAGTTTACATATTAATGAAAGACATCTATCTTATGTTCATTACGTTTTTTACGAGCTTGCAAGTATTCCAGTAAATAAGCGGTACGGTCGGTCTGAATGATTGTCGCTCCAAGTTTATCTATCAAATATCCATATCCTTCATCCGGATTTTCCAACGATTTATCGTCATCATGTCCGCCTGCCATCGTATCCCAAAGAGTATTATACCAAATCTTACTTTTTCCTTCAAGTTTAGCCCTCACTTGTTTGGGGAGTTGGCAAGTATCCGATTCAAACAACAATTCGAAGGCTACCGGGTGAAGTTCTTTCATGAAATCATTTATTTGCCGCATAGCTCCCGGTCGATCCAAATGTATGATTGGCATATATAGGATCCGGTTTAAATATTTTCCCAAATCCTTTTTCACTTCCGCAACAGGCTTCGACCCTTTCATGATAATCTGTCCAACAGTTCCGGTTTTCTCCAAAATGGGGAAAATCTCATCGAATATCGGATAAGCCTTATCCAAATTTACCATAACGCGCCCTTTGGCTGTCAATAATGCTTCTTCCAATGTAGGCACACGGTGTTTGGTTCTCAAAGCGGCACCATTCTTCAAACGGAGCGTCCGGATGGAATCCAGTGTCCACTCAGCAACCTTACCTTTTCCGGTAGTCGTTCTGTCCAAAGTCTTATCATGCATAAGAATCAACTGTCCGTCTTTGGTTTTCTGAACGTCCAGTTCTACGACGTCGGCTCCCAACCGGATAGAACTCTCTATCGCCGCCAGTGAATTTTCAGGTGCAAAACGCCAGTCCGCCCGATGAGCGACTACGGTTATTTCTTTATCATCAGGATTCGTTATCTTTGCATAAATTGCCTTCACCGGTTCATCTGCAAACAAGCGGAAAGGAAACAGCAAAATAATTCCTATTATCAGGTAGTTCTTCATATTCATTTTTGTCATCTATAGTTTTTGGATTTCAAATACTTGGCTGCCACTTCAGCATAATCGGTCTGTACGATATTAATGCGTTTGTTTATCATGCCTACCAGACCCGAATAGTTGTCCGACAACATGTTCGTATCATTCGCTCCTACGATATTGGAGAATAGAAGCCAGCCTTTGGATTTAATGTCTTCCGTCATCGCTCCCGCAAGAGCATCCGAGGTGGAAAGTTGCATCATTTGCACATTGTCCGTGTAAGATGAAGCAAAATAGGTAATATCATCTGAAGCTTTTGCCATCGGATGCAGTAAGAGACTGCCGTTCGCCGCTTTCAAATCATATGCATAATTACGGTTGTTTGAGACATAGAGCAGAACTTCGTTTTCCATGTCGAGTTTTTTAAGCAATGCCACTATTGTCGCTACGGCAACGTTTTTGTTGACTATATCCAAATTATAATAAACCTTTCCTTTACCTTTTTTCAATGCGTCCTCTAAAGTGGGGATCCGCTCGTTTGTGAGATTCCCCGCTGCATCTTTAAGATAGAACTGCTGTAACTGCTGATAAGAATAATCTCCTACCGCGCCGCTTCCGTTGGTGGTTCTGTCAATCGTATTATCGTGCATCAGTACCAATATTCCGTCAGAAGTGGGACGTGCGTCAAGCTCGATCATTTCTACTCCTACATTAATTGCATACTCTATGGAAGGCAATGAATTCTCCGGTATGCCATTGGTTATACCTTTCTGCGTGTTCGCCCGATGGGCACAAAGCCAGACCTTGTAGGAACTATCATCAAACAAGTTTTTTAAATCAGTCTTCAGATTCCCTGTAATAGGCAGTTGTCCGCCCGGTTCACCTCCCGGATTCTCTCCCGAACCTCCCAATTGTGCACTGGAGTGACGGCTGTCTTTTCCTTTCATCGGCCATGCCGAAGCTGCACATCCGGTTATACCTTCATCTTCCAAAGCTACCAGGACACTCTTCGATGGATCTACTGTATGAGTAACGCCAATATAGATCGTTCCATCCGGCCCGATGGTAGGCGAACTCCAGATTTTTCCGATACCCGCTTCCCAATTATCTTTTAAAGGAGAATCGCTCTCGCTAATCAATGCGGCCAAGTCTTTTTTCAAGATTAGCTGTTCTTCCGAGGCTTCGGGTTTAATGATATAATAATTACCGGACTGTGTTCCAAAATGAATATTACCGGCCTGGTCGATTGCCGCACATCCACTGACGTCTTCCGGCACACCGTAATGCCATTGAATTACTCCATTAGGAGATAACGCAACGATTCCTCCCGTGGCTTCACCCGGAGCACGTTTTACGGTCACAATGACGCTTCCATCCAAGCCTATCACAACGCCGCCCTGATCCAGCGTCCCTACATTTCCTAACGAAGTACGCCATTTTTCGACCCCGTCACTTCCAACAGCAAATGCGCTGCTTCCTATGCCCGGGAAGGTGGCAATTCCGTATATGGTGCCGGCAGCGTCCACAGCTACGGAAGCATTCATGTTTTCCGCAGGCTTATCATTTCCCGAACTATATATTTGCCATGCCCACATCACATTACCACCTGTATTCAGCGCAGACGCCGACGCTCCGAATAATCCGTTCTTTCCGCCTGACCAAATCAATGTGTTGTTCGCCAATGCCATTCCGGCAGATACTCCACCCGAAGGGCCGCCGGAATTATCTGCGTTTGCCACATAACCTACTCTGTAACCGGTGCTCTTATCGACAGCAAGCACAGAGCCCGTAGAGCCGCCATTCCCCATATAGATGTGATTCTCTCCAATCGCACAAGTCAGATAATTAATACGAGGTTTGGAAGCCTGTCCTTTATTCCAAAAGCCTTTTTCTGCATCTCCGGCAACTACCCATTTCTTTGTTCCATCGGGATTGATGGCGTATACACGCCCTACTTTGCCGCTCGTGTCGCCTGTTCCTACATACACAGTACCGTCCGTATCAATACTCGGAGTGGTATGCGTGTTGCCGGACGGAGAATCACCATCGGCAGATGTCCACAAGTCGAATTCCCACAATTGTTCACCGGTAGCGGCCGAGAATTTCCGCAAATAATGGTCATTGGAAGTCATATATACACTATTATCATCACTGACTGCCGGAGCCGTAGAACGTATTTCGCCCAGTACGTGAGCACCTACCCACTTCAGTTTCACATTGCCGACTTCGGGCAGAGGTTCTGCTTCAATCGTCAGCAATTTATGAGCCATCGCATAATTTCCTTTGCCGTCTTTGACGTGCAAAGTCACTGTATATGCCCCATTCGTTTCATAAATCACTTTAGGAGCAACTTCCGTTGAAGTCTCCCCATTCCCTAAATCCCATTGGCAGGTATAATTTCCTTCTCCGCCTACTGTCTCATTCGTGATACAGACTTCTTCACCTACATAGTAGGTTGTCTTGTCAAAAGTAAATTTAGCTGTCAGCGCATTTTCCTTCCAATCATCCGAGCATGCCGAAAGTAGCAGCAAACAGATGAAAAACGTTGTAACTATTTTTATATTCTTCATACTTTGTTCTTTCTAAGATAATTAATAGCCTGGATTTTGAGGATAGTTTTCTTCTCCCGCCAAGTCGCGTTCCGACTGGGGAACGGGATAATACATCAGGTAGTTTCTGCCGTTCAAGGAAGAAAACAAGTCCAAGCGGTTGGTTCGCTTCAAATCATACCATCGCTGACCTTCCGCATACAGTTCACGGTGACGCTCATCAAGTATCTGGTTCTGAAATTCAGCATCAGTCATGCTTGAGGGCAGCGAAACGGTGGCGTAGCGTTTGTTCATAAATTCTTTCAGTGTAGACAGTCCGTTGACAGCTCCCAGTGCTTCTGCTTTTATCAGATACATCTCTGCCACGCGGGTAACTACAATCGGAGTCTGTGACGGTTGTTCATTAGTGACAAACTGACCGGTACTTCCATTCGGAAATTTGATAATGCGGCTATTATCTGCGCCAAACACGGCTTTTGCACGTATATCTTGTTTCTTGACGGCTGTATCATCGTAAAGATGTCCGTAACAGTCGGCAGAGGGAGAATAATCCCAGGTGGGGTCGATGTCGTTCACCGTTTGGTAGAATAGCAGCAGACTTGTACTGCGCTTGTTGGCTAGCGCAAAGACCAGTTCTTTACTGCTGCTGTTGGAAACAAAGGCATTGGCATAATCAGTTGATGTAGCGCTCAACGCAAAATTTGATTTTGTAATCACTTTGTCGGCATAAGCGGCTGCGTTCGTATAGTCTTTCAAAGACAGGCATACTTTGGCATTCAGTGCGTCACAAGCGCTAAGAGATACATAAAAACGGTCTGTAAACTCTGGCAATAACCCTTCCGCTTTCGTCAAGTCTTCTCTGATAAAACTCCATACTTCTGCTTCGGGAGAGATGGGTACGACATCATAGGTACGCTTGCGCAAGATAGGTGCTCCACCCCAACGAGTGGCTAAATGATAATAAATCAAGGCTCTGAAATAGTATCCCGTACCGCCTGTCTGCTTCACTACCAGGTTTTCTTTATTAGAGGACGCTTCGTATGTTTCGACTAGGAAATTTACTTGCTTCAAGGTGGTGAAGCATTTCTGCCACTGGCTCAAAACCTCTTTGGAACTAGGAGCCATCGACATCGGGTCGTTCATAGAGAAGCCGGGGCCTGCCTTGAAATTCTCGCCTTTTACGTCACCGTCCATATAGAACTTAAATACAAGTTCTTCCATTTCGGCGTACACTCCATTCAATAATTTTTCCAAATCGGATTCGCTCAACATATCTTGAGGTATCTGATCCTTAGGCCGCATATCGTCCAGCATACCTGAACAAGCCGTTATCCACAAAAGGCAAATGCTACACAGCAAATAGTTGATTATAGTATAGTATCGTTTCATACATCTATGTTTTTAAAAGTTTAGATTCAGACCAAAAATAAATGTTCTCAACACGGGTTGCAGACCGAAGTCAACGCCATAATTTGAATCACCCGGACTGCCGGAGAATGATGTTTCGGGATCATAACCGGAATACTTGGTGAGGGTCAGCAGATTATCTGCCGAAACGTAGACTCTTAATGAATTTACGCGGAGTTTCTTTACAACTGATTCCGGCAATGTGTAACCCAAGGTTACTGTTTTCAGTTTAAAATAGGAAGCGTCTTCCAAATAACGTGTTGAGGTCTGCACGTTGTAGTCATAATCGTATCCGGTATGCACTCCCATTCGTACAGGACGGGGAATCGTGTTGCTTGTGCCTTCTCCGCGCCAGTATCCGTTGGCTACTTCTTTGCTTACATTAAAGTATTGTTCCACAGATTCGCCCCGGTCGCTTACTTTCACATTCGACAGTGCGAGCCCTAGGTGGTCAGTACCTTCGGAGCCGTTCACTCCCCGCCATGCCGACATCACTTTACCGCCTACCGAGAATTGTCCGAACAGAGACAGGTCGAAACCTTTGTAGGAGAAGTTGGAAGTGATACCTCCGTAAAAGTCCGGGATGGCTTTTCCTACGTTCATCCGGTCGGCATCGGAGATGTCACCGTCTTCGTTATAATCGAAATATTTCACGTCACCGGCACGTACGCCTTTAGCATAAAGTTTTGCAGGCACTTCGTCGTCACGTTGGTAGATGCCTTCCATCTTCAACATATAGAATGTACTGATAGGCTGTCCGTTAATCAATGCGTGCATCGAACCTCCCAAAAGGTTACTTCCGCTACTGGGAACTACATACATATCATTTCCTTCAATCAGGGAAAGTAACTTGTTTTTCACGAAAGAAATGTTTCCTCCCAAATCCCATTTGAATTTTCCGGTAAGGATTTTGCCATTCAAAGCCAACTCAAGCCCTTTATTCTCCAATGAACCGATATTGGACTGCAAAGTGGTATATCCGGTGGTTGCATTGACCGGTTTCTTGAACAGCAGGTCGGTGGTCTTCTGATAGAACATATCCACGTTCAGAGTCAGGCGGGACTGGAACATTTCTATATCAAATCCGATATTGAACTGGCTGGCTTTCTCCCAAGTCAGGGCACGGGCGTCCTGCGAAATCTGGAATCCGGCAGAACCGTTGTAAGAAGCGCCGCCCGCACTGATAAGTGACAGCGGAGCATAATTGCTCACTCCTGCCATGCTTCCTGTCATACCCCAGCTTAGTCTTAACTTGGCGTCATTGACGTATTTGTTTTTCGGGAAGAATCCTTCATTGGATGCCCGCCACGCAAAAGAGGCAGAGGGGAAATAACCGTATCTCTTGTTTTTTGCAAAACGGGAAGAACCGTCACTACGCAATGAGGCATTCAGTATATATTTGTTGTCCCAGTTCAAGGCGATTCGCCCGAAATAGGATTCTAAAGCGTAAGAGGTATAACTGATGTTTCCGGCATAGATATTGGGGCCTGCATTGATTAAATCAAAGTTGGAAGAAGGAAATGCGCCGTTGGCGTAGTTGTCACTCTTTGCGCCGAATTGCTCATAAGTGTATTTCTCAAACGAGTGTCCCAGCATGACGGAATAAATCAGTTTGTTCCATTCATTGTTGTAAGAGAATATGTTGTCTATCACATAGCGGAAACTTTGATCTTTTTGTTCTGCCAATGCTCCCCAACCGCTGCTGTTTTTGCGGGCGTCATGCTTGTCCGACAGTTTCTTAGAGGTGTTATCCAAAATGCCATATACGCTTACGGTCGGTGTATATTTGAATCCTTTGAAGGGGGTGACGTCTATGCTGAACACACCGGATAGTTGATATTTCTTGGCTACCCAGTCTTCTTCATTTATCAGCATTACGGGATTGTGGCGCAGAATATCCGTACCATTCACTTTGTAGGATGTTCCGTCTTCTTTGTAGGGTGAATACCAGGGTTGTTCTTCACGTGCCGTACGCAGGACTTTCAGACTGGTACTTGTTTCTTCCAACAGGTCTGAACGGCTGGCCGAACCTGCCAGATTCATATTCAGTTTGAATAGGTTGTTTATTTTATGTGTGAATTTGGCACGCATATTATATTGGTCATAGCTGCTCTTATTCAGATATCCTTCTTGAGTATTAGCGCCTAAAGAAGCAAAGAAGGTGGTCTTTTCATTTCCACCGGAGATGCTGATGGAGCCGGTACCTGTTTTTGAGTTCTTTCTTGATATTTCTTTCACCCAATTGGTTTCCTGAATATGGGAAGGAACATATAATTGAAGGTTGGCCCCCATTTGTACATTGTAATTATCAATAGCGGCTTGCATGGTGTTCATATATTCCGTTGAATTGGCCATTTCAATGTCGCTGGCCAGATAGGCGAATCCGTAGCGGCCGGACACTTCTATCTTTGTCTTGCCTTGCTGACCTGATTTGGTGGTTATCAACACGACTCCGGCATTGGCACGCGAACCATAGATGGCAGCGGCGGAAGCGTCTTTCAAGACTTCCATGCTTTCAATGTCATTCGGATTCAAATTGGGATATTTTTCACTGGGGATACCATCGACCACATAAAGTGGCGAGCTTCCCCCGCTGACGGAACCGATACCACGAACGGTTACATTAGGTGTCTCGCCGGGAGTGCCGGAAGCAGAAGAGATATTGACGCCTGCTACACGTCCTTGCAGCATTTTAATCGGATTATAGTCATTACCTTGATCTATATTTTCCATTTTTACTTTACTGATAGAAGTTGTAACCAGTTTTTGTGACTGGACTCCGTAGCCGACAACAACGACTTCGTCTATCATTTTACTGTCTTCCTGAAGTACGACTTTCACTAATGATTGGCCTGTGGTAGCAATATCAACTGTCTTATACCCTATGTAAGAGATTGTCAATATACCTTTTTCCGGTACATCTGCCAATGTGAATTTTCCATCGAAATCTGTTATCGTCCCATGTGACTCGCCTTTGACCACAATACTCGCTCCGATAATAGGTTCTCCTTTTTCATCTATAACGGTGCCTGTTACTTTTTTAGTTATAGATTTGTCCTGGGCTTTGCGAATCAATACAATCACATTGTCTTGCTCTTTCTTATACGCCAAGTCCATTCCTCCTAAAAGTTGTTGCATGGTTTGAGCAATCGTTGCATCTTTCACATTGAGTGATACTTTCCGGTTTAACTCCGGAAGGCTCTCATTGTAGAAGAACTTGTAATTGCTTACTTGCTCGATTTTCTTTAAAGAGGCTCTCAAAGAGATGTCTTTCACGCTTACTGTTATTTGGGAATAAGCGGCAAAAGAGACGCTTAGAAACAATAGCAGACATAGAGCCCGCAGTGTTTTCCAGTTCTTACTTCTCCCCACGTTTGTTTGAGGGAGCTTTTCAAAGGTTGTTTTGTGCTTCATATATCAAAACTTTTAAGTTGTTTGATAGGTATACAGACTGCTATACCCGCTCGTCCAATCGCCTATCAGACTTTAACTCTCGTTAACTTATTCGATACCGGGAATAAAAAAGCCATTCCTTAGTAATGGGCTGCGGAATGGCTTTATTTTATATTTTACTTACTATTTCTCTTTCAAAACTATCACCGAACCGTCCATTTCATAATAGAAAGGTGAAGTAAGCATGAGAATATTCAAGGCATTCTGTATGCCACCGCCCGGTATCGTTCCGGTGAAATATTCATTAGGCAGTTTACTGGAATCAAAACGGATTTCTACGTCATAAATACGTGAAAGGGTTTTCATTATATTTTCCAAAGATTCTTTCTCGAAATAGATATTTCCTTTCGTCCATTCAATGTAGTCATTCGGATGTACTTGGGCGGTTGTTATCTTATGAGTGACTTTATTATATTCTATTTTGTCACCGGGCTTCATGATATGCGACATTTCCTGTGCATAGACGCCTACTTTTCCTTCCAACAGAACTACTGTCACGTCTTTGGCATCTTCATAGGCTGATACGTTGAAAGAAGTGCCGAGTACTTTCACTTCCAAATCTCCGACCTGCACAATAAAAGCGTGTTTTTCATCATGGGCTACTTTGAAATAGGCTTCACCATTCAGTTGCACACGACGCACTTTTTCTCCGAAGTTATTCAGATAGCTTAGTTGCGAAGCCGAATTGAGAACGACATTCGTTCCGTCCGGCAGTTCGATGGTTGCTTTGTCGCCTTTATTGGCTTTTACTACAAAGGGGGCTCCTGCTGTTGGGGAAGAATCTATAAGATAGTAGGTAAAGAAGGCGATACAAATGGGTAAAACGATGGCGGCTGCCCATTTCCAGGGATTCATGCGGATGGTATTTGGCTTCTCTTCGCCCTGGATTTTCCCTTCGCCCTGGGTTTCTTCTTTGATACGGGCAAAGAGTTTGTCACGCAGCACCGGATTAATATCTGCACTCGATTTGGAAAATTCCTCTTCCCACCAGTTCTGTAAGCGGCGGTCGTTCTTTATCCAATCGGAGAGTTCTTTAATCTCAGCATCCGTTATATTTCCTTCGAAATACTTTTCAATCAGTTCCTTATAATATATCTTATCCATCTTCTTTCCTGCTTATTTACAAGTATACATTTTCATCCTGTCTACTATCCAAAAAGGTGTACTACAATTACATTTCATTAACAAAAAAGGCGAGCAAAAGCGCAATTACCTTATCATAATGCTTCATCAACTGTTCACGCATAAACTTCACAGCCAACGATAATTGTGTGGCGACTGTGCTTTCGGAAATTCCCATCATCCCGGCGATTTCCTTATTCGTATAGTTCTGACGCTTGCTCAAGATAAAGATTTTCTTTCGCTGTGCCGGTAATTCCTCTGCCAATGAGTCGATATAGTCGTTCAAGAAACGCAGGTCAATATCGTCTTCTGTCTGCGAGTCACGGTCTACCCCACTTTTCAGCAGATATTCATTGTAAACATATTCAACGGTCTGACGCTGATACATATTCATCAGTAAGTTTTTGGCTATCGTACAGAGAAAAGATATAAATGAAGCATCGGAATCTACTTTTGCACGCACTTCCCATATACGGATGAAAGTGGACTGCACCACTTCTTCAGCCATATATCGATCTCCGGAAGATAGCCGCATAATGAAATTGTACAGTTTGCCACTATACATCGTATATAACTTTTCAAATGCCTGAAAAGAACCTTCCTTTAACTTGATTAATAAAAGTTTTTCAGCAGTAGAGTCAATCATATTTTAGAGTTTTGCGACAAAGGTATGTTACTGTTGGTCTGAAACAGGTGACAATATTATTAATATTTTCTCAATTATCCGATTTTTCGGGAAGGTTTCTGCATATATTTCTTTTTCCTAAAGTCCAAAAATCGTTAATTAACTTCCCGGATTATCCAATGTTCTATCAGCATACAAGGATATTTTCCTATCTTTGCAATAGGATTACGTTATCAAGGAAAAAATGTAATTTTAAGATTAAATAGAATGGGTAATATCAAAACAAAACAAAAAAATATTTCTTCTCAAAAGCAGAAGAATAAAATCAATCCCTCAAAAATTGATGACGGGAAAAAGTTTGTATTGTCTGATGTATCCAAAGAAGAACTAAATAAAAGAAGGATTCCAGTATATCCTTACCTCCTCTAAATGTTAGAAAGCGCATATCCATTCTTCTTCATCCAAAAAGATGAAGGAAATGAGGATGGATTTCTATCTATATCATTATACAGATTCAAATCCACTAAGTCGAATTTAGTTTATATTGTCAGGGTAGAGCAATACGAATGCAGTATCTATGCAATAAAGTTCTATCAGAAAAATCATAGATTATCTCATAATAAGTATAGAATAATGACCAATACTTTCGAGCCGAGAAGGATCATTAATACCTGTATTAATATAATGCTCTCTATCTACGAAAAAAATTCCAAAGCTTCATTTGGTTTTATTGGAGCCAACGGTTTTAATGAAGATACGAAGTGTACCAAAAGATACAGAGTCTATTCAAGAATTGTAGCAACCTACTTTAGCGACAGAGTTTTCTATCACAAAGAAAATATAGAGAAGAGTGCATACATGCTCATCAACAATATAGCACTAAAAGAAAATCCCGACTTGATTCAACAAATCGAGAATTTCTTTATTAACCAATATGATTATTTTGAATAACTATTATTCGAATTAATAAGTCAGACGGATACCTGCCTGTATATTGAAGTTGAACGGATTCTCTTTACGTATAGTCTGAATGTCCGAACCATCATCGAAATAATAAGCGACACCCGGCTCTACATAGATACCGACACGTTTGGTAGCATTCAACTGTGCACCTACCGCACCGGACACGGAGAATTGCATAGGTTTCACCGTTTCCTTTTCGGAACCGAGCTTTCCATACACGCATTTCTCAACCATACCGCCACCGGATACATAAAAAGTAACGAGCTTCTTATCAAGGAAGTTCCAGTTGGCACGCAACGGAATACCGATATAGTGAAGTTTCTGTTCTATCTGATGGTCGTCATTCGCCAATTTAGCGTCAGAAGAAAGGAGCGTATAAGTCAGACCGGACTCGAGAGAGAAGCCTTTGCCCAAGGCTTTACGGACGGATAATCCGAAAGAGATGGGTTGATGATGCTTGATATCGACTACCTGTTTGGCCTGGCGCAAGTAAGGTACTCCGTCCTCAAAGACCAAAGTCTGGTCATTGGGAATCTCCATCAAACCGTTGGATACAGAAAGCATACTGACGCGGGACATATAAGGATACGCGCCCGAACCTACTTCTGAAGAAGCACCACCCGAATTCCCTACTCCAAGTCCCATTGACCATGTTCCTTTCCGGGAAGATGGTTTCTCAGTCGGGATATGATATTTATCTCTGCCGGAAGGACGGCGTGGCCTGTTGCCCGCAGTCGGTCGTTCCTTATCTTTCGTCTGAGTCTGAGTTTGACCGGCATTTGTTTCTTCGGTCGGTTCTCCCTCATTGATGACTGTTCCGGGGTCTTTTTCTTCTACTACAAGTGCCGGTTCATCTTTCACGGCGGGTTCATCTACCGGCATCTTATGTTCCGAGATATTCCGGTCTACTTTTGCCAACCGGTTTTCACGGGCAACGGGACGCAGGACAGGTTCAACGGAAGTTCCTTGTACATCCGGTTGTTGCACGCCCGGCAAGACATCGGGAGTAGAAGCCAATGCCGGTGTTTGTATATGACGCATTTCATCCGCGGCAGGTGTCCCCAGGAAATACAGGCTTACTGACGAAACAACAGCTAACAATATAACAGCCGCAGCCGCCATCATCCATTTTCGATAAGGATATATCTTCCTCTCCACGGGGGGCATAAGTTCTTTCTCCAGTTGTTCCCAACCGGAAGCAGGTGTCGGCTCGGAATAATCCGCGAGCTTCTCCTTCAACTTATTCATCCACAATTCTTTCTCTTCCATCTCTATCTATCCATTATGCATTATCCATTCTTTTACTCTTTTTGCCAATACCGTCTTCGCGCGAAACAGTTGCGAAGCCGAAGATTTCTCATTAATACCTAATACTTGAGCGATTTCTTTGTGTGATTTGTCCTCGAAAGTATAAAGGTTGAACACTGTACGATACCCGGCAGGCAGTTCTTCGATAAACTGCATCAACACTTTTTGGGGTATCGCCTCTACATCAGAAGCATCCGGCTCTTCATATTCTTCGGGCAACTCTTCCAATGACGCTGCCTGATTGATTACATCATTCTTCCGGAGATACTGCAAAGCGGTGTTGACTACCACCCGCTCCATCCAGGCCCGCAGGGAGCCTTCACCCCGCCAGGTGAACTTGTCGAAAGAGTCGAATATCTTTATAAAACTATCGTGTAGCAGATCCTGGGCCGTATCACGGTCGCCGGTATAGCGCAGACAGATGCCAAGCATACGCCCCGCATACTGCTCATACAGTTCCTTGCGGGCCCGGTTGTTTCCTTGCCTGCATTGTTCCGACAACTCTAATTCTTCCATTCGCTTATACACGTGTTTACCTTATAAATGCAGCAAAGATAGAAATACTGCATAGAGAGAACAACTCTTTTGCCACTTTTGTTTCTTTAACAGATGCAGATGCAATATTCTTGGTTATCGTGCATTTTCTGAATACAAAGCAGTAATATTAATCAATCTAAAACCTAGTTTATTATATGAAGAAATTTAAATTCATTGCCTTTATCTTTGCTATTATGACCACAATGCCGATTTTCCAGTCTTGTCTGGACGACGATGACAGTCCGTCCGACCTATTGGTTATCAGCACAATAAATATGATCAGCCAGGATAGCAAGGATTTTTATTTCACCTTGGATGATGGAAAAAAGATGTATCCGAGTAACGGACAAGGATGGAATGGCGCAGATTTTGCGGACGGACAGCGTGCCTTTGTCATGTTCAACGAGTTGGAAGAACCGGTGGGCGGATATGACTACAATGTGCAGGTTAAGCAAATCAAGGAAATTCTGACCAAGGATATCGTCACCATGGATGATGAAGAAAATACGGAAGAAAAAATAGGAGACGATAAAATCAACGCTACCTATATGTGGATTAATAAGGATAAGAAATATCTGACTATTGAATTCCAATATTATGGCACGCACAGCGAAGATAAGAAGCATTTCCTGAATTTGGTTATCAATAATCCTGTGCCGGCTCCTACTGCGGACGAAGAGGATGCGGAAGATGAATATATCAACCTGGAATTCCGTCACAACAGTGAAGGGGATTATCCACAGACTTTAGGCGAAGGGTATGTGTCCTTCAAACTGGATGAGATCAAGGAACAGATGGAAGGAAAGAAAGGACTAAGAATCCGTGTTAATACTCTATATGGCGGAATAAAAACATATGAAGTGAAATTTCCCTAATCTGCTAATCTAATGTGAAAGACACTCTTTTTTAATATTATATATTAATTACGCAAAAGAGGGCGGTAGTTGTGAAACTCCCGCCCTTCTTACTTTTATACTTCGCTATTTTATCCTCTTGAAAAGAAAGTTTATTTCTTATCTCCCAAATAATTCCATACGCCCGCGCTCAAAGCCGCTCCGACAAACGGGGCAATGATGAACAACCACAACTGTGAAAGGGCTTCTCCACCCTGGAACAATGCCGGAGCAATACTACGTGCCGGATTGACAGATGTACCTGTGATGGGAATACATACGATATGCACCAGTACTAAGGTAAGACCGATGGCGAGTCCGGCAAGATTGCCTGCGCCTTTTTTCGGGTCGGTAGAACCTAAGACTACTAATACAAAAATGAATGTAAACACTGCTTCGGCAATAAATGCTTGCAGCATTTCTCCTTCACCAAAACCGTTCGAACCTGTTGCCGTCGGGCCATCGTGAGCTCCGGTAGACACCAAAGCATAAAGAATAGCCGAGCCGATAATAGCTCCTATCACTTGGAAAACCATATACATCCCTGCGTCTTTTCCATTCATACGTCCACTCAGGAATACTCCTAATGTAATGGCAGGATTAATGTGACAGCCCGAAATACCACCGATAGCATATGCCATTGCCACTACGGACAAACCAAAAGCTAAAGCCACACCGATCGTTCCCACGCCAGCGCCTACTGTATCGGCCAAACCACCTGCAAAGACGGCACTACCACATCCCATAAGGACGAGCACCATCGTTCCAATCATTTCTGCAATGTACTTTTTCATAACTAATCAAAAATTTATTAATGTATTATTTTTCAAAAATAAATAATTTACTGCGGAAATCAAAGTCTATATGTATAATTATGACTAACTTTGCGGCATTTTTCGAATATAGAAAATTACACCGAATGAAAAAAGGACTTTTTTATGCCATATTGGCCTCTGTTTTATGGGCTATAGTCAATCCATTTATCAAACAGGGACTGAGCTACGATTTTACTCCGATGAACTTTGCCGGAATCCGTTTTACTACCGTGGGGATCATTCTCTTCGCCTATACCTGGCACAAAGGGATGTGGAAGGAAATACGTCAGCACAGCAGATTGTTTATGAACCTGATTCTTATCAATATGTTTATGGGATACACGGCTTTCTACTTCGGCGTGGATTTTGTGAGCGGGGCTATCTCGTCCATTATCATGGGGATGACTCCGCTTATCAATGTGTTACTGGCGCATCTGCTTGCTAGTAATGACAGGCTGAATATCCATAAAATTATCAGTCTTGTGGTCAGTCTCATCGGCTTGTTCCTTATTATAGGAATGGGAAGTGACGGCGCACCGCTCGATTGGAAGGGAATCACAGGTATTGTGTTATTGCTGCTTAGTATTATTTTTCAAGGGTATTCCGCCATCTCCGTTTCGGAAGATAAGGGAAAGGTGAATCCTATTTTCCTGAATGCTGTGCAGATGTTCTTCGGTGGTCTGCTGATATATATGGTAGGACTGGGTACGGAAGGTTATCATTCTTTTATCGGAAAACCGGGCGGATTTTATATCAGTCTTGGTATTCTGGTGTTTATTTCTGTCTTTGCTTTCAGCTTTTGGTTTATCGCTCTGCAAAGTAAGGGAGCGAAGGTCAGCGATATTAATATGTGCAGGCTGATTAATCCGATTCTCGGTGCGGTATTGAGTTGGATTATGCTCCCTGACGAATATCCGACATTCAGTACGGTGGCAGGAATGATTATTATCGTCAGCTCCCTGATTATTTATTTCAAAGGAGCTGAGATAGGTCAATGGTTTAAGAAGATTAGAGCATAAAAGGAATCCGGACAGGTCATAAGAAACATTGCATGGACTACAAGCATGGAGTTACAATAAACATTGGATAGACTGTAAGGCCAGCATTTCTTTAGGTACCGCCGCTTTTATCTCTTCTTTCAGTACGCAGAGAAGGCTGTGACGCACGAAATCTTTGCTTGTAGCCAGTACAACCTGACGCGTCGGGCGCGGGATGGCGAACGGGCGTACTAATTTCCGTTGTTCTTCTGTCAACTGGGATACTGCCAGTTCGGGAATAAAAGTGATACCTTTTCCGCTTTCCACCATGCGCATAAAGGTTTCCATACTTCCCAGGCGATAAGCCATCTGATTGACTTTCACTACTTCCATCTGGCAGAAGCGGACAAGTTGGTCGCGAAAACAGTGCCCTTCATCCAGTAGCCAAAGGCGTTCACCGGTTATATCGGAAGTGCGGATAAGGTCATGTTTGAAAGAGGGTTCTTTCTTGGATACATAAGCGTAAAACTGCTCATAAAACAGTGTTTCTTCTGTAAGGAACGTATCTTCCAGTTTACTGGCTATGATTCCTGCATCCAAATCTCCGGCATGCAATGCTTGTTGGACGTCTTGGGTCTTCATTTCCGTAACTCTGATATCCAGTTCGGGATACTTCTCCATTAGTTGCGGAAAGAAGCGCGGAAGCAGATAGGGTGCAATTGTCGGCAATACTCCCAAACGGAATACGCCGGATAATGATTGCTTTTCTTCACTGATAATTTCCTTTACCAGTGCTGCTTGCGCCAGAATCACACGAGCCTGATCTATTATTTTTTGCCCGATAGCTGTCGGACAAACAGGTTGCATTGTCCGGTCAAACAGCTTCACTCCCAGTTCATCTTCCAGTTTCTGAATCATGGCGCTCAATGTAGGTTGCGTCACCCGGCAGTGTTCCGCTGCGCGGGCAAAGTGCCGGAACTGGTCAACGGCTAATATGTATTCCAATTGTTGTATTGTCATCTATCAAATTGTTTGATGTTATAGATTGTATCTATGCAAAGATAGAAATTTTCAGTTTGACAGCAAGCAATTTTCGCCTTATCTTTGTCATACAGAAAAAAAGAAAATTAATATAAATCATTAAAAACAATAAGATTATGAAGACTTTAGAATTTATCAAATTGAACGAATCGGGAGCAAACAACGTAGTAGCATCTTTGCAACAACTATTAGCTGACTTCCAAGTGTATTACACCAATCTTCGCGGTTTCCACTGGAATATCAAAGGACATAACTTCTTCGTTCTCCACAGCCAGTTCGAAAAGATGTATGACGACACTGCCGAAAAGGTGGACGAAATCGCAGAACGTATCCTGATGTTGGGCGGCACTCCTGCCAATAAGTTCAGTGATTATCTGAAAGTTGCCGGTATCAATGAAGTGGACAAGGTGAGCAATGGAGATGAAGCACTGAACAGCATCCTTCAGTCTATCAGTTATCTGATCGGTGAAGAACGCAAGATTCTGTCTATCGCTTCACAAGCCGGAGACGAGGTAACCGTTTCGATGATGAGCGATTATCTGAAAGAACAGGAAAAGTTGGTTTGGATGTTGGTGGCTTATAATAGCAAGTAATTTAGAAAAAAAGGTTTAGATTAAAAATTTCCCCTCGCTACAAATATCTGTAACGAGGGGAAATTTAAATATTATATAGAACCTGAATAATCAAATCCTACTGTGTTCACAGATGTCCCATTTGACTTTAATTTAAGCACACCCGTAATACTATACATATTAGTCTCTTCATTATACTTAACAGTAAATGAACCAGGATCATTAGTATCCAAATTTCGTTTAGAACCATCTAGTGTAACAGACGAAAGAATAAGGTACATTTGAGTCTTAGAATATTCTCCCGGCAATAACTCAGCCATTTGATTTAATGCTATTGTCACCTTGTTATTGCTATCACCATTAGAAAAATTTAAAATCAGATATTTCCCCATCGGAAGCACTTCTATTGCTCCAAATTCTAAATACACATCCGAATCCGGTATATCTTTCACTGTTACTGTAAGTACCGTTGAAACTCCACTACCATCATTAGCTGTTATCTCAACCACTGCCTTTCCGTAATCAAGAGCTGTAATCACGCCGTCTTCTAATGAAATGATTCCATGTCCCTCTTTTAAAACATAAGATACAGATTTGTCCACAGCATCATCCGGCAATACAGTTAGGTTAGCTCCCAAATCATAAGTATCACCTATTTTCAGAATCATTTTTTCTTTTCCATCAGCCACTTCAATTTTCTCAACCTTTGCAACATATATTACTTTTACTCTACATTTTGTTTCCAGTTGAGCAACATTTGCATCATTTACAACCGTAACAGTCAGTTCAGCCTCACCCGGCGCAACACCAACGACTGTTCCTTCTCGATTCACCGTAAAAATCTTCGCATCACTTGTACTAAACCTGAAGGAATACCCTGCCGATCCTTCTGCACTTTCTGGAGTAACATTTATCTGCAGAGTAGTGGTAGTCCCCACCCCTTCAATCCTAATGACTCCATCTTCAAGAAACTCGTTCTCGATGGATATTCCGGTTACCGGATTTTCCACCCCTTCTCTTTGAAAAGTTTCATCCTCATCGCCACAAGCTACGCATAAAGCAACTGCAGCAAACATAAAATATAATAACTTCTTTTTCATACTTAACTGTGAGTTGATTGTTTCATTTTTTATTCCGGACAACGTACTCCTTCTGTCCAATTCAGAGATCTGCTAATATCCCAGCCATTACCAGTCCAGTCCTTAATTACAGAGCCACCACCTTCATTGAATCTCCAATAGGCAACCATATCCTGATAATAATCAGGAGAAATATAACACATATTATTCTGAATTTCATTCTGTGTTAAGGCCCTCTTCCACACACGAACCTCACTTATAGATCCATCCAAATAACGGGAGTTCACAGAAGAACCAATACAGAATCTACGTTTATCTGTGTTTCCACACAAGATAACAGGACCGCGTGGCGCATCTACTTGTCCATCCAATTCACCATTTACATATAATTTAATCGTAGAACCATCAAATACAACTGCAAGATGATACCATTTATCAACTTCAAATTCAGTCTTTCCTGTCACTGGAAAACCACCACCAGCCAATTGTATCTGATTCGGCTTTATAGTTGTATCTCCAAATCGTAATAAGAACTCTTCTTCTACCCCCATTACCGTACTAATAAACGGACTACTAGAAGCAAAATTATTAACCTTGACTCTTGCTTCCATTGTAACTTGCGGAACAGCAGCCAGCGAAGGATCGCTTTCAAAAGGAAGCTGCATATTCGTTCTAGAAAGATTAGCAGCATTGACAACCATCACCTGATTTAATACAAGATAAACCGTTCGGGAAGAATCTAATACAGGCATACCACCGGTTACATCCGTAATGGTTAAAGGCACACAATAGGTAACCCCTTCTTCAAAATTAGAAGCTCTCAACAAAGAAAAAATCAATTGCTCTGAAATATTCTCACCCGCCTTTAATACAATTTCATCATTAGATAACATGTAGTCTTCAGTCGGGACCATTTTATATTTCTTACCATACAATGCATTATACCCCTCGAGTTTATCCTGATCTACCCGTACTCTTATAGTCTGATCACTCGTAGCCTGGCAAGAAGCAGAGACTGTCACTCCAATTTCAGCCGGCCCATCTATCGTATACTTAACGGCAGGAGAATCTTCTGTACCGGTAAAATACAAAACATCTTTGAATGTTTCTACATTCGTACAAGCTGACAATATACCAACCCAAAATATAGTTAATAATAAGTATTTCGCCTTCATATATTTTTAGTTTTAGAGATTATTTCTTTGCGGGATTCATGATCTGAATAGCCTCACGAAGATATTTATATTCAATATCCGTATGATTATACTCATACTCCATGTGGTAACTTCCCACACCGCCTTTATGTTGTCCTTCTGTTATATTATTCGGTTGCCAACGTGCCATACCGATCAACGATGGAATAACTCCTAACTCCGGATCAGAATACTTATCTCCTCCTGTAGCCCAGTGATCTTCAAAGTTTTCCGTCACTATAAATCTGTCGGGAGCCAAATATTTACTGACTGTATTAAAACGATTCTGTAACGATGTCGGTGATTTAGTATTATATGCCTGCGCAACCGCATAATCAGCATATTCCCAGCCTTCTTCCGTTATTTTCTCAACAAATCCATCCACACAAATAAGTTTATCTTCCCCCAGATTCGAACGCATTTCTCTTAATAATGTAGTCATATTCACGGAATTATTAAACAAATCATTCCCACTACATTCATGATCAAAATCAATGCCGTCATATCCATATTTAAAGATACTATCTGCCAGCGCTTTGGCTGCGGCCGGAATATTTTCGGCTATATTCTCAAAATTGCCCGGAAAGTTTGCCATATTATGAGAAAATATAGTAAATGTCACTCTTGTTCCGTGCACTTCTTGTATATAACGCAAATCCTCCATTTGAGATGGCGTCAAGCTATGCCATGTTCCCCAGATAGATACTACATCTACACTATCAGGCAAATTACGCAAATATTTCACAGGAGATGTCCCGGTTGCTTTCCAACCTCCAAACCATCCAAAAGCCATTTGATGTTTCGTTTTTTTATAAGCTCTCAGATTCTCATAATATTGGGCATCCCGCTCTAACGGCACCTGAAGAGGAATATTTTCTATTTCTGTATCACATGCCACCCATACAGTAGCTAATACGAAAAAACAAAATATTTTATTAATTATTTTATTCATAGTAATCAAATTAAATATACAATAATTATTTTTTATCCCACCATAACTTAACTTTTCCATAGTCAGTGCCACCAAGAAAATCTGTCACTGCTTTATTTACCTCTGTCGTATTAGTATCATACTCTGTAGATGGAAATGGAATACGACGTGGCCCGGAGCTTTCTACTTGACCTGCACTGGCATTTGTTCCATACAAACTAAATAGCTTGGGATAACCGGTACGACGGTGCTCACTCCATGCTTCCTGACCTTCCGGGAACATAGCAATCCACTTTTGAGTGATAATACGTTCCAACTTCTTATCATCACTATCATTTTTATTCCATGCAATAGTAATCGTAGATGCAGCAGCCACACTTCCAGAAGTTCCGGCTGGTGCAGTAAACCGCACAGGCTTATAAGTATCTCCTCTCGTCAAGTAATCATCCAAAGCAACACCCCACTGTTCGAAAGATTTCGTAATACCTGCGTTGTATAATTCTTCAACTTCACCACCCATATCCCAGCCGTGAAGTTTTCCTTCTGCACGCAAAAAGTAGATTTCCGCAGCACACATCCACTGGACTGGCGTTTCAGCAAATACGTTCGGAGAAGATAGCTTTAAATAATTCTTCTTATCCGTCACATTCACTCCTAACCGGGCACCATGAAATTTATCACCGGCTTCCCCATATTCAGATTGCTGAAAGTATTTAGAAAGTCGAGGGTCACTATATCCTTTCATTATAGACTCAATATCAGCCCCCATACGTGTATCCGAATAACTATCCCAACAAATCTTCAAAGGATGGAATACTGAGATTCCGTTTCCAGACTGCAACAAAGCATTTTCAGCATTTTCTGTAATTACTCCGGCTTTTGTGGCTTCTTCCGCTAATTTCTGTGATGTTTTTCCATTTACTTCAAATCCATTCACATAATATGTACGCATAGCCAAACGCAATTTCAACGAATTGGCAAATTTCAACCATTTAGTAAAATCACCTCCATACACAAGATCATATTTACTTAAAGGTTTACTACCCGGATGAATAGCGATATAGTCCTGTAACTCCGCTATAGCTTCATCTAAATCAATAAAGAATGATTTATATATCTCTTCCTGCGAGTCATAAGGAGTTTCCAATCCCCCATGGCCAAATTGTAAATAAGGCAAAGGACCATACATATCTGTTACACGATGCATGGCTGCTACCTTCAAGATTTGTGCAACGGCATAAGCCTCCGGGAATTTATCCTTCCCATTATCCCGGATTTGCTTCCAGGCAGGCATTACTTTCGTGAACACTACGTCAAAAGCGACATCATTCCATTTATCATATCGCAAGTTGTAATGAACAGCAGAACTCGTCCCCCATGTACCAATTGGAGTCATATAGCCGGAATGCATATCACCACACAAATTTTGAGCACGTTGAAATTCATTAGCATCCACATCACTGGTCGGTATCACATCCATCTGCATAGCGGGAAAGAAGTTTCCAATCTTCATCAGCCCAACCAACATTTCTTCAGGAACCTCATTTGGATTGGTATTCCATTCTTTATAATTGTCTGTACAGGAAGTGATCAGCACAGCTACTCCCAATGCACACATTGCATGTCTTATTTTTCCTAGTCTTTTCATTGTATTATTCCTTTCTGGTTTATTAATATTGGAACTTCACACTAAACCCAATGCTGCGTACACTCGGCTGCATAAAATAGTCAAACCCTTGATAATATGTACCTGTAGAAGCCGATAGTTCCGGATCAAAAGGCGCCTTATTATGGAACATGAACAGATTTTTACCAATGAGTGACACTGTCAGGTTTTGTATCTGGTTACCAAACCATTTAGTCGGGAATGTATATCCTAAAGTGGCTTCCCTAAGTCGTACGTTTGTCATACTATATACATAATTAGCCAAAACTCCGGTCGAACCATTACCAAGCACATTATAGTAATCCTTCGCGGTCACACGTCCACTATTAATATTCACTCCCCCATTATCACGTACTATAGCCGATGTTTTAGAAGTCCCATAGTAATCCATCTTCGCTTGTGTAGCCGAAACGCCGACCCCACCGATACGGGCATCAATCAGAAAACTTAAATTAATACCTTTCCAGCTAAAACTGTTATTCCACCCCCAGTTAAAACGAGGTGCCGTGCTACCTGCTTTTATCCAAGTGTTCGAATCGGCTTCTATCGCACCGGTATTCGCATCCACTTTAATATTTCCCAAATAGTCCATCTTTAGCCCCGTCACATAAATGTCACTCAAAGTACCTCCTTCTTTCACTATCATTTTATAGCTACCTTGTGGGTTGAAAGGTTCTATTTCCGTGATAGAGATAGGTTCTCCTGTTATCGGATTGGTAGCACCACCGGGTAATAAATAAACAACCTTATTACGGTTCATTGTAAAGGTCAGATTGGAGTTCCATTTTACAGGTCCAAGATTGGTATTGATACCCAAACGTGCCTCAATACCCCAGTTATTCACTTTTCCTCCATTCAGCATGTAATTACTGTAACCTGTACTTGGCGGCATAGTATAGTTGATAAACTGGTTGAAAGTATTACTGTTATAATAGGTAAAATCAATATTCAGTAAATTCTGGAACATTCTTAGATTCATACCAACTTCAACAGATTTTGTACGTTCAGGTTTCAAATCCGGATTCAATAATCTTGAGGAAGTATTGATAACACCATCTTTGACTGTATATGTCGGCATTGTAATCTGTCGCATCGGCGGATTACCAACCTCACTATATGAAGCCCGAACCTTTAAAAAGGAAATATATACTTTCGACAAATCGACTATCTCACTGACAACAGCAGATATACCTACCGACGGATAGAAAAATCCACTTTTCTCATTATCAGTATTAGCCAAAGTAGAGAACCAGTCATTACGGGCAGTTAAATCCAGATATGCCCAGCTTTTATATCCTAACTG
Source organism: uncultured Bacteroides sp. (assembly GCA_948847595.1). Classification (GTDB taxonomy): domain Bacteria; phylum Bacteroidota; class Bacteroidia; order Bacteroidales; family Bacteroidaceae; genus Bacteroides. The sequence goes on from CAQOGY010000016.1 coordinate 29,597, forward strand.
AAAAGTTGCAAATACAGCTTGATTATTATCAATATATCCTGCCTGTTCAGCTTTAGTGTTCGCCCCATTCTTGCTTATATTATTGAACGAGAAAAAGTTCGGAACAGTAGCCAGATGTCCTTCATAATTTGTCATCTCATAAGTCTGATGGTTGAAACTGCCTCCCACATTGGCTGTAATTCCCCAGTTTTCCCAACGCTTATTAATTTGGATCATTGCATCTCCATAGGTGTTCTTATATCCTGACTTCATGTTCATATAATTACCATATTCTGATGCAAATAATTGATCGGAAGAAGCTGCTATTTTACGTTCGTACGTGTCATTGCTATTATCTACACGCATACGCCCCACAACGTTCATCCATTCAAATACTTTATAATTCAAATTTGCCGAGAACATATAACGTGATTTATGATTACTCATATTCTCACGATTTACGATCCAATAAGGATTTTCGATTGCCATTCCCTGATTACCATAAGGCCAGTATTGCACATCATAATATTTCTCACTATTATAACGTTCATATACTTTATACTTATTTAAATCATCTCCTCTAGGCATAAGGTACAATGCAACAAGCGGATTATGATATTGCCCCTGAGACATCATGTTGTTATCATTCGTTATAACATAAGAAGCACTCATGTCCAATGTCAACTTATCTTTAATTAGTTCAGTCGTATTACGCAATGTGAAATTATACCGGTTATAAGTATTATTGGGTATAATGCCACGTGCATTGGTCGACGCTGCCGAAAAATAAGTTTGATTACGGTCATTACCTGCGGACAAACCTATAGAGTTAGTTTCTGTGAAACCTGTTTGAAAAAAGTCTTTAGGTTCCCATGTCGCATTCTTCTTAGCTCCCCAGCTGGCAAACTCACCTTCTACCGAACCATAAGTAGTCTGAAACTCCGGCATTACTAAAGGGCTCATAAACTGAGTATCGTTCGAGTAATTAATTCTCAGTTTTCCTTCTTCCCCTTTCTTTGTTGTTATCAAAACAACACCATTCGCACCTTGCGAACCATAAAGCGCGGCAGCCGCCGCACCCGTCAATACGGACATTGATTCAATATCGTCCGGATTTATACTGGAAATCCCGTCACTGTCCCCTCCGTCTGCATTCTCATAAAAACTTTTTTCCTGATTAGAACGCATAGAAGACATAGGAATACCATCAATCACGTATAAGGCATTGTTGTCATTCGTTATAGATTTCAAACCACGCATTACAACACGGGTAGAACCACCAATACCTGATGCACTCTGATTAATAGTCACACCGGCAATCTTACCTGCCAGACTGTTCATGAAACTGGCATCCTTTACGGTAGTAAGATCCGCCGCTTTCATCTCCTGTACATTATACGTCAGAGATTTCGTTTCGCGCTTGATGCCCAAAGCGGTAACTACGACCTCATCCAGCACCTCATTATCCGGACGCATAGTAATACTATAAAATTCCTTGTCCGAAACGGCGACTAACTGAGTGGCATAGCCAATATAAGAAACTTTCAAAGTGGAATTAGCAAAGGCTGACATAGAAAAATTCCCATCAAAATCAGTAATGGTTCCTGTAGTAGTTCCATCTACCGCCACATTCACACCAATCAAAGGTTCGCCATTCTCATCAACAATTTTCCCTTTTACAGTCTTTGAAGCCTGCGAGTTCGTCTCTTTTTTTTCAGGAACAATCATGATGTACTTATCAGTCAATTTATATGAAAATCCCGTACCTTTCAAAATTGTCTTTAGAGCAGACTCTAATGGCTGGTTTACTATATTCAAAGATAATTGTCTTTGACCCGAAAGTTGTGATTGATTATAAGCGACAGATAATTTGGATTGTCTTTCAACTTCAACCAATGCATTTTGTAAAGTGATTTCTGTTTTTTTTATAGTAATACGAATATTACTTTGAGCGAATGCTGTCGTCTGCAATATAAACAAACAGCAAATAATTATTGTACTTTTAGCTGTTTTTAGATATAAATTCATATCTTCGTAGCGTTTTTAGTGTTAAACTCATAATATTAATTCTATCAAAAATCTAGTATTTTACTTTTTAATACTAAAAGACTTATTTCATATCCGGAACCAGGCGGCATCCTTGTTCCGGATACTTTTTTACATAATGATGTGTTTTAAGGTTAAACAATTAACTATCTTGTTCTATCTCACAATTTTCATATAGCAAATATTTTTATCCATCTTATAAGTGAACTTCCCGGTGACTTCTTTCATCACTTCCATCACTTCTTCAATATCTGCATTCGCACTAAAGCTAAAATTATATTTATCGTTAGTGAACAAGCTTGTACTATATTGGAAAGTTATGTCAAAACGTCTTTCCAAAGTCTGCAAAATCTCTTCCATTGTACTTCCGCGGAATACGATCTGTCCTCTCTGCCAAGCTGTCACATCTTCCAGATTAGCATCCGCAATTTTACTTTGAGCAGTTTTTCGGTTATAAATTACCTGTTGCCCCGGATTCAAAATATAAGAATTATCAGATTGTTCATAGCTCACTTTTACCTTACCTTGAATCAAGGTAGCAACAATTTCCGGAGCTTCCGGATAGGCGGCTACATTAAATTCCGTCCCCAAAGCTGTTACAGACATATTCGCAGACCGTACAATAAATGGCTTATCCGGATTCTTCTTTACTTTAAAATCAGCCTCACCGACCAGATAAACAGTACGGGTATCTCCCTTAAAGGCGTCCGGATAAAGCAGTAGTGTTCCGGAATTTACATGGACACGGCTACCATCCGGTAATTCCAACTCACGTGTTTTGCCATCAGGAATATATTGTTCAATCATTGCGATTGTCTTCTCATTAAATGCATTCCTTGTCAACCAGAAGGTACCGGACACAGTTACAACAAACACAGCGACTGCTGCCGCATATTTCCAGGGAAATAACCTATACTGTTTTTTAGTACCGGCAGATACACCGATTTTACTATATACATTTTCTAAAGAAGTCCATGTGCCTGAATCAACTTTTCCTTCTGTTTCTTTCCATAATGTATTCAATGCCGCCTCTTTCTCATCAGCATGTTCTTCATCTAATAACCATTGATGTACTTCTTTGGTTACATTCTCACTATGCCCGGAAGCTGTGAATACATTGATAATTTTTTGAATATAATTCTTCATTTTAGATTTGCCTTATATAATATAGACAACTTGCTAAAACGGACTACTCAACCGAAATAGAAAAAAAATGCAATTAAGATGACTTTTTTTAATTCTTGTAGTGCAAGATAGATGTGGCGCTCCACTGTACGGACAGAAAGTTGCAGTCTATCAGCGATTTCCTGATTGCTCATACCGTTTTTCCGACTCATAGAAAACACTTTTCTACGTTGTTCCGGCATGTTATCCAAAGTAAGCTTTATCAAAAGTTGCAGTTCCTTTGCATAAAGTTTGTCGTATGTATCAAATTCAAAAGAAGGCGCATCTTCCTGAGACAACTTCTCCTGATAACTAAGCTCTACCGACTGATGTTTCAAAAAGTTATAAATCTGATTACGGGCCATCGTATAGATATAACTATCCCATGTCTCTTTATTCTCCCATATTTCCGGATTATCCCACAGCTTGACAAATATATCCTGAGCAATATCTTCAGCATCCTCCTCCGAATGTAAAATCTTCCATGCAAAAGCCTTTACCTTCGGAAAAGTAAGAATGAAAAATTGCTCGAATTTCTTCTTCTTTTCTTGTTCACCAATATGTGTCATCAGAGATTTGCGGTTATTATCATTTTTATAAAAGCCAAAAGTAGATGCTTTTGCATAAAAAAACAAATAATAGCAGCAATAAAAGTTATTTTAGAAAAATGAATATACGTCAGTTACTCATCTTACTAAAATAGAATCTTTCAATCTGATATCATCCGAAGAACAACCAACCATTATCTGAAAGGTTCCAGGTTCAACAACTTTTTCCAACTTCTGATTGATAATGGAGAGTTCATCTTTTGTCAAGGTGAAAGTAATTGGCTTTTTCTCTCCTTTCTTTAAGAAAAAACGTTCAAACCGCTTCAACTGCTTCATTGGCTGTACAACTGAAGCATATTCATCTCTTATATAAAGTTGCGCCACTTCTTCACCATCATATTTCCCTGTATTCTCCACCCTAAATGAAACTTCATAATGATAAGGAGATGTAGAAGTGACTTGCAAATCCGAATACTCGAATGTTGTATAGCTAAGTCCATATCCGAAAGCATACAATGGCAATGCTGACATTTCTACATAATCATGTTTTTGAGGTGCTTTCTTATTATAATATACAGGTATTTGTCCTACCGAACGAGGTACGGTAATTGGCAGACGGCCTGCCGGATTATAGTCCCCGAACAAGACATCAGCTATGGCATTTCCCCCTTCCTGACCGGGATAATAAGCGGTCAGTAGTGCGTCAGCATATTCTGCCGGCCAATTCTTTTCTAACGGACGACCTTCAATATAAACTACAACCAAGGGCTTTCCTGTCCGCTTCAAGGCTTCTAATAATTCTTGCTGCCTGCCAAGTAAAGACAAAGTGGCACGGTCAAACCCTTCACCACATTCCATATCGCTGATATTGCCTTTATCCGCAACTGCCGCTCCTGTCTCCTTATAGCTCGTTTTAAAATCACGGGCACTAGAGCCCCCCACTACTGCAATTACAACTTCGGAACGCAGGGCAGCTTCGACCGCTTTCTCTATTTCATTTATTGTGGTATCACGGATAGCGCAGCCTTTCACATATTCTACACGCGATGGAGATAATTTGGCAACAATCCCGTCAAGTACGGTTTTTACATTCCCGTCTTCTTGGGGTGCAGTATAATCTCCTAACATATTATACTGATTATCAGCATTAGGGCCAATGACGGCTATCTTATTAATATCTTTACGCAAAGGCAATATGGAGTTCTTATTCTCAAGCAGAGTGATAGAAGCCTGAGCTATTTTCCGTGCCGATTCAATGCTCTCCCTGCTACGTACTTCCCTCGCTGCCATCTTCGGATCGACATAAGGATGTTCAAACAACCCCATCTCGAATTTCATCCGCAACACCCGGCAGACGGCCGTATCAATTACCGCTTCGTCAACTTGCCCGCTCTGAACCGCATGACAAAGGCTCGTATAAGCATCTCCGCCCAAATCCACATCTACGCCTGCCGTAACAGCCTGTACCGCGGCATTTTCTTTGGTCGGAGCCACAAAATGACTTTCGTGAATCCCTTCTATACTATACAAATCCGATACTACAAATCCACGAAAATTCCATTCGTTACGCAGCAGTTGAGTCAACAGATAATGATTTGACGTGCAGGGAACACCATCTATTGAATTATAGGAAGTCATTACGGATAGCGCTCCTGCATCTATTGCCTGACGAAAAGGGGGTAGAAAATTCTGATGCAACTCCCGGACGCCTATTGACGCATAATTACCATTCTGCCCGCTCTCCGGCACTGCATAAGCCAGGAAATGCTTCAAAGTAGCTATGGTAGCATATTCCTGTGACAAGTTGCCGCCACCTAGTCCGGCAACCATAGCAGCTCCTAAAGTACCGCTCAACACAGGGTCTTCACCAAAAGTTTCTTCCACACGCGACCATCTAGGATCACGGGTCAAATCAAGCACAGGCCCGTAACTGATATGCCCGCCCTGGGAACGGATTTCTTTAGCGATGACCCGCCCTACCTCTTTAATTAATTCAGGAGCCCATGTTGCCGCCATTCCTATGCCGGTAGGAAAGACAGTAGTTCCAATAGCCATATGCCCATGAGGGGCTTCTTCCGCGAGGAAGACAGGAATCCCCAGACGGGTATTCTCAATTACATATTTTTGTAACGCGTTTCCTGCCTTAGCTGCCAATTCAGGTTTAAGTCCGTTTTCCAATGTTTTCTTTGTCCACGGGTCAGCCCGATAGGTTGCCCAAAGCATTCCTACGTTTCTTTCTTTGACAAGTTGCCTGTATTTGTCGGAAGGACGAACGTCAGTTCCATCTATCTCGTACATCTCCCAACCCAAAGGGCAAAGCAGTTGACCGACTTTTTCTTCCAAAGTCATGCGGGAAAGTAAATCCGCAACTCTCGTTTCTACCGGCAAATCAGGATTCTTATAAGCAACTTGCAATGAAGAGGGTTGGGCAAAGAGTTGGACACCAACAATCTGCGCCATTATCAGGATATACAATCGTTTTATCATCATACTATACTATATAACGTCCTTTATTTTGTTTCAACCTTTACCGTAAGAGGAGTAGCCGAAGGCGTTCCATTAATCACCAGATACACACGAGTGATAGCAGGAAAACGACCCGAATAGTGATAAGTAACCGGCATCACCCCTTCCCCACCTGCCTTCAAAGTCTGAGGACTGGTAAACTTTATATCCGTATTACCACCTATGACTACAAAGAAAAGCCTCATATCCTTATCAGTATCATTGGCAAATTGCAGATTCATCATTTTCGTATCTCCTTCGTCCATTGTTCCGAAAAGCATTACCTTGAAGTTCATCCATAATCCGCCGCCATAGTCATAAGGATAATTTTCCTCAACCGGATGCCGGCAGGGGATGACAGTCCCCCTCACCCATATACGGTTATAATTGGTATTACTATTACTCAAGACTACAACTTCCTTGCTGAAAAAGCCGGGGCGGTATGCCGGGTCATAACTGACCTTCACTTTACCTGAAGATCCGGGACGAACCGGCTCTTTCGGGAATTCATATTGCACACAGCCGCAGCCTGTGCTCATTCCATTGATATAAACCATTTCCGTACCGGTATTCCTAAACGTAAACTCATGGGATACGATTCCATCCTGCTCCTCTATTTCACCAAAATCAAAAACACGCTCCTCAAATTGAAGTATTTTGGAAGCCCGTGGCTCTTGCGCCAATAAGGGGAAAGATAAAAATAAAAGAAAGAGTACGGATGATACTGTTATTTTCATGAAATACTTTTTTGATTGAATATTCATCTTTGTCCATTCAATAATTAAGAGAGAACAAAGCCCATTTATAAAACAAGACTTCGTCCTCCCATTGTTCATGCCTAGTTGTTATTTACATACATTACTGTCACGCTTGTCCCAACCGATATAGTTATGCCTGTCAGTCAGGTGTGAGCCCGGGTCAGGCGCTGATTCCGTCAGGCAACGCCAAGTATCAGACCAGTCGATATTATATCCATTGCCCGTGTAGTCATAGAAGATGTGACCTTCGCCTTCATTCATCTTCCAATAAGCCTGCAAGCCTTGAGAGTCAGGTTCTACACCACATAGGCCTGCTGCGAGCTCGCTTTCGGCCAATGTACGGTTCCAAATCCGTGTTTCACAAATACTGCCGTCGAAGGTCTGTTGAGAAGGATATCCTGCCCAGGACATTCCGATTTCAACACCTTTGAAAAGGGTCGAATAGCCTGAAACATTTAGTTCGTAATCCTTCACTCCGTTCACGTAGAAGGTAAATTTACTTCCATCATAAGTCAACGAAAGCAGATACCACTTACCTGTCTCAAAAGACGTATTGGCAAAGAAATTTCCTTTTCCCGTGACACATTGCAGGCGGGTGGCATTTCCACCTTCTCCAAAACGGAACATCACTGTATTAGAACCATTGAAGGCAAAGAAACGTGACATTCCACTGAGCTGGTTTGCGTGGATTTTGATCTCATATGTAAAGTTTGTCAGTTCTTTCTGCAAAGATTCAGCGAAATAATAGTTACTGTAACATTCATAATCACTGATATCCAAAGCTATAAATTTCGAGTTCGGGTCAATATAATCAAGAAGCAAGTAAACGGTAGTATAATTCTCTTTCAACTGTAAACCACCGGACACTTCTTTTATCGTAACCGGCAACATATAAGTCGTTCCCATCTCCAGATTATTCAAGGAATTCAATGTAACCTTAATCTCCGAGGACTGCTTCTCTCCCCAAGGAATCGCCGCTTCCAGTCCCGTCACCGTGACATCCGCGTTTTGAGGGAGAGCAATATAACTGGTATTCTTACTTGTGTTATAATACCCGACCAAAGACCTGTCCACTTCCAGAGTTATAGTTTCATCCTGCCGTGCATTGCCCGTCGCGGAAACAGTAAAAGTATAAGAAGCAGGCAATGCGGATATATCCAGAACCGATGTCCCCATATTGCTTCCATTCGTGATGGATACATCCAGTTTGGCTTCATCAGGATACGTTATGTTCACGACAGCCAGAATTGTATTATGCTGTACGGAAATCTTGCCGTTACCCTCCACTTTGGCCAAACGGACAGGCAACAAATAAGCCGGTTTGTCCAACGTTACAAAGTTTTCCCCCGGAACTCTTATTTCTATCGAGTCAACAGATAAAGTCTTCCCTTGCTCAATAGTAGCCGCAGATTTTACAATACTGTACACATCGGACGGAAAAGCCTCATAAGATGTGCCGTTGGCCGTATTATAAGAGTTTACCAAAGAATTATCCACTTCCGCGTACACCATCATCGTATTTTCAGCCTGACGGGTCGACTTCACCGGCAATTTCACCACGACTTCATCTCCTACCGCACCTCTCGATGTCCAGTCCACGTTAAAAGTAGAAATGTTTCCCTGAGCAGACGGTATAAAATAAATCAGATTATTGGGATTGCCTTCCACATCATAAGTTTCACTGTCACAAGACTGAAGGCACAGCACCCCCGTCAAGAGAGTAAAAATATATTTATTCCATTTCATAATCATTGCCTTTATTATTGCATACACTTGTTGTTATCATCCCTGTCCCATGCTATAGACGAACTATAATCCAGATTATAGGTCAGTCCGGCTCCTTCACTAAGCTCGCGGGCTGTTTTTGTCCAATCCATATCATAGCCATTACCGGTCACATCGTTGAAAATATGCCCTTCTCCCTCGTTCATTTTCCAGTAAGCCACCAGTCCGTCCGATTGGGGTTCCACACTGCAAAGCCCCATCCGGATCTCGGCAGGACGCAAAGCGCGATTCCAGACACGAACCTCCGCAATCCGGCCACGGAAATACTGCGAACCACGATAACTTGTCCACGACATACCCAGTTCGAAACGCTGGAAGTCTACAGACAGACCGTCACCATCCCCCTCGGCATCTTTAACCCCGTCGACATACATTGTCAGCTTACTGCCATCATAAGTCAACGCAAGCGAATACCACCGGTCGGTGCTGAAACGCGTAGAAGAAACAATACTACCGCTCGGGCTCACCCATTGCAGCGCATTGGTATCCATCCCTTCCTCTCCAAAACGGAGCATGCTCGAACGTTCCTCGTCTTTTGATGTAAACGCACACATACGGGCTATCTGATGCCATTCCTGAGAATAGAATTTTACCTCATACGTGAAGTTGGACAATTGCAGCTTCTTCTCATCATCAAAAACAAAGTTGCTATAAAGATTCGTGTTGCTGATATTCAACGAAGTGAAATAAATATAGCGTGAAAGCTGCAAGAATATCGTCTTCGACGGTTTGAGTATTTCAAGCCCGTCCACTTGTGCCATTGTGACAGGGATAACGTAGATAAGGTCATCCGACAGCCCTTCCGTAGACACCACTTTTACAGTAACCGGCGTTGAGAATGACTTGCCGGCCTGAATCACCGCGTCAGCTCCCTCTAATGTCACGACTCCATCGGGAATACTGTTATATTTCGTACCATGTTCCTGATTGTACGCTTCCACTTGCGAAGGGTCAATGGCAAATTTCACATTCACATCTTTCTCCACTTTATCAGTAGCAGAAGCGGTCACCAGATAAGTGGACGGAGTGTCCTCTACCAGGAATTTGGCAATAGGCGTCGTTTCAGTTCCCGTAACAAGCACGACTGTCTTTCCATAGTCGAACTTATCACCTTCAGTACAGCCCAGAACCGATATTCCCAATATCACTCCCAATAAATAATTGTTAAATATATATGTTTTCATCATGCTTCTTATTTATTCATTACTTATTCATTTATTGCAGGATTCATTATCTGAATAGCCTGACGGAATTCATTATAAGGTATGCCTGACGCGGAATAATAATTTCTTCCGAGAAAGAACACTCCACAACCACCTTTACGCCCCGTACTTGGTTCCCATCTTGCATAATTCAGCAGTTCGCCACCATACAGATATTGCACGCCGAATGATTCGCAATAAATCATCTTCTCGGAAGGAAAGCCATTCGGGACGCCCGTTCCCACACCTTGATGGCTATAAGCCTGCTTCACGAAATAGTCACAATAGGGTTCTGTAGCAGTCGGCGGTGTAGTATTAAAATAGTCGACGATAAGCAACTTATCGGGCTGCTCACCTTTAGGGCCGAAATATTTACCGAGTTCCTCTACCAACCGTACCAGGTCATTTCCACCCCAACCTTCATAGTCTATATCCACACCGTCAAGTCCCGGTTCGAGTACCTGATTCACAATCCATTTTGCATAAGCGGCCATCGTTTCATCATCGGGACTTTGACCGTTCATATTGTAATCCACGCCATCTACCGTGAACTGATGCCTGTAATGGGAAGCATCACCATGCATTACAAAACGCGTCCCCAGTTTTTCCTGACAGTACTTCATGTCCTGATATGCTATCGGGTGGGTTTCGGCGGTAGGTATGCCCATCCACAGGTTTACGATATCAATGCTGTCGGGCAATCCCACCATACGTTCACCCCACGAAGCAGGGTCTTTGTATCCAGTGACACCTTCAATGGGCGACCAGTTCTCATAATAAGCAAAACTTATCTCATGGTCTGTCTTCTTAAACTCGCGTATATTCTGAAAATATTGTTCATCGTAAGTTTTCAGCTTCTGGATTTCCAACGGTTCAACGTCCGTATCACAACCGCAGAAAAGAAACGTACCGATGACGGAAGTCAGCAAACTTGTTATTTTTGTCTTCATTGTAATTAGTTTTTAGAATTAAACTATCTCCATTCTTCGATCAGCGTGCTCTTTGATCCCACCAAAGTTTCGTTCCACCGGTATCCGGGCCACCCAAGGCGGCAATACCGCTATTCACTCCGACCTGATTATTACTCTTTTCGTCGCGGGTATAAGGCAGACGGCGGACTTGCAAATCAGTATCTACCGTACCGTTACTACTATTCCGCACTACCGGAATCAATTCGGGATACCCCGTACGACGATATTCACTCCATCCTTCAGGGCCGTCGGGATAGATTGCAATCCATTTCTGCGTAATGATACGTTCCAGGCTTCCTTCAAATCCGGCGCTACTGTCCCATGCAGGAGTCACCCTACTGGTGAATGTATAATTATCGCTACCTACGTTATCACTGAAAGAACCCGGTGTCGATGCATTGTCTGCCAGATACGCAGCAGCACTTCCCGCATTGTTTTCTTCAAATGAAACCCTCACCCCTTCTTCATAGAAAGACTGGGCCGTACCTTCGCCCATGTCCCATCCGCGCAATACACCTTCGGCACGCAGGAAGTAAGATTCGGCGGCCGTCATCCATACGACAGGAGTAGAAGCGCGGTCAATATTCAGGTTCGAGATTTTATCACCCTGATAGTTGCTCATATTACTGGAAGTGATGCCGATACGTACTCCATGATAAGCGTCGTCATCTCCCGCCACCGTAAAATAGCGGCTGATACGCGGGTCATTCAAACCATCCATATAAGAGACGATAGAAGCACCCGGACGACAGTCGCCCGAGTTGAAGTTATATGCAATCTCGTGCAACGGATGATGATATTCCAATGTGTTATGGGATAATTCGGCACGCTCGGCTTTGCTCCCGATTAGACCGTAGACGGACTGGACAGACTTTGTCGCTTCCTGTTCCGCCAGGGTAGGATTCGCATAAACCACACGCATGGCAAGACGCAAGCGCAATGTATTGGCAAACTTCACCCATTTCTCCGCATCTCCACCGTAAACATGGTCATAATCACTCATTAACTTCGCATTGCTGTTACCGCTCACATAATTGCCTAAAACTTCTATCGAATTATCCAGTTCCTCAAAGAACTTGGCGTAAACCTTGTCCAAAGCATCATATAAACTGGAAGAACCGTAGTTCACATAAGGAATAGGGCCGAACGTATCGGCAATACGGTGCATACCTGCCACTTTCACGATTGTTGCCAACGCGTCCACTTCCGCCAGTCCCTGCTCAACGGCAATCTGGTGAATACTTGCCCAGGGAGCCATTATTCCGGTAAAGGCATAGTCGAATGTAGCATTCAGCCACTGATCCTGAAAGTTATACTGTCCGTTATGATTCGTAGAACCTAATGTGGCGGCTATATAGCCGGAGTAAAGGTCATGAGACAAATTCTGGGCAATCTGGTAATCGGAGTCGAGTTTGTCCCCGTCACTGACGATAATCACCCTGCGCAACATTTGGGAAAAGAAAGCACCTGTCTTCAGATTATCCACTCCCATCATTTCTTCAGTAACTTCATTCGGATTGACATTATCAGCGTAATCAATGCATGAAGTAGTATTGAATAGAACAAACAGAATTCCTAAAACAGAAACTTTGTTCCATGATAATATTTTGTTTAATATCATATCTTCTATTATTTAAAAGTTTGATTAGAAATTGACCTTCACTGAGAATCCGAGATTACGCAAGCTTGGCGACATAAACATATCAATGCCCTGAAAGTAAGTTCCGGTACTTGCCGTCAGTTCCGGGTCGAAAGGTGCTTTCCGGTAGAGGAAGAAAAGGTTCTTTCCGATAAATGACACATTCAGGCCCTTAATCCAATCCACATATCTATTGATGGGAATGTCATATCCTACCGATAATTCCGCCAAACGGACATTAGTCGCGCTATACACGTACATAGAACCAATACCCCCCTGAGCACCGGAGCCGCCGATTTGCGTATAGTAATTCTCCGCGCCGATAGGACGTCCGTTCACCAAAGCCCCGCCATTATCACGGGCGTCGGCCGTCACCTTGGAAGCCCCGAAAGCATCCATCGTCGCCTGCGTCTGAGAAACGACGATACCTCCCACACGTGCCGTGAACAGGCATCCCAAAGAAAGCCCTTTGTAAGTAAAGGTATTTCCCCAACCCAGATTGTACTTCGGGGCACTGTTGCCCGCCTTGATAAACTCATCAGGCTGAGTGACTATCACCTGGTCGGAAGGATGGACATAAATAGCCCCGTGTTCGTCTGTCCGCAATGTGTTGACATAAATATCACCGATAGATCCGCCTTCCGTCAATATCATCTTATACATGCTGGTGCCGCCCATGTCAATACGGTCTAGCGAAGTCAGCTCGTGGGTATACGGATCTTCGTAATTACGCAGTAACTCCACCACCTTATTTTTATTTAAAGAATAAGTGAGGTAAGAGCTCCATCCGAAATCTCCCCATTTATTATCCAGACGTAACGACAGTTCTATGCCTTTATTATCCACACGTCCACCATTGACAACTTCCGACGTATATCCGGTAGTAGACGACAGGGTGCGTTCAAAGAACTGGTTGTAGGTGCGCGAGTGATAAAGAGAAGCGTCGAGCTTCAGTTTATTATCAAAGAATACAAAGTTCAGACCGGCTTCCCAAGACTTTGTACGCTCCGGTTTCAGATTGGGATTGGGGCGGCGGCTCATCGTTACAGGTACTCCGTCCACCAGTTTATAAGTAGGGATTGCCAGGAAAACATCAGGAGAGTTACCCACTTCGGAATAGGAAACACGCACCTTCATATAAGGCATAATGTTCGTGCTGATAGGAAATATATCCGTCAAAATGCCCGAAAGCCCTATCGAACCATAAGGAAATGAAGACGTATCAGTTCCCTTGAATGTAGACGACCAGTCGTTACGGAATGTCCCGTCCAGATAAATCATTGACTTATACCCGACCTGCGCACTGCCGAATACAGCACGTTTCTTCAAATTATAGCCGTATTGGTTAGCCAGGTTCTTTTCGGTAGTATCCACGTTGCCATAGGTAAACAGATTGGCCGTGGACTTTAATTTTCCACCGAAATAATCAGACCGGTAATCATTATTCTCAAAGTTTGCACCCGCATTGAATGTCAGGTTAAAGGTGTTTTCAAGAAAGTATTTATTGATGTTCAGCAATAATTCTCCATACACTTGCTGGCTTTCAATATTACTCTTTGAATAATAACCATATTTAGAAGCAAATAAAGTATTGGTTCCGGCATCGTACATACGTTCACGGCGTTCGTTATTCCGATCCATCTTGGCACGGCCCGTTACATTGATCCAATCCGTAAGGTCATATTTCACAGACGCGGTAGCCATATAACGGTTCTTATGGTTCGGCATTTTGATACGTTCTGTTATCCAGTATGGATTTTGCAAAGCCAGATTGGTGCTGTAAGGCCAATACTGGGTCGACAAGTTACGCTCAGCATCATAACGCTGGTAAGCCTGAACTTTAGAGAAGTCATCACCCGCAGGAAATAAATAGAGCGCAACCAACGGGTTATAGTAAAGTCCCTGTGCCGTCATATTCTGCTCTTTCACAGAACTAAGCATAAAGTTGAGATCAAGGGTCAACTTATCATTCAGCATCTTCGAAACGTTGCGCACCGTTGCATTGTAGCGTTCAAAGTTATTATTATGAATAATCCCTTTCGCGTTCGTCGTTCCCAAAGACACGTAAGTCTGGTTCTTATCCGTTCCCGTAGAAAGGCTGGCCGAGTTCGTCACGTTTACGCCGGTCTGGAAAAAGTCGGCGGGATCATAACTGCTCGGGGTATTCAGCTTCGTTCCCCAACTATAATAACTGCCCACTTCCGTCTGCCCGTATGTATTCTGAAATTCAGGCAATACAAGAGGGGCTGAGAAGGTGGTATTGTTGGAAATAGAGACTGAGGTACGTCCTTCCTTCCCCTTCTTTGTGGTAATCATCACTACACCGTTGGCGGCAGCGCTACCGTAGAGGGCGGCAGCGGAAGGGCCGCTCAACACAGAAATGCTTTCTATATCTTCCGGATTAATGCCGGCGATAGGATCACCGCTCTGGCCTGCCCCCTCGAACGAATCGGACGGCTGGGTGGAAGCGGCGCTCATATCAATCATCGGGATACCATCTACGACATAAAGCGCATTGTTATTGCCGTTCAAAGATTTCGTTCCACGCATTACCACGCGGGAAGAGCCACCCACACCGGAAGAAGAAGAGTTGATAGTGACACCCGCCACCTTACCATTCAGGTTGTTCACGAAGTTGGCGTCAGCGATACGGGTGATTTCATCATTGCTGATTTGCTGGACATTATAAGACAATGACTTTGCCTCTTTTTTAATGCCCAAAGCGGTAACGACTACTTCGTTCAGAGTCTTTGTATCTTCCTGAAGAATGATTCTCAACGGATTATTATTCGTTATCTTCACCGTCCTGGGGGTATAACCGACATAAGAGAATTCCACGACATCCCCTTCCGTAACATTTAGGGTAAAATTACCGTCTATATCAGATATTGTTCCTGCCGCAGCGCCTTTTACTTTCACATTTACTCCGATCAAAGGATCACCCGAAGCGTCTTTTACAGTACCCTTCACCTGAATAAACTTACCACCTTGATGGGTACTGTCAGACTTAGACAAGATGATTTGTTTATCAATTACGGTATAAGATATATTTGTACCTTTAAATATATCTTCCAGAATATCCATGATTTTTCCCGATTTATTATTAACGGAAACAATCCGGTTTTTCTGAATCGCCTTATCATTATAAAGGAATACAAAATCAGAAGTTTCTTCAATTTTATTCAGCACTTGTTCCACGGATACATTGCTCATCGAAATGGCAACCCGTGTCCGCTGGGCATATGCATCCTTGGCTGTAAGTTGGAATACTACCGCAAACAGTAGTGTCAGACTAATCCTCATAACTAATGGAAGTTTTAGATTTAAAGCATATTTTGGACATAATGCAATAAATGAATGATTTTTTTTCATACATTTGTGGCTAACTAAAGTTTATTACTAAATGAACTATGGTTTGATTCGGGTAAATGTTTGCTAGACCTGTACCGTGAATCTTAAAATTTCAGGGGAAGATAGCTGTTGGTAGCAGCTTTCTTCCTTTTTTTCATTGTTGATGTGTCATCTCATAGGCTATTTGAATTTTAAAGGGTTGTTATTAATATAAATCTACTATTATTCTGGCCTTTGAAAGTGTACCGTCTGTTTGTTGTTCAGACTCCTGAATCTTCCACTTCAAAGCTGCCGACTTGGCGAGGTAATCCAATATCTGCGATAAAGTTTCTGTCCGGAAAGTCGCACGGTACTTATATTCTTTTCCGGCCTTGTTGTCAAATTGAATATCCACATTGAAATGCCGTTCCAAACGTTTGAATATTTCTTCTAACGAAGCATTCCTAAATATCAATTTTCCATCTTTCCAAGCTACTTTTCCATAGACATCTACTGTATTTTTCTTCGATTTCTGACTCTGTTTATCATAAAGTAAATGCTCGCCGGGAGCCAATACGATTGTTTCCTGATTGGGGGTTATCACATTTACTTTACCTTTCTCCAGTACTGTTTCTATATAATTATCGTCATCATAGGCAGTAACATTAAACTTTGTACCATATACATATACTTTCAGCCCATTCGATGTGTTTACATAAAAAGGACGTTCCTTGTCTGCCTCTACTTCAAAATATGCTTCGCCTTTCAACTCTACATTCCGGTTATCGTTTCTGAAAACCGTAGGGTAGCGCAATGTACTACCGGCATTCAACCACACTACAGAATGATCCGGCAGTTCATAACGTATCACCGAACCGGTAGCGGCCGTAACCTCTGCGTATTGTTCTTCCTCATCCGCTCCATCAAAATATAAATATCCGAAGAGCAACGAGGTGAGCAACAAAGGTATAGTCAAGAATGCAGCATAGCGCATCAACTGATTATACATGTCCTTTCTCCTGTTCGTTTTTATTTTGGCCTGTGTCTGACGATAAGCGCCCATTACGTCAATGGACTCCATTTCTTTAATATCATCTCCCAATGCTTGTGCCTTACGGAGCAATGATTCCGGATTCATATTTTCCATGTTCTCTTCCAAATTCTAGTCTTTTTAATTGCAATTATATGAATAGTACAATCGAAGTTTTCAAAAGGGACAGGAAAAGTGAACTTTCTTTTGCAGAAAAGAAAAAAAAGTTCAAAATAATGTTTTCTCAATTATCTTATTATATATTTGCAGCAGAATGAAAAACCACAGAATCTCTAAATAATGAAACTATCTTTTTCAAAACATACCAGAGAACATTCTTTCAAACGACTTTATGAGGAGTATTACGCCCCATTCTGCCTGTATGCAAAAAGGTTTGTTGATGATAAAGAGACACGCGAAGACATTGTATCGGACGTATTCGCTTCATTATGGGATAAGATGGATACGGATTCTTTCGTCCTGCAATCGGACACCGCATTGGGATACATCAAAATGTGCGTGAAAAACAGTTGCCTGAACTTCCTGAAGCATCAGGAACATGAATGGAGTTATGCTGAAAATATACAAAAGAAAGCGCCTGTTTATGAATTAGAGCCGGATAGTATATATACACTCGATGAATTGTACCGGATGCTATACGAAACATTGGATAAACTTCCTGAGAATTATCGTACAGTATTTATGAAAAGCTTCTTTGAAGGTAAAACACACGCAGAGATTGCGGAAGAGATGAATCTCAGTGTAAAATCCATCAACCGCTACAAACAAAAGACAATGGAACTTTTGCGGGAAGAACTTAAAGATTATTTGCCGTTGTTGCTTTTGTTATTCTACCGTGCATAACATCTCCACCTTATCTTCACATCCCAACTATTACTTATTCATCTGAAAAGTATTAATAGAAAAGTTGCTATTGGTTAATAGTAAACTTCCAATCCTTTATATCTAAAGTTACTTTCGATTAATCATAAACTATAAATGAAAGCTTTATTTTTATAATCAAAGGTTGCATTTATAAAAATGAAGCTTGCATTTATATAATCAAAGCTTGCATTTATAGTTTATGATAGGTGAAGAGCAAGTTTGCAATTAATCCAAAACAAGTTTACCCTTAATGAAGAATAACTTTTCTATTAATGATTCAGGCGTAAAATAGCAGTAGATTGCCATACAACTACAATGAGAAATGATGATAATGAGCATGAGAAATACCCGTTTTTAGGAATAAAGCATGAGAAAAGAATGAGAAATGCCTATATCCGAAAACATTTCTCATTCCCTATTTCAGTCTATTTTAACCCATTGACTAATAATCATGAGAATATGAGAAATGAAAATGAAAACTCTTCTAGTAGAGGGAGAAGTATGGGAGCAATCACTTATAAAGAAATAATAAATTCACTGTATAATGCCAATATTATTATCATCAATAAAGATAAAACGATTACTTTATCGCCTGAGATAGCCACATTAGTGTTGTAAGGCTCATAATAAAATATGTAACAGAACAAAAAAATTGCATCGTTATGCAATTCTGCGGATGGGAATTGACACGAATAGAAGAAGTATAACGACTACAATAGCTTCTCCGCTAAAGTGCGGCATTCGATACGGTTGATTTTACCATTCCCCGTTTGAGGAATTAAATCCACCATCCGAATATATTTAGGACGTTCATAAGGTGGCAGTATCTCCTGCACCTTATTTTTTAGTTCTTCCATATCCAACTGGCCTTCGAACAATAAGGTCACCGCCTGTCCCAAACGAGGGTCTGAAACTGAAGTAATGACAAATGGCTGAAGAATGAAAGGACGAAGTAACTTCTCCACCTCTTCTGCCTGAATCTTAATACCGCCACTATTGATAACATTATCTTTTCGACCTAAAATAATGAAACTGCCATCGGGATAGATACGTGCAATGTCATTGGTCTGCAAAATATCATCGCAGACAAGAGGGGCTTCAATAACTAATGTGTTTTCGGGAGATAAAGACAATGTTACTGAAGAAAAAGGATAGTAATGCTCGGACGCAGAATTTCCGTTCAAGCGGCGCAACGCTATATGGGATAATGTTTCAGTCATGCCGTAAGTGGAATAGACAGCTATCGGGAGAGATTTTATCTCAGTTTCTAAAGCCTCATCGACTGCTCCGCCACCTATAATCAGAATCTCCGTTTGCTTCAACTGTTCTCTCTCTTCGGGAGCATGAAGAGTATTATAAACCTGCAAAGGAACCATTGCCGCAAATTTCAGAGGTTCGCTTATATCAGAGAGAGGATGGCCGGAAGCAGGACGCACTATCAGATTCAGCCCTGCCACCAAAGAGCGTACTACTACCATCATCGCTCCGATATAACGCAGATTCATACATAACAAAGCAGCGTCTCCCGCTTGCAGATTCAGAAATTCGCAAGTCAGGCGTGCGCTTTGCATCATTTGGTCTTTGCGTACAACCAGTTCTTTCGGCGTACCTGTGGAACCCGAAGTATGAACGGTTATGACAGGAGAATCATTGAACCATTCGTTCAGGAAAAGATATAAATCCCATATGGCAGAAGGATAGTTTTCCGCTCCTTCCGCTACAAACCGGGCTATATCTTCAGAAGTATATTCTTTCCCTTCCAATAGCAAAAATTGCTGTTTTCGGTCAAATATCATCGGGCATTATCAAATTGCGTCATTACAAAACCACAAACAGTCTTTTCTTATTTCAAGGGGCATTTCTACGTTGTCCGTAAAAAGTTGTCCTGTTCCCAAGCCTTGAGGCAACGGATTATCAAAGGTGGCACACCATTGGGCGATGGCATTCAGACCGATATTTGACTCCAAAGCAGAAGTAATCCACCAGCCGATCTGTTGTTCTTCAGCTTCGTCAATCCATTCGTTTCCACCGGTGAATCCTCCATGTAGGGAAGGTTTGATGATGATATATTGGGGATGAATGTCGGCAAGGAGCTTTCGTTTCTCTTCCGGAGTATTGCAGCCTATCAATTCCTCATCCAAAGCTATCGGCAAGGGAGATTCGGAAGCCAGGCGTGCCATTTCGTCCCATTGTCCGGCACGGATAGGTTGTTCTATAGAATGCAAGTCAAGCTCGGACAGCCGTTTCAGTTTATCCATTGCATCAGCCGGAGAGAAAGCACCGTTTGCATCTACACGCAATTCTATTTCTTTTGAAGAAAAACAGGCACGGATATGACGGAGCAAGGCCAGTTCTTCTTCAAAGTTGATGGCACCGATTTTGAGTTTGATACAGCGGAAACCGGTCTTCATCTTCGTTTCTATCTGTGTCAACATTTGATTGTAATCTCCCATCCATATAAGGCCGTTGATGGGTATTCCGGCTTCTCCACGGGAGAAAGTTGAATTCCACATAGCCCAACCGCCTGCATTATAGTGGCGGACAGCCGTTTCGAGCCCAAAGAGAATGGAAGGATATTTGCGCAAAGCGTCAACGTCCACCTTTCCGCCTTGCCTTTCCACTTCCCGGCAGGCATCTTCCAATATATCTTCGTAATCGGGTAGATCATCACAGCTAAGTCCTGGTAGAGGAGCACACTCCCCTATCCCTACCCTACCCGGAAAATCGGGAGAAGTCAGATGTAGATACCAGACTTTTCGTGTTGTATACGTACCTCGTGAGGTTCCTGCCGGTTGCTTGAAATGGAGCAAGCGGGGAGTTATTTGAATTTTGCAATCCATCAGATGTAAATATTTGAGTGCTCCGCATGGTTTATGGGAACTTAGGATATTGCTTGAAGTTCGGTTTGCGTTTCTCCAAAAACGCATTCTTTCCTTCTTGAGCTTCATCCGTCAGATAATAAAGCAATGTCGCGTCACCTGCCAGTTCCTGGATACCTGACTGACCGTCCAGTTCGGCGTTCAGTCCGGCTTTAATCATGCGCAAAGCCAGCGGGCTGAGCTGCATCATTTCTTCCGCCCATTGCACGTATTCGTCTTCCAGTTGTTCCAAGGGGACTACCTTATTCACCAAGCCCATATCCAGGGCTTCCTGCGCATTGTACTTCCGGCAGAGGAACCAGATTTCGCGGGCTTTCTTCTGTCCTACGACACGTGCCAGATAAGACGCGCCGAATCCGGCGTCAAAGCTGCCTACACGAGGGCCTGTCTGACCGAAGATGGCATTCTCCGAAGCGATAGACAAGTCACATACCACATGGAGTACGTGCCCGCCGCCGATGGCAAATCCGTTCACGGCGGCAATCACCGGTTTCGGAATGCTACGGATTTGTTTTTGCACGTCCAGCACACTCAGACGGGGAACGCCGTCTTTGCCGATATAACCGCCACGTCCTTTCACATTCTGGTCACCGCCCGAACAGAAGGCTTTATCTCCGGCTCCGGTGATAACAATCACGTCTATGTCCGCTTCCTCGCGGCAAATGCGCAACGCGTCACTCATTTCGGCAGTAGTAGTCGGGGTGAATGCATTCCGATAACGTTCACGGTTGATGGTGATACGGGCAATTCCATTATAGTAATCAAAGAGAATATCGTCGTATTCTCTGATAGTTGTCCACTCTCTTTGTGTTGACATAATCTATTTTTGTTTTAATTGGTGATAATAATTTTTCAGCATTCGTGCGTCTTTGTTCTTGTTGGTGAACACTTCCAATAAGACAGGGCGTTCCTTCGCTTCCGGTTGAGTGAAAATCTGCATGGTTTCAGCCAGTTCCTCGCCATTCTCCGCTTGCAGATAAAGGAATCCCCGTTCTTCCGCCCAACCTTTGGCAGACGTTTTATGAACAGCCGCGATAAACTTATGCGAAGTGCCCGACATATCCAGCCCCGGCAAGGTATGGAAAATCTCCCCGCCACCGTTATTCAACAAAAGAATACGCAGGTTGGGACGGACATTCACATTCCACAACGCATTCATGTCGTAGAAGAAACTCAAATCCCCGATGGCTATAAAATTCAGCTTATCAGAAGCCGCCGCATAGCCGACAGCCGTAGAAAGCGAACCTTCAATGCCACTCGTCCCCCGGTTGCAGCAGACTTCAATCGTAGAGGGAATGGCATATAACTGGGCATAACGGACGACCGAACTATTTGCCAGATGCAAGGCGCATGATTCCGGCAAGGACTTTATCAATGCACCGACAGCCGCCATCTCCGAATAGGCAAATTCCGGTTCGGGGATGATTTTGCAATAATTCTCCCACACACGGGGATATTCAGGAGTACGGTTGTCGAGCAGGCTCGCTATCTTTTCCAAGAATTCGAACGGGTCCATCTCAATCACGGTAGTCAATGCACCGTAGAGGTCGACCACTTCACCGTCCGGCGATACGTGCCAATGTTCTTTGGGCGGATGCTGGCGAAGGAACTTCTTCAATCGTTTGGAGACGACGTGCCCGCCATAAGTAATCAGCAGTTCGGGAGACATCTGATCTATTTTCTCTTCGGGCATAGCATAGAGCGCCGCGTCGAAGTTCTTCACCGGGATACCGGGAACAGTCTGATTGCCGATATGCTCCGTCAGCCAGGCAAAGTGCTTATATAATAATTTGGTATATCTCTTTTCAAACAGATAGATAAGGTTCATCTGACCGACAATAATCATCCGTTTCTGATATTTATTCATCCGGTCGATGAGGTCGTTGTAATCACGGTCGTAGACGTTCAAGCCTTGATAACGCGTGATGACACGTACTTCGGGCAGGGTATCCGTCGTAAACTGGAACAACGGTTCGGAAATTGGGACATTGATATGAACCGGCCCCTTTCCGTGATGGTTCATCTCCAGCAGGGCTTCATTTATCAGGCGGTTGCAGTACCATTCATCTTCATCCGTGTGAATCTCCGGAAGATTGACTGACTTTTTGACCAGTGATTGGAATACACCCGGTTGCGGAAGTGTCTGTCCGTCCATTTGCCCTATCCAGGCTGCGGGACGGTCGGCAGAGATGACAACCAGAGGAACATTCTGATAGAAGGCTTCTGCCACAGCCGGATGGAGATTCAATAATGCCGTTCCGGAAGTGCAACAGATTGCAGCAGGCTTGCCACCATTCAACGTAAGCCCGATGGCGAAATACCCCGCACTCCTTTCGTCTGTCACCGCATAACAGGTAAAATCAGGATGGTTGGACAAGGTATGCACGATAGGTATGTTACGGCTGCCCGGACACAATACAATTTTAGTAATCCCGTGCGCCTGAAGCAACGCAACCAGTTGGAGTATGTTCTTCTTATCTGTGTACATGATGGTTAGTGATTAGTGAATTAGTGATTAATAAGCTATCAGCCGTTTCATGGTCTGCAACTTCTTTTCCGTTTCCAGCCATTCGTCGTCCAGTTCCGAAGACGCCAGTAATCCGCCGCCGGCATAAAGGGTCAGTTGCTTGTCTTCGATATGCATACAGCGCAGGTTCACATACAAATCCGTCCTTCCGTCGGGGTCGAGCCATCCGATAAAGCCGGAATAGTAACGGCGGTCGTAACCTTCGTTTTCCAATATGAATTGATAGGCTTCTTCCTTGGGAAGCCCGCACACGGCAGGCGTCGGGTGCAGAACTTTCAGAAGATTCCCCAAATCCTTATTATCTTTCAAGGAGAAATGAAAATCGGTTTTCAGATGCGACAATGCTCCGGCATAGGCAGGATAAGGTCCGTTCTCCGTAGAACGGATGCCTAATGAAAGAAGTCTCCGGCGGATATAGGATGCTACATAATCCTGCTCCTTCCGGTTCTTCTCATCCCATGCTTGCGGTAATTTGCCGTCCTGCAAAGGTTGCGTTCCGGCCAGTGCCACCGTGTTCCATTCGTCTTTTTCGCCCGACAAGATGATTTCGGGGGTGCTGCCGAGCCAGATACCCGTTTGAGGGGTATAGCACAGGTATATATAGGAATGGATATAACGTTTGCAAGCCGCACGAAAAACGGATGAGGGAGAGAAATCCGGCGTCTGACCGATACCGATAGTGAGTTCACGGGAAAGCACTAATTTGTCGAAAGTCTTGTCACGCAAGGCATTTATAAATGTATGAAAACAGGCGGCATACTTTTCCGTGCAAGTATTCAGGAATGTCTCCTGTCCTTGCAGTTGTCGGGCTTTTTCCTGTTCTTCGTCCGTATCCTCGTCAATTGGCAGTGGTTGTCCCCACTGCTCCGATTGTATCAGCACAATCGGACATGTTTCGCTCACCCGGAACGGGGCGATGACAAATCCCCGCTGCCCGTCCAGGTCTTTGAGGTCATAGATCAAGCGGACAGCCCCCCCGGCCTGTGTCAACAAACGAGGGGTTTTCTCTCCGGGAATACGGTAAACGGCAAACGGTTGTTGTTGCCGGATGAATGTATCAATAGTTGTCAGATTACTTATTTCTTCGTCAATCATCTTTTTTTCATAACGCTGTTGACTACCCGTATGGAAGACACCAGTTTGTTGGTTGAGGTAAAGACGTCTACATTCCATACATGGGATGAACGTCCTTTGTGTACAATGGTCGCTACTGCCCGCACAGTATCTCCTTCGTGGGCAGAAGAGATGTGGTTTCCACTGACTTGCATTCCTACTACAATTTCGTCAGGCTGGCAAAGAATCATTGACCCTAGTCCGGCAACCGTCTCTCCCAACGCAAGAGTAGCGCCGCCATGCAATATTCCGAACGGCTGGCGTGTACGATGGTCTACGGGCATTGTAGCTTCTACACGGTCTTCGTCAGCATAGGTATATTGGATACCCAGGTTTCCCATTAATGCGTGGCGTGCCTGTGCATTCAGTTGGTCAAGGGGGATTTCCGCTGCGCGGACTTCAGCGATAATGGCTTTTTCGACAGCAAGAGCCACTCCGTCTTCTTCATTCGAAGCGGTCACATAGTCGGCACAAGCTTTCACCGAGTCTTGTGAGTGTCCCATAGCTATTCCCAGTCCTGCCAATTGAATCATGGTTACGTCACACACGCCATCACCAATGGCAATCACTTCTTCACGCGTGATGCCCAATACTTCCATCAGAGCACCTAAGGTATTCGCCTTATCAATGGCACAAGGTACTACTTCGAGGAAATACGGTTCGGAGCGGAAGACATCCAAAGCACCGTTCAGGCGTCTCTTCCAATGTTCTTCCAGGCTGACAAGTGTTTCTTCGTCATCGCTGACAAGCATGCACTTGCAAGGAGCAAAATCAATGGCGGCGGAAAATTCGTCTTCCCGAATCACTTGCAGGTTATTCAGCCAGGCTTCATTCTGGATATGTTCATTTTCAGGAGAGTCCGTTATGATCGTATCATCATGATAGGTGAACAAAGCGAAGCCATTCTTGCGGGCTTTCTTTTCCAGGTAAGGCAGCATTTCGGGGTTAATACGACGTTCGAACAGGATTTCCCCGTTCTGTGCGTTGATGATCTGGCAACCGTTATAAGAAAGGATAAAGCCACCATAGTTTCCAAGTTCGAGAGACTTGGCAAGCGGCAACAAACCATAAGTCGGTCTGCCGGAAGCCAGCACGATACGTACTCCCATCTGCTGTATTTTCAGCAAGGCGGCCAGTGTACGTTTACTAATTTCTTTCGCATCATTAAGCAGTGTTCCGTCTACATCCAGGACCAATAATTTATACTTCATGGTTACACGATTTTGATTTAGATTACAAAGGTAGGAAATTGAGTGAACGACAGAAAGCGTAAACAGATAAAAATTACTTTAATTTCACTCTTTCAGACGCATTTCCAAATAATCACGGAGTATCCGGGCATGATTGTACACGGGTTCTTTAGATGCATAGAGGAGTGTCACCACCGGATGCGGCTTTATAAGGGACAGAAAATCGGTCACTGCCTGAGACGCGTCCAGCTCTTTCTGATACAGGACGGAGAAATCATTCCAGTGTCCCGGTATATCTTCGTGGAACCACTTACGCAGGGCAGCGGACGGTGTTATGTCTTTTGCCCAATAATCACATTTCAGCCATTCTTTTTTAATGCCTCGTGGCCATAGCTTGTCTACCAATACTCTGTATCCGTCTGTTTCTGAAAAATCCTCGTACACTCGCTTTATCCTAACTTGTAACATTACTATATTTATTTAATTAACTTTATAGTAATAAACCGAAAAAGCCGAGAATTGTTTACCGGGAACTCTTAATCCCTAAGCGAATCCTGTGCTTTCTTAAATTCGTAGGGTGTCATGCCAGTTTTTTTCTTGAAAAGATTATATAATATCGGTGTACTGTTGAATCCGGATTCATCCGCTATGGCACGTATCGTATAATTGGGATATTGCTTCATCAATTTGATAGCATAAGTAATACGCAATTCATTGATATACCCGTTAAAGTTAGTCCCTGTGCATTCACGAATCATCCGGGCGAAACGTGCGTTATTCAGATGTACTATATGCGCCAAGTCTTCCCTTGACAATTCCGATGAAAGAAATAACTGTTTCTGAAGGACTATCTGATTCAATTCCTGAAATATCTTCCTGTTCTCTTCTTCTTCCCCGCTGACTTCACCTGTTTCGTCGTCCGAAAGTTCTTCCAATTCTTCGGATGAGATTAATTCCGGTTCTATCTCCGATATGACAGCTTGCTGTCCGTATGCTTCCGACAACTGGTTGCCGTCTTTCCTATTGGCGAATTTCTCGTTTATAAGCCGGGCAAGCGTCCTGTTCTTATACTCGACTATATGATTGAAACGCCACAAACGCCATACAATAAACAAAGTCAGCACAACAATACATGCAAGGAACCAGAGAGCCATATTTCTGATTCTCAGTTGAAAAGCCTGTTCGTTGATATATTCTTCTTTTTCTGAGGCGCCATATATTGCATTCAGTTCCAATGCGGCATTATTCCTATCTCGGGTATTGATGCTGTCCGTTATGGCTAAAATCGTTTCACGTATCTCCGCTACTTCCTTGTATTTATGCATACCCAAGTATGCTTTCACTTCATGTCGGAGAACAGTCAGATATTGTTCATTCAGAGTGTCTTGTTGGGTCCTCATCAGCTCCTTAAAATCTTTGCAATTATCTATGACTTTTTCATATTGTCCGGAAAGCATCAAATAAGGAAGCGAGTACATTTTTCCATCCGGAGTATGTGATTCTTTCTTTGACAAGTATTTCTGATAATATTGTTCCGCCTGCCCATATTTCTTCTCCATGCAATAAATATAGGCCAGCTTGGAATACAAATAACTATATTGGCCGTCCACATAAGCTTCAGGGATTTGAGGCAATGCTTTGAGCCGTTCAATCTGTTTCTCACGTTCAAAACCTACTTCCAGAGCCTCTTCGATTCGGGAATCATTCATCAGAAACCCCATTTTCGCCCCATAATAGTATGAAAGCAGCATCATTTCACGCTTCTCCTTCGACCCGCGCAGCAATTCAATAGTCCGATCGAAATAATCATATGCCTTGTCTTTAAAAGACAATCTCCAGTTATTCTCTCCCATGCAGAAAAACAATCTGGCTCTAGCCTCTCTGTTTCCTAATTCTTGTGCCTGTCTGATTCCCTCTAATGCATAATGCATACTTTCATTATACTTGCTCATCATTGCCGAGAACTCAGCCAAATAAACTGTCATTTTCAGCATGTGTTCCGGGTCTTTCTGGTATATGGAATCAAGCAGATAAGCTTTTTTCGCATACATAAACGCGAGTTTGTTCATATACATATTACTATATGACAAACTACGCAATTCGTTTATAACCCGCAAAGATATTGTTTTCCTGTTCTCCGCTTCGTCCAGTAATTGCAGAGCTCGCTTAGAATCAGAGATATAAATATCCCTGATATACTTTTCAGTATAGAGAGAATCACTATGTATAGTTTTATCAGCCCTCGAAAATTGATTGTGTACAAATAAAAGCACTAAAATACATACCCAAAAACGCATAAAATCTTACGTGTTTAATCATTCAGCATCCAAAGGTATGTATTTTCTATAAAAAGTGCAAGAAGGAATTTAATTTTAAGCAACCTAAATTGCCTTCTTTACCCAAACAGCCAGGTTACGGGCATCAACGGAAAATTCACCGTTCCCTTCTTCATCCAAAGTTACTTCTTCCTGAATGCTTCCGGTTATTTCGTGCCATATCTCACCCTTATGACCTTCACCCAGACTCATCGTTTTACTGCCGGCTTCGTCATTGGACATCAAAAAGACCAGTCCCGAACCCGTATGTTCCTCATCTCCTGTGCGAATAAAACCGATAGTGGAGGGGTGATCGAAATATTCAACCTGGTCGCCATAAGCATATTTTCTTCTGGCGTCCAACAATATGTCCAAGATCTTGGTATGCGGGGATTTCTCTCCTTTTATTCCATAGTAATCCCCATAAAACAGGCAAGGATAACCATCTTTCATCAAGAGAATAAGACCATATGCCAACGGTTTGAACCAGTCTTCTATTTGGGACTCCAGCGAACTTCCCAACTGCGAGTCGTGATTATCGACAAATGTCACAGCCAAATCACAATGATGTTCGACCAGTGTATCCTTCAGGATATTCCGCAAATCATATTCTTTACCTTCCTGTGCTGCCTGAAACATATTATAATGTAACGGGACATCAAACAAATTCACCTTATGCCCTACCGTTTCCAAATAGGCGTCGAGTGTTTCCAAGTCACCGTTCCAATATTCACCTACGGCATAAAAATCATCTCCCCGTTCACTTCTCACCGCATCAAGAAATTGTGCGATAAACTGGTCTTTCATATGCTTGATAGCATCCAACCGGAATCCGTCGAGTCCAAGTTCACCGGTAACCCATTTCCCCCAACGGTTCAGTTCGGATACAACCTCAGGATGGTCCAAATCAATATCATTACACAACAAAAAGTCATAATTGCCATTCTCATTGTCCACTCCCTCGCTCCAGGCTTTTCCTTCTCCCTGGATCTGAAAGACTCCGCTACGTTTCTTGGCGTCGTCAAATCCCGTACCGGAGAAGTGATACCAGTGCCACTTAAAATCCGAATACTTGTCCTTACGTCCATGGAAGCTATATCCGGTCCAGCCCTGTATCTCATACGGTTCGCCCAACGCCTTGTTCCTTTCTTTGGGGTCAACCTCCACGACCATAAACTTTTCGGTAAAATCACCGCCTGCCTTATGGTTCAGCACTACATCCAGATAAACCGCAATATGATATTTGTGCAATTCGCCAATCATCTCTTTCAGTTCATCCTTCGTACCGTACTTTGTCCGTACTGTCCCTTTCTGTTCAAATTCGCCCAGGTCATACAAATCATAAGTTGCATATCCTTCATCCTGCTGCTCGTCGGCTTTATAAGCAGGTGGAATCCAGACTGCGGTTACACCAATGTCATGAAGATGCGACGCGTCTTCTTTTAATTGTTTCCATAACTTCCCGTCATTCGGGAGATTCCATTCAAAATACTGCATCATTACACCATTTTCCATATGCTATCTTTTTTAAATTGACGAGTATAAAACAAGTTGCAATAGAATAAAGTTCCTTCACAAGTATGAATTATTAGCAAAATGGTAGGAATTTGTCCATAAACCGAACGAACAAATGCTAAACAGCAGAAAGTTCAAGAGTATGATTCATGCAACGACGAAAAATATCTTAATAATCCTTTTTATATCCATATTTACCGGGATAACAGCAATAAATTCTGTTTGTTCTGTTGTTTCTCATCATACCAAACAAGAACATACCAGTTCATTTACGCCACATAGGCATTGATTATTTTAAACAGTATTAATATAAAATTGAATGTATGAGAAAATTAAAAAATCATCCGTCCGCAGACCAATTGGAGTCGTATGACAAATATCCATGCTATGATGGAAATGATCTCGAATTGGTCTATACACCCGAACAATCCGTTTTTACACTTTGGGCGCCGAGCGCGGACAGGGTTCGTTTAAACCTGTACCCCGCCGGCGAAGGTGAAGAAAAGGAAGAACAACTGGATATGGACATGGCAGAGGATGGTACCTGGCGTATCAATGTCGACCGTGACCTGAAAGGTTCTTTCTACACCTTCCAAATAAAGAAAGACGGCAAATGGCTGGACGAAACGCCCGGCATTTGGGCTAAAGCTGTCGGTATCAATGGTAACCGTGCGGCTGTAATCGACTGGAATGAAACGAATCCGGAAGATTGGGAGTCCGACCAGCCCCCCGAACTGAAGATGTATTCCGACATTATTCTCTATGAATTGCATCATCGCGATTTTAGTATTGATCCGAATTCGGGCATCAAGAATAAAGGAAAGTTCCTGGCTCTGACGGAAACCGGAACCAAGACACCCGAAGGGGAAACTTCCGGCTTAGATCACTTGAAAGAACTGGGCGTTACACATATCCATATCCTGCCTTCATTTGATTTCGCCACGGTAGATGAGACGAGACTGGAAGAAAATAAATATAATTGGGGATATGACCCGAAAAATTACAATGTGCCTGATGGAAGTTATTCCACCGACCCGGCTAATCCCGTCACCCGCATCCGTGAGTTTAAAGAAATGGTGAAGAGCCTACATCAGAACGGCTTCCGCATTGTACTCGACGTGGTATATAACCATACCGCTTCCACCGATCATTCAAATTTCGAACTGACCGTCCCCGGATATTTTTACCGTCAAAATCCTGACGGGTCTTATTCCAATGCGTCCGGCTGCGGAAACGAGACAGCATCAGAGCGCGAAATGGTTCGCCGTTATATCATCGAATCTGTAAAGTTCTGGGCGAAAGAATACCATATCGATGGTTTCCGGTTTGACCTTATGGGGATACATGACATTGAAACGATGAACCACTTGAGAGAGGAACTGCTGAAAATTGACCCGACAATCTTCGTTTACGGTGAAGGTTGGGTAGCAGCAGATTCCCCATTGCCTTTCGAGCAGCGGGCAGTAAAGGAGAATGTCGGACGGATGGAAGGTATTGCCGTATTTAATGATGAGTTTCGGGACGGACTGAAAGGAAGTACCTTCGACGAACAAGAACCCGGATATGCCTCCGGAAATATAAACGGGCATTTCGAACCGGTTAAATATGGTATCGTCGGCGGCACGCAGCACCCGCAGGTAGACTATGACGGATTGCTTTATTGTGATGGTCCTTATGCCGGGGCTCCTTCGCAAATGATTAATTTCGTGTCGTGCCATGACGGATACACTTTGGTAGACAAATTGAGGCTATCCGTAAAGGGCGAACATGCTGAAGAGGAATTACCCTCTATCGACAAATTGATACATACAGTACTTCTGACCTCACAAGGAATCCCTTTCATCCGTGGTGGCGAAGAAATCATGCAAGATAAGCAAGGAGAACCGAACAGCTACAAGTCATCAGACGCTGTCAACCAAATTGACTGGGCTTTGAAAGCCAAGAACCGTGATTTTTTCGACTATATAAAAGGACTGATCGCACTACGTAAAGCGCATCCCGCCTTTCGTATTCCAACAGTAGAGGGATTGGAACAATGGCTTCATTTCCTTGACACGGGTGATTCCGGTGTAATTGCTTATACATTGGGCGAATATGCTAATGGAGATGAATGGAAAGAAATATTAGTAGCTTATAATGGTAATCGGAACGAAGCAATTGTCCACCTGCCCGAGCAAGACTGGATAGTTTTTTGCAAAGATGGACAAATCAAATTGGACAGCCAAGAGCATTTGTCTGGTGGCGATATAGCTATCGCGGCTTCTTCCGCCTTGATTCTGTATAGAAACTAAGTTAAAATAATGATCATGATGTATAATTAAAATCAAGTCGAATATGTTTGAATATGAAATTTGGGGAAATTCCGTTCAGAACTGGATCATTTCCATACTTATTATTGTTGCCGCAATTGTTATTGTAAAGTTGATAACGCTATTAAGCAAAAGAGTACTTAAACCGTTAACAGACCGGACTAAGAATCAACTGGATAATATTATCTTTTATTCTCTCGAACCGCCTTTCAAGTTTGCAATTATTCTGCTGGGTATCTGGATAGCTATTCATCGTTTGGTATATCCGGACAGCTTCGTGAAAGTAGTAGACAACATTTACCGTATTCTGATTGTATTGGATATCACTTGGGTATTCGCCCGTTTGTTCAGCGGTTTGCTTCAAGTTTACTGGGGACGCCGTTCTGACGGTCAGAATAATAAAATGCTGCCGATTATTAAAAGGACAATCTTGGTTGTTGTCTGGATTATCGGTCTTGTGATGGCATTGAGTAATGTCGGAGTAAATATCAGCGCATTATTGGGAACCCTGGGTATCGGTGGTATCGCATTCGCTTTGGCAGCACAAGACACGGTAAAGAATGTGTTCGGTGCCTTCACCCTTCTGACAGACAAGCCTTTCAATATCGGAGATACCATTCGTTTCGACAGTATCGAAGGAACAGTAATCGATATAGGCATCCGGAGCACAAGAATTATGAACTATGATAAACGTATCATCACTATCCCGAACTATAAGATTACCGACTCTTCTATCATCAACATCTCTTCCGAACCGATGCGACGGGTCGTTCTGAATCTCGGACTGACGTATGGCACAACTGCCGAAAAGATGAAAGAGGCTTTGGCAATTTTAAAAGCTCTTCCACAAAAAGTGGAAAATGTATCTTCCAGTCCATCGGATGTGGTTGCCGTCTTTACGGAATATTCCGACTCCGCACTAGGTATCATGTATATCTACTATATTAAGAAGCAAGGGGATATATTAGGAGTGACTTCGAATATGAATACGGAGATTCTGGCTTCTTTCAATAAGGCAGGACTTGAGTTTGCTTTTCCAACACGGACGGTTTATATACAAAAAGATGAGCCGGAAGATAATGGCAAAATTTCAAAATAAAAGATAGTTATCCTAGCTATGTAGCAAAACAAATAAAGAGGATGCCTTTTGAAGGACATCCTCTTTATTTGTTTTATATCCTATTTCAGCGGAGAGGGAGGGTTTTGAACCTATAACTCTAACCGCTTATATTTCAGCTACTTTGCTTTCAAAATTTCAAATAGGTAACGAAACAGTAACGATTTTCAACCGTTAAGCCTGTCCAACTTTGACCGCTGTTTGTCTGCCTAACTTTCGGGTTCAAAGATACGGCTTTCTTTTGAAACTCGCAAATATCTGATAATAAATATTTTTGAGTTAGTGCAAGGTGCAAGCTATATATATAAATATATACTTGCACCTTGCACTAAAAAAAAGCACTGGAGTACAAATGGTTAAAACAAAATCCGTATCTTCGTAACCAATTAAAAACTAACATGTATGATAATAACTAACCGTGAAGAAGTAATAGATAAAGCGTTCGGCGTATTTGTCAGGATGAACTACGAGAAAGCAAGTATCATCACGCTTGCCAAAGCCTGCGGGGTGACAAAAACGGGTATCGTTTATTATTTTCCGCACAAGCTGGATTTGTTCATGGCTGTGGCGGACAAATACGTGTTAAAAATGCACGAACCGGGAAACAAGTTTGCCACTCCTGCCGATACGTTGGCAGAGTTCATCGGTCAATACGTGGCGGGGGTAGCCGCTTCCATGAAAAGGATTGTTGAACTGATTGGCGACAATGGCGACCCGCATGATTGTAGCCCCAACTTCTACTACTTTCATTTCCTGTCACAAGTGCGTATGTACTATCCGGGCATCAGGCAGAAAATCGAAAGGATGTTCAGCCACGACCATGACCTGTGGGCGAAAGTCGTGCAGAAAGCAAAAGACAGCGGGGAAATCAGGAGCGACACGGACGTGAAGAAAACGGCTACCATGTTCCGACAAATGTTTTTAGGACTGTCATACGAACAAGCATTTCTGAACGGTTTGAACGTGGACGAACTGGCAGAAAACTTTCGCTATATCTATTCGCTGCTTAAAGCCTGATACAGTTTTGTTTTTTTAACTTCCATTATTTTTGAACGCATGTTCAAAATGTGGCGTTTTTGTTTTATCTTTGGAGCATGAAGCAAAATTCAGCGACATGGATAAGGTTCAGAAACAAAGAGGAAGCATCGTGCTACACAAAGAAACAAGGGACGGTGCGGACTACATACGGATAGAATACGCAAACAGTCAGGCTGTCGCCCGACTGCTCGCACAAGACACAGGAATAGAAATGGCTGGCAACGGCTCTGCATACATAGCATCAGCCGCTTTCAGCCTGCCGGATTTCTACGACCGCTATTCACCACACGCCTATATTGATTACAGCCGGGTTTACGTGCGGCATCCCAAACCTAAAAGGGAATACACACTGCCGAAAGGCTACCTCGAACTACTGGAACAGAAGCGTTACAGCTCCTCGACCGTCAAAACATACCGTGCCTATTTCAGCGACTTCATGGAATATCACAAGGGACGGAACATCGACCGCCTGAAAGTGCCGGACATCAACAAGTACATACTCTATCTTGTGAACGAGAAGAAAATCTCGGTGTCGCAACAGAATATGCGCATCAACGCCATCAAGTTCTACTACGAGCAGGTGAAAGGCGGCAAACGGCAATACTACGGCGGTATCACCCGTGCCAAAGAGTACAAGAGCCTGCCCGAAGTGTTGAGCAAGAATGAAATTAAGCGCATCCTTGCACAAATTTCCAACATCAAGCATCACTGCATGATTTCGTTGGTTTACTCTGCCGGACTTAGAAGAAGCGAATTGCTTAACCTGACCCCGCAGGACATCAACAGCGAAACAATGTCGGTTCGCATCATGGGCAAGGGGAAGAAATGCCGTTATTCGCTCCTTTCGCCCAAGTTGCTGGAAGAACTACGGCACTACTTCCGGGAATATCGTCCACAAAAATGGTTGTTTGAGGGCGAAACACCCGGAGAGCAATATTCGGCAAGTGCATTGGTGAAAGTGCTGAAAGAAGCCGCACATCGTGCAGGCATCAAACACCGGGTACACGTACACATGCTGCGCCACTCCTTTGCCACACACTTGCTGGAACAGGGAACAGACCTGCACACGATACAGGAATTGCTGGGACACAACGACATCAAGACCACAACCATTTATCTTCATGTGTCAAGTGCCCATAAAGCAAAAATCCCTAATCCTCTTGATACACTGGATAATTCGTGAGGTGCAGTTATAGGAATGTAGGAACGACACCATAAGGTGCGGTTATAAATAAATTACCAACAATTAAAATATGAAGAACATTATTCAAACAGCAGAACAGTTATTAG
>CAQOGY010000017.1 GCA_948847595.1 uncultured Bacteroides sp.
TTGCTAAAATTAATGGATTTAGCACATAAAAAAGCACGGAATTTGACGAAGAACCTTGCCATACTCGTTTTTTTGTTTGCAAAGTTAAAGATCAACGAGTTAGACCTTGATACGCAAATCGGTGACAAACGGTGAAATAGCGTCCGGCATGTGTTAAATCTCGCTTCTTGTCGGGTAATGATTTGCAAATCGTTCTCCTGCTTAATTCTACTTTTCTTTGCTTTTTCAGCATTTTCGATTGGGCATCATCTTACACCGTAACGACACTGATGTTAAGCCGTTTAGCGTCATTTTTCTCATTTTACGAGGTTATTCCAGAGATTTCAGTAATTTTGCATAAAGAGGGATGTATAAAATCTAATTTCTCTCGATAAGTAAATCAAAAAGTTCTCTATTTACGTTATATATAAAAAGAAAAATTTAATCCCCATAGAATCATGGAGACAACGCACAAATATTTTCGACTGATACAATCAGTAATCTTCATACTACTTCTTTCCTTCAGCATGAGTTCGTGCGAGAAAGAAGAACCTGTTTCCACCCCTCCAAGTACAAGACAAACAGACCCTCCGGTCGACGACTTGACGGATTTTGAACTTAGTGACCCGATTATACGTCCGGATAATGAACAAACTGTATTCATGTATCTTCTCTGGTCTACTAACCTTACAAGTAACTTCAAACAGAATATCACCGATCTGAGAAAAGTAGTAGGCAGAAATGTGTTAAAGAATGAACGGATTATCGTGTTCATGTGTACCACACCGACAGAAGCAGCTCTTTTCGAACTTATCTATGAAGACGGAGAAGACGTACGAAAGACTTATAAAAATAATTATGAGTTTTCAAATCTTGAATATACAACAACAGATGGCATTGCCGCTATTCTGAATGATGTTAAAACCTATGCTCCTGCCAAACGATATGCAATGATTATCGGATGTCACGGACTGGGATGGATTCCCGTATCCAATACTCAATCCCGCAGTAGATTCAGTGCAACCAAGAGACATTGGGAATATGAAAATGTACCCATGACACGTTTATTCGGCGGACTGTCTCCCGAATATCAGACGGATATAACTACGCTTGCCGAAGGAATAACCCGTGTCGGCCTGAAAATGGAATATATACTTTTTGATGATTGCTATATGTCGGGCGTAGAGGTAGCTTATGACCTCAAGGACGTAACGGAGCATTTAATTGCTTCTACCAGTGAGGTGATGGCATATGGAATGCCTTATGCAGAGATTGGAGAATATCTGATAGGAGAAGTCAATTACGAGAAAATTTGTGACGGGTTCTATTCTTTTTATTCAAATTATACGGCAATGCCATGCGGTACGCTTGCTGTTACCGATTGCTCGGAATTGGAAAATCTGGCAACCATAATGAAAGACATTAATAGCCAATATACATTTGACCCGACATTAATCGGTTCTTTGCAAAGACTGGATGGCTATTCACCTGCTATATTCTTCGATTGTGAAGACTATGTTTCTAAGTTGTGTCCTGACCAGGGATTATTAGCCCAATTTAAAGAACAGTTGGATAGGACTGTTCCATTCAAAAGAAATACAGATTATTACTACACAATGACTAGAGGAAAAATAAAAATAGATACTTTCTCGGGGATTACTATTTCCGACCCGAGCACCAGTACGGAAGCTGCTAAAAAGAAAGAGACAGCCTGGTATATGGCTACACATTGAAGAGACAGGAAGCTATTTAAAGAGAGACAGGGAACTGTCAGAATAAATGCCATCACTCTGACGGCTTCCGGCAAAATCTCTTAATAAAAATTGAATCGAGAAAACAAATTCTTAATCAATGTTATAAAACATACTTTTTATCTTGGATTATTTGCAGATGTCGCATAAAGTACGTACCTTTGCAATGTGTTTTTCATAGTATTAGATTTAAGGTTAACAAAGGTTGGAGCAAGGCGTTGCTCCTTTTTTTATGTCTATACTCCAACCCTATTCTATTGGTTCTTTTGTATATAACAGTCATTATCCTTTAATCACTGCCATCGGAGCCAGTTCCACCAATGGTTTCACTAAATCCCGTTCATTGGCTATCACCTGGTCAATATCTTTATAAGCTCCCGGAGCTTCGTCAAGACCATCCTGCGTACGCAGTCCGTGAATTATACCCTGCTGATTCATTCGTTCCGTTTCTTCTTCCAGTGACAAACGACGACAGGCATCTTTTCTTCCCATCAGCCGACCTGCACCGTGCGAGCAACTCTTGAAGCTCTCCGGATTACCCAAACCTTCGACAATATAAGACTTAGTACCCATAGAACCGGGAATAATACCTATCTCGCCTTCATAAGCCCGTGTCGCTCCTTTTCGGTGTACAATCACGTCGTGTTCGAAGTGATTTTCCCAGGCTGCATAGTTATGGGCAATGTTAATCATCGGCTCGAAGTCCGTATCCGGCTTCACTGACTGAATGGATTCACAGATACGTGTCATCATCAACTGACGGTTGGCAAAGGCAAAGGCCACACAAAAATTCATTTCACGGAAATAATCTTTTGCCATCTGTGTCTCCATAGGCAGGTAAGCCAATCCCGGTATCATTTCAGAATACCATTTCTCATTCCAGTATTGCGCTATCTTATTATAATGATTGGCAACCTTCAGACCGACATTCCGGCTTCCCGAATGAAGCATCACCCACACATCGGAAGTATCCGTATCTTTCTGAATCTCTATAAAGTGATTACCACCACCCAACGTACCTATCTGCTTCAAACAGGCTTCGTATTGATTCTTCACAATCGGCATTTCTTCAAAATCAAATCCTTGAGGAAGCAGTTCTTTATCCTGCTTTTTATTCTGATGGTCGAATCCCAAAGGAATAACTTTACGAATCTCCGACATAATGGAAGTCAAATCCGTATAACTGAAATCCTCTGCTTTACGGTTTGTCTTAATCGCACACATTCCGCATCCGATATCCACTCCCACAGCGTTGGGAACAATCACACCTTTCGTAGCTAACACACCACCAATGGGCATTCCTTTTCCCGCATGCGCATCGGGCATAATAGCAATATGCCTGAATGCGAAAGGAAGTGAAGTCAAATCGCGGATTTGCGACATACAGGAATCTTCTACTTCACTCAACCACAACTTGGCGGGTACACGTGTTCCCATAATTACTTTTTCCATACTTTTTTCTTTTATCAATTCATGTAAATATTGTTATCGGGTGCAAAGTAAAAAGGGAAGTACGAAATCTATTTGCGCAATAGAATTAATTTTCTACTTTTGTGGATATATCCAAAATAATAGCCCCTAACTTCTTATAAAAGGACTCATGAAAAATATACTGATTATCGGCGCTAACGGGTTTACCGGACGCCGGCTATTGAACGATTTGTCTGCTCATAAACAATATAACGTCACCGGATGCTCCCTGCACCCGGATATTCTTCCAACTCCGGACAAGGCCGGAAGCTATCATTTCATTGAAACTGATATACAGGACGCGGCGGCTGTGAAAGACCTTTTCAAAAGAGTTCATCCCGATGTAGTCGTCAACTGTTCTGCCCTGTCCGTCCCCGATTATTGCGAGACGCACCACGAAGAAGCTTATCTTACCAATGTTACGGCAGTAGAGCAACTGGCACATCTCTGTGAGGGATACAAAAGCCGTTTCATCCATCTATCCACCGATTTCGTCTTTGACGGAAAGATGGACGAGCATATCGGACAATTATATACGGAAGAAGACGTTCCCGCTCCCGTTAATTATTATGGATTTACCAAATGGAAAGGCGAAGAAAAGGTTGCCGGGATTTGTAGCAATTACGCAATAGTTCGGGTGGAAATTGTTTATGGCAAAGCATTGGCAGATCAGCATGGAAATATCGTCCAATTAGTGATGAACCGTTTGAAAGCCGGACAAGAGATTCGCGTTGTATCCAATCAATGGCGAACCCCGACTTATGTCGGAGACGTATCGAACGGAATACAACTCCTGATAGAAAATACGACCAACGGAATATTTCATATCTGTGGGGATGAATGTATGACCATCGCCGAGATTGCTTACCAGGTAGCAGACTGTCTGAATCTCGACCGTTCGCTTATCCATCCTGCCACTACGGAAGAGATGAAAGAAGCTACTCCCCGTCCCCGTTTCAGCGGAATGAGTATTGAAAAAGCTAAAACGATGCTTGGATACGAACCACGAAAGCTAAAAAAGATCCTTTCAGATTGGGAGATTCTATAAGGGAAAGGACACATTACCAACTTATTACAACAGTATTTTCCGGCTTCAATCTTTCAATAATCTATCTTTATTGCATATTTATTTTGAAAATATGCAATAAAGTCTTATCTTTGCACCAAAATTTAAAAAGGTCAGTGATGAATCAAATATTACAATTACATAACGCTTCTCCGACTCTTGCAGGGATATTCTCTTTCTGCAACTCTAGTTGCGTGCATGTGCATTGGTTCAGCGGATTCATCTAAATTCACCCATCTTTTTTAAAGGAACTGCCTATCGACTTATTTTGTTACTCATAAGCAGTATTCCTACTTGATTTTCAATAAGATGCATCATCTTTTTTGAAAATGTGCAGTGTGTAATCCAATCATTCGTTTAACCTAACCAAAAATATATACAATATGTTCTCTATTATATCTACTATGTTCTTAGGAATCGGCATCGGTTATGTATTGCGTAACTGGAGTATTTTGCAAAAGACAGAAAAGACAATTTCTCTTACAATATTCTTGTTACTCTTTATTCTCGGTGTGTCTATCGGCTCTAATAGCCTGATTGTGAACAATCTCGGAAAGTTCGGATGGCAAGCTGTCATTCTTGCTTCATCCGGTGTATTGGGAAGCCTGATTGCTGCCCGCTTGGTACTACAACTATTTTTCAAGAAAGGAGGTAAACAATGAAAGGAAGTCTGATTGTTATATTATTCTTTTGCGTAGGCTGTGTCATGGGACTTTTCAATAAGTTTGAATTCGATACACATACTGTTTCTATGTATATACTCTACGCATTAATGCTGCAAGTGGGAATCAGTATCGGTTCTAACAAGAATCTGAAAGCTATTGTTTCACATCTGCATCCCAAAATGTTATTGATTCCTTTGGGGACAATTATCGGCACACTGTTATTCTCGGCCCTGGCAAGCCTGTTACTGCGTCAATGGAGTGTATTCGACTGTATGGCAGTGGGAAGCGGATTTGCATATTACTCGCTTTCTTCTATCCTCATCACCCAGTTTAAGGAACCATCTATCGGCCTTCAACTGGCTACGGAACTGGGAACTATCGCCCTGCTGACCAATATCTTCCGTGAAATGATGGCTCTGCTGGGCACTCCGGTTATCAAGAAGTATTTCGGGAAACTAGCCCCTATCTCAGTAGCCGGAGTCAATTCGATGGATGTATTGTTACCGTCTATCAGCAGATATTCGGGAAAGGAAATGATTCCCATTGCCATCCTGCACGGTATCCTGATTGATATCAGCGTTCCGGTTTTCGTCTCTTTTTTCTGTAATCTCTAAGACGGACGGACTAATCCGGAAGCAACGAGGGCAAACTTAATATCAGCATAGGAGACATCGTCTCCTAATGCTGCTTTAATAGCAAACATCCCCATATATTCATGTTCTTCCAAATACTTCCGTATCTTCGCCAGATTTTCAGCTTTCACCACCTGTTCCACCTTAATCTTACCCGAACGAACATACTGTTCCAAATGTCCTGCAATCGTCCCAGTCACCAAATCACGCGCTTTAGCAATTTCCTCTATGCTCATCCCTTGACAGAACATTTCATAGCTAACAATTTTTGTATCTTTCTTCAGCTCTTTTTTCTCTTCCTTTTTCTTATCTTTCTTATGCTTCTTCGCTGAAATAAATATCTCCTTGACTTCCGGCCGTTCCACTTGATTTTCTTTCATATACTTACGAACAATCCCCAGAATTTCAAGCCCATATTTCTCCACTCCTTTCGCCCCGAAATACGGTATGGCTTCCAAAGCCGCCGGAGTGTCCGGCAACAGATTGACAATTCCCATCAATGCTTTCTGCTGCATAATGACATAAGCAGGCACATTGGCTTCACGCGTCTTTTCTGTTCTCCATTCCGCCAAAGCACGATAAAGCTCCGGATGCAAAATATCCGTAGGAACATCTACTTTCACTTTCCCGGAACGACTGCTTGCCGCACGTTCTTTCCGTTCTCTTTTCTCTCCCGGAACTCTGGAAGACGAGGCAGAAGTTGAAGAATCTTCTTCGAGACTTAACATAACTTTCGCTTTCTGCTTCAGATAATCCGAAACGGTGAAAGTTGACGTACATACGGTGTCCAATAAAGATTCTTTAATGCACAACGCATCATCCAGTGTTTGCAGACGTTCATTCAATTGTTTCCTTAATTCCCTATTGTCAAGAGGCATATTGGTCTTATCGAACAAGGCACGAACCGGTTCCAACTCTTTACGAAAATATCCGGCACCGGAACGGACACGTTCCTGCAACTCCTGATTTCCGGCATAATCTTCACTTTCATTTATCAACCGGGTATATTGGTTGCGAAAACGACGGGCAACTTCCACAATCCTTTCCTTCATGTGGGGTTCCAAAGCCTTGTATTCGGCAAGCTGCTTCGGAAAGAGCCTGTAAAGGTCTTCATCCATCATGCGGAGCAGCCGCTTATAAGCCTGCTCAATAGAATAGAAGTTAAACAAATCACTTAACAAGTCAAAGAAATAGGCCTTCTGCATATCATTCAACTGCTTGCTTCCCGGCTTATTCCGTTCCACTGCTTTTGTGAAGTTATCGACCACACTGTCGCTAATGATAGCCTCCCGGCGCAAAGGAGATTCCAGCACCATTCCTTCCAAAGTCTTGCATCGGCTCAAAGCTACATACGTCTGTCCATGTGCAAAGGAATTACGCGCATCAATAATGGCACGTTCAAACGTCAATCCCTGACTTTTATGAATCGTAATAGCCCAAGCCAGCCGAATAGGATACTGGCGAAATACTCCCGCTATTTCTTCTGTAATTTCTTTCGTCTCCTCGTTCAATACGTATTTATAATTCCCCCATTCTTCCTGCAACAGTTGAAACTCATGTTCGCTATCCTTTCCACGTACAAACATACCCGTTTCGTTGACAGTCACCACTTCTCCAATCATACCGTTATAATACCGTTTTTCCGAAGAAACATCATTCTTGAGGAACATGATTTGCGCCCCCTCCTTAATAGTGAGAACTTCATCCGCAGGATAGGAATATTCGGGGAAATCGTCTTTCACTTCAGCACGGAAACTGTAAGCCTTCCCGGGCAAAGAAGCCAGCTCACGGTCATTGATCCGCTGTGCCTGATTATTATGTGTCGTCAGACGGATATAACCTTCTTCTTTTGGGGGCTGAAAATCTCGCTGATACCGTTTGTTCAACTCATTCAAGACTTCATCATCCGCTTTATTCTCCCGTATCTTATTCAACAGGGAAAGAAAAAAAGTATCACTCTGACGATATACCTTTTCCAGTTCAATCGTCATATAAGTAGTTTCCCTCAGCGCACGGCTAGCAAAGAAATAGGGTGTTTCGTAATAATGCCGCAACATCTCCCACTCGCTGTCTTTCACAACGGGCGCCAACTGCTGCAAATCTCCAATCATCAACAACTGTACCCCGCCGAATGGTTTCTCACGGTCACGATAACGCCGCAAAGTCGCATCCACCGCATCCAGCAAATCCGCACGTACCATACTGATTTCATCAATCACAAGCAAATCCATGCTCCGAATGATGTTACGTTTCTCCTTATTAATACGGTAGTGTATCTGTGCCGAGTTAAGAGTGGTATCCGGCACGAACGGCGCAAAAGACAACTGAAAGAAAGAATGGATTGTTACTCCGCCCGCATTGATAGCCGCAATACCCGTAGGCGCCAAAACAACCATGCGTTTAGGACTTTGTTCTCTTAACCGTCTTAAAAATGTAGTTTTTCCAGTTCCGGCTTTACCGGTAAGAAATAGATGTGTGCCTGTATTTTCTATGAACTGCCAAGCAAGTTGCAGTTCAGGGTTATTTTCCATGTGCTTCAAATTTTCAACAAAGGTAGCTAATATTCTTTTTCTTTCGTCTTGATACGAAAGAAAAAGAACATCATTTCATGGAACCGCCTACGATATCCAGCAACTCATTGGTAATCGCCTGCTGCCGACTCTTGTTATACTGCTTCGTCAAATCTTGAATCAGCTCGTTTGCATTGTCCGTAGCTACCTGCATAGCTAACGTACGCGCGGCATGTTCCGAAGTATTTGAGTCAACGGCAGCAGTAAACAGTTTTTGGCTCAATACCGTTGGAATCAGGTTGGCTATCAGTTCTTCGGCGTTGGGTTCGATGATATAATCGTTTGCTATTTCATGATCTTCCACTTCCTCCTTGTTCTTTTGTTCCTCCTCATCTATGATATGCGTCAAGTCGATGGGGAGAT
Organism: uncultured Bacteroides sp.; assembly: GCA_948847595.1. GTDB lineage: Bacteria > Bacteroidota > Bacteroidia > Bacteroidales > Bacteroidaceae > Bacteroides. The sequence continues at coordinate 8,497 of CAQOGY010000017.1, forward strand.
ACGTTTCACGGAGAAGAATCTGCAAGCCCATAGATTTGAAGTGGTGATAGATGATCTCTACGCGATCCACTTCACCGGACACATACATTTGCATCAGGAGGTGAGCCAGATCGGCGGCTTCCTGATAAGTCGGTTTGTCGGAGAGCGTGGGAGAAGTTTCCTGCGGTTGGAACCCCATGCGCTTCACGGCTTCATCCACTTTCTTGCCTACCGGAAAAATCAAGATGTTGTCCTGTCCCAGAGTACGGTATTCGCCAACCGTTTGCAATAACATTTTGATGACGTTGGCGTTGAAAGCACCACACAGAGAGGTGTTCGAGGAAAAAGCGACAATGGCAACACGCTTCACTTCGCGTTCCTTCACATAAGGAGACTCGACAGGAAGGTCTGCGCTTAGGAAATTAGTCAGAATCTTGTTCAACTTCCTCTGATAAGGCAGCATATTCTCAATGGCTCCTTGTGCCTTGTGTAATTTGGCAGAAGCCACCATCTTCATTGCTGAAGTGATTTTTCGGGTACTTTTTACCGAATTTATTCTGGTTTTTACTTCTTTCAGTGAAGCCATAACTTTTTAATTTAAGAATTAAAGATGAGAAATGAAGAACCTGCTATGCAGTATAAACAAATGATTTCTTCATTTCTACACATTTCTATAAGTACTGTTTCGCAACCATGGCGGCAGTCTCTTCGATGGCGTTCGTTACACTATCGTCGATAACACCGGTTTTCAATACATCCAAGACATCCTCCTGGTGATTCAGTTGCAGAGATTCGATGAAGCTGCGTTCAAAGTCCTGTACCTTATCCAATGGGACGTTATGGAGAAGTCCGTGCGTACCACAATAGAGGATAGCAATCTGCTGCTCTACGGGCATCGGGCTGTATTGAGGTTGAATCAACAGTTGGGCATTCTTGCGTCCCTTGTCGATGGTCAGGGCGGTAATCGGGTCCATATCACTGCTGAACTTGGAGAAAGCTTCCAGTTCGCGATATTGCGCCTGGTCCATCTTCAGTGTTCCGGCAACCTTCTTCATCGCCTTGATCTGCGCGTTACCACCTACACGGGAAACGGAGATACCGACGTTGATGGCCGGACGTACACCCTGGTTGAACAAGTCGGTTTCGAGGAATATCTGTCCGTCGGTGATAGAAATCACGTTCGTGGGGATATAGGCCGAGACGTCACCTGCCTGCGTTTCGATGATAGGCAGTGCGGTGAGAGAACCGCCACCTTTGACGATATCTTTCAAGCTGTCCGGCAAGTCGTTCATTTCGCGCGCCACTTCTTCCTGGCTGATAATCTTTGCCGCACGCTCCAACAGACGGGAGTGCAGGTAGAAAATATCACCCGGATATGCTTCACGTCCCGACGGACGACGAAGAATCAAAGAAACCTCACGATAAGCTACCGCTTGTTTGGAAAGGTCATCATAGACAACCAATGCATGACGACCGGTATCACGGAAATACTCACCGATGGCGGCACCCGCAAACGGTGCATAATACTGCAATGCAGCCGGGTCACCGGCTGTGGCGGCAACTACAATCGTGTATTCCAGTGCACCGTACTCGCGAAGCGTATTCACAATAGAAGCAACGGTAGAACCCTTCTGACCGATAGCCACATAGATACAATATACAGGATCACCCGCCAGAAAGTTATTACGCTGGTTGATAATCGTGTCAATCGCGATAGAGGTCTTTCCTGTCTGACGGTCACCGATAATCAACTCACGCTGTCCGCGACCGATAGGAATCATGGCATCCACAGCTTTCAGTCCGGTCTGCAACGGTTGGTTTACCGGCTGACGGAAGATAACTCCCGGAGCTTTCCGTTCCAACGGCATATCATACAGGTCGCCACCGACGAGCCCTTTACCGTCGAGCGGTTCGCCCAACGGGTCGATGACACGTCCCAACATCCCCTCTCCCACACGGATAGAGGCGATACGCTTGGTACGTTTCACGATAAATCCCTCTTTGATTCTGTCCGTCGGCCCCAGTAGCACAGCACCCACGTTGTCCTCTTCAAGGTTCATCACGATTGCTTTGATACCATTGTCAAACTCAAGCAGTTCATTCGCTTCGGCATTCCGCAGTCCATAGATACGGACAACACCGTCGCTCACCTGGAGCACCGTACCGATTTCGTCAAGTTGCACATTGGCATTGATTCCTTCGAGCTGCTTGCGCAATATATCCGATACTTCGCTTACTCTTATATTTTCAGACATTATACAATTCTCCTATTCTTATCAATAAATTGTTGTTTCACTCGCTTCAACTGCGTGGCAACGCTCGCGTCCAGCCGGTAGTCGTTGATATCGAAGATAAATCCACCGTCGATAGACGGATCCACCACCGTTTCCAGTTCCACTTGGGCGTGCAGGATATGCGTGGCGGCAGAGCGAATCCGGTCTTCCGTCTCCTTATCGACGGGCACGGCCGTAATCAGCCTGCCGGTGCCGATATGTTTCAGTTTCCGGTAAAGATCCATATACATCAGGCTGATAAATTGCAGATAGCCCTCACGCCTGTTTCTCAATACCAAAGTGATGAAACGGACAAACTCCCTCGTTGACTTACCGTCACCATCGGCAGCGGTACAGACCAGCGCCAATTTCTCTTTCGTCGTGACGACAGGATTTTCAAGCGTTTCACGCAACCCGGGCTGGACACGGAAGCAATAGGCCAGAGTCATAAATTCCTGGTATATCCTGTCCTCCAAACCTTTTTCCTGCGCGTATTCAATCATCGCTTTTGCATAACGCATCGAGAGTATTCCGACTTCCATCTTCCTTAGTTCTTATTCGGGGTTAATAATTCATCCAGCATCCGGTCAATCATGCCCATCTGCGCATCCTTGTCCTCAAGACTCTTGCGGAGCACCTTCTCGGCGATGTCGACCGAAAGAACAGCCACCTGGCGACGTATATCGCGGATAGCTTCGTCCTTTTCAATCTGGATTTGTTGTTTCACCGCATCCAGTTCCTTTTGTGCGGCTATCTCGGCTTGCTTGCGAGCCTCGTGAACAATCTTGTCACGTTCTTCCATCGCTTCCTTCAAGATGCGTCCCTGTTCCTTGTTGGCAGCAGCCACCAACGCGTCGCCTTCCGCTTTCAGCTTGGACAACTGCGCATTGGCTTCCCTCGCCACCTCCAAGGACTGGTCGATATAGGTCTTACGGCCTTCCACCATCTTGATGATGACGGGGAAGCCGTATTTTGCCAATATCACGAACACAATCCCGAATGAGAGGAACATCCAGAACAACAGGCCACTATCAGGTAATAGTAATGACATAGGCTTAGAGGAAGAATACCAACAGACAAACTACTACCGCCAACAATGCCACACCTTCAATCAAGGCGGCGGCGATAATCATATTCATACGGATATCACCTGACGCTTCCGGCTGACGTGCAATAGCTTCCATAGCCGAACCACCAATTTTACCAATACCCAAACCAGCTCCGATTACTGCAAGACCTGCACCGATAGCTGCACCTAATTTACTTACTCCTACTGCTGCCGCAGTGGCTTGTAACAATACTGATAGGATCATAATTTTCAGTTTTAAAATGGTTTATATTTTTTATTTACTCTCTTTTTATTCTCTATTTATTCATCTATTTATTTCTCTTCTGCCTTGACCTTTGCTCCTTCCTGTGCCAGTCCGATAAACACTGCCGACAACATGGTAAATACGTAAGCCTGGATGAAAGCAACCAACAGTTCAAGCGCATTCATAAAAATGTTGAACAATACGGAAGCCACTGTCAACGTGCCGTTCAGTGCAGGCCCCATGCTTGCCGAGATGAATATCAGACAAGTGAGCACCAACATCGCCATATGTCCCGCCAGCATATTGGCGAAAAGACGAATCATCAAGGCAAACGGTTTCGTAAAGATTCCGAAGAACTCGATGAACGGCATCATCGGCACCGGCACTTTCAGCCACCAGGGCACATCCGGCCAAAAGATATCTTTCCAATAATGCTTCGTTCCGAAGATATTCACTGCCAGGAACGTACATATCGCAAGTACCATGGTAATGGCGATATTTCCCGTCACATTCGCACCTCCGGGGAAGAGCGGAATCAATCCCATCATATTATTGATAAAGATAAAAAAGAACGCTGTCAGCAGATACGGGGCAAACTTCCGGTAGTTCGGGCCGACACAACTCTTGATGATGTCGTCGTTCACCATCATGATGAACATCTCCATAAATCCGATAAATCCACCCGGCGCTTTGGCTCCTTGGGGACGTTTCCTGTACCAGTGCGCCACACTCAACACGATAACCAGCAGCAATACGCTGTTGAACAGCAGGGCGAATGTCACTTTCGTAATAGAAATATCCCAAGGGCGAACCTGCTCACCTGCCGCATTATATTCCACCAATTTGCCTTCGTACTTACTTCCTGCGGGAGCGATGGAGAGTCCTTCATACGTACCGCCATTCTCTTCGAGACGGGAAGAAAGGAACACGTGCCAACCTGTACTACCACTATAAACGATGATAGGTAATGGTATAATAATCTGCGTCTTGCCCCATGTCGTAATATGCCATTCGTATGAGTCGCCGATATGCCCGAACACGATTTCCTTCACGTCCACCGTGTTCTCCTTTTCTTCTTTCGGAGTAATCCCGTCCTGCGTTTGAGAAGTCGCGTCCCCCGCCTGTTCCTGTGCAAGAACCGGCAGGCTGACCGCCAACATCAGGCAGAACAGAACCAACGGAGCTACTATGTTATGCAACTGTTTCATTTTTCTTCTTATTTTTCTTCTTCAGTTTCCGGTTCACTTCAAAGGAGAAGAAGAACCAGGTTTCGAATATCAGATATATCAAATAGAACGAGATAAACGTGAGCAGAAACGCTTTGGCTTCTTCGCGTACGGCAAGGCAATAAATCAAGACCAGGATAATAGAAAGAATCATCTTTACCATCTTTATTGCCAGGTACAACAGTAACATTCTTTGCGGAGCGTGCAGTCGGCACGCATCGAACATATAGATACTAAACAAACCGAATAAATAGAAATAAACCGGAATGAACGGATACCCGCCGAAATAATGCCCGGGCAGAGCAAAGTGCAAAATGACCGCCCCAAGTGCCGCGCTTAAGATTGCAAATAAAGTATGCAAACCGATAAAGTTCCGTTTCGTTTTACTAATGTTCACCATAATGTCACTGTGTTTTTCTTCTGTACTTATTTAATCTCGTCTTTTTCCGTCAGGAAATACAGGCAGAAACCGTCCCGTCACTCATTTCGACAAAACCACCCTGAATATCCATTGTATGCTCCTCTCCTTCCAACGTCGTATAACTCAGCGTACCCGCTTTCAATGACGAGACGATGGGCGCATGCCCCGGAAGAATGGAAAACGACCCGATGGTGCCTGGCAATGTGACAATCTTCACATCTCCGTCGAATATGCTCTTCTCGGGCGATACTATACTCAAATGCAGTTCTTTCATCACTCTATGTTTTTATTTCTTTGCCTGTTCCATCAGTTTCTTACCTTTCTCTATCGCTTCCTCGATGGTTCCGACATTCAGGAAAGCCTGTTCGGGAAGATAATCCACTTCACCGTCCAAAATCATCCTGAATCCCTTAATCGTATCTTCGATAGTCACCATCACGCCCGGCACACCCGTAAACTGTTCGGCTACGGCAAACGGTTGTGAAAGGAAACGCTGCACACGGCGGGCGCGGTTCACTACCATCTTGTCCTCTTCCGAAAGTTCCTCCATACCGAGGATGGAGATAATATCCTGCAATTCCTTGTTGCGTTGCAGAATCTGTTTCACCCGTTGCGCTACGTCATAATGTTCCTGGCCGACGATGTGCGGGTCAAGGATACGGGAAGTAGAAGCCAACGGGTCTACAGCCGGATAGATACCCAGCTCCGTAATCTTACGGTCGAGCACGGTAGTCGCGTCCAAGTGGCTGAAAGTCGTTGCGGGAGCCGGGTCTGTCAAGTCATCAGCCGGCACATACACAGCCTGTACAGAGGTGATGGAACCTTTGCGGGTAGACGTGATACGTTCCTGCATCGCACCCATTTCCGTAGCCAGTGTCGGCTGGTAACCAACGGCGGAAGGCATACGTCCCAAAAGGGCGGACACTTCCGAACCGGCCTGCGTGAAACGGAAAATATTATCAATGAAGAACAGGATATCGCGTTTCTCGCCTTCGCTTCCGGCATCACGGAAAGATTCCGCTACCGTCAGTCCGGACAATGCTACGGAAGCACGTGCCCCCGGCGGTTCGTTCATCTGACCGAATATCAGCGACACCTGCGATTTCTCCAGTTCGTTATAATCTACTTTCGAAAGATCCCAGTGACCTTTCTCCATCCCTTCCTTGAACGCTTCGCCGTAGCGGATAACGCCCGATTCAATCATTTCGCGCAGCAAGTCGTTACCTTCACGGGTACGCTCACCTACCCCGGCGAATACGGAGAATCCGTTATGCTTCTTGGCGATATTGTTGATAAGTTCCTGAATCAATACAGTCTTCCCTACACCGGCACCACCGAACAAACCGATTTTACCACCTTTGGCATACGGTTCGAGCAGGTCGATAACCTTGATACCTGTGAAGAGCACTTCCTGCACAGTTGTCAAATCTTCAAATTTAGGGGGATCACGATGGATGGAATAAGCGCCTTTGCGGTCGAGGTCTTTCATACCGTCGATAGAATCACCGACCACGTTCATCAACCGGCCTTTAATCTGTTCGCCGATCGGCATGGTAATCGGGCCTCCGGTGGGATACACCTTCATGCCTCGTTGCAGTCCGTCGGTACTGTCCATTGCTACGGTACGCACCGTATTCTCACCGATATGTTGCTGAACTTCCACAACCAGTATTTTGCCGTTTGGCCTTTTTATCTCCAGTGCATCGTGGATACTTGGCAGCACCAGTTCTGCATCCGTACCTTCAAAGTACACATCGACCACAGGGCCGATAACCTGCGAGATATGTCCGATAATCTGTGACATAAGCAATCTTTTTATTTATATTATTCTTTCTCTATTCCTATTGAATCTTAATAGTATGACAAGGAACGAATATTTCGCGCTTTATCTGTTTTACTATTATAATAAACAGCTAAGTTCAGCTTTTGTTCATCCATTTTCTATTTCTAATAAACTATCATCAAAAGAAATAGTTAAATAAACAACGGTGCAAATGTAGAAACAAATACGTGAGATTGTTCTTCCTTTGTCATTATTTGTCGTTCGATAACACTTATTAGCCCAAGAAATACTACAAAAATGACAAAATCGGAATCTTTCAGTTACAATTATAAAGTAATACGTATTATCTGATGATAAAATAATAATAAACTCCATATATTCGCAGAGTTTTATATCTGCTTATTTAAAATCAGTGTATTAACTGAGAGATAAAATAGTAGCAATGACAACTAGTTTTGTGGTCGAGCACAAAACTATATCCTATTCCCTTCTTTGTTTAATAAAGATTAAAGACGTCTTAATGAAAACACAAAATCCTGCACGAAAGTTTTCTTGAAGAAACCGAAACGCCCGGATCTTCACAGACCCGGGCGTTTGTATTTTTGAAACATCCCCTTATCCAAGGGAAATGAGGACTGACGCTTTTTACGCAACAAAGGAAGATGTTTCAAAAAATTAGGGATTGAAAAGGAATACCCCATAGATATAAGGCGATATCCCTTTTCATGATTTTGAAAGCCCGGACTTTCACAAGCCCCAACTTTCTGAGATGAGTTTCAGGTCTTTCAATATTTCCAAGAAAGCCTGAAACAGGGTTTAGTTTTTTTTACGTTGAAAAATATTACTAAATTATTCATATTTGACAATTAGCCAATGACTGGTCATTTTTTATTCAAGATTGCCTTGATTTCTGTACGACGGGCTTTCTCCGAAAATTGCAGTTCTTTCTCTATTTTCATATCTTTTCCCATACCATACGTATGAATCCGGGAACTGTCAATACCAACCTTTACCAGGAATTTCTTCAAAGCTTCCGCCCTCTTCTTCGTAAGTTTGGCATTAATCGCTTCCCCGCCTGTATGGTCGGCAAAGCCCAGAATATCAATTTCGGATAAAGGACTACTCATCATGGCTTGGGCTATAGTAAACAACTGGATAGCATATTTATCCGTATCCAATTTCGACTTGCCACGTTCAAAATAGATAGCAGGCAAATCAGGCAAGCCTTTGCAAACTACCACTTCGGGAGATTTCTCTATGATTTTCTTTTCTATATAAATAGTATCATGGATAATCTTAGTCACCGTACGCGTCGCACGCTTCCATTCCGGCAAATATCCCGGAGCATACATGATATTATCTTTCTTCTTATTCGTGCCATTACCAATTTTCCAGATAACACCTGCCTGAACAGTGACTATACTGCTATGTTTGCAATCGCATATGGTTTTCACTCCGTCGAGGGTATTATTATTTACCCACATCATGCCGCCTTTCAGCTGTAAATCAATATTCCGGTTCACCCGATAGCGTACAGCCAAATCTCCGCCCAAGCCGATATTCAGTTTGTTACTGATTTCAGAAGCGAATTGTTTACCGTCCGATTTTGATTTCACGGTAGGCGAAAATTTCTGCAAATAGATGCCCGGAGATACAATCACTCCCCAACGACGGTCACCGTCACTTCTGCGGAACAGGTTAAACAGGTTTGTCTCAAAATTCAAACCGACGTTCCACATCTTGATGGAACTATAAAGTTCACGATAGTATTTAGCGCCCTTAGGAAGATTGACATTGTAATAAGTTTCCGCATCAGGCAGTAGGATAAAGTCATCCTCATAGTTTTTAGAACCTGCTTTGTTCACTCCGTAATCTACGGACATACGCACTCCGAAAAGAGGATTAATCTGATATCCTGCTTGTATGCCGGCCATTCCGCCCCAATAGTTATTCCCCAATGACATAGAGCGGAAATTGCCGGCAAAGAAAGGGACACCACCATTCAGTCCGATACTCCAACGTGAATACTCAGCGTACATCGCTTTTTTAGCAGGATAATTCGCGTAAGGGTCTGAAATTCGTATATCTTGGGCTGAAACAGTCATATCCGGCAAATACACCCACCATATTATTACCGCTACATAACGTAATATTTTCATTTGTATCAATTTTATTGTTTACAATAAATCGCAATCAGTTTTGATTGTTTTTAAGAACTACACAGATATAGCAATGTTTACCGTATTTAACTGAACCTTTCTTAGCTTGTAAGCCAACAAATATCTTAACGCCATCCAAAGACTTCACGTACGCGGATGCATCTTTTATTTGCGTTATAATCCCATTGCTGGATACGGTAAAACAATTCGCCAAGCCAAGACTTGTTTGATTGCTATATGCAGCAGAAGCTAAACTAAATTCTACCTCTAAATCCTCTCCTTCATTAGCTAACGTTTGGGGTTCTCCTCGATTAGCTGTAATCTTAGAGTCAAAAATAGGATGTGATTGATTCATGAAATTGCCGTCTATCAAAAAGTATCTTTGATAACAATCTGATTCTGAAATGGTAGGGGATATACTTTCTTTTACATTCTCCAGTTCTTTTTTCGTATCCCCATTTTTTTCATAGAACTTATAAAGCGCACCCTCATCAACAGACCCCGGTGCAACATAATATACGCCCATATACTCAGATAGTCTATCATTCTTTGAAGCACCAACGCTTACGTCGTTCAAAGCAAGAGCTACTTGGAAATTCATAGGAGTTGAATAGATAGATGCATTCTCGATTTCCATTGTCGTTGATGCTGTTATTGTAAAAGTAGAACTTCCTTTATTAGAAGACACAGATTCTATGTTAAAAGCTAGAAGTTCAGACACTTCACGAGTCGGAGTTGGCTCAACCGACTTTACAGAGATTGAGAACGCATCCTTTGCAATCTTCTCCGCTATATTGAAAGGTCTGATATCAACCTCCATAGTCAATTTGTACTTCTTATTACTCTCATTACTAGTCTCTAATTTTACATAATTCCCTGTATATTGAGGAATAATCACCATGCTTTGAATACGGTCAAACAGATTCTTTATGTCCTCTTGTATGGATTTTATTTCCTTTTCTATGGCCAATATCCTTTTTTCGTGATCCTCAACTATTCGATTCAATTTTCCAACCTGTGTCTTAACCTCTGCCACAATCTTGTTTGTAGATATAATGTTGGCTTTGTTTGTTGCAACATCTTTGGACAAATCATTTAAAGCCTGTTTAATACCTTCAATTTCTTTTGATATTTTAGTCGGGTCTACTTTGTCAATCAGTTTTTCAAGTTCCGCTATTTTTTGAGTATAATCATCTTTTAACTTACTAAATTCCTCATTCAACTTTTCGAAGTTGCCACTCAAGACAGTATATTTCTTATCAATATCCGTAATTGTATTACGCAAATCTTTAAGCTCGGCAGCATTATCCGCTATTACCCCATCTATCCTGATATTAATATCTACAATATCCTGTGCAGCATCTTTTATATCTTGTTCATGATGTTGTACATCAGTAGCTATTTTGTTCACGCGCTTAGTAAGCTCATCAATCTTTGTTGTCAAGTCATTCTGTAAGCCGGTTAAATCATCTAGTGCTTTATTTAGTTTATCAATCTGCTCTTGAGAGTGCTTGTCACCCTTTACTATTTCTTCTTCCAATTTTTCTTCCAAGTTGGCAATTTCATCCTGAATAGCGTCCTGAATTTCTTCCAGCGCTTTCACCTGTCCTTCCAACGCATTCACGCGCCCATCCAAAGCGTCAAGACGAACATCAATACCTTGGATTTCAATAGAAATAGCCAATAAATTCTCATTAAACTGCTGTTCCAAAGATTCAATCGAGTCTTTAATACCGATTAATTCTTCATTGTTATCCGCAATTTTCTTTTCCAAACCGGCGATTTTCCCTTCCAGTTCCGTTTTCACATCATCCAGTTTCTTCAGAACCGCCTGAATATCTTTTTTATGCTCCTCCGTAGTTTCAGCATCTTCCAATGCTTTTTGCAATGCCGCGATTTGTTCGTCAATAAGAATTACCTTTGAATTTAGATTATCCAAACTGATTTCTCCATCCTTTATCTGATTACGGATGATTTCCAGTTGTCCGTCGTAGTCTTTCTGGCAACCACCCATTAACACGCTTGTTGTCCCCAATAAGAACAACATTACAATAAAAATAAAATTATGCTTCTTAATATCCATTATACAGCTCTCCTTCCCTTATTTCTAATCTTAATTATATCTAATTTGCCTAATAGGGTCTTATCCCACTAATGATGCCACGTTCAAACAACTCTTCCAGTATATCCGAATCTACATTAGTTACAGCCCGCTTTCCATGTGCAAGTTTATAAATCTTCCAGGGAGAGACTCTAAACTTGATAGCCAACTCATTATAAACACCACGATGTCTTGATTTGCAAAATTTCCGAATTTGTTGTATCATATCACTTCACTATTAATTATACCATCCCTTTTCCTGTTACTTTGTAGGTAACAGGAAAACCTTTGTTCCTGCTCTTTTAGAGTAATCAATACGGAAAACAGCCTAATTAAAGATGAAATATTCTTACCTCTGCTTCCAAAGGGTAGTAGAGGGAAGGAAGCTTTTTGCAAAATTCAGAGAGTAGAAGAGCTCTAAAGCAAAAAATCTATATGTTTTATCGTGTCAATTCCCTTTTAGATTCATTTAGAAGAAAAAAAGTCGTATTTTATTTGTTTAAATTAAGAAATATGCCCATATTTGCAGCGGAGTAATATTCCTGTTACCTACAAAGTAACAGTCTATTTATTAGGCTATTGCGCCACCGATCGACCGCTTCACAAAATCAATAATCCGCCCGTTTGCATCATCAATTTTCTTGTTTCGAAACGGCTTCAGATATGTCTCCGTCACCATAATGGATGAGTGCCCCATCGCTTCGGAGATAATACCCGGATGAATTTCGCAATAATACGCAGTCGTAGCCCATGTGTGGCGTGCGGTGTAAGAACTCAAGTGGTCTTTAAGCCCCAAGAATTTCCCTAGCAAAGCCAACTGATAATTGAAGCTACGCAATGCCAATTGATATTCGCGATAGGCTTCTTCCGTCCCCTCCCCACTTTTCAGAACAGGAAATAAATAAGGAGACCTAACATCATGATTCATATGTTTCCGCAATAAAATCATTGCTTCCGGGGCCAGTGTCACCGACAACGGACGTCCTGTTTTACGCCGACGGTAAGTGATGACGTTATCCCGCAAGTCACTCTTGCGCAAATAAGCGAAATCGACAAACGGTAAGCCACGAAGCAAGAACATCAAAATAAACCACTCTTGCGCCTCTCTCATAGCAGAAGAAACAGAAGCAGTAGCCTGTCGCGGCAGACGGGCAAACACTTTCTTCATGTCTTCCATATCCAATGCACGCTGACAGTCTGCCCGTGTACCTGTATAAACCGAATGAAACAAATGCGGTACATATACAGCTATCCGTCTGTCTATCGCACGATTATAAATCGCCCGCAAAGTACGAATATAAGTAGACACCGTATTCCAACTGCATCCACGTTTCCGAAGACTACTCTCAAAACGTTTTAACCATTCGGGCGTCAACTGATAAAACGATAATTTTTCGGAACCATGAAAAGTGAGTATTGCATTCAAGCTGCTCCTATATACATGGGCAGTCCCTAAATTCCCACTTTTTTGTAATTCCGCTGCAATCTCTCTCATAAACGAGACTAAACTTTCTTTCTTCATTTACTTTTCTACAATAATTATTATTTACTAAATTCATCATTTCCCACTTTATAAATGAAACAATATTTTTTTGAATATAGAAAGCCAAGCCGGATATTTTTAAATCTATAATTTATTATTTGGGGATTATTATGATTCCAACATAAAGGCGGCTCATGTCCAAGTAACATGAGCCGCCTTTTGATATGATTTCCTTAATGAAAGGAATAGATTCTGAACTTATAGTGACAATCAGAAATAGTAGCGTATTCCCCCAAGAACATTGATACGGGTAATTCCGGTACGTTCATTATCTTTCAGTTTCACTTCGCTACGGTCGGGCAGACTGCCGTTAACCGTATTCGCAGTTACACCAATACCCCAATGGGTGTCAATCATATATTCCATACCTATCGTAGCATGCGCTCCTACTCCGGTAGAATTATAGAAAGGCTCGTGATAAAGGAATACACCGACACCCAAGCCGGCTTTCATCATCCATTTATCCCATCGGTAACGCGCCACCCATTCGGGAGCGATATAAGAAAGCATCATGTCCCCGCCGGGGAAAGAGGTTTTGAAACCGGAATATTGCAATCCGATGCCCCAACCGCTACTCCAAGTATATTCGTAAGAAAGTTTCCATTCCAAGCCACCTTTATTTCCCAAAGATTTTCCGTCGGGGTCATAGAGTTTACTTGTAATCCATCCATAACCTATACTGGCTTCGAAAGTACTGGCGGGCGCCCGTCTCTTCTCCTTCTCTTCCTTAGCTACCACATGCCCAAGGTCAATCACATCTTGCAACGGATTCACTTTCAGCGTATCCACTTCCATATCCGAAAGACGGAGCATCAGGCCGGAAATCTGATGGCAGGAACTTCCCCAAAAAGAAGGTTCCAGATGGTCGGTAATGGCAAGCCCGTTCCCGCCGTTCTTCCCGGTAGCTTCCTGTGCAAGACGCAGTACCTGGTCGTAACGGCATTTGTTGGAAAAGCCCCGGTCTACTACCGCAACACGTCCTATCGTTTCGGCAGTATTAGGAACCATCCCGCCCGGTTCGATAACGTGCACAGAATCTGCCGGAATCACGTCCGGATAAGTTTTTGAGATATGGGTCACCACTTTGGGCGAGCAAGCAGTCAGTAGCAGCAGGGTTGCACCTGCTACAAAAAGGTGGGCTTTTTTCATGTTTGTTTTTTAGTACACTTCTACTTTTTCAGCGATTCCCTTTGCCTTATCACGCAACGCATCGAGGTCGGAATTCAACGGAGCGTAGCAGAGCACTACTCCCATACGACGGTTGACACGGGTAAACGGTTTGCCGAATATGCGGAGATAAGTATCTTCTTCTTTTGTCACCTCTTCCAATCCACGATATTGAGGACGTTCCTGGCTGGCAATCGGAGAAAGGATAACGGCACTTGCCCCTATCCGCTCCTGCTTGATACCGGGAATAGGCAGACCAAGTACGGCACGGAGATGAAGTTCAAATTCGTTCAGGTTTTGCGTTCCTGCCAGTGTCACCATGCCCGTATCGTGCGGACGTGGAGAAAGTTCAGAGAAGTAAACTCCGTTTTCATGGCTCAGGAAGAATTCCACTCCCCACAGTCCTGCGCCTGTCAGGGCACGGGTTACTTTTTCCGCCATTTCTTCCGCTTCTTTCAGATGGGCGGGGTCGATATGTGCGGGTTGGAAACTTTCGCGGTAGTCGCCACCTTTCTGTACGTGTCCGATGGGCGGGCAGAACAAGGTAGGGCCATTCTTTTGGGTAACAGTCAATAAGGTGATTTCGCTGTCAAACTTGATAAATTCTTCGATGATAAGTTCGCGGATATCACCACGGCTTCCACTACATCCGTATTCCCAGGCGTGTTCGAGTTCGTCGGCACTCTTCACAAGAGATTGTCCTTTGCCGGATGATGACATCAAAGGTTTTACCACACAGGGAAAACCGATTAGGGCAGCAGCTTCTTTCAGTTCTTCCAGTGTCTTGGCATAGAAATATTTGGCTGTTTTCAGTCCGAGTTCTTTGGCGGCAAGGTCGCGGATGGCCTTGCGGTTCATCGTGAAGTTGACGGCACGGGCACTGGGTACTACTTGGATTCCTTCTTTCTCGAAGTCGTACAAGCGTTCTGTGCGGATGGCTTCAATCTCCGGCACGATAATGTCCGGCTGGTGTTTCTTTACGACACGTTCCAGTTCTTCACCGTTCAGCATGTCGAATACTTCAAATTCATCAGCCACTTGCATAGCGGGAGCTCCCGCATAAGAGTCACAGGCAATGATATGCTGACCTTTACGCTGAGCTGAAATTACAAACTCTTTTCCTAGTTCTCCTGAACCGAGTAACAGTATTTTCTTCATCATTTTGAGTGTTTTATATTAGTGATGCAAAATTAGTATATTTCGATGAAATACGGCCTTTTTTAATGACGTACTTTCGGATATTTATTGTGAAAACGGAAACCGAGTCCGAGCATCAGGTAATTAGGGGTCTGAAAGTTCTGAAGATTGTAACCGATGTGAAGGAATGAACTACGGGTGATGTCCATTTTCAAGGCAAACACCTGATATAAGCCACGCAAGTCACCACGCCCAAGTACGTTCGAGCCAAGTCCGACGCCGATTGTGAAATAAGGCATCACGTATTCCGCACGCCCCGAAACACCCAAGGCAAGTTGATGCTGGATTCCCGGTCTGCAAAAACGGCGGGCACCGGTATCTCCGTATTCTGTAATCACATCTTCGATATAGACATTGGCACTGCCGTCATAAACACCATCCAACGAAACTCCGAAACGGAATTTATAATTGAGATTGTACATCGGGGCAAAGTTGAATCCCGCCACGGGATAACTGCCGGGAGAAGCAATCTGTTTTCCACTCTCTACATACACTCCTTTCCGCCGCCATGAGCCGAACATGACAAGGTCATAACTGATGTGGCGTGGGAAGCGGGGAATCAATGGAGTTACCAGTGATTTGGTCAGGTCGGATTCCTCGCGGTTGAAGTTGTAAACCAGTCCGATTTTAGCTCCGGTAGTGTTCACTCCTGCATTGGGAAACTTGGTGTTTCCATTGGAGAAATGCGTGAAGTCGCCACCGATTATCAGGTCGAAATAACGGGAGAACGCCCAATTCAGGTAAATACCTGCATTGAGGTAAGCATTCATGCGGGAGCCGACAGCTCCGTTATAGGAATTATAATCATTGTCATACGGCTGCCATCCGGCGGAAATACCGAAATTCCATTCGTAATTGAGCGAAAGGCGTGGATTGAAACGCGCGATGCGTGCACCTTGAAATAGATAGAAAGTGAAAGGGTCACCGAGCTGTTTCTTGTCGCCAAAGGTGGTGATAGCCAAACCGAAACCTTGATAGGCACCGCCATAGATGCGATCGGCACAAGTATTGGGACGGAATTTGAATGAATATTTCAGATGGGCGGCAAAAGACGTCTGAATCGGTTTCCACCGCTCGTTCTCTCCACGCAGGAAAGGATTGGTGGGAAATACGTACTGCGGGCGGGCTTCTATGCCCAGGCGATGGATAAAGCGATGAGGAGTGTATGCCGAAACGGAATCGAATCGGTATTCCCCGTATTCCGGGAAATATCCCTGCCGGAGTCCACGGATTTCTTCCTGTAGCTTCCTGACTTCCTGTCGGAGTTCACGTACAACTTCCTGAAGTTGTTTCACATCCTGACGGGTATCTTCCAGTGTATCTTGCCGGACTTCCTGTGAATGTAAAAAAGCTCCCGGAAAAAGTAATGCCGAACAGAAGGTAAAACGGAAGGCGATGTCTTTCCATCTTGGTATTTTGAATCTCATAGACGTCTGGTTTGTCTTTTTAGAACGAAGTTTATAAATCGAGGATTTCAATAAACTTGGCGACATGATAACCATCCATCAGTCCATGATGACAAGTGACGGAGACAGGTAGCAGCAGTTTCTCTCCTTCACGGAAATACTTTCCGGTGGAGATTTTTGGGACGCTGTCGCCCGAACGCATATTGGTGGGGTGTTTCATATCTGTGAAAACGAGCCACGGAACAGCCGAGTAATGAATGGCGTTGGGATGGAATGCCCCCCCTTTGTTCAGTCCGGTGGTGGCTTGCAGACGTTCCATTTCGGCTTTCGCTTTGCGGATGAAGGTAAGTTCGTCCGGGTCATATTCGAAGGCGGCGAAAGAAAACGTATGGTCGGCACGGCCTACGGTGGCTTCGGGCAGAAGGCTGTCATAGCACACTACCCTATCCCCTTCGATACGGTAGCGGAACTCTTCGACTTTGGCGGCAGCGGTAACAATCCGGTGCAGCACCAAGAGGGAGAAAGATACGCCTTTGTCTTTGGCTTCCTGATATGCGCGGGTGCAGTCTACATTGACCGTCACTCCGAAAAACGGGTCGTCAAAAGCACTGAAGTGCTCGAAATGTTCTTTTCTGTTCCAGGTAGCAATATCAATGATTTTCTCAATCTGATTCATTCTAAACACTCTTTTTTAAATAGCCGGTTGCTTGCGGACGCAAAGCCGCTCAAGCGCAACCGGACTGTTAGTTTGTGGAAAACGGCTGCCCGGTTTTCCCCGACCGGGCGGTCGTCTTTTTACTTTACTGATGTTGCTCGCGCAGCAGGTCGTTCACCGTCTTCACCGGATTGAAGGTAGAGAGGGGAACTTCTACAAATACGGTATTCCAGTCGCTCATCGCACCGTTCCACAAGCCGGGAAGTTCGAGAGCTTTCAGGTCCTTGCCGTTCTTTGATTTGTAGGAGATGAAGCCAGTTGCCTTATCCACGTAGTTCACTAAATCGAATTTATGACCTTTATAGTCACGCACGGCACATACCAGATCTACCGGATTGAAGTGTGTACCGTTCTCGAACATTTCCTTCTTCTCAGGGTCGTTCATGTCAATTTGCGAGCTTTCGAGGATTTGCAGGGAAATCGTTCCGTCACTGTTGTATGCAAGGAACGGGCCACCACCCGGTTCGCCTACGTTCTTCACCATTCCGCAGACACGCATCGGACGGTTCAGTTTGTTCTTCAGATAGATAGCGAGTACGGAATCTTCGAGGTCTTTCGTTTCCGGATTCTTGCAGAAAAGTTTCTTTTGCAGGAACTGGAGCATTTCCATCATTTGGTCGTGCGTATATTTGCCGCTGTCAAGCAGTTCGAGGTATTCGAATGCCTGCTTTTGCAGGGAGACGAGTACGCCGGCAATCAGTTTCTTATAAGTAACGGTGTCTTCTTTCAGTTTGTCGGGAACAACGTTGTCGATGTTCTTGATAAAGATAATATCGGCATCGAGGTCATTCAGGTTCTCAATCAACGCGCCGTGTCCACCGGGACGGAACAGCAGTTTGCCGTTGTCGCGGAACGGTTGGTTGTCCATATCGGCAGCAATGGTGTCGGTACTCGGTTTCTGCTCGGAGAATGTGATGTAGTAATCTACTCCGTAGCGTTTGGCAAATTCGCCGGACTTTTCTTCCACCAGTTTCTTGAAGAGTTCACGATGCTCGGTAGATACGGTGAAGTGCACGTTGACTTTGCCGCTCTTTCCGGCTGCGTACATAGCCCCTTCGGCAAGATGTTCTTCCAACGGGGTGCGTGCGCCTTCGGGATATTTATGGAATTTGAGCAGACCTTTCGGCAGTGCGCCGTAATTCAAGCCGGCAGTTTCGAGTAATGCGGAAACTACGGCTTTATAGTTACCTTCCTCGATTAATCCGGGGATGTCTTTTCCGGCTGTACGCTGACAAGCTACGTTAAGGTCGTCATAGAAAGCAAAATCCTTGATACCGTCGAAGAATGCTTGTTCAAATTTTGTAGTCGGCGTATCATAGTCGGCAGACAGAAACTCGAAGAAGTTCTTGAACATACGGCTCGCGGCACCCGAAGCCGGTACAAACTTCACGATAGTCTTATCCGTGTTTGTATATGCGTCCCATGCTGCCAAATATGCTTTCTGCTCTTCAGCGCCGGGGGCTAATATACCTTTCTCGATGGAAGCCGCAGCGTCCAGTTTCAAAAAAGGGAAACCTGTCTGGAAGCAAGCCAGTTGCTCGGCTATTTGCTCTTCCGTAATGCCTTTCTTGGCAAGCAACTCTTTGTCCTGTGTCGTTATCATAATATCTATTTTTATTAATTGATGCCCAAAAATACAAAATGTTATTTACTTCTTGCCGAATAACCAAGAAAAAAACTACTTTTACATCGAATTAACAAGATTGAATATGGACGTCTTTTTTACATCAGAGGAAAAAAAGGAGCTTTTTTCACTCTACCGGCATTTGATGCTATCTGCCGGAGACAGCATTTCCTGGCAGGATTGCCTAAAGTTAAAGAAACACCTAATCAAAGCTGCCCAATGTAACGGGCTGCAACGCAATAACTTCGGGATGAATCCCGTCATCAGAGATTTACAAACGGCGGTTATCGTGACCGAAGAAATTGGAATGAAGGGCTCGTGCCTGATTGGTATCATGCTGCACGAAATTGTGAAAGCGCATATACTCTCCATCGAGGAAGTGAATACGGAATATGGGGAAGATGTGGCGAGCATCATCAAGGGACTGGTGAAAACGAATGAACTCTATGCCAAGAGTCCGGCGATTGAGTCGGAGAATTTCCGTAACCTGCTGCTCTCGTTTGCCGAGGATATGCGTGTGATTCTGATTATGATTGCCGACCGCGTGAACGTGATGCGCAAAATCAAGGATACGGGCAACGAAGAAGACCGGAACAAGGTGGCAAATGAGGCTGCTTATCTGTATGCCCCGCTGGCGCATAAGCTGGGACTTTACAAGTTGAAATCGGAACTTGAGGATTTGTCGCTGAAATATACACAGCGGGACACCTATTATTATATAAAGGATAAGCTGAACGAGACGAAGGCGTCACGCGACAAGTATATCGCTGCTTTTATCGAGCCTATCCAAAAGAAGGTGGCGGCAGCGGGACTGAAGTTCGACATCAAGGGGCGTACCAAGTCCATCCATTCGATATGGAACAAGATTCAGAAACAGAAGACTCCGTTTGAAGGAATTTATGACTTGTTTGCCATCCGTATTATCCTGGATTCGGAACCGGAACCGGCGAAGGAGAAGCAGGAATGTTGGCAGGTATATTCTATCGTGACGGATATGTATCAACCGAACCCGAAGCGGCTACGCGACTGGTTGTCTATCCCGAAAAGCAATGGTTACGAGTCGTTGCACATCACTGTGATGGGCCCGGAAGGGAAATGGGTGGAAGTGCAGATACGTACCCGCCGCATGGACGAAATCGCGGAACGCGGACTGGCCGCGCACTGGAGATATAAAGGTATCAAAGGCGAAACGGGTCTGGACGAATGGCTGACTTCGGTGCGGGAAGCGTTGGAGAATGCGGACAACGACTCGATGAAGGTAATGGATCAGTTCAAGATGGATCTTTACGAGGACGAAGTTTTCGTTTTCACGCCCAAAGGGGATTTGTTCAAACTGGCAAAGGGGGCTACGGTGCTCGACTTTGCTTTCCATATCCATAGCAAGTTGGGATGCAAGTGTATCGGCGCGAGGGTGAACGGAAAGAATGTCCAACTGAAGCAGAAGCTGAACAGCGGTGACCAGGTGGAGATTATGACTTCGAATACGCAGACGCCGAAACAGGACTGGCTGAATATTGTGACGACTTCCAAAGCCCGCACGAAGATCCGGCAGGCTCTCAAGGAGATGGTGGCACGTCAGCATGACTTTGCGAAAGAGACACTGGAACGGAAGTTCAAGAACCGCAAACTGGAGTATGACGAGGCGACAATGATGCGTCTTATTAAGCGTTTAGGGTTCAAGAACGTGACGGAGTTTTATCAGAAAATAGCTGATGAAGCACTGGATGTCAACGAAGTTTTGGACAAATACATCGAGCAGCAGAAGCGGGATAATGATACGCATGACGAGATTGTGTATCGCAGTGCCGAGGGATATAACTTGCAGGCTACGCAGGAAGAGACGACTTCGAAAGAGGACGTGCTTGTGATTGACCAGAACCTGAAAGGATTGGAATTCAAACTGGCGAAGTGTTGTAATCCTATTTACGGTGATGATGTATTCGGTTTCGTGACGGTAAGCGGGGGAATTAAGATTCATAGGAAGGACTGCCCGAACGCGAATCAGATGCGCGAACGTTTCGGTTACCGGATTGTGAAGGCCCGCTGGGCAGGTAAGTCGGTAGGTACGCAGTATCCTATCACGCTGCGCGTTGTGGGACACGATGATATTGGTATCGTGACGAATATCACTTCTATTATATCCAAGGAGAACGGGATTACTCTCCGCTCTATCGGCATTGACTCGCATGACGGCTTGTTCTCGGGGACGCTGACGGTTATGGTCGGCGATACGGGAAGACTGGAAGCGCTTATCAAGAAGCTGAGGACGGTGAAAGGAGTGAAACAGGTAAGCCGGAATTAACTACGAATTCATGCAATAAAAATAGTGACGCTATCCGCATGTGATAGCGTCACTATTTTTATAGTATAGCGTCACTATCCGGACAGTATAGTGACGCCATTTTCCAGAGGGATTTTATCCCTCTTATCTCACTTTCTTTCTTATATAATAAGGATACGTCGCAATGACGAAAAACACTAAAGCGACCGAAGCTACCATCTGTCCGACATGAAGCATCTTGTCGGTATCCAAATCCAGATAGCAAGTAGTGGCGATACCCAAGGAGATTCCGACCTCGCTTGCCAGAAGATGGGTGGTGTTTGCCGTTCCACGCTGGCAATGATGGGAAAGTTTCACAAATATGACCAGAAATTCCGGCAGGATAAGCCCCAGTCCGAGTCCCAAGAGCACGGAAGGAACGGCTACCGAAGTAGTCGCATTCAGCAGGGACATAGCCAGCATTTCCAGTCCGATTCCTACAATGACCAGTCTGAGCGTTTTCTCTTTCATAAAGAACAGGCGTGCCAGAAACAGGGATACGAGGTATCCTACTCCTACCCCTGCAAAGAAAGGTACGGGGATTCCCGTAGTTCCGAGTACAGAGTCGTTAAGGAAAGGATGAACGAGCGGAATCAGTAGTCCCGGCACGAACGTAATCAGAATCATATTGATGGCAGGAACCCAACTCCGCAACAGCAAGAAACGGTCGAAGGAATAGAGCTTGGTGACAATCGGCGCACGGAAAGGCACATAGACACCGGACACTACGAGGATTCCCGCTGCTCCGGTGATAACGGAGACGGACAGCAGATTTTGGAAGGAATAACTCTGATAGAGCCATACTCCGAGAATGATACCCAGTATCATCCCCAGGCGTGCCACCCATGAGAAACTGACATTCCCCGCACTGCGCAGTGTGGAGTTGGTGATGTCGATTGCCAAGGTGATACCTGCTGTTGTGGCTATGCCGAATGCTAATCCCTGTACGGTGCTCAGTAGGATAAGTTCCGTTATGTTAGTCACAAAAGCATAACCTACCGTTGCCGCTACCATCAGGGCAAAAGAGAATATACACACACTCTTACGTTTGTATGCATCTACGAGGTAGGCATGGAAAGGGCCGATAAGGAACATTCCCAGCGTGAAAAAGAGAAAGATTACTCCTGTCTGTGCAACCGGCACTCCGAGACGGTCGGCCATCTCAACGGAAAGCACCGGAAATAACACATACAAGGATATAAACAACAGCAAATTAGCTACACATATCCGCATAAAATGAACTGTCCACAATTTAACTGCCATATAGTTTGTTTAATATTGTTCCTTCTCGTTGGGGAAGTAGCAATTCTTCACATCGGATACATAACGGCTGATAGCATCGGTCATCACCGTGTACAAATCGGCGTAACGACGCAAGAAACGGGGACGGAAGCCGTTGTTCATGCCAAGCATATCCTGAATAACCAGTACCTGGCCGTCTACATGACCGCCTGCACCGATACCGATAATAGGTATAGTCAGCTCGGAAGCTACACGTTCGGCAAGGGTTGCCGGAATCTTTTCGAGTACGATGGCGAAACAGCCCGCTTCTTCGAGCAAATGGGCGTCGCGAATCAGTTTCTCAGCTTCAGCGTCGTCTTTGGCGCGTACGGTGTAAGTTCCGTATTTATTAATAGACTGCGGCATTAGTCCTAGATGTCCCATTACCGGAATACCTGCGCTGATAATACGTTTCACAGAACCGATGATTTCTTCTCCGCCTTCCAGTTTCAAAGCATCGGCGTGACTCTCTTTCATGATGCGGATAGCGGAAGCAAGTCCTTCCATTTCGTTGCCCTGATAGGAACCGAAAGGCATGTCAACGACTACCATGGCACGTTTTACACCACGTACTACGGACTTAGCGTGATAAATCATTTGGTCGAGCGTGATGGGCAGCGTGGTTACGTTACCTGCCATTACATTGGAAGCGGAGTCGCCTACGAGGATAACATCCATTCCTGCACCGTCTACAATCTGTGCCATCGTGTAGTCATAGGAAGTAAGCATAGAAATCTTTTCGCCTCTCTGTTTCATTTCAACCAAGCGATGAGTAGTCACCTTTCTTGTGTCATCTGATATATAACCAGCCATGTCTTTTTTAAGTTTTAATTATAAATTTATTATTATGTGTTTTGAGCTGTGTCGTTAAACATCAGCAAAAAATCGGGGCAAAGTTATAACATTTAATTCATAACAGAGAAGGAAATACAAAAAATCCTCCCAATCACTCGTCAGGGATAGCTGACGGGCGGTTGGGAAGATGGATGAAGACGTTTAAATGCGGAACGGGGTCAGCGGTGTAATGTCAAGAGTTTATCGTAGGTCATTCCGATAAAGTCGTCCATGATGTAATGGGCTTTTCCGGTGATGGCTTCGCGGGAGTTGGTGGTGGCGAGTCCGATAACGGTTGCGCCTGAAGTCATTCCGGCTTGCAGGCCGTGGAAGGAGTCTTCAAAGACGTATGTGCTTTCGGGGGTGGATTCGAATATTTCCATTCCTAACAGGAAACAGTCGGGAGCGGGTTTGGAACGGGCAAACATCTCACCGGTGAGGATGCGGTCTACCATTCCTTTAAATTCGGGATGGGCATTGTAGACATTCTGCATCTTTTCCTCGTTGGAGCTGGTGACTATGGCTATCTTTACGTCATGACGGCGCAGGTCGGCGATAAAGGCTTCTACACCAGGGATGTATTCGTAGGACATCTGTTTCTCGAAGACGTTAAGTTTCGCTGTGATTTCCTGCTGTGCTTCGGGGAGAGTCGAGAAGTATTTCTCGTAGATTTGCGCCAAGGTTTGTCCTTTTATCCGGCGTCCGAAATCTTCTTCGTTCAGATATTTCAGTCCTTGTTCGTTCCAAAAAACGGTGTACTGCGTCTCTGTATCCATAATGACACCGTCGAAGTCGAACAGTGCCGCAATTGTCTTTGTTGTATTCATATCAAACTTTCTTTTTACCTAAAACGTTAAACCTTGTGTATCAACGGGCGCAAAGTTCCGAATAATCATCGAATCAGGCAAATTATTCGTACCTTTGCAAAGCTAAAAAAAACGTAACATACGTTTTTATCCAACAATTCTACTGGTTTATCCAACAAATCGACTGACGCATGAGCAAGAACGACCCACATATCTTAGGAAAAGAGAGTATCGGCAAACTGCTGTTACAATATTCCATTCCCGCTATTATAGGAATGACGATTACTTCCATCTATAATATTATTGACAGTATTTTTATCGGGCATGGGGTCGGCCCGATGGCTATTGCGGGACTGGCTATCAGTTTCCCGCTGATGAATCTAGTAGTGGCTTTCTGTACGTTGGTGTCGGCAGGCGGTTCTACGCTTGCTTCTATCCGTCTGGGGCAAAAGGATATGAAGGGGGCTACGGAGATTCTGTCACATACGCTGATGCTCTGTATCACGAATTCTTTCTTCTTCGGGATATTGTCTTTCATCTTTTTGGATGATATATTGACTTTCTTCGGGGCGAGTCCTGATACGTTGCCTTATGCACGTAATTTTATGCAGGTTATTTTATTGGGAACTCCCATTACTTATACAATGATAGGATTGAACAACGTGATGCGTGCTACCGGCTATCCGAAGAAGGCGATGCTTACTTCTATGGTGACGGTGGTGGCTAATATCATCCTCGCCCCTATCTTTATCTTCCACTTCGGATGGGGAATGCGCGGAGCTGCTACGGCAACGGTCATTTCGCAGTTGATCGGCATGGTGTGGGTGGTGAGCCATTTTATGAAGAAAGACAGCACGGTGCATTTCGAAGGGAAGGTATGGAAGATGAAGCGGAGAATCGTGGAGAGTATTTTCGCTATCGGTATGTCGCCGTTTCTGATGAATGTTTGCGCATGTGCCATTGTCATTATTATCAATAACAGTTTGCAGGAATACGGAGGCGATATGGCTATCGGCGCGTATGGTATCATCAACCGATTGCTGACGCTTTATGTTATGATTGTATTGGGATTGACGATGGGCATGCAGCCGATTGTCGGTTATAACTTCGGGGCACAGAAGATAGACCGGGTAAAGCAGACGTTGAAACTGGGGATTATCTCGGGAGTGGTTATCACTAGCAGCGGTTTCCTGATTTGTGAGTTTTTCCCGCATGCGGTGTCCGCGCTCTTTACGGATAATGATGAACTGATCGGGCTTGCCGTAGAAGGACTGCGCTTAACGGTATTGATGTTCCCGTTCGTAGGGGCACAGATTGTTATCGGCAACTTCTTCCAAAGTATCGGCAAGGCGAAAATCAGCATTTTCCTTTCGCTGACAAGGCAGTTGCTTTATTTGTTGCCTTGCCTGTTGCTTTTCCCCAATTGGTGGGGATTAGGATTGAAAGGGATTTGGATTAGTATGCCGGTATCGGATGCATTGGCGTTTATTACGGCGGTTGTCAGTCTGATGATTTATATTAAGAAGGTGTCGAAACAACAGAGTGTAATAGCAGAATAAGGCTGTTCCTGCCCTATTCTGCTTTCGTCCTGTAACTTCTATTCCGCTTTGATGCTATTTACCGGATTCTCATTGGCGATATGCCATGCTTTCAGAACAACACAAATTACAATCAGTAATTGAACAAAAAGGGCTGTGCCTACAAAAAGCAACGGATTCAAATCAATCTGTTCGGCAAACTGGTCAAGCCATGCCTGTCCCGCAAAATAAGAGACAACCGTACCTATCAGGATAGAAATCACAGAAACATACAGGATGTCACGTGTCAGCAACCGCAAAACATGGGAAGCCTCGGCACCGTTCACTTTACGGATAGCTATCTCTTTGCTGCGGCGTTGGGTTTCATCGTTCACGTAGCCTATCAGTCCCATGATAACAATCAACAAAATAAAGCCGGAAGTAATCCAGACGGAATTACGGAAGCGGTACACATTCTTGTACATGTCTTTCACCATACTGTCCACCAAGACAAAGCGTAAGGCTACATTCGGGAACGTACTTTCTACAAATTCGTTCAGGCGTTTCAGGTTTTCGTCATAAGGTTCTTTCAGGCGGACATCGAACGCATGGTTTGCATTTTCATCTCCTATCAGGACAATGGGAGATTGAGATGCATAAAAACTTGTATTACGAATATCACGGAAAACGCCGACAATCGTTCCCCGAACATCATTCAACTTCTTACCTACCGCTCCGTCCGTCCATCTCATCAGGCGCACCAATTCCTCATTGACCAACAAATCATCCTGCTTCTTTATCGTAGTTCCTTCGATAATCTTGATTCCCATTACTTCGGGATAATTATAATGGCAGGAATTAAAATTCAGCGTAGCAATGCGTTTGCCGTCATTCCCTATCAGTCCTCGCGTCCAGTACTCGCCAAGCACACCATTCACGGCAACTGTCACGCCCTCTACCATCGGCTGGCGGCGAAACTCGTCTTTGATATGTTCTACCGATTCTTTCGGAAGCCATGTCTGTGCCTGAGCTAATCCGGGCACGACAATCCCCATATCCCTGTTCATCAAATGGCTGTACTGCAATAAAGTGACCAACAACAATCCCAAAACAAAAGAAACTCCTGTGAACTGTACAAACAGCAACGAACGTTTCCACCCTTTCTTCCCGTCAGTATAACGACGGAATACTTGCGTGACAGGGATACGTGAAAATAATCGTCCCGGTATGCCACCCGCCAAAATAAAAAGCACGAGGATAGTAAGCAACGGCACCCACAACGTTTGCCAAGTAAAAAGCGAGGAAAGACGGACGGAAAGTAAATCTTCAATCAAGCCGCGTGTATTGATTATCAGCAGGAAACTAATCAACACAGAAATGATGACAAGGATTCCCGTCTCTGCCAAAAACATATGGAAGATGTTTGCCGAACTGGCTCCATTGCATTTATGCACTCCTACCCCTTTCGCACGCCGGCTCAAAGTGGCAATGGATATCAGCATATAATTCATAATAGCTACAAAGAAGATGGCAAAGCCTAGAAATCCATAAATAACCAATCGTTTCTGTACGTCGGGAGAATCCAAATGGCGTTTCACTAACGGAATGATACTAAAATTCATTTTCCAGCCATCGAATTCCAAAGAAGTATATTTCCCGATCACCCGCTGGATATTAGCATTCACCTTATCAATATCCGACGCGTCACGTAAACGAAGGAACGCATAAAAAACGTCATTCCCGTTCCAACCGGCTCCTGAATAATATCCCCCATTCTGATGGATGGAAATTACGAAGTCATGAGTAAGCATCGTGTTTTCCGGTACGTCCTTGTATATGCCGCGAATGGTCAGTTCTTGTTGCTTCTGAATAGAAAGCACTTTCCCGACAGGATTTTCATCACCAAATGTTTCATGCGCAAAACGTTCCGACACAAAAACACTTCCGGGCATAATCATGTCTTTCGGATTTCCTTTCAGCACGGGGATGCCGAAAGTCTGGAAAAAACAAGTATCCGCATAGATATAATTTATGTCGGACAAAAGTTTGTCTTCCTTATAGATATTAGCTCCGCCAAAAGGAAAGACACAACTGGATATCTCAATTTCTTCCGACATTTCTTGTGCCAAAGTAGATGCTACCGCATCGAAAACGGTATAGTCATAATTGGTTCCACCCTCATCACCTGCCGTTTCGCCTGTGTTGAGGTTGGTTATCTGACAACGCACGAGAGCCAGACGTTCCGCGTCCGGATAGCATTGTTCAAAATTTAGCTCGAAAGCTATCTGCGAGAAAAGCAGAATACCAATGGTAAGACCTAAAGAAAGGGAGATTACTCTTATGACATTCGACCCTCGTTCGCGTAGTAACGTACGTATAGTATAGTAGATTTGTCTCATTACTGTTTTTCCGTTTATGCTGTGACACTCGCTACAATACTGCCATCGAACAAATGTATAGTGCGATGGGCAAAACTCGCATCGTGCTGTGAGTGCGTCACCATAATAATGGTAGTTCCTTCCTTATTCAGTTCCGTCAGTAGATTCATCACTTCCGCGCCATTCTTTGAATCAAGATTACCTGTCGGCTCATCGGCAAGAATCAGCTTCGGGTTAGTCACTACGGCGCGGGCAATGGCTACACGCTGTTGCTGACCGCCGGAAAGCTGTTGCGGAAAGTGCTTGGCGCGGTGGCTGATATTCATTCTTTTCAGAATGTCTTCCACCATGCGGCGACGTTCGGAAGATTTAATGCCCAGATAGGTCAAAGGGAGTTCCACGTTTTCGTAGACGTTCAGTTCGTCTATCAGGTTGAAACTTTGGAATACGAAGCCTAACTTGCCTTTGCGGACATGAGTGCGCTCCTTCTCTTTCAGTCCGGCAACTTCCTGTCCCATCAACTCATATGACCCTTCAGTGGGATTATCCAACAGTCCGAGGATATTCAACAAGGTAGATTTACCACAGCCGGAAGGCCCCATAATGGCTACAAACTCTCCTTCTTTTACGTCAAGGTTTACATGGTTCAAAGCTACTGTCTCCACTTCGGAAGTACGGAATACTTTACTGATGTTGTTTATTTCAATCATAATCTTTTTATTTTATGTTTTTAATTATTCGCTTTTAATACTGTTTACCGGGTTTTCATTCGCTATGTGCCAGGATTTCCAAACGACACAGGCAACGATGACAAGCAGGTTGACTATCGCTATCAGGACATAGGCCGCCCAACTGACGGGTACGTGTTCGGCAAACATATCCATCCACATATCATTAACATACCAGGAAGCTATCACGCCGATAACAACTGCAATAACGGCTATATAGAGCACGTCTTTCACCAGCATTTCCAGAATACCGGAGGCTTCGGCACCGTTGACCTTACGGATGGCAATCTCTTTGGAACGGCGACGGACTTCGTCGGTGGTATATCCTATCAATCCCATCAGCATCACAAAAAACATGGTTATCGCTGCCAGCATAGTGGCGTTACTGAATACACGGACTGAATTATAACTGTCTTTTATCATTTGTTCCATCGGACGGAAATCAATCGTTTTATCGGGGAATGCTTCTGCCGATTCTTTATTCAGTTTCTGAAGGTTTTCCATGAATGGTTCTTTCAGCCGGATGTGGACACAAGAACCAAATTTCTTGGCGACCATAATGGTGATAGGTTGTTGCGGGTTAGTGAAATTTCCGATACGGAAATCTTTGAGAACTCCCACTACCTTGCAGACATAACCGGAGTTGTAGACGGTACGATTCAGCAGGTCGTTTCCCCAGTGCATCCATTCGCCAAATGTCTCATTGATTACCGTTTCTTCACGGTTGCGCGGCATACGTCCTTCTTTCATAACCATCCCCATCATTGCCGGATAATCTTCCATCATATCACAATAACGGGATGAAAAAAGTGACTGTCCACCTTCATTTTGAATCATTGTCCCGCTATAACTATACACCGGATGGGTATCGGCACTGGACACCGCCTCTACATACGGCAGACCCTTAAAGAAAGTCAGGGCATAATTCTGATTCTCGTCATTTCCAAAACTGGCACTGGCTACAACAACACGTTGCGGGTTATATCCAAGCTCTTTGTTCAGTACATAATAATATTGCAGCATCACTACATACATCAGTCCACAGATAAAGGCTACACCGGCAAACTGCACGAACAGTAACGGCCGTTTCCAACCTTTCTTTCCTTCGGTATAGCGGTGAAATACTTGGGATACAGGTATCTTGGCAAACAAACGACCGGGCAATATTCCGCCTATTACGAACAGTACGATGACAATTAGCAAAGGTACCCAAAGACGGTCTAAAGCGAACAGGGCGCTTAGCTCGACAGACGCGGTATCTTCAAAGAATTCACGGAAGTTCAACAGGATTAAGCCCATCAGCACCAATGCGAGTAGAATAATGACGCCTGTTTCCAACAGGAACATACTTAATATCCTGCCGCTGCCTGCACCGTTGCACTTATGTACTCCGATGGCTTTGGCACGTTGAGAAAGTGAGGAAATGGAAATCAAGACATAATTCAAGGTAGCGATAAAGAGAATGATGATTCCCAGGATTGACATGATATTCCGCATCCGCTTCACATCCTTATACTCACGATAAACATCACGAATAGGTTTCACGAAAGCTGTATAGCCTACCACCTTCTGATCTTCCGCAGGACGGTATTTCTTTATCATTTCATCTATGCGGGCATTTACCACCGACTTGTCGGCTCCCGGGCGGAAGCGGATAAAGGCGAGCCAACTGTCTCCCCCTCTCCATGAGTAATTTCCCCAATTACGAGTCCAAATGGTAGGTAAGGAAACCACGGCTTCCGGTCTTACTGTGGAATTCTCCGGGATGTCGGCAAAGGTTCCTTTTACCGTTAACTCTATATCCTTGTTGTAGGTGATTACTTTCCCTATCGGGTTTTCCTTATCAAACATCTTCCGTGCCAGGCGGTCGCTCAAAAAGATAACGTCTTTCTGCATCAGTTCTTTTTCAGGGATACCACTCAGTACTTCAATCCCCATCGTCTTGAAGAAAAGTGAATCGGCTACAAGCTTACGGGCATCGAAACGGACACTTCCATTATAAAGAGGGGCTCCCATCCAGTCACAATAACTGGTAGCCGCTTCCACTTCCTTGGGAAAATTCTCCAAGATAGCACCTGCCACCGGGCCGCAATTCTTATCTTGCGGCTCAAAAGTCTGCCCGTTCGTGGAAAAGACGGAGAAAATCTGATATAGGTTATCATATTCCTTGAAGCACTTATCGAAACTCTGTTCAAAAGCTACACGGGCAAACAACAGGATACTCATTGTCAGTCCCAATGCCAAAGAAAGGATTTTGATAATGTTTGAACCACGCCCCCGCAACAAAGTCCGAATTACATAATAGAGTTGTTTCATATTTTAGATGTTTTTCTGTTTTTTCTCTATTTATTAAATGCAGAAAGCGTGCCAAAAAGAATAATAACTCATTATCAACTGTTTACCTTTTAGAGTCTTGCAAATACTGTCTAATAATTAGACAGCAGCGTCTAATTATTAGACAACGGTGAACTGTTCTATTTTACACATTTATTGTTCGTTCACTCCTCATTCGCGTTTTAGCCGTTGTCCATCCAAACAGAAAACTATATCTTTGCATATAGTTTTCTAAACTATAATATTTAATTATGATGAGAAAGAATTTATATGTACTCTTGTCGTGTCTGTTCCTCTCCGGATGTGGTATGATAGATTATCACCCGTACGATGTCCGCATCAGTGGCGAAACTAATGTCAATGCACACAATATCGAAAAGATAGAAGCGAATTGCAAAGGGAAGACTACACTACGCTTCGTAACCATGGGCGATTCACAACGTTGGTATGACGAAACGGAAGATTTCGTGAAAGCGATTAATAAACGGAATGATATTGATTTCGTCATTCACGGCGGAGATATGAGTGACTTCGGGGTGACGAAAGAATTCCTTTGGCAACGTGATATTATGAACGGGCTGAATGTTCCTTACGTGGCTCTGATTGGGAACCATGACTGTTTGGGTACGGGGGCGGAAACATACAAAGCTGTGTTCGGTGCTACGAATTTCTCCTTTATTGCAGGCAATGTGAAGTTTGTCTGCCTGAATACCAATGCACTGGAATATGATTATTCAGAGCCTGTTCCCGATTTCACTTTCATGGAGCAGGAAATAACGAACAGAAGCGATGAATTTGAAAAGACAGTAATTAGTATGCATGCGCGTCCTTATACGGATGTATTCAATGATAACGTGGCAAAAGTATTCCATCGTTATGTCACTCAATACCCGGGCATACAATTCTGCACGGCCGCGCACACCCACCATCATCGGGACGACGTGATTTTTGATGATGGCATACATTATATCACCAGTGACTGCATGGATTACCGCAGTTATCTGGTGTTTACCATAACTCCGGAAAAATACGAATATGAACTGGTTAAATACTAAATATATCTTACGGGCAGGAGTGCTGTCGGTACTCCTCTCCTTCCCCTTACTGGTTTCGGCCACTTGCAAGACGGATACTCTCATTAATACATTTAAAATGGAATCGCTCCATTTTGTTATTAAGGATGATTCGATTATTGCCTTTCATACAGGAGATTCGGTCTTTACTGTTATCAAGGCGGATTCTGTATTGCCTGCCACGCCCAAACATGTCAAACATTCCCGTTATGACAAACGGGTACACCGTTTGCGCAGGAACTGGGAACGAATCATCCCGACTCATTCCAAGATACAATATGCCGGAAATATGGGATTGCTTTCTTTCGGCACAGGCTGGGATTATGGTAAGCGGAATCAATGGGAAACGGATGTTTTGCTCGGATTTATCCCGAAGTATTCTTCTAAAAAGGCGAAAGTAACCCTGACGCTCAAACAGAATTATATGCCCTGGAGCATCAATATAGGGAAAGGATTCTCTACGGAACCTCTTGCCTGCGGTCTTTATATGAATACGGTATTCGGAGACCAATTTTGGGTAAATGAGCCCGACCGTTATCCGAAAGGCTACTATGGCTTTTCAAGCAAAGTACGTTTCCATGTCTTTATGGGGCAGCGGCTGACTTATGATATTGACCCGCAACGCAGATTCCTGGCAAAATCCGTGACATTTTTCTATGAAATAAGTACGTGCGACCTGTACTTGATTAGTGCCGTACAGAATAGCTATCTCCGTCCGCGTGATTACCTGAGCCTGTCTTTCGGATTGAAGTTCCAATGGCTGTAAATTTAATTTTGAAATCCAAATATTGAATTATCAACTACTTTTTTCGTAAGTTTGCGCATTACAAACTTACACGAAAATGGGTAAATCAGGAACAATCATCATTGTAGACGATAATAAAGGGGTGCTGACCGCAGTACAAATCCTTTTAAAAAGCTATTTCTCAAAAGTCGTTACACTCTCCTCTCCCGTCACGCTGACAAGCGTCATTCGGGAAGAGATGCCGGAAGTAATACTACTGGATATGAATTTCACATCGGGCATCAATACCGGTAATGAAGGATTGTTTTGGTTGCATGAAATAAAGAAAGTACGTCCGGGGCTTCCGGTCGTACTTTTTACGGCTTACGCGGATATTGAACTGGCTATCAGGGGGATAAAGGAAGGGGCAACCGACTTTATCGTGAAGCCCTGGGATAACCAAAAGCTAGTGGCAACCCTGCAAACCGCAGCCGCGTCTACACTCCGCGAAAAGAAAACGAGTGTAAAAGAAGAGCCTGTTCATCCGACTATGTACTGGGGAGAAAGCAAAGTGATGCAGCAACTCCGCACGCTGATTGAAAAGGTGGCCGCCACCGATGCCAATATCCTGATAACCGGTGAGAACGGAACGGGAAAGGAGATGCTGGCACGTGAAATTCATTCCCTGTCCAACCGGAAACATAAAGAAATGATTGCTGTCGATATGGGGACTATCACGGAGTCCTTGTTTGAAAGCGAGCTTTTCGGGCATATAAAAGGCTCTTTCACGGATGCACACGCTGACCGTACAGGCAAGTTCGAGTCTGCCGACAAAAGCACCCTGTTTTTGGATGAAATAGGAAATCTGCCTTATCATCTGCAAGCCAAACTGCTGACTGTCATCCAACGCCGAAGCATTGTGCGTGTAGGAAGCAACACTCCTGTTCCCATTGACATCCGGCTGATATGCGCAACGAACCGGAATCTGCAAGAGATGGTAGGAAAAGAAGAATTCCGGGAAGATTTGCTGTATCGAATCAATACCATTCATGTGGAAATTCCCCCTTTGCGGGAACGGAAAGAGGATATCATTCCACTTGCGGAAAGGTTTATCGTACGGTTCTGCAAGCAATATGACAAGGCTGTGATGGCATTTGCGCCCGAAGCAAAAGAGAAACTGGCAGCGCATCCCTGGTATGGAAATATCCGCGAACTGGAACACGTGATTGAAAAGGCAATCATTATCAATGACAGCCCGTTGATTCCTGCCGGGCTGTTTCAATTATCCGTTCCACGTACGGCAGGGATTCAGGAGAAAAGTATTTCTACACTGGAAGAGATGGAGATACAGATGATACGGAAAGCCCTGGACGCCTGTGCAGGAAATCTATCGGCAGTTGCCGGCCAACTGGGAATCACCAGGCAGACTCTTTATAATAAGATGAAAAAGTTCGGATTATGAGAAAGTTTTTCCGACAACTTAGTTACCGATATTGGTTCAGGATAGTACTGACTGTCTGTGCTTGTCTGCTGACTGTCTGGTTTGGTTTTCAGAAGGAATATATAGGATTCGGTATCTGCATCATTCTGCTGATTCTTAGCATCATATGGCAAATGCGGCTATACCGCCATCATATCAAGCAAGTACTTTTCATGATTGATGCTTTAGAGAATAACGACAATACTTTTCGTTTTCCCGAAGAAGACGGAACAATGGAAAGCAGGCAAATTAATGTAGCGCTCAACCGGGTTGGACATATCTTATATAATGTAAAGTCGGAAACAGCGCAACAGGAAAAATACTACGAACTGATTTTGGACTTTGTCAGCACCGGATTGTTAGTGCTTAATGACAATGGGGCAGTCTATCAGAAGAACAAAGAAGCTCTGCGACTTATAGGATTGAATATATTCACACACGTTCGCCAGTTAAGTAAAGTAGATACCGTATTGATGAACAGGGTGGAAAATTGCCGTCCCGGAGACAAGCTGCAAGTAACTTTCCATAATGAGCGGGGAACGGTCAACCTGTCCATACGCGTATCTGAAATCAATGTGCGCAAAGAGCATCTTCGCATCCTGGCACTGAATGACATTAATACCGAACTGGACGAAAAGGAAATAGATTCATGGATTCGCCTGACGCGTGTACTTACGCATGAGATTATGAATTCGGTCACTCCCATCACTTCCCTTTGCGACACGCTCCTTTCCATGTCGGAGAGCAAAGACGAAGAAATCAGCCATGGATTGCAGACTATCAGCGCTACGGGAAAAGGACTGCTCTCTTTTGTAGAATCTTACCGGCAGTTCACACGTATACCGACTCCCGAACCATCTTTATTCTATGTAAAGGCATTTATAGAAAGAATGGTCGAACTGGCCCGCCATCAGAACCCGTGTGACAATATCATCTTCCATACGGAGATTTCTCCTGCGGACTTAATTCTATATGCAGATGAGAATTTGATTTCGCAAGTGGTTATCAATCTCCTGAAGAATGCCATTCAAGCTATCGGTAGCCAACCGGATGGAAAAATTGAAATTCAGGCTTATTGCAATGACACGGAAGAAATACTGATTGAAATAAAAAACAACGGCCCTGAAATCCCGTTAGAGATAGCGGAGCATA
Organism: uncultured Bacteroides sp.; assembly: GCA_948847595.1. Lineage (GTDB taxonomy): Bacteria > Bacteroidota > Bacteroidia > Bacteroidales > Bacteroidaceae > Bacteroides. The sequence continues at coordinate 44,031 of CAQOGY010000017.1, forward strand.
TATTCATCCCTTTCTTTACCACCAAGGAAGGGGGTAGCGGAATCGGATTAAGCATCTCCCGTCAGATTATGCGCCTTTCGGGCGGAAGTCTTACGTTACTGCCGGACAAGGAAACCAGGTTTATCCTTAAATTCAAATAATAACAGCCAACTATAACCCCAAATAATAATAGCCGATTATGATACCTACACTCATCAATAACCCGTTATTCCGTGGTATTACTCCTGAAAGGCTTTCCGCCGATTTGGAAGCAATCAGTTTCCACACCCGTTCTTATAAGAAAGGGGAAATACTCGCCCGGCAGGGAGATATGTGCAACCGCCTGGTCATCCTGACCCAAGGAAGTGTGCGCGGTGAAATGATTGACTATTCGGGACGGCTTATCAAAGTGGAAGACATAGCTGCGCCAAGAGCCCTCGCCCCTTTGTTTCTTTTTGGAGAAGAGAACCGTTTTCCGGTAGAAGTGACTGCCAACGAACCGACGGAAGTTATCGAACTTCCCAAATCGAGCGTCCTGAACCTGTTTCGTAAGAACGAGCAGTTTTTGGAAAACTATATGAATCTTTCCGCCAATTATGCACGGACGTTATCGGATAAGCTGTTCTTCATGTCCTTCAAGACGATTCGGCAGAAACTGGCTTCTTATCTGCTCCGGTTGCATAAACAACAGCAGCAATTACACATCACTCTCGACCGTTCGCAACAGGAATTGAGTGATTATTTTGGAGTTTCCCGCCCTTCTTTGGCACGCGAACTGGCTCATATGCAGGAAGATGGTTTACTGACAGCCGACCGGAAGCATATTACGATTCTCCAAAAAGAATCGCTTATCCGGCTCATTCAATAAAAAATTCGGGTAATTAATAGAAAATCCGGAGTATTAATGAAAAAACATTCATCCTTGTAACATTGGTTACAGAATTGGCTCAAACCTTTCCCCTACTTTTGCGTTCAATAAACTATAAGACTAATTAAAACGTAAAAGTTATGAGTATGTTCTGTTATCAATGTCAAGAGACTGCAATGGGTACCGGTTGTACCTTGAAAGGAGTATGCGGTAAAACATCCGAAGTGGCTAATCTGCAAGACTTGTTACTCTTTGTAGTACGGGGAATTGCTGTCTACAACGAACACCTGCGCAAAGAGGGACATCCTTCTGAAGACGCAGACAAATTTATCTACGATGCCCTGTTTATCACCATTACCAACGCCAACTTTGACAAGGATGCCATCACCCGGAAAATCAAAGAAGGATTGAAGCTGAAAAAAGAACTCGGCAGTAAGGTAACGATTCAAAATGCTCCCGACGAATGTCTTTGGGATGGCAATGAAAACGAGTTTGAAGAAAAATCGAAAACGGTAGGCGTACTTCGCACCCCGAACGAGGATATCCGTTCGCTGAAAGAACTGGTGCACTACGGACTGAAAGGAATGGCGGCTTATGTAGAGCATGCCAACAACCTGGGTTACCAGTCACCGGAAATCTTTGCCTTTATGCAACACGCATTAGCGGAATTAACCCGTAATGACATTACCGTGGAAGAGTTGGTACAACTGACTTTGGAAACAGGGAAACATGGCGTATCCGCTATGGCACAACTGGACAAAGCGAATACAAGCAGCTACGGAAATCCCGAAATCACTGAAGTTAATATCGGTGTCCGCAACAATCCGGGCATTCTTATCAGCGGACACGACCTGAAAGACCTCGAAGAACTGTTGGAACAAACCGAAGGTACGGGAGTAGACGTATATACCCACAGCGAAATGCTTCCCGCACATTACTATCCGCAATTGAAGAAATACAAACACCTGGCGGGGAACTATGGAAATGCCTGGTGGAAACAGAAAGAAGAATTTGAAAGTTTCAACGGTCCTATCCTGTTTACCAGTAACTGTATCGTTCCCCCGCGTGCGAACGCTACTTACAAAGACCGTATTTATATCACAGGAGCCTGCGGACTGGAAGGCGCACATTATATCCCTGAACGGAAAGACGGAAAACCAAAAGACTTCTCCGCACTGATTGCCCATGCCAAGCAATGCCAGCCGCCCGTAGCCATCGAAAACGGAACACTTATCGGCGGATTCGCCCATGCACAGGTGACAGCACTGGCTGATAAAGTGGTAGATGCTGTCAAGAGTGGAGCTATCCGCAAATTCTTTGTCATGGCAGGATGTGACGGACGTATGAAAAGCCGTGAGTATTACACGGAATTTGCGCAGAAGTTACCGAAGGATACCGTTATCCTGACTGCCGGTTGCGCTAAATACCGGTACAACAAATTAGCATTGGGTGATATTAACGGGATTCCCCGCGTACTGGATGCAGGACAATGTAACGACAGTTACTCATTAGCGGTTATCGCACTGAAACTGAAAGAAATCTTCGGTCTGGACGATGTCAATAAACTGCCTATTGTTTATAATATTGCCTGGTATGAACAGAAAGCGGTTATCGTATTGTTAGCTCTATTGGCATTAGGTGTGAAGAATATCCACTTAGGCCCCACTCTCCCGGCCTTCCTGTCACCGAATGTAAAGAATGTATTGATTGAGCAATTCGGTATCGGTGGTATCAGTACTGTAGACGAAGATATAATGAAATTCTTGTCATAAACCTTATATAAATAAAAATCACCCGCGCTACCGTTCATCAATCTGTGGTGCGGGTGATTCTTTTCCTTTCTCCAAAAGCGTAAGATTATTTGAATCCATAAGTAGATTGTAGATAATTGAGTATAAAATTAATCTTTTTAGACTATTTAACTACCTTTTTTGACAAAAATACATCCAAATAGGGGTTTTATTTGTTGTTAATAATGTGTAACTTCGCACAGTGAAAACCAATACGACAATTTTATAACTTTATAATATATTGCCTATGATATTTACAGCAGAAAACACCTTACTTATCGGTTCTATCTTACTTTTCGTCAGCATTGTCGTTGGAAAGACCGGATACCGCTTTGGAGTACCCACGTTATTACTGTTCCTTGTAGTGGGAATGATATTCGGAAGCGACGGTTTCGGACTCCAGTTCCATAATGCCAAAGAGGCGCAGTTCATCGGTATGGTCGCCTTGAGTATCATCCTTTTCTCGGGTGGTATGGACACGAAATTCAGAGAAATAAAACCTATATTAGGTTCCGGTATCGTGCTTTCCACTGTCGGAGTGCTATTAACAGCCCTATTCACCGGACTCTTTATTTGGTGGTTATCCGGCATGAGTTGGACGAACATTTATTTACCTATCACTACTTCCCTGCTACTGGCAGCTACCATGTCATCTACCGACTCGGCTTCGGTGTTCGCCATTCTTCGTTCACAAAAGATGAACTTAAAGCACAATCTCCGCCCTATGCTGGAGTTGGAGAGTGGAAGTAATGACCCGATGGCATATATGCTTACCATTGTCCTGATACAGTTTATCCAATCGGCAGGCATGGGAGTCGGCGCTATCGCAATGTCCTTTATCATCCAGTTTATTGTAGGTGCCGCTGCCGGATATTTACTCGGCAAACTGGCTATCCGCATGTTGAATAAGCTTAATATTGACAATCAGGCGTTATACCCTATCCTGTTACTGGCTTTTGTTTTCTTTACTTTCTCCATCACCGACTTGCTGAAAGGTAATGGATACCTGGCTGTATATATCGCCGGTATAATGGTAGGAAACAATAAAATCATGCATCGTAAGGAAATCTATACGTTTATGGACGGACTGACCTGGTTGTTCCAAATCATTATGTTCCTCTGCCTGGGATTGCTTGTCAATCCGCACGAAATGTTGGAAGTAGCTGTCGTTGCTTTGCTGATTGGCGTATTTATGATTGTTATCGGTCGCCCGCTAAGCGTATTCCTCTGCTTGCTCCCGTTCCGTAAAATAACGATGAAATCACGCTTGTTCGTGTCGTGGGTAGGATTGCGCGGGGCAGTTCCTATTATCTTCGCCACTTATCCGGTGGTTGCAGGAGTCGAAGGTTCGAATATTATCTTCAATATCGTGTTCTTCATTACCATTGTCTCACTGGTCGTGCAGGGTACTACCATTTCTTTTGTGGCACGTTTACTGCATCTCTCCGAACCACTGGAGAAAACAGGCAATGACTTCGGTGTCGAACTTCCGGAAGAAATAGACTCCGACCTCAGCGACATGACAATCACCCGGGAAATGCTGGAAGAAGCGGATACATTGAAAGATATGAATCTTCCCAAAGGTACACTGGTAATGATTGTGAAACGTGGAGATGAGTTCCTGATTCCCAACGGAACATTGAAATTGCACGAGGGGGATAAACTATTGCTCATTTCCGAGAAATCCAAAGAGGAAGCAATAGAATAGGTACAATTTATGTATAGATTTGCCAGAACTTCGTTATAACTAATTATTTAGGCACGGATTACGCAGATTACACGGTTTTGACTAATTAATCTTTTGAGACCGTGAACTTCGTGTAATCCGTGCCTTATTATTATAATAAATATTTGATTTATCTGATACCTCTCAACGTTTCAAATATACCCGCCAATCAGCTTTAAGGAAGAAACGGGAAAAGCCCGCCGTCAGCCCGAAAGGAATTGTTCGGTCAGTCTCCGTTAATTAACCGTAAAACTTGAATTTAAAATTCGGTTTACACATATGAAGTATTAATTTTGCGCAGTTTTTAACTAAATGTGCAAGAATCGAATGGAACAAGAACATCAGTTCATTGATTATATTGAGCAAAGTATTATCAAAAACTGGGACAAAGATGCCTTAACTGACTATAAAGGAATCACCCTTCAATATAAAGACGTAGCGCGTAAAATCGCTAAATTTCACATCGTACTGGAAAGCGCCGGAATTCAGCCGGGAGATAAAATAGCAGTCTGCGGACGCAACAGTGCCCACTGGGCAGTTACTTTCTTAGCCACTATCACTTATGGAGCCGTTATCGTGCCTATCTTGCATGAATTCAAGGCGGACAACATTCATAATATCGTCAATCACTCCGAAGCCAAACTACTTTTCGTCGGCGACCAGGCTTGGGAAAATCTGAATGAGGATGCCATGCCCTTACTGGAAGGTATTGCTTTGCTGACTGACTTTTCAGCCTTGGTATCACGGAACGAGAAGCTCACTTATGCCTTCGAACACCGGAACGCTATTTATGGCCAGCGGTATCCCAAGAATTTCCGACCGGAACACATCTGTTACCGGAAAGACAGGCCGGAAGAACTGGCGATTATCAACTATACTTCAGGCACTACGGGATATTCAAAAGGAGTCATGCTCCCCTACCGCAGCATTTGGTCGAACGTGGCGTATTGCTTCGAGATGCTTCCGCTTAAACCGGGAGACAACATCGTTTCCATGCTTCCTATGGGTCATGTATTCGGTATGGTGTACGACTTTCTGTACGGATTCTCGGCAGGTGCGCATATCTACTTCCTGACGCGTATGCCGTCTCCGAAAATCATTTCCCAGTCTTTCTCGGAAATCAAACCAAGAGTAATCTCTTGTGTGCCTTTGATTGTAGAAAAGATTATCAAGAAGGATATTCTGCCTAAAGTGGACAGCAAGATTGGCAAGTTATTGCTCAAAGTGCCTATTGTCAATGACAAGATTAAGTCTTTGGCACGTCAGGCCGCTATGGAAATATTCGGTGGTAACTTTGACGAAATCATTATCGGCGGCGCTCCTTTCAATGCCGAAGTGGAAGCTTTCCTTAAAAAGATAGGATTCCCCTACACTATTGCTTACGGTATGACCGAATGTGGGCCGATAATCTGTTCCAGCCGTTGGGAAACGTTGAAGTTGGCTTCCTGCGGGAAAGCAACGACACGCATGGAAGTGAAAATCGACTCACCGGATCCCCAAACCCATGCCGGAGAAATCATTTGCAGAGGAGCCAATATGATGTTGGGATACTACAAAAATCCCGAAGCTACTGCACAAATCATAGATGTACACGGCTGGCTGCATACGGGCGACCTCGGAACAATGGATGAAGAAGGATATATAACGGTTCGTGGCCGTAGCAAAAACCTGCTTCTTACTTCGAGCGGACAGAACATCTATCCCGAAGAGATTGAAAGCAAATTGAACAATATGCCGTATGTTTCGGAGTCCATTATCGTCTTGCAGCATGAAAAACTGGTAGCTCTTATTTATCCGGATTTCGATGACGCTTTTGCGCATGGATTGCAGCAGGCGGATATTCAGAAAGTAATGGAACAGAACCGTATCGAACTGAATCAGCAGCTTCCCAACTATTCTCAAATAAGCAAGATTAAAATTCATTTCGAGGAATTTGAAAAGACGGCGAAGAAATCAATCAAACGCTTTATGTATCAGGAAGCGAAAGGATAATGCAGTTGGACATGGATATTGTCTCACAATTAAATGATATTTTTTTTGCAGACAGAATAATATTTTCTTTAGACAGAAGAACATAAGAACAAAAGATGAAACAACAATAGTAGTTTAATGACCGGCAGAAATAATTTTCCAAGCGCAGCCTTTATGTTCTTTTGTTCTTATGTCTAAAGAAAATACCCATTTATAATACCAATTTTGAATTAAAGCGGCATGAACGAAACAGCCTGTCCACCGCCGGCAGCCATCCGCACAGTCAATGTATTTTCGGAAGTCACCGTCTGCTCTGTTATCTGATAATCCGTAGGATTCGTTTTCCAGTCCGCAGCTTCTCCATCGGCATAGATGATAGCTTTATACTGTTTTCCCGGTTCCAGGAAATCCAGCTTTATCTCCAGTGTACGCGGCTTCTCGTTGGTAGCTGCTCCTAAGAAATAATTGTCTTTTGCTTTACGCACGACTGCTACAAACTCTCCCGGCTCTCCTGCCAATGCTTTCGATTCGTCACAATCCGGATTAAAATCACGGAAGAACTGGAAAGCAGGATGTCCCTCGTAATGTTCTATCATGTCAGAAGCCATTTGCAGAGGAGAATACAGAATTACCCAGTTAGCGAGCTGTTTTGCCAAAGTTGTATTCACACGGCTGTTTCCCTTATCCTGGTCGTTCCATTTCTGACGACGGGGAGAATCTTTAGTCTGTAAGAACAGAATGTCAAAAGTTCCCGGAGTGTAATCCATCGGGCCGGACAACAGACGGGTAAACGGCAGCATCACATGATGGGAAGGCGGGTTGCCTTCGCTCCATGCATTCCATTCCATCCCTCTGGCACCCTCGCGAGTCATCATATTAGGCCATGTACGGCGGACTCCGGTATCCTTAATCGGTTCGTGCGCATCAAGCGTCATTTTATGGCGGGCAACCGTTTCCACCACTTTCTGATAGTGGTTGACTCCATACTGTCCGTGATGTGAAAGTCCGTCCGGGAAAGCTCCTGCATAACCGGTTTTCAGAATCGTAATGCCATGGTCGGTGTACCATTGCATTGCACGATCCATCTGACGCTCATAGTTAGGGATATTTCCACCTGTCTCATGGTGGCCGATGATTTCAATGCCTTTCTCTTTGGCATAACGAACTATCTCGTCAATATCAAAATCGGCATAAGGCTTCGTAAAGTCAAAGTTCTGCATACCGCCCCAACTTTCCCAGCCTTCGTTCCAGCCTTCAAACAAGACGCCTTCTATATTATTGGCGGCGGCGAAGTCGATATATTTTTTAGCATTGGCCGTAGTGGCTCCGTGACGTTCGTCCATCTTCCAGGTTTCTACGCCGAGATGCATTCCCCACCAGACTCCGACATACTTCAACGGGCGAATCCAGTCGGTAGTTTCCAGTACACAAGGGTCATTCAGATTCAGAATCAATGAAGAATTGATAAGTCCGACAGCTTCGGGAGCAATCTGAATGGTGCGCCAGGAAGTGGTGAAGTGGTTGCCTTTGCGCACTTTGATACCATCGGGCCATGGGGTAAGCTCCGCTTTCAATGTATAGTTACCTGCCTGCTTCAAGGTCATTTCGGAGAAGTCATACAAAGCTGCTTCATGGATGCTTCCATACACGCCGTCCGCCGTTTTGAAAGTAAAGGGAGTATTGGCTGTTTCCACCTCGGAGACAGGTTGTTGCTTATATAGTAATTCATAAGTTTCCGCACTGGCAGGAATCGACCATGAAGTACCGTCCTGGCGGAAACGGAAAGTGGTCAGTTCATCCGTTATCATCAATGAATCTACTGTGGGGACGTTGTATTCATAGCGGAACCCTACTCCATCATCGAACACACGGAAACGGAGCGTCAGTTCCACCTGATTCCCGTTAGTTAGGTTGACTGCCATTTCATTGTAATGGTTGCGGTTGGTTTTATTCTCGCCCCAGGGTTGTGTCCAAGTCTCGTCCTTGCTGGTAAAAGTTGTATTCTTTATTTGGAATCCTTCTCCCAAGACAACGCCGTTGCCTTCCGTGAATCCCATTGCCGAATTTTCAATTAATAAGGAATCACCTACCGAAACATTATAAAGTGGTCTGCCGTTTTCATCTACTGTAAAAGACATTTTAATATGACCGTCCGGTGATTTGACTTCTGTTTTCGGACTGCTACACGCATAACATCCCAGCATACACAGAAAAGCTCCGACTAAATAATTTATTTTCATAGCATATCTCTTGTTTATATATAGTACAATTCAGAAACAAGAAACACTTAAATGTAAGGCGATTTTCTTTCTCCAAATGCAAAGAAAAAGTATCTTTGCACGTAAACAGTACGATTATGGCAAAGATACTATTGGTGGAAGATGAAATAAATATCGCCTCTTTTATTGAACGGGGACTGAAAGAATTCGGACATACGGTAAGCGTTTGTCACGATGGCAATGCCGGTTGGAAAATCCTTCAGGAAGAACCTTTCGACCTTCTAATACTGGATATTATCATGCCGAAAATAAACGGTTTGGAACTTTGCCATCTCTATCGCCAGATGTTCGGTTACCAGACTCCCGTTATCATGCTGACGGCTTTGGGCACAACTGAGGATATTGTCAAGGGACTGGACGCGGGAGCGGATGATTACCTTGTCAAGCCATTCAGTTTCCAGGAACTGGAAGCACGCATCAAGGCATTGCTGCGCCGCGGCAAGGAAGTTGCCGCCAACCAACTGACTTGTGATAATCTGATATTGGATTGCAACACCCGGAAGGCTAAAAGAGGAGATATAGACATCGAGCTTACGGTCAAGGAATACCGCCTGCTCGAATATTTCATGACTCATCAGGGGGTAGCCCTCTCACGCATCACCCTGCTCAAAGACGTATGGGACAAGAACTTCGACACGAATACCAATATCGTGGATGTTTACGTCAATTATCTCCGTGTAAAGATAGACCGTGACTTCGATAAGAAACTGATTCACACGGTAGTAGGATTAGGATATATAATGAATGCTTAAACACATCACCAACCGCCACGGGTATGAAAGTAGGTTCTAAAATAGCTCTTTTCTATACATTAGCCAGTGTGCTGACTACTGTTATTATCATTGCTGTATTCTATATCTTCAGCACGCAGTATATCAACAGGCTCTATGCTTCCTACCTTCGTGAAAAAGCCTACCTGACCGCACAGAAACATTGGGAGAAAGACGAAGTGGACGAACAGAGTTATCAGATTATCCAACGCAAATATGACGAACTTCTACCCGAAGCCCATGAGATTCTCTTGAATATGGATAGCCTTTCCGAAGTACGCGATACACTGGATAAATATCTCACCCAACAGCAACAGGCACTTCTTATAACAGGCGAAGACAGCATCCCTTTCTCCTTCAAATATAAAGACCAACTGGGTGCAGCCCTCTATTATCCCGACAATGAAGGCAATTTCATCGTTCTCGTCATGTCCCGCAATGCTTACGGAACGGAGATTCAGGAACATCTGCTGCTGCTTTCCATCTTCCTGGTATTATTCAGTTCCATCCTAATCTACTTTATAGGGAAAATCTATTCTGGACGCATCCTTGTTCCCCTTCAGCATATATTGAAGGAACTGAAAAGAATACGCGCCAACAGCCTCAACCGGCGACTAAAACAAACCGGAAACAATGACGAACTGGAAGAAATCATAGTCACCCTGAACCATATGCTCGACCGCCTGGACAGTGCTTTCAAAGCAGAGAAATCCTTTGTCAGCCATGCGTCACACGAGCTGAACAACCCGATAACCGCCATTCAGGGAGAATGTGAAATCAGCCTGCTCAAAGAAAGAAGCACCGGAGAATATGTGGAAGCCCTGCAACGTATTTCGTCAGAAAGCAAACGGCTGTCCAACCTAATACGCCATCTCCTTTTTCTCTCCCGACAGGATGAAGAACTGCTGAAAACTAATATCGAAGAAATCTCCCTTCAGGACATGCTGACCGATTTAACGGTTGACAATGACAGAATCCGGCTTCATACCCGGGAATCGGGCGCACCGGCTACTATACAAGCAAACTCCTACCTGCTAAAAATAGCCTTGAAGAACATCATAGACAATGCATGCAAATATTCTGAAAAGGAAGTAGACATTATCCTTTCCCGGATAAACCGACAAGTCGTGATTGAAATAGAAGACCGGGGAATCGGTATCCCGCAGGAAGAAATAGAGCATATCTTCCAGTCCTTCTACCGGGGCAGCAATACCCACGACTATGCAGGACAGGGAATCGGCCTTAGCCTGACAATGAAAATTATATCTGCCTACCACGGCAAACTGGAAATATCTTCCGAAATAGAAAAAGGGACAAAAGTACGGGTGATTTTTTAATTCCCCCCCTTTTATCCCTTTCTCACTTCTACCTACTGAAAACATACAATTTAATCTATGAGAGTTTTTTTCATAGAATAGATAATGAAATTATTTATATACGTCTTTGCAATAACTTACCGTTTTTATCATACAGCATCCGTTCATATACCACTTCCACAATAAGAGGGAAAATAAACAAGGCAAAGAAAGTGGCTCCTATCAATCCACCAATGATAACAATCGCCAGCGGACGCTGGGATTCCGAACCGATACCGTGGCTCATGGCAGCAGGCATCAAGCCGATAGCCGCCATCGCCGCCGTCATTATCACGGGACGGATACGCGAACGGACTCCTTCTTTCGTCGCTTCCTGCAACGGAGCCCCCAGCTTCAGGTTCGCTTTTATATCGGATATCATAATCACCCCATTCTGAATACAGATACCAAACAGGGCAATGAAGCCGATACCTGCCGAAATAGAGAAATTGAAACGGGTTATCAGAAGTGCCGCAATCCCCCCGACAGCCGCAAACGGGACATTCAGCAATACCAGTCCGGCATCCCTCGCATTAGAGAAAAGGACAAACAGAATGATAAAGATAATAGCGATACTGACAGGCACCACCTGCGCCAACCGCTTCGTTGCCCGTTGCTGATTCTCAAAGTCGCCCGTCCATTTCAAAGAATATCCCGCAGGTAAATGTACAGACGCATTCACCTTTTTCTGTGCTTCCGCAACTGCCGTACCCATGTCCCGTCCCCGCACGGAGAACTTAACCGCACAGAAACGTGCATGGTTATCACGGAAAATCAATAACGGGCCTGTAATGGTCGTGATATCCGCCAGTTCCTTGACAGGCACCATCGTTCCATCCATTGCCGGAACCAGTATCTTGCCTATCTCCTCTTCATTCTGACGGAACTGTTCGCTATATCTCACCATGATATTGAATTTCCGCTCATCTTCATAAAGCAGTGAAGCTGATTTACCGCCGATAGCCATTTCGATAATCGACTGCACATCTTCCTTGGCTACTCCGTAGCGTGCCAACTGCCGTTCATTCAATTCGATACGAAGTTCCGGCTGACCAATATTCCGGATTACTCCCAAGTCTTCAATCCCCTGCACCGTACTGAGAATCTTCTCAATCTGAACCGCATACTTTTCCGACTCATATAAATCCTTGCCGAAGACTTTCACGGCAATAGAACCCTTCACGCCCGAAGCCGCTTCTTCCACGTTATCGGTAATCGGCTGCGAGAAGTTAAAGTCAATGCCGGGATAGATAGACAAATCGTCCTGCATCTTGTCAATCAACTGCAACTTGGTCAACTTGCTGTCCCATTCCTTTTCGGGGTAAATATCGACATGAAATTCTATATTATAGAATCCGGTAGCATCCGTACCGTCATTCGGTCGTCCGGTCTGCGACAATACTTGCCGCACTTCGGGGAATGTCAATAACTTCCTTCTCATTTTATTGGCAAGCGTCACTGATTCATCCAATGAGATACTTTGCGGCAAAGTGGCGCGGATATAGATAGAACCCTCATTCAACTGCGGAAGGAACTCCGTACCCAGGAAAGAGAAAAGCCATAGGCCGACACCCGCTATCACCGTAGCCAGTCCGATAGTCAGCTTTCTATGCGCATAGAAAGTATCAAAGAGAGCCGAGCATTTGGTATTGATAAAATGGACAAAACGGTTATTCTTTTCACGGACATTTTTCTTCAACAGCATGGAAGACATGACCGGCACTAAGGTAAGCGTAAATATCAGTGCCCCCAAGAGTGCAAAACCCAGCGTATATGCCAAGGGTGAGAACATCTTTCCTTCCACTTTCTGGAAAGAGAAAATAGGAATCAGTGCCGTGATAATAATCAATTTGGAGAAGAATACCGCTTTCGCCTTGTCCTTTGCCGTATTACGGATAAGTCCCATTTTGGACATGACGTTGAAAGCAGGCATTCCCACTTGCCTTGCCTTCTTGTCCAGGGCGACAAATACCCCTTCTACCATCACCACCGCCCCGTCAATAATGATACCGAAGTCGATAGCTCCCATAGAAAGCAGATTGGCGGACATTCCCATTGCACGTAAACAGATGAATGCGAACAACAATGCCAATGGGATGACAACAGCAACAATCACAGTAGTCCGCCAGTCTGCCATGAAAATTAAAACAATAAAGGTAACCAACAATATTCCTTCAATCAGGTTATGCGTCACTGTCCTGACAGCCAGGTTCACCAAGTCCTCACGGTCATAGAACGAGACTATTTGCACATCTTTCGGAAGCACATTCTGATTCAATTCTTCTATCTTGTCTTTCAGGTTGGCGATTACCTCGCCCGGGTTCTCCCCTTTCCGCATCACCACGATACCTTGAACTACATCGTCCTCATCCATTCGCCCTACCTGTCCGAGACGGGGCAGGCATGATTCGTGTACTTCAGCAAGGTTCTTTACCAGAATCGGAGTACCATTGATATTCTTCACTACGATATTCCGCAGTTCGTCCAGGTCGTTAATCAGACCGATGCCACGAACCACATAGGCTTGTGAGCTTTTCGTAATCACGTCTCCCCCTACATTGATATTACTCTTAGCTATCGCGTCATAGAGTTCGAGGGAAGTAATGCCGTAATTAATCAACTGGTGAGGATTCACACTCACCTCAAAAGTTTTCACTTCACCACCGAAACTCACAATATCCGCCACACCGGACACCGAACGGAGATTACGCTCGATTACCCAATCCTGAATGGTCTTCAAATCCCGCACACTGCGCTTGTCGCTACGTAGCGTATAACGGAAAATCTCTCCGGTAGGGCCATACAAAGGCTGTACTTCCGGTGTCACCCCATCGGGCAAATCGGCATCATTCAACAAATTATATACCTGCTGACGGGCTGTAAAATCATCCACACGGTCTTCGAACATCACATTGATAACGGAAAGTCCGAAAAGCGTAGTCGAGCGGATATCCGTTTTCTTCTGAACCGGGTTCATGGCTATCTCGATAGGAATCGTGATAAATTTCTCCACTTCTTCCGCGCTGCGTCCCGCCCATTGCGTGATAATCGTTACCTTCGTATTTGTCACATCCGGGAAAGCGTCTATCGGAGTGTGCTTGAAAGAGACAGCTCCGGCTATAATGGCAATCGCCGTACAAAAGAAGATAAAGAACTTGTTCTTCAGCGAGAAAGCCACTATATTATCTATGAATTTATGCATAAGTCTATTCTCTGTTTTTAATCCGTATTCAAAGCATTATACACTAACAATACATTATTATTCAACACCCTGTCACCTTCGGAAAGTCCGGAGCGGATATAACATTCCTTGCTCAACTGCTTATATACATCTACCTCTTTCACTTGCAGCCGTTGATCCGGTTTCACAACCACCACATAATTCCTGCCCCCTTCAAATACCAGCGCATGAGAATCAATGCGGGGCATCGAGGTTCCGTCCGCCCTGCATTTTACGCTTACGTTCGTAAACATTCCCGGCTTCAGCAGATAATCCTCATTCTTGAGTTTGATACGGACATTCATCGTCTTGCTTTCATTGTTCAGCAGATGATATACCTTGTCAATCGTTCCGGCGAACGTTTTATCGGGATAGGCCAGTGTAGAGATACGCACCGAAGCCCCTTCGGACACTTTGCTGATGTCGCTTTCATATACATCCGCCATCACCCATACATCGGAAAGTCCCGAAATCGTGAACAGTCCTTCACTTTGGTCGGGGCGCAACTGCATATCCCTGCTGATTTGTTTCTCAACAATAAAGCCCGATACAGGCGATTTCAACTGATAGTAGGCATTTCCGGAGAAATTATAAATAGAGAAGATTTCCTTTATCCTTCTCTCTTCCGCTTCGGCGCTTGCCAACTCCTGTTTCGCCTGAAGTATATCCTTATCCGAAGCCATGCCGGACGAATACATATCTTGTGTAGCATCCATATTTCTACGAGCCAGCAGCAATTGCTGCTCCGCGTCTTTCAGTTGCTTTTCATACTCTGCCACTTCCCCACTACGGATGACTGCCAACACATCTCCCTTACGGACGAAATCCCCGATTTCAGCTTTCAGTTCCGTCACCGTACCGCCAAACATCGGATATACATGTGCCACTTGATTCTCGTTAAAAGTCACCCGTCCGTTCAGTGTCAGTTCGTCTATCACTTCCTGAACGTGAACCGTATCGACAGATACGACTTTCAGCAAGCTGTCCGTCAGACATAAGGCAGCCGGGGCAACATTCGGTTGTTCGCCTTTGCCGGAGCATGCTCCCAATAAAGTAGTAAGCAATATGCAAGGAAGGAATTTATTCCAGTTCATAGTCTTTGATAATTTATAGATATTAGTAGTTCAATATATTCTGTCCGACAGTTGTATTCAGGTTTTCGATGGCGAGAAACACATCTTTCTTTATCTCATGCAACTGAATACAGGTTTCCTTATAACTGTCATAGTAATCAATAAACTCCAGCAAACTGATATTGCGTTTACTGAAGTTCTCGTTCACGCCTGTTATCAGTTTCTCAAAGTTGCGTTCCAAGTCCATGTTGGTAGATTGATAAAGCTGCACTGCCTTTTCCAGTGAAGCATAAGCGGTATAAAGCTCCATATCCGCACGGTTGGCAGCATCTTCCTGCTGCACTCCCGCTTGCTGAATGCTGAAACGGGCAGCCTTTATATTTCCCTGGTTACGGTTGAAGATAGGTACGGACAGGCTTACTCCTACCGCAAAATAATCCCTAATAAAGTTTCCGATACGGTCATAACTACCTTTCACCGAAAATTCAGGAAAAGCCATCGACTTCTGCAATTTCAAATTGGCACGGGAAGCGCTTGCCATGCTTCGCGCAATTTTCAAGTCCGGACGCTCATTTATCATCGCTTTCAAATCGGCAAATGACAGTTGGGACAAATCAAGCTGTTTCAATACTTCCTCATCCAATGATAACGGAATATGGGTATCTGCCGGAAGATTGAGCAACCTGTTGAACTCCCCTCTAAGAGTCAGCAACTCATTCTCCCGTTCATTCTTCTCTTTCTTTAAAGAGAACAGCATGGACTCCAGGCGGGAGATTTCCATCAACGAAATATTTCCTTTTTCCTGCTGCACCTTCATCCCGGCAAGTAAATTTTGCAGGGAGTTGACTTCCTTCTCATAAATAGAGACGGATTTGGAAAGGAAATAAACCTGTACGAACTTCTCATTCAGTTCCCGGCGAAGGGTACGCATCACTTCTTCAAACTGATATCCGGCTATTTCCTTGTTGATTTTTTCCAGCTTCACTTGCTTGTTCCGCTGACCGGCAAGGCGAATCACCTGCTCAATCTCCACGACCGCTTCACCCTCATGCCCAAAATCGAAGTACTTTCCGTTTAATCGGTTGTAGACATTCTGTTCCAGTGAAATCACCGGATTCTCAAATAGTTTGGCTTGCAGAACCTGTGCTTGTGCCATGTCGATGTTATAACGTTCGGCTATCAGCGACAGATTACGTTCCAGGAAACGTTGTTCCGCATCCTTTAGTGTCAGCGTGCCCGGAATCTGCTGGGCACATAATACTCCCCTTGTCAATAGAAGAAAAAAGGAAATTAGAAATACTCTGTTCATTGCAATCATCTTTGTTACCTTATCGTAGTTTTCGCGACAAAATTACAATTCTGCAATCGTAGAGAAGGAAAAAAGCCATTATAAGGCTCTCATTTCAGATTAGAATTCGATTAGAAAAAGGCTGTTTTCATCATACAGATACCATAAAAATAAGCCCCGATTCCGAAGCAGAGCATCTCTACATTCAGAATCAGGGCTATCTTGTTTCGTATTATTTCAACCGTTATTTGTGCAACAGGATATCAGTTCCCGGGACAATCTTTCCCATCGACCACACACAACGCACATTCAGTTCCTTATCAAGAATCACAATATCGGCATCTTTTCCTTTAGCCAACGCCCCTTTCCGGTCGCTAACTCCAATCAGACGGGCGGGAGTCTCAGAAGCCATGCGTACAGCATCTTCCAAAGGTATATTCGCTTTCTTCACCATGGTACGCACCAGTATATCCATCGTAGCCAAACTACCTGCCAACGCAGAATGGTCTGCCATCTTACATACTCCGCCTTCAATAATATACTGGGGATCAACCGGCACATTACCGTCAGAAGCGGCATAAGCCAAAGCATCCGTTACGAGACAAGTATTCTCCACACCTTTCAGTTTATATACCAGTTTCAGTATCGTAGCCGGCAAGTGAATGCCGTCCGCAATCACTTCTACTGTCATTCCATCCGTCAGATATACACTTTCCACCGTACCTTCATATTTATACTCACGGCGTTTGTGGAAACCCGGCATCGCATTATAGAAATGCGCGGCATGGGTAAAGCCTACCGCATACGCAGCCTTAATTTCATCATACTCGGCTTCGGTATGTGTCACGGCGGTCATAATCCCTTTCGAACGGGTGTACTTCGCGAAATCATGCGCACCGTGCAATTCGGGACTGATGTCCCAACGCTTGATGCAGGAAGTATGCTCCAACAAAGGAATATATTCATTCTCATCCGGTGTTTTGAGGAAACCGTCATACTGCGTACCTGCCATCTTCGGATTCAGGTAAGGCCCTTCGATGTGCAGACCGAGAATCGGAGAATCTTTCTCCTGCATCAAACTCTCGCAAACATCGACTGCCTGATAAAGCCTTTCGAAAGAAGTGGATGATAAAGTAGGGAACATACTGGTGGCACCATGCTTCAAATGGGCAGTAGTCGCCGTGCGGAAAGCCTCTTCCGTAGCTTCGGTAAAATCGTGTCCGCCACCACCGTGCGCATGCATACTCACAAATCCCGGTACGATTGTCATCCCGCGGGCATCAATGATCGTTGCACCGATAACCGCCAGGTCACTGTTCGTCACCTCTAATATTTTTCCATCGCAAATCAATACGGAACCATCTTTCAACCAGCCTTGCGGGGTAAGTATTCTTCCGTTTATTATCTGAGTTAACATAGTCTTCTTTTTTTATAGAATTTAAAACAGTTTGTTGGTGCCTTCCACCAGTTGTCCCATCGCCCACACAGCCCTTACATTCAAGTCTCTGTCCAAAGCAATGATATCGGCATCCTTGCCACGCTCGAGCGTACCTTTACGATCCAGCACTCCCATGATGCGGGCAGGTGTTTCGGAAACCATCCTTATCACATCCGCCAATGGAATCTCCGCCTTCTGCACCATCGTGCGAATCAGGCGATCCATTGTCGCCACGCTTCCTGCCAGGGCGGAACGGTCTGCGAGTTTGCAAACCCCGTCCTCGATAATTACACGCGGATCAAAAGCCGTCTGACTGTCACTGGCCGCGCAAGCCAGCGCATCCGTTATCAGACAAGTACGCTCCACTCCTTTTATTTTGTAGACAAGACGCAGAATCGTCGGGGGCACATGAATACCGTCCGCCACTACTTCCACGGTCATATCGTCAATCAGATAAATGCTTTCTACCGTGCCCTCATATTTGTATTCCTTCCGTTTGTGGAATCCCGGCATGGCGTTATAGAAATGGGTGGCATGAGTATAGCCCGCTTCATAAGCCGTCAGTATATCCTCAAATTCAGCCTGCGTATGTCCTACCGAAGCCAATATGCCTTTTGCCGTGATATACTTACCGAACTGCATGGCTCCCGGAAGTTCCGGTGCGGCATCCCAACGCTTGATACAATGCGTCTCTTCCAGCAACGGAATATATTCTTCGGGATCGGGATTCTTGATATTTTCGGGAATCTGTCCGCCCGCCATTTCCATGTTGAAATAATGTCCTTCGAGGTGAAGTCCGAGTACCGGGCTATCCGGTTCCGCCATCATTTTCTCGGTAGTCTCCGCGGCTGCGCGGATCATAGGAATGGTTGAAGAAGAAAGTGTGGGGAAAATACTGGTAGTGCCGTGCTGCATATGAGCTTTGATAGCTGTTCGGAAAGCCTCTTCCGTACCTTCCATAAAATCCCTTCCGCCGCCACCATGAACGTGGATTTCCACTCCGCCGGGGACAATGTACATTCCTTTGGCATCAATCAGTTTG
The DNA here is from genome assembly GCA_948847595.1 of uncultured Bacteroides sp. Taxonomy (GTDB): domain Bacteria; phylum Bacteroidota; class Bacteroidia; order Bacteroidales; family Bacteroidaceae; genus Bacteroides. Next base: position 62,830 of record CAQOGY010000017.1, read on the forward strand.
GCTCCGATAATGGCGAGGTCGCAGTTGGTCACTTCCAGAATTTTATTGTCGCGGATAAGCACTGACCCATCCTTGAGCCAGCCTTGCGGGGTCAGGATGCGTGCATTAATGATTTGTGTTAACATATCATCTGTTATTAAATTAATTATAGGTCTGCGTGAATCAATGACGCTCTTTTTTGGGGGGAGTACATTGATTTTTTCATCTGCAAAATTACACTTTTCTATTCAATCTATTGATAAAATCGTCCGGTAAACTTACAATAAGGTACAAAAAAAAGAGGTTGCCAATCACATCGACTGACAACCTCTTATGTTATATATATGGAGCGGAAAACGAGACTCGAACTCGCGACCCTAACCTTGGCAAGGTTATGCTCTA
>CAQOGY010000018.1 GCA_948847595.1 uncultured Bacteroides sp.
TAATCAAAAACGTTTTTACAAGTACCTGTCAACACTATTCGGCTGAAAGCATCAGGGATACTGAATGACCATTCACCCTTAGCACGCTGATTACCATCCTGGGTAAAAACAGGTCTGTCGGCAGCATCATATACTGTGTAAACGGGCTCACATCCGGGAAGTTTCTTGCTAATCGGGCGGTTATATGTATCATAGTGGTAAATATAGGCATACTTCTTCAGCGTCTCATTGTTTTCACTCCAAGAGGAGCCAGCATTCAGATTGTCCGATGCTAGCGGTGGAAGGACAAAACGGATATTACCATAATTATCATATACGGTATATGTATCATGCATTTCATTACCATCCATCTGACGCACAAGAAGGATACGGTCTGACTGATCCTTAAACTCATAACTAACATTCCCGTCTTCATCGGTAGTCCTTATCACATTCAGAGCCTCAGTCGGATACGTTCCTGTGCTTAGGATCGAAGTGTCGGAAACACGGTAAATACGCACTACAAGAGCTAGAAGTACAGAATCGGCAGTTGCATCTTCACTACTCAAGTTCGCCATACGATCAGTCTTCACTGATTTATTGCCTGCATGCCATGCCCTACCCGGACCATACTCTTCAACAACCTCATTCAAAGGAGAGTGATCATAAACCGTACGACTGTAAGGATTAGCATCATTTCCATAAAGGAAAAATGCTTTCGTTGCATCCTTTAAAAGTCCCGGTGATACATACGCCCCGTTTGTATTGGCTCTCGACACCGGAAGCCACCGATTAGAAGCACGATTCAGACCGTCATATTCCTGCAACGTAAAAAGGTCGTCGCCATAAGGCAAGAAACCATGCTGCACTTTCACCGTAGGGTTGCCGAAATAATCATAATATTGAATGTCCTGTCGGACATTGTCAACACTCAAAGATAGAACATCACTACTAGCCACAGTCGGAGTAAAGCTGATAACATGAGGCTGGCCTTTCGTTGTCGAAAGATAACCGTTAACTCCACGAACCTCAGCATGGGTAGTAATAATACCGTTTCTGTTGATTCCTTCAGAAACAATATAATATGTACCTGCCGCCAAATTTGTCAAATTGAGATATGCCTTCCCTGAAGTATTGTTACTGGAAGCCAGAACAGTACCTGAAGAGTTAAGAAAGCTCAGGTAAGTATCTGCCAATTCCGAATCCGAATGATCTATTTTCAAAAGATCAACTCCTTGACGCAAAGTCAGTTTATAATAAACATCGTTGGCCGATTTTCCCGTAAACTGGTTCGTATAACCGATAGAAGTGTTTCGTGTATCGTTAAACATAAAACCGCTATCGTAGCTACCGGCATCGATAGCGGTGAGTAATTTATCTCCAATCGTTCCCAAAGATCTCCCATCTACATCAAGGTTGATATTTCCATTCGTTGCACCATCCACCATGATGTAGTATGTACCTGGAAGCAATACCGGAATTTGAAGATAAGCCTGATCAGCTATATCACAAGCCCCTCTGCCTAGATAGTCATTGTAATACAACACTTCCATATCCGAAGAATACAATGCTATGTAAGTATCTCTCACTTCAGAGCCGCAGTTACTGAAGCATATTTCCATCGGTTCCGACAAATTCAAGCGATAATAGACCTCGTTACCGGCTTTATCAGGGTTTCTGCTATCTAAAAGGGTAGAAGTGTCAATCGTATTCTCATAATGAAAGAAGCCATCCTCGGAATCATTAACGATATCAATAGAATGATTAACATCAGAACCAGGACCATAAGTCTTACCAGTAAGATTGATAACAAGCTCATTAGGATTCCTCGGAGCCTTTCCAAACGAATAAATAAAATAGCGACCTGGGGCAAGCTCATATCGACATCTCGTATACCCCCAACCAAAAGTTTCAGAAAAAACCGCCTGAACGGTATCTGTTCGCGAAGACATCAGTACAGAACGATAGTCGTTTTCTCCGAAATTATCAGAGCCTTCATCATCCATTGTTACCACCATTGGTTCTGTGATTGTAAATTCGTGAACCATATCACAATATTCGTCCCACAAAAAAGGATCATCTCGATAATCCATCATGTATGAACTAAAATACTCAACACCAGCTACAATGGAGAAATCAGAATTAAATGTGCCGATATCTAACGGACGGGAAAAATCTTCTCCGATTTCACGCTCCGAACCGTAAACCGTAGTCGTTATCGTTCCATTACTAGGAGCACTCAATAAAAATTCAGGTTCAATAACAAAATAATAAACGCCATCAGTCAACCAAAAAGATGCATTATATTCAGAATAGTGATGTATTTCCCGACCTGAAGAATTCAATATATGAATATAAGTGCCACGTATCGAACTGAAGTCAAGGCTGAAATCTAAATACATCGAACGATCAAGCGTTAGCTTATAAAAAATATCATTAGTTAACAACTTTGAGGGATATTCGCACTCTGGACACGAATAATCATCTGCATAATCACCTGTATATCGCGTATCGGTAAAAACAAAAGCAGTGGAATGGTTCCCCATATCTATCGCAGAACGCATGCGATCGCGATAAGATTGTCCGAACAAGCTGTGCGAACAAAGTGTAAATAAAATAATAGATATAATAGTACGTATCATAAAATTAGTGTTTATAAATTCAACAACATAAATACATAATTACAACTGAATGAGGTCATTTGCCGAAGTTATAGATATATTTCTGCAACATTATCTTACGAGAATCCTCATCCAAATAATACCCTTCCGTTAAACGACTATAGTTATCATAGTCAAATCCAGTAACCACCTTGTTAGGATCAGTAACGGAAACCACACCATGAAGAGGATTATACTTATAAGTGGTGACACGGGCTTTCGGTATTTTAGTACGCAGAGAATTGATATCATTCCAATCCGAATCAGTGGGTTCATCACTTTCAGCCCACATTTCAGCATTCGAAACTCCCAATGCGGTATAAACCTCATTGATAGTAGCATTTTCTATACGAGCAACAGGAAAACGATTGCGATAGCCCCAGATAAAACTGATCGGAGTCCCATCCTTTCCTGATATTTCGGTCACGTTATTATAGCTATCATAACAACGGTAGACCACCTCATCACGGTATTCCTCCTGAGCGTCTGTTTTCGATTGCACTTTTTCGGGAAGACAACTTGCAGGTTTGAAAAGGATACGGCTCTCACTGCTATTTTCTCCTTCTGTATGCTTATGCAAAGATAGTATAGCGGGATAATCAGCCAGATAATCATAGTAATCTATTACTTGGGTGCTATCACTCCGAATAGTACTGATCTGACGCGGACTCAAAGAAGAACCCGGATTCCCCCAGTCAACAGTATAAGTAAACTTCTTTTCGGTAGTAACCACATCTTGTCGCCCGTCAACATTGTAATATCTTTTGTTTATTTCCTTATCCAACACCCTGCAAGTAGACATATCTAATAAGAAACTATAGGAAGTGTGAGCAGCTCCTCCGACAATATGCTGAAGATACACTTCCGGATCTATAATCATTAGTCTCTCAGGAAAGATGACCTCAGAATCATACATCCAGGATTTTTGGGAAGAATAAACATTTTCTGTACTTGCCACAAGTTCGCCGTCACTAAACTGCTCCTTCCGGAGCAAAACTCCAAACATCTGGTTACTTAAGCCATATGTATAGTCATCCGACAATTCGTGACTCAAATCAAAATTATTACGAACCAGAGATTCATTTTTTTCTGTAATCGAATTCATCACAAAATCTGCAACCGAACCGGCAGGGTCATCATCATCCCACTCCAGCAAATCTTTATAATCATGAGAAAGTACTCTATAGTAATACAGTGTTTTCTGAACGGGTTCTGAATCTCCATACACCATTTCACTGACTATGTTATACATCACCGGACTGCCATTATTGAAAGTGATATTGGACACCGGCATACAGTTATAAAAGCTAAGAGATTCAGACGTTATTCCAGACGTATACGGATCAACAGTTATATTAGTCACGGAAGAGCGATAATCCCGCTGTGTCACAATATGTTTGATAGCTCCACCACCCCAGACTGGTTCAAAATTCGGATCTTTCGTTTCCGTCAAACCATATTCGTAGTATTTTCTAATTCTTTTACGCGTATGAGGATCATAAGTTTCTATTTTCCCAATTCGCAGTCCGCCTACCGGATGAAGATAGTCACGATGTGTTCTATCTTTACTAGTATCACGAAAAGCGCCAAAATTCCCTTCATAAGAAAAACTCGTCTGGATTCCTTGCGGATCTGTTATCATATTAAGTACGCCCGTTTTGGTTCCTCCTGCATTAGGATTACGGTTGGCCCCCGAGAAGTGTACAGTAAAAGGCTGCATATTTCCCAAGCCATTAGCATCAAGAAGTACATTATGAGTTACACTAGGCAGCGCATTCTGGTCACCTGATTCACCTCCTGTAAAAAATCCCCAATGGTCTACGGCAGTCGTATAAATGGAGGGAACACTGGATGTATAGAAGTAACGAAATGAATAAGTACGGTTCTCTGCTCCGGGAGCAGAGATACATACTGAATCAAGCTTCGTCAAAGATGTCTTATTGTTGTATGGCGTTATATAGAATTTGATTTTACGTACCAAAGAGCCATCAGCATCTGTTACTTCTATCTCATCAAGCACATCGCTGTGAGTCAGCCCACTTCCTGTACTTTTATAGCTAACGGACAAATGATTTCCCATATAGTCCGCACTTGTAAGGAAGGCTTCCGAAAGTTCATCCCGAACATAAGCAGAGGTAGGTGAATAATAAGTCGCAGCATCGGTACTGCTCATTGATTCCAAAGAAGCTTCCCCACCAATGGTATTACCAGGTTCAACACGATAATAATCGTTTGTATTGGTCTGCTTTATCATCACCATTGAACTGCCATTTGAGTTCTGCACCTTATCAAATATCAATCTGTCATCCAAATTGTAATACAGACTCGGATTGATGATATGAGGAATCGTATAATAAGAAAAACTCACTAGTTCCTGTTCAGGATTCCGTGCAGAGTAAATAGAGCTACAAAGCCATCGAGTAGTATAATCGCCACACTTCTCACGAGTTCCGCCAAAAGAGTAGCGTACACCATTTTCATCCGTTATCTCAACGTCTCCTCCCGAATACTCTATTCTGTCATTGTTGAGCGGAACTGTACGCATTGGACCAAAAGAATTCATTGCGAAAGCACTACCACCACCGTGTGGAAGCTTATAAGTAAATTTATCCGGTTGTGTATCGATCACATTATTCACTTTATCTTCGTAGTATTGGAAAGATTTCAATTCATCATTACCTGGCTCCGGATGGCGACTACGGTAAAACCATCCGCGATCAAAATCTTCATCTGCAACTCCTCTAATCTGCCGGCTTACTGATGGCTCCAGATTCAATGTCCAACCTGTTCCTGCGACACCACTACGTTCTTTAGGCCTGAGTCCGGCCGAATGATAGGAAAGACTGACAGGAATGGTCACTTCACCCGCCACTATCTCATAGAGCGGAATTGTAATATCAGGAATGCCTGTACAATGGCTAACCGGATAAAACTGATATTTTCCCATCTCAGTCACCGCAGGAGACACAGGAACAATGCGGGGAACATCAAGACTGATTCCATTTGATTGTCCCCGCATAGTAGTCGTAAACAGAGGAAGGCATGTCAATAATAATACCAAAGGCAGTCTCCTGATTTTCGTTTCGTTAATATGTAGATTTATCTTGTTCATATTATGTTGTTTTTAAATTAATAGTTTATTAAAAGTCAATAGATTAGTTATTGGCTAATTGTTGGTCGACAGCCTCCCGGAGGGTGACAAACGTCAACCCACCAGGAGTATATCTTACAAGCAAATGCCTCTCATTACAAGTTCATTGCATTAGCGCCTAAAACGCCTGCTACAGCCGAAGCCACTGCGATCACCACTTTCAGGATCATGTCCCATACTGATTTTTTGATTGCCATAGTTTTACACCTCCTTTCTGATCTTTATCGCCACAGAAGGGGCATGAAGTTTTAATATATAAAACTTTTTTTATGCCTCTCCACACATATTCCTGTGTCTGTGTTGAGATTGTTAACTTGAATAATTGATTATTCTTTTCTTATTCTCTTTGTGTATTCAATGTTCTCCGGGCCCGAAGTGCATTATTTTTTTATATTTCGAATAAGCACCGTTTCGTCTGAAGCATACGTTCTCCTGCTCATGGTGCCGTAAATGCCCCACAATCAAATTAATAGTCCTCATGTTTACTGGTAATTACTCGTTTAACTAATGGTCTATGAAAGTACAATTAGAAGTCTATGATCTAATTAGTTGTCTCTGGTTTCGTTTCCTGTTTCCAGCTTAGTCAAGTCGTTATTTTTTGTGTTTATTCATCAAAGCAGAACGGGTTATACAGTTGGATCCGGTGCTTCTCCGTCATCACCCCCACTTCCTCCACCGGGATTCGGATCGGGAGTCTCACCACCGGTAGTAACATTGTCCGCCAAATCGAAACGCATACATTTCACGCCAGTTACCATTGATCGGGTGGCAACCGTACGGTCCAGATTCTTGGTGGTACAAGGCTGAAAACGAACAGTCAGCGAAGCCTGTGAAGCAGACACTTCCTTAGCCGTTTCCACTCCTTTTCCCCCGGCTTTCATCACCACACGAAAGGTGCCGAATCCCTCAAGAGTCACACTTTGGGACGTTTGAAGATGCTGCGTCATGACGGTGACAAGATTGTCAATACAGTTTTTTACATCACCGGAAGACAGGGAAGAATACCCGGCTATCTCATCAGCGATTTGGGCGATGCCCACATTACCCGTGCGCACTACACGCGGATAGAATAGTTTTTTACCATCTTTGTTTTTCATACTGGACTGGTAAGGTCCATAAAGTACTGCCATAATTGTAATAGTTTTTATAGTTAATAAATCGTTTAGTTTTGTCCTTAAGCTTATTGACAAGACAAAGATATGGAGATCAATTCATATGGGCAACTATTTTTAGAGAAGTGTCTTAAACAAATTCTTAAATTCCCATATAACAATCTATAGAACAACATATTATCATAATATTTAGTTATTCAACACACTCAGTAGATAGCGTCCGGGAAGCTTAATTTTCCCACCACTGTCCCGCAAGGTACCAAGACCTTTCCATACCGGATTACCGATGACTCCAAAGTTACTTTTTCTGATTATAGCATATTGTTCTGAAGGAGAGATTCCATAAAGCCGCAGATTGTAAAGCAATCCGGTGTAATTCCGTTCCATACCATCCGCAGGTGGTTGAAGGCCATCTATAGCTTCATTGGTCCATTCTCTACGTTTACTGAGTCGGGAAGTATCAATCCTGGCGACAGCAACCGACTCGCAGACCGGACCTTTCGGTTGTAACATTCCGTTTTTTCCCTGTTCCGACAGTTCCCTTATCGAAAAAGATTCCTCCTTTTCCTCTCTCACCTCCCTATCTTTCCCTGGGGAAGTTGAAAGGGGGTATTCTACTCTATTCTCTGCTACGCTATGCTGTGCTATGCTATGTGTACCAGATGTCACATTTTCGTGGATAAATGTGACATTTTCTACTTCTTCCGCATTTCCGTTCACCTCCTCTAAAGGCTGCTTTTCGTCGGTATTTGCGCATAAATTCCCAACAAACTTATTCACATTATTTTCACTTTGCGACAATGAAAGTTCCTGATCACAATTTATCAGAGAATAATCAGGTTCAAGACACAAATTTTTTCTGCGTTTGGTACTAAAGCAATACTGCTGCTGTATTTCAGCAGAAGTAAGAATGCCATAGCGACTGAAAAGTCCGGTGTCGAACACTCCATATTCCACAGCAAGGGCAACGATACGTTTCACATCCTCACTGCTTTTCTCATAGAGATTGGAAGAGAGATCCTCGTAGAACAAATTATCGGCACGTACATAGTAACCTTCACCGGAGTAGATATACGAAAGAACTTCGATAAGTACGGAAAGAGCAGCATCGCCTTCACGTTTCATGATACGCCGCACCAGGCGGTTGTATATAAAGTCTGTGTTAAGAGGAAAATAATCCAGTCCCCGTTTTTTAATTCTTGGCATATATTACAAATTTAAGAGTTGAAAATTATCAATAAGAGGTATTCAGTATTTCCTCATCCAGTTGTTTTAACCGTTTGCGTTTTATACTTTCGGCTACGGTCCGGAGAGCATGAAGAATAAGTTCTTTCCTTATTTCAGGATCTCGCACTTGAGTAATGACCAGATAATCACTACGTTTATTCACATTTCGTGAATATTCATTCGTACGATAACTTTCCTGACTCCTTGTTTTTCGACAGGCTTTACAATAGCGATCCGGACATTGTTGTTGCTTGTTGAAGTAAAAAGCATCTAGGGGGAGTTCACGTTTACAGCAACTGCAGCAACGAGTAATAGTAGTTTCTAAGTCTTTCATAATTAATTCATTTATAAGTTTATAATTAGTTTAGCAATCCATTAGTTATTCAGAGGGAGAGCTCAAAGGCATCGGGATTGTCGGCAAGGGCTTGCCAACATACAGACAAGAGCTCGCCAACAGGTTGGCAAAGGCTTGCTGATACTTCAGAGAGCCCTTGACAACAGCCGGAAGCGCCTAGCTGACAGACACTGAAAATCTAAGTTGAAAACAGGCAAAAGTACGCCAATGACAGGTTTTCGTATTTTTTTCGCTTTTTCTCATGGTCGTTTTGTTTTTAATTCATATATTTGAAAATTATTAGCAGTATTCAGCGATACAAAGATAAACACGTTTTCATATAAAAAACAAATCATTTTAAACGTTAACGCTAAAAAAGTTTATAACTAGCTATAAATTAAGAGATAAGCATTCGATATATTTTTACATAAAACTAAAACATAAATAAAATGGATACATTTCTGGATGTTACGGGAATCGTAAAGCGTGCCAAACAGGCACTTAATTTCAAAAACGACAGTGAGTTAGCAAGCTACCTAGGCGTTTCACGCGCAACAGTATCTAACTGGGGCGCCAGAAACCGGATTGACTTTCATCTGCTGCTCAACAAAATGAGAGACGTAGATCTCAATTGGCTGTTATTAGGAAAGGGCAGCCCCAAGCATCCGGCAAAATTCTGTGAAAGCGAACTGGCAAAAGGAGAAGTGCAGATCATTCACAATCCCAAAACGGTAGAAGCAATAGATGACCGGAGCGTGACACTATACGACATCACAGCAGCTGCTAACCTGAAAACAATGCTCACCAACAAGCAGCAATATACAGTAGGAAAGATACAGATCCCAAGCATTCCCCTATGTGACGGAGCGGTCTACATCAGTGGCGACAGCATGTATCCCATTCTGAAGTCGGGTGATATCATAGGATTTAAGGAGATTAATAGTTTCAATAACCTTATTTACGGCGAGATGTATCTCGTTTCGTTTACCATCGAAGGAGACGAGTATCTGGCAGTAAAGTATGTGAACCATTCAGATAGGGAAGGGTACCTCAAGCTGGTTAGCTACAATACGCACCACGACCCGATGGATATTCCATTCGACACCATCAACGCAATGGCAATTGTGAAATTCTCCATCCGCAGACACATGATGATGTAAAAACGGCACAGGCTAAACAAGCCTTTTCCACAGATTTCCTGTCACATTTCTTCCTGAAATCTGTGGAAAGCATTATCTTTGCACGTTGCAAACCGTATCTTTGCACATTGCAAGCAGTAAAATCATAAAATCACTCTATATCAATGGAAAAGAAATTCAAGAGAACCACCGTCACATCGGCACTGCCGTATGCGAACGGACCTGTACACATCGGTCACCTGGCCGGCGTATATGTACCGGCAGATATCTATGTGCGCTATCTGCGACTGAAGAAAGAAGATGTATTGTTTATCGGAGGTTCGGACGAACACGGAGTACCTATCACGATTCGTGCAAAGAAAGAAGGAGTCACTCCGCAGGATGTAGTAGACCGTTACCACTATCTGATCAAGAAATCGTTCGAAGAATTCGGTGTTTCGTTCGATGTATACAGCCGCACCACTTCGAAGACGCATCATGAGCTGGCTTCAGATTTCTTTAAGACGCTATACAACAAAGGAGAGTTTATCGAAAAAACATCCGAACAATACTATGACGAAGAAGCGAAAACATTCCTCGCCGACCGCTACATCACCGGTGAGTGTCCTCACTGCCATTCGGAAGGTGCCTACGGTGACCAATGCGAGAAATGCGGAACATCCCTGTCGCCCACCGATCTGATCAACCCGAAGAGCGCCATCAGCGGCAGCAAACCTGTGATGAAGGAGACCAAGCACTGGTATCTTCCCCTCGACAAACACGAAGGATGGTTGCGCCAATGGATTCTGGAAGACCACAAGGAATGGCGCCCCAACGTATACGGACAGTGCAAGAGCTGGCTCGACATGGGATTGCAGCCGCGTGCCGTCAGCCGTGACCTCGACTGGGGTATCCCTGTGCCCGTAGAAGGTGCGGAAGGAAAGGTGCTGTACGTATGGTTCGATGCTCCTATCGGATACATCTCCAATACCAAGGAATTGCTTCCCGACAGTTGGGAGACATGGTGGAAAGACCCCGAAACGCGTCTGCTCCACTTCATCGGAAAGGACAATATCGTATTCCACTGCATCGTATTCCCCGCCATGCTGAAAGCGGAAGGAAGCTATATCCTGCCGGACAACGTGCCGAGCAACGAATTCCTGAATCTGGAAGGAGACAAGATTTCGACTTCCCGCAACTGGGCGGTATGGCTGCACGAATATCTGGAAGACTTCCCCGGCAAACAGGACGTACTCCGCTACGTACTGACCGCCAATGCTCCGGAAACGAAGGACAACGACTTTACCTGGAAAGACTTCCAGGCACGCAACAACAATGAGCTGGTAGCCGTATACGGCAACTTCGTGAACCGTGCAATGGTGCTGACTCAGAAATACTTCGACAGCAAAGTACCCGCCTGCGCAGAACTGACGGATTACGACAAAGAAACCCTGAAAGAATTTGCCGACGTAAAGGCAGAAGTAGAAAAGCTGCTCGACGTATTCAAATTCCGCGACGCGCAGAAAGAGGCGATGAACCTGGCACGCATCGGCAACAAATACCTTGCCGACACCGAACCCTGGAAACTGGCAAAGACCGATATGGAACGCGTAGGCACCATCCTGAACATCTCTCTGCAACTGGTTGCCAACCTTGCCATCGCTTTCGAACCGTTCCTGCCTTTCAGCTCGGAGAAACTCCGCAAGATGCTGAACATGGAAAGCTTCGAATGGTCGGAACTGGGAAGGAACGATCTGCTCCCGGTAGGACATCAGCTGAACAAGCCGGAACTGCTGTTCGAAAAAATAGAAGACAGCGTAATCGAGGCACAGGTACAGAAGTTGCTCGACACGAAGAAGGCCAACGAAGAAGCCAACTATAAGGCAAACCCGATTCGTCCGAACATCGAATTTGATGATTTCACGAAACTCGATATCCGTGTTGGTACCATCCTTGAATGTCAGAAAGTGCCGAAAGCCGACAAGCTGCTGCAATTCAAGATTGACGACGGACTGGAAACACGTACCATCGTATCGGGCATCGCAAAGCACTACCAGCCGGAAGAACTGGTAGGCAAGCAGGTTTGCTTTATCGCCAATCTCGCACCGCGCAAGCTGAAAGGTATCGTCAGCGAAGGCATGATTCTGAGTGCCGAAAACAACGACGGTAGTCTGGCAGTTATCATGCCTCAGAAAGAGGTGAAGCCGGGCAGCGAAGTAAAATAAGTGATAAGCTAATGGATATTACACTCACATTAATACAGAGTAAGATATATGAAGTCCGAGGGCAGAAAGTAATGCTGGATTTTGATTTGGCCGAAATGTACCAAGTTGAGACACGTATCTTAAATCAATCGGTAAAGCGGAATCAGAGCCGCTTTCCCGAAGACTTTATGTTTCAACTAACAAATGAGGAATGGGAAGATATGTCATCACAATTTGTGATGACATCCCGTGCCAAACGTCCGAAATCTGCTCTTCCACTAGCATTTACCGAACACGGTGTTGTAATGCTCTCCAGTATACTCCGAAGTGATATTGCCATACAGACCAGTGTTCTGATTGTACGTGCATTTGTTGCCATACGGCAACTAATTGCCAAATTTCCTGTAGATAGAGTCGGCCAGTTAGAAAATCAGATGGAAGAACTGAAAAATTATATCGAAGAGGCCTTCACCGATTATAATGATATTAATGAGGATACCCGCACACAATTGGAGCTGATCAATCAAACACTGGCCGAACTGCAAGCGCAAAAAGCAATAGCGGATAAGCCACGTAATCCAATAGGATTCAGAAAGTGAAATATGGTATAATAATATGAGTGAAGAACAGTCACTGAAACAAAAAACAGCAAAAGGGCTATTTTGGGGAGGGCTCAGCAGCAGTGTGCAACAGCTGTTAGGACTTCTTTTCGGAGTAGTGTTGGGAAGATTACTGGACCCTGCCGATTACGGTATGATCGGTATGCTGGCTATCTTTCCGGCCATTGCTTCCGCCCTGCAGGAAAGCGGATTTGTCGCAGCACTCGCCAATCGCGAGAAAGTCAGCGATAAAGACTATAACGCTGTATTCTGGTTCAGTATCTCTTTTAGTGCTGTTCTTTATATTTTGCTCTATTCTTCAGCTCCGCTGATTGCTAAATTTTATGATACTCCGGAGTTAACGTCGCTTGCCCGTTTCTCTTTCCTCAGTTTCTTTATAGCCAGTTTCGGGATAGCTCCACGAGCTCTTCTCTTCCGTAATCTCAAAGTGAAGGAGAATACCATCATTTCTCTTTCAAGCCTGTTTCTATCCGGTATTGTGGGGATTATTCTTGCCGCAAACGGATTTGCCTATTGGGGTCTGGCTATACAGACAATGACCTTTGTCGTCATAGGCACGGCACTCAACTGGTACTTTGCCCACTGGAAGCCCAGCTTCCGCATTGACTTCTCTCCCATCAGGGAGATGTTCGGATTCAGCAGTAAAATGCTGATTACGCAAGTCTTTATTATCATCAACCAAAACCTGTTCTCCGTCCTGCTGGGTAAATTCTACACCAAACAGGAAGTCGGAGACTTCAGCCAAGCCAACAACTGGAACAATAAGGGACACGCCCTCATCACCGGAATGATCAACGGAGTCACCCAGCCCGTACTGGCAAGTGTGGCTAATGACCCGCAGCGTCAGGCGGCCGTATTTCATAAAATGCTGCGTTTCACGGCTTTTATTTCTTTTCCTGCCATGTTCGGGCTCAGTCTCATTTCCAGAGAGTTCATTCTGATTGCCATCACGGACAAATGGCTCGCTTCCGCACGGATCATGCAATTACTTTGTATATGGGGAGCCTTTATCCCGATCAATAATCTGTTCTCCTTATTGCTGGTCAGCCGCGGACGGTCTTCCATCTTTATGTTCAACAGTATCGCACTGAGCGTGTTGCAGCTGATCACTGCCTGTATCAGTTATCCATACGGCATCACCACCATGATTTATCTGTTTGTCGCTATCAATATCGGGTGGCTGTTTGTCTGGTACTGCTTTGCCCGGAGGGAGATTCCGCTGACGCTGTTCAGCATACTGAAAGATATCGCTCCTTATTTTCTGCTGGCAGCTTCGCTGACAATCGCAGCCCATTACATAACGTCGGGCATCACTAATCTGTATTTGTCACTTGCCATCAAAGTGTTTTTCGTGGCTTCTCTATATGCACTTGTTTTGTGGAAAATGCAATCAGTCATTTTCAAGGAATGTATTCAGTTCATTAAAAAGAAAAAGATATCATGACGACACCTACCAATTACATAGCGACTTGGTTCTACAAGGAATCCAAAGAAGATGCCAGTTTCTATCCGCAGGCAGGCAAACGGGGAGATTCCGCCCTCGTCCATTCCATCTATATGCAGATACAAGTGCCGTTCTTTACCACTTTCAGACATTATCATCCGGATGACAAGTTGCTTTTCTTCAGCAATCTGGATCAGTTTCCCGATTATCTGGAACGGTTATTCAAGGAGTTACGGATTGAGACTGTTACCCTGCCTTATCTCTGCATCCCTCCCAAAGGATGGTACGGGGCATGGAGAAATCAATTCTACCTGTATGATATCCTGCGCTATATGGAGAAAAGGATGCAAGCGGACGATACGTTGCTCATCTGCGATGCGGACTGTCTCTGTATGCGTCCGTTGGAGCAACTGTTCAGCGACACACGGAAATACGGTTCCGCCCTGTACGATGCATCCGACCGACCGGACCTCAGCGTGAACGGAATCACACTAAAGGAGATGACAGATATCTATAATGACTGTTACGTAGAAAAAGAGAAGAGAGAAAAAGAGAAGGAGGCAACGAAGAAAACAGAAGCGGAAAAGGAAGAAGCAGAGCAGCAAGATACGAAAAACGGAGTCACAAGAACAGAGCTTGTCCATTATTACGGGGGAGAATTTATCTCGCTGCGTGGTGATGTAGTAGCACGAATCAACGAAGCGTATCCTGCTTTATGGAATTATAATCTGGAACGTTTTGCCGCCAATCAGCCCAAACTGAACGAAGAAGCTCACTTCCTGAGCGTAGTGGCAACGAGGCTCAACATCCACAACAATATCGCCAATCAATACGTCAAACGCCTCTGGACCTACCCCAAATACAATACGGTAGAAAAAGGAGACGAACAACTGGCGGTATGGCATCTTCCTTACGAGAAGAAAAGAGGATTGTATCTGCTGTACAAACACTTTGTGAACCACCCCACTTTCGACGATGAAGAGGCCTTCCGCAAGAAAGCCTCCGCCTACACCGGTGTGCCGACCGTTACTTTCGGGAAACGTATCCGCGATTTCGTCACTATTCTTTCTCTAAAAATAAAAGACAAATGCACATACTGATACTTCCAATGTACTACCCTGAGAAGGACTCTTCCCCACACCGGGGATATATGTTCTTCGAGCAGGCTATGCAACTGGCTAAATCAGGCTGCAAGGTAGGACTTGCCTTCACGGAGCAAAGACCTCTTAAGAACTTCACATGGAAACGGTTCCGCAAAGAGAGTCATTTTCAGATATCGGCAGAAGATAACGGCAGTTTCGTCACCATGCGCCTGCACGCATGGAACCCAAAACTAAGCACCCGCGCGGGAGGAATCATCTGGTCTCTGCTGACCGTCTTGTTAGTACGGAAATATATCCGCACCTACGGTCGCCCCGACTTGATTCATGCGCACTTCGGCACATGGGCAGGGTATGCCGCCCGACTGGTTTATAAATGGTATAAGATTCCCTATGTCATCACAGAGCACGCCTCTTCCATCAACGGCAATCAGACGACACCGTCGCAGGCAGTGATACTAAAGAAGGCATACAGCGAGGCACGAAAGATTATCTGTGTCGGCACGAAACTAAAACGGAGCCTGTGCGCATACGTCAGTGACCCGGATAAAGTGACCGTCATACCGAACTTTGTAGATACGAATACCTTTGCATTCAGCCCTCACCGGACGGAGAAAGAGAAACATTTTACTTTCATCAGCATCGGAAACCTGAATAAGCGCAAAGGGTTCTGGGATTTGCTGACTGCTTTTCACTGGGCATTCAAGGATATGCCGCACGTCTCTTTGATCATTGCCGGAGACGGGGAAGAA
Organism: uncultured Bacteroides sp.; assembly: GCA_948847595.1. GTDB lineage: Bacteria > Bacteroidota > Bacteroidia > Bacteroidales > Bacteroidaceae > Bacteroides. The sequence continues at coordinate 15,702 of CAQOGY010000018.1, forward strand.
ATGCAGCCACTCAAAAAGTTAATTCAGTCTCTCCACCTGCAAGAGCAGGTAAAACTGACCGGCCGCCTGTCACGGGAAGAATTGTCCGGGTTGCTGGGTACTTGCGATGCTTTTGTACTGGCCTCCTTTGCGGAGACATTCGGCATCGTATTCATCGAAGCAATGGCAACAGGCTTGCCCGCCATCGGCACCATATGCGGAGGACCGGAGGACATCATCACTCCCGAAAGCGGCTTCCTCATCCGACCGGGAGATGTGGATGCGCTCGCCGCTAAGATGAAAACATTGTACGATACCTACGATTCGTTCGACAAAGAGAAAATCCGCCAGTCCATCGTCAGCCGTTTCGACTTTCAGTTGGCAGGGCAGAAGTTACGGCAAGTTTATTCAGAAGCATTAGAAATGTCCAAGCCCCCAAAAGCATCGGAATCATGAAAGTTACAGTCATAGATTGTTCAGTATCAGGCCATCGGGAAACGTATTATAAACAGTTTGCTCAGACATGGGCGGGCATGGGGCACGAAACGTCGCTCATCGCTCCCGATGGGAAAGGTGTACAGGAGACCGTTGCCTTTCAGCCTGTCTCAGCGCTTCCGCTGCTGCCGCTCCCTGCCGGAAAACCGTTGCAGAAAAAGCTGGTTGTACTGCGCAATGCAGTGATTCGGCTGCGAAATCTGTACAGGCTGCGCCGGAGTCTTCAACGGCTGAAACCTGATCTGGTCTTCTTCGCCTGCCTCGACGATATGCTGCCTACATTGGCTCCCTTATGGCTGTTCAATCTTTTGCTGCCCTATCAGTGGAGCGGCCTGCTGGTTCAGTCCGCCCTGCCGCCTTACCACCGAGGGATGCCCGATACACGCCCTTTCCTGCGAAGCAAGAACTGCGTAGGAGTAGGCATACTGAACGAATATTCAGCGAAAGACCTGGAAACATTTCAGCGCCACATTCTGCTGTTTCCCGACTTTGCCGATCTTTCGGCTCCCGCCACAAACTACCCGTTGCTGCGGAAACTGAAGGAGAAAGCCAGAGGAAGGAAAGTGATATCCCTGCTCGGTTCCATCAATTTCCGCAAGGGGATAAAGTTACTGCTAGAGAGTATCCCTTTATTGCCAAAGGATGAATATTTCTTCCTCATTGCGGGGAAATCTTCTCTCACCGCACAACAGGAAAACGACCTGCGGGCGTTCGGGGAGTCAAGGAATAACTGTCTGTTCTCATTGGAGAAGATTCCCGATGAAAGCTGTTTCAATGCCCTGATAGCGGAGAGCGACCTTATTTTTGCCGCATACAAGCAGTTCACCGGCAGCAGCAACCTCCTGACCAAAGCTGCCGCCTTCCGCAAACCGGTCATAGTCAGCCGCGGCCTCTGCATGGGCCGGAGGGTAGAACAATACGGAACTGGTCAAACCACCGGAGAAGACAACGCCGGAGAATGCAGCGCAGCTATCCGCTCGCTGTGTACCGAAACAAAGATGAACACTCAGGCTTTCGCCCGGTACGCCCACGAACACGAAGTGGAGAAACTAATCACATGTTTTAATCAAATCAGCAAGCATATACAATGAAAGTACTTTTTACATTCGGAGGAATCCCCCACTACCTGAATGCCATGCTCAACAGGCTACAGGCAAAAGGAGTAGAAATAACCGTTGTCAGTCCAAAGAAAGGGAATACGACCATAGGCAAAGGGGTGAAAATGGTAGAAGGAGGAATCTACAAGCATCTGACTACACCGGAGAAGAAGATGTTCTACGGAAAAAGCGCTTTCCCCGCCCTTCCCGAAATCATTGCGGAAGAAAAACCGGATATAGTGGTAATAGGATGGCCCTACTTCCTGCAAGTATTCTTCCAGCCCGCACTGAGAAAGGCTATGAAGTCCTGCAACGCCAAGCTGGTGATTCGTGAAATCCCCTTCCAGACTCCTCCCTACGGAAAGATCAAGGAATATTTCAAAGCCAATCCGATGCACGACGAAGGTATGCGCCTGCTCAGCAAGGGGACCGGATTCTATCTGCGCCAATGGATAACGGCAAGGATACGGAAGTACTGCTACGCCCAAGCTGCCGGAACGCTGAACTACTCGACAGCCGCCTACGACATCCTCCCCTCTTACGGAGTAAAGAAGGAGCAGATACACGTCACTTACAACTCGACCGATACGGAAGCGCTTCTCAAAGAAAAAGAATCCGTACTGGCTTCCCCCTCCATCCTTCCCCCGTGCGACCGTCGACTGCTGCACATCGGACGGCTCGTAAAATGGAAACGGGTAGATTTATTAATAGAGGCTTTCCGGAAGGTAGCTGCCGACTATCCGGAAGCGGAACTGGTGATCGTAGGAGACGGACCGGAACTGGACAACCTCAGACAACAGGCAAACGACCTGCAACTGACAGACAGCATCCGCTTTATCGGAGCCGTCTATGACCCGAAAACGCTGGGCGCCTATATGAACGAATCGAGTATCTATGTGCTTGCCGGCATGGGAGGGCTTTCGATCAACGATGCCATGACGTATGGTATGCCCGTCCTTTGTGCCGTATGCGACAGTACGGAACGCGACCTGGTCATGGAAGGCAAGAACGGCTATTTCTTCAAAGACGGAGACGCCGATAGTCTGGCAGATAGAATCAGAGAGATGTTCGAATCTCCCGAACGTTGCAAGGAGATGGGAAAAGAGTCGGAACGGATGATCCGGGAAAATATCAATATGGAGACAGTCAGCGAACGCTACCTGAAGGCTTTCCAAGAGATTCTTCGTCTCACTCATTCTTGCGATTCCGATAATTAGCCGGTGAAGTCCCCAAATGCATCTTTACGTACTTCCCGAAAAAGGACTGGTTGGGGAAATTGAACTCTTCCGCTATTTCCTTAACGGACTTGTCCGAACGTTTCAGCCGGTACTTGATATGTTCTATCGTCGTTTCATTGATCAAGTCCAACGGAGTCCTGCCACACGCTTGCTTGATGACTTTCGAAAAATGCTTCGGAGTGTAGCAAAGCGCATCCGCATAATAACTCACAGAACGGTGCATACCCTTGTCCTTCGATAATAGCTCCACGAATTTCCGCAGGGTATAATCCGCCTGTTTGATACCTTCTTTCGGGCTGTCCCCCTTATCGGGAGCATCAATTTCCTTGTGAAGCTGTCCCAGCATCTCACAAAAGAGAGCGGAGAAGAGATGTTGCATCACTTCCTTGTGATAATAATGAGGTTCATCATTGATCTTCGCCACAATCAAATCCCGATAGAACCTGAAAACAGGTTCGTCCCCGCCTTCGCTGATAGACTTCACCGGATTGTTGTGAATATGAGCGGCGGTATTCCACGTTTTCTTCTCCATTTTAATAATGCGTTGCAGAAAACGGGTAGAAAATCCCGCCAGCCTTATCTTATATTTAGGGCTCAGCATCGTACGACTGATCAGTGTATTGGGAAGACCGAGCAGCAAGTCGCCCGCCTGCAACTGATACGTCCGGTAGTTGATATCCAGCTGAATACACCCTTCCACACAGACGGCAATGAGGAAACAGTTCAGCCGGACCGTATCATTACTATACGGAATCCCGTCCAGACTGTTGACTATCGCAAAATCATCGTCTATATAATCAAGGATATGCTGACTCTTCTTAAAGTCTTCTATATCTACTGTCATAATGTTCTCTTTTTCCATAATCTCTCCTTTTTTACTTTTTGCAAAGTTGGTAAATAATAGGGAAAACAGAATGTCCCAAACTCCTTTATAATTGTTTGATATGTCGTTTATACGCAAATAGTTAGCCATAAAAAGCACAAATAACGAAAACAGGACATTCATAGAGAAAAATCGGTCACCATTGACTTGTTCTTTTCTCCTACTTTTGTTCTGATTTTAATAAAAGACAAAAAGAGTAAGTATGATTACAGTGAACAAAAAATGGATACGGCTGATAGGGATTGTCGGTTGTACAGTGTGGATGGCATCGTGCAAACAGGCACCGGATGCAGGAGTGAAATCTTCTTATGCAGTCATGCAGATAGAACCAACGGACAAAGAACTTTCTTCCTCCTATTCGGCGACCATACGCGGGCGACAGGATATTGATATCTATCCGCAGGTGTCGGGAACAATCGAGAAACTCTGCGTGACCGAAGGTCAGAAGGTACGCCGGGGACAGTTGCTTTTCATCATCGACCAGGTACCTTACAGAGCCGCGCTCAAAACCGCCACCGCCAATGTGGAAGCGGCACGCGCCGCTACGAGCACCGCCGAGCTGACTTACAAGAGCAACAAGGAACTGTATGCGCAGAAAGTCGTTTCGGAATTTAGCCTGAAGACTTCCGAAAACTCTTATCTCACCGCCAAGGCACAACTGGCACAGGCTGAAGCTCAGGAAATAAGCGCACGTAACAACCTCTCTTATACCGAAGTGAAAAGTCCCAGTGACGGAGTTGTAGGCGCATTGCCCTATCGTGCAGGCGCATTGGTTAGCGCCAGCATTCCTTATCCGCTCACTACGGTCAGTGACAATTCGGATATGTACGTCTATTTCTCGATGACCGAGAACCAGCTGCTCGCCCTCACCCGCCAGTACGGCGACATGGACGAAGCGTTAAAGAATATGCCGGAAGTGGAACTGATTCTGAACGACAACTCAGTCTATCAGAAGAAAGGTACCATCGAATCTATCAGTGGAGTGATCGACCGTCAGACAGGGACCGTAGTGGCACGCGTGGTGTTCCCCAACGAATCACGGCTGCTTCATAGCGGAGCATCGGGCACGGTAGTAGTGCCGAGCATCTACAAGAACTGCATCGCCATCCCGCAGACAGCCACCGTGCGGATGCAGGACAAGACGATTGTATATAAGGTAGTGGACGGCAAAACGGTCTCCACCCTGATCACCGTAGCCGGAATCAACGACGGACGCGAATATGTAGTACTGGACGGACTGAAAGCAGGTGACGAAATTGTATCGGAAGGCGCCGGACTGGTGCGCGAAGGCACACAGGTTAAATAAGAAGGAGACTGATTATGAAAGGAAATATATTTATCAAACGGCCGGTGATGGCTATCTCCATCTCCGTGCTGATTCTCGCCATAGGGCTTATCTCGCTCTTCACCCTGCCGGTGGAGCAATATCCCGACATCGCACCTCCTACGGTCTATGTGGCTGCCAGCTATACGGGCGCCGATGCCGAAGCAGTGATGAACAGCGTCATCATGCCGCTGGAAGAGAGCATCAACGGGGTGGAAGACATGATGTATATCACGTCCAGCGCCTCCAATGCAGGTCTGGCTATCATACAGGTTTACTTCAAGCAAGGCACCGACCCCGACATGGCGGCTGTCAACGTACAGAACCGTGTAGCCAAAGCACAGGGACTGCTGCCCGCCGAAGTAACGAAAGTCGGCGTAAGCACGATGAAACGACAGACCAGCTTCCTGCAAATCGGCGCGATGGTCTGCACCGACGGTCGCTACGACCAGACCTTCCTTGCCAATTATCTGGACATCAACGTCATCCCGCAGATCAAACGTATCGAGGGAGTAGGAGACGTCATGGAGCTGGGCGATACCTACAGTATGCGTATCTGGCTGAAACCGGAACGGATGGCACAATACGGACTGGTGCCTTCGGACATCACCGGCGTGCTGGGCGAGCAGAACATTGAAGCCCCTACCGGCTCACTGGGCGAGAGTTCGCAGAACGTCTTCCAGTTTACGATGAAATATCGCGGAAGGCTGAAGAGCGTGGAAGAGTTTCAGAACACCGTTGTCCGCTCGCGTGAAGACGGCTCGATACTCCGTCTGAAAGATGTGGCGGATGTGGAACTGGGCACTATGACTTATAGTTTCCGCAGTGAGATGGACAGCCAGCCTGCCGTGCTCTATATGATCTTCCAGACGGCGGGTTCCAATGCGACCGCTGTCAATAAAGAAATCACCGCCCAGATGGAGCGGATGGAGAAAAACCTGCCGGAAGGAACGGAGTTCGTCACCATGATGAGTTCGAACGACTTCCTCTTCGCTTCCATACACAACGTGGTGGAAACACTGATTATCGCCATCATTCTGGTCATCCTCGTGGTATACTTCTTCTTGCAGGACTTGAAGAGTACGCTCATCCCGTCTATCTCCATCATCGTGTCACTGGTAGGTACGTTTGCCTGTCTGGTAGCTGCGGGATTCAGTCTGAACATCCTGACCCTGTTTGCACTGGTGCTTGCCATCGGTACGGTGGTGGATGACGCCATTGTGGTGGTGGAAGCGGTGCAGTCCAAGTTTGACGCCGGATACAAGTCGCCCTACCTTGCCACCAAAGATGCGATGGGCGACGTGACGATGGCTATCGTCTCTTGTACCTGTGTCTTCATGGCCGTATTTATCCCCGTCACCTTCATGGGAGGTACTTCGGGCGTGTTCTATACCCAATTTGGTATCACGATGGCAACTGCCGTAGGTATCTCCATGATCTCGGCTCTGACCCTGTGTCCCGCCCTGTGCGCCATCATGATGCGTCCGTCGGACGGAACCAAGAGCGCCAAGAGTATCAACGGACGGGTACGCGCAGCTTACAACGCTTCGTTCAATGCCGTGCTGGGCAAGTATAAGAAAGGGGTGATGTACTTCATCCGCCATCGCTGGATGGTATGGACTTCACTGGCTGCTACCATCGTCCTGCTGGTTTATCTGATGAGCACGACCAAGACGGGACTCGTGCCGCAGGAAGACCAGGGCGTTATCATGGTGAATGTCAGCATCTCACCGGGAAGCACGCTCGAAGAGACAACGAAAGTAATGGACCGGCTGGAAAACATTCTGAAAGATACGCCCGAAATAGAACACTACGCCCGCGTAGCAGGATACGGTCTGATCTCCGGTCAGGGAACTTCTTACGGTACGATCATTGTCCGCCTGAAAGACTGGAGCGAACGAAAAGGAAAGGAACACGGTTCGGATGCCGTAGCTTCCCGCCTCAACGCACAATTCCAGTCCATCAAGGAAGCGCAGATATTCAGCTTCCAGCCCGCCATGATTCCGGGATACGGTATGGGTAACTCCCTCGAACTGAACCTTCAGGATATGACAGGCGGTGATCTGGCTACGTTCTACGATGCGTCCACACAGTTCCTCAACGCCTTGAACCAGCGTCCGGAAGTGGCTATGGCTTATACATCCTACGCCATCAACTTCCCGCAGCTCTCGGTAGAAGTGGATGCCGCCAAATGTAAGCGTGCAGGAATTTCGCCAAGCGCGGTACTCGATGCGGTAGGCAGTTATTGCGGTGGAGCGTATATCTCCAACTACAATCAATACGGTAAAGTATATCGTGTCATGATGCAGGCATCGCCCGAATACCGTCTGGACGAGCAGGCATTGAACAATATGTTTGTGCGCAACGGTACGGAAATGGCTCCGGTGAGCCAGTTCGTTACACTGAAGCAGGTACTGGGACCGGAAACGGCCAACCGTTTCAACCTCTACAGCACCATCACAGCCAATGTGAATCCTGCCGACGGTTACTCTTCGGGTGAAGTGCAGAAAGTGATTGAAGAAGTGGCCGCAGAATCGCTTCCGATAGGCTACGGATACGAATATGGCGGTATGGCACGCGAAGAAGCAAGCAGCGGTGGTGCGCAGACGGTTTTCATCTACGCCATCTGTATCTTCCTTATCTATCTGATTCTGGCTTGTCTCTACGAAAGTTTCCTCGTACCGTTTGCCGTTATCTTCTCCGTACCGTTCGGATTGATGGGCTCGTTCCTGTTCGCCAAGATACTCGGACTGGAGAATAACATCTATTTGCAGACGGGTGTGATCATGCTGATCGGCTTGCTGGCCAAGACGGCTATTCTGATTACGGAGTACGCCATCGAACGCCGCCGCAAAGGGATGGGCATCGTAGAATCGGCCTACTCTGCCGCACAGGTCCGCCTGCGTCCTATCCTGATGACGGTGCTGACAATGATCTTCGGTATGCTTCCGCTGATGTTCTCTTCCGGTGCGGGTGCCAATGGCAACAGTTCGCTGGGTACGGGTGTCGTAGGCGGTATGGCTGTCGGAACGGTGGCATTGCTCTTTGTCGTTCCGGTCTTCTACATCATCTTTGAATACTTGCAGGAGAAAATCCGCAAACCGATGGAAGAAGAAGCAGATGTACAAGTGCTTTTAGAAAAAGAGAAAAGTGAAGCTGAACGTGAACGTTAATAAATAAAAGAAAGAATGAAGAAAAATATCATCCTGTTAGTTGCCATGAGTCTGACGCTGAGCGGTTGTGGCATCTATACCAAATACAAGCCCGCCACTTCCGTCCCCGACGATCTTTACGGCGGGGAAGTGGTGACGGAAGACACTGCCGGTCTGGGGAATATGGACTGGCGGGAACTCTTCACCGACCCTCATCTGCAGTCCCTCATCGAGACAGGGTTGCGGACCAATACCGACTACCAGTCCGCCCTGCTTCGCGTGGAAGAAGCTCAGGCAGCGCTGATGTCCGCCAAACTTGCTTTCCTGCCCGCCTTTGCGCTTTCCCCGCAGGGGACAGTGAGCAGCTTCGATACGAACAAAGCTACGCAAGGTTACTCGCTGCCCGTGACCGCCAGTTGGGAACTGGACGTATTCGGCCGTATGCGCAACTCCAAGAAGCAGGCGAAAGCGCTGTATGCACAAAGTGAAGATTACCGTCAAGCAGTCCGCACGCAGCTGATAGCCGGTATAGCCAATACTTATTACACGCTGCTGATGCTGGACGAACAGCTCATCATCTCCCGACAGACGGAGGAGGCATGGAAAGAAACCGTAGCCTCTACCCGTTCCCTGATGAACGCCGGACTGGCGAACGAATCGGCTGTATCGCAGATGGAAGCGACCTATTATCAGGTGCAGGGTTCTGTGCTCGATTTGCAGCAGCAGATCAATCAGGTGGAGAACAGTCTTGCTTTATTATTGGCAGAGACACCCCGCAACTACGAACGCGGAACGTTGGCAGACCAACAGTTTCCTACGGACTTTGCCGTAGGAATCCCTGTCCGGATGCTTGCCGCCCGCCCCGATGTCCGCTCGGCCGAGCGGACGCTGGAAGCAGCGTTCTATGGCACTAATGCGGCACGTTCGGCTTTCTACCCTTCTATCACGTTGAGCGGAAGTGCCGGATGGACGAACTCCGTCGGGTCTATGATTCTCAATCCGGGCAAGTTCCTGGCATCGGCGGTAGGTTCGCTCACGCAGCCGCTCTTTAATAAAGGACAAGTGGTGGCTCAGTATCGCATCGCCCGTGCGCAGCAGGAAGAAGCAGCTCTCGGCTTTCAGCAAACATTGCTCAACGCCGGCAGCGAAGTGAATGATGCGCTGACTGCCTATCAGACCAGTCAGGGGAAAAGAATCTTGCTCGACAAGCAGATTGCTTCTCTGCAAACAGCCGTGCGAAGTACTTCTCTGCTGATGGAACATACGAATACAACCTATCTGGAAGTACTTACCGCCCGACAGTCATTGCTCAGCGCGCAACTATCACAGACGGCCAATCATTTTACCGAAATACAAAGTTTAATTAACCTATACCGTGCTTTAGGGGGAGGACAGGAATAAAGAATATCATACTTCCTCTGTTTTTTTGATCCTAATGAAGAAGGGCTGCCGGAGAAGTGATTCTCTGACAGCCCGTTTTTCGTTAGAGGGCATTCCCGATAAGAAGTGTTATTAATTTTTGTTTCGCCCGGTCCCGCCATCGGCGCCAACGAACGGCATGATTTGTTTCATGCTCTGAAACTAAAAGTTTCATGCCTTGAAACCAACAGTTTCACACCGAGAAACCAATGGTTTCAAGCAATGAAACTATTTTGAAGTTATCGAAGCGCAGCTATGATTCTTTCGCAAGCCTGTCCGTCACCATAAGGGTTATGCGTTTCGGACATCCGCTTATACATTTCTTTATCTTGCAGCAGGGCAGTGACATTACTGACAATTGCCTCCGCATCTGTGCCGACCAACTTCACCGTACCCGCCTCAACAGCTTCCGGACGCTCGGTCGTATCCCGCATCACCAGCACGGGTTTGCCCAATGAAGGAGCTTCTTCCTGCACACCGCCGCTATCCGTCAGCAGCAGAGTAGAATGTTGCATGGCATAAATAAAAGGCAGATAATCCAGAGGAGAGATCAGGTAGACATTGCTCAGACCGGAAAGCAGTTCATACACTGGCTTCTGCACATTAGGATTCAGATGAACGGGATAGACTATGTCCATCTCCGGGTGAAGAGCCGCCAGTTCTTTGATCGCTTTGCAGATATGCAGGAAACCATCTCCGAAGTTCTCACGACGATGTCCGGTGACGAGGATATACTCACGATCACCTACCGTGTAGCCTTTCTCCTGAAGTTCCTTCGCCATCTTTTCTTTCACACCGGCGGTGGTGGAAATGATATCGACTGCCATCAGCAGGGCATCAATCACCGTATTTCCTGTAATAAAGATTTTCTTCGCGTCTATATTCTCTTGCAGCAGATTTGCCCTTGACTGTTCCGTCGGTGCAAAGTAGTAAGTACAGATACGGTCTGTCACCTGGCGGTTCATTTCTTCCGGCCAGGGAGACAACATATTATAGGTACGCAATCCGGCTTCCACGTGTCCCACAGGTATCTGCATATAAAATGCCGCAAGGGATGCTGCCATCGAGGTAGTCGTATCTCCATGCACCAATACGGTGTCGGGACGGAAGTCCTTCAGCACTTCGCGTAGTCCAAGGAGTACCTTAGCGGTAATGTCATACAAGTCCTGATTGGGAGCCATGATATTCAGGTCATATTCGGGAGTGATGCCGAACACCTCCAATACCTGATCCAACATCTGCCGGTGCTGTGCCGTAACGCAGACACGTGTCTCAAAATGTTCCGTATCTTTCTGGAGCGCCTTTACAAGCGGAGCCATCTTTATCGCTTCGGGACGGGTACCGAAAACGAGCAATATCTTTTTCATCTGCTTTATTTAATAGAGTCTATACAACCTCTTCGCAATTAAACTACATTTTATCGTCTCACGCCGCAGAAGTCCAGTTCTATCTTTCCTTCTTCTCTGGGCAATGCAAGGAAGACATCGTGGCGAACCAGCCAGACGATAATATCCGCTTTCTCGTATGCTTCCCGATAATCTGTCAGATGGAAGCTCTTATGAGTGCTTATATTAGGCTCGATAATCAGCACGTCCGCTCTCGATTCGGAGATGATGCGGGAAGCGATATATTTGGCGGGAGATTCCCGTAAGTCATCGATATTCGGTTTGAAAGCCAGTCCCATGCAGGCAACGACCGGTTCGCGCTCGTTCTGTTCCACAAACTTCTGACAGGTTTCCAATACTTTGTTCGCACACCAGTCCGCTTTGTAATCGTTCGTTTCACGGGCACGCTTGATGAGCTGCGCCTGTTCCGGATAGTCGGATACGATGAACCAAGGGTCTACCGCAATGCAGTGACCGCCTACTCCGCAACCCGGTTGAAGGATATTCACACGCGGATGCTTGTTGGCAAGTGCGATCAGTTCCCATACATTGATTCCGGCTTTGTCGCAGATCATGGAGAGTTCGTTGGCAAAGGCGATCTGTGAGTCGCGGGAGGAGTTCTCCGTCAGTTTGCACATCTCTGCCGTGCGGGCATTGGTGCCGTGCAGTTTGCCTTGTACGAAAGCGGAATAAAACTCAATGGCTTTTTCGGTGGATGCCGGATCGATGCCGCCTATCACGCGGTCGTTGTGCACCAGTTCGTATAATGTATTTCCCGGCAATACGCGTTCGGGACAATAAGCGATATGTATCTTCCCTTTCAGTTCGGGACGTTCTTTATAGATCACTTCCGCCATACGTTCGGTGGTATATACCGGAGAAGTGGATTCGATGACAAACAGGTTACCCTCCTGCAGATAAGGGATCACGGAACGGGTGGCCGCTTCCACATAGGTGATGTCCGCCCGATGGTTCTGCTTGAACGGGGTAGGCACTACGATAAAGAAAGCATCCGCCGCTTCCGGCTTGCATACAGCACGCAACTTTCCACTCTGCACTACGTCCCTGACTACCTGACCCAGTTCAGGTTCTACAATATGTATCTTTCCCTGGTTGATCGTTTCCACCACAGAAGGATTGACATCTACTCCTATGACTTCGAAACCGTGAGCGGCAGCAACGGCTGCCGTAGGAAGGCCGATATACCCTAATCCTAAAAACACAACCTTTTTCATGTTCAATATCTCCTTATTAATAAGTGTGGCAAAAGTACAAATAATATGTGACTTTGTACGGATTTTCACTGAAAACCACTACTTTTGTGCAAACATTTTGAAAGCATGAGGGTACTAATCATCAATACTTCCGAACGAATAGGTGGTGCGGCTGTCGCTGCCGGACGACTGATGGAATCGCTTAAGAACAACGGCATCAAGGCGAAAATGTTGGTACGTGACAAACAGACAGACCAAATCAGCGTCGTCGGCCTAAAGCGCAGTTGGCTGCACGTATGGAAATTCATGTGGGAACGCATCGTCATCTGGAAAGCCAACCGTTTCAAGAAGAATGATCTCTTCGCCGTAGATATCGCCAATACCGGCACGGACATCACTTCGCTTCCCGAATTTCAGCAGGCAGATGTCATCCATCTGCACTGGATCAACCAAGGGATGCTGTCACTCAACACCATCCGCAAGATTCTGACTTCCGGCAAACCTGTAGTATGGACCATGCACGATATGTGGCCCTGCACCGGCATCTGCCATTATGCACGCGAATGCAGAAACTACGAACAGGAATGCCACCACTGCCCTTACATCTACGGAGGAGGAGGCAAGAAGGACTTATCTACCCGAATCTTCCGGAAGAAGAAAGAAATTTATAGTCAGGCATCCATCACGTTTGTAGGCTGTAGCCGCTGGCTGGCGGAGAAAGCCAAAGTCAGCGGACTGCTCACCGGACAAACGGTTATCAGTATCCCGAACGCCATCAACACGAATCTTTTCAAGCCTCACAATAAGCAGGAAGCCCGCAGAAAATGCAGGCTGCCACAGGAAGGGAAGCTGATTCTTTTCGGTTCTGTCAAGATAACAGACAAGCGAAAGGGTATCGACTATCTGATTGAAGCCTGCAAACTGCTGGCAGAGAAACATCCGGAATGGAAAGACTCATTGGGCGTGGTTGTTTTCGGCAACCAGTCGCAGCAGTTGCAAGACCTGATTCCTTTCCGCGTCTATCCGCTTCCTTATATTAAGAATGAGCATGAGTTGGTGGATATATACAATGCCGTAGACCTCTTCGCCATCCCTTCTCTCGAAGAGAATCTGCCGAATATGGTGATGGAAGCGATGTCCTGCGGTGTGCCCTGCGTCGGTTTCAACACCGGAGGCATACCGGAAATGATTGATCATCTGCACAACGGATACGTAGCTCAGCGCAAGTCTTCCGAAGATCTGGCCAACGGCATCCATTGGGTACTGACGGAACCCGAATATGCGGAACTCTCCGCACAAGCCTGCCGCAAGGCCATAGGCAACTATTCGGAAAGTATCATAGCGAAGAAGTACACGGACGTTTACAACAAAATAACAGGGAAATATGCATAGTGTCCATCCTACTCCCAAGTTCTCGATTATCACGGTGACCTACAATGCCGAGAAAGTACTGGAAGATACCATCCAAAGTGTTATCTCGCAGACTTATCACCACGTAGAATACATCATTGTGGACGGAGCCTCCAAAGACGGTACTCTCTCTATCATCGACAGATACCGCTCACGGATAACTACCGTCGTCAGCGAACCGGACAAAGGATTGTACGATGCCATGAACAAGGCGATCTCCCTTGCCAGCGGCGACTATCTCTGTTTCCTGAATGCGGGCGACTGCTTTCACGAAGACGACACCTTACAGCAAATGGTGCACAGCATTCATGGGAGTGTTCTCCCCGACGTCATCTACGGGGAAACTGCGATTGTTGACAAAGACAGGCACTTTCTGCATATGCGCCGCCTTTCCACGCCCGAAAAGCTGGACTGGAGGAGTTTCAAACAGGGAATGTTAGTCTGCCATCAGGCTTTCTTTGCCAGACATACGCTGGTGGAACCTTATGACTTAAACTACCGGTACTCCGCTGATTTCGACTGGTGCATCCGCATCATGAAAAAGGCGCGTACCCTGCACAATACGCACCTGACAATCATCGACTATCTGGATGAAGGAATGACTACTCAGAACCGGAAGGCTTCTCTTAAGGAACGGTTCCGCATTATGGCAAAACATTATGGATGGATAAGCACCGCAGCACATCACGCTTGGTTTGTACTGCGGTTGATTATCAAGCCGGGACAATAAACAGTGTATTTCAGACTGACTGACCCAGCCAGTCTGAAACTATAAAATATAGAATTATATCTAATTCACCTCATAAAGCATTACCTGATCCAGTATCACCCCCTCATCCAATGCCTTGATGACCAGTTGATGTGATTTCTTACCCGTAACGGGAAGTACAATTTTCCGGATTGCCTGATTACGAAGTACGTTCTCTTTCCATTCCTCGCTGCGTCCCTTCGTTTCGTACGCTACCACTTCAGGCTCGGCGCCATCCAGAGAAACCGAGAAACGCAACTTATCGTCCTGCACCGGATGGTTGGGAAGTAACCGGATATCCACCTCTACCGAGTCCGTTTTCAGATTGCCAAAGGAGAAAGTCAGCGCATCGCCTTTTCTTATCTCTGCGGCTTTGCCTTCATATCCCAAACCTTCGCAGACAATAGCGTTTCCCTTCTTTGCCTCCGCTCCATTCCATTGACAGACTGCTTTACGGTCCGCTGTCATCGGAGCAGTAGCCGCCTTTCTTTCCACACGGTTGAATACAGGGAGCTTGCGGGGTTTGAAGTCCATCATACGATTCCATTTTCCATTCTCCAATGAGTTATAGTGTTGAGTCAGTGCAGCAATGCTGTCGTAAGCGGCATCACTCTTTTCCCAGTCTGCCTTATCGTGGCGTGCCAATTGGGCGTATAACAGTTTGCGATTCATTTGTGCCGCAGCCTGTACGGGATATTTCACCAGTTCGAAGTAAGCGCTCCGTCTATCGGCGGATACTTTAGAAGCAGCTTTCTCTACCGTTTCCGAAAGTTGGCTGTAAGCATTCAGACGTTCGTTTATCTCCCTTTCGCTCCACGGCAGGTCTTTCACTACCCGATAGACCGGATTCTTTTCTTCCTCCCGTGTATTTCCCATAAATTCGGGTTTGCGGATATGTGCCAAGCGATAATGTTCCTGCATAACGGGGAGGATGGCCTTTGCACAGGAGGTTCCCAGTTCCCGTTCCAGCCAATGTTTCAGATGTGCAGTCACTCCTTCGGAAGATACCTTATCCAGATTCCATGCCATATCCATGAACAGCTCAATCTGATACTCGGCAGGTTTGATGTCGCCGACGTTCAGTATCCACATTTTTTGTATTCCCTGATCGTAAGCCTGCTTCATCTGTTGATAAATGAGCGATGGACTCATGGTGCTCAACCATAAATGATCGTGCGGGCGTCCCCAGTAGGAAACATGATAATAGACTCCGTTGCCGCCTTTACGGGCACGCTCTTCGGCAGTGGGGAAATGGCGGATATAGCCGTAGTTATCATCACACCACATCAAGGTCACGTCTTCGGGTACTTGCAGCCCCGCATGATAAATATCGAGCACTTCCTTATAAGGAATAAAGACCTGCGGCACTTGTGTTACGTCTTTATTCACGTACTTTTCGAGCAAGCCGCGCTGGTCAACAAATACCCGGTCCAGGACGGCTTTCTGTTCTTCTACCGTCTTGGCTCCCTGCATCTTTCCATCGTGAACGCCACGCATACCCAGCGTGTAAAGTATCTCTTGTCCGGCAACTTCTTTCACACGATCTTCCCAAAACTGATAAACAGCCGGACTGTTATTCACGTAATCGTATGCTCCTTTTCCACGTATTCTCCATTCGCCGGCAGCACTGCACGCCATCGGTTCGCAGTGGGAAGCTCCCATAAAGATGCCATACTTTTTCGCTGCTTCCCGATTGCCCTTCGTCAGAAAGAAAGGAAGGGTACACTCATGCATGGCAGGCCAGTAGGTATTGGCCCGCAGGCGAAGCAGCAATTCAAAAATACGTTCGTTGGTACGCGGCCCGATTTCTCCTTTCACATCCGACGGTTCGTAAGTCTTGTTACTCCAAGGCATCAGTCCCCAATCTTCATCATTAATAAAGATGCCCCGATACTCCACAGAAGGAGACTGCAACTCTCTAAACTTGCCCGAAAGGCGGAATGTCTCTTTCTTCTCCGGAGTCACATCCGCCCACCATTCCCAAGGGGAAACGCCCAGCAGACGGGATATTTCAAGTATGCCGTAAGCTGTACCGTGACTGTCGCTGCCGGCTACCACCAGCTTTCCATCTTCTGAGACGGCGAGCATGAAAGCCTGCTTTTTGTTTTTTAATGCGAAAATATCGATGCCTGCCTGCTCAATTAGCTTGCTCTGTCCGATCGTTCCTACCAGAATGTTTCCGGTGTTTGTGTCTACGTGGGCAGTTGCCGACAATACAGTCTGAAGGTCACGGGACAACAAATCCAGCGAAGTACGCACCACCGGTGCTTCCGAACCGCTGCAAGCTATCGCAACCGGCTGACCGGACTGCAAGACAAAATCTTTTTGTTTACCTTGAGCGAACAAGGTCACTGCTACCAAAGCAAGGACGGAAAATAAGATTCTATTTTTCATAAATATTACAATTTTACAATATCAGTAATGGTCACAAAGCAATCGTCGCTGCCATAAATTCTCTTCGTTTTATCAGTCCATGTGGGGCTGATGCCCGTAACTTCAATCACCAGTGTATATTCTCCTTTTGCCAATTGGGGAGTCATAAAACGCGTTGCATGATCATTCGCCTTACTATAGAAATCGACCAGTGAAGAATATATTTTCTCCCCTTTCTTATCGAGGATATTCATACGCGCATATCCGCTATGACAGTTCGTTTCGCCCATAACAGCCACACAAGAGCCACTGAAGGGAATACTCAGCGTACTTCCTTTTACATTGGAAGATATTCTTCCTTCCTCCACTTTCCAGTCAGCTTCTTTACTGAACGTTATCTGCTTTAAATCGACGGTTTTTCCTTTGCGCAGAGGATTTACGGGTTTCAACTTATCAATGTCCCAGGAAGGCCAGTATTCCGGAATAGAAAGTTTTGTTCCATCCACCTGCATAGGCATCCACACATAGGTGGCGGCCGAAGCCTGATGCGGATAAGACCAGCGGTCGCCCATAAACATCGGAATCGTATCTTCGCCACACTTTAAAGGAAACACAAAAGTGGTCTGTGAATTATAGGTCAGGCTTCCTTCGGGAGCAAACAAGCCTTGTCTGGTCCACGGACCTTTGACGGAAGGGGCTGTAAAGTAGAAATTATCATTCTTCTCCCAGCTGGTCAGATTGGAGAACAAGAAGAAATATGTACCGTCTTTTTTAAACATTGCCGGAGACTCTCCGTGAGAACCGCCCACTCCCGATACCACTTTTTCCTCTGCCGTACGGTAGTCTTTACTCAAACGATAGACAATTCCTCCGTGCAACAGCAAATATCCGGTACCGTCCGCATCCTGATAAGTCCCCATATCCCAGCGGCGAATAGGCTTGCCTTCATACAACAGAGGTCCGTGAAATTTATATTCACCTGCTATAGTGCTGCAGGTAGCATAGCCGATATGGGGATCTTTATAGTTCATATCGTCCGCATGCATATACATCACATACTCGCCGGTAGAAGGACATTTCATGACTTTCACACGCTCGCCTACACGATTAGGGCCAAGAATTCCACTTGGTTGCATCGGCAGTACAACACGTTCGAACTTCCAGTTCACCAAATCATCAGATGAATAGCAACTGAAACCCGGAAAAGCATTGCTCTTGTCCGACTTATATTCCCCGAAAAGATAATATCTGCCATTCTCTTCCACAATGCAGGCACCGTGCGCATTGACAATCTCTCCCCTGTCGTCAAACCAGGGAATTCCGTTATTTACTACTTTTTCGGTTTTCCGAGCCATGCCCGTTCCGTAAGATACCCACAAAAAGGCAAATAATAACATCCAGTATTTCATGATATTCTTCTATAAATTCTTATAAAAAGTATAAGGCACAATTAAATTACAAATTTACGTTTAACTATCTATATTCCTATGGAGAATAATACAACAAGCATGGAATATTGTACTATTCTTCTTCAAAACAACATCCCGCAAAGCAGCCACGCACTTTTCACCTCCGCCGCGCATATCATGCAGCATACTTCATCATTGAAAAGAATAAGAATATTTAATGCACAAAAATAGGGAGAAGAGCACAATGAGACAGGAGGTAAATCGGGCAGATATAGGGGGTAAATCGGGCAATAAGGTAAAAGATTATTGTGTTACAATAATTCGCTGTCTGCCAAGTCAAATAAAAGAAAACTCTCTTTGGTCTCTTCTGACATATAGAAAACTTTTTACCCTTAATACTAAAATCGCAGTTGAGTTTATAATAAATAGTTTCATCGTTTATTATAAACGGTCTCCCCATTTATTATAAACTCAAATACACCTTTTAAGCACATATTCTTTAATTTTATGCAACAAAAAAGGCTGCAAACCCTATAAAAGGTTGCAGCCTCAAGCTTATCACCGGTTCACATAGATGCTGATTCGCATATGATCTCCTGTGTATTTTGTTATAATGTTACACTATTCTTTCGGTTCGGTTAAGATGATTGATAAGGTGCATTTCGTTTCATTTTTTAATGGGTTGTTACTTTATTGCCTGTATGACACCTGCAAATATACAACAAAAAAAGGCCTTTGTCAAGTCCTGCGGAAAATTGATCTTAATATAGTCATCCGAACCAATCGTATAATGCCTGATTTCCGGGAACGCCCCATTGCTCATGGCATACATACCTATATGTACGCCATGGAGCTTACTGAATGGGTTGTTCCTGGAAACAGACCGTTCGGACAATGAAGCCTTTTAATTTTCAGAAGTCTCCAATGTCACAGAAACATACATTTCCTTATTGCTACTATTGATATAATTATACTCTATCACATATCTCCGTGTATTGATTCCATAGTTTCCCGATATGACTTGATAGGTACCACTTCCGCTATTCTCTACAACCGGCAGATTCTTCCAGGGGCTGACACTTACTTTTCCGGTGCTCTTATCCACCGTCAGAGTAATACCGTTATCATCCAGATTGGGCATTTCTTCGTTGACCGACTTATGGAAGAAACGAACCGTGTTTTCATCCACTGCTGTCAGAGTCCGGGCTATTTCTATCGGAGTCCCGCTTAACAAATCCGGAGCTCCATTTTTCATCGGATACTCGGTGCCCTTCATCATATAATTGCCCGAATAGTCATTGATCATTTTCACCTTCACCAGCAACACTGTGTCAGCCTGTTCGTTCACAGGATAAGGGCTTGAGTCTACAATCTTCAAAGGAATCAAATACCGTGCATCTGTATCTATTTTTTCGGTATCTACACGTACGGGGAACCGCACATAACGTTCGCCGGCCTTAATGACGCTTGTGTAGGAAGGAATCGTATACCAGTCTTTAGGCAGCGCCACATATTCGATTTCGCCTTCCAACACGTTTTTATAGTTGTAATTATCGATGTTACTTTGATCTGCTTCTCCCAAAGTCACTGTCACGTCATCTTCGTGCATCTTTGTTCCGCCACAATAGACGGTAACGAAGAACTCTCCGTCACTTCCATATTTTACCTCTTTCTCCTGCAACTCATCTTGTGCACCTACTAAAGTCAACTTTTTAGTATATTGCTCGTCAGCCAAAGGGTCGCTCACGCAAGCCGACACGAACAAACACAAAAGTCCACCCAGCATCAGTCGAATAAAGTCATTATTATATTGTTTCATATCTTTTATTCTATTTGAATTATCTTTTCTTGAATCACTTCTCTGTTTTCATTTAATAACCCTGATTCTGGTCTATCCGCGGATTCTTGTCGATAATACCTTGACGAATAGGATAGAAATTCATCCGTTGGGTTATATTGAACTTGGAGAACTTGCAATCCGACTCAGTGACAATCGTACGCATATAGTAGTTCTTACGATCTTTCTTCATCGCCTTTATATTCATACCGGTAAAGGGCCTGCTTGTCGCTTTTACCAAATCTCCCCAACGGCGGAGGTCGTATGCGCGCCGTCCTTCAAATGCCAGTTCTATTCGTCTTTCGCGCTTGATGGCCTCTCTCATCTTTTCAGAATTATCCAGTTCTTCGTCGGTGATACCCGGCTGACCGGAACGATAACGTATCATATTGAAATATTTACGCATTTCTTCCTTATTGCGTGACACAGATATTCCGGTCGTTTCGTCAGTGTAGCTATCACCATCTCCCATCTCATTCATCGCTTCTACATAATTCAGCAGGATTTCAGCATAGCGGATAAGCGGAAAACTTTTAGATAATACTTTCCCGCTTCCTGCGGGGGAATCCATTTCATTGACATACTTCACGCAAGTATAGCCGGTGACACAGACCGTCTCTTTTTGGTATTGATCGGGTTTGCCCGTTCCATCGCTATAATAAGTCACTTTCAACGCTTTTTTATTCGCCGGGTCAGGACCATTGTAAGAAGAAGCCGGCCATATTCTATGGTTGAATCCTATCGTAGCATAATAACGCATCTCACGGTTGTAATCCATCTGTGCCATTTCAGGATCCAGGTCGAATCCTGAGAAGGAGGTTCCCAGCAAGGTTTTCTGTGCATCATCCAGATTACTGATGGGTTGCCATGCCTTTTCTTCCGTTGGATAAGGATATTCAGCGCTGGAAGCATTGATATCCCGTCCGTCTATCATGCGGTATGCATCCGCCAACTCTCCATTCACACTGATAGCATTCGTACCGTCCATCGCATAAGGGAAAACAAGTCTGGTATTGTTTTCCGTCTGACTCTTGGTCCAGATAAATTCGGAGATGCTGAATCCCTCTTCTTCTCCCGTGAACATATCCCTGTAAGATTTAAGCGGATCTATACCATGAGGGCCTTCCGGGAATTTATTGTTTTTGTTATTGAATTTGAGGTCATAAGTATTGGCCGGCAATTCAGGTGTGTATGCCGTACTGCGAACTGTGTAAAGGTTGTACAAATTCAAATCAATCACTCTTTTGGCGGCAACTGCTGCGACAGCCCACTTATGCGAGTCATAATTCTGAGGGAAATAGGGCTGATTGTCCGAGCTTCTCAGGAAGTCATAATAGTATTTATTTCCATTGAACCAGGGGCTTGCCGCTTCAAGCCGTACACGTGACATCAGAGCTAATGCAGCTCCGGACGTAGGGATGCGATAGGTTGACGCATCGCGTTCGTCCGCTGCCTTCAGCAAAGAAGCTGCCTGCTCGAAATCACTGCATATCTTTTCCACACATTCGGTGTAAGTAGCTCTCGGATAAGACATCTGATCTACACTTGCATTGGTAGGAAAAGCCTGATCGGGAACGATAGGCACAGGACCATACTGCATCATCAAAGTGTAATAGCTATAAGCACGGATAAAGTAAGCACGGCCCAGGAAGTCACGTCTTTCAAAATCTGTAATATCCGTACACTCTCCGATCCGGGCAATCACAATATTCGCCATTCGGATAGATACATAGAGTTCTCCCCAACGGAAAAAGTCGTTGCTATATTTGTCTACCATCTGCCCCATCGCAAAAAAGAGACCTTTCCATGAATCCTTTTCACTTTCCTTGATAGATGCGAACGCTTCATCGGATGCGAATCCCAAAGGCAATGGAGTCGATTTCCATACGTTGTCAAAAGCAGGGAAGTTATTGGCTGCAGCACTGATATACTTCTCAAGCTGACTCTTTCTCGTAAAAATAGAGTCAAGACTCGTCATATCATATACATATTCATCAATATCCAGGAAAGACTCACAAGATGTGAAAGTGGTTGAAATCGCAGACGCCATAAAAACACCCGCCATCATTATATTCCTTAATTTCATAATTCGTTCAATTTTAAAAGTTCAAACTCAATTGCATTGAATAAGTGCGCTGAATAGGATAAGCAGCACCGTTCGCAGATGCCTGTCCCGGGTCCCACAGCTTGATGCTGTCCCATGTACAAATATTATGCATAATGAACGACAGGCTCATTGAACTGACACCCAGTACATTCTGCAGCCATGGGTTGCGATAGGTATAGCGTATATTCAGTTCTTTGAAACGCAAATAGCTGTTGTCTGCCAACCAATATGTTGATGCCTGATTATTGTTCTTATTACTGCCATAAGTCATACGCGGGAAACGAGCATTCGGATTCTCTGTGGCTGCCGTACCCGATATTTCACGCGGAGTCCAGCGGTTATTCTGATCTGCCACGATTGTCAGCAGGTTTCCTGTCGAACCGCCACTGAAAGGGTAATAGCCTGTACCTCCCAAAAAGTAAGTACTATGTCCTGTTCCTTCGAACAGCATTCCGAGAGTCAGGTTTTTCCAGCTCACTTCTCCGGCAAAACCGTATTGAATCTCCGGTACATTAGAGAAAGACAAAGGTACTCTATCGTCCACATCAATCACACCATCAGCATTTACATCCACATACTTGATATCGCCCGGATATACTTTACTCTCAAAGTTTTGCTTAGGACTGGACTCTATATCTTCCCAGTCTCTGAACAAGCCTTCGGCTATATATCCCCTCTGTACTCCGCTCGGATATCCGATTCTCGATTGATAAGGATAGTGTATATCAGACTCCTCGTAATGCAATACCTTGTTGCGCGAGAAAGTAAAGTTACCACGTATGGTAGCCCGCCAGTTTTTTCCAAAATCCTGTTTGAAACTGAAGTTTCCATCCATACCCCAGCTTTCCATCGAACCTGTATTGGCCCACGGCATAGAGATGAAACCGGCTTCTTCCGGTACAGTGACACGCTGCTGGAAAATGTCAGTACGGCGATCTTTAAAGTAGTCAACAGTCAGCGAGAATTTATTATTGAACAGGTTGATATCCACACCGACATCAAACTTCTTCGCCTTTTCCCAGACAAGTCCGTCAGTACCTAACTGTCCTTCCCGAATACCGCCTGTTCCCCAGCCGCCATCACCTGTGCTGGTGACTGTTGTCAGATATGGGAAACGTGTACCACCGATACGGTCGTTACCGACAAGTCCATAAGAAGCACGTATCTTCAGATAATCAAGGAAAGGAAGTGCCTCTTGCAAACAATCATATTGAGAGGGAATCCATCCTCCGGATACTGCCGGGAAAAATCCGAAGCGTTTATTTTTCGGGAATTGTTCGGAGCCTGTATATCCGATATTGAATTCGGCAAAGTAAATCTGTTTGTAGTTGTAAGTTACACGTCCCGAAAGCGCCTCATAACGTCTGGGGATAGGTTTCAGAACGGCGCTGACGTTCTTGTCTTCGTCCGAGTCTTTTGATTTCGTTCTGCTCTGCAGGTAAAAGTGGAGCAGTCCGCTTATGGCATGATCACCAAACGTACGGTCATAATCCGCATTCAACTGCCAATAATAGGTACGGTCGGTGTCCGTAGACCTCGATAATGACAGGTCCTTCTTTTCCACCTGTTTCGTCATGACCAGTGTGCCTTGGGCATTTCTTCCGTTCGCCCAATACAGATCCGGCATTTTAGAACGTGTAGTATAAAATTCAGAGTTGGTGGTGAAGGAGAATAAGCCTCTAACCTTCAGTCCTTTCGTAATAAAATCCAGATCCTGACTCAAATCCACCATCAAGTTGGTAGTCAGATTACGGGTCTCTGTGAAACCTGTATAGTTCAACTGTACATAAGGGGACAACAGCTCATAGCCAGACTCCGCATTGGCTCCTTTCGACGCCAGCTGACCTGTGGAATATTTCACCGGCAGCGATACAGGTGTCAATGCTGCCTGCGCATTCCATAACGCACTGTTATTTCCCAATCCCGGTGAGTTCTGGTTAGTCATTACTTGGTAAAGCTTCAGTCCCAATCTTGTTTTCTTTGTTAAATTGGCATCAACTTTGGTCAGAAAAGAGTACTTCTGATAATTGATGTTGGGATCATATTTGTTGGCAGACTTGTCGGGACGGAAAACGGCATCCTTATTCTGCATACTGAGCGACATAAAATACCGTGCGTTCGTACCGCCACCGGAAACACTGAAATAATGCTGATTCTGCCATACACGGTCTCTCAGAATCACATCACGCCAGTTGGTATTCGGAGCAAGGTCCGGATCAAGCCCTGTCTGAAACAGTCTTAACTGAAGAGCACTGTAAAGCGGATCATCTCCCCTGCTCAGTTTTGCTTCATTGGCCAGTAACGCATACGTATAGGCATCGCAATACTCAGGCATACGTGCAGATTCGCTCAATGTGATACTTGATTTATAGTTAATACGGAGTTTCCCCGCTTTTCCCTGCTTGGTCTTCACCACTACTACGCCATTGGCTCCGCGTGCTCCGTAAATGGCTGTTGCCGAAGCATCTTTCAATACCGAAAAGCTTTCAATATCCGCCGGGTCAAGTTGATTCATATCACCTTCTACACCGTCTATCAAAATCAATGCGGAGGAATTGGCACCAAATGTACCAATACCGCGTACCCAGAATTCGGAAAAGTCACTACCCGGTTCTCCGCTTCGGGTCACAGCGATGATGCCGGGAACGTTACCACCCAGCATATTGGATACAGAAGTAGCCGGCACATCTAATGCCGCAGGCTCGATAGTGGTAACCGCACCCGTAAGGGAAATCTTCTTCTGGCTTCCTTCGCCCACAATGACAACCTCATCCAAATCGCTGACCTGTGGTTCCAGCACAATCTTAATATTCTCCTTACTCATCGTCACTTTATAGCTATAAGGCTTATAGCCTATAAAAGTAACAGTCAGTACTTCACCTTTAGAAAGACCTTGCAGACGAAACTTACCGTCCAGATCTGTTGCAGTTCCTTTCGAACGGTCTTTGTCTACAGTGATCGAGGCACCGATAATCGTTTCCCCCTTTTCGTCCATCACCGTTCCGGCGACCATATAACCTTTTTCATTGGTTTGTGCTGATATGGTGGCAGAACACACAAAGAGCAGCAACATCATGATTACATTTATTGTCAATTTCATATCTATCTGGTATTAGATTTACTGAATGGTAAATTTCCGGACCATACCTGCGTTACATTCAACAAAATACAGAGATCCGTTTGAGTCAAAGCCGAGATCATAAGGCCATTTTAACGATGATTCCAAGGGTTTTCCGTCAACAACAGCCAGATTTCCCTTACGACCTGCGACAGTTGATACAATGCCATCCTCCAATTTCCTTAATAAACCGTTTCCTGTATCGAGAAAGTACAATACGCCCGAATCATCTACTGCAAGACCTGTAACTGTACTCATCATGGCATCTTCTCTGTTTCCGTCCATAAATCCGTTTGTTCCGTTGCCAATATAATCCTCAAAAGACTTGCCATCGGAAGAAATCTTCAGGATTTTATTACTTAGATTGGCAGATACATAGAAGCAGTCATTTACTTTATCTCTCGCTATAAAACACCAACTGGTAAGTCCCCCCAGGTTTCCTAATTCAGCATTGAGTATTTCCACTTCAAGGCTTTCCAAATTAACTCTGCCGAATTTACCGCTGGTATCACAAAAATAAAGGAACTGATCGTCATCGCTTAAAACACAGTCAGCCACTCTTCCCGTTACCTCCGTACCCAGAGTATTCAGTATCTTCGACATCTGCCATCCTTTTGCCCGATTGAAAGCGTAAACAGCGTGTGTTCCGTCATACTGGATGCCATAAGCTGTTTCACGATTTTTGGTAGCACCCAAACCGCCGAATTTTATTCCCGAACAAATGGTCGTAACTCGGTTCTCTTTCTCAGAAACCAGCCGCACATTGGTCTGATCGGTGCTTACAAGTATATTATCGTCAGCTATCATACACATTCCGCGTATTACTCTGAATTTAGCCTCAGCCAATGTACCGTCTGCATTTTCGCCGGTATTACCGGTTCCGGTTATGGTCGTAATCTGCTCCATCCTGGTATACTTGAACAGAGAGGGCAGTTCGCCTTTGTACTCCGAGCCGATCACTACAGACACCTTGTTCTGTCCGTCATTTTGTTTAGGAGTCATACCGTAAATACAATCTCCGTTAGAGCTGATTAGTCTCGCAGTGTCTTTCTCTCCGAAATATACTTTTATGCGGGACAGGTCCGTTCCAAAGTTTTTTCCGGAGATAACAAACTGAGTGTTGTAAACACCGGAATCAGGTTCGATCAGAGATACGACTACAGGCTGATTCGGATCAAAAGCTTTTGGAGGTATCCCTTCATTGACAAACTTGTAGTCGTCCGCACATGAAGTGAAGAAAAGCAAGGAGCAGAGACTCCAATGTAACAAATTGTTTTTCATGTAATAATAAAATAAAATTAATATATAAGATCAACTATTTCTCCTGAAGCCCTGGAAGCAGGTGATACTATCCTGATGTCTCCCCTCAAAGAGAACGAGACAAAATTAGAGGTATTCCACTAGAATTATAAGAGGTAAATCGGGCAAAAATAGGAGGTAAATTAGGCAATAGACCAGAGGAAATCGGCATGAACGATTCACGATACATTACATTAATTAGCTTATTGTCAATGGAATAGCCTAATAAAGGGATAGCAGTACGGTTTCCTGTTCATCATTGCATACAACATATCTCCATCTGGTTTTTACCATTTTTTTATTGTATTTTTGTCTTAAAGATCACCTTATATGATAACGTATATGCAAAGAATGTACTTTATACTCATAGCTTACCTACTGCTGGGTTATTATGACAGCTATGCACAGCCTTATCTCCTTAAACATCTTGGAGTAGAAGACGGCCTATCCAACAATTATGTGACCAATATCACACAAGATAAACAAGGATATATCTGGATTGCAACAGAATCCGGACTGAGTCGGTTTGACGGACGGAACTTTACTACTTACAAGGATAATGATTCCGGGATCATCAGCAACGCATTAAATGCCCTGCTATATGACGAAGAAGAGAATGCTCTATGGATCGGACTCAAGGACGGACTGAGCAAACTTGACTGTTCTACTTATCAATTCACCAATAATATAGCAGACAGCATAGCCAGCAATATTGTTGCGCTGGCACATTCGGCCGATAATAAGGGGATATGGATCACCAACCACTATGGCGGAACTATATATTACAATAAACAGACGAAGCAATTCTCACCCTTCTCCCACAAAAATATTAAGGATTTATACGATTCAAGCTGGTGCTCCTTCGATAATGGTCATGGAAGCCTGTACATAGGACACGCCCAAGGAGGACTAAGTATTATTGATTTAAAGAGTAAAACCTGCAAGAACTATCGCAATGATCCGCACAATCCCAAAAGTCTGCCGGGCAACAGTGTATACTGTATCTATATTGATCATTCCGGAAATATATGGATTGGAACCAATCAGGGACTTGCCTTGTTCAATTCTCAAACAGAGGAATTTCTCACTTTCAAACATGAGTTCGGTAATCCGCATTCTCTGATAGCAGACCATATTTATTGCATCAAGGAGATGAACGACGGAACACTATGGATAGGGGCTGATATAGGAGGAATCAGCATACTCGATTTGCACAGCATCACCTTCATGAATCCGAAGAGTGTGAAATTCACCAATATCTCCGCATCCAATGATGAAAGCGGACTTTCATCCAGCAATATAAGAAGCCTGCTGCAAGACTCTTTTGGTAATATCTGGATTGGTAACTATAGCAGCGGCATAAACTTCATCAGTCACACGAAGCCTGTATTCCATACGCTTCCTTATACTACAGAAAAAGGAAAAACGCTAAAAAACAAACCGGTATGGGGAATCAGCACGGACAAAGAAGGACAAGTATGGGTCGGGAGCGAAAATGAAGTCGCAATATTCAAAGACTATCAGCTCACGAAAACTCTAAATATTACTCCGTTCCTCAGCAGACCTTACGGGCAAGTATTTTCCCTCAGAAGTGATCAGAAACAAACATTCTTACTGGGGATTTATGATGACGGCCTGTTGAAGCTGAATACAAAAACGAACCGAATTGAACGCATTCCATTAGGTATGGACAACATTGATATCATCACCTTCTTTGAAGACTCCGATGGTACCATGCTGATAGGTGCTGAATATGGCGTATATATTTATGAAAACGGTACAGCTCGTGTCGCAGAAGAAATCACCAATCAACTTTATGCCCGTTCCGTATATGGCATCCTTCGTGATCGCCAAGGGAAATTATGGATCGGAACATACGGAGGAGGCATTTCCATCTTTGACAAAGACAATAAGTTAACAATGCGACTCAATACAGATAATAGCTTCTGCTCCAACGCAATCAACCAACTCTACCTCAACTCCCTAGGAGAAGTGTGGGTTGCGACACGTAACGGGATTGCGCATATTAAGAACACGATGCAACCGGAACACTTTGAGGCATATAACTCCATGCATGGTCTGGATGATAATTTTGTCCGCGCCATTCAGGAAGATAAAGCAGGCAATATCTGGATAAGTAGCAATGACGGCATTTCTCGCTGGAATTCGAAAAAACAATTATTCGAAAACTATAATCATCACGATGGCATACCGGCAGGTAACTTTATAGAAGGATCAGCCTGCTCCACCGAAGACGGAATACTTTATTTTGGCTCATTAAACGGAGTCTGTTACTTTGATCCTAAAGAACTGATAACCGAACATCAGGTAGCTCCCGTACAAATTACCGAATGTAAAGGATTCAACAGACAGATAGAAAGCCACAACGCCGGAGTTTTAATTCCTACAACTAACGGAAACATTGATTTGCCTTATAATCAGAATTCTTTCCGAATCTCATTCACAGTCCCCGACTACTCTCAAAGCCAGCTGGTAGAATATGCCTATATGATAGAAGGATTAGAAAATGTATGGGCCAACACCCAAGGAGAGAATCAGGTTACATTCCGTAATATTGCTCCCGGAGAATATACTTTCAAAGTAAAAGCGAAACTGAAAAATCAGGATTGGGATGAAGGGCATATCGCCTCCATGACAGTACATATCCACCCTCCCTTTTGGCTTACATGGTATGCCAAACTGCTTTATTTCATTATTATATGCATCGCCATATATTTATCTCTCCGCACCTATAAACGCAAGTTAAACCTGGAAAGCTCTCTTGAACTGGAAAAGAAAAACAGCCAGAACAAACAAGAACTAAACAATGAACGGCTACGATTCTATACCAATGTCACTCATGAACTACGGACTCCATTGACACTGATTCTGGGCCCTTTGGAAGATTTGCTGAACGACCCCGATCTGTCTCCACGTTATAATCAAAAGATCAGCATCATCCATAGCAGTGCTATTCGCCTGTTAAACCTGATTAACGAGTTACTTGAGTTTCGTAAAACCGAAACTCAAAACCGACAATTAACAGTCAGCAAAAGTAATCTTGCCAATCTGATCACTGAAATTGGATTACGCTATAAGGAACTGAACCAAAACAAAAAAGTAACATTCCACATTGATATTGAAACAGAGAAGACCCAACTCTATTTTGATACAGACATGATTACGAGTATCGTTAATAATCTGCTATCCAATGCTATAAAATATACGCCGGAAGGTGATATCAGACTTGCACTTCGCACTATCACCGAGGAGAATAATTTATACACAGAAATAGAAGTCAGCGACACCGGATATGGAATAGACTCCGAAGCCCTTCCACATATATTCGATCGCTACTATCAAGCCAAAGGCAAGCATCAAGCATCCGGAACCGGTATCGGACTCGCACTGGTAAAATCACTGGCAGAGCTCCATCAAGGTATTTTAAACGTAAAAAGCGAAACCGGAAAAGGAACGTCTTTTACTTTCCGCATCCTGACTGAGAACACATATCCTGATGCCTTACACAAAGAAGAGGGAGAAGAGCCACTCAATATGACAGAAAATGATGTAGACACGGAGGATAGCAAAGAAGAAACAGATACCCGCCCTATCATACTCGCAGTAGAGGATAACGATGATATCCGTGAATACATCGCTTCTTCCTTTCACGCTAATTATCAAGTCATAACCGCCATCAATGGTAAGGAAGGATGGGAACTGGCACAGAAATATATTCCCAATATTATTATCAGTGACATCATGATGCCTGTCATGGATGGTATTGAGCTCTGTCGCTCCATAAAGGAAGATATGCGCACCAGTCATATCCCTGTAATCCTGCTGACAGCCAAAGATTCCATTCAGGACAAAGAAGAAGGTTACGATAGTGGAGCCGATTCTTATCTGACAAAACCGTTCAGTGCCAAATTACTTAACAGCCGTATCCATAATCTACTGGAATCCCGCAAGAAACTGGCACAGCAAATAACAGCCCATACACAGGAGCTAGAGCCCAAAGCCTTACAGGAGCCTATGGAACCTATAGAACTCAACAAACTCGACAGAGAGTTTCTTGAAAAACTAACTCACATCATCGAAGAAAATCTGGATGCAGAACTTGATATTCCTTTCATGACAAGCAAAATAGGAATGAGCCATTCCACCTTCTACCGGAAAGTGAAAGCATTGACCGGGATATCCGCCAATGAATTTATCCGTAAAGTAAGACTCAAGAACAGTTTGCAATTGCTGCTAACAGGAACATACAATATCTCGGAAGCCGCCTACATGACAGGTTTCAACAATGTTTCTTACTATCGCCAATGCTTTAAAGACGAGTACGGAATGTCACCTACCGAATATTTAAAAAGTTGCCGGTAACGCAAGTAACTGATACATCAAAGTGCGTGCCATGCGCTCCTGCCCTTTGGTGTCGGGATGCAAACGGTCATAGCCGGCATCATAGAAATAAATAAGCTGTTCTTCAACCATCGGATTCATACCTGTCACTGCATTAAAGTCTATGACAGGTATTCCCCATATATTTCCCGCCTCCTTAATAGCCTGCACATAGGCATCTATATATTCTCCGCAACCATTCTGATAGCTTTCATCCGGCTGGACATTCTTATCGCCGAAGTTAGCCAACGAACGGTGCAAAGGAGTCAGCAGAACGATCTGCTTATCCGGGAAAAGTGTCTTCAGTTGAGTGATTCCTATATTAATACGCCCTCTGTAAGTGTCTTGAGTCATGACAAGCGTACGCTTTTTCCGCGTCACCATCTTCTTCATCTCACCGTGAGCAGACAGCACTTGCTCTTCTTGTTCCGTAAACCACTCACCGATAGGTACACTACTATTATAATCGTTTGTCCCCATAAAAACCAGGATAGCATCGACTTCTCCGCCATGTTCTTTCTTCAGCTTTTCCGCCTGACGGGGTACATCATCCCACTGCCTTCCACTAATGCCGTAAACAAAAGGAGTGATCCCCAGCCATTCTTTCAGAAAGTCCCAGTACTTCTTTATATTATCACCGTAGCAATTCGGGTCTGTGATGGAATCTCCGATGTATCCTACTTTCTTGCCTTGCCAGGGATGCTGAATACAACCTTGTTTATTTTCAGAAAAGTTTTTTGTTGCAGATGCTTGCTCTTGTCCATACACCAGACAAGAGGAGAGAAACAAAACTGTGCATATGATCAGAAACCTGTTTTTCATTGTTTTATTCTATTAATAATGAGGTACTCGTATTCAAGTATGGAAATGCAGCCTCAAAAATAGACAGTTTAAGCGAAAGTAGCAAGAATAAAAACAAGAAGATAAAGATAGTATCTTCTTCCCCCGTTTGCAGGGCAACTATAATCTGATTGCAGGACATATATAGCCAATGTGCAGGGTAACTATCTCCTGCACGTTGGACATATATGTCCTGCACGCTGGGCATATATGCCCTATAAATACTTCATATATCTAATACACAGACTTATTTTGTGTACATCTTCAATCGGATATATCCTTCTTTCGACTGATTCTTCAATGCAATCCCGATACGTGTATATGCAGGAGAGTTCACTTCAATCGTTTCGGAAGTAAACGCCACTTTACCGGATGCATCAATAGCTACAATCATCTGTTCGGAATCTGTAGCCAGCAGAAGATGTGTATCGTCCAGGACTTTCCAGTCGGCTCGTGTCGTTATGGCTGTTTCGAATCGGATCGGTGTTTTCGCTGTAAATTCATCGCCGACCGTAAAGTTGCCTTTGCCCTGACGGTCGTAAACAAAAGTACGAATGAGCTTATCCAAATTGGGGGTGGAATAGGCAGAGGTATAGTCAATACTGAATACATCTTTTTCGTTCGTAAATTCTTTCTGTAGCACAACACCTTTCGCTTTCCCGCCCGAGGACTGTGTTCGTCCGTCTACTACAGGAACCGGATGGCCGAATGATCCTTTTATCTTATATTTCTGAGGAGCGTCTCCGTTAAAATAATCACCGGGATAGGAGTTCGGACCACCCTGATCGCCAACCATCGTTTCACTTCCCAAAGCTACGGCATAAGAACCGACATCATTGTGGTTATGATTCTCCGCATTGGTTCCGCCCTTGGCTGATATGGCCAGACGACAGGAAGTTCCACCGGCAGGACGAGCAATCAAAATACCTGCCTGCTCATAATAAGCGCGCAAAGCATCCGACTCTTCCTGCAATACCTGACGGATTCCGTCTGTCATTCCAACCTTTGCAACCTGACTTGTGAAAAGTTCGAGAAGGTGAAGGGACAAGTTGTTTCCTTTGGGTAAAACAGGCTGTTCTTCGGCAGAAGTAATACCCAGCGCCCGGTCGCAGTAACTGAGAATAAACCTGTCCGGCGACAACCCCATGCGACAATCCGAATAGGCGGGGCACACTCCTTCATTCATCTGTATCTTCTTCCCATACCGGGCGATACGGACAAACTTGGGAGTCTGAAA
This sequence comes from uncultured Bacteroides sp., assembly GCA_948847595.1. GTDB lineage: Bacteria > Bacteroidota > Bacteroidia > Bacteroidales > Bacteroidaceae > Bacteroides. The sequence continues at coordinate 48,667 of CAQOGY010000018.1, forward strand.
GAAATCTATCTTTCCCTGCGTTGCCCGGTATACTTCTTCACGCAACAGAATGTAGGCACGGAAACCATAATTATAATAACCTACCCCTTCACTACAGTAGCCGTCGTCAGCGTAACCCTTCATTCCATACACATTATACTTCTCGGCTGCCGCAACAAAGTAAGCACGTTCCTCCTTATCGGGCAACAAGGCAAGAGCCGCACCGGTAACACCCGCCAGACACACAGAATTCCAGTTATTGGTAGCGGTGAACCACCAAAATGGTTTTGTCTCTTCCAGGCAACGGTAGACCGGACGGAAAACCTTCTCACGGAAAGCACACTGCACCCGCGCCCTTACCTCCGGAGACAAACGGTCGTCCAACATGGTAACACACTGAGCAATACCGTTTCCGGCAGTAGCAACCACCAAGTCTACATAATAATCCGTTCCTTTGTAATTCTTCAGACTGCGGTCGTGGGCAGGAATAGACCAAGGCTTCTGACTGCAAAGAGCCACCAGAGCTTTTTCGATGGCAGGGACATAACGCCTCTTATTTTCAAGGCATTCAGCCAAAGTCAGCCTGTACAGATATTGATAACGGGCATTCATCATATTCTCTCCGGGCAAACGAACATTCGTCTTATTCAGATGCAAGTACAATGAATCGACAAAAGGGGGCATCCCCTGCTTCAACAAAGCAGGAGCTTCCTTTTCCAGAAGTTGTTTAGCGTCGTCACTCTCTTTTATCTTATTCCAGAAAGTTCGGTCTTTATAAGACGTTCCTATCCCCTGCGGTCGATCGGGAAGCATAGCTGCAATTTCCTGAATACGGTTCTGCGGGATAGTAGCATTCTGCTTCGGAGCATCCTTTGCCATACGATACATTTCCGTTCCGGCAAGCAGGAAAGCACCCGGTCCGTATACTTCTGTCATATTGCGGGTCACCTTCTTTGGGTCGGCACCGATGGGTTGTACATATCCCAGTTTACCGTCTTCTTCTACCGCAGAAAGCAGCGCTTTCCATCCTTTCTCTACTACAGGCAGGAACTTTTCCTTTGGTAAAAGTCCCTCGTTCAGTCCATAGGCAAGAGCATATACGAAGAAACCGCTACAGCTTGTTTCGGGTGATGGATAAGCGTCCGGATCGAGCAGACTTGCACGCCAGAACCCGTCGTAACTTTGTAAATTAGCGATGCGATAACAGAGTTTCTGAAACAGTTCCTGATAGAACGGACGATATTTGCTCTTGGCAGGCAGTTCACGTAGCATTTCTACAAGTCCGCCAAGCACCCAGCCATTGCCCCGTCCCCAAAAGACTTTGGCTCCATTACTTTCTTTCATATCAAAATAACGGTGGTCACGGTAGAAGAGATTTTCTTCTTTATCGAACAGGAAGTCGTAAGTCGCTTTGTACTCTTTATCCATAAAGCGAATGAACTTCTTATCACCGGTGATATTATAGAGTTTCAGATAAACGGGAGGTGCCATGAAAAGAGCATCGCACCAAGTCCAGTGTTCTAATGTCGTGGCATCTCCATAAGTCAATTGAAACGAACCCGAAGGAGGATTGGCGACCACCCACTCCGTACGCGCCAGAGTAGGAACAATCATATCCTTTTGCTTGTACTTTTCGTACAGATACAGATAGGTTTGAGCAATACAAATATCATCTGCATGATACATCCGTTTATCTACCTGCCAATAGTTACGACTTCCCAGGCGGGTCAGCCATTTATAATAGAAGTCATCCTGATCGTCCCTCTCGGCGATTTCTGCCCAATAAGCAAGTCCCAGGAAAAAGGTGGCATTCACCCAGTTGAGATCACCATAAACAGCTCTGTTGTAATGACCGATCTGCCAATCGGCTACCCTACGCATCGATTGCTTCACTTCGGACTTGATAAGTGCGAATGCGCTCATTGTACAGATACCACCCATTATACATAAAATAAGGGTTAAGAGTCGTTTCTTTGTCATGTTCCTAGAATTTAAAATATTAAATTGCCTGTCTACCAACAGGCCATCTATTGCTTTCAGATCAAATTTGGTTTTCTTCTTTGCGGTCTATTTTAATTTTCTTTGGTTTTATCTGCTACCATTAGAACTTTCATATTTTATCCATCATAATAACTTCGTTTACACGCATTCAGTTGTAACAATATGATTATGCACAGTTATCAGCATCTTAACGAGGCGACAATATAATCTTTTTTATTTGAAATTTCATCATTTAAATGAAGATACCGTCATAAAAAGTATTCTTACATATTGAAAAAAACTTTTTTTTGACGATTCTTGCTAAAATGCAGGTTAACAGTATTTTTTCTCCCAATAAATGATCGAGTTTTATCTCTAAAACCATATCTTTGCCACAAACTAAAAAGAATAATTGGATGTTAATCACATTTACATTCCGCAAGGATCTCGTTCTGTAAATAATCTGTAAGTCTTCCTCTCATTACAGATTATCCCTTACATTTTCTCCGGCATATTCATGTCAGAGTTGATTTCTATTTTCTAAAAAATAACAACTATTGTAGGCTCAAATGGTTTTATGCATCCTCGTATGCCTCCATTTGACGTACACCTAAAACATTAAAAACAATGAGTAACAATAATACATCTATACATGATTTCGATTTTTCTTTCATATGTAACTACTTCAAGCTGCTGAAACGTCAAGGTCCCGGAAGTCCGGAAGCCACACGCAAAGCTGTAAGTTTCATCAACGAACTGACCGATGATGCAAAGATTGCCGATATCGGCTGCGGCACAGGAGGTCAGACACTGTTTCTGGCTGACTACGTGAAAGGACAGATTACGGGCATAGACCTCTTTCCCGATTTTATCGAAATATTCAATGAGAATGCGGTGAAAGCCAATTGCGCCGACAGAGTAAAAGGAATCACCGGATCAATGGACAATCTCCCGTTTCAGAACGAGGAACTCGACCTGATCTGGTCGGAAGGAGCAATCTACAATATAGGATTCGAACGTGGGATGAACGAATGGAGCAAATACCTGAAAAAAGGCGGTTTTATCGCAGTGAGCGAAGCATCCTGGTTCACTTCGGAACGCCCTGCGGAAATAGAAGACTTCTGGATGGACGCCTATCCCGAAATCAGCGTGATCCCGACGTGTATTGACAAGATGGAAAAGGCCGGATATACTCCGATAGCCCATTTCATCCTACCGGAGAACTGCTGGACAGAACATTATTTTGCCCCACAAGATGAAGTACGGGAGACATTCATGAAAGAACACGCGGGAAATAAAACTGCAATCGATTTCATGAAAGGTCAGCAGTACGAACGAAGTCTGTATAGTAAATATAAAGATTACTATGGCTACGTATTCTATATAGGACAAAAAAGATAATCATTATCTGCCGGAGAAGTTGGCAAGATAGGACAACTCTCCGGCTCTTATTATTCTTTATTTTGCATTAAAATGGAAACGAAAGAAATAAATAGGCAGGAATATAAATTACGGATCGACAAAGTGACCGAATATATTCATCAAAACATAGACCAACCTCTATCATTGCATAAGATGGCAGGAATCGCGTGCTTTTCTCCTTTCCACTTTCATCGCGTTTTCACGTTTCTGACGGGCGAAACACCGACGGAATACATCAAACGCACCCGGATTGAAAAAGCAGCGCTGCTACTACAGAATGACAGGCAACTGTCTGCGACCGAAATTGCCAGTCGTTGTGGTTTCAGCAGTTTATCACTCCTCAGCCGCAACTTTAAACAACATTTCAATATCACTATCCGTGAATTTCGTTCACAGGAATAAACACCTAAAAAGACATGGAAAATCAGATTCTAATTTTTCGGACCTCCATCACGAAGAGACGCGACATCAAGCTCATCGGAAGTCTCCTGGCAAAGTTCCCGCAAATCACCCGATGGAATGTAGATTTCGAGGACTGGGAGAAGGTATTAAGAATCGAGTGCAGCAATATCACCGCACTCGAAATTTCGGAAACACTCCGGAATAGTCATATCTTTGCTACGGAGCTGGAGTAAGCAGTTGTTTCAGTTCCTCCACCCCTTCAGAAGCTCCTTTCCGAAGGACATGTATCGAACGGGAAGTATGTGTGTCCACCGGCTTCGGGTCTATCAGATACACCTCTGCTCCTCTCGGTACATAATGCAGCAAACCTGCCGCAGGATATACATTGAGCGATGTGCCGATGATAACGAATATATCCGCCTTTTCTACATATCGGATAGCTGTCTCAATCTCCGGCACCGCCTCTCCGAACCAGACAATAAAAGGACGCAACTGAGTTCCGTCACCGGCCTTATCTCCCATTTTTACTTCATACTCTTCCGGCTTCAGTTCCTTTATATAATGAGGGTTATACGGGTCTCTGCTGGAGCAGACCTTTGTCAACTCACCATGCAGGTGAATGATATGGCTGCTTCCTGCCCGTTCGTGCAGATTATCTACATTCTGGGTGATAACCGTCACATTGAAATTCTTTTCCAGCTCCGCCAGCAGTTCATGTCCGCGATTCGGCTTCACTTCCAGCAATTGTTTCCTTCGTGCATTATAGAAGTTAATCACCAATGCCGGATCACGCTGGTATCCTTCGGGAGTAGCTACCTGCTCCACAGGATATTTATCCCACAAACCGCCCGCATCGCGAAATGTACTGATTCCACTCTCGGCACTCATGCCCGCACCTGTCAATACTACCAGATTCTTCATAACCGCTCCTCCTTATTATTTAAAGATATACAAATGTAATCAGAATCATTGAATAAAAGAAGACTTCCGCCCCCATAATCTAATCCAAGGTATACAAGAATTTAATACCGTCCATATGAAGACTTCGTGCCGGATATACTAAAATCTATTCGTCTAACTATAGCAATTCTTTCGTCTGACTATAGTCAGACGATAATTCAACTGTAGTCAGACGCAAGTTTAACTATAGTCAGACGAATAAATTCCAGCATAAACGAACTTAAACAGTAAGAACACAAAGATTAAATCTTAGGAATGAAGGAATTAATTCCTTAAAGAAAAGAGACTAACTTTCACGGATATAAGAATTTTTAAATACTAAATGCTAAATCATTCAAATAAAACGTGTACTTTTGCGATTCATAAATTTGCAATTGATTGAAAGCTAAAACCATGAAGGTGATATGCTTCGATCTTCAACAAAAACATTATATGGATAAATTCAGTTACGCTATTGGCCTCGGAATCGGTCAAAACTTATTAAGCATGGGTGCAAAAGGCATCGCTGTAGATGACTTTGCACAAGCAATTAAAGATGTATTGGAAGGCAATCAGACGGCTATCAGCCATCAGGAAGCCCGCGAAATAGTGAACAAGTATTTCGAAGAACTGGAAGCTAAGATGGGCGCTGCCGCCATCGAACAAGGAAAAGCTTTCCTCGAAGAAAATAAGAAAAAGCCGGGCGTGGTTACGCTGCCCAGCGGACTACAATACGAAGTGATCAACGAAGGCACAGGCAAAAAAGCGAAAGCTACCGACCAGGTAAAATGCCACTACGAAGGCACACTGATCGACGGTACACTGTTCGACAGCTCTATCAAGCGCGGAGAACCGGCTGTATTCGGCGTCAATCAGGTAATCCCGGGATGGGTGGAAGCATTGCAACTGATGCCCGAAGGTTCCAAATGGAAACTCTATATTCCGTCCGACCTTGCTTATGGCGCCAGAGGTGCCGGAGAAATGATTCCTCCTCACAGCACATTGGTATTTGAAGTAGAATTACTCGAAGTATTATAAATAAAAAATTTCAAAGCAAAATGAAAAAAGTTAGTATTTTTATGGCAATCGCCGCTGCTGCAAGCCTTGCTTCTTGTACAGCTCAAGCTCCTAAAGCAAATCTGAAAACAGACATCGACTCACTGTCTTACTCTATCGGTATGGCTCAGACTCAAGGTCTGAAAGGCTATCTGACAGGCCGTCTGGACGTTGATACTGCATATATGGCAGAATTCATCAAAGGTTTGAACGAAGGTGCAAACAAGACCAGCAAAAAAGACATCGCTTACATGGCAGGTCTTCAGATCGGTCAGCAGATCAGCAACCAGATGATGAAAGGTATCAACCAGGAACTGTTCGCTGGTGACTCTACCAAAACGATCAGCAAAGACAACTTCATGGCTGGTTTCATCGCAGGTACACTGGAAAAAGGTGGCGTGATGACTATGGAAGCTGCTCAGGAATATACTCGCACAGCTATGGAAACTATCAAAGCGAAAGCTATGGAAGAAAAATACGCTGACAACAAAGCTGCCGGTGAAAAATTCCTTGCTGAAAACAAAACTAAAGAAGGTGTGAAAACTACTGAAAGCGGATTGCAGTACAAAGTAATCACTGAAGGTAAAGGTGAAATTCCTGCTGACACTTGCAAAGTGAAAGTGAACTATAAAGGTACTTTGATCGACGGTACAGAATTCGACAGCTCTTACAAACGTAACGAGCCTGCTACTTTCCGTGCCAACCAAGTAATCAAAGGCTGGACAGAAGCTCTGACTATGATGCCTGTAGGTTCTAAATGGGAACTTTACATCCCGCAAGAACTCGCTTACGGTTCAAGAGAATCAGGACAGATCAAACCGTTCTCTACTCTGATTTTCGAAGTTGAACTGGTAGGTATCGAAAAAGATAAGAAATAAGAAAGTATCTTTCTAAATAGAAAAAGGAAAGGGGTGCAAAGTCTTTGCACTCCTTTTTTTTGCTTTTTCCTATTTTTTTTCCCGTAAAAGAAGAATAATTAAAATAAATCTCTATATTTGCTTACTATTTGATAACAACAGGAAATTATAATTTATTATTATGGAAAAAATAGACAACCTCGACAGGCAGATTCTAGAGATTATTTCACAGAATGCCCGCATCCCTTTCAAAGACGTAGCAGCCGAATGCGGAGTGTCACGTGCAGCTATCCATCAACGCGTACAAAGACTGATCGACTTGGGCGTCATCGTAGGCTCAGGCTATCATGTAAACCCGAAATCACTGGGTTACAGAACTTGTACATACGTGGGAATCAAACTGGAAAAAGGTTCTATGTACAAATCAGTGGTGGCCGAGTTACAAAAGATTCCGGAAATTGTGGAATGCCATTTCACTACCGGTCCTTACACCATGCTGACCAAACTCTACGCATGCGACAACGAACACCTGATGGACTTGCTGAATAACAAAATGCAAGAAATACCGGGTGTGGTTGCTACAGAAACACTGATTTCTCTGGAACAGAGTATCAAAAAAGAAATTCCTATCCGCGTAGAAAAATAACAGAATGGAATTCCTGAATGAATATCACCTTGCCGGGTTATTTATCGGAATTTGTACCTTTTTGATTATCGGCCTTTTTCACCCTGTTGTGGTAAAGGCCGAATATTATTGGGGCACCAAATGCTGGTGGATATTCCTGATACTAGGCATTGCAGGCGTCGCGGCATCGTTGAGCGTCGACAATGTCATTCTGTCTTCTCTGTTAGGGGTATTTGCCTTCTCCTCGTTTTGGACCATCAAAGAGGTCTTTGAGCAGGAAGACCGGGTGAAAAAAGGCTGGTTCCCCAAGAACCCGAAACGCAAATATAAGTTCTGAGAAGAGAAAGTATTGTAGTTTTTTATTGTTAGGACTTGCATATTTCAATAGAAAATACTACTTTTGTCACCGCATCCAGTAAACGGATACACCGGACTTGTAGCTCAGTTGGTTAGAGCAACAGACTCATAATCTGGAGGTCCCTGGTTCAAGCCCAGGCTGGTCCACGAATAAATGCCTCATAAACAGTAGTTTATGGGGCTATTTTTTTATTGTACCGTATCTTTTGATTATTGAAATTCTGATAAAAACAGCCAATTTCTCCTTGTTGTTGACCTATTGTTGACCCCAAAAATTATAGGTTAAAATGCTGACAATTAAAGCAGAAGTCCAACAGGACAAGCAAAGAAGTGATGGTACATACAACGTAAAGATGCGATTTACGTTAGATAGAAAGGTAAAAAGATTATCAACAAATCTGTTTGTAACTCCCCAAGACCTTACTAAATCTTTCAAGTTTAAAGAAAACACTCCTATAAAAAAGGAAATAGATTGTCTTGTACTTTATTACAGAGAACAGTGTGAAAAACTCCATTTAGACCAGAACAAATACACATTGGAGGAAATTATTAGTGTCTTGAATGGTGAACAAGAAAAGCAGCAAACCATTGATTTTATAAAGTTCAGTCGTGAATGGATAGCCTCAACAACTATAAAAGGTGCGCCCAATTATACTTCTGCCATTAATGCTTTGGTACGTTTTATCGGCAAAGAAGAATTAGATGTGAATCTGATAACATCTGATTTTTTAGAACAGTTCAAAACATTTCTTAATAATGAACGTGATATACGAATAAAAAACTTGATACAGCAAAGGAAGCGTGTACCCTCCAACCGTTCTTTGTCCCTCTATCTATTGAGTATAAAGAAGTTATTCAATGAAGCAAAAAAGAAGTACAATAAAAAAGAAAGAAATCTCATTCTAATACCTAATTCCCCTTTTGAGGATTTTCAGATTCCTAAACAAGAAGCAACAAGAAAAAGAGCTATTCCAACAGATATTATAAAGAAAGTCTGGAAACTACCTTATAAGGATATTAAGAAAGGATATAAATCTACCTGTAGGTATAATTTGGCAAAGGATTGCTTTATTTTATCATTTTGTCTTATGGGTATTAATTCAGCAGACCTTTATAATGCAACAGAAATGAAAGGCAGTACTATCATATATAATAGGACTAAGACTAAAGACCGCAGACTTGATAATGCCAAAATGATGGTAGATATTCCTACTATGATTCAACCTATTATTGATAAATACAGAGATAAAACAGGTAAGCGATTATTCAATTTCTATCAATATTACTGTGACGAAAAAGGTTTTAATAAAGCTATCAATTATGGATTGAAAGAAATAGGCTCTATTTTAGGAATTGATGATTTAGAATATTATGCAGCTCGCCATAGTTGGGCAACCATAGCATTAAATAAAGTAGGAATAGACAAATACATAGTTCATGCTGCATTAAATCATATAGACGAATCTATGAGAGTTACAGATATTTATATAGAACGTGACTTTGTTAATGAGAACAAGGCTAATGCGAAAGTCGTAAGATATGTATTTGGAAGATAAACATGCAATAAAGAACTTACTCTAACTTCTACAACCTCATTCTTGAAAAAAAGAGTGAGGTTTTTCTTTTTTATACCTAATTGATAATCAATCGTTTAATTACCGTAAAATGAAAATGGCTCATTTTTTATTCACTAAGTTACTTTCAGCTTCGCTATACTTTTGCGCCATAATCAGAAAGCCAAGTGCGTATAGGCTGGACGGTTACACTGAATTAGTAATAACAACTTAAAAAGATTAGAATTATGAGCGAATTGGTAAACGTAAAAGCAGAGAATTTTAATAACGAAGTTAAATCTTTAAATCAAAAAGAGAAAATGGAAGAAGTAAGAATGACATCAGCAGAAGTTAAAATGCAAGCAGTGGAAGAAGCCCGTCAGAAATTGGCTAAAGCCAAGAGCGTGCTTGAAGCTAACAATGATGCAGAAGCCAATATTAAGAAATCGGCAGAGGTTAATATCAAAAAGGCTGAAAAGACATATCTTGACGCTCTTAGAAATGTGGAAAAGCCAACTACACAGGTGGAGTTTTGGGAAGTGACAGAAGAAACTAAAGAAAAAATGAGTATCACCAAACGGAAGGCAGAAATCATTATCGCCACATCTGATTACAGCATGGCGGTAGCTAAGACCAATATTGAGTTGGGTAAGCAACTGATAACCAATGATAAATTGGAAAAGTTACCTTTGTTCGTCACAGATGCTAAACTGTTCTATGACGCTGATATTCAGTTGAAAGACTTGAATGGCAATATGGTTGAGAAAGGTACTCCCAATGTTTATGTGCCTATTGATACGGCAAATGGTCATTGGATATGGGCAACCTATCACGAGTACAACCTCAATGCCATTATCAAAGAAGGAACTCCCCTAACCATTGAAAATGTCGTAATCAAAGAGTTTACTTCCGTACAGGAATTTGCCCAATACAGAGGGGTGAACAATGTGCTAAGTCGTGGTTTTAACGGATTGGAAAAAGCAGGTAACGCAGCGTTAGCCACACAACATGAGTTCTTTAAAACAGTGTTCCAAAAGGCTTTTGAATTGAAAACCAACGTAAGTGTGGTGACAAAATACTACAACTTGGGAAAGACTTTAAATTTAAAAGTCTGGAATAGTGCAACATTGGGTGTTGTGGCAGAAGATTTTCCTAAATATGACCTGACTATTGGAGATAGGATTATTGCTGCTTTAACGGACAAAGGATTTACAGGTAAAGTCATTAAGAGTCGCTATATGATTGATGCAATCAGTAAACTTGCCAAGCGTACCATAGAAGGGCAAGAAAACAGTATCGGCATTGATAAAACGATAGCTGTCCTTAACTCTCTGAGTACGGAAGATATAAATGCCATTTGTAAACTTTATTTTAACCAAATGGAAGATATATACCATATATTACTTAAAAACTACGAAGCCAAAGAGGAAAAACAGACTGCATAAACTGTTTGTAAGGGTACTTGGCACAAACGAGTACCCTTACTCCTGTTAACATGGCTTTAAGTCCTTGTTTATTCAATTTGATAGACATATTCACGCTTTCCATCAGCAACGGTGGGTCTGTGTCTTGTGACTTTCAAACCGTACAATTCCTGCAAATCAGAAACCTTGCCTATTTTCTTTAAACCGAATTTGGCATATATACCGTTCATGACAGCCTTTATTGTGTCTGCATTTAAAGTACGATGGGAAAGCTATAGGATAAATTCGTTCCGTAATCTGGCATTCATATTCTTTAAAGCTATCTCGTTCTTCAAATTACATTCTTTATACCCTAAAGCCTTTATGCGTTCACCACCCAATTCATCATAGAATAATTTAAGCTCTGGATATTTTTTCTCTAAAAAAACAGTAACAGCTTCAAACGGATTGCCACTGTCTTTATTCATGCAATAAGATTCCATCCGTTCTGCAAAGGTTTCCTTTTTGATAAAATGTTCCAGTTGTTTTTCATATTCCACATAATATTGACGAGCAGATACGTCAAACCCGTTTTGTTCCAACTGATTTTTGATAACTATACCATTTTCATAGTTGTACTTCTACAAATCATAAGAGTACCTCTCACTTAACAATGCCATATAGTTAAATGTGAATTTGTCGTTTTGCTTATCATACATTATAAATGATTCATCATATTTCAACATCTTTTGAATACGGCAAACGTCCTTTATACGTTTTTCTCTCAAAGCGGCATCATTTATAAGATTATTGCTTTCTATTTCAGCGTTGGTAAGATTCACTTTTTTTTGAAGCTCATATTCAAATTCCTCTTTGGACTTCTCAATACTGGATTTATTATATATAAAAACAAGATGCTTTCTGAAAGGATTCTCTTTAAGTCTTTGTCTGCCTGCAATCTGTACCAAATCAGTGGATATGTCAATAGTGGTGTTTATACGTTTACCGTCACTTATAACAAATGAAGTGGCACAGTCTGAATAGAAATCACACCCAGCAAAAGCAGTAGAAGTACAAAAGGTGAACATTTTATTCTTTTCTCCATTTAAAGGAATCCTACCTCTTATGAAACCGTCACCAAGTTTGCCTATCTGTGCATCATTCTCTGCTGAATTTCCTACTATGATATTTACATCATCTGGGGAAAGTCCTGTTTTCTTTATAATATCTAATATATTGGTTACACTGTTCAGGAATATCACACACTCTTTGGAGTACATCTTGACACCTTCCATTTCTATATAAGGATATATACCCTACCTGTAAGAATTAACAATTTCCACAGCCGCATCAATAGGACGTGCTGTCCGTTGCCTTATCACTTTTACTTTCTCCACCTCCTGCCAAGTCATATAATAATAAGGAATATCCTTAAAGAAATCTATCTGGCTTATATATTTATCCAATATAGGAGTGGCTGAAAGATAGGTTACATAATTAAATTGCTTTAAACATTCCATGAAACGAAGCTCCGTTTCAGATTTAAAACTGCTGTCTGCCAAAAGATACTGAAATTCGTCCACAACAATTCGCCATTCTGATTTATCATCTATACATTCAATAACTTTAGGGAAAGAATCATAAGACACTAAAATCTTTGGAACATCTTTACTTTCAATATATTTTCTTATATCTGAATCCTTGCATCCTCCAATAACAAGCATGGTTTCACCATATTGTTCATGTTTATTTACAATCAAGTTATTACGTGGACTGCATATAATGGTTTTATGCTTATCTTCAAGTGCCAATGTCGTAGCTCCACAGTTGGTTATTCCTTTATTTAAAATTCCATTTGGAAGCTAAAAATCCTCAATCTAATTAACATAGCTAATGCCTTTGGGTACTACAATTTCTTCTTTAATCATAAATTCTTTATTTTTATTGATTTTTAAAATTCCAATCTGATTTTTCATGTCCACTTTTTAGAGGTGGCTCTTATCTATATATAAGAAAGTCAGGAATATTTTTTGGACAGTCTTTCAAAAAATAAAACCGAAATGCGCATTTCGGCTCTATAAAATCAAATTAATAATGAAAAACTCATGAAACTTTAAGAAAAAGAGATTTTTCCAATGACTTTCTTT
>CAQOGY010000019.1 GCA_948847595.1 uncultured Bacteroides sp.
TGGAAGAAAGAAAAGCTGAAAAGATCGATATGGAAGCTGCTGGTGAAGCTCCTGCAAACAAAGGCAAGAAGAAATCAGTAAAAGCAAGACTCGACAAGTCTGATGAAGAAGCTATCAACGCAGCGAAAGCTGCTGCCTTCATCAAGGAAGACGAAGAGGCTTAAATATATAAATGTGCCAATTTGCTAGCGTGCAGGCGTGTGGTAGTTACCTCATCCTGCATTGTATTGGCAGATTGGCACATTTTTTGTTTTGAAAATTATTATTCATTTAAATAAAGGAAATTATTATGGCTGTAACTATGGCTGATATTACCAAGCTGCGCAAAATGACCGGAGCTGGTATGATGGATTGCAAAAACGCGTTGACTGAAGCTGAAGGCGATTACGACAAGGCAATGGAAATTATCCGTAAGAAAGGACAAGCTGTTGCTGCTAAGCGTTCAGAACGTGATGCTTCTGAAGGTTGCGTTTTGGCTAAGACTACCGGTGACTATGCCGTTGTCATTGCTCTGAAGTGTGAAACTGACTTTGTGGCTCAGAATGCTGATTTTGTGAAACTGACTCAGGATATTCTTGATCTTGCTGTGGCTAACAAATGCAAGACATTGGACGAAGTAAAAGCTTTGCCGATGGGTAACGGTACTGTACAGGATGCAGTGGTTGACCGTAGCGGTATCACAGGTGAGAAAATGGAGCTTGATGGTTACATGACTGTAGAGGGTGCAAGCACTGCTGTTTACAACCACATGAACAGAAACGGTCTTTGTACCATTGTTGCTTTTAACAAGAACGTTGATGAACAGTTGGCTAAGCAAGTAGCTATGCAGATTGCTGCCATGAATCCGATTGCTATTGATGAAGACGGTGTTTCTGAAGAAGTAAAGGAAAAGGAAATTGCTGTTGCTATCGAGAAAACAAAAGCTGAACAGGTACAGAAAGCTGTAGAAGCTGCTTTGAAGAAAGCTAACATCAACCCTGCTCATGTAGATAGCGAAGAGCACATGGAAAGTAATATGGCTAAGGGCTGGATTACAGCTGAAGATATAGCTAAGGCAAAGGAAATTATTGCTACCGTTTCTGCTGAAAAGGCTGCACATCTGCCGGAACAAATGATTCAGAACATCGCTAAGGGTCGTCTGGGTAAGTTCTTGAAGGAAGTTTGTCTGCTGAACCAGGAAGATATTATGGACGCTAAGAAGACTGTAAGAGAAGTATTGGCAGCTGCTGATCCTGAACTGAAGGTTCTTGACTTTAAGCGCTTCACTCTGAAAGCTGAATAATCTATCTCAAAAAGATAATAGAGAAGGGCGGAACTTTGATGGTTTCCGCCCTTTTTCATTATCCTCCGACTCCTTTGGTCTTTGTATATCCTTCTTTTATCAACAGGTCTATCACTTTCTGTTTGAAATCTCCCTGTACGATGATTTCCCCGTCTTTGGCCGAACCTCCGACTCCGCATTTACTTTTTAGCATTTTCCCGAGTTCTTTTTGGTCATTCTCTGTTCCAACGAATCCGGTGATGAGTGTAACTACTTTGCCGCCACGGTTTTTTCTGTCGAGAGAAACCCGAAGGTTCTGTTTATTCTTGTCCAGCGTCACTTGTTCCTGATCGTCATCCATGTCATAGTTGAAATCAGGATTTGTAGAGTAGACCACGTTCAATCTATCTTTCCAATCATTATTTTTCATATACTTCAGCTTTTATTGTGTCAAAAGTAATATTTTGTGGGGAACTTTGCAATCTTTTGTTTACTTTGGCGTCTAATAATAAAACGAAATAAGACTAATAAACAGAAAATGATGAAACGATCCATAGCGTTTGCTCTCATATGTTCTTTTACTATTTCTCTTTGGGCACAAACATTTAAAGGCAGAGTCGTTGATCTTGCAGGAAATCCGATCCCCTATGCGGCACTCTATCTGAAAGAACTTAAAACAGGCTTCACTACCGATGATAACGGCTGTTTTCAGACCTCGCTCCCGGCGGGACAATATACCTGTGAGGTTTCTTCTTTAGGTTTCGCCGGACAAACATTCTCCTTTTCCATATCTGCCGGAGATGTGGAAAAGAATATTGTGCTCTCCGAACAAATATATAGTCTGCGGGAAGTGAATGTGGTGAAAGGTGCGGAAGATCCGGCCTATTCCGTAATGCGTAAGGCGATTGCGAATGCTCCTTATTACCGGACACAGGTGAAGGGATTTAGGGCCGGAACCTATCTGAAAGGCACAGGAAAAATGAAGACTATTCCCGCAATTCTAAAGTTGTCGAAGGAAGTTAGGAAAGAGTCGAAAGAGTTTCTGGGCAAGTTGTTTGTGATGGAGGAACAGCGAGTGGTGACTTTCAAGGCACCCTCTACTTGGGAAAATCAGGTGAAGGCTTATTCCAATTCATTTCCCGAGGAGATGGAGGTCAGAATCGGTCTGACCACTATTAACTTTTACGAGCCTACTATCTTCGATAAAGTATCACCGCTAAGTGCCGGAGCATTTTCTTATTATCGTTTTAAACTGGAAGGCTGCTATAGTGAAGGCAACCATCTGATCAATAAAATAAAAGTCATCCCCAAGCAAGACAGTCCGCGTTTGGTGTCCGGAGATTTATATATTGTGGAAGATCTCTGGTGCGTCTCT
Source organism: uncultured Bacteroides sp. (assembly GCA_948847595.1). Lineage (GTDB taxonomy): Bacteria > Bacteroidota > Bacteroidia > Bacteroidales > Bacteroidaceae > Bacteroides. The sequence goes on from CAQOGY010000019.1 coordinate 2,637, forward strand.
GCGGCTGAATTTTCTATCCGTATGAGTGGCTTGAAAGCTACGGTCAAGGCAACTTGTAAAGAAGTTCAGCCTTCTGTTTTCCTGGCTACCTCCACAAGTATGTCCTGTGAAATCAAAATGATGGGATTTTCTGCAGAGGCTTCCTATCTGGCAGCAGTACATTATACGAATGTGGAAGTAGCAGGCCGTCAGCAAGTGATGAATGGGGCTTCTGATGCCTCACCGAAACAAAACAGGAAGCAGCAGAAACTTGTAAAGCAGATAGAAGAACTGTCGACGAAGGGGGACTTGACTTTGAGAGAAGCCTATAAGCTATCTAAGCTGATGGAAAAGAACATTGCCGAATCCGATTCCGCACGTTCTCCGCATAAATATGAACGTAAAGTGAGAAAAAGAGAGGTGAATGTAAAGACCGATTCGCTGGCGGGCAAAAAGGATTCGCTTTATTGGGCAGCTATCAGAAGTGTTCCTTTGCGTCCGGAAGAAATACAGAGTTATATTCATAAAGAAAAGTTATCCCTCTCCAAAGACTCCGTTCAAGAGAATGATTCGGCTAAAACAACAGTCGGGAAAAAGATCGTTCAAACATTCCTGATGGGCAAAACCTATCGTACTTCAGACAAGAAAGCATGGATTGGCTGGAAAGGCTTGCCCTCCTATGTGCCTGAGTATAATTTTGTGGATGGCTTCTGGCTGGGAGCTAAGTTTGAAACAGGGTTGAAATTATCGGAGGCATCTACTTTGCAATTCACTCCTTCTGCTTATTATACCACTGCCCGTAAAGCGGTAGCAGGGCAAAGTGAACTCTCCTTGAGTTATGCTCCGAGGCGACGGGGATACATGGAACTGTCCGGCGGAGTTCTTTCTGCCGATTATAATGGAGAAAGTGGAGAATCCCGTCTGATAAATACCGTTGCCTCTTCTTTCTTCGGGCGGAATGATGTGAAACTCTATGAGAAGCGTTTCCTGTCTTTCCAAAATAAGATCGAACTGGCGAATAGTTTGTTGCTTTCTACCTCGCTTTCCTGGCAGCGACGACAGATGCTGGAGAATCATATACACCGGAGCTGGTTCAAGAAAGAAGCGGAGTCGAATATTCCGGACAGCCGGGCATTCTATCCGATGCCGGAAAATGAATTGTTGAAAGCTTCCTTTGCCTTGGAATATACACCGGCTCATTATTATCGGATGCACAGAGGAAAGAAAGTATATGAAGAATCCAGATACCCTACCTTTACATTGCGTTATGACCGTGCCTTCCCGTTGAAAGGTTCTTTGCCTTCTCCGTCCTATCACTTGGCGGAGTTTTCGGCCAGGCAGAGCATAGAGTTCGGAATGTTTAATACACTGAACTGGGCTGTTAATGCCGGAACATTCTGGAATAAGAGCGGTATGCAATTCCCCGATTTCAAACATTTTGCGACCACAGGCTTGCCGGTGACGGAACGCTCGTTTGATACAGGATTCTCTTTGCTGGATAATTATGCATACTCTACCAATACCCGTTGGGTACAAACCAATATGTCCTGGTATACACCCTATCTGTTGCTGAAGTTCCTTCCTTTTCTGAAAAAGATGAATCTCGACGAAGCGCTGCATCTCCGTACACTCGTGGGATACGACCGTCGTCCCTATTCGGAAATCGGCTACTCCATCGGATTCATGAAACTGGCACGGCTGGGCGTCTTCCTTGGCTTCGACAGTTTGAAATACCGCTCGGCGGGAGTTTCCGTCAGCATTCCGTTGTCAACGTTTGCGGGAGAATAGCACCTGTGTAGAAATAGTATGAATCATTCTTGCAATTCCGAAAAAAAACGTATTTTTGTCAATCTTATAACCTGAATAAATAAAAGAAATGGCCGAGAACCAAAAGATACAGCAGATAGATTGTACGAAAGTGCCGGAGCCTACTTTGCGCAGACTGCCGTGGTACTTGTCGAATGTCAAGTTGCTGAAGCAAAGAGGCGAACGTTTTGTCTCTTCTACGCAGATATCTAAGGAAATAAATATTGACGCTTCACAGATAGCAAAAGACTTGTCGTATGTGAATATCTCCGGGCGTACACGTGTAGGGTACGAGGTCGATGCGCTCATTGAGGTTTTAGAGCACTTCCTAGGGTTTACGGAGATACATAAGGCTTTTCTTTTTGGAGTCGGCAGTCTGGGAGGCGCACTTTTGCAGGACTCCGGTCTGAAGCATTTCGGGCTTGAGATTGTGGCTGCTTTTGATGTAGACCCGACTTTGGTCGGCACTAACCTCAACGGGATTCCTATCTACCATTCGGACGACTTTCTGAAGAAGATGGAAGAATATGACGTGCAGATTGGCGTGCTGACCGTTCCTATCGAGATTGCCCAGTGCATCACAGATATGATGGTGGACGGGGGAATCAAGGCAGTCTGGAACTTTACCCCGTTCCGTATCCGTGTACCTGAGGACATCGTGGTACAGAATACATCCCTTTACGCTCATCTGGCGGTGATGTTCAACCGCCTTAATTTTAACGAAATCAAATAATGAAGATTATTGCCGTAGGAATGAACTATGCCCTGCACAATCAGGAGCTGGGACATACATCCGTAAATAAAGAACCGGTTATTTTCATGAAGCCCGATTCGGCTATTCTGAAAGATGGCAAACCGTTCTTTATTCCCGATTTTTCGAATGAAGTACATTATGAGACGGAGCTTGTAGTACGCATCAACCGTCTGGGAAAGAATATTTCTCCCCGTTTTGCCAGTCGTTATTATGACGCATTGACGGTAGGCATTGACTTTACCGCCCGTGACCTGCAACGGAAATTCCGCGAAGCGGGCAATCCGTGGGAACTTTGCAAAGGCTTCGACTCTTCTGCTGCTATCGGCACCTTTGTTCCGGTAGACCGCTATAAAGATATCCAGTATCTGAATTTCAATCTGATGATTGACGGCAAGGAAGTGCAGCGCGGCTGTACGGCCGATATGCTTTTCAAAGTCGATGATATCATTGCTTACGTCAGTCAGTTTGTAACCTTGAAGATTGGCGATTTACTATTTACGGGCACGCCTGCCGGAGTAGGACCGATCAGTATCGGTCAGCACTTGCAGGGATATCTTGAAGGAGAAAAGCTGCTTGACTTCTACATACGTTGACCCGTGTATTCTTTATTTGACTCATTTATTAAATAGCTTATGAAAATAAGAGTAGGTTTTGGCTTCGACGTACATCAGTTGGTCGAAGGCCGTGAATTGTGGCTGGGCGGTATCCGTCTGGAACATTCCAAAGGGTTGTTGGGACATTCGGATGCTGACGTATTGCTGCATACGGTTTGCGATGCCTTGTTGGGAGCCGCCAATATGCGCGATATCGGTTATCATTTTCCGGATACTGCCGGAGAGTACAAGAATATCGACAGCAAGATTCTTTTGAAAAAGACGGTAGAACTGATTGCGACCAAAGGATACCGTGTCGGGAATATCGATGCGACTATTTGCGCGGAACGTCCCAAACTGAAAGCCCATATTCCTTTGATGCAGGAAACGATGGCAACCGTCATGGGAATCGATGCGGAAGATATCTCGATCAAGGCAACTACGACGGAGAAACTCGGTTTTACCGGACGGGAAGAAGGCATTTCCGCTTATGCTACTGTGTTGATAGAGAAGGACTGACAAAGCAGATTACTAACCCCCTAAACAATAAATAGTATGAATCGAACTTTAAAATTATTCTTAGCACTGGTCTCTTTGTGTATGACCGTCTTCTGCTTCGCCCAAAAGAGCGAATTACGCTTCAATAAAGACGGTAAATTTAAAATCGTACAGTTCACCGACGTCCATTTCAAGTATAAGAATCCCGCTTCCGACATAGCATTGGAACGTATTAATCAGGTACTCGACGAAGAACAACCTGATTTTGTAATCTTCACCGGAGATGTCGTTTATTCTGCTCCGGCAGATAAAGGTATGTTGCAGGTGCTGGAACAGGTATCGAAGCGTAAGCTGCCGTTTGTTGTCACTTTCGGCAATCATGATAATGAACAGGGAATGACGCGGGAACAGCTATATGACATCATCCGTCAGGTACCCGGCAATCTGATGCCGGATCGTGGCTCGGTCCTTTCTCCGGATTATGTCTTGACCGTGAAAGCCTCTTCCGATGCGAAGAAGGATGCAGCCGTCCTGTATTGCATGGACTCTCATTCTTACTCCCCGCTGAAGGATGTGAAAGGTTACGCATGGCTCACGTTCGATCAGGTCAACTGGTATCGTCAGCAGAGCGCAGCCTATACAGCACAGAACGGCGGGAAGCCATTGCCGGCACTTGCTTTCTTCCACATTCCTGTGCCGGAATACAATGAAGCTGCTTCCGACGAAAATGCCATCCTGCGCGGAACCCGCATGGAAGAAGCCTGTGCTCCGAAACTGAATACGGGCATGTTTGCTGCCATGAAAGAGTCCGGAGATGTGATGGGAATATTCGTGGGACATGATCATGACAATGATTATGCAGTGATGTGGAAAGGAATCCTGTTGGCTTACGGTCGTTTCACAGGCGGAAATACAGAATACAATCACCTGCCGAACGGTGCCCGTATCATCGTGCTTGATGAAGGCGCCCGCACGTTCACTTCCTGGATTCGTCAGAAAGACGGGATTGTCGACAAAGTGACCTATCCGGCAAGTTTCGTCAAAGACGACTGGACCAAGCGTTAACTATTGCCAGCTTCACATTGCTGAGGCGGGTATATTTGGAACCGTAGCTTTCGAACAGGCGTGACACCCGCGCCGATGCTACATATATAATTTCTCCCGGGCGATATTCATGCTCTATTCCGGATAGAGTGCATGATACCGCACTGGGAGTTTTTGATGGGATGCTCATCGTCACCAGGTTGCCGCTGGCGTCGTTCAGAGTCAGTATCTGCTTGACGAAAAATTGCGGAGTCGTTCCGTATACTCTTGTTTTATACGGATCGTCTTCCAGGCGTACCCGCATGACTTTCAACTTTAAGTCCGTCAGCTTCTCGTTCACTTCTCCTAGATAGCGGCTTTTTCGGCGTACCTCTTTGCTCTTCCGCAGCATCACGTCCAGATGTACCGAATGATATGCCTGCGCTATTTTGACGAAACGCTCCTGTTTGGGAATCTTCGGAGTAAACTTATAGGCGATCCAGCTTAGATAGGCAGGATCGACTTTGAGGATTTCGTGCAGGAAGTGTCCCCTGTATTTGCCGAAAAAGATGAGGTCGTCACCGTTGCTCTGCATTCTCTTCTCGTTGTAATCCATCAGGATGAGGCACCGTCGCGAATAATAAAACATGGTGCTTGCTATCCGCAGGGACTCGTTGATATCCGGAGATAAATCGTGTATATAGAGAATCGATTGCTTTTCGGGCAGGGGAGAGTAGAGCCAAAGGGAATAGTTGGGCTTTCCCGGTCGGGGCAACACCACCAGATAAACCCCTGCCTCTTTAAAGGAGGCTCTGCCTCGGTTGTATTCATTCAGTTTGGCATACAATAAGGCTTGCTCGCTTTCGGAAATTCCCGGTAATTTTGGATTAGCCATAATTGTTCTCGCTTTTGGTATAATTCAAATATACTGATTTTCTTTCAGAAAAGCAAGCCTTGGCGGGAGTTTCTTCGAATAAAGCCTGTTGGTGAAGTTAACTCGTTTCCGATTCAGATTTGAATCAACCGCTGATTCGCATTAATAGCTAATAAAGCGAAAATAAAAATTAAGTCCGAAGATTATTCTTCTCATAACATCATAAGGTGTTCAGATCAATGACACAAAAAGAGAAAGGTAGTATTGTAGCAATAATTCATCGATTTACCTAGAAAATAAAGAATTTTTCAAAATCAGCACCCACATCTATACGAAAGACTTTGACTAATTATGCGGTAACCGCCAATCATTTATTAATAAATTCTTTCATCGTTTATTATAAACGTCCTCCAAGTTTATTATAAACTCTAATTTCGTTATTCCTGCAATAAACATCCATTTTAAGCAACAAAAAGGGCTGCAATTCCCATAAAGAATCGCAGCCCTTAGCTTGTATCAGACTATCCAACAAGCATTACCCGGAGTGGGAATGCCTGTAATCTGTTATTATATAATACTTATTATTGCTCATATTTCGTCTATATTATCAATGTTATCGAATTTACTTCCGGTTTTCACTTACAAAGATACAACATTAAAAGCGGTTTGTCAAGTCCTCCATGCTTCTTTCATACATCTGATTACAAATCATACGGATTTGCGCCGAATGATAGTCAGTAGTATCTTGAATCATTTTTAAACAGTTTTGAATAATTAAAGAGACAGTAGGAAATGATTGTCTGATGATGGCAATGGGCCTGTTGTCTGTTCATTCATTCGGGGACGCAAACTTTTCATTTCCTTTTTTATGGCTGTCTGACTATAATCTTGTACTTTTGTATTCTTCTAATGATTGGAAATTCGGATGAAAGAACGAGATAAAAGAGTATTGGTCGGCATGAGTGGCGGTATAGACAGTACCGCTACCTGTCTGATGCTACAAGAGCAGGGATATGAAATAGTAGGAGTCACGATGCGTGTTTGGGGAGACGAGCCTCAGGATGCCCGCGAACTGGCTGCACGAATGGGAATTGAACATTATGTGGCTGACGAGCGTATACCTTTTAAGGAGACCATCGTGAAGAACTTTATCGATGAGTACAAGCAAGGACGTACCCCGAATCCGTGCGTGATGTGCAACCCCTTATTTAAATTCCGTGTACTGGCGGAATGGGCCGACAAGCTGGACTGCGCCTACATTGCGACCGGACATTACTCCCGGCTGGAAGAGCGGAGCGGGCACATCTATATTATAGCGGGAGATGATGATAAAAAAGATCAGTCCTACTTCCTATGGCGGCTGGGGCAGGATATACTGAAGCGGTGTATCTTCCCGTTGGGCGACTATACGAAAATAAAGGTGCGTGAGTACTTGGCGGAGAAAGGATATGAAGCTAAGTCTAAGGAAGGCGAAAGTATGGAAGTCTGTTTCATTCAGGGAGATTACCGTGATTTTCTGCGCGAGCAATGTCCGGAACTGGATACGGAGATCGGTCCGGGATGGTTTGTCAACTCCGAAGGAGTGAAGTTGGGACAGCATAAGGGAGCACCTTATTATACCATCGGTCAGCGGAAAGGACTGGAGATAGCCTTGGGAAAGCCCGCTTATGTGCTGAAAATCAATCCGCAGAAGAATACAGTGATGCTGGGAGATGCCGAACAACTGCAGACGGAATATATGCTGGCGGAACAAGACCGGATAGTAGATGAGCAAGAATTGTTCTCTTGTGAGAATCTTGCGGTGAGAATCCGTTACCGCAGCCGACCGATACCTTGTCGGGTGAAACGCCTCGAAGACGGACGCTTGTTGGTGCGTTTCCTTGAGACGGCTTCGGCTGTTGCCCCCGGTCAGTCTGCCGTGTTCTACGATGGACGGCGGGTACTTGGCGGTGCGTTTATCGCTTCGCAGCGGGGGATCGGACTGGTGATCATAGAGAATAAAGACGAATTGTAGAATAAAATAAATAGAGAGATTCAGATGAAAAGATTAGTATTAGCGGCATTGATCCTGACTACAGCGGTGGGAGCATCTGCTCAATTTACCTCTACCGATACCTTGAAATATCGGATCAGCCTCACAGATAAGGCTGCAACCACTTATTCCATCCAGCAACCGGAGGAGTTCCTTTCCAGAAAATCCATCGACCGCAGGTTGAGACAGAAGCTGGCTATCGACTCTACCGACTTGCCGGTATGCAAGAAGTATGTAGATGCCATACGAAAGAAAGGCGTCCATGTGCTTGTCACTGGAAAATGGGATAATTTCGTTACAGTCTCCTGCAATGACAGTATGCTGATCGATGAAATAGCCAAACTGCCTTTTGTCCGTTCCACCGAGAAAGTGTGGCAGGGAAAAGTGTCGGCAGTTACCAAAAGAGATTCGCTGATCAATGATCCGCAGCGTTCGGACAGCCTGTATGGGCCCGCTATCACTCAGATTGAAATGAGCCGAGCCAACCTTCTCCACGATGCCGGATTCAAGGGACAGGGCATGACGATTGCCGTTATCGACGCCGGATTTCATAATGCGGACAGAATCGAAGCGATGAAGAATATTCGCATACTCGGGACACGCGACTTTGTGAACCCCGAAGCGGACATCTATGCCGAAAGCAACCACGGTATGTCAGTACTGTCTTGTATGGCAATGAATCAGCCGAATGTCATGGTCGGCACCGCACCGGAAGCCTCCTACTGGTTGCTTCGCAGTGAGGATGAGGCTTCCGAGCATTTGGTAGAGCAGGATTACTGGGCGGCAGCCATCGAATTTGCCGATAGTGTGGGCGTGGATGTTGTGAATACCTCACTGGGCTATTATACCTTTGACGACCCGACCAAGAACTATCGTTACCGTGACCTGAACGGACACTATGCACTGATGTCAAGGGAGGCTTCGAAGGCGGCAGATAAGGGTATGGTCCTCGTTTGCAGTGCCGGTAACTCTGGCAGCGGCTCATGGAAGAAAATCACTCCTCCGGGCGATGCCGAGAATGTACTGACTGTGGGTGCTATTGATAAGAAGAAGTTACTGGCCCCGTTCTCTTCTGTCGGCAATACTGCCGACGGACGTGTGAAACCGGATGTCGTAGCAGTCGGCCTCAAGGCGGATATAGTGGGCACAGACGGTAATCTTCGTCTGGCCAACGGAACCTCTTTCTCTTCTCCTATCATGTGCGGAATGGTAGCTTGCCTGTGGCAGGCCTGCCCGAAGTTGACCGCCAAAGAAGTGATCGAACTGGTGCGCAGCGTAGGCGACAGATCCGATTTTCCGGACAACATCTACGGTTATGGCATTCCGGATCTCTGGAAAGCATACCAAATGAGCAAAGAATAACGAACGGTCCGCTATTCTTCGTTGTTAGGCTATATCAAATTCGCATCTCATTATAGAAATGTGTCATTCATTTATTGTTAATTATGCCTATGGATTCTCTTTCCCTACTAGAGCTAAACGCGCTTGTCCGGCGAAGTCTGGAGCAATGCCTGCCCGATGAATATTGGATACAGGCAGAACTGAGCGATGTCCGTTCCAACACTACCGGACACTGCTATCTGGAGTTTGTGCAGAAAGACCCGCGCAGCAACAATCTCGTAGCCAAGGCACGGGGTATGATCTGGAGTAATATCTACCGCTTGCTGAAACCTTACTTTGAGGAAACTACCGGACAGTTATTTGCTTCCGGCATCAAAGTCCTGGTGAAGGTAACAGTCCAGTTTCACGAACTCTACGGTTACAGTCTGACTGTTCTCGATATCGACCCTGCCTATACGCTGGGCGATATGGCCCGCCGTCGTCGTGAGATACTCATGCAACTCGAAGAAGAAGGAGTACTGACTTTGAATAAAGAATTGGAAATGCCGGTTCTTCCTCAACGTATAGCGGTCATTTCCTCTGCCACCGCAGCCGGATATGGAGATTTCTGTCATCAGTTGCAGCACAATTCTGGCGGATTCTTTTTCTATACCGAACTGTTTCCGGCGTTGATGCAGGGCAATCAGGTGGAAGAGTCCGTATTGGCTGCATTGGATCGCATCAATGACCGGGTGAACGAGTTTGATGTAGTGGTTATCATACGAGGCGGAGGGGCGACTTCGGATTTATCCGGTTTTGATACGTACCTCTTGGCGGCCGCTTGTGCCCAGTTCCCGTTGCCCGTCATCACCGGTATCGGTCACGAGCGGGACGATACGGTGCTCGACTCTGTGGCACATACCCGGGTGAAGACTCCGACGGCTGCTGCCGAACTTCTGATTCACCGGATCACCGAATCGGCAGATCATCTGGAAGAGTTATCCGCCCGTCTGCAACAAGGGGCGTATGCCCTGCTCGAACAGGAAGGACGGAGGCTGGGAATGATTCAGACCCGCATCCCGAACCTTGTTCACCGAAAACTTACAGATGCCCGCTTTGCCTTGCTGGCAGCCGGAAAAGACTTGGCGCAAGTCACTCAGACCCTGTTGTCCCGTCATCGTCACCGGCTGGAACTTTTGCGGCAACGTGTGGCGGATGCTTCTCCCGACAAACTGCTGAGTCGTGGATATAGCATCACGCTGAAAGACGGAAAAGCGGTCACGGATGCCGCTTCGCTGAACCCCGGAGACCAGTTAGTGACCCGTCTGGCTAAGGGAAGTTTCACTTCCGAAGTCCGGCTCGATGAGCATTATTATTCATCTTAAATACAATAAATATGGCAGCTAAAAAAGAAACATACTCTCAGGCAATGGAGCGTCTTGAGAAGATAGTCCGTCAAATAGACAACAACGAACTGGATATCGACACTTTGAGCGAAAAAATAAAAGAAGCCAATGAAATTATTGCCTTTTGCACCGAGAAACTGACAAAAGCGGATCGGGAAGTCGAAAAATTGTTGCAAGAAAGGCGGCAGTCTGAATAATAAAAGTTATTTTTGCGAATCAAAGCGTAAAATAAACTAATACATAACGATATGAAAGAAATAGACTGGGCGAATCTGTCGTTCGGATACATGAAGACAGATTACAATGTGAGAATCAATTTCCGTAACGGCGCATGGGGCGAACTGGAAGTCAGCAGTGATGAACATCTCAATCTGCACATGGCAGCTACTTGTCTGCACTATGGTCAGGAAGCTTTTGAAGGTTTGAAGGCTTTCCGCGGCAAAGACGGTAAAGTACGTATCTTCCGTCTGGAAGAAAATGCGGCACGTCTGCAATCTACTTGTCAGGGCATTCTGATGGCCGAACTGCCGACCGAACGTTTCAAGGAAGCGATTCTGAAAGTTGTAAAGCTGAACGAGCGTTTTATTCCTCCTTATGAGACCGGTGCTTCTCTATACATTCGTCCGTTACTGATCGGAACAAGTGCCCAGGTAGGCGTACATCCTGCCGAAGAATATATGTTCGTGGTATTTGTAACTCCGGTAGGGCCTTACTTCAAAGGTGGTTTCTCTACCAATCCGTATGTGATTATCCGCGAGTTCGACCGTGCCGCTCCTCATGGAACGGGTATCTACAAGGTAGGCGGTAACTATGCGGCCAGTCTGCGTGCCAACAAGAAAGCGCACGATTTGGGCTATTCCTGCGAGTTCTATCTGGATGCAAAAGAAAAGAAATATATCGACGAGTGTGGCGCAGCCAACTTCTTCGGAATTAAAGATAATACGTACATTACTCCGAAATCATCTTCTATCCTGCCTTCGATCACCAACAAGAGTCTGATGCAGTTGGCAGAAGATATGGGCATCAAGGTAGAACGCCGTCCGATACCGGAAGAAGAACTGGAAACGTTTGAAGAAGCGGGCGCTTGCGGTACGGCTGCGGTAATCAGCCCGATTCAGCGTATTGATGACCTGGAGAACGGAAAGTCATATGTTATCTCTAAAGACGGCAAGCCGGGACCGGTCTGCACGAAACTGTATAATAAGTTGCGTGGCATTCAGTACGGTGACGAACCGGATACACATGGTTGGGTGACGATTGTGGAATAATTGATCTTTAAGTATAATCTCTTTTAATTGCGTAATTACTATGTTGAAACAAAATTCAGAGTTGCGTGCTCAAGCACGTGAAGCCCTTCGTGGAAAGTGGCCTATGGCAGCCGTTGCTGCTCTTATTTATTCGGCTATCGCCGGTGGTTTGTCTTCCATTCCTTTTATTGGATGGATCGGGTCTTTGTTGGTCGGACTGCCTGTTGCATACGGCTTTGCTATTTTGATGCTGGCTGTATTCAGAGGAGCGGAAGAGGTTGATTTGGGAGTGTTGTTCGCAGGATTTCAGGAATATAGTCGTATCTTGACTACTAAACTGCTGCAGGCTGTTTATACTTTCCTGTGGTCATTGCTGTTGCTGATTCCGGGTATCATTAAGCATTATTCTTATGCGATGACGGACTATATTTTGAAAGACGAACCTGAATTGTGTAACAATGCTGCCATTGAAAGAAGTATGGCAATGATGGAAGGCAACAAGATGAAATTGTTCCTGCTTGATTTGAGCTTCATCGGTTGGGCTATCCTTTGCCTCTTTACTTTCGGTATCGGATTCTTCGTTTTGCAACCCTACATGCAAGTATCTCACGCTGCTTTCTATGAAGATTTGAAAGCTCAGCAGGGTGGTATTAATATCAATGTAGAAGTAACTGTAGAAAACTGATAAGCGAATAAATATCATTCTATAGAATGGAGTACGGAGCAATCTGTACTCCATTTATTTTTGTAGTTTACGCCAAAAGTAAGTACCTTTGCGTCCTAATCAGTAATGAGATGGGAAAGAATAAATTAGAGAAGTTTGCCGATATGGCGAGTTACCCGCATGTGTTCGAATATCCTTATTCGGCGGTGGATAATGTGCCTTTTGACATGAAGGGAAAATGGCATCAGGAGTTTTTCGGAAATGATCATCCGATCGTGCTCGAACTGGGTTGCGGACGGGGTGAATATACCGTCGGACTGGGCCGGATGTTTCCCGATAAGAACTTTATAGCAGTTGATATCAAGGGTTCCAGAATGTGGACAGGCGCCACGGAGTCCTTGCAGGCAGGAATGAAGAATGTCGCTTTCCTGCGTACAAATATCGAGATTATCGAACGCTTTTTTGCAGCAGGTGAAGTCAGTGAAATCTGGCTGACCTTCTCCGATCCGCAGATGAAAAAGGCTACCAAGCGTCTGACCTCCACTTACTTCATGGAGCGCTATCGTAAATTCCTGAAACCGGATGGAATCATCCATCTGAAAACCGACAGTAACTTTATGTTCACCTATACAAAGTACATGATAGAAGCCAATCAGTTTCCTGTCGAGTTTATCACCGAAGATTTGTATCATTCGGATTTGGTAGACGATATCCTGAGTATTAAGACTTACTATGAACAACAATGGCTCGATCGTGGTTTAAATATCAAATATATCAAGTTCCGCCTTCCGCAAGAGGGAGTTTTGCAGGAACCGGATGTGGAAATAGAACTTGATCCGTACCGTAGCTACAACCGTAGCAAGCGGAGCGGACTGCAAACGAGCAAATGATAAGTAATAAGTGACAAGTAATAAGTAATAAATAGTAATTGAGTGGAGTTCTTAACTTTCCACTCTCAATTCTGAACTAATTATGGCTCTTTATCCGAAATTAATATTGGATGCGCTGGCAACGGTGCGTTATCCCGGTACGGGAAAGAATCTGGTGGAAGCGGAGATGGTCGCCGACAATCTCCGCATTGATGGCATGGCAGTCAGCTTTTCGTTGATATTTGAAAAGCCGACCGATCCGTTCATGAAATCAATGTTGAAGGCTGCTGAAACAGCTATCCATACATATGTGTCACCAGATGTACAGGTAACTATAACAACGGAAAGCAAGCAGGCAGCCCGTCCGGAAGTGGGCAAACTGCTTCCGCAAGTAAAGAATATAATTGGTATCTCTTCTGGTAAGGGAGGGGTAGGCAAATCTACCGTATCTGCAAATTTGGCGGTGGCTTTGGCTAAGTTGGGCTATAAGGTCGGTTTGCTTGATGCTGACATTTTCGGTCCTTCCATGCCGAAGATGTTTCAAGTGGAAGATGCCCGTCCGTATGCGGAAAAGATCGATGGACGTGACTTGATAATTCCGGTAGAGAAATACGGTGTGAAACTGCTTTCTATCGGTTTTTTCGTTGATCCGGATCAGGCTACACTCTGGCGTGGCGGTATGGCGAGCAACGCATTGAAGCAGTTGATTGGCGATGCCGATTGGGGTGATCTTGATTATTTCCTGATTGACCTTCCTCCCGGCACAAGTGACATTCATCTGACCGTTGTCCAGACGTTGGCAATGACGGGGGCAATTGTTGTTAGTACTCCGCAGGCGGTAGCGCTGGCGGATGCCCGCAAGGGAATCAATATGTTTACGAATGATAAAGTGAATGTACCTATTTTAGGACTGGTTGAGAATATGGCTTGGTTTATACCTGCCGAACTGCCGGAGAATAAGTACTATATCTTTGGTAAGGAAGGAGCCAAGAAATTGGCAGAAGAAATGAATGTACCTCTGCTCGGTCAGATTCCTATTGTGCAAAGTATCTGCGAAGGTGGGGACAATGGTACTCCGGTGGCGCTGGATGAAGATACGGTAACTGGTCGCGCTTTCTTGTCATTGGCTGCCAGCGTAGTTCGTCAGGTAGATCGCCGGAATGTGGAGATGGCACCGACTAAGATTGTAGAGATGCACAAATAAGTGCTCTTATTTACTTTAAATATAAAACCTCCCGATGATGTACTTTTGTCTGTCATCGGGAGGTTGTTTTATCTTATCGTATATTGGTATAGCTTGTTGTTACTTTGCGATTGGTGATTCTACTTTTCCAATGCTTTCATCAATTGTTCTTTCATGGTGTCCACTCCTGGGAATCCGGTTTGTTTATAAGTGATGTTTCCTTCTTTGTCAATGACAAAGTAAGTAGGAACGCCCCGGATACTGAACTTCTCGCGCAGATAGCTCCATTGTTCATCCGTCACACGGAAATGTTCTCCGTGAATGTCAGGAATCATGTTTCTCCAGGTTCCCAGCGGAGACGTTTCACCTGTGATGTAAAGGTAGATGATGTCTTTGTTTTTCAGTTCTTTTTTCATCGGGAGAATCTGTTTGTTGGCAGACCGGCATGGACCACACCATGTTGCCCAAAAATCAACTAACAGCGTATGTCCCCGGAATTTGGAGATAATGGAAGGGAATAAATCTTCATTCGAAACTTCTCCTGTCTCATTAACGGTGAATCCTGTTTTCTTCTTGTTGATTTCTATTTGTTTCAGCAGATCATTGTTCATAGCCAGAGCCATCTCATTGTATGCTGCGGGCATAGTTGCCAGTTCTGCCTTTTGCTTATCGTTAAGTGGATTGAGATCTCTCATGGAGACTCCAATCATCTGTGCTTTAAGATTTTGTATTAAGTAACCGGTAGCTGTATGATTGCTCAGGCTTTTAAGAATCTTATCATCTATGCCTATACGGCGTATGATGTCAAACAGTATCGGGTATCTGCTGTTGTAACTGGCTTTGGGTGAAAGGATATAGGTGAACTCCTGAAGACTTTCATAATATCCTTGCGGAATATCAATCTTAGTCTCGGCATAGTATTTATTTGCTTTTTCTCCTTCCAGTCCATTCGTCATGATATGGGCTAATTTCAAGTTCCTTTCAGTTTCGATAATCTTTAGTGCGGCAGACAATTCGAGGTCAGTATTAATAATCTCCTTATATGCTGGGCTTTCTTTCGACTGTGTGATTTGCTTTCTGAACTCGGGGAGTCGGGCAAGTATTTGAGCTTTGTATTCTTCTGCTGTTTTACCATTCAGCTTTTTAATCTGTTGTTGGTATTCTTCATAGCTATTGCCTTCAATGAAACTGAAACTCATAGGATGATCAGCCAGTTCTTGCTGTACTCCGGCCAAATATCCTCCGTAATAGATTTCTTTTCCGTATGGTTTTTCTGTTTGGCGAAGATGTGACTGCTTGCGGGCATTTTCGCGAAGATTGATAACGATTGAAGTGGTTTCCCCCGGTGCCAATAAGTAGCTGACAGCTCCAAAAGGAAACCTGATCATGCATGGGGTGACCATGAAGACATTCATCTCATGATAAAACGTTCCGTCATCCTGAATGCGGATTTTTCCTTCCTGAGCTTCGTCTCTTATTACATCTTGAAAATAAAGACTGCCTTTGTTGGGCATCCCTTTTTGGTAGTCAAGGATTCTTCCTTTGAGGACCGCTTTGGCGTATTTAACAACAGGTTCGGGCAGCATCGTTTTATGGTCTGCTTTGGTGACTGTTACGTCTTTAGGCAGTCTGAACTTGCTGAATGTTTTCTTGTCCAGCTGTATGCCCCATATCTTATATGCTCCCTCAAAGTCTCCTTCAGAGAAATCCAGGCAAGTCACGTTTTGAGGGATGGGTGGGAAAGTTAATTGGAATTCGGCTTCACCGGATTCGGGCATCCAGAACTCTTTGTCCAGTGTAATGCCGATTCCCTTTCGGACAGGGTATAGGTTGCCATTATTGTCTTTTAGTACACTGCCGGTTGCGATCTTTATCCAGTATTTGGGCCGATAGAAAGCTTTGATATACACAGTGGTGACTGTGTCACTCATGACAATTTTGTCTACCTCTATACTTGAGGAACTCTGAGCTAAAAAGGGAGGACGTTCTACGATTCTGTCTTTAGCTTGTGCCATACAAAGTATGCTTACCAGCAAACTTATCATTAATGCGAATCTTTTCATACGATTAGGCTTTTATCTCCAACAAATGTAATCATATTATTGTAATAATCTATGCAAAAACAGAAAAAGGAGTGGAATCGCTTACGATTGCTCCTTTTTTCTGTTATTTATTTGTTAGGGGAATAATGATATTTCCGGTTTTGCTTATTGAAGTCGGAATGTAATAGGGAATGTATATTCTACGGCAACGGCTTGTCCGTTCTGTTTTCCCGGTTCCCACTTAGGCATACCCCGCACTACACGAATCGCTTCAGCGTCCAACCATGCCGACGCACCTTTTAATATTTTTATATTCGACACGTTACCGTCTTTTCCGATGACAATCTGGACCAGCACTTTTCCTTGTTCCTTATTTTGCTGGGCCATAGTCGGATATTTTATATTTTTGGCTAAATAGCGCATTAATCCTTCCTGTCCTCCGGGAAATTTAGGCATCTCGTCTACGACTTTGAAAGTTGGTTCATTATTGGGGGTGGCTTCTTTAGGACCATAGCCCACCACTACGACCTCTTCAAACTTTTCTATTGCTACTGCTTCGGGTGTTTCTGCCGTTTTTGCAGGTTCCGGACCGGACAGACGGAAAGTTACAGGAACCGTAAATCTTACGTTCACAGCTTGTCCTCTTTGCTTGCCGGGTTTCCAATTAGGCATGGCAGCAATCACTCGTTCAGCTTCCTTGTCAAGATAGGGGTCTACGCCCCGAACTGTTTTAACGTCAGAAATGCTACCGTCTTTTTTGACTACGAACATCACAATCACACGTCCTTGTTTTCCATTTTCATGAGCTGTTGCCGGATATTTGATATTCTTGGCGAGATATTCCATCAGTGCTGATTGTCCACCGGGGAAGTCGGGCATTTCTTCTACAACTTCAAATACGACAGAATCGTTTACAGTAGCACTTTTAACGGGTGCCGGAGGGGGAGGAGGAGCTACCTCTTTTGTTTTCTGCGTTCCTTTTTTATCCTGTAATGTCGCTACTCCCGTCATTCCATCGGGAAGTTCCGGACCATTGGCGAGTTCGGTTTGCGAAACACCTTGTACTTCGGGTGTTGTCATCATTTCTTTGGCAAATTCTTTCGTTGTACGAGCTACTACTTCGATGTTGCTGATAATCATCAACAGGGCAGCTAAGGGAAGGAACATCAGATATTTTGTCCTTCCTATTTTTTTGGTTCTTCGTTTATTCATCATTTTGATACGATTTTTAAGTGGTAAAACATTGAAACTATTAGATAAATTTGCTGCAGCCTTGTGATGTGCCAGTCCCAGCAAGTGGTACTGGTATGATTTACTATCATGTCCCGTCTCTAATACCCGGTGATCTGCCATGTATTCCAGATTACCTCTGACTTCCCGTTTCATCAGCCAGACGAAGGGATTGAACCAGCAGAAAGTACACATGATCTCACTGACGAGTACATCTGCTGAGTGATATTGGCGGGCATGAGTCTCTTCATGCGTGATTATTTCGCTGATCTCGGATTCTGTATGCGATTCCGGATGTATGAATATCCAGTGGAAGAAGGAAAAGGGTCCTGTACCTTTCTTCAATATGTGTACACGTGATCCTTGTATCGTGCTTTTCGGGCATAGGAAATGCAATCGTATGATACTGCCCAGCTGGATCAGGAAGCGTAGGGCAAGAAGTAATACACCGGTCCAGTAGATAAATCCCAGAATTTGTGGGATTAGCTCCTGCCAGTTGGCCGTTGTTTCCTGTGGTGCCTCGATGATTTGCTCCGGAAGTATGATCGTAGCATAAAGATCTGCCATTGCCACCATCGGCTCCTGCTCCTTTATCCACTCTTGAATATTCAGTAAGGGATAGAGCAGAGAGATGCCAAAGAAGCATAACAGAGCGGTCCGTCGCCAGTGGAAGAAGGTGTCTTTATGAAAAAACAACCGATAGAAAGCGTAGAACAATGCGATGGCTACGTTTATCTTTAAGAAATAGGCAAGTTCCGGAGTCATATCGATAAAGTTTCAGTTTATTTTTCTTTTCCTTTCTCTATCAGGTCGATAATGTCCTTAAGGTCATCCGTAGATATCTTCTGGTCCTTTGCAAAGAAAGAAACCATTTCCTTATAAGAGTTCTCGAAATAGTTGCGGACAACTCCACTCATGAAGTGGCGTTTGTATTCATTTTCACGAATAGCGGGAGTATACTGATAGGTGTTTCCTATATGTTTCGATTTAACGTATCCTTTCCGTTCGAGATTTTTCACGATGGACGCAACGGTAGTATAAGGTGGTGCCGGTTGCGGAAACTTAGATACGATGTCCTTTACGAAACAGTCTTGTAACTCCCAAATGTAGATCATTACTTCTTCTTCTTGTATAGTTAACTTTTCCATGGAGATGATGTTTAATTACGATTCTTTCGCAAAGCTACGAATATTTCGTAATTAAGCAATAGCTAGTCGGTTAAATATTGTAAATGCCCGTTTGAAATAGGATGATTGGCGGGTAAAAGCCCCTTCTCGTAAGCATGAAAATAATGTGGATAAACGTTATTTTCATCCAAATAAGCAATCTTTAGGACATTTAGGTGAACAAAATGCCTTTCGTGGCTTTTTTATATAAAATAAATGAAATACTTTTGTAGAGTATAAAACGTATGTTAATAAAAGGAGAGTGCGTTTCAGCACAAGGCAAAGCTTGAAAGATTCCCCGTACTCGATAATGAAGCTATTAACTATGCAGCCCGGAGGGAGGAGGGAGGCAAACTAAAAAAATGACTGATATGAAAAAAGGTTTGATTTTTGTGCTGTTTGCACTTGTTTCTATCGTTTCTTATTCTCAGATTTCCTGGAATGCTAAGGTAGGTATGAACATGAGTAATTTCACAGGAGACGCTGATACGGACATGAGAGTAGGTTTTAATGTTGGAGTGGGAATGGAGTATCAGTTTACTGATATGTGGTCTATTCAGCCTTCATTGATGTTTACTCAGAAAGGTGCTAAACTGGGTGATATCAAGGCTAATCCGATGTATCTGGAACTGCCGGTAATGGCTGCTGCAAGATTTGCTGTGGTAGACGGACAAAATGTAGTTGTAAAAGCCGGTCCGTATCTGGCATGTGGTATTGCCGGTAAATACAAGATAGCTGGCGTTAAAAGTGATTTCTTTGGTGATGATGCAGCGAAAAGATTTGATTTTGGTCTAGGTATGGGTGTTGCTTATGAAATCAATCGGTTCTTTGTTGACTTATCCGGTGAATTCGGATTAGTTAAGATGTACGATGGTGACGGCTCTCCTAAGAACATCAACTTCTCTATCGGAGTAGGTTACAAATTCTAATTGAATTATATTCTCTTTCTAATACCATTCATAAAGTCCTCTGCCCAATAGATGGAGCGGAGGACTTTTTCATTTCCTCCCATAAAGAAACTTCTCTTCCTATAAAGAAAAACGATGTATACTTCCGAAGAAGCACACATCGTACTAAACTCTCTCTCTTAATTGTCTCAATCGGTCATCTGTTTGGCCAGATTCTCTTTTTCTTTCAGTTCTTTATATCTCTCTATGGCGTGTTTCCGGCTCATCAGTATTTGCCAGCGGTATACCCAGCAAGTGGTGAGGAAATAAATGCCTGCTTGTATCCACAAAGCTTTGTATTCAAAGGCGACTTCGCTTAAGGTAGCTCCCATATTATTGATCTTCACAAAGCCATTGATGCCGAATGTGGACGGGAAAATGTAAGAAACATATTTCCAGAACGGAGGAATGGCAGCTCCCGGCCACGAAATACCGGAAATAAACAGCAACGGTACGGAGGTGAATACAAAAATCAGCATACAGGTTTCCCGGTTGCGAATGGCGATGGAGGTGGTCATTGCAAAGAAAATGCAGGCTGCCAGATAGGGGGCGACGAATAATACTAGTGAACCGGGTTGCCCGATCTGGTTGAGGCTGAATAGTCTTGGCACGATATGCAGCACGTAAAATGATACCAGTACGTACACAAGGAAGTAACTTAGCCCCTTGCCAAGTACAATTCGCAACGTTCCGTTATAATGCCGGTTGATGGGTACAAGGTCTTTAAACCGGTTGTTTTCCCGGGCAGTTCCTGCTGCCAGTCCGATTCCGAGCAATAGCGTCTGCTGTATGATCAGCACCAATACGGCAGGAATCAGGAAAGCGGCAAAACCCGCTGTAGGATTAAAGATGGAAATCTCTTCATATTCTATCGGATAACTGGTGATTTCGTCCTGTCGCTCGGTCGTGTTCCCGCTACGCGCGATCTTTATATCTTTATTCATATCCAGTGATACGGCCGTATTGGCGATCAGCATGGATTTATAGTACAGCAATCCGCTCATGTCGCAATAGATGCTGACTTGCGTCTGTTTCCCTTTGGCGATGTTGTCGCTGAAATCAGATGGGATATAGATGATGCCGTATGCAAGCCGGTTCTTCAGCATTTGCTTGGCTTCTTCCATATCGGCACAGTAGGCAACAATCTGAATGTCCGGTGTGGCATCCACCTTCCGGAGATATTCGCGGCTCAGGGATGAATGAGAGTCATCGACTACAACGGCCGGAACTTCTCGTACCACTTCATTGTCATAGATAAAGCTGTACAGTAACGGATAGCCCAGTGGGACGAGGATAAAGAAAATCAGTACCCCCTGGTCGCGGAAAGTTGTCTGAAACTCGCGCTTCCAGATATAAAACAGGTCGTTGATGCCTTGGGCTATCTTGTCTTTAAATTTTATATCTTTCATCAGGGTATGTATTTATAGTAAACCAATGCTTCTTTCAAGCGGTGAACCACAAAGAAGGGAAGCATCATGAATATTAATAATGCCATATAGTTGGACCATGAGTAAGCCATGCTGTATCCGTTGAGCGCCTGATCTACATAAATCAGGAAATAATGACGTAACGGAAACAGGTTGCTCAGAGCCTGCAAAACAGGATTCATTGCCATCACCGGAAAAGAAAAACCGGAGATGGAGAATGAAATCACTCCCCACAAGGAGGCAAAACTTAATCCGAGGCGGAGTGTAGGCAGTGTACCTATCATGACGATGCCGCAACACTGGGATGCCAATACAAGGCAGAGCGTGGCGAATATCATCGGGAAGATGCCACTGTTGCAGGGGAAATGCAGAAAACCATACAGGTATACATTATAGAATATCCCCATTATGAAAAAGACCACCGTATGCGGAAGCAGTTTGCCTGCCAAAGCAATGTAAATGGAATTGTTACTCATTCGCAACCACTCACGGGCAGTGCGGTCTTTGATTTCTACACCGATAGAATAAACGGTGACCATGAAGATGAGCAGCATGAGTACTCCCGGTATCAGTGTATTGCAGAGGTATACCGAATAGTTCAGCCACGGATTGTTCAGTGGATGCGTGTCAATCACGATCGGTTGCAGGAAGCCCATAGCCTGATCTTCCGTAGCCCCTTTGGCGTACAGTACGCTCCTTGCCGCAGAGCCGGCGGTGAGTTCTCCCATCATTTTCATGTCTCTGAATAGTAAAGAACCCGCAATCAGATAGGAGTAATTGGTGTAGAAAGAGATTTTGGGCTGCCGTTGGCTTTGTGCCTCTGCCGACAAGCCTTTCGGGATATAGAAGAAACCGTAGATCTTGCCTTCCTGCACAGCGATACGCGCATCCGTCACATTGCTGTAATGAGCTACGACACCTGTTTGCGAGAAAGCATCCAGATTGCGGACAATGTTGCGTGAAGTAGACGAGTCGTCCATGTCTACCACGCCCGCCGGAAGATTCTGCGGAAGTCCCGAATCCATCAGGGTCGTGAAAAATAGGTAGCAGAACAATGGAGCGATGACCATGCAAAAGAGATAGAGCGGGCGTGATACTAACCGCCTGCACTCCCTCTGCATGACTTGCCATAAGGCTACATATTTCTTCTTTCTCTCTTTCATGATTATTTGTTAATGATAACGGACATACCCGGACGAAGATTTTCCACTTTTTCCATCGGAGAAGCTTTGACTTCAAATGTCTTCAGGTCGAACTGACCGGTAGTTTTGGTTGCTTTCCAGGCGGCGTAAGTACCTAAGTCTTTCAGATAGTATACTTTGAGTCTGACTGTTTTATTATCCAGCGCGGGAACAACAGCTTCAAATTCTGCTCCCATAGTCAGGTTTTTGAGCAAGTCTTCGCGTACGTTGAAAGTCACCCACATATCATTGAGTTCGGCTATGTTCATGATAGGAGCACCTGTGCCTACCAGTTCGCCTACTTTCGGGAAAATCTCGGAAACTTCTCCGGCAGCCGGAGCAATCAGATAGGTTTCCTTAATGTAAGATTCTACTTCGGCAACAGCTCCTTTGGCACGGTTCACCAACGCTTCGGCAGCCATCTTGTCTTCACGTTCCGCACCGTTCTTTGCCATAGTATATTGTGCTTTGGCAGCTTTCTCAGTAGCGATGGCAGCGTCGCGTTGTGCGGTTACTTCGTCCAACTTTTGTGCGGGCATCACTCCTTGTTCATACAGGTTCTTGACTCTCTTGTATGATTTCTCGGCAATTGTAACACCGGCCTGAGCTTTCTGCCACATTTCATAGGCTGCCTGAATCTGTTCCTCACGTGCACCTTTGATTGCTTTTTCGTTTTGTGCCTGAGCGGCAGCTTCGGCGGCACGTGCCTGCTCCATTTTAGCCACTACATCGGGGGCTTCCAGAATAGCCAGTGTATCTCCGGCATTTACGCTTTGTCCTTCTTTCACACGAAATTCCAGTATACGTCCCGGAACTTTGCTTGAAACGCGGTATTCGGTAACTTCAGCCTGCCCCTGAATAATTTCAGGACCTTTGCGGAGCATGAAAAAGCCAACGACTGCAACGATTGCAATAACTCCCAGTAAAGTAAGAAATGCAAGCAGCATATTGCTGTTTTGTGATTTTATAGGTGCCATATTATTGATGAATTATAAATTACGAATAATAAATTGATTGAATACCTCAGTCTTTAATTGTCAATAGTCAACTGTCCATTATTTCAGCGTTCCCAAAGACTTCTTCAGATAAATCTCCGTCAGCTTCACGTCGATTTGTGCGTCAATCTTTTCCGATTGGGCGGACAGCCATGCCGTTTGTGCTTCCAGGACATTGCTGGTGGCAATGACCCCTTCTTTGAAGCCTAAGGTGGCATAACGGAGATTTTCGTCAGCCTTTTCCATATTCTTGGTTGCCATTACCAGTTTTTTGCTGGCTTCCTTTACTTTAAAAGCGGATTGGTTAACTTGCAATTCGATCTTTTCTCTCGCATCCTGAAGCTGATATTGTGCGATTCGTGCTTCTGCCTTGGCGGCTTTGGTCTTGTAAATGCCTTCCCCCCAATGCCAGATAGGTATCTGTACCATAACGCCCACATTCCACATTCCTTTGAATTTATTCTCAAAGCTGTTGAATACGGAAGGATTGGTCACCATATAATTTCCCATCAACGCAATGGACGGAAGATGTTCGGCGCGGGTAACATTTATTTTCTGTTTATAAATCTGAGTAGCTAGTTCAAGACTGCGTATCTCCGGACGGTTGGCGTAAGCGGTGGACATGTCGAAGTGGGTCTCTGGTGTGAGCAGTGGAATGTCCTCCATATTTTCGTCTGCCAACGTGATAGGAGAGCTGAGATCAATGCCACATAGTTGACACAACAACATTCGGGCCAGGCTTAATCCGTCTTCCACTTTAGTCAGTGTCATTTCCGCTTCGTTGACTTTCACACGTACGGACAAACCGTCGGCTTTTGTGGCAACTCCTTCGGCAATCATCTTTTCCACATCGCTGTCCAGCTGCTGCAAAAGTTTGAGATAGCCTTCGGCCAGTTTCTTCTTGTTCACTAAGGATATGACTTGCCAGTAAGCCTGGTCAGTGCTCATGATAACCTCCTGCATGCCTCCTTGATGTTGCTGTTGCGCTAATTCTTCGGCATACTTTGTGATTTTATTATATGCACGGATTTTGCCGCCCATGTATAATGGCTGTGTCAGCGTGATGGCACCTGCATATACATTTCTTGTATCTGTGCGGAGCGCATCCACCAGTGAGTTTCCTGCCTGGTCGAGGGCGGGCAAGGCAGCTCCTAACTTTTCACTTAAAGAAGCGATAAGCGGTCTCAACTCCGGGTGTGCGGTAGCAATCTCTGTAGCCGTCTGTTGTATCGGACCGGCCAAATTGGTCCCCAATCCCGAAAGCGCCGCTTTCTGGTCATTGTTCAATAATGAAAATTCTTTTTGATTTCTCATGTAAGTTCCCGTAGCCGAGAAACTGGGCAGGTAGTTGGTAAATGCAGCTTTGTGCTGATAATGAGCGGCATTTATTTTTTCATTGCTTATCAACAGATCTTTGTTGTTGGCAAGAGCTAATGCGCGGCAACTATCTAGGCTTAGGAAGCTTTGCGCTTTTACTATAAAAGTCAGGCTCAACAGAATTGTCAGAAGAAATAGTTTTTTCATCGCATCTTACATATTAATAAGGTGATACTTCTTTTTTAAATAACCCCGTTATCATATAAATTGTTTATTGAAATAGTTCATTTTTTTGTACTTGTTGACTTAAACAATAATTGCATAAACAACGATGCAAATGTATGTGCTTTCTGTGAAAACGCAAAATGAATTAGCTTTTTTTAAATGCTTCTCTTTGGAAAATATGCTATACTTGCATTTTGAAACATGATAAACATACTATAATGTTATTAAATCTGACAGAAGAACAAATCACTCAACTCGCTCCGGACGCTGCGTCTGTCAAAGCAGGAAAAGGGCTGGCGAACCGGACTAAGTGGGTACTTCTGGAGCATAGTGACCGCGCCATCTGGGGACACTGCCAAGGAAGTGGAAAAACGCCTTATCAAACAGTAGTTGATACAAAGAATATTGCATTCAAATGTTCTTGTCCCAGCCGTAAGTTTCCGTGTAAACATGGGTTGGGGCTTTTATTTATGTATGCTTCCCATGCTGATCTTTTCAAGGAAGCGGAGGAACCGGACTGGGTAACGGCATGGCTCTCCAAACGTGAAGAGAAGGCGGAGAAGAAAGAGCAGAAAGAGAAATCGGAAACTCCGGTGGATGAAGCGGCACAGGCCAAGAGGCAGGCCGTGCGCCATCAGAAGGTATTGGCTGGAATTGATGATCTTCAGATCTGGATGAAAGACTTGCTCCGCAACGGGCTGCTGAATATCCCGGAAAGAGCACATACACTATTTGAACCCATATCCCGCAGGATGATTGATGCACAGGCCGGCGGATTGGCGGGCAGGTTACGATCGCTACAGGAAATCAATTACTATACAGACAGTTGGAAATATGAGCTTACCGACAAATTGAGTAAACTGTATCTTCTGACAGAAAGTTATAAGAATCTGGATTCTCTTTCTGCTGAGTGGCAAACGGAAATCCGTACTCAGGTTGGATATCCGCAGGCGAAGGAAGAAGTGATGTCCGGCGTACCGGTGACAGACCAATGGATCGTTTTGCATACCAGAAGCCGGAAAATAAATGAGCTGCGGACAGAAACTTTCTGGTTGTACGGGAAGTCCAGTCACCGTATGGCCCTCTATTTAAACTTTCTGGCTCCCGGAGCGTTGCCGGAATTTAATCTGGTTCCCGGCGGTGTCTATGAAGGAGAGTTGTATTTTTATCAGGGTGTTGGTGCCTTGCGTGCCCTGCCCAAAAACATGAAATGGCTGGATAGTACCTTTCTGCCTTCATTGTGTGCCGACATACCGGTTGCCATGCAATCTTACAGAGCAGTTATACAGACTCATCCGTTTGCGGAGGAAGTTCCTCTCTTGGTGGACAATGTCAGACTGGTAACAAGCGGAAATACGCACTATCTACAGGATGCCGGAGGCGTGGCTGTTCCGGTGCATATTGAAGAGACTGCACGTGTTGATATACTGGCTATAACAGGCGGAAAACCCTTCTCGGCTTTTTTGCTGGCAGACGCCGTTTCCTGTGAATTGAAAACAATCTGGTATCAATCTGAATTTTATTTTTGGAAAGATGAACTTAACTGATCATATCATCAATGTGGCATTGCTTGGCACTGCCACCCGTGAACTGATAACGACTGATTTTCCGGAAGAGTTGCAAGAAACCCTCCGCGACATTCAGGCGAAAGCAGAGGATGCGGAAGCTCTCTTCTATCAGCAGTCCGCTTTGGGCTTTGCCTTTGCACGTGCCGGAGTGGAGGCCCAATCCATTGCAGGAGTTACAAATGTGACAGAAGCTCCGGAAGAAGACAAACCTTACTTCCTCCGTGAAGTGGGAGAGTTGCTTACTTCCCTGTATCTCAATAAAAATCAGTATCTTTTGCTGTATGCTTATCGGAGAGCTGCCGACAAAGGAAAATTGATCCCTCCTGCCTATCTGCAAACTTTATTGCGAAGAGCTTTTGACCGGAATAATCCCTACAGGTATGAGGAACAGCACTAGCTGTCTCTGCTGACAGGGCAAAGAGGACGTTGGCTTCTTCCGCAAATGGGATTTCCCGTATGGGGAGAATCCGGTAATGAAACTTGGGAAACTGCCTCTCACGAAGAACGGAAACGAATGTTGACTAACCTGCGGAAAAATAGTCCGGAGCAGGGGCTTGCCTTATTGCAGACCGAACTGAAGAATGAGTCGGCTGCCCATCGGGATGAACTGATTCAGTGTTTGCGGTGGGGGTTGAGTAAATCAGACGAAGCATTCCTGCAAGAGATCGTGGCGACCGACCGGAGCAGTAATGTCAAAGAAACGGCCCGGCGATTATTGTGTAGCCTGCCGGACTCCGAACTGGTGAAAATATACGAAGAATTATTGCGGGGGAAATTACATTTCAATTTCCTTTTGGGATGGTCGTATGATAAGATTGAATTTACCCCTGAAATGAAGAAACTGGGACTTGAAGAGGTGAGTTCCAATAAAAACGAGAAGGATGATCGTTTCTTGTTACGCCAGTTGGCGGAACGTGTTCCATTAAGTTTCTGGAGTGAGTTTTATGACTGTCCGCCGGAGAAGGCTGCCAGCAAACTGGCGAAGAACCCTCCTTTTCAGAAACTGTTCGACCTGTCGAAACCGATCCTGAATTTCAGCGACTCCGGTTGGGCATATCATACCTTGAAGGAGAATGCGGATGAAAAAATGGCGGACGCGTTGATGGGTTTATTGCCTTCCTCCCAACGTGAGGAAATAGCTTTTCAGTCAGAGAGAGGCGGCTATATTCCGGATAGCTGGTTCAACGAAGACGGCACTGGATGGGGAATGAAATTCTCCACCCGTGTATTCCAGCGGATGCTTCGGAATAATTACTATCTCCCTAAGGAGACAGCCGAACGACTGGCATTATACTTCCCGTCCGAGATGAGAAAACCCATCGAACAGACAGCGCTTTCAATGGCCGCACAAGAGAATAATACCTCCACCCGTTTTTCCCGGTTGATGATGGAATACATGGATTTGAAGCAGAGAATAGATACCTTATTAAATAATGACTAATAAAAACAGAAAGAAGATATGAGCACTTTATTAAGACAACATGCTGAACAGCAATTTGCAGAAGAACTTCACGAGTTGAAACAGAATGAAACAAATCCCGTTCCGGAGAATTGGGAGATGTCTCCGCAGTCAGTGGTTACCTACCTGATGGGCGGTAAATTGAAAAACGGATTTGAAGTTGCTCCTAAATATATAGGTAACCGTCGTCTGATGGAAATAGCTGTGGCAACCCTTGTCACCGACCGTGCGCTACTGCTTTACGGACTGCCCGGAACTGCGAAAAGCTGGGTGAGCGAGCATATTGCCGCTGCTATTTCCGGTGATTCCACTTTAATAGTGCAGGGGACGGCCGGCACCGGTGAAGAAGCGATCCGTTATGGGTGGAACTATGCCCGTTTGCTGGCGGAAGGTCCGAGTGTGGGGGCATTGGTGCAAACTCCGGTAATGAAAGCTATGCAGGAAGGTAAGATAGGCCGTATTGAGGAGCTGACACGCATCGGTTCCGATGTGCAGGATACACTGATCACCATTCTTTCTGAAAAGACATTGCCCATCCCGGAGCTGAATACAGAAGTACAGGCAATCCGCGGTTTCAATATCATCGCTACTGCTAATAATCGGGATAAGGGAGTCAATGATCTGTCAAGCGCCTTGAAACGCCGTTTCAATACGGTCATTCTTCCCTTGCCGGATTCTATTGATGAAGAAATAGATATTGTGCGCCGACGGGTAGAGAGCTTTGAGAAAGTAATGCAGCTCCCGGCTGAAAAGCCTGCTCTGGAGGAGATTCGCCGTGTCGTTACTATCTTCCGTGAACTTCGTCAGGGCGCCACTGCCGACGGTAAGACGAAACTGAAGACTCCGAGCGGAACGCTTAGCACAGCGGAGGCTATTTCGGTGGTAAACAATGGACTGGCGATGGCAGGTTATTTCGGTGACGGAGAAATTCATGCCGAAGATCTCGTATCCGGTATTTTGGGTGCAGTGGTCAAAGACCCTGTACAGGATAAAGTCGTTTGGCAGGAATATATGGAAACGGTCGTGAAGAATCGGGACGGCTGGAAAGATATTTACCGTGCTTCAAGGGATATGATTTAAAAAGAAAGGAAGAAATGGCTATTCATTTACTAGGCATCAGGCATCACGGTCCCGGCTCGTGCCGCAATGTGCTGAACTACTTGCAGGAACTGCAACCGGATCTGATTCTGGTAGAAGGTCCGGCAGAAGCCGAAGCGCTGCTGGCCTGTGTGGAAAATCCGCAGATGACGCCTCCGGTAGCTTTGCTGGCATACCAGCCGGACGAGCCTCAGAATGCAGTGTTCTACCCTTTTGCGGAGTTCTCGCCCGAGTGGCAGGCGATGCGTTATGCCGTACAGAACCGGATACCTTTCCGCTTTTTCGACTTACCTCTGATCTATTCGCTGGCTCTTCGGGCACAAAAGACCTCTGAACAGGAGACGGAAACGACCGCTGAAGTCGCAGAAGCCGGCGACCCGTTCGACTGGCTGGCTCATGCCGCAGGATTTACTGATGGTGAATCCTGGTGGGAAACTATGATTGAACACCGGCAAGAACCTGCCGATATTTTTCAGGCGGTACAAGAGGCTGTGACTGCTCTTCGGGAAGAACTTCCGGGGCACACCTCTCCGCGTGACCTGATACGTGAAGCGTGGATGCGTAAAATGATACGTGCGGCACAGAAGGAGAATTTCGAACGCATTGTCGTCGTCTGTGGTGCATGGCATGTACCCGCACTGGACGATATGCCCAAAGTAAAGGACGATAATGAACTACTGAAGGGACTTCCCAAAGTAAAGGTAGAATGTACATGGATTCCGTGGACGTATGACCGGCTTGCTTTCCGCAGCGGGTACGGTGCGGGAATCGAATCTCCGGGCTGGTATCATTATCTCTGGCATCATCCGGAGGATGATGGCACGCTTTGGGTGAGCCGGATCGCCTCTCTGTTGCGGCAGAAGAATATGGATATCTCGGTAGCCCATGTTATTGAAACCGTCCGTCTGGCACAGGTGACGGCTGCTTTGAGAGATCTGCCTTATCCTTCTCTGAATGAATATAACGAAGCTGTCACTACGGTGATGGGCTTCGGAGATGATATTTTGTTGCAGATTATCAAAGAAGAACTGATCATCAGCAACCGCTTGGGAAGTGTACCTGATGACGTTCCCAAAGTACCTCTGCTGGTAGACGTGGAGAAAATACAGAAACGTCTGCGTGTTCCGTTCACCGCCGAGATCAAAGAACTGATATTAGACCTCCGCAAGCCGAATGATCTGGAGCGAAGTATCTTCTTCCATCGCCTGCAACTGCTGGGCATCGACTGGACTATCCTCGGACGGATAGACGGGAAAGGTACTTTCAAGGAAAAATGGACCTTGTATCACAAACCGGAACAAATCATCCAAATCATTGAACGGGCTATCTGGGGAAACACGGTGATGGAAGCTACGCAGAAATATCTGTTGAAACAGATGGCGGAGATTCAGCATATCCCGGAACTGACAGCTTTGTTGAGTACGGTCCTCCCCGCCGATCTTCCGGCGCTGGTAGAAGCGATGACCGTACAGTTGGACCGTCTTTCGGCTGCTTCTACCGATATTCTGGAAATGATGGAGGCGGTCCCCGATCTGGTGAATATCGTCCGTTACGGAAACGTGCGTGATCTTGATTTCTCGAAGGTCGGTGATATGCTCGAAGCCATGATTGCCCGTATTCTTGCGGGTGGTGTATTGGTGTGTATCAATATCGATGAAGAGGCAGCCGGTGATCTTCTGAATAAATTGGTTGCCACGGACTATGCGCTCTCCATTCTGAATCGGGAAGAACTGAACCTGATGTGGCGCAATTTCATCGGTCAGGTACGTTCTTCTGCCAATGTGCATCCGTTGTTGTCCGGTTATGCTACCCGTCTGCTGAATGACAAAGGGGAAATCTCCGCAGAGGAGATGGAGACGACACTTAGTTTTTATTCTTCTGTTGGCAATGCTCCGGCAGATATGGCATACTGGTTCGAAGGCTTTTTGCGTTCATCCGGTTCGATCCTGTTGCTGGACGACCGTCTCTGGAATTTGGTGAATAACTGGGTATGTTCGCAGGACAAAGAAACATTTATGGAATTGTTGCCTGTATTGAGGCGTACTTTCAGCGAATTTACCTCTGCCGAACGCCGTAAGCTGGGTGAGAAAGCCCGTCGTACGGATTCTACGGGCACATCATCTGCCGTAGGAGCTTCGGTAACGGAGAATGAGTGTCTGAATCGGGAAGAAGCAAAGAAGGTAATCCCCGTGATTCGTCAATTATTGGGACTGGAAACAAAGTAAAGGAAAGAAGATGGAAGAAGAATTACTGAAAAGGTGGCGTCTGATACTGGGCGGCGATGAGGCTGACGGTACAGGCGTGACATTGAATCTGGAAGAACAGCGGATAGACCATTCTCTGGAAGCTGTATATGATAGTGACAGAAGAGGGGGGCTGGGTTCCTCGGCTCCCAAAGTAAGCCGATGGCTTGGAGATATCCGTGAGTTCTTTCCGCAGACAGTGGTACAAGTGATTCAGCGGGATGCTATAAAACGTCTGAATCTGACCAGTCTGCTTACCGAAAAAGAAATGCTGGAAACGGTCGTCCCCGATGTTCATCTGGTTGCCACCCTGATGTCGTTAAGCCGGGTGATTCCTGAAAAGAATAAGGAGATGGCACGCCAGGTAGTCCGCAAGGTGGTTGAGGAGTTGCTTCGCAAACTGTCGGCTCCTACGCAACAGGCGGTAACCGGTGCTTTGAACCGTTCCAGCCGTCGCAGGAACCCGCGTTACAATGAGATAGATTGGAAAACGACCATTACCAAGAACCTGAAAAACTACCAACCGGACTATAAGACGATTATTCCCGAAATCCGTATTGGTTATGGGCGTAAACGGAAAGCGATGAAAGACATTATCCTGTGTCTGGATCAAAGCGGTTCTATGGGGACGTCGGTCATTTATTCCGGCATATTCGGTTCTGTGTTGGCATCCATTCCGGCGGTATCTACCCGTATGGTGGTTTTTGATACGGCAGTCGTTGATCTGACGGATGATTTGCAAGATCCCGTGGATCTGCTTTTCGGGGTACAGCTCGGGGGAGGAACCGATATAGCCCGTGCGCTGACTTATTGTCAGGGAGTCATTACCCGTCCGCAGGACACGGTGATGGTGTTGGTGACTGACCTTTACGAAGGAGGAGACTCCAGAGAAATGAGAAAGAAATTTGTCTCGTTGGTCAATAGCGGTGTGCAGTTGATTGTCCTTCCGGCGTTGAACGATGACGGTGCTCCGTCCTACGACAAGGGGCATGCTGAATTTCTCGCTTCCATAGGAGTGCCGACATTTGCCTGTACTCCGGATAAGTTTCCGGACCTTATGGCGGCTGCTTTGAGTAAACAGGACATTGGAATGTGGGTTTCTCAGAATGTAAAGAGTGAATGACAACTATTGGATAGAAAAGAAAGAAGGCTGTCCCTCATAGCGAAGGACAGCCTTTCTTAGCTTATATAAATGTAAGGGGATTGCTAATTACAGAGCACCTACTTCTTTCAAAGCAGCGTTTGTTCCGTGAACAGCTTTTGCGCTGGCAGCAAACTTAGCTTTTTCGTCAGCGTTCAGATCCAGTTCAACGATCTTTTCGATACCGTTCTTGCCAAGGATTACAGGAACACCGATGCAAATGTCTGATTCACCGTATTCTCCCTCCAGATATACTGAACAAGGGATCATCTTCTTTTGGTCGTGAAGGATAGATTCAACTACGAATGCTCCTGCTGCACCCGGTGCATACCATGCAGAAGTACCCAGCAACTTAGTCAGAGTAGCACCACCCACCATAGTAGCAGCAGCCACTTCGTTCAGTTTTTCTTCAGAGATGAAGTTAGTTACAGGCATACCTTTGTAAGTAGCGAAGCGAGTCAAAGGAATCATAGTAGTATCACCGTGACCACCGATAACCATACCTTCTACTTCGTTGGCGTTGCAGCCCAAAGCCTGAGACAAGAAATATTTGAAACGAGAGCTGTCCAGTGCGCCACCCATACCGATGATGCGGTTCTTCGGCAAGCCCAGAGCTTTCAATGACAGGTAAGTCATTGTATCCATCGGGTTAGAGATAACAACAAGGATTGCATTGGGAGAATATTTCAAGATGTTTTCTGCCACTGATTTAACGATACCAGCGTTTACACCGATCAGTTCTTCGCGAGTCATACCCGGTTTACGAGGAATACCTGAAGTAATTACAACAACGTCAGAGTTAGCAGTCTGAGCATAGTCGTTAGTGCAGCCTACTACAGTTGTGTCGAAACCCAACAGTTGAGCTGTCTGCATCATATCCATTGCTTTACCTTCTGAAACGCCTTCTTTAACGTCCAGCATTACTACTTCGTCTGCTACTTCATTGAAAGCAAGTACATTTGCACATGTAGCACCTACGTTACCTGCGCCTACTACGGTTACTTTTGACATAATACTATATATTTAAAAAGTTGATAATTTGTTTCATCTATTTTGCGCGACAAAATTACAACGATAATCCTAATTAAAGAAATTTTTCCGTAATAATTTTCGTTAAAGAAAATGCCCAAGACTATGTTACTCTGTTACGAAATGATTACTTTTGTGCCCGTTATCGATTAACAATTGGAACTATGAACAAAAAAAGCCTTCTTATTGCAGCTGTAGCTGTTTTGGTGATAGCGATTATCGGCATCACTTATTTGTTGTTTACTGAAAAGAAAGCCAATCGCGAGCTGGTACAGGAATTTCAGTTGGATAAGGAAGATTTGGAGAATGAATATAGCCAGTTTGTGCAAAAGTATGATGAGTTAAAGTTTACGGTAACTAATGACTCTCTCGCACTGTTGCTGGAGCAGGAACAATTGAAAACTCAACGATTGCTCGAAGAACTCCGTACCGTGAAAAGCTCGAATGCAACGGAAATCCGTCGTTTGAAAAAGGAGCTTGCCACTTTGCGTAAGATATTGGTAGGCTACGTCAATCAAATAGACTCACTGGACAGAATCAATAAGCGCCAGCAACAGGTGATTGCAGACGTTACGCAGAAATACAACACTGCTTCACAGCAAATCAGTACACTTTCCAAAGAAAAGGAGAATCTGGATAAGAAGGTGACACTGGCTGCCCAGCTCGATGTGACCAATATCCGTATCGAACCGCGCAATAAACGGGGGAAGGTTGCAAAGAAAGTGAAAGACATCGTGAAGCTGGCTATCAGCTTTACAGTCGTGAAGAATATTACGGCAGAGAATGGCGAACGTACCATCTATATACGTATCACCAAACCGGATAATGACGCACTGACCAAGAGTGCATCCAACACTTTCTCTTACGAAAACCGTACACTGACTTACTCCATCAAAAAGTATATCGAATACAACGGTGAGGAACAGAACGTGAATGTATTCTGGGATGTGGAAGAGTTTTTGTATGCCGGAAACTATCGTTTGGATATCTTCGAGGGCGGAAATCTGATCGGCTCTCAGAAGTTTACGCTGGACTAACCGATATAAATTCAAGAAAAAAATGCGCCAATAAGCAGTAAAAGGCTTTTTGGCGCATTTTTCTATTAGAAAAAGGTTAACTTTGTGAAAACTAATAGAATAATACGTATGAAAAAGCACTTGACTCAGCTACTGCTATCATTACTGTTTCTGGTGGTGACAGCCATGACTTGCGATGAACAGGATTTGGCTGAACCGATAGACATCTCCTGTACTTTGAAAGAAGTGGAGTTATATCATTGGGATAATGCAGGTGAGAAACCTAAGGAGGCTCTTGATAACAAAGTTCTCAAAGAAGCTTATATGATGGAGATTCGTTTGCTGACAGATGCGGGGGAAAAAGATCCGGAATCTTATGACGCTGATCATTATCTTCGCCATGTATTATCGGATGGCATCAAAAAGATTCAGATATTTACGGAAACAGCTTTTAATGAAGAATTTCCCGCAGGAGCAGAAGTCACTTCCTGCTTTTATGACTATCCAAAGACGTTTGTTAAAGATCAGCAGACAGATTATACTGTTAATGGAGGGGTTATATCCATGATAGATGAAGTAAACAAGATATATAAGGCGTTATTGACCATTCCCCAATCAGGCGGAGAGTTCCGTTTTCGTGTAGTGCTGACAATGGAAAGCGGTGAAACGGTTGAACGGCTGAGCGATCCGGTTACTTTCTATTAAATCTGCTGTCTATGAAGAAAGTACATTTATTAGCCATGCTATTGTTTACTGCATGTGTTGTGCCTGTATCGCAGGCGCAGGAAAGCCTGTTTCTTAAAGATCCATCTACCAAGAATAAGTTGCTACAGTTAGACTTGGATGTGGGAACCTGTTTTGACCTGGCTTATCGGGGGAAGGGAAATATGTACACTGCAATGTCGGACCGGAAATCTGTGTTTCCTGCTATCAACCTTCGTTTGCAACATTTCTTTTCGCGTAAATGGGGATGGTATACGAATATCCGTTTGGGGATTCCCGTGAAATATAGGCGGGATTGTTATACTGAATTAGTCCATGCAGTCGAAGCGAATTACTATGTGAATAATCTCATACCGGGAACGCAAAAACCGGACGTTAATCCCTGTCTGGATTTTGGTGTTGCTTATCGCTTTGAAAATTCCCATTGGGCTTTTTATCCTCGTTTGGGGATTGGTGTGAATAGCATTTCCTATCAGCGTGTTTGTGCGGAACTAAAGAAAAAAGGAGGAAATGAATTATATAAGATAGAGTATAGAGGGGATGATGAAAGTAACTATGGTAGTGAGAGTATCGATGCTTTTATTCTTTCGGCAGGTATTACCGCCAACTATAAGCTCAGTCGAAATTGTTTTTTACTGTTGAATGTCAATTATATACAGCCATTGGGGAGATTTACTTATCGTAAATATGTAACAGACCTTTATACGGGAGAAAAGGTGGAGAGAGGAGTCTATAAAAGTTCTACATTCGCCCGTGATCTGAATGTAAGTGTCGGATTCGGATTCCCTTTTTATCTGGGAAGAAAGACTAATAAAAAATCATCGCATAGAGAAAGAACCAGGCAGCTGATGGAACAGAAACGGAAAACATACGGGTTGTTTCCGGGAAATAAGTAGCCATTTAATCATTTCTTTGCAATGATGAGCGAATAGAATTTAGCCTTTATACAAAGTTTGAAAAAGAAAAAACTCTGCCATTCACAACAATTGGATTAACATTCTTATGATATACTTACGTGTCAGCTAGTCTCTCTATAAAAATAAAAACTATAAATTGCTGTCATCTGTCACTTTGTTGGGTATAATATCTTGAATATGAGTGATTAATGAGGTGACGGCAGTAGGTGACGGCAGTGTGACGGCAAATTTTGCTGTCACACTGCCTTGTTTTCAATGGTTCCTTATGGTCTGTTTGTAGTTCTATATAGAGCTTTTTAGTTTCTCCCGTTTGAAACTTTTGTTTCTTCAGCTTGGAACTAAAGTTTCATCGGCTTGAAACTAAAGTTTCAAAGCCTTGAAACCAAAGTTTCGGACGCTTGAAAACATTGGTTCCAGCGTATGGAAACTAGTTATACTAGAGTGTATGATGTCAAAAGTCAATAGTAGCGAGTTCAGTGTAGTCGATGTGCGTGTGACGGCAATAGTTGTCATCACCGTGCCGTCACCTGTTGCCGTCACAGCGTTAAGCATTGACTATGAGTGTGTTATTTGTGTTTTTGTGATGGGTGACAGCAATAATTGGATAAACAATACATAGAGAGAGAAGCCGGTTGATACATCTATTATGATAGGATTTATCAGATTGATAATCGTTTAAGAGCTTTTTAGGTGCCTTAACGACAAAACAAGTGGCTGATTGTGTTATATTCCCTAAGTAACCAAATAAAAATAACAAGATTATGAAACAGAAAAGAGCTAAAATTGGATTTACCGGATGTGCCAAAGCGTATATCCGGAGTTTGCAGGAAGAAGGGCGCTATTCTACGGCACATGTGTATAAGAATGCGGTTCTTTCATTTACGAGATTTCATGGCAGTACGTATATTGCATTCGAGCAGATCACTCGCGAG
This sequence comes from uncultured Bacteroides sp., assembly GCA_948847595.1. Classification (GTDB taxonomy): domain Bacteria; phylum Bacteroidota; class Bacteroidia; order Bacteroidales; family Bacteroidaceae; genus Bacteroides. The sequence continues at coordinate 39,541 of CAQOGY010000019.1, forward strand.
TCTTTGCGACGTTACGGACAATACCTGTACGATTGCAAACTGAAACTCAATACGATCTCTACCTATATGCGAATGCTGCGCTGTATTTACAATCGTGGTGTGGAAGCTGGTATCGCCCGTTTTATCCCCCGATTGTTTCGTGATGTATATACCGGTGTGGATGTCCGGCAGAAAAAGGCAATGCCCGTAAAGGAACTGCATACACTTCTTTATAAAACACCCCAGTCTAAGTACTTGCGGCGTACTCAGGAGATTGCCCGACTGATGTTCCAGTTCTGCGGAATGCCTTTTGCGGATTTTGCGCATTTGGAAAAGTCGGCATTGGCACAAGGGGTATTGAGATATAACCGTATCAAGACAGGCACTTCGGTTAGTCTTGAGGTGCTGGAGTCATCTCTGCCAACGATCAGTAAACTTCGCAATAATGACCCTGTTCGGGAAGATGGAACGAATTATTTATTCAGTATTCTGAGAGGGAATAAAAGCCCAAAAGGTGAAAGCATGTATAAAGAATACCAGTCGGCGCTTCGTCGGTTCAATAATCAGCTGAAAAGTCTTTCAAGGGAACTTCACTTAAAGTCGGCTGTCACCTCATATACCATCCGCCATTCTTGGGCAACGAATGCCAAATACCAGGGTATACCTATTGAAATGATCAGTGAATCATTGGGACACAAATCTATTAAGACGACTCAAATCTACCTGAAAGGTTTTGAACTGGAAAAGAGAACAGAAGCAAATCGGTTGAATTGTTTTTACGTTGAAAACTGCAATAATTAGAATAGAATATAATCAGAGTGCTGGATATTAGTGTGTTATCATGTCTATTACTTCTTAGGTAACGGAAATAAATACGACGCAAAGATATATAAAAAGAATCTCATATCCCAAACTTATTATACATTATTTTATTTCTCTGACTTAAGAAAATAAAATAACGCTATGAGAACACGAATACCACTGACTTCATGTTCCGAACCCTTATTGTTTGTCATCCGACAAAATCTCCTTCATAACCCTTTTATACAGTGCTTCTCGCAAAGGCCGCTGCCTTTTTCGCTTCTTTTCCCCTATGTGTAAAGTCCGGTAATGGACTTCCGTTACCTAAGAAGTAATAGATAAATGTAAGTAGTAAATTGTGACACGCAATTCAAACAACAAGCTCATTTTGCATGCCTTCTATTTACTTTGGTTCTGAATTTATCCATTGGGATATATGCTTGTAAAGGTACACACACAGTGACAAAATAAAGAGAATGAACATTGCTTCGATGTGGGCAATGTCTTAAAAAGGGTTTTTAGTTTACTTATTTAAAAGTAAAAGAAGAAATGGAAAGTTTATGGAAAGTCTGGTTCTCCAGAAGGAGAAAGGTGTATGTTCGGATAGCCCGTCAATATGGTTCCACTCCGTGGCGGGTGTATTATTTAGGACATGGAGGCAGGTGCAGGTCGCTCAAAGACATGCAGATATTGGAAGCGTTACAGCGGCAGGGAGTTATTTCGCATATTTACCCTTGGTGATAATTGACTGAAAAATACTTGAACATATTTAATTATGTGTCCGACAGAAATATGAATAATTATAAAATATGGGGTGAGATGTTTTTCTAAAAAGGTTACTGTGAAGTACCCGAACGGGGATAAACCCTTTATAGCATGTGTATGTTTCCCACAACATGCTTATTGCTTATATAAACGGAGTCTCTTGGATGCCCGTTTTATATAATTGTTTGTTTTTGTTTAAGTACATTCTGTCCTGGTGAGGAAGGATGTACTTTTTTATGCCCGAAGGTCCGGAATCAGATAGTTACGAAGGTCCGGTCGGAAGATCAGCGCCTTCCGTCCGCTCCCCACATCATCTTGCTGCGGAGGGTATCGAAGAAAATATGATTGAACCGTTTCACTACTTTTATACTGTAGTCTGCCCGGCGAATGGTCAGCTGAGTTGTCTCCTTGCACGTTTCGCTGCTGCCGTCGATGGCAACGAGGAAGTTATGGCTGCGGCTTTCCACGTCCAGCGTGATTTCCCAGTCGTCACGAATGACGATAGGACGGACGTTGAGGCTGTGCGGAGCTACCGGGGTAATGGCGATCGTATTGGAATGAGGAACGATGATCGGGCCGCCTACGCTTAATGAATACGCAGTAGAGCCGGTAGGAGTGGCAATCACCAGTCCGTCTGCCTGATAAGTATTCAGATAAGCACCGTTGATCGCAGTGCGGATGCTGATCATAGAAGAACTGTCCCGCTTGAGCACCGCAATTTCGTTGAGGGCATAAGGCGATTCCTGGAGATTTCTGTCATTGCAGATAAGCTGCAATACACTTCGTTCCTCCACACTGTATCTGCCTGCCTGAATCTCTTCGAAAGTCACCTCCATCTCTTCGGGTGAAACATCGGCAAGAAATCCCAGTCGCCCTGTGTTGATGCCGAGAATGGGGATTTGTTTTCTACCCACCCGGCGGGCAGCTTTCAGAAATGTGCCGTCACCTCCGATGCTGATAACCATATCGGCTGTGAAGTCGTTGCCTTCGAGCAGGGCGTCGACAGGCACTTCCATTTTTAAATCTGCCGTCAGGAACTGGTAAAACTCCCGGCACATACAGATTTCCGCTCCCTGCTTCTTGAGAAGCTCGAACAGTCTGAGTGCATGCAAAGACTTTTTAGGCTGATACGTATTTCCGAAAATGGCAAATTTCATAAGCTGTTTCATTAGTTTCGGTTGCAAAATTGGCATTTTTTCTTGGATTTCTACTTTAAATAACCAAAAAAGAACTGAGAATGCGTTTCGTATTATTAGGCAACTAATAATAATATTTGTATTTTTGCGGCAAATATTGCGTAAAACTATGACTAAATTAAGTGTAAACATAAACAAGGTTGCTACATTGAGAAATGCACGCGGAGGGGATACCCCCAATGTGGTGAAGGTAGCACTTGATTGTGAAGCTTTCGGGGCTGACGGTATTACTGTTCATCCCCGTCCCGACGAACGCCACATCCGCCGGGCAGATGTATATGATCTGCGTCCGTTGTTGCGGACCGAATTCAATATCGAGGGCTACCCGTCGCCGGAGTTTATAGACCTGGTATTGAAAGTGAAACCTCATCAGGTGACGCTGGTTCCTGACGATCCTTCGCAGATTACTTCCAACTCCGGTTGGGATACAAAAGCAAATCTGGAATTTCTGTCGGAAGTTCTCGATCAGTTCAACAGCGCAGGCATCCGTACTTCCGTCTTTGTTGCCGCCGATCCGGAGATGGTGGAATATGCGGCAAAAGCAGGTGCCGACCGTGTGGAACTTTATACGGAACCCTATGCTACGGCATATCCGAAGAATCCGGAAGCGGCTGTTGCCCCATTTGTGGAAGCAGCCAAAACAGCCCGCAAACTGGGCATCGGCTTGAACGCCGGACACGACTTGAGTCTTGTGAATTTAAACTATTTCTATAAAAACATTCCTTGGGTGGACGAAGTATCCATAGGTCATGCCTTGATCAGCGACGCATTGTATCTGGGACTGGAACGTACTATTCAGGAATATAAAAACTGTCTACGCTAATGAATGTATTGATGTTATTGGCCCAGGGTGCCATGAATATGGCCGACTCGCTGGCAACTGCCAACCCGGTGCTGACTCCGGTCAGCGCTCCCGAGATGAATATGCTTGATATGGCTATCAAGGGTGGTTGGATTATGATTGTACTGGGTGTACTGTCTGTAGTCTGTTTCTACATCTTATTTGAACGTAACTATATGATCCGTAAAGCGGGAAAAGAAGACCCGATGTTCATGGAACGGATCAAGGATTATATCCATAGCGGTGAAATCAAAGCGGCTATCCAGTATTGCCGCACGATGAACACTCCTTCGGCACGCATGATTGAAAAAGGAATCAGCCGTCTGGGACGTCCCATCAACGATGTGCAGGTAGCCATCGAGAATGTCGGTAATCTGGAAGTTGCCAAACTGGAAAAAGGCCTGACCGTCATGGCAACAATCTCCGGTGGTGCTCCGATGCTCGGATTCCTCGGTACGGTGACCGGTATGGTACGCGCATTCTACGAAATGGCGAATGCGGGAAGCGGAAACATCGATATAACCTTGCTTTCCGGCGGTATCTACGAAGCCATGATCACCACCGTAGGCGGTCTGATCGTGGGTATCATTGCCATGTTTGCTTACAACTACCTGGTGATGCTGGTAGACCGTGTAGTAAACAAAATGGAAGCTCGTACGATGGAATTTATGGACCTCTTGAACGAGCCTGCCCAAAAGTAACCCTGAGACGTTAATCACTATCATTAACCACTAATCAATAATAAAGTGGGATTAAAAAGAAGAAATAGAGTATCGCCCAATTTCAGTATGGCATCCATGACGGACGTCATCTTCCTGCTGCTGATATTCTTTATGATTACCTCTACGGTGGTGTCGCCCAATGCCATAAAGGTGTTGTTGCCGCAAGGCAAACAACAGACTTCGGCCAAACCGCTGACAAGAGTCGTGATCGATAAAGACCTGAACTTCTACGCTGCTTTCGGCAATGAGAAGGAAAAGCCGCTGTCGTTGGACGAACTGACTCCGTTCCTGCAAGGTTGCGCGGAGAAAGAACCGGAGATGTATGTGGCATTGTATGCAGATGAGTCGGTGCCTTACCGTGAAATCGTGCGGGTGCTGAACATTGCGAATGAGAATCATTTTAAAATGGTGCTGGCTACACGCCCGCCGGAAAACAAATAAAGTAAGTAGTTGCTACTTAACTACTAAAAAAAGAAACAATTATGGACGACAGAAGAAAAAAGGGTGAATTCGTCGGCGCGCTGGGTGCACTGTTGGTACACGTGGCAGTGATAGCTCTTTTGATTCTGGTGAGCTTTACGGTTCCCCAGCCGGATGAAGACGCAGGCGGCGTACCTGTGATGCTGGGAAATGTGGAGTCTGCCCGAGGCTTTGACGACCCTTCGCTGGTGGACGTGGATATACTGCCCGAAGAACCGGAAGCACCTGCACCTGCGGAAACGCAGCCGGAACTGCCCTCGGAACAGGATCTGCTGACACAGACCGAAGAAGAAACGGTAGTGCTGAAACCGAAAACGGAACCTAAAAAGGAGACCGTGAAACCCAAAGAGGTAGTGAAACCCAAAGAACCGGTGAAGAAACCCGAAAAGACAGAGGCGGAGAAAGCTGCCGAAGCGAAACGTCTTGCCGAAGAAAAAGCGGAACGTGAACGGAAAGCCGCCGAAGAAGCTGCGAAGAAAAAGGTTGCCAACGCTTTCGGAAAGGGAGCGCAGATGGGAGGCAGCAAAGGTACTTCCGCCAGCGGCACGGGAACAGAAGGCAGCAAGGACGGCAATTCATCCACCGGAGCGAAGACCGGAACCGGAGGTTACGGAACATTTGACCTTGGCGGACGTTCTTTAGGTACGGGCAGTCTGCCAAAGCCTGCCTATAATGTGCCCGAAGAAGGACGTGTGGTAGTCAATATCACCGTGAATCCGGCGGGAGTAGTCATTGGAACCAGTATCAATCCTCAAACGAACACCGTGAACTCCACCCTGCGGAAGGCAGCGGAAGACGCGGCGAAGAAGGCTCGCTTCAACACTGTGGAAGGACCGAACAACCAGACTGGAACCATCACTTATTATTTTAACCTGAGATAGTATCACTAATCAAAAATATAGGATTATGGGAACTGTATATGCTTTTTTTGCAGATGGCTTTGAAGAAATAGAAGCCTTTACTGCTGTCGACACTTTGAGACGTGCCGGACTGAATGTGCAAATTGTATCTGTCACTCCGGATGAAATTGTAATGGGCGCTCACGATGTGTCATTGCTCTGTGATATAAACTTTGAAAACTGCGATTTTTTTGATGCCGATCTGCTGTTGTTGCCCGGAGGAATGCCGGGAGCGGCTACGCTCGATAAACATGAAGGGCTGCGAAAACTGCTTCTTGACTTTGCTGCCAAAGGAAAACCGATCGCAGCGATCTGTGCGGCTCCGATGGTATTGGGCAAATTAGGTTTGCTGAAAGGTCGGAAAGCAACTTGCTACCCCAGCTTTGAACAATATCTGGAAGGTGCGGAATGTGTCAGTGAACCCGTAGTTCGGGACGGAAATATCATCACAGGTATGGGACCGGGCGCTGCTATGGAGTTTGCTCTGACCATCGTAGATCTGTTGGTCGGCAAAGATAAAGTAGACGAACTGGTAGAAGCGATGTGCGTAAAACGCTAAGCTGTCTATGAAACAATCTGTGATTATTGTCGCCGGTGGAAAGGGCTTGCGAATGGGAAGCGATCTTCCCAAACAATTTCTTCCTGTCGGTGGCAAACCTGTGCTGATGCATACGCTGGAAGCATTCCGCAAGTACGATGCGATGCTTCAGATTATTCTGGTACTTCCCCGTGAACAGCAGGACTTCTGGAAACAGCTTTGCGAAGAACATCATTTTTCGGTGGAACATCTTGTGGCAGATGGCGGCGAGACCCGTTTTCATTCGGTGAAGAACGGGTTGGCGCTTGTGGAGGCTCCCGGTCTGGTAGGAGTGCACGACGGAGTTCGTCCGTTTGTATCCCTTGAAGTGATTCGCCGGTGTTACGAGCTGGCGGAACAGCATAAAGCTGTGATTCCGGTGGTGGATGTAGTCGAAACGCTGCGTCATCTGACGGATTCCGGAAGCGAAACGGTGAGCCGTACTGAATATAAGTTAGTGCAGACTCCTCAGGTCTTTGAGGTGGAGCTGCTGAAACAGGCTTATGGACAGGAGTTTACTCCGTTCTTTACGGACGATGCTTCGGTGGTCGAAGCAATGGGTGTACCCGTACATCTGGCAGAAGGTAATCGTGAAAACATAAAAATAACAACTCCCTTTGACCTGAAGATCGGGAGTGCTCTCTTGTAAATGTTCGATTTAACCACACGCGACATCAAATTTATCTCCGGTGTAGGGCCTCAGAAGGCCGCAGTATTGAACAAGGAGTTGGAAATCTACTCGTTGTACGATCTGATTTATTATTTTCCTTATAAATATGTTGACCGGAGCCGCATCTATTACATTCACGAAATAGATGGCAATATGCCGTATATCCAGCTGAAAGGAGAGATTCTCGGCTTCGAGACGATAGGCGAAGGGCGGCAACGGCGGCTGACGGCCCATTTCTCCGATGGAACGGGAATCGTCGACCTGGTGTGGTTTCAAGGCATCAAATATATATTAGGTAAGTATAAACTTCACGAAGAATACATCATCTTCGGTAAGCCTACCGTGTTTAACGGGCGTATCAATGTGGCACATCCCGACATCGATAAGCCGGATGATCTGAAACTTTCTTCCGTCGGACTGCAACCTTATTATAATACGACGGAGAAAATGAAACGGAGTTTTCTCAATTCGCATGCGATTGAGAAGATGATGGCTACGGTGATCCAGCAGATACAGGAACCCCTGCCGGAAACGCTTTCTCCCAAAATCCTGTCGGACCATCATCTGATGCCTCTGACGGAGGCACTCCGGAATATCCATTTCCCGACGAATCCCGATTCGCTGCGCAGGGCTCAGTATCGTCTTAAATTCGAAGAACTGTTCTACGTGCAGCTGAATATCCTCCGCTATGCGAAAGACCGCCAAAGACGATATCGTGGATATATCTTTGAACGGGTAGGGGATGTTTTCAATACTTTCTATTCGCAGAACCTTCCTTTTCAGTTGACGGGTGCACAGAAACGGGTACTGAAAGAAATAAGGAATGATGTGGGAAGCGGGCGGCAGATGAACCGTCTGCTTCAAGGGGACGTGGGTAGCGGTAAAACCCTGGTAGCGTTGATGAGCATGCTGCTTGCACTGGACAACGGTTTTCAAGCGTGCATGATGGCTCCCACCGAAATTTTGGCGAACCAGCATTACGAGACAATCAAGGAACTGCTTTTCGGTATGGATATCCGTGTCGAACTGCTGACCGGATCTATCAAAGGAAAGAAGAGGGAAGCGATCCTGGCCGGACTGCTGACGGGAGACGTGAAAATCCTGATAGGTACGCACGCGGTCATTGAAGACACGGTGAACTTCTCTTCTTTGGGACTGGTCGTTATTGACGAACAACACCGCTTCGGAGTGGCGCAGCGTGCCCGCCTCTGGACGAAAAACATACAGCCGCCTCACGTGCTGGTGATGACCGCCACACCTATTCCGCGTACACTGGCGATGACGTTGTATGGCGATCTGGATGTTTCTGTCATTGACGAGCTGCCGCCGGGACGGAAACCGATAACCACCATTCATCAGTTTGACAACCGTCGGGAAAGTATGTACCGCGCCGTACGCAAGCAGATAGAAGAAGGACGGCAGGTGTACATCGTCTATCCTTTAATAAAGGAAAGCGAGAAGATCGACCTCAAGAACCTGGAAGAAGGTTACCAGCATATCCTGGAAGAGTTTCCCGGCTGTACCGTTGCCAAAGTTCACGGCAAGATGAAGTCTGCGGAGAAAGATGAGCAGATGCAGCTCTTTATTTCCGGACAAGCTCAGATTATGGTTGCCACTACCGTAATCGAAGTTGGGGTGAATGTGCCCAATGCTTCTGTGATGATCATTGAGAATGCCGAACGCTTCGGACTTTCGCAACTCCATCAGTTGCGCGGTCGGGTGGGACGGGGTGCTGAACAGTCTTATTGTATCCTTGTGACGAACTATAAACTGACCGAAGACACGCGGAAACGGCTGGAAATAATGGTGCGCACCAATGACGGCTTTGAAATAGCGGAAGCGGACTTGAAACTGCGCGGTCCCGGTGATTTGGAGGGGACGCAGCAAAGCGGCATTGCCTTCGATCTGAAGATTGCGAATCTTGCCCGTGACGGTCAGCTGTTGCAGTACGTCCGTTCGATAGCCGAAGATATCGTAGATAACGACCCGTCGGCTCAAAGTCCGGAGAATGAGATTCTGTGGCGGCAACTGAAATCTCTCCGGAAAACGAATGTTAACTGGGCGGCTATAAGTTGAAAAACGGTTAAACATGCAGTTTATTTGCGGGAATGTGTTGCAAAACATGTTTCGTTTCTATTCCTCCTATTTATAGGGCTTTAACGCTGCTTTTTCTGTTCTTTTCATCTCCGTACTTCTGAAAAATAGTTAATGACTTACTTGCCCTTTCATCGGAAAATACTATCTTTGGGGGAATTTTTTATAGTAAATGCATAGTTTAATCTTTTGAAAGTCACACATCATGATCGAAAAAACGCTGGTTATTTTGAAGCCGTGTACCCTTCAACGGGGATTGGTTGGTGAGATTACTCATCTCTTTGAACGTAAAGGACTACGGTTGGCCGGCATGAAAATGATGCAACTGACGGATGAATTATTAAGCGAGCATTATGCCCACCTGAGCAGCAAGCCTTTCTTTCAGCGCGTGAAAGATTCGATGATGGCAACTCCTGTCATTGTTTGTTGTTACGAAGGTGTGGATGCTATTCAAGCAGTCCGTACGTTGGCGGGACCAACTAATGGACGTCTGGCTGCGCCGGGAACCATTCGTGGGGATTATAGTATGAGTTTTCAAGAAAACATCGTTCATACTTCCGATTCTCCGGAAACTGCGGCTATCGAATTAACGAGATTTTTTAAACCTGAAGAGATATTCGACTACAAACAGGCGACTTTTGACTACCTGTATGCGAACGACGAATATTAATTGAATTGACAAGAACGAATGAATTTCAATTGCATTATTAAAACAGGATTGGTAGCTGTAGCAGCTATGGTCAGCCTGAGCTCTTTCTCTCAAGACCTGATTGCCCGCCAAGCTCCGATAGACAAGAAATTAAAAACCGTAGACTCTTTGGCACTTCAGAAACAGATCCGTGCCGAACAGTCGGAATATCCCGCCTTAAGTCTTTATCCAAACTGGAACAACCAGTATGCACATGCTTACGGCAATGCTATCATTCCCGACACTTATACCATCGACCTCACAGGCTTCTGTATGCCGACTCCGAGTACGAAGATTACTTCGCCTTTCGGTCCCCGCTGGAGAAGAATGCACAATGGTCTGGACCTGAAGGTGAACATCGGTGACACGATTGTAGCTGCCTTTGACGGTAAAGTACGTATCGTGAAGTATGAACGCAGAGGATATGGTAAATATGTAGTGATTCGTCATGACAATGGATTGGAAACCATATACGGACACTTGTCCAAACAACTCGTTGAAGAAAATCAATTGGTAAAAGCCGGTGAAGTGATCGGTCTGGGTGGTAACACCGGACGTTCTACCGGTTCTCATCTCCACTTTGAAACCCGCTTTCTGGGAATCGCCATCAACCCGATTTATATGTTCGACTTCCCGAAACAGGATATCGTAGCCGATACTTATACTTTCCGCAAGACGAAAGGTGTGCGTAGTGCCGGTTCTCACGACACTCAGGTAGCCGACGGAACGATCCGTTATCATAAAGTGAAAAGCGGAGATACATTGTCACGTATCGCTAAAGTGCGTGGAGTATCGGTCAGTACGCTTTGTAAGCTGAACCGTATCAAGCCGACGACCACCTTGCGTATCGGACAAGTTTTACGTTGTTCGTAAAGATGTAATACAATAATAGCTTTGGAAGAGGGCACTTTAATATAATTTAGAGTGCCCTCTTTCTGTTTTTACTTAATTATTGTTACCTTTGCGCACTATTTGGAAGAAGATGAAAGATACCAAGCAACAATTTGAACATGTCATCGCCTTGTGCCGTGACTTATTCTCCAAGAAGCTGCACGATTACGGGCCTGCATGGCGTATCCTGCGTCCGGCTTCGGTTACTGACCAGATTTTTATCAAAGCTAACAGGATTCGTAGTATCGAAACCAAAGGGGTGACTCTGGTTGACGAAGGAATCCGTTCGGAATTTATTGCGATAGTCAATTATGGCATTATCGGTCTGATCCAGCTGGAACTGGGCTATGCCGAATCTGCCGACATCAGCAATGAGGAGGCTTTGGCTTTATATGACAAGCATGCAAAGGAAGCGCTGGAGCTGATGCTTGCCAAAAATCATGACTATGATGAGGCTTGGCGCAGTATGCGTGTGAGTTCCTACACAGACTTGATTCTGATGAAGATATACCGTACCAAGCAGATTGAAAGTCTGGCAGGGAACACGTTGGTGTCGGAAGGTATCGATGCTAACTATATGGATATGATTAATTATTCAGTATTCGGATTGATCAAGATAGAATTTGAAGGATAAGAACTTACATATCATCCAGAAGACAGGAGCGAATGTCTGCCGTTTCCTTTTAGCGGCATCGTTCATCTTTTCCGGTTTTGTGAAGGCTGTCGACCCGCTGGGCTTCCAGTATAAGATACAGGACTATCTGACCGCCTTCGGGGTGATTTCATGGTTTCCTTCTTTCTTCCCGTTGTTGGGAGGCATTATATTATCCGCCATCGAATTTTCAATCGGTATCTTCCTGTTCTTCGGTATCAAGAAAACAATCTCTACCACATTGGCGTTGGTGCTGATGATCTTCATGACACCGCTGACGCTGTATCTGGCGATTTTCGATCCGGTGTCGGACTGCGGCTGTTTTGGCGATGCCTGGGTGTTGACTAACTGGGAGACATTTGCAAAGAACATCGTACTGCTGCTTGCCGCGATTGCTACATTCCAGTGGAGGAAAATGCTGATCAGATTCGTTACCCGAAAGATGGAATGGCTGATTTCTCTGTACACGATATTCTTTGTATTTACACTGTCGTTTTACTGTCTGGACCGTCTGCCTGTGCTGGACTTCCGTCCTTACAAGATCGGACAGAATATCATGAAAGGCATGAGTATTCCCGAAGGAGCGAAACCGAGTGTATATGAGAGTGTCTTTATCCTGGAAAAGAACGGGGAAAAGAAAGAGTTTACACTGGACAATTATCCGGACAGCACATGGACCTTTGTCGATACGCATACCATTCTGAAAGAAAAAGGATTCGAGCCTTCGATCCACGACTTCTCCATGATGGATATGAGCACGGGTGATGATATCACGGAAGACGTGCTGACGGATATGGGATATACCTTCCTGCTGGTGGCACATCGTATCGAAGAGGCGGACGACAGTAACATTGATTTGATTAATGAGATATATGACTACTCGGTAGAGCATGGTTACAGATTCTACTGCCTCACTTCCTCACCGGAAGAGCAGATAGAATTGTGGAAGGACAAGACCGGTGCGGAATATCCTTTCTGCCAGATGGATGACATTACGCTGAAGACGATGATTCGCTCTAATCCGGGACTGATGCTGATAAAAAACGGTACGATTCTGAACAAATGGAGTGATGAAGACATTCCGGATGAATATGTACTGACTGACAAACTGGAGAATCTGGAACTCGGTCAGCAGAAGGTCCGGAGTGACGTACATACGATTGGATATGTTTTCTTGTGGTTTGTCATTCCGCTGTTGCTGGTGTTGGGAGTGGACATTCTGATTGTCCGCCGACGCGAACGGAAGAACGAAAAGCGGAAGCAGCAACAGGAAGTAAAAGAATAATAAATTTATTAACCCTTTAAATAAAGAACAAAATGAGAAAGAACATTGTTGCAGGAAACTGGAAAATGAACAAAACCCTTCAAGAGGGTATCGCTTTGGCAAAAGAACTGAACGAAGCATTGGCTAACGAAAAGCCTAACTGTGATGTAATCATCTGTACTCCGTTTATTCACCTGGCATCTGTAACTCCGTTGGTAGACGCTGCTAAGATCGGTGTAGGTGCTGAAAACTGTGCAGACAAGGCATCCGGTGCATATACAGGTGAAGTTTCTGCTGAAATGGTAGCTTCTACAGGTGCAAAATATGTAATCCTGGGTCACTCAGAACGTCGTGCTTACTACGGTGAAACTGTTGCTATCCTCGAAGAAAAAGTAAAATTGGCTCTGGCTAACGGTCTGACTCCGATCTTCTGTATCGGTGAAGTGCTGGAAGAACGCGAAGCTAACAAGCAGAACGAAGTAGTAGCTGCTCAGATGGAATCTGTATTCTCTCTGTCTGCTGAAGACTTCTCTAAGATCATCCTTGCTTACGAACCGGTTTGGGCTATCGGTACAGGTAAAACAGCTTCTCCCGAGCAAGCTCAGGAAATCCACGCTTTCATCCGTTCAATCGTAGCTGACAAGTATGGCAAGGAAATCGCTGACAACACTTCTATCCTTTACGGTGGTAGCTGCAAGCCTTCTAACGCTAAAGAACTGTTCTCTAACCCCGACGTAGACGGTGGACTGATTGGTGGTGCTGCTCTGAAAGTTTCTGACTTCAAGGGTATCATCGATGCGTTCAATGCATAATTAGAATATCTTTCGGGCATGGATGTGTTTGTCCGTGCCCGAATTAAACTTTTATCGAATGAGAAAACTAGGTTTACTTTTATGGATGCTGGCTTTTACCGCTGTTGGTGCACAGGCGCAGAACATCATCAAGAGTCTGGAACGTACAGTGCCGGGACAGGGAAAGGTGACGATTCATCAAGACCCTAAGATAGAGGCATTGATAGGCGTGGAACGTCCTTCTATGGGCGAACAGAAAGTGTTGAAGGCAGCCGGATTCAGAATACAAGCGTATGCCGGTAATAATACCCGTGAGGCAAAGAATGATGCTTATCGTGTAGCTTCCCGCATCAAAGAGTATTTCCCCGAACTGACGATTTACACTTCGTTCAATCCTCCCCGCTGGCTTTGTCGTGTGGGTGATTTCCGGAGCATTGAAGAGGCGGACGCGATGATGCGTAAACTCAAGGCAACCGGTGTATTCAAAGAGGTCTCTATCGTCAAAGACCAGATCAATATTCCTTTATAATTGTATCATGTTAGAAAAAGAAGAAATTGTCTCTCCGAATCTGGAGGAGTTGAAAAGTCATTATCACAGTATTATTACTTTGTTGGGTGAAGATGCCGGAAGGGAAGGTTTGCTGAAGACCCCCGAACGTGTTGCGAAGGCTATGCTGAGTTTGACAAAAGGTTATCACATGGACCCTCATGAAGTGTTGCGTTCGGCTAAGTTTCAGGAAGAATACAGTCAGATGGTGATAGTGAAAGACATTGATTTCTTCTCTCTCTGCGAACACCATATGTTGCCGTTCTACGGAAAAGCACATGTGGCATATATCCCTAACGGCTATATCACGGGATTGAGCAAGATTGCCCGGGTAGTCGATATCTTTTCCCATCGCCTGCAAGTGCAGGAACGCATGACGCTGCAAATCAAAGATTGTATCCAGGAGACACTGAACCCATTGGGAGTGATGGTGGTAGTGGAGGCAAAGCATATGTGTATGCAGATGCGCGGCGTAGAAAAACAAAATTCTATTACTACTACTTCAGACTTTACAGGAGCTTTCAATCAAGCCAAGACTCGCGAAGAGTTTATGAATCTGATTCAGCACGGCAGGGTGTAATACGCTTTACAAAATGTGGACGATGTAGTTCCCCGTCAATGAGGATTGCCTCCGGTACCGATGAAGGGGTGTCTCGGCACCGATGAGAAATTTAGCGTAATACAACGCGGTCGCCCAGGCGCTTCGCCATCAGACTTTGCACTTCCCGCATCTCATTGTAACGCTGCATCAGCGAATTACATTTCTCATTGTCATGAGCGAGTGCCGGATCTTGCAGGGCATAAAGCATATGTTTCAGTTCTTCCGTGACAATCGCATACTTGAAGTTGATCATCAACATCGGGACGAGTTCGTACAGCCGTTCTTCATCTGTCACGATCTTCTGTGATTTCGAGTGATATTTACTTAGCTGATAACGTACATTGATCAAGTCCACGCTCAACCGGCTGATGGTCTGGTCGGGATGTGCCAGGAAATAGCGTTCCGCGATAAAACCGGCATCGTGTATATGCGTGGCGGCTTCTGTCAGAATTTGTCGGTGCAACGGATTATGGAAAGCCAGGTCGTCTTCCTTCAGATCATTCACCACATATTCGATAACGGTTACCGGAATTTCATTTCCTTCTTCGTCGGTAAGGTTGCACATCACTTTTTCACCATAACGGACTACTGCCTGCAGGATCAATCGCTCAAACTTATAGAACTCCTGACCTTCTTTCCCTTCCTGCGGAATAAAGGAGGTATAAGAATCTCCGGGAACAGCGGTATCCGTAGTGGAAGCAGGTGCATTGCCGGGAGGAAGTCCTGTCGCACCTCCTGTAGCAGCGGACATCGGAGCTGCGAAAGATACGATATTTCCTTCGTCATCATATTCGGGTTCCGGTGGCATTCCTGCATTGCCGTAGGGGCTCGATGGACTAGAATAAGTCGGAGCACCGGAATAAGCCGGTGTGCCGGAAGCGGCAGCTGTACCGGAAGTATCTCCGGTTGTTGAAGATGAATGATTATAGCTGGGACGATTGGCTTTTTCAGCCTGCGCCTCTCTTAATTTGGCGACTTCCGCTACCAGCAGTTTTTCTTCGATGCGCAGATGTTGGCTGCATTCTTTGATGTAGACATCCCGTATAATGGCTTCCGGTATGACGGAAATGCTTCGTACGATATTCGAAATCAGTTCCGCGCGTTTGATCGGATCTCTTCCCGCGTCTTCCATCAGAAGGTCGGTCTTGAAGCGGATGAAATCTTTCTCGTGCTCATGGATGAATGCCTGGAATTCTTCCGAATTATGCTTGCGGGCGAAGGAGTCCGGGTCGTCTCCGTCCGGAAGCAGGCATACTTTGATGTTCATGCCTTCTTCCAGCAGCATATCGATTCCGCGGATAGAGGCTTTGATACCGGCTACGTCACCGTCATAGAGTACGGTAATGTTATTGGTGAAACGGTGGATCAGACGAATCTGTCCCGGCGTCAATGCGGTGCCCGATGAAGCGACTACGTTTTCTATGCCCGACTGGTGCATGGAGATAACGTCCGTGTATCCTTCCACAAGGAAACATCTGTCCTGCCTGACAATCGCCTGTTTGGCAAAATAGATTCCGTATAGCTCGTTACTCTTGTGGTAAATTTCCGACTCGGGAGAGTTGACATATTTCACCTTTACCCCTTTGGTGGCGGTGCTGAGCACACGTCCGCCGAAGGCGACCACCTTTCCGGAAAGGGTATGGACGGGGAAAATCACACGTCCCCAGAAGCGGTCACGAAGACGGTGGTCATCCGTTTCGTAGCAGATTCCCGTTTTCACCAGGAATTCTTTCTTGTAGCCTTTGCGCAATGCTTCTTGTGACATGGCATCATGGCTTTCCGTACAGTAACCCAACTGGAATTTCTCAATGATGTCATCACGAAATCCACGCTGACGGAAATAAGCCAGACCGATGCTGCGCCCGTCCACATGATTCTTTAAGATATTCTGAAAGTAATCGCGGGCGAAGTTGTTGACAATGAACATACTTTCGCGCGTTGTCTGCGCCTGTTTCTCTTCATTGGTCAGCTCCCGTTCTTTGATTTCGATGTTGTATTTCTTGGCGAGATATTTCAGTGCCTCGTAATACGACATCTGTTCGTGCTCCATGATGAAGTGGACCGAGTTTCCGCCCTTACCGCAGCTGAAACACTTGCAAAGTCCTTTGGCAGGGGAGACGCTGAATGACGGAGTCTTTTCGTTGTGGAACGGGCACAGACCTACATAGTTCACTCCGCGTTTGCGCAGGGTGACAAACTCAGACACTACATCTACAATCTGTGCGGCATCTAAAATTCGGTCTATGGTAACTTGATCTATCATTCTTCTTTTCTCCTGTGATTCCGTTTTTGCGGATACAAAGGTACATATAAAAAAATCCCCTGCAAAGAACTTTTTTGCAGGGGATGGTTAAATCTTATCGAAGGAGAGGATGATTTACTTGATCTTTTCCCGAATCTTGGTGAGGTAGGCTTTCATACCTTCCGCATCTTTCTTTTCGATGATTTCGAGAAGATTCTTCAGCTCTGTACGGATATTGGCCACTTGTCCCGGGGTGCGTGGGTTGAACAGGATTTCCTGCAGCAGGTAGTCATCTTCGCTCAGCAGCCCCTTTGCGATAGCCATGTGCTTCTTGAAAGTTGTTCCCGGAGCTTCCTGATGCTTCATCACGGCAGCAAATACGAAAGTCGAAACGAATGGGATGGAGAGCGAGTATGCCACCGTTTCATCATGTTCGTCGAACGTATATTCGAAGATGTTCAGGCGCAGCGTCTGGTAAAGGTCTTTGAAGAAAATCTTTCCCAAATGATCTCCTTCGCTGATGATAATCGCATTCTCGCTGCTCAGATTGCTGAGACTGGCAAACGTCGGTCCGAACATAGGGTGACTGGAAACGTAGCGGAATCCGCTTTCTTCGTAGAACTTCTTCAGTCCTGTCTTTACGGAAGCGATGTCACTGATGATACAGTCTTTGGGCAGCACAGGCAATACCTTGCGGAAAGCATCCAGCGTGTATTTTACGGTGACGGCATTGATGACCAGTTCGGGTTCGAATTCTTTGATTTCCTCCAGTGTGGTGAAACGATACGTGTTATACACGAAACGCAACTGGTGCGGGTTGACGTCAAACACGGCCGTCTCGTGCTGAAAACTCAGTATATCCGTAAAGAAGGAACCCATTTTACCGGCTCCGAGGATTAATATTCTCATATCTATTATTATTGGGGAGTTTCTCAAAAGTCAATAGTCTCTTCAAAAGTCAATAGTATCTCTAAAAGTTAATAGTATCTCACATTGGGGTGACTAACAAGTCGATTCTATCTTTATTCTCCTCCTTCCAGAAGGAGGAGAGTTAAGATACTACCGACTTTCTAGTCGGCCTCAGTTGTGTTACTGCCGACTTATTTGTTAGTTTCCATTTGATTTTTGAGTTCTTTTGGGCTTTTTATTTATTAATAATCTCTATCTGCTGGCGGACAGACTCTTCGTGGATTGCTTCGAAGATCAGCTTCATAAAGTCTGCGCTCATACCGCATTGTTCTCCTTGCGCACCGCGCTTTTCCAGGATTTCATTGTAGCGCCCTGCTTGAAGAACGGTGATTCCGTGTTCTTTTTTGTAAGTACCGATCTCACGTGCTACGCGCATTCTCTTAGCCAGTTCCTGGATGATGTTATCGTCGCATTCGTCGATTTGCTTACGCAGTTGGCTCAGGCTTTCTGTCGTCTGGGTTTCGGTACGGATCACCAATAAGTTGAGGATGTAGTCGAGTACATCGGGCGTTACCTGTTGAGAAGCGTCGCTCCACGCACAGTCCGGATTGCAGTGACTTTCCACGATCAGACCATCGAAGTTCAGGTCCATTGCCTGCTGGCAGAGCGGGGCAACCAGTTCGCGTTTTCCTCCGATGTGACTTGGGTCACAGAAAATCGGCAGGTTAGGCAGACGGCGACGCAGTTCGATAGGAATGTGCCATTGCGGAAGGTTGCGGTATATCTTTTTGTCGTAGCTGCTGAAACCACGGTGGATAGCTCCCAAACGTTTCAAGCCTGCGTTGTGGATACGTTCCAGTGCACCGATCCACAATTCCAGGTCTGGGTTTACCGGATTTTTTACCAGCACGGGGATGTCGACCCCTTTCAATGCGTCGGCAATTTCCTGTACGGCGAAAGGATTGGCTGTGGTACGTGCGCCTACCCAAAGGATGTCGATTCCTGCTTTCAGACATTCGTAAACGTGTTTGGCAGTCGCTACTTCGGTAGAAACATACATACCTGTTTCTTTCTTCACTTCCTTCAGCCAGGCAAGTCCTTCCACACCGATTCCTTCGAAACCTCCCGGTTTGGTACGCGGTTTCCAGATACCGGCACGGTATATCTTTTGTCCTTTGGCTGCCAGTTGTTTGGCGGTTTCCATTACTTGTTCTTCAGTCTCTGCGCTACACGGGCCGGCGATAACAATCGGTCTTTTGGCTTCGATGCCCGGTAATAAAATTGATTCGAGTTCCATATTCTTATTGTTTTTATTTTATTCTTGTTCTTACTCTTTCGGGCAGGCGTTTCCTGGTCTGCCGCTGATTTACTTTTATCGGTCTTTTCTTTTTAAGAAAGCTTCTTGATTCTTTCCAATGCTTCCGCCAGTTTGGCATCCTTGCAACAAAGGGAAATACGGATAAACCTTGCTCCGTTGCTGCCAAAGATGAATCCCGGCGTGATAAATACCCTTGCCTGGTGCAATACTTTTTCGGTCAGTTCTTCTACATCCTTGCACGAAGCGGGAATCTTTCCCCAAAGGAACATACCCACCTGGTTTTCGTCGTAGGTACACCCCAGTGTTTTCATGATTTCGCCGGCCAGATGGCGACGGCCGCGATAGTTGTGGTTGTTACCTTCGTACCAGTCCGCTTCGGCTTCCAGAGCTGTGGCGGCTGCCAGTTGCATTGCACGGAACATACCGCTGTCGATATTGCTTTTTACTTTCAGTATCCATTGTACGAATTCGGCATTCGAAGCCAGCATTCCGATACGCCATCCCGGCATATTGTGGCTCTTGCTCATGGAGTTGAATTCGATGCAGCACTCTTTGGCTCCCGGTACGCTGAGAATACTGATCGGCTTTTCGTTCAGGATAAAGCTGTACGGGTTGTCATTCACGATGACGATATTCTTGCGGCGTGCGAAGTCTACCAGACGTTCGTAGAGTTCCGGAGTAGCGTTGGCTCCTGTCGGCATATTCGGATAGTTGGTCCACATTAGTTTCACGCGGCTCAGGTCCATCTTTTCCAATGCTTCGAAATCGGGCATCCAGCCGTCTTCTTCTTTCAGGTCGTAGCTGATTACTTCCGCACCGAGTATTTTACTCAGAGAAGTATAGGTGGGGTATCCCGGATTCGGCACCAGTACCTGTTCGCCCGGATTGACAAAAGCCAGCGTGACGTGAAGGATACCTTCTTTGGAACCGATCAGCGGCTGTATTTCCGTATTCGGATTCAGTTCCACTCCATACCAGCGTTGATACCAGGCTGCGAAACCTTTACGGAGTTCCGGTATGCCCACATACGGTTGGTAACCGTGTCCGTTGGGATCGTGAGCATTGTTGCACAATGTTTCGATGGTAACCTTTGAAGGAGGCATATCGGGACTTCCGATACCCAGACTGATAACATCTTTCCCTTCTGCATTCATTTGTGCTACCTCTTTCAGCTTCTTTGAGAAGTAGTATTCGCTGACACTTGCCAGTCTTTCGGCAGGAGCGATTTTATACGTTTGACTTTCCTTCTGCATATTCGCCTAATATTTTAAGTTCTTTGGTTAATGGAGTAATTGCTGCTATAGATTGTTTATATCTCAGATAATCATTGAAAGATACATCGACGTAAAACTGGTATTCCCATTCCCGTCCGATGATCGGCAGCGATTGTATCTTTGTCAGATTGATGTTGTAGAACGAAAGAATGGATAATACTTGCGACAGGCTTCCTTCTGTGTGTGGCAATGTGAATACCATGCTTGCCTTGTTGGTCGCCTTTGCGTGATGCTGGCGGAGTTCGTCCACTTGCCACGGATCGGCAACTACCAGAAAACGGGTGAAGTTGTGCTTGTTGGTTTCGATGCCTTCTTGGAGCACTTTCATTCCGTAGCGTTCTGCCGCCGTTTTCGAGCAAATGGCTGCATGCCCTTTCAGGTTTTCTTTCTTGATGATTTCCGCGCTGCGTGCCGTATCTTCTCCTTCCACTACTTTGAGTTGCGGATGCTGATTCAGAAAATCACGGCATTGCATCAGGGCGATAGGGTGGGAGTTGACTTCTGTCAGGTCTTCCCAGCTTTCTTCGGGCAGGCAGACGAAGCTATGTGAGATGCGCAGCTTGTATTCGCCGATAATCTGCGTACCGCTTTGTCTCAACAGTTCATTGTTGTGCAGCAGGCTTCCCGCTATCGTATTTTCGATGGCTAGCATTCCGATGACCTGGCTGTCTTTCCGTATCGAAGTAAACACGTCTTCGAAGTTGGCACAACAGATTAACTCTATTTCTTCTCCCTCGAAGTACTTGTGTGCGGCGATATCGTGATATGAGCCGAGTGTTCCTTGAATTGCTATCTTTTTCATTGTTCTAATAGGGTTATATAAAAAAATCCCGCGTCCATATGGAAGCGGGATTTATATGATTAATTTCTTCATCTCAGTCCTTAAGCATCATGTCACTTGATACATACAAACTCCCGCTCTACTTTCTGGCTAAAGTAAAAGTAAA
>CAQOGY010000020.1 GCA_948847595.1 uncultured Bacteroides sp.
AAAATATTTGTCACAACTTTTACAGGAAAATAATTTTTAATGCGTCTGCCCTGCTGCATAAACTATTATAATTCAGTGCACTGGAAATCTTTATATAGTACACTGGAAATTCTTAAGTACCACAATAGGATTATGGTGCATTACCGTATCTCTAATTAGTTAATTTATTAAACTCAACAGTAATAGGGTGAGTGTATCATTCAATCGGTGTTAGTTTTGAATTAAATGATAGTCGGCAAAAAGTCATCCCCATTTGGAGACAAAGATATAGTTACGATTGATACTTTTACTACAGCATTAACGTAGTGAGGGTGATTTCATGAATAACAAATGAAAAAACTCTCACAATACCATTGTGATTATAGTTCGGATAATAAGCAAGAAAATAATAGAAAGATAAAAAATTATTTTTTGTTCTTTTCTCTATATTGACTAGGTGTCATTTGGAATTCTTCTTTAAAGTGTGAATTGAAATATTTTAGGGTGTTGAAACCTACCATATCAGAGATCTCATTTATGTTATATTGACTATTGATGAGTAATTGTGCTGCCCTTTTTAAGCGGATCGACCGGATAAATTGAAGAGGCGTTAAATCGACTATCGATTGCAACTTCCGGTTTAAATGAGTTTTACTCAATCCCAGGTCTTTACTTAAATCCTCAATCGAATACTCCGGATTATCAATGTTTTCTTCAACAAATTTCAACGCTTTCTTGACTAGTTCTTCATCCAAAGAGGTAGTGGTTATACTGCTAGGAGTAATTTCGATCGTCTTATGAAATAACTTTTGCCTGTTTTCCTGTTGCTCTATTAGTTTTTTTATCCGCACGCATAATAACTCAAAACTGAACGGTTTGGAGATATACGAATCGGCACCGGCCTCGTAACCCTCCATTTTGGCTTCGTCGGAAGTTCGGGCGGTAAGCAGGATAAAAGGAATATGAGAAGTTTGAATATGGGTCTTAACGCGTTGGCACAATTCAATTCCGTCCATTTTGGGCATCATTAAATCCGAAATAATCAAATCCGGATATTCCGAGAATATCAATTTCTCGGCCTGATCGCCATCGGTGGCCTCCATTACACAATAACTTTCGCTGAGTTGCTCGATTAGGTAATTGCGAAATTCTTCGTTATCCTCAACCACCAGGATTGACTTTCTACTGTCTTTTTCTTTTGTGTCAGGTATAATCTCGTTTATAATCTCTTTTTCTTCAGGTTTGCTCTCACTGCTTTTTGGCAGGTCTATCGGTATATAAACTGTAAAAGTGCTACCGATGTTGATCTGGCTGTCCACTGTGATATCACCGTTGTGCAATTTAACGTATTCTTTAACCAGATGCAGACCGATGCCGCTTCCGACCGGCGTATGCTCCTCCTTTATCTGATAGAAACGTTCGAAGATATGAGGCAGATCTTTTTCATCGATGCCACATCCGGTATCACTTACTTCTATCCTGATGCATTCTTTGTCATTTCTGTCAATTTTATCCACCGTAAGCTGTATATGTCCGTTTTGAGGAGTGAATTTGAATGCGTTAGACAGTAAATTATTAATGATTTTATACATCATGTCATGATCGTAATTGATCAGGAGATAATCAACAGATGTTTCTATTGTGAAATGAATGTTTTTAATTACAGATAATTCATTGAATTGTAGGTATATACTTCTTGTTAATTGTGTGATATTTCCTGGCTTAAATAAGACTTTTTCTCCTTTCATTTCCAACTTCCTGAAATCAAGAAGCTGATTAACTAAACTGAGCAGTAGATTTGCATTTTGATAGATGGAATCTAACTTTTTCTTTAGTATTAAATTATCTTGCTGCTTTATTAACGTTTCAAGAGGGGTTAATATTAATGTTAAAGGAGTGCGGAACTCATGGCTGATGTTAGTGAAAAACTGGAACTTCATTAGATCCAGTTTTACTTTTTGTTCCTGCTCATACGCCTCTTTTTCCTTGAGTGACTTTTTTTGTGCCCGACGTTGTTGTAGTTTTAAGATGTAGAAAATGATGCCTATAATCAATATGGCATATATAATGATAGCATAAGTGGTTGCCCAGAACGGGGGAGTAATTATAATGGTTATTTCGCAGGGTGCGTCTCCCCATATTTTATCATTGTTGGCGGTGTATACAATAAGGCTATATTTCCCGGGTTGTAGTCCTGTATAGGTTATCTTACCCAATCCATCTCCCGAAATTTCATTCCAATTTTCATTAAAATTCTTGAGCATATATTTATAGTATGTCTGCGATGGATTGACATAATTCAGGCCTGCAACCTCGAATGTAATGAAATTCTGATTGTATTTGAGGGTTATTTGCTTGGTTTTATCGATGGCTTCTTTTAATATTACTTTTCCATCGTACTTTTCTCCTTCTTTTATCAAAGAATTGAATATCCTGAATGCTGTTAATACAGGTTTGTTTTTGCTATTGTTGTAGATGATTTTATTGGGATCGAAATAATTAAATCCGTGTGCTCCTCCAAAATATAATGTGCCGTCTTTTGTTTTAAGAGCCGAATGGTCGTAGAATTTCCCCCATTGCAGTCCATCCGAAATCCCGAAGTTTACAATTGAAAAACGAAGGGTGTCATTGGATAAAATGGGGACGATTTTGCAAATTCCGTTCAGTGTTGAAGCCCATATTGTTCCTTTGTCATCTTCAAGCATAGAAGCTACTTCATTGTTTGGCAACCCTTCGTCGATGGTGAGTTTATACAACTTGGTCTTGTCCCAAATTCTTATTCCATCTTCGGTAGCAAACCATTCGAGTCCCCGGGCATCTTTTAATGTCCCGAAATATTTAATGCCTTGTTCGAACTTCGGGTTGTCAGCTCCGGGAACATATAAACTGTCTCGTTTTGTATTGTAATAGTAGATACCTTTGTCTCCTAGTGCTGCAAATGTTTCATCATTAATCGGATAGAGGTGATAGATTAGAGTATAGTCCTTTATTTCCGGATATTTATCGGCTAACATGAATATCATTTTTCCCGTGACTGGGTCGAATTGCCCTACACCACCTGTTACACTGACCCAGAATCGTCCGTCTGTATCTTCATAAATACATCTTGATACATTCTGGTTCGGATCCTTTTCCAGATTTACCGATGACCTGATGTATTGTCTGATTTGTTTTCCTTCCATGCAGAAGAAGCCACCCAGATAAGTTCCTACCCATGTTCTGCCGTTACGATCTTGGCTAATGGAGAGACAAAGGTCATTGATCCGGTCTTTAAACAATCGTTCAACTTTTTTTGATTCCGGGTAGAAACGATATAAACCATCTCCAGTACCAATTAAAACGGTACCGTCTTCTTCTTCCAGAAAGCAGCGTATGGTTTCGTTGGTGATTTGTGTACCGGTGTTGATGGTTTGAATTAGCTGAAACTTTTGCATACTGGGATGATAGTAACATAATCCCTGAAAAAGCGTCCCTATCCATATACCATCATTGGGATCTACAAAAAGGGTGTAAATGTCATTGTCCTGTATGCCTCCGTTTATAAGACTCATGCCTGGCAAGTGAGTTACTTCGAATGTTTGGCCGTCAATATGCCTTAATCCGGATTTTGAAGTTCCCACCCATACATTTCCTTCGTTATCCATGTCCATACAGGTGAAAAAATTGGATATACCTTTGATGGTGACGATTTCTTTCCACTCTCTGTTTATCCTGTGGTGGAAGTAGACCGCATTGTTATACATCAACCAAATGTTCCCCACAGAATCGGGATGAATATAAATTCTATCGGTAAAGTCGCTTATAATGTTCAGAAAACGGGTTTCTTGAAAAATGAACTCGCGGGAGGTATGGTCCCAACAACGTATCAAACCACTGCTATATACAATCCAGCAAAGGTTTTTGTACTGAGTCAGTTCCAACGGGATTCCGTATTGTTTGGTGAAATCACTCTGACCGTCTTCTATAGTAATAAGTTTGTTGTGGGTTGTATCGTAAAAGGTAAATGTATTATCATCTGTCAGAAACCAGTAGTTTTTGGAGTCGTCAATGAAAAGGTTCTTTAAATGTTTGGTAATGCCCATTGTGGCTAATTCTTCTGATATATCGTAGTCGAATTTATTGGTATTCAGGTCAAGAAGCAACAGATAGCCGAGTTCTTTCATCCATATTCTTCCTTGATTGTCGTAATATTCTTTGGTAGGGCGGTTATAACTCCACACATACTTTTGTTTTTTATCATAATGAAAGTATTCAAAGGTCGCCCCATTATAAATGTTCATTATGGAAGCGGTTCTGACAGCAATACGCCCGTCGGGAGTGATGCTTAGGCCACGTATCTGATTATCGGACAGACCGTCAACAGTATCTATCAGGCGGAATTTATATTGATTGATAGCAAAACTGCTTATACTTAAAAAAAGTACTAAGATAGATGTCAGAAATCTCATTATTAATAGGAATTGGTTTTTCTCCTACAAAGAAAACAAAAAAAACGGTATATTCATAGTACTCATCGTTTCATGGGGTAGTACAATTTGAACCATTTTCGGACAAGATGCACTATTATTTATCGAATCGACCAGCTTATGATTCTATATGGCGTAGGATAGACTTTTGTTTATCTGTATCTTTGTAGGCGGAGATGTGTTGGACTCAAATGTCCCGAAGGGGCGGAAAGGGTATCCTAATGTCTTTCCCAAATCATATATTGTTTTAATCGTTAAATCTGGAGATAATTTATGAAATTAAAAACAAGAATTTATTTATTGTACTCTTTTCTTATTATCGGGCTTCCGCTGTCGGCAGTAAATAACACTACTTCACCTGATAAAAAATTAAATGTAAACCTGCACAATGGTGAAAGTGGGAGACCTTATTTCTCTGTCGACTGTAATGGAAAGGAGATCTTTCCTCAAATTAAATTAGGGATAGAAACCGACGTACAGAACTTTTCGGGTAACCTGAAACTGATGTCCGTATCGGACACCCGACTGCACAGAGACGACTATATAATGTTGACAGGCAAACGAAGGCATTGTACAAACACGGGCAACGAAAGGACGTACCGCTTTGCCAACGATAAACATCATATATTGGAGGTGACATTGCGGGTGTATAACGATGGAATAGCTTTCAGGTACGGTATCAAAGCTATTTCGAGCGACGAACATATAATAGGCGAATCTACCATTTACCGCATGGAGGATGGTGTTAAGCGTTGGATGCAGAAATATGTAGTTGGTAATGAAGGATTTTATCCCCTGGCCGAGGAGCACACAAATGGTAAATGGGGATATCCTGCTTTAGTAGAGTTTCCCGAGTCGGCCTTTGTACTGCTTACGGAGGCTAATATGCTGCGCGATAATTGTGGCTCGTATCTGGATAATACAGCGAACGGCAACGAATACCGGGTACAACTGGCAGATGAGAAACTCTCATTCAAAGAGAAATGGATGTCGCCTTGGCGTGTGTTGATGATAGGTTCGTTATCTGCTATTGTGGAATCGACTTTGGTTACCGACCTCTCTGACCCTTGCAAGATGAGCGATACGGACTGGATTAAGCCAGGAGTTGTTTCGTGGATATATTGGGCATACAATCGTAGTTCGAATGATTATAAGATTGTGAAAGAGTATATTGATTTGGCTGCCGAAATGGGATGGTCTTACGATTTGATCGATTGGCAATGGGATGGGATGAGCAATGGCGGCAATGTAGAAGATGCTGTGAAGTATGCTCTTGACAGGGGCATTAAGCCGATGCTTTGGTACAATTCGAGTACGGCGTGGTGCTCTGCCGGAAGCGGACCGCTTTATCGCTTGAATAAGAAGGAAGACAGGGAGAAAGAATATGCCTGGCTCAATAAAATAGGTGTAGCGGGTATTAAGATCGATTTCTTTCCTGAAGACAAGGTTTCTGCCATGAACTATTACATTGACTTGCTTGAGGATGCGGCTAAGTATAAATTGATGCTAAATTTTCATGGTTCTACCATTCCGCGCGGCTGGCAAAGAACGTACCCGCACATGATGACGATGGAGGCTGTGTATGGTGCCGAGTGGTATAATAATAATGATAAGCTTACCAGTCGCGCAGCATGTCATAATGCCACTCTTCCCTTTACTAGAAATGTTATCGGCTCGATGGATTATACACCCGGAACATTCTCGGACTCGCAGCATCCGCATATCACATCGCACGGGCACGAATTGGCACTGACAGTGATTTTCGAATCGGCACTACAACACATGCCTGATCGTCCTTCGACTTATTATTCTCTTCCACTTGCGGTGAAGTCGTTCCTGTCGGCATTACCTGCTGCTTGGGATGATACGAAGCTGTTGGGAGGTTATCCTGGCGAGGAGATAGTGATTGCCCGCAAAAAGGGGAAAATCTGGTACATAGCTGGCATAAACGGGACCGACCGGGAGAAGACGCTCTCTTTCAGTCTGAAAGATCTCCAATATCTGGGTAAGCGTGTGACTGTCATAAAGGATGGTGCTGACGACAGGACTTTCTGCGTGGAAGAGAATATCAAATTGACACGCGGTAACCTGCAAATGACTATTGATTGCCTTCCACGCGGTGGTTTTGTTGCGGTGGTAGAGTAAACCACCAGTGTATAAATGATTCTTTTATTAAACTTTTCATTGGTATGAAATTAAGAAAAATATGGTTATTTTGTAATCTGGTATGTATTATTCCCGGTGTTTTTGCCCAGCAGTTTATTCATCCGGGAGTGCTTCACTCCAAGAAATCTTTGGAACGGATAAAACGTTTAGTTGATCACAAAGTCCAACCGGCTTATGGTTCGTATGAGATTCTCATAAAACTACCGGAAGCTAGTGCCGATTATCAGATGAAAGGACCTTTCGAAATAATAAGTCGAGATGGAAAGTACAGTTATACTAAAAGTCCCAGTGAACATGATTTTAATTCCGCCTATTACAATGCCCTTCTTTGGCAGATAACCGGGAATAAAGCCCATGCGGATAAATCAATGGAAATTATAAGGGCTTATGCCCGTACCATCCGGCATATATCACCTACTAATGATGCTCCGCTTTGTGCAGCATTACAGGGTTTTATATTGGTTAATGTGGCGGAAATTATGCGTTACACTTATACGGAAACTCATTATCCGAATGGTTGGAGTGCGAAGGATACAGAGTGTGTAGAGGCCATGTTTCAAAATGTGTTTCAGCCGGTTTTAAGTAAATTCTTTCAAACCGCTGCCTATACCAATGGCAATTGGGGAGCTGCGGCAGCTAAGGCACAACTTTCTTTCGGGATATTTTTGAATGATCGTAAACTCTATGAAGATGCTATTGACTTCTTTTATCATGGAAATGATAACGGAAGTCTGCCTAACTATATTGCTGAAAGCGGGCAATCGCAAGAGGCCGGTCGTGACCAACAGCATGCAATGCTTGGTGTAAGCTGTCTTGCCGATATGGCGGAGGTCGCTTGGACACAAGGTGACGACCTGTATGGCGCATTGGATAATCGTATTATGAAAGGATATGAATATATTGCCAAATCCAATCTGGGATACGATGTTCCCTTTGTTAAGTGGAAAGATATAACCGGAAAATATTCCCATCTTTCTACCTTTGGAAAAGGAGGTATGGGGCGTTTTCGCTCGGTCTTTGAAATAGCTTATAATCATTATGTAGTACGAAAAGGGTTGGAAATGCCCTATACAAAGATCGTTTTGGGGCTTGTGCGTCCTGAAGGACCGGGGGTTGCGTGTGACAATACAGGTTTCGGCAGCCTGCTTTATTATGAGGGTGATGACTTGAATGCCGGAAAAGTAAATCAGTCTTGCCAGATGGCGCAAGACCGGAACTTTAACCCCATTATTCCGGATAATGTGGCCGATCCTTCTATCTCTAAATTCGGAGATACCTATTATCTGTACGGAACAACAGACATTGACAAGGGGTTGGAGCAAATGGGGCCTCCTGTTGTATGGAAATCGAAGGATTTTGTAAACTGGAGTTTCGAGGGGACTATATTACCGGAAATTGAGTGGAACAAACCTTATCTTTACACCAATAAAGATGGGATTAAGAAGTATGGATATTTCAGGTATTGGGCGCCAGGCCGGGCCGTAAAGAAAGGTGACCTCTATTATCTGTTCCCGACCATCGTTTCGCCCGACGGAACATGCCCGATATATACATTAGTTTCGGAATCGCCGGAAGGTCCTTTCCGCTTTCAGAATGGCGATGGTCTTTTCTGGGGAGAGATACCTGCCGGAAAGGTAGCTAGTCGGCCTTTGTTGCCTGATATTGACGGGGAACCTTTTACAGATGATGATGGGAAAAACTATATGTACTGGCGGAGGTGGAAAGCGGCACAAGTAAGCAGCGATTTCTCACGGGTCGAGGGAGAAATACAGACTCTTCCCACCAAAAGGAGAGCTTATTCCGAAGGGCCTACGCTCTTTAAAAGGAATAACATCTATTATTACGTTTACACCCAAGGGGGCGATCAGAACTACCGTAATGCCTATATGATAAGCAAAGAAGGACCTCTCACTGGCTTTCAGCCTCCGGTAGGCGAAGATGTTTTTATTTACTCTTCGCTTGAGAATGGAGTATGGGGGCCCGGTCATGGAAATGTCTTCTACGATGAAGATTCTCAAACGTATATATTTACCTATCTGGAATTCGGCGAAGGCAGCACCACCCGACAAGTATTTGCCGATAAAATGGAATTCAATGCGGATGGTACGATAAAGACGATTATTCCCGGGTTTAAAGGAGTCGGATTTTTGAATAACGTGCCCGACACGCGGGTCAATCTGGCTCAAAGAGCAAAGGTGACCGCATCAAGCCACAAGAAACCGAAGGTTTCCTCTAAAAAGGTTTACACCAATTTTGATGCTCCGGAACTGGATGAAGCTTTTGCCGTGACTGCAACCCGAGAGTTTACCTATCAACCGGAAAACGCAACAGACGGATCGAACGGTACCCGTTGGATGGCTTCGTGCAATGACAAGTTACCTTGTCTTACACTTGACTTCGGAGAGATTAAAAAGGTTGGGAAGTGTGAAATGTATTTCAACTTTCCTGCGTTCGGACATGCGTGGATACTCGAAAAATCGTCGGATGGTAAAGGATGGGAAGTATGCGCCATGCAGAATGAAGCAGTGGCTCGTTCGCCGCACGTTGCCAATGAGATAGGCGAGGCAAGATACTTGAGATTGAAAATAATTCAGGGTAGCCCCGGACTCTGGGAAATAAAGATATATGAATAAAACTATTTGTAGTATGAGAAATGGAACATATCCTTTCAATAAAACAGTGATATACGTATGAAAAAACAATTACTCTTATTCTTTCTTTTTATTGCTTTGCCCTTATATGCGCAGATAACTAAGCGTGAACGTCCGGCTGAATGGAATCAACTGGTAAATGGCGCCCGATTTATGGATCGTTTTTTACCCATGCAAGGTAAAGTTCTTTCCTCTGACACTTGGGGAGTTGACGGTGTTATTCCACGTTACATTGATAATGGTATTGAAGATCGAATTTGGTCTTATTGGGGTGGTAATATAAAGAAAGGTAATGATGGCAAATACCATTTGTTTGTATGCGGCTGGTTGGAATCTTCGACTAAGGGGC
This sequence comes from uncultured Bacteroides sp., assembly GCA_948847595.1. Lineage (GTDB taxonomy): Bacteria > Bacteroidota > Bacteroidia > Bacteroidales > Bacteroidaceae > Bacteroides. The sequence goes on from CAQOGY010000020.1 coordinate 9,612, forward strand.
ATATGGAATGGCCCAATTCGTATGTTTTCAATGCTGTTAGTGATAACCTGACCGGTCCTTTCGTTGCCCGTAACATGATAGGTAAGGGCCACAACCCGGAAGTATTCCAGTTGAAAGACGGACGGTATGTGCTTTATGTCATTGATGGTCGGTATGTAACGGACAATATCAATGGCAACTGGGAATACGGTAAGTTTGATTTCAATGCACGTGACCGCCGGATTATCGAAGGATTATCCAATCTTTCTTTTGCTCAACGTGAAGACGGGTCCTATATAATGGTTTGCCGTGGTGGTGGAATCTGGATCAGCTATGATGGACTTTCGGAGTACAACCAAATCACCGATAAACGCGTTTACCCCTCTGTGGAAGGTCGATTTGAAGACCCTGTGATTTGGCGCGACCATATTCAATACCATATGATTGTGAATGATTGGCTCGGGCGTATAGCCTTTTATCTTCGCTCAAAAGATGGAATAAAGTGGGTTACTGATCCCGGAGAGGCCTATATGCCGGGCGTTGCCGTACATGAAGATGGACGTAAGGAGGATTGGTTTAAATACGAACGTATGAAGATATACCAGGATGAATATGGTCGTGCTATGCAAGCCAACTTTGCTGTGATTGATACGTTGAAACCACTGGATAAACCATTCGATAACCACAGTTCAAAAAACATTGGAATTCCCTTGAATCCTGGTGTGTTATTGACAATACTGGATAATAAACCCATTACCGCCAAGACTAAATCAATCCGTTTAAAAATCCAAGCGGAACAAGGGTTTAATCCACAAACCGATATTGACTTGAATTCCCTTCGTTTCGGCGCCTCGAAAGAAGTGAATTATGGTAGAGGCAGTAAAGTGTTGCGTTACGAAAATGATGGCAAGGATTTGGTTGTCATTTTTGACGGAAAGGGTAATGGCATCACAGCAGATGAGTTTGCCCCTAAATTAATTGGTAAATATAAAAATGGAAAGATGCTTTACGGGTATGCCCGCTTGCCATATGTGAACTATGTGGAACCGATTCTTTCGGCCCGTTCACCTGTTTTCTCCGAATCAGGAAAGAACTGCCGGATTGAGGTACAGAACTTTGGACAGGTAGCGTCTGAAAAGGTTGCATTGAAAGTCGAATATATCAGCAGTGGTCAAAAAGTAAATATTGCATCTGGCAAAGTTCCCGTTTTGCAACCGTATGAAAAAACGGAACTGTCTTTACAAACCGCAAAAGCATTCAGTAGAATCGGTGATGGCGAACTGATTGTTACAATTTATTCAGGAAAAAAGGTTCTATCTATATTTCATCAGGTAAGAAGGGAACGAAAATAACATTGTTTTTGTGTAATAGGTATGTGATTTAGACTATTTTCAGTATGAAAAACGGAACATATATAATATTATTCATTTTCGCTTTTTTAAAGGTGAATGTATTCGCACAAAATGATTTCAAGTGGGGAGAATGGCTGACATGGGGGGATCAGGGAGACGGCACTTACCGTAACCCCATTATTCCGTCCGATTACAGCGACATTGATTGCATCCGGGTGGGCGATGATTATTACGCTATTTCTTCTACTTTCCAATATTCGCCTGGTATGGTGATACTCCATTCCAAAGATCTGGTAAACTGGACTATTAAAGGTCATGTGGTTTCCAATCTTAACCAAATTAGCGAAGAAATGAACTGGACACGCATGAACCGCTACGGGCGAGGTATTTGGGCAGGAGCTATCCGCTACCATCAGGGGAAATTTTATGTTTATTTCGGTACGCCCGATGAAGGCTATTTTATGTCAACAGCTACTGAAATTACAGGTCCGTGGGAGCCGTTGCATTGCTTGAAAGCAGAAAGAGGATGGGATGATTGTTGTCCGTTTTTTGACGATGACGGACAAGTCTATTTTGTAGGTACTCACTTTGCCGATAAATATAAAACTTATTTGTATCGGATGACACCTGATGGGAAGAACTTAATTGAAGACTCAAAAATACTAATTAATGAAGGTCACGGTCGCGAAGCAAGCAAACTTTATAAAATCAATGGTATATATTATCATTTTTTCAGTGAGGTAAAAAATGGAGGAAGATATATCATGATGCAGCGTGCTTCTACTATTACAGGACCGTATTTTGAAAGAAAGCAATTGAGTCATGTGCAGCGTGAATATAATGAACCGAACCAGGGTGGTTTTGTTGAAGGACCCGACGGAAAATGGTATTTTCTTACCCATCACGGAACGGGTGACTGGGCGGGACGCATAGCTAGTCTGCTGCCAGTCCATTGGAGAGACGATTGGCCGATTATTGGTCGGGTGGGGCAGGACGGTATTGGTACAATGGTGTGGCAGACTGCCAAGCCTTCCAATCAGTATCCGGTTCAAACCCCACAATCGTCTGATGATTTTGATAAAACAGTACTTTCACCCCAATGGGAATGGAACTATCAGCCGTGGGATGAAATGTGGTCGTTGACGGAAAAGCCCGGTTGCTTAAGATTAAAAGCATTTCGTCCGTTAATGACAGATAATTTGTTGAAAGCAGGAAATACATTAACGCAGCGTTGCTTCCGTACAAGCAAGAACGAAGTTGTTGTTAAGATCAATATTAAAAACATGGCCGACGGACAAAAGGCAGGTCTGTGCCATTATTCTAAAACTTATGCAATGCTGGGATTGACTCACTCGGGTAAAAATAGGTATTTAGAATTCCAGACTAACAGAGAGAAAATTACTGGTCCTGTAATAAAAGGAAACGATGTATGGATAAAATCTATCTGGGGATTGGATGGGAAAAGCCAATTCTCATATAGCACAAATGGCAAGAAGTTCATACCGTTTGGAGAAGTGTATCAGCTTCAATGGGGATATTATCGGGGAAGTCGCATTGGCATTTACTGTTTTAATAATATAACGGATGCAGGGTATATTGATGTGGATAAGTTTGTTTATTCGTATTAAACTCTACGTCCTATTAGTATGGTTATACAATATATATTTATAAAAGTCGATTTAGAATGAGAAAATTTACTGTAGCGCGGTTATTAATCCTTTCATTGGTCGTAATAATGAGTCCATTTACTGCTTTCTCAAAAGATAAGGATGTTACTTTTTTAGAAAATGGCATGTCTTGTCAATTGGCGCAAGGCATATTGAAAGTTGAATTTGTTACTTCGGATATTGTGAGAGTGCAGTATGCAGAGGGAAATGTCTTAAAAGGGAATAACACAGGGATTTGTGTGCCTCGAACTTCTAAGCCTGTTCGTTTTGTATCTAAGAAGAAAACTGATAGTTGTTTGCTAAAATCGGATAGTCTAATCGTTAAGGTTGATTTGAACATGGGTTTTATTTCTTTTTTTAATAGAACCGGTTCCTTATTACTTCGGGAAGACGGTAAACTCCCAAGGGTTGGAGAAAAGAAAATGATGGAGCGGGTTGTATATGATGAGCGCTCCAAACGTGTTGAGAAAACAGCGGATGGGGATAAGGAAATGAAAAACATTCTTCGACGTGATACCATAGGACATACCTGGAAATATAGGATAAATTTCGAATGGCAACCTTCCGAGGCTTTATATGGACTTGGCTCTCATATGGAGGACTACATGAATCTTCGTGGAAAAGAGCTTTATTTGTGCCAGCATAATTTAAAAGCGATGGTTCCGGTACTGGTTTCGACCAACGGTTATGGCTTATTGTTCGATGCAGGCTGCGGAATGGTATTCAAAGACAATTCGGATGGCAGTTATGTGGAATTGGAAGCAGCCAAACAGATTGATTATTATTTTATGAAAGGCCGTACGCTGGATGGGGTGGTGGCTAATTACCGTTTGCTGACAGGCGCTTCACCCATGATGCCCCTTTATCTTTTCGGATATATTCAATCGAAAGAACGCTATGTCAGTTCCGATGATTTAATCAATACTTTAAAAGAATATCGACAAAGACAGATACCTATTGATATGATTGTACAAGACTGGAACTACTGGCCTAAGGGGCAATGGGGACGTATGAGTATGGACCCGAAATATTATCCTGATAAAAAGAAACTTGTGGATGAAATTCATTCTTTAAATGCTAAATTAATGGTTTCCATATGGCCTAATGCAATGAATTGTCCTCAACACACTGATTTTAAACAGAAAAATCTACTTCTGCATTCTTCTCCTATTTACGATGCTTTTAACCCGTCGGCCAGAAAGTTATATTGGAATTATGCGAAAAAAGAGTTTTTTGATAATGGTTTCGATGCTTGGTGGTGTGATGCTTCCGAACCATTGGATGCTGATTGGACTTATATGGGAGATTATTATGGAAGTGATAATCACAAACAACGTTGGGAATTAAATAACAAACTATTGAGTGATGTATTGGGAGCAGAACGAAGCCAGTTGTTTTCCTTATATCATGCAATGGGGATTTATGAGAACCAGCGCTCTACGAGCAGAGACAAACGTGTGGTCAATTTGACTCGTTCCAGTTATGCTGGCCAGCAACGTTATTCTACCATTACCTGGAATGGCGATACTCATGCTTCCTGGAAATCTTTCTCTCAAATGATTCCGGCGGGACTGAATTTTATGGCTACGGGATGTCCTTATTGGTCAGTCGATATTGGAGCTTTTTTTACCAAACGAGGAGGTCAATGGTTTTGGAAAGGTGATTATAATAAAGGAGTAGCTGATATGGGTTATCGTGAATTATATACCCGGATGTTTCAATATGGAGCATTTTTGCCAGTGTTCCGGAGTCATGGTACTGATACTCCCCGTGAAGTATGGCGTTTTGGCAAACCTGGTGAGCCTTTTTACGACAGTCTGATTCAGATGATTCATTTACGGTATCGTTTATTGCCTTATATTTATTCATTAGCAGGAAAGGTACATACCGATAGTTATACGATAACCAGAGCGCTTGCTTTTGATTTTGCTTCGGATACACAAGTTGTTGATTTGAAAGATGAATTTATGTTTGGACCTGCTTTACTGGTTGCTCCTGTCATAACTCCGATGTATTATTCGGCTGATTCCCAACCATTGGAGAATGTTGCCAAGACACGTCGGGTATACTTACCCCATGGCACGAACTGGACTGATTTCTGGACAGGTGAGAAATATAAAGGAGGGCAATGGATTACTGTAGAAGCGACAATCAACCGTATACCTTTATTGGTTCGTCAGGGGGCTATTATTCCGATGGGGCAGGTTGTGCAATATACATCGGAAAAGAAAGATGCAGCCTGGGAAATAAGGATCTATCCGGGAGCGGATGCTTCGTTTACGGTATACGAAGATGAAGGCGATAATTATAATTATGAGGAAGATTATCATTCGAATTTTGTAATAAAGTGGGATGACAAAAAGAATACATTGAGTATTTCTAAGCGTGAAGGTAATTATCCGGGAATGGTTCAATGTCGGAACTTGAGGTTGGTGAAGGTTGATAAAAATACTGGAATAGGAGTGGAAGAAAGTACTGGGGGAAAGATTGTTAAATACGAAGGAAAACATCTGAAAATAAAAATGAAGTAGGAAAATGTCGGTTACACTTGTAAATATCCCGCTCTTTTTGTTCCTTTGTTACCTATTTATAAACAGAAAACTTACGTATGAGAAAACTAATTTATTTGCTTTTGTTACCATTGGCAGTGGCTATGACTGCCTGTGGCGGTAAAAAAGGAACTTCAAATAATGAATCGATATTGGCGACGATGGACAGTGTGGATGCTCACGGGCTGCAACGTATGCAGACTTCCAAAAGCGAAACGGACTTCAAGTTTAAAGGAAAAGACTACCATTCCATGGTTTCGCGTACGCCGGACGAAAGCCTACCCCATGTCACCAATGAAATGGGAGATACCTATGTCGACAATAAAATTGTGTTGCGACTGACACGTGGCAACGAAAAGGTATTTGATAAGACATTCACCAAGAATGATTTTTCATCCGTAGTAGATGCCAGGTTTCTGTCGAATTCCGTCCTGGAAGGAATCGTATATGATAAGACCACTCCGCAGGGAATAGTGTATGCCGCAAGCGTATGTTATCCGCAGACAGACCTGTATATGCCGCTTTCCATCACCATCACTGCTGATGGAAAGATGAGCATCCAAAAAGTCGATATGCTCGAAGAAGAATATGACGACGAAGCGTCCAGTTAAGCCTGTGAGTGGCTATTAACGGTAGAATTACACAAATGTGAAAACATTTGAGACAAAAGAAAGGCAGCCGAAGAGGCTGCCTTTCGTATTTTTGCACCGTCAACAAACTTAATACCAAAATAGAATGAAGAAAAACATTTTAGCTATCTGTGTGGTAGCGGCAGGATGTACGGCAATGACCGCCCAGACTAAAAATACACAAACGTTGGTTCCGCTTACCGAACGTGTAAACGTACAGGGAGATTCGGCACGCGTCGATCAGATAATAGACGGTTGCTGGGTTGCGGTCGGTTCTAAAAAACCGCATGCCATTCAACGCGACTTCACCCGTATGTTCAACGGCAAACCTTCTTATCGTTTTGAACTGAAAGAAGATGATAACACACTGTCCGGATACGCCAAAGGAGAAACAAAAGGACGTGCGGAATTTTCCTATTGCTATGCAACTTCCGATGATTTCAAAGGGAAACCGGCCGATACCTACAAGAAGGCACAGATTATGAAAACCGTATATCATCATGGCAAGGGGGCTTGCCCGCAAGGTTCTTCCCGAGATTATGAATTTTCGGTATATATCCCTTCTACATTGGGTAGTGATGTTTCGACAATTTTCGCCCAATGGCACGGAATGCCTGACCGCACTTTAGTACAGACACCGCAGGGGGAAGTGAAGACACTGACTGTTGACGAATTCATGGAACTGGAAAAGACTACTATCTTCAAGAAAAACGCAGGACACGAGAAAAAAGTCAAACTGGACAAGCAAGGTAATCCGGTGAAAGACAAACAGGGCAATCCTGTGTACGTAGCCGGTAAAGCCAACGGATGGTTGGTTGAACAGGGCGGATACCCACCACTGGCATTCGGATTCTCCGGCGGCTGGTTCTATATCAAAGCCAACTCCGACCGTAAATGGCTGACAGACAAAGATGACCGTTGCAACGCAAATGTAGAGAAAGCGCAAATTATGAAACCTGTGACATCTGAATATAAGGCATCCACCATTGCTTACAAAATGCCTTTCGCTGACTTCCCGAAAGATTGCTGGATTACATTCCGTATCCATATCGACTGGACGGTCTATGGAAAAGAAGCCGAAACAATCGTGAAGCCGGGTATGCTCGATGTGCAGATGGACTATCAGGACAAAGGAAAAAAGGTTAGTAAACATATCGTGGATAATGAGAAAATCCTGATTGGACGTAACGACAAAGACGGCTACTATTTCAAATTCGGTATTTACCGTGTAGGTAATAGCACGAAGCCGGTATGTTACAATCTGGCAAATTATTCAGAAAGGTAAATTAGTTAAAAAGGTAAAGAGAGGGTAATATCCGGATGTTCTTCAGTGGGCATCCGGATTTTTTATTTATGTGAATCTGGTAATATTAAAAAATGTCAATAATCATATGCCGTTTGGCATATACGTTCCAGTTATGCAAAAAGATTCGTTCTTTTGCCGCCTGCCAATATGGTATATGTATAAAATAACTAGTGATGTAAATGATGAGTAAAAATGGATTTAGCCGGTGTGGAGAGCTCTACATCGGTCGTTTGCGAGAGGAGGGGCGCCATTCCACGGCGCATGTTTACAAGAATGCCCTTTTTTCTTTCAGCAAGTTTTGCGGCATATCCGATGTGTCGTTCAGGCAAGTCACCCGTGAGCGTTTACGACGCTACGGGCAGTATCTTAACGAATGTGGTCTGAAGCCCAATACGATTTCTACGTATATGCGTATGCTTCGTAGCATTTACAATCGGGGAGTGGAAGCGGGGAATGCTTCTTATGTGCCGCGATTGTTCAGTGATGTCTATACGGGTGTGGATGTCCGTCAGAAAAAAGCCTTGCCTGCTGCCGAACTTCACAAACTCTTGTATGAAGACCCGAAGTCGGAGCGTTTGCGCCGTACACAATCTATTGCCGCCTTGATGTTTCAGTTTTGCGGAATGTCGTTCGCTGACTTGGCTCATCTGGAGAAATCGGCTTTGGAAAGCAATGTGCTGCGTTATAACCGTGTCAAGACCAAGACTCCCATGAGCGTGGAGGTGTTGGACAGCGCAAGGGAGATGATTGAGCAACTACGGAACAAGCAGGATTCTTTGCCCGATTGCCCGGATTATCTGTTTGATATTCTCCGTGGTGACAAGAGACGGAAAGATGAGCGTGCTTACCGGGAATATCAGTCCGCTCTCCGTCGGTTTAATAATAGCCTGAAAGATTTGGCAAGGGCATTGCGTCTGAAATCTCCGGTTTCTTCCTACACGTTCCGTCATTCTTGGGCCACTACTGCCAAATACCGGGGAGTTTCAATTGAAATGATTAGTGAATCATTGGGGCACAAATCTATAAAAACCACACAAATCTATTTGAAAGGCTTCGGGCTTAAAGAACGTACGGAAGTAAATAAAGGGAATTTATCTTACGTAAGAAACTACTGTGTAGGTCGGTGATTTTAGTGTAATGTGTTAATAATCAGTAAGAGTAATCGCCCGTTACTTCTTAGGTAACGGATTTAAATTCGGGACAAAGATAGACAAAAACATAGATAGCACACAAATATTTCTTCACTTTTTTTAGTTTTATCTGAAACAAAGCGCAAAAAACTATCCGAACATGAAATAATAAATTTTTCATGCTCTAACTTTTTATTGCCTAAAATCAAGAACTTTCTCGTTGATTATTAGGCAATTTCCTTTTTTGTGCCCTGTCTATGTGTATAATTTCCCTTTTCATTGTTGTGTGTGCTCAGTCCGTTACCTAAGAAGTAACGGACAAATATGGGGTAAAAAAACATGATTTTAACAAAGAGAAAATCAGTAATTGCTGGGCCTAGTAATGGGACAGGGGAAGGCGTAGCACACTCTAAACGCTGGTATGTAGCTTTGGTTCGCATGCATCACGAAAAGAAGGTTGCAGAGCGTTTGGATAGAATGGGGATTGAGAATTTTGTTCCTGTCCAACAAGAAATTCATCAATGGAGTGACCGCCGTAAGATGGTCGAATCAGTATTGCTTCCAATGATGGTGTTTGTACATGCCGATGCAAAAGAACGCAAAGAGGTTCTTTCCTTTTCTACAGTAAGTCGGTACATGGTAATGCGTGGTGAGAGCAGTCCGACTGTAATTCCTGATGATCAGATGGCTCGTTTCCGTTTTATGCTTGATTATTCCGAAGAAGCAATCTGTATGAACAGTTCTCCTTTGGCACGTGGTGAAAAAGTCCGTGTTGTCAAAGGCCCTTTGACCGGACTTGTCGGTGAGCTTGTCAATGTTGACGGTAAAAGTAAGATTGCTGTACGTCTGAATATGCTTGGTTGTGCTTGTGTTGATATGCCTATTGGTTATGTAGAGGCAATCAGCGAGAAAAACTAAGTTCCCCTCTCTTTTATTTTATCCTCAATTTGTAATGAATATGAAAAGCTGTAGAGTTCCTTTTCTTTTTGTGCTTTTAGCATGTGTCTTGGGTGGGATGACTTCTTGTGTGTCATCTAAAAAAATGCTTTATCTGCAAGGTGCTGATAAGCTGCATGAGAATCCACAGAAAATAGAAAGTAATTATGAATTGCGTATCAAACCGGACGACCAGCTTCTGATTACGATTAATAGTAAAGCTCCGGAATTATTAACTCCCTTTGCGAACAGTCAGGTATTAGGTTCAAGTTCATCTACGAATATACAGGAAACCACGGGGCTTTTAGTCAGCCAGAGTGGTAAAATAGAAATTCCTGTTTTGGGTGAGATGCAGGCAGCGGGGTTGACACGTCAGGAGTTGGCGGATGCGATTAAAAACAAACTTATCGAAGGTGAGTATATCAAGGATCCTACTGTATTGGTACGCTTCAAGGGGGCAAAAATAGTAGTGCTTGGTGAAGTGGGCAGTCCCGGAGTAAAAGACTTGCCCGGTGAACGTGTTACTATACTCGAAGCTATCGGATTGGCAGGTGATTTACCGCCGACAGCCCATCGGGAGAATATTCTGGTTATCCGGGAGGAAAATGGTGAACGTAAGAGTTATAGCGTCAATCTTACTTCTGGAGAAGATATCCTGAACTCACCGGTTTTTTATCTTCAGCAGAATGATGTGGTCTATGTGGAACCCAACAAGGCTATTAATGTGAAAGGAAGCTCCGCACTTACCTACCTGTCTGCCGGTAGTAGTATTATCGGCGTATTAGCTTCTATATTATCATTAGTATTTATTCTTACGAAATAATAAGATGGAATATACACAGGAAAATAATGAGAAAACAGTCAAGGAAAGCGGATTCAATATTAATTTGCGTGATATTGTAGAATTGATCATTGCTAAATGGTACTGGTTTGCCCTTTCAGTATTTATTTGTGTAAGTGCAGCTTATCTATATACCCGTACCTTAGTCCCTGTTTATCAGCGTCAGGCTGTAATGCTGGTAAAGACGGGAGGAAAGAATGCAAATTCCGACATTTCGGCTATGCTGGAGTTGCAAGGTGGAATTACCGGTAGTGGCGTTGAAAATGAAATGTTCATACTCCGTTCCCATCAACTGGTACGAGAGGTTGTCAATCGGCTGCATTTGGATGTGTCATATGAGAAAGAAGGCTTTTTCCGTAATACATCTTTATATGCGGAATCTCCGGTTGAAGTGAATTTCATAGATCCGTATCATGACTATTACCGTACGAAGGTGACTCCATTGGACGTAAAGAATTACACCATCTTAGGTGAAAAGTATGCTTATGGGGATACTATTCAGACAGAAGCGGGAAGAATAGTTGTGAATTTGAAACCGGAAAATTTAAGCGTTTATATAGGCAAGCCTGTTTCGGTAACGCGAATCAGTCCCGAAACGGCGGCAGCTATATATAAAGGTGGTATCTCGACTTCACTTGCAGGCAAAGGTACTACTATGGTGCAGATTACTTGCATTGGAGATAATGTATCTCGTGCCGATGCGATTTTGAATGCCTTGATTAATGTTTATAATGAAACCATCATCGAAGACAAGAACCGTATAGCGGTAAACACTGCCAAGTTTATAGACGAACGTATTGCGGTAATCGGAAAAGAGTTGGGCGATGTAGAAGAAGAACTGACTGATTTCAAGCAGCGTAACCGGATTATAGGCTCGGAAGGGAACGGGACGCAATTTCTTGCAGAAAGCAGCCGCATGAAGACAGAAAACCTTCAGATGGAAACGGAATTGTCTATTGCCCAATCCATTAAAAGCTATTTATTGGATGCCACCCGAAACAATCAGTTAATACCTAACGTATCCGGTGTCGGAGACGCAAGTGTACAAAGTCAGATAACCGCATACAACGAACTGATGCTTCAACGCAACCATTTGCTGGCTGAATCCGGTGCAAAGAATCCTGTTGTACAAACAGCAGATAAGAATCTGGCAGAGATGCGTACGGTAATTTCCGGTTCTATGGATAACTATATCAAGAATCTTCGTTTGCGACTGGAAAAGACTCGTGCGGTAGAACGTCAGATCAACTCTGAGATTCAGGCTGTCCCTAAACAGGAGAAGATGGCATTAAGCATTATCCGTCAGCAATCCATCAAAGAGGCGTTATATACTTTCCTGTTAAACAAGCGTGAAGAAAATGCACTGCAACTGGCAGTAACCGAAGCGAATATCCGTGTGGTAGAGTCTCCGTTCGGCTCCAATGCACCTATCGCGCCTCATTCTACAACTTTTCTGTTGGCGGCTTTAGTTGTAGGACTGGCTATCCCGTTGGGAATCCAGATATTAACTATGTTATGGAATACGTCCGTCCGCGGTAGAAAGGATATTGAAGATTATACCACTATTCCGCTTTTGGGTGAGATTCCTTCCCGTAAAGAAGACATGGCAGACGATGCTATCGTGGTAGACGATAAGAAGAATGATCTTATTTCCGAATCGTTCCGTCTGCTTCGTGCCAATATAAACTTTGTAGCGAAAGATGCGCGTGTTCTAATGTTCACTTCTACCATGCCGGGAGAAGGAAAGTCGTTTGTATCCCGCAATCTGGCAGTGGCAATCGCTATTGCCGGGAAAAAAGTGGTATTGGTTGATACTGATATGCGTAAGAGGACGCAAAGTAAATTGGCGGGAATTAAACATAAAGACGGGTTGAGCACATACCTGTCAGGACAACATAATGATGTTGACAGCATCTTGGATAAAGGACTGATTCATCCGTCTGTCGACTCCCTGTTTGTTGGTCCTATTCCGCCTAATCCTTCCGAACTATTGATGAGTGATCGGTTGGAGAAATTAATAGAGGAACTGAAGAAACGTTATGACTATATCATATTGGATAATGTTCCGGCACAAGTTGTGGCAGATGCCGCCATTGTGAATCGTGTAGCAGAATTGACTTTGTATGTCATTCGTGACGGACAGCTTGACCGACGCTATCTTCCGGAATTGGAACGACTGCACAAAGAAGGTAAGTTTAATCACTTGTGTATTGTATTGAACGACAGCCATATTGAAAAGAAAAAGTATGGGTACGGTTACGGATATGGTTATGGCTACGGGTATGGTTATAAATATGGGGAATATAAATAATAGAGATGAAACAAAATTTGGAAAAATTTATCCGGTATATAAGCAGGACTTATTTTAGTTACTGGATAATATGGGGAATTGACTTAGTCATTTCGATGACTTCCACCTGTTTCACTTATTGGTGGATACATTATCTTACGGGTACATTACTGAATGGTTGGGGAATGATTCAGGTCGGAGCTTTAGCAGCAGTTGCTACTACGATAGCTTCCTACCTGTTTCACACATACCGTAATACGGTTCGTTACTCTCAACTGCGCTGTTTATGGCCGCTCATTTGTAGTTCATTGTTTAAGATGGCATGTGTAGGAATTGCTGTCTTTACATTCCTGACTTCTGTCGGCTTATCGGCCAATCAGAAACTTCTGTTTATCCTATTTGATGGAATGTTGACTATCATTGCATTTGCTACATCCCGAATGCTGATGGTTATCATCTACGAGACCTTGATAGATATGATGAACAAGGAGAATATGCGTATCTTGATTTATGGAACGGACGATCAGAGCGTAGCCTTAAAGACTCGCTTGTTGCATAGCTCTCATTATAAAGTTGTAGGTTTTTATTGTTATGGTACTATCTATAAGCATCGTCGTCTGGCAGAATTGCCTATCTATTATTTTACGAACGAACAGACTTTCCAGCAATTAGTCCATAAACGTCATATTCAAGGTATCCTGTTTGCTCACAATGAGTCAACCCGTGCGGAAGAGACCCGTTTGCTTCAATACTGCAAGGATAACCATATAAAGACGCTCATTGCTCCTTCTATCAGTGAGGCTGACGAAGACGGGAATTTTCATCAATGGGTACGTCCGGTAAAGATTGAAGACTTGTTGGGACGCCCTGAGATTAATATTAATATGGGTGAAGTCGCTGATGAATTCAGTGGAAAGGTGGTCATGGTTACAGGAGCTGCCGGTAGTATCGGTAGTGAACTTTGCCGTCAATTGGCGCAGATGAATATCAGTAAACTGATAATGTTCGATTCAGCCGAGACTCCTTTACATAACATTCGTCTTGAGTGCGAACGGAAGTACCCTAACCTTGACTTTGTTCCGGTGATAGGAGATGTCCGTGTGATAGACCGTCTGCGTATGGTATTTGAAATTTATCATCCTCAAATCATATTTCATGCAGCAGCCTATAAGCATGTTCCGCTGATGGAAGAAAATCCTTGCGAGGCTGTATTGGTGAATGTCACGGGTAGCCGTCAGGTAGCTGATATGGCAGTGAAGTATGGTGCGGAGAAGATGGTAATGGTTTCCACGGACAAGGCTGTCAATCCTACCAATGTGATGGGGTGTTCCAAACGACTGGCGGAAATCTATGTGCAGAGTTTGAGTTATGCTATTAAAGAAGGTAAGATAAAGGGTAAAACCAAATTTATCACTACCCGTTTCGGCAATGTCTTGGGCAGTAATGGTTCGGTGATTCCCCGTTTCAAGGAACAAATAGAAAATGGCGGTCCCGTCACCGTGACACATCCTGATATCATACGCTATTTCATGACTATCCCCGAGGCGTGTCGCTTGGTGATGGAAGCAGCTACTATGGGGGAGGGAAATGAAATCTTTGTATTCGAGATGGGTAAACCGGTGAAGATTGTGGATTTGGCTACTCGTATGATAGAGTTAGCGGGATATAAGCCGGGAGAGGATATTGAAATTCAATTTACGGGTCTTCGTCCGGGAGAGAAATTGTATGAGGAAGTGTTGAGTAACGAGGAGAATACGATTCCTACGCATCATAAGAAGATAAAGATAGCTAAGGTTCGGAGATATGAGTATGCAGATATTGTAGAAACATACGATGAGTTTGAGAAATTGTCTCGTTCGGTGCAGATTTGGGAGACGGTGAAGTTGATGAAACGGATTGTGCCTGAATTCAAATCGAAAAATTCGAGGTTTGAGGAGTTGGATCGGAAATAAATATTAGTAATTGATAGGATGTAAGCATTCACACTAGGGCTATGTTTTGAAAGTGCTGCCTTCGCTATAAACTTAATGGCAAATTTGTAAAAGCGGTCAATTAGGGGTATGAACCGAATGCTGAGTTGCTTGCTGGGGCTCTCAAGAAATATAATCATAACATAAAAGAATCATTTTAATAACTGACATCTATGGAAATTAAGAAATATTTGCGTCCACTGCAATTCTTTGTACAAAGAATCATCGGTGTACCTTATTTGATGAATCAGGTGGAGAGAGAGATTAATAGATTGAAAGATTCCAACAAAGCAATTTTTTATTATCTCAATAACTACTTGCTTAAGGCGGAGAATCTTCCACCGACTTCTGATCCAGATCTGCGTATTATGCAACTATGTGATGTACAACTTATGAGGATAGTAGCAAAGATTCTCACTAAGCATAATCTTACCTATTGGCTCGATTTTGGCACTTTACTTGGATGTGTCCGTCATCATGGATTCATACCATGGGATGACGATATGGATATATCCGTTCCTGAATCCCAGTATAATAACATTTTGAATGTCTTACAAAAAGAACTGCTTCAATTCTCAGGTTTCGAATGTGCTGATGACCCAGAATATCCTATGGCTAGAATCGGTGTCGGTTTTAAACATCATTCTACAGGTATTTGGCTTGATATATTTCCGTCCGATTGCTTGCCATATAGCGGAGATAAGCAAGTTTATGAGGCAAAGTTAAGAGAAGGATATCAAAAGTTTAAAGAGTATTATTTTAAAAATAAAGGAAAGATCTCCTCAGAAAAGATGCTTAAAATAAAAAATGAATATATCCCAAGAGACACTTCCTCTTCTACATTTATGCACTTCGTCCCACCTGAGTGGAATATGTCTCAATTTAACGCTTATGATGAGGAGGATCTTTATCCACTGAAGGAACTGGATTTCGAAGGTGAAAGATTCATGTGTCCAAACAATTCGGACAAATTGTTAAGGTTATATTATAGCAATCATTATATGGAACTTCCGCAATGGGGAGTTCTTCATCATGGTGAAGGACGTACTCCGCTTAGCACATGGGCAAAGGCGAGTGGAACTGATATGAATGAGGTACTGAAAGAATTGCAGTCAGTCTACGAAAAATTATAATCATGAGCTTACTAAATAAAATTATCAATAGGATAATCAATCATTATACGATACTAAGAGATTTTAAGGGATACCATCGCAGGTACTTTATATCAAGAGACAGGTTTGGATATGTTGCACCTAATGCGATGATTGCACAGCCATTCCGTGTAGAATCCCCACAGTCTGTTTTCATAGAAGAGAACACACGTATTCGTATTGGCATCAACATCATTAATGCTCCTACAGAGAAGGTGATTATCAAGAAGTATACAGCCATCGGTCCTGGTACTAGCATCATCCCAGGCAATCACACCAGTACCGTAGGTGTGCCACATTTCCTTCTTGGGCTTGCGCATATCAATGATAAGTCCAAGGATATCATTGTCGAGGAAGATTGTTGGGTAGGTACCAATGTCACTCTCCTTGCAGGAGCCCACCTTGGTCGAGGATGTGTTGTGGCATCAGGGTGTATCGTCTCAAAGCCGGTTCCACCTTATGCTGTTGTTGTGGGCACGCCTCAGAAGATCATTGCCAAGAAGTTCGATATTGATGATATCATTGAGCATGAGAAGGTGCTCTACAAGCACGAGGAGCGCATGACACGCGAAGAGCTAGAAGCGCTTTTTGCCGAACATTTTGTTGACAAGAAGACCTTTGGCACCAATAAACCCCTCACAGAAGAAGAACTACAGAGAATCAAGGAAACAAAGGAATGGACACAGTTCGTTGAACCTTTTTAACTCTTATCCAATGGCAGAAGAGAATATTAAACGAAAAGCCTTTGGTGGTGTACTGTGGAGTTATGCTAATACCTTTGGCGTACAACTTCTCCAATTAATACCGGCTATGGTATTGGCGCGCCTGCTTTCACCATCCGAGTATGGGCTTATTGCGATATCTGCAATATTGACAGGCTTTGTCCAAATATTTGTCAATTGTGGTTTTTCTATGGCATTGATACAGAAGAAGGATGCAACGCATATAGATATATGTAGTGTATTCTATTTTAATATCGTAGCCAGTATTGTCATCTATCTGTTTTTGTTCTGTGTAGCCCCATTTGTATCTGATTTCTTCAGACAACCGGAAGTTTGCACCATAATGAGAGTATCTTCCTTTTCTATGGTCATTGGTGCTGTGGGGGCTGTACATAATACGCTTTTTGCAAAAAAGCTTGAGTATCGCAAACCGACAATACGTAACCTGATAGTTACTGCACTATCGGCAGTTGTTGCCATTATCTTGGCATACATGGGGTATGGATATTGGGCTCTTGTCATTCAAGGAGTACTCTCAACTTCTTTGATGACAGTCTTTAACTGGACAATGTCAAGTTGGCGGCCTACATTGGAGTTTTCTATGCAAAGTCTTAGGGGATTGTTTGGATTTGGCAGTAAGCTTCTTGGTAAGTCTTTAACTGACTATGGATTTGGTAAGTTGTATGATTTAGTTATCGGACGCTTTTATACGCCTGTAGATCTCTCTTATTTCAATCGAGCCAACTCTACCCAATCTATATTTACAGACACGTTCCTTATGGTTATGAATAGTGTTGCTTTTGCTTCATTTTCCAAAATGCAGGACGATTTTCAGCGCATGAGAACTAATGTTCTTAGGTTCTTCAAAATAGAGATAATGATTATTTCTTTTATCATGCTCCTGATAATATGCCTTGCCGAACCAATCTTCCATTTTATGTATTCTTCAAAATGGGATGCTGTTATACCAATGTTTCGGATTGTCTGTGTATGGGGGTTATTCAGACCCATATCGGCAGTTTTTGCCAATGGCTTGATGGCACATGGAGATTCTGGAGCGTGTTTCAGAAATTCAATTATTGGTCGCAGTCTTAATGTCTTGTTTCTCCTCGTAACATGGAAGTTCGGTATTATGGTTATGATTATGGGGCAGGTATTGGCATATCTTATTGAGATATTCCTTTATACATTCTCTTTCAACAATGTGTTTACATACAGCACATGGGATATGGTAAAAGACATAGTGCCATACTATGCAGTTTCTGGATGTTTGTGTGCGTGTATATGGGGATTTGACCACTTTGTGATGACAAACGTGATGGCATGGGTTGATACAGAAATCCTTAATGCCCTCTTACGTCTTTTGATTTGCGGTCTAGGAGGAGTATTTGTGTATATTCAGATTCATAAGAGATTACAGATGAAAGCATACGTTGATTTTCGAGAGATAGTTCTTGATGCTACTAAATCACGACCTGGGGTTAACAGGGTTGCTACAGCTCTTCTTTAGGGTATTTGTCTAATTTATTATTCTTGAGAGAAAAGACGTGTTACAAGTTTACTGAAATTCCTACGATAATTTTCAGTATAGAAAATGATGTAAAAATAACAATGGTATCTTTTAAAGACAAGGATTTATGAAACTATCCATAATAACCATTTGTTACAATGACAAGACTGGCTTAGAGAAAACGTCCAAGTCTGTAATTTCCCAGACCTGTAAGAATTTTGAGTGGATCTTTGTTGATGGTGGTAGTACTGATGGAAGTGCTGAACTTATCAATGATATAGTTAATGCGCTAATAGCTGACCCTCTGACCGCTAATCTTGTAGGATACCATGTATCCGAAAAAGACAAAGGTATCTACAATGCTATGAACAAAGGCATCCGACGGGCAAAAGGTGAGTTTCTGTTATTCATGAATGCAGGTGACTGTTTGTATGACGAGAAGGTGCTGGAGAAGGTGCTGCCATTATTATCGGATAAAGATATTTATGTTGGGGATGTTGCCAACGATATGAATGGCAAATTAGAGGTTGATGAGTTTCCGCGTA
Source organism: uncultured Bacteroides sp. (assembly GCA_948847595.1). Lineage (GTDB taxonomy): Bacteria > Bacteroidota > Bacteroidia > Bacteroidales > Bacteroidaceae > Bacteroides. The sequence continues at coordinate 28,189 of CAQOGY010000020.1, forward strand.
ATTTGGATCCGAAAACTATTCTTGACCAGATTGTATTTAAGTTAATACCTCATCAGGCTGCTTTTATCAAGCGAGAACTTTTTGAGAGATACGGTTTGTATCGTGAAGATCTCCGTATTGCTTCTGACTGGTACTTCTTCTATAATGCACTTGTGATGAATGGGGCGACCATCGAAACAATCCTTCTGCCCATTGCCATCTTCGATATGACGGGAATCAGTTCAACGGACAAGAATCGTGTTAATGAACGCATGACGAGTCAGGATGTCATTCCTTGTCAGCAGGAACTATTTACGTTCTATCGTGAAAATGTTGAAATCGTAAATGCTTTTCATAGTTCAAGAATTGGAAAACTAATGATGAGGGCATATTTCTTCATCTACAGGAAGTTCTTGTCTTAGTACCGAAAGACTTTTTAATCACAATAACTTATGCTAAATAAAATCAAAAGCTTATTATGATACCCAAAATGATTCATTTTACATGGTTCTCGAATGATCCGTATCCTGAAAAGATACAGAAGTGTATTGACTCATGGAAACAATATATGCCCGACTACGAGATTATCCATTGGGATATGAATCGTATTAAGGATATTGGGATTCCTTTCTTAAAAGAAGCATTGGCTGCAAAGAAATGGGCGTTTGCTGCTGACTACATTAGGTTATATGCTGTATATCACTATGGTGGTATATATCTCGATACAGATGTTCAGGTATATAAGTCGTTTGACACAATGTTGGATAAGGAATGTTTTATCGGTCGTGAAAACAGTTGGCACTTTGCTAATGGACATGATACTGTATGTTATCTTGGTTCACATTGTTTCGGAGCTGTGAAGGGACATCCATTTATAGGAGATGCCTTGGAATACTACAATAGTATACAATTTCTGAAGACAGATAATCCAAACGTACCAAATGTATTGAAGCAGAATATAACTATTATACCATACATTCAAGCCGAATATGCAAGAAAATACGGATATAATTGGAATTACTCGGCACCACAGCATCAGTTGTTGGAGAATGGAATTGAAATCTATCCATGTAATTATTTTGATGGAATGGCTGGTGATCCTGAGGTATATTGCGTTCATTTGGCTGTAGGTTCATGGCGCGAAGAGTATAATACTTATGCCGATAATACGATCTCTTGGAAATACAAGATTGAATGGCGTATCATAGCACTCCTGAAGAAAATTCTTCGCAAGCATCAATACGACATTATTAAGATTACATAGATGAAAAAGAAAGTTCTTTTTGTAATCGAATCTCTCTCTGGAGGTGGTGCTGAGATGGTGCTGAACACTTTGGTACAGAAGTTTGATTACAACAAATATGATGTGACGGTATGTTCGTTAGTTGATGTAGGTAAGTACAACGATGCCATCAAACGTACTTGTAACTATAAATATGTGATACCTGATTCTACAGGAAAATCACTCCTTTTTCGTCTGTGGTGTAGCCTACTATATCATTTGGTCTATTTTTGGCTACCATTAAAGTGGGTGTATAAACTATTTATTCCAAAGGGATTTGACACGGAGGTGGCATTTATTGAAGGCTTGGTTACAAAGTTGTTACAATATTCCTATAGGCGCAAAGTGGCATGGATACATTGTGATTTGAAGGAATTTCCATGGCCGGTGGATACTGGAATATACAAGAATCTTGGGGAGGAAAAGAAAGCATATTCGCAGTATGATAGGATTGCGGTTGTATCTAACTTATCGAAGAATCATTTTATTGAAATCTATGGACTTGATGATCGTACGCGATGTATCTATAATCCGATAGATAAGAAGTTAATTCGAGAAAGAGCCGGTTTGGAAAAGCGAGACTCTAAAGATAGCAAGTTCCGTTTCATTACAGTTGGACGTTTTACGGAAGCAAAAGGCTTTGATCGTTTGATAGAAGCATCAGCTCGTTTGAAACAGGATGGTTTTGATTTTGAACTTTGGATAGTTGGTGAAGGTGCTGATCGCGGGAAGTTTGTAGCTTATAGCTTAGAACTTAAAGTTCAAGAATATGTGAGATTCTTAGGGTTTCAGGCGAATCCTTACATGTATATGAGTCAATGTGATTGCTTTGTGTGCTCAAGCCGAACAGAAGGCTACAGCCTTGTTATAGCCGAAGCAATGTGTGTGGGGCTTCCTGTCATCAGCACCCGATGTGCGGGGCCTGAAGAGATTCTCGAAGGTGGAAAGTGGGGGGTGATAGTTGATAACTCCACCGATGGCCTGTATGAAGGCATGAGGCAGATGCTGATTGATAATAAAACGGAAGAGTATAAGGAGCTATCATTGGAGCGTGCCAAGAGTTTTGATATCGAGAAAACAATGAGTGAAGTTTATAGTGTGTTGTAAATAGTTGATAATTGAATGTTAATAAATATTATAGGGGGTAAATCAGGAAGCAAGGAAGTCTTCAGATCCTCGAATTTTGAACTCTTGCGACTTGTTTGCATGCTTTTGATAATTTGTGGACACATCATTATGATTCATGGATATGATACGGTAGGAGATAGTTCGTGGTACATAAAGCAGATTTTCACCCCTTTCTGTACGGTTGCCGTAAATATATTTGTTTTAATTTCCGGTTATTTTGGTATTAAACTAAACACCAAGAAACTTTGGTCGCTAAACTGTATGGTGACGTTATATTGTGTTGTGTTCCTTGTTCTGGCTCTTGGTTTAGGAATTCATACATTATCCATATCGAAAGATTGGATGCAGCTTGTGCCTGTTGTTACAAAGCAGTACTGGTTCATCACTGTCTATTTTGCGTTATGTTTGATTAGTCCCTTCTTGAACAAGCTTGTGGAGGTACTGGATAAGGAACTGTACAAGAAACTATTGATAACGAGCATTGTGCTCTTCTGCATTCTACCCACTTTTGCTGTTATTCTCAACTTTAAGACAATAACTCTTGATTCTGGTTATGGCTTGGTGAACTTTGTGTTCCTCTACCTTATGGGAAGATATATTCGGTTACATAATAGATTTGAACTCAACAAATACAAGTATCTTGGTTTATACATAGTATGCATGTCTATCATGGCTGCTTTCCAGATATGCTATTCTAAACTTCTGGGGTTCGACTTTGATGCACTCATTAGCTATGATACCTTCTTCACTTTCGTGGGAGCCGTAGGTTTATTCATGTACTTCCGTGAATTGTCGTTCTCAAGCAATATGATAAACCAACTTGCTAAGCCTTGTCTTGCAGTATATGTCATACATCTGAATCCTTTGATATTTCACTACATCTTTGATGATATTCTGCATACAAAAGCATATAGTGGATACAGCTATGTTACCTTCCTGTTGGTTGCACCACCTGTCATCTATCTCGCATGTGCTGTAATCGAGTTGTGTAGAAATAAAGCAACCTCATTATTTGTAAAATAATAACGTTATCATGCAATTACTCGCGTTTAATAAAAACAGAACAAATGTCATCAAGGGGGGTAGCAATCCTTATGATGATATGTTATCATTCTTTTGGGTCTTCAGATTATTCACGATACATCTCATTGGTGTGGATAAGTGGAAGACCGCTATTTTCATGGCTACGTGATGCCTGTAATCCCGTAGGTGTATTTATGGTGGTGAGCGGATATGGAATGTTCTTCTCATACCTCAAAGCAAAGAAAGACGGGTTGTCGACTGTCAAATGGCAACACTCCTTGTCAAGAATAATACGTCTCTATGTGCCATTTTGGATAGCCACATTACTTGCAACGTGTATAGCAAGGCCACATACTGTTGTGGATAAGTTGACTGATATCCCAATGTTGATTGCCAATCTTACTGCCTATTATCCTACTTACAACATGGTGGGTTGGTATATAGCTCCGTTTGTGTTGACGAGTCTTTTTATAGATAGAATTTTCAAGTGGTTTGAGAAGTATGAAATAGCTTTTCTTATCTTCGGATTATTGTATTACTATGGTATGGCAAAGGTTTATGGTATGGCATATGACAGAATAGCAGAACATCAGTGGTTATTAATATTGTGTAGGACATCTGAGTTCTATTTGCCAATGATGCTTGGTGCATCAGCAGCAAAACATTCGTCATGGAACTGTAAGTTTATAATGAACGAAAAGATTGTTACAGCTATTTGTGCAGTTGTTGTAATCCTAATGTTTGCATATAGCTCATGGAAGGGCATTCCGGCTTATCCCGTATATTGTGCAGTATTGGTGCTGCTGATAGCCAATGTCAGGTTAAGTAGATACTCAGAGAAAATATTTGCATTTCTTGGAGTACACTCCATGAACATTTGGTTTATACATAATTTCTTTTTCAAATGGGCATTTATGGCTCAATATCCTATACTTATTCTTATAACTGACATTATAATCAGCATAGGAGTATCTTATGTGATTAATTTTTTGTCTAACCCCATTGTCACAAGGCTAACAAAGCTTGTGCGAGACTATTAATTGGTTATACTGTACATAAAAAAAATAGAATGAAGAAACGTCTGTTTGTCAATATCCATTATTTGGAAATTGGCGGAGCTGAGCGTGCTCTATTGGGATTACTATCTGCTCTTGATCCGGAAAAAGTTGATATAGATTTGTTTGTAAATCAGCATACGGGAGAATTTATGTCGCTGATTCCGAATTATGTAAATCTGTTGCCTGAAGTACCGGAATATACCTGTATTGAACGTTCTATAAAGGACATTGTGAAAGAGGGACATATAGGAATAGTGTTACGTCGTATGTGGGCAAAGCTTAAGCATAAACGGTATCTTAAAACCTTGACTGATGAGGAGCGAAAGCATGATTCCAGTATATTCCAATATGTTGCAAATGCTGTTGAAGGCACTTTACCATCTTTGGAATATTTAGGTGAATATGACCTTGCGTTAAGTTTTCTACAGCCTCATAACATTGTTCTGAATAAAGTAAAGGCTAAAAAGAAAATATGCTGGATACACACAGACTATTCCACCATCCATGTGAACCGCGATTTGGAACTGCCTGTATGGAATGGTTTTGATTACGTAGCTTCAATTAGTGACGAGTGTACAAAAACATTTTTGCAAACATTTCCTGAATTGAAGGATAAAATTGTGTTGATAGAGAATATCCTTTCACCTCTCTTTGTGCGTCAGCAAGCGGAACTGGAGGATGTTTCGAACGAAATGCCGGATGAATCGGGTGTGGTGAAGATTCTCACCATAGGTCGTTTTTCTCCCCCCAAAAAAATAGAGGGTATTCCACATATTTGTGCCGAGATGGAACGGTTGGGTGTGGAATTTAAGTGGTATATTATAGGCTATGGTCCCGATGCGGAGATTCAAGAGGCTTTGGATAAATACAACATGCGACATCGCATGATATTATTAGGTAAGAAAACCAATCCATATCCTTATATAAAGGCTTGTGATATTTATGCCCAGCCCAGTATCTATGAGGGAAAAAGTGTGACTGTACGTGAGGCTCAGATGCTGTATAAGCCCGTAGTAATAACAGATTATCCTACTGCGAAAAGTCAAATAACAAGTGGGGTAGATGGAGTGATTGTGCCGCTTGATGAAATGGAGACAGCCAAAGGAATAGTTGAAGTTATTAGAAATAAAGAACTCATAAACAGATTCATTGAATATCTTAGAACTCACGATTACGGAAATGAATCCGAGGTGGAGAAAATATATTCTATGATATGATAACATTTTTGATAGTACATAACAAATATAGCTTAATTATAGTATAAACTATTATGATTCCAGGTTTTTGGCATAAATATGTGTATTTGTTGTTGGTTGCCTTTATGACAATTTTAATAGTAAACGACAGAAAGAGTTTGAAAATACGTGAAAATATGATTGGCTCTATTTTGTTGTGCGTGTTTTTGATTGTATTTATTGGCTTTAGACCTCATACTATTGCATTTGGTGATACTGTAAATTATGCTTCTTGGTGGGGAGTGCATGGATGGTATGGATTCCAATGGGATGTATCAAATAAGATTTTTGATAATCTCTACAACTATATGGAGAATTTGTTTCCTGATGCGACATTGTTTTTCGTATTGATTGCGGCTATATATTTTATATGTATATTGATAGCTTGTCGTAAATTGTTCCCTTCAAATACTTTAATAGTATTTTTAGTTTGCTTGGCTGCATTCTCAACATTCTCGTATGCTACGAATGGCATAAAGGCAGGTGCGGCAGGTTCATTGTTCTTGGTAGCTTTAGCCTATAGAGATAAAATGTGGTTATCTATAATCTTCCTTTTGTTATCTTGGGGATTTCATCATTCTATGCAAATGCCAGTTGCTGCATATGTGTTAACTTTAGTTTTTAAAAATGAGAGGTGGTATTTTTATGGATGGCTGTTATGTTTATTAATGGCTGTGGCACATATTTCTTTTTTTCAGGGATTATTTGCTGAAATAACGGATGAGTCGGGAGCAGGCTATCTAAATTGGAAGCCAAATGATGATTGGGGAGGGAAAAGTGGCTTCCGTATAGATTTTGTAATATATAGTGCGATGCCTGTACTTATGGGATATTATGTGAAATTTAAATACCGACTAAAGGATAAATTGTACGATATAATGTTATACATCTATTTGACTTGTAATGGAATATGGATGCTTTGTATGTATGCGCAATTCACAAACCGTATTGCATACTTGTCATGGTTTATATATCCGATATTGTTGATTTATCCATGTTATACTATTAATGACAAGAATCATCCGTTAGTATTGATGCGGCAGAAAGTTGTATTGCTGCATTTGGCATTTACACTGTTTATGGACTTAATTTATTATGCTTGATATGATACCTAAAATAATTCATTACTGTTGGTTTGGCGGTAATCCGCTTCCCAAAGATGCGCAAAAGTGTATTGCATCGTGGAGAAAACACCTACCGGATTATGAAATAAAGGAGTGGAATGAAAGTAATTTTGATATTAATTGCTGTCCGTATGTAAAAGAGGCCTATGAAGCAAAGAAGTATGCCTTTGTAAGTGATTACGCACGTTTTTATGTGATGTATTATTATGGTGGTGTGTATTTTGATACTGATGTAGAGGTAATACGTAATATGGATGACATAATAGCTAAAGGTAATTTCATGGGTTTTGAAAAAAGCTTGCCCGAATCTCCAGTAGGGGTCAACCCAGGGCTTGGTATGGCTGTTGAGCCCAAATTATCAGTGTTGAAGGAATTGCTCAATCTGTACGATAGTAAAACTTCGTTTACTTATGGAGAAGGAACAATTGTGTATTATACAACTGAAGTGTTAAAAAAACATGGTTTGGTCAATGAATACTGTATACAGCAAGTTGCTGGCCTGACTATATATACTGATGATTACTTATGCCCTATGGATTCTACTACCGGGCTCATGCATTTAACTGAGAATACAGTTTCTATACATCATTATTCCTGTTTGTGGATGGATCAGAAGTCTATGAGTTTTCGCTTGCATCTATTAAAAAATAAATTAATTAGAATTTTGGGAGCTAAAACAGTATTTACTTTCATAAGATTAATAAAAAGATAAGTTCATAGTGTATATAAAACTTGTGTCTGTTATTGTGTTAAGGTAATAGTATATAGGTAAATGTATATCCTTAACACTAATGTGAGCATATAATTGATGATTAGCAATGAAAACATTAACAGTATTTACTCCAGCATACAACAGGGCTCATACAATAGGGCGTACTTATAAGAGTCTTTGTCAACAAACATGTAAGGATTTTAAGTGGTTAGTGGTAGATGATGGTTCTACTGATAATACAAAAGAACTTATAAAAGGTTGGATTGCAGAAGGTATAATAGAAATTGATTATTTGTATCAAGAGAATCAGGGTATGCATGGTGCACATAACACTGCTTATCGAAACATAGATACAGAGCTGAATACATGCATAGATTCTGATGATTATATGCCGGATGACGCTGTGGAAAAGATTCTTTCATTTTGGAAACAATACGGTTCTGATAAGGTTGCTGGTATTATTGGGCTTGATGCAACGGCGGATGGCAGCATAATCGGCTTAAAGTTTCCTGAAGGTCTGACAACAACAACACTTCGTGGTTACTACGAAAGATTGCATGGCAGTGGTGATAAAAAGATGATTTACCGTACTGAAGTAGTAAAAAAATATCCTCAGTATCCGTTGTTTGAAGGTGAACGTTATGTGGGGCTTGCTTATCTTTACAATATGATTGATGCTGATTATGAGTTGCTCGTCAGTAATGATGTATATGTAATAGTTGAGTATCAGGATGACGGTTCAAGTCGCGGTATGTGGAATCAGTATTGGAAGAATCCGAAAGGATTTGCCTTTTTGCGCAAGTTTGATATGGTGCAAACCAAATCATGGAAACGCAGGATTCGAGATAATATTCATTATGTGTCACATTCTGTTCGTTCTAAGAATAATCGTTTTCTTATGGAATCACCTATGAAATGGCTTACATTCCTGTGTATTGTACCTGGCATTATACTTTACTATATTAATAAAGACAAGGTAAAGAAAAATTTACTTTACGGAAAATGAGAATACTTCATGTAATCACCACTCTTTATACCGGTGGCGCTGAAAAACTTATGGTAGACTTGTTGCCGCGTATGAAGGCGGCAGGACATTATGTAGAGTTATGTGTGTTTGATGGAACGCATACTCCATTTTACGCCCAGTTGGAAAAGGCGGGTATAAGGATTCATTGGCTTCATAAAGATAGTAGTGTATATAATCCGTTGAATATATTCTATCTTTGGCGCTTGATGCGTAAAGGATGGGATATTGTACATACGCACAATACAGCGCCACAATTATTTGCTACCTTCGGTGGAGTGTTATGCTCAGTGGCACTTGTTACCACTGAGCATACCACTTCCAATCGCAGGCGCGATTGGAAGTGGTATGCTTGGATAGATCGTTGGATGTATCGTCAATATAAAAAAGTTATATGTATCAGTGATCAAGCGGCGAATAATCATTGTAGGTATATAGGTGAGAAAGATAGTCAAAATGTATGTACTATATATAATGGTATAGATTATAATAAATATGCAGTCGCTGTACCTGCTAAAGATGTAAAATCACTTGGTAAAAAGATTATAACCAATGTGGCAGGATTCCGTTATCAGAAAGACCAACCCACTCTTATAAAAGCTATGCAATACCTACCTGATGACTTTCATCTTTGTCTTGTAGGTGACGGAGAGCGAAGGACGGAGTTTGAAACTTTAATAAAGGATTTGAATTTGGCACAGCGTGTACATCTGTTGGGGCTGCGTAGTGATGTCCCGGAGATACTTTCCGCAAGTGACTATGTGGTTATGTGTAGTCATTTTGAAGGATTGTCGCTTGCTTCTCTTGAGGGGATGTCATCGGGTAAGCCATTCCTTGCTGATAATGTGGACGGGTTGCGCGAGATTGTAGAAGGGAATGGAATTTTATTTGAACATGAAGACGCGAAAGGATTTGCTGATGCGGTCTTAAGGCTTGACGGTAATAAGACGTATTGTGAGCAAATTGTGAAACAGTGTCAGAAAAAAGCCGTCAATTATGATATTAGCATGATGGTAGGGAAATATCTTGATGTTTATGAAAAATTGATAGGATAATGAATGATCAGATAAAGAAAGACTTGTTTCGGTATGTAGGCAATGATTGCCATCGTCTGCTTATACAATTACGTTATATCTTTTTTACTCCAGGATTTCGTTATACATATTATATGCGTAAGGTTCAGCAGGGAGGATGTTTTAAGTTCTTTTGGATGGGGATGCAACGTTTGTGTATGGAGAGAACATTAATTCAAATTCCTTATCAAACGCAGATAGGTGAAGGATTGTATATTGGACATTTTGGGCATATCATAATAAATCCGGGCTGTAAAATTGGTAAAAATTTCAATATTGCGGCAGGTGTCTTAATTGGTAATGCACAAGGAAAGTATGCTGGAACGCCAACTATTGGTGACAATGTAAAGGTGGGACAAAATGCGATTATTATAGGAAAGATTAATATCGGGAATGATGTACTTGTCGCTCCCGGTGCTTTTGTGAATTTTGATGTTCCTGATAACTGTATTGTTATAGGAAATCCTGGGAAGATAATACAACGGAATTCATCACCAACAGCACGGTATATTGTTTATCCAGTGCAAAACTATTAATGATAAGTGTTAGAGCCTGTTGAATTTTCTTTAATAATAATTTCATAGCTGATTAGGAAACTTCTTAGACAACATTGGATATCGCCACTCGATTTCCATCAAATCTGCCTGATACATCTTTATGATAAGTTTGGTCACTTCAAATAGAGCATTTCGAGTATATTTTTTGTTTTTGTGAGGAGCAGAGCATAACGAGCTACGTGACAAATAAAGACAGGTTGGTAAAGCTTATAAAAAATAATTTCAGGAAAATCTAAACAGGATTTGATTATCTGAATTGATTCTGGAAAGAAACTTCAAAAATATCTTTAACGGGTGTAGGGATTATGTTAATATGAGTCCTGGTAAAATCACTTTGGTTACAAGGTAATATCAAATGAGACTAATAAACAAAACTAATGCTTATAATATAAAAATATGAATTGTAAATATAAATTAACGGGGGGTAAGCCTCTAATATCTGTTATTGTACCATTTTATAATGTAGATAGATATATTGAGAAATGTATTTGTAGTATACTAAGACAAAGCTATGAAAATATAGAACTTATATTAGTTAATGATGCGTCTACTGATAACTCTTTGAATATTTGTAGGAAGTATGCTCGTAAAGATACAAGGACGCGAATTATAGAACAACCGAAAAACCAGGGAGTTGATAAAGCACGTTTTCGGGGATTGGAAACTGTGACAGGAGAATATATTATGTTTGTTGATTCTGATGATTATCTTCCATTGAATGCAGTGGCTATTCTTTGTCAGGAAATACTTTCTTCTGGTGCTGATATTGTGGAAGGAGGCATGTGTAGGGTATTGGATAGTTGGGGATTAATAAAGAAGAAAAGAGTATGTGAACGCTTGGAAATAGAACAGCCTACATTGTTCCAGGATTATTTTATTTCATTTTTTGGTATTAATAAATTAGGAGTGAATCTTTGTGGAAAACTCTATAAAAAGGGCTTGTTTGACAAAGTGAAGTTGAAGCCGTCGGGTATGAAAATGGGAGAAGATTTGTTGATGAATATGTACCTATTCCCTTTTGTGAATAAATATGTCGTGACTAATCATTGTGTCTATTGTTATCGCTATGGTGGGCTGACTTCTCGATTTAATCCTACGTTATATTCAGACCTCAAAAAACAGTATTATATAAAAATGGATATGTTGGCGGAATATGATTATCGGAAAGGTATAAGATCGACAAGAATAGAGATGTGTAATATTTTTTGTTCACATCTGATACAAATGTACAGGTTTAATAAGAGTGAGCAAGAAATTAATTTATTTGTCGAAGAGGAAAAACAGTCAGGCTTTTTGGATGAAATAACAAATGAAGTTGAATATAATACAAATTCGTTTCTTTTTCTGAAAAATGGAGATATAGACAACTTGTTGGAATATTGCAGGGAAGTGGCAGAAAGGAAGAAGTTGCTACGGACTATTTTTCGTTGGGTGTTTTCATTGTTAAGGTTTGTTTGATTTTTGTATAGAAAAACTTGTTTGTATTTCTACAGTTTCAATACTTATGGAAACTTTGTTATTTGCTCTTAGTTGTTATGTGTAATAATAAAATGTTCAAACCGAAAATAATTCGTGTCTGCACAGTGGATCTGAAGCTATCATACCTTATTGGGATTTAAATGCTTTTTCGAATAAAGGTCGCTTTTGCTTTCGTATGGTGAAATATCATTTGGGGTGGCTTTTTGTGTTGATGTTTAAAGTAAAGAATCTGTTATCAAGTCGGAATTAGCTAAAGGTGTAATAAAGTTGAATTCTGAACCTTCACTTCCTTCACGAGGAGATAATTGTCTGTTTAACAGATATATTCTGTGAAGAAATGAAGAAAATATCTATCCTTCACACCTTCACGGACTTTTGGATTTGTATATGCATAGGAAAGACTATGATTTACAGATTCATAAATATGCAGATGAATTACCGGATAATTATATTGTATATGCACCTTAAAAATGGCTCTATAGCTCGTTTTGCTAAAATGATGGACAAGAATACTTGTTTTGTTGAACCGGGCATGGAAACAAGTGGGGGGATCAAGGAGTATTCATTATAGGAACCAATCGTTTGATTAATAGATTGGTTAAACGGAAGTTAATCTGCCTCATGAAACGATAAAATATTAGGAGCTTATATATGGGAATTGGCAAAAGGTACCAGCGGAAAATGAGCGTTGATAGTATTTTATTAAAAAATAAAAATTTAAATATTAAAGAGATAAAATTTAAGATTATGCAAGCAATTATTTTAGCTGCGGGAATGGGACGCAGGTTGGGAGAATATACCAAAGAAAATACGAAATGTATGGTTCCTGTCAATGGGACACCACTTATTGACCGTCTGTTGGGACAGTTGGAAACTTTAAATCTGAACCGTGTTGTGATAGTCGTTGGTTATGAGGGAGAAAAACTGAAAAGACATATCGGCAAGCGTTATGCGGACAATTTGAAAATCGAGTATGTGAACAATCCTGTATATGATAAGACGAATAATATTTATTCTTTGGCATTGGCAAAGAATAAATTGCAAGAGGATGATACACTTTTGATAGAAAGCGACTTGATTTTTGATGATAAAATGTTTAGGCTTCTTTTGGACAATCCGTATCCTAATCTAGCTTTGGTGGCAAAGTATGAGACATGGATGGATGGCACGATGGTGCGGATTGACACGGATTTCAATATTGTGAATTTTGTGCCTAAGGCGGCTTTTAAATACAGCGATGTGGACTGTTATTATAAAACGGTGAATATATATAAGTTTTCGAGGGACTTCTCCGTGCATAAGTATGTTCCTTTTCTTGACGCTTATACTAAGGCGGTAGGCAATAATGAATATTATGAAAATGTGTTGCGTATTATTTCTTTTCTGAACAGTACGGAGTTAAAAGCATTACCTATCACGGATGAAAAATGGTATGAAATAGACGACAAACAGGATTTGGATATAGCAGAAGCTCTTTTTGCAGAAGAAAAAGACATTCTTCATAAATATTATGGTCGCTTTGGTGGCTTTTGGCGCTTCCCTAAAATGCTTGATTTTTGCTATTTGGTTAACCCATATTTCCCTAGTAAGCGGATGTTGGATGAAATGCAGGCGAACTTCTCAACACTTCTTACCGAATATCCTTCCGGGATGAAAGTGAATACTCTTCTTGCTAGCAAGTGCTGGGGAGTGCAAGAGGAGTATATCGTTCCAGGCAATGGAGCAGCGGAACTTATAAAGATACTGATGGAGAATATGGATGGTAGGGTAGGAGTGATCCGGCCTACTTTTGAGGAGTATCCTAATCGCTTGGATAATGAGCGAGTGGTGGCTTTTGTTCCTCAAAATAAGGATTATCGTTATGGGGTGAATGATTTAATGGATTATTTTGCGGATTGTGATATTCAGACTTTGCTTCTTATCAATCCGGATAATCCATCGGGAAATTTTATCCCTTTGACGGACATTTGTATGTTAGCGGACTGGTGTGAAAAAAAATCAATTAGATTAGTGGTAGATGAGAGTTTTGTGGACTTTAGTGAAGAATGGGAAAGTAGTACTCTTTTGCGTGACAACATTTTGGAGGCTTATCCACATTTGGTAATAATGAAAAGTATTTCAAAGTCTTTCGGTGTTCCAGGTTTGCGATTGGGAATTTTAGCTTCAGCGGATAAAATTTTGGTGGATAGGATAAAAAAAGAAGTCTCCATTTGGAACTTGAATTCATTTGCGGAATTTTTTATGCAGATTTATACGAAGTATGAACGCGATTACAAATGTGCTTGTCATCGTTTTGTAGAAGAGAGGAAACGTTTTGCGGAAGAGTTGCAAGGCATATCATTCATTCGTGTCATGCCTTCGCAAGCGAATTATTTTCTTTGTGAAATATTACCCCCCTACACATCTTTGGAAGTGGTGAAGACTATGTTGAAACGTTATAATATACTGACGCGTGATTGTAGCGGTAAGGTGGGGTTTGATGGTAAACATTATATGCGGATTGCTATTCGGAGTCGTGAGGATAATTTACGATTGGTGATGGCATTAAAACAAATAGAAAAATGAAAATTTGTATTTGTGGCGGTGGAGCTTTAGGGCATGTTTGTACAGCGGTGTTCGCTTCTCAAGGTCATGAGGTTAGCGTATTGACCAACCATCCTGTGGAATGGGAAAAACATATTGAGACAACAGACCCTTTTGGTAGAAAAATAATAGGAAAAGTATACAGAGTGTCGGATAATCCTTTGGTTGTGTCGCAAGGAGTGGATCTGTTCTTGCTTTGTGTGCCAGGAGGATTATTGGAAGGTGAATTAAAGAAAATTAAACCCTTTGTAAAAAGGGAAACGGCTGTGGGGGCGATTGTCAGCAGTACAGGATTCTTTTTCTTTGCGCATGAGATTTTGGGAAATGATGTCTGTTTATTTGGATTTCAACGTACACCTTTTATTGCTAGAGTAGTGGAATATGGCAGTAAGGCTAACTTGTTGGGATATAAAAAGCAAGTAGCGATAGCAGTGGAAAATATTCCAGACTGTGAAGGTTTTCGTAAGCAGATAGAGCGGCTTTTTATTACGCCAGTGGTGCTTTTGGATACTTTTTATGAGGCAAGTTTGACAAATAGTAATCCTATTTTACATACAGGGCGTTTGTATTCTCTTTGGAAAGATTGGAATGGTATGTCTTATGAACATTGTATTTTATTCTATCGTGAATGGACAGAAGAAGCGGCTCAAGTTATTATAGACATGGATAGGGAATTTCAGAGTTTATTGGAAATACTTCCGATGAATGCGCGTGCTGTTCCGTCGTTGCTTGATTATTATGAAAGTGAGGACGCTCGCTCATTAGCGGATAAATTGAGAACGATAGAGGCTTTCCAAACAATTCAAGCTCCGATGGTAAAAACGGATAAAGGCTGGCTTCCCGATTTTAGGAGTCGTTATTTTACGGAGGACTTTCCTTATGGTTTGCGTTTTATAATTGATTTGGCTCATCAGTATGATTAGCAACCCCATTGATGGATGAGGTATATAATTGGGGAATAAGTCATGTCTGTTCGTGATACAATTAGAGTTTGGAAGTCTCTATTGTACTTAGGCTTTTAATTATCTGAATCGATTCTGGAAAGAGATATTTGCTTTCTTAGATGATGGGGAACTACCAATGGTCAACAATCTTGCAGAATAAACCATTCGAAAGCTGACTACCTAGCGTAACAATTCACTCCATTATGGTAGTGATGCCGGTGCTGATATGGCTGTAACTTATCATAGTGTAATAGGAACGGTAAAACTTCATGGCAGTTCTATCTGGAACTTCATCGGAACTTTTTTCGAAAATATCTTTAACGGATGCAGGAATTATGTTAACATGGTTCCTCACTTTGGCTACAAGCCAATGTTAATTTCAAAACTAATTAATTAACAAAACTCGATTTAGGGTACTGAAAAGTGCCCTTTCAAAGGGGGATGCCATAAATTGAGTGCTTACAAATCGGAACTAGCTAAAGGTGTAATAAAGTTGAATTCTGCTCCTTCACTTCCTTCACGAGGAAATAATTGTTTGTTTAACAGATATATTCTGTGAAGAAATGAAGAAAATATCTATCCTTCACACCTTCACGGACTTTTATCTTCATGCTACAAAACTGTCGACTGACTATATTTTATTTGGTTAAATGTCTTGATATATAAGTAGACGACTATAGTTGTCCACTTTGCCGACTGTAGTCGGCTGAATGGCTGACTATAGTCGACCAAGCAGACAACTACAGTCGGCCATTGATAAGAGAAACAATCAGGCTTTGCTAAGTGGTTATTTGTCCCCAAAACGGTTACTAATGGAAGAAGCTGGGATTCGATAAGTGAAGGGTGTGAAGCGTGAAAAAATACTAACTGTTCACTACAAGTAGTTGGGAACAAATTAATTAGCGTGTGGTGAAGGTTGTGAATAATCAGATATATCATTCATCTGGATTTGATTGGTAAATGATAGGATAGATATTTTTTAATAATAGAAAAATGGCAAAACAGAAAATAATTCGTGCCTGCACAGTTCCCCAATCTTTGGGCTTTGTGACGGGAATGCTTCCCGATTTGCAAAAGAAGTATGAAGTAGTGTTATTGTCATCTTCTGGTCTAGAATGGGAAGAGGTACGTAGATTGCATCCTGATGTCAAGTGCATAGAAGTGGATATGGAACGTCACATTTCTCCCATCAAGGATATAAAGTCTTTGTGGCAGTTATGGCGTACATTCTGCAAAGAAAAACCGAAAATGGTGCATTCTATGACCCCTAAAGCAGGTTTGCTTTGTATGCTGGCGGCTCGAATGGCTGGTGTACCTGTACGTGTGCATACCTTTACAGGTTTGGTATTTCCTACTTCCGTTGGGTTGAAAAAGAAAATATTGATGGCAACGGATTGGCTTACTTGTGCTTGTGCTACACATATTATTCCAGAAGGGGAGGGGGTAAAAAATGATTTGTTAAACAATGGCATTACTAAAAAGCCAATAAAGGTGTTGGGTTACGGCAATTGTCGCGGAATAGACCTTGAACGCTTTGACAAGACACCGGAAGTGATGGAACAGGCTGAGAAATTGCGTAAAAAGTCTGTTTGTACCTTTATTGCTGTAGGTCGCATAGTGGGTGACAAAGGTATAAATGAATTGGTTGAAGCTTTTGTAAAATTGAATAAGGAAAACAGTGCTACACGTCTGATTCTTGTAGGCTGTTATGAAGATAAACTTGATCCTCTTAAATCTGAAACACTTAACTTAATTAAGAATTGTAGTGCTATTGAGGCTGTAGGGCAGCAAAAAGATGTGCGTCCTTGGTTTGCAGCAGCAGATGTTGCCGTGCTTGCATCCTATCGGGAAGGATTTCCGAATGTGGTGATAGAGGCTGGTGCCATGGGATTACCTCAAATTGTAACCGATATTAATGGTGCGCGTGAGATTATTATTGAAGGTGAGAATGGAACTGTCATTCCTTCTAAGAGTGTTGATGCGCTTTATAATGCCATGAAACATATGCTTGATGCAGATTACCGTGATGGTCTTGCAAACAATGCCCGTAAGTTGATTGCTTCAAGGTATGAGCAGGGATTTGTGCGTAAGTGCTTATGTGATTTCTACGATAAAATATTGTAATATGTACAAACATTTTTTTAAAAGGATTATTGATTTCTGTATTGCTTTAATAGTATTGAGCGTTCTACTTATTCCGCTGGTGTTCATAACTCTGTGGCTACATTTTGCCAATAAAGGTGCGGGAGCATTTTTCTTTCAGGAACGTCCCGGTAAAAATGGTGAAATATTTAAAATAGTCAAGTTTAAGACTATGACTGACGAACGTGACATTAATGGTTGCTTGCTTCCCGATGAAATGCGTTTAACTAAAGTAGGGAAATTTGTGCGTTCTACAAGTATTGATGAATTGCCTCAATTTTGGAATGTATTGGTTGGTGACATGTCACTTATCGGTCCTCGTCCGTTATTAGTACAATATTTGCCTTTGTATAACAAGGAGCAGGCGCGTCGGCACGAGGTACGTCCCGGTATTTCCGGCTGGGCACAGTGTCACGGGCGTAATTCGTTGTCGTGGGCGGAAAAGTTTACCTTGGATGTGTGGTACGTCGACCATTGTACACTGATTACAGATATTAAAGTGATTTTTATAACAATCAAAAAGGTGCTTGTCCGCGAGGGTATCTCACAAGAAGGCAATGCCACCATGGAACCTTTTAACGGAAACAACTGATGTATTTATACGGTGCCAGTGGTCATGCCAAAGTGATTATTGATATTATAAGAGCGCAAGGTGGGGTAGTTGAAGGCTTGGTAGATGACAATCCTGAGCTTGAAGAGCTATGTGGTATTCCTGTGTTGCATGATTCTGCCAAGTTATCTCCTTTTATAGTTAGTATTGGGAATTGCAAGATACGCAAGATGATTGCTGAAAGGCTTGACTGTGAGTTTGTAACAGCCATTCATCCTTCTGCTATCATTTCGCCGACTGCTGTAATTGGTGAAGGTACGGTGGTAATGCAAGGTGCTGTTATTCAAACGGAAGCTCAGATAGGCAAACATTGTATTATCAATACCAAAGCAAGTATTGACCATGAATGTGTTATTGATGATTATGTGCATATAGCACCTGGCTGTACTATCAGCGGAGATGTGCATATTGGTGAGGGGAGTTGGATCGGAGTGGGGACAACCATCATACAAGGTGTTCATGTGGGCAGGAACTGCTTTATTGGTGCCGGTAGTGTAATAGTAAAAGATATACCGGACAATTGTAAGGCTTATGGTGTCCCTTGTAAAATAGTAGAAGTAATCAAATAAAATATAAAGTAAATGAGTTACATTCCTGAAAAAACAATTTACCTCTGTCTTGCTCACATGAGCGAAGACAGAATTGAACAGAAATACGTAAAGGAAGCATTTGATACCAACTGGGTGGTTCCTTTGGGACCTAACGTAAATGCTTTCGAAGAAGACTTGAAGAACTTCGTAGGCGGACAGAATGAGGTTGTTGCACTTTCGGCAGGTACGGCAGCAGTTCATCTGGCATTGATTGGCTGTGGTGTTCAGGCGGGTGATGAAGTATTGGTACAAAGCTTTACCTTTTGTGCTTCGTCGCATCCGATAACTTATCTTGGTGCCAAACCAGTGTTTGTAGGTTCTGAAAAGGATACTTGGAACATGGATCCGATATTATTAGAGGAGGCTATAAAAGATCGTATCGCCAAAACAGGTAAGAAACCGAAGGCAATTGTTCCTGTGGCACTTTATGGTATGCCTTACGATTGCGAAAAAATCATGGAGATTGCAAACAAATATGAGATTCCAGTTGTTGAGGATGCCGCAGAGGGATTTGGTAGCAAATTTGATGGTAAGGTGTTGGGTACCTTTGGAAAGTTTGGTGTATTGTCATTTAACGGTAATAAGATGATAACCACATCTGGTGGTGGTGCTCTGATTTGCCGGAATGCGGAGGACAAAAATACCATTATGTGGTATGCGACTCAGGCCCGTGATGCTTATCCTTACTATCAACATACGGCCATTGGTTATAATTATCGTATGAGTAACATTTGTGCCGGTATTGGTCGTGGTCAAATGACTGTTGCGGATGCGCATATTGCCCACCACAAGCATATTCAGGCATTGTATGAGGAACTGCTGAAGGATGTGGAAGGTATTCATATCCACAAGCAGCCTAGGGATTCACGCTATGATTCTAACTTTTGGTTATGTACAGCTACTATTGACCCTGATGTAAGGATTGTGGGTCAGGAGAATGCTTATAAGGAAGTAATTAAAACTGCTGTGGGTGGTGCTGCCGGTGTGATCAAAGCTGTAGATAGTGCTACGACGGATTGTCAGCCTAATGAGAATGTGGAGGCACTCCGTGTATTCATGCTTTCCAAGAGGATTGAGGCACGTCCTGTATGGAAGCCGATGCACAAGCAACCGGTTTATGCGGATGCTCCTTTCTATACGAATGGAGTAGAAGAGAAAATCTTCAAAGTTGGATTTTGCCTTCCTGCCGGACCGTATGTAACTGATGCTGATGTGCATTATATCGTAGAGAAAATAAAAGAAGCGATTGTGAAATAATAGTTTCGACCATTAATATTATAAGCAAGAGAATATGTGGCGGAATATTAAAGAAATATGTAGGTCCCTGAACTCATGATATATTCATGAATTCCCTGCATTATATGAGTTGGGAAGAATACAGCGGTATATTCCTGACTTATCCCCTCATATTGGTGTAAAACCGATATGTGTTTGTATGTGAAATATATCAACTGTCTGTGAAGATAGTTGATATATTAGTTTTAGGGGGTATATCGTGGAATTCGATATTTTTTCGTAGCTTTGTGGCAACTAATATATGGACTTCTCTTCAATGAAAAACATCATTAGCAAAATCAGGCAAATTTATCCGGTTTCTGACGAAGCGCTTCAGGCATTGCAGGCGAATATGCAGGTGCGGTATTACCCCAAAAACACTTATATCGTTCAATCGGGCATAACAGATCGTTTGGTTTATTTTATAGAAGAAGGTGTTGCCCGTTCCGTGTTTCATCATAACGGGCAGGACACTACTACCTGGTTCAGCCAGGAAGGTGATGTGACTTTCGGTATGGATTCGTTGTACTACAAACAGCCGTCGATAGAGAGTATTGAAACTCTAACGGATTGCCAAATCTATGTTATTCATATTGATAAACTGAATGCTCTTTACGAAACATATATTGATATAGCCAACTGGGGAAGAATCCTGCATCAGGATGTAAACAAGGAATTGAGTCATATGTTTGTGGAAAGGCTTCAGCTTTCGCCCAGGGAGCGATACGAACAGTTTAACCGGCGATATCCCGGACTGATAAATAGGGTAAAGTTGAAGTATGTGGCTGCTTTTCTTGGTATTTCCATTTATACGCTCAGCCGGGTACGTGCAATAAAATAGATATTCTCCAGTCTTTTTTGCTTTTAAGCAAAAGAACTTCGCTTGCCAAGCTGTATCTTTGCCATCTGAAAATATTAATTAAACAATAAAAAAACAGATGTCGAACATTTCTTCCTCAGCTTTTGCAGACACTAAAGCACATTATGATCTTCTTGACGGACTTCGTGGCGTGGCAGCTCTCATGGTTATATGGTATCATATATTTGAAGGCTACGCTTTTGCGGAAGTCAGTAATTCCGCTGGTAGTGGTATGATTGAAACCTTCAATCACGGATATTTGGCCGTCGATTTTTTCTTTATCCTTTCGGGTTTTGTTATCGGTTATGCGTATGACGACCGTTGGGGTAAGAGCATGACAATGAAAAATTTCTTCAAACGCCGTTTGATACGTCTTCATCCTATGGTAATCATGGGTGCTGTTCTGGGTGCTGTCACATTCTATCTTCAGGGGTGTGTGCAATGGGATGGAACGCACGTTGCCATATCCATGGTGATGCTGTCACTTCTCTGTACGATATTCTTTATTCCTGCGATGCCGGGTGTGGGTTATGAAGTTCGCGGAAATGGTGAAATGTTCCCGTTGAACGGGCCTTGCTGGTCATTGTTCTTTGAATATATAGGTAATATCCTTTATGCCTTGTTTATTCGTCGCTTGTCAAACAAGGCATTGACGATACTTGTAGTTTTGTTGGGAATTGCGTTGGCATCATTTGCAGTATTCAATGTTTCCGGTTATGGGAATATTGGGGTAGGTTGGACATTGGATGGTGTCAACTTTTTAGGCGGATCATTGAGGATGCTTTTCCCTTTCTCTTTGGGTATGCTTCTGTCGCGTAACTTCAAGCCCGTTAAAATAAGAGGTGCATTTTGGATATGTACAATTATATTGCTCGCTTTATTTTCAGTGCCTTATCTGGAAGGTACAGAGCAGTTTTGTACAAATGGTGCTTATGAAGCATTTTGTGTGATCGTAGCTTTCCCCATTCTTGTCTGGCTGGGAGCATCGGGAACCACTACGGATAAGAAGTCAACTGTGATATGTAAGTTCCTGGGCGATATATCATATCCGGTTTATGTGATACATTATCCAATTATGTATTTGTTCTATGCATGGTTGATTAAGAATCAGCTCTACACTTTGGGAGAAACTTGGGAAGTAGCTTTATTCGTTTACGTATTGAGTGTTGTATTGGCTTATCTGTGCCTGAAACTGTACGATGAACCCATACGAAAATATCTGGCTAAACGCTTTCTGCATAAGAAACAATAATTTATAACCCGGCTTTTGACAAGACAAAGTAAAGGGAACGGTTAAAGAATATGAAAAATGAGCAAACTCATAGTATTCCTAAATCTTTCCGGAATCTGTATCGTTATTTGCAGTATAAAAACTAAGTATAGTATTAATGCTAAAAAGAATAACGATTATGAAGAAAATTCTATCTTTACTTGTGTTGGCTATTGTAGCCGTACAGTTTTCATTCGCAACTGATGTGATAACGAAAGACATGAATCAATTGCCGCTTCCTGCACGCAATTTTATCAATCGTCATTTCACGAAGCCTGAAGTTGCTCAGATTAAGATTGATAAAGATTTGATGGAGTCTACCAAATACGAAGTATTACTGGTGGATGGTACGGAGATTGATTTTGATAGCAAAGGAAACTGGGAAGAAGTAAGTGCTAAGAAAGGAGAGTCTGTTCCCGCAAGTATAATTCCGGGATTTGCTGTCGATTATCTGAAAGCGCACAATTTTGTAAGTGAGGGCGTGACGAAAGTCGAACGTGACCGTAAAGGATATGAAGTGGAATTATCTACGGGAGTTTCTTTCAAATTTGATAAAAAAGGAAAGTTTCTGAAGGCTGACGATTGATTGAACAATAGTAATAGATAAACCTAAACAAGAAGAAAGCTATGTGGAAATTTAAGTTTGGCGCGTGGGCGGTATTGCTGATGATGACCGCCCTTTCTTTCAGCGCATGTAGTGACGATGATGATGATCCTGCCTTGGTGCCGCCCAGTAATATTACTGAGGCTTTGAAGCAACTGTATCCGGCTGCACAGAATATAGAATGGGAAATGAAAGGAGACTATTATGTGGCCGACTGCTGGGTGACCGGTGATGAATTGGATGTTTGGTTTGATGCCAACGCAAATTGGGTGATGACTGAGAATGAACTGGATAGCATCGACCAGTTGGTACCGGCTGTTTATACGGCTTTCCAAAATTCGGATTATAGTGCGTGGGTAGTGACGGATGTCTATGTATTGACGTATCCGCAGAATATGACGGAATCCGTGATTCAAGTGAAACTGGGCAGTCAGCGATATTCGCTTTATTTCTCACAGGAAGGCGGACTACTGTATAAAAAAGATATCAGTAACGGGGATGATACCAATTGGCCGCCTACTGAGAATAATTAAAATTAGGCACGGATTACGCGGATTTCACGGTTTTAGTTAATCAGAACCGTGTTATCCGCGTAATCCGTGCCTGAATAATTCTAAAGGTATTTAAACTCCCCTTTATAATTACATCTGTTGGTAATCTTTAGCCAATCCGCCTTCACTTGTTTCTTTGTAGAGTGACGGCAGGTCGTGTCCGGTCTGTTTCATTACTTGCACTACTTTGTCGAATGAGACGCGGTGCATACCATCCGTAAAGGATGAATAAATGTTGGCGTCCAACGCACGGGCGGCAGCATAAGCGTTGCGTTCGATACAGGGAATTTGTACCAAGCCGCAGACAGGGTCGCAAGTCATACCCAAATGGTGCTCAAGTCCCATTTCGGCAGCGTATTCGATTTGTGCCGGACTACCACCGAATAACTGATTGGCAGCAGCCGAAGCCATGGCGCAGGCAACGCCTACTTCTCCCTGACAGCCTACTTCCGCGCCGGAAATAGAAGCGTTGAATTTGACAATGTTTCCGATTAATCCGGCAGTGGCCAATGCACGTAAAATACGCATATCGCTGAACTCGCGGCTTTTTTGTAAATGATAAAGCACGGCAGGCATCACACCACAAGAACCACAGGTAGGGGCAGTCACAATCTTTCCGCCGGAAGCATTCTCTTCACTTACTGCCAGGGCATATGAAAAGACAAGTCCTCTGGATTGGAGAGATTGCTTATAGCCGGTGGCACGTATATAATAGGTGGAAGCTTTACGTCTCAGGTTTAGTGGGCCGGGCAATACGCCTTCCGCTTCCAGTCCGCGGTGGATGGCATCTTTCATGGTAGTCCATACCTCTGCCAGATAATCCCATATATCTTCATTCTCACATTCCTTCACATATTCCCAATAACTTTTCCCGGTACGCTCGCACCATTGGAGTATTTCGGTCATATTGTTCATGCCGTACACTTCCGGGCTTTCGATAGTCGGGGTATCATTGTTTTCTGCCAATGCACCGCCGCCTATACTGTAGACTGTCCAGTTTTCGGTAACTTTATTATTGGCATCAAGGGCGGCAAATGTCATCCCATTCGGATGGAAAGGCAGGAATACTTTGGGTTGCCATACGATTTCCACCGGAGCAACGGGTTGCAGAGTATCTATGATAGCTACATCCGTCATGTGCCCTTTGCCCGTAGCGGCCAAACTGCCATAAAGAGTAACTTTGAAAGAAGCGGCATCCGGATGGCGTTCCAGAAACATTTCAGCAGCTTTACGTGGTCCCATTGTGTGGCTACTGGAAGGACCTGTGCCTATCCTATATAGCTCTTTGATTGATTTCATGACTGAAGGTGTGTTTTTATTAATACCAATTTTTCTTTTTGAAGAACAAATATACGATAATACCGATAATCCCCATCACAAACCAGGCAAATAAATAACCATAGCGCCAATCCAGTTCGGGCATCCATTTATAGTTCATCCCCCATACTCCGGCTAAAAAGGTCAGAGGAATGAAAATGGTGGACACGATGGTCAGCCGTTTCATGATGTTGTTCATCCGTAAGTCATTGTTGGAGATATAAAGGTCTACCAATGAAGAAAGCGTTTCCCGGCAGATTTCAATGGTTTGCAGGACGAACTGCAAATGGTCGTTCACATCGTTGAAGAAAGCGCGGTTCACCTTATGAATGAGCAGGTTTTCTGCACGTAACAGTTTTATATATTGCTCTTTCAATGGAAGAATAGATTTCTTCATCAGCATATATTGGCGTCGGAGTGCCTGAATCTGGACACCAATGTCGTTTCCTTCGGTGATAGTGAGCAGTTCCTCTTCCAGGTCTTCGAGCGCATCATCAATAGAGGAGATAGTCGAGATATAGTTTGCCATTACACTGTTCAGTAATACGCTAAGCAGGTAATCCGTCTGGCGGCTACGTATTTTCAGGACATCGTTGCGCAGAGCAGAATTGACGTCATCGAAGAAATCGGTTTCCTTTTCAAGGAAGGTAAGCACATAATTGCTTCCGAGGATAATACATACCTGTTGTTGGAGCAATTCGTCCAGTTCGTCTTCCTCTTTATGCGTATTGGGGTAGAATAATTTTAGAATCAGGACAATATACTTGTCATGTTCTTCGATTTTGGTAGGGTGGTCAGAGTTCAGAATGTCTTGTAATACAAGGAAATCTATTTCAAAATGACTGCAAATTTCGCGGATGGTTTCCGTATCTTTCAATCCGTGCACTTGCAACCAATTGATTCGTGCATTGTCCAATGTATCTTTGACGGATTGGAATGTATTGCCGGAATTTTCCTGCATCTCGGTAGTATTGTACGTACAAAGATGGATGTGGGTAGGAGTCTGGCTGTCTCCGGTGTAAATAAGCTTTTCGCTTAACAGGTTATTTTTCATGCTTTATTCTCGTTTTAGAAAACCACCGCGGCAAAGGTAGTGGTTTTCTAAATGAGAACAAGTTCTTTAGACGTTTTGTTTACAGGTTAGTCAAAATCGACTACCGTGATTCCGGCACCACCGAACTGTACATGTTCGTCGGCATAATGGCTGACTCCGGGCACGGTGGACAGATATTGGCGGATAAGGGTACGGAGTATTCCGGTTCCTGTGCCGTGAAGGATACGTACACGGTTCATGCCGACTAATATAGCGTCATCAACAAAATAAGTGACAGCTTGCAGTGCTTCATCCCCACGCATTCCCCGAACATCGATGTCCTGTTTGAAACTAAGTTTCTTCTCATACATCTGGTCATGCGTCTGGCTGCTGACAAAGGTGCTTTTGGCAATACCTTCCGTTTTTTGAACAGCATTGCTGCGTTCGAGACGGTCTAATTTTACGGTCGTCTTAATGCTTCCGAAAGCGACAGTCGCGTTTTTGCCGTTGATTTCCATCACCTGTCCGACACTGGTCTGCCCCTTGATTTTTACATTATCACCGACTGCAATAGGAGTGACTTTGGGAGTGCTTGAAGGAGTGGCGGCAGCGACTTTCGGTTCGTTTCTCTTGTTCTTCTTCCGTTCCTGCTTCTCTTTCAGTTTTTCCATTTTGCGTGCCATCTTCTCTTCCTGCTCTTTGGAAGCCAACGTATCCAGGGAAGCGCGGAAGTCGGTCAGTTCCTGACGTGCCAGGCGCGTCTTTTCCTTTTCGGCCTGTGCTTCCTTGATGGTACGAATCGTATTTTCAATGCGGGCATTCGATTCCTGCAACATTCGTTCCGCTTCTTCTTTTGCCTGCTTGATAATCTCTTTCCGTGATTTCTGCAACTCTTCTATTTCCGTCTGATAGCGGGTGATAGTCTCTTCCATATGCTTTTCCCGTTGGCGGATGGTTTGGCGTTTGCCTTCCCAGTAGCGCTTGTCGCGCACAATGTCCTGAAGATATTTGTCGGCGTTGATATATTCACTTCCTACAATTTCAGAAGCATCGGCAATGACATCTTCCGGCAGACCGATTTTACGGGCAATTTCTACGGCGAATGAACTTCCCGGATTTCCGATTTGCAGTTGGAAAAGCGCTTGCATCAGATGGCGGTCATAAAGCATAGCTCCATTCACTACTCCTTCATGGTCTTCGGCAAAATGCTTCAGATTCTGATAGTGAGTGGTGATGACTCCGAATGTCCGCTTCTGATTGAAACGTTTCAATACGGCTTCGGCGATAGCGCCGCCAATCTGTGGTTCCGTACCACCACCAAACTCGTCAATCAGGATGAGGCTGCGTTCGTTGCAGTTCTTCATCATAATTTTCATATTGGTCAGGTGGGAAGAGTAAGTACTCAGGTCGTCTTCGATGGACTGTTCATCACCGATATCAATAAAGATGCTGCTGAATATGCCTGCATGACTGCGTTCGTGCAGAGGAATCAACATACCGCATTGCAACATATATTGTAGTAACCCGACTGTTTTCAGACAGACAGATTTACCGCCGGCATTCGGGCCGGATATAATAAGAATACGCTGCTTCTGATTAAGTTCCATATCCAGCGGTACGACTTTCTTGCCATGCTTGGCTAATGAAAGTTGCAGTAGCGGATGCACAGCCATCGTCCAATCCAGCAGTTGTTCATTTTCTACAGAAGGTTTCAGGCTATTCGTTTGTATCGCAAAATAACTTTTCGCACGGATAAAGTCAATCTCTGCCAGGAACTCATACGACTGAAGAATTTCCGGAATAGACGGGCGGAGTATATTTGAAAACTCGGTGAGGATACGGATAATCTCGCGTCGTTCATCCCCTTCGAGTTCGCGGATACGGTTATTGGCTTCTACGACTTCGGCGGGTTCTATAAATACAGTCTTTCCACTGGCGGATTCGTCATGTACGATTCCTTTAATTTTCCGTTTCAGTCCCGGGGCGACGGGGATTACCAGGCGACCGTCACGCATAGTGGGTGCCACGTCTTTATCCACATAGCCTTCTGACTGTGCACTGCGCAGGATACTGTTCAAAGAGCGTGAAATACTTCCCATTGTGCTGGCAAGCTCACGGCGTATGCGGGCTAACTCAGTAGAAGCGTTATCCTTGATTTTTCCATATTTATTAAGGATACCGTCAATCTTCCCGATTAGTTGCGGGAATACGGCAATATCTCCCGCCAGTCTTTTCAGGCTAGGGTAGGGGGCATCGTTTTCTTCTTCATCTTCACTCCGGTGCAGAAAGCGTACGATGTCTCGAATGGTTTCTAATGAACGCCGCAGGTCAAACAGCTCCTGTTCGTCCAGATACATGCCTTCTATCCGTACACGTTTCAGCGACGGGCGGACATCAAAGAAGAACTGGTCGGGAAATCCGTCCTCTTCCTGAATGATGCGGACAAACTCGGTTACCTGATTTAATTGCTCTTCTACTTCTTCAAATTGTTCGGAAAAGGTCATATCCATCACCCGCTCTTCACCTAAAGTGCTGAGACATTTGTCTTTCAGTAACTGCCTGATCTGGTCGAATCCTATCTTTTGCTCAAAATTTTGAGGGTATATCATATCTTTGTTCTTACTAATGGACTGCAAAAATACGATTATTTCGCGAAAAAATTATCAGATTGTTTGCAGATTTAAAAATGATTCGTACCTTTGCACCGCTTTCAACGGAAAGCACTTCTGATAAAGGAGTTTTGGAGAGGTGGCAGAGTGGTCGATTGCGGCGGTCTTGAAAACCGTTGTACTGCGAGGTACCGGGGGTTCGAATCCCTCTCTCTCCGCTGAACTTACTGGACAGAAATGGTCAGTAAACGGACAAAAAGCTACAAATCAACGATTTGTGGCTTTTTTTATTGCCCGAAAG
>CAQOGY010000021.1 GCA_948847595.1 uncultured Bacteroides sp.
TATTCACACGCGCGTTAGGAGGGCGAGGCCACGGGCGTATGCACAAGGGAAAGGAAGAGGAAATACAGGAAAGGTGAAGAAGATGCGCAAAGGAAAACAGAACGGGAATCCAAAGAAAAGAAAAAAAGATGGAGGAAAAGGGAGAAAAGAGGATGGAGTAAAAGGAAACATCAGATCACTGATATATTCTGTTATATAAAACACAGGGTAAATAACGGAGATTGGATACAGTAGAAGGGAGGTTATCTACAGTAGAGGGAAGCCAGGAAGTTGAAAGTATTTGTCATGAGCAGTCACACAGTTTGTTGCATGTCTTAAAACAAAATAGGGCTTCGTTCGCCCTCTGGACATATGAAACCCCAATTCCTTATAAAATACAATCATTTAGTTATGTAGAAACAGGAAGTAGAAAAATAATTTCGAATATATCGAATAGAACTAAGTATTGGTATAAGTTTGCGCGGTTTTAATTTAAACTTTTGCTTATAATGGGGATTAATAAACCACAAAATTCGGTCTACAATTCTGCCATTACTTTCTTTTATTATGCTTTCAAAATGCTCTATAGACAGCCCCGCAGCTTTTATATTCAACAATTCTTTAATACATGAATCATTTTCACCAAAAATAAATAGAATTTTATTGTACACAGATAAAGGTAAAAGATGAATAAATGGCATTTTAGAACAAAATCCATTACGGCATATTTGTTGATGTCCACCAAACGGCATTTGCCAAGCAGGAAATCCCCAAAAGATTATACCTGTTTCAGACAGAAACTCTTTAGCATGAAGTATAAATTCAACTTTCCGACATTTATCTATATGTTCTATAACGTCATGTATCAAAATTATATCATATTTATTCATATCCTCTTCAGAACTAAAATCAAAAAAATCAGAATGAATAAACCGCCCATTAAAACCTAAGAGATTGAAATAACTAATTGCCTGAGAGATTCGTTCTTCGGAACGATCTATTCCTGTTACATTGCATTCTTTTTCGGCAAATGGTAACAAATTTCCTCCTTCCCCACACCCTATCTCCAATATATTCATACCTCTTTTTATAGCAACAAACTTCTCGAGATAATCAATATAAAAGTCTCGAGAAGTTATTGCAAGTTCATTAAAATAGGAATATCTATCTATATGTCTTTGCTGCATAGTTGATCTATTTATTTGCTTTCAAAGCCTCAACTTCTGCTTTTAATTCCTTGATTGATTGAATCATTATAGGAATAATTGCTGTATAATTAATTAGTTTATTCCCATCCGGATCAGTCAATACTATATTCGGAAGAACTTTCTCGACTTCCTGAGCCAACAACCCAATTTCTTTACCATCTCCACCTACTCGAAAAGCAGCAGCTGCCGGTTCATTCTTATCTTTGAAATCATAACTTACAGCATTCAATTTAGACAGAACATTTAAACCATAACCTAATGGATTAATATTAATTTTTGCTCTAGCATCAGAATAGTTATATACATTTTTCACTTGAATACTATTATATACTCCGGATGCTGTATTATAGAAAACAACTTGATCATAATGACTAGCCAATCGAGTTGCAGCCGGACTACAATCAATTTGAAAGAAGTTACTAGCATTACATTTCATATATATTCCGTTTCCACTAAACGTTGTATGATAAAATGAATATGGTTCGGTATTGCCAATAGTTAATTTACCATTCGAATAATACTTAATTTGTGCATTTGCAAGAACTGCAACAGCCAAGAATACCACTAAGAGTATACTTTTAAAAAATAATGATTTCATAATATTACAAGTTTTAATTAATAACTTTTCGATATAAATAAAGGTACATATCCCTTAGACATCATTTTGTTACTGAGCCATCCAATCCTATGGTTACAGCTTGTCCAAAAGGAATATCCACAGTGCCAGGTTGAGCTTCCCATACAACCACACCAACCGCCCTAGTAGTTATACCAGTAGTAGTTTCATTGTTCGTATTTACTTCCTCCGATTCGTCCGTACATCCACAGAGAATCATCATAGAAAAAGAAAATAACATAAATAACTTTCTCATGACTATTCAAATTAAACATTAAGTGTCAAAAAATTACTTGATAAAGATTAGTATCTCACCTAAATGTAGGTAGTCTTATCCTTAAATTAGACATTGTGTTTGCTCTCATAACTTTAGATTTAAATAATTATTGCATTGATAATACTATTCTTCTGAAATATCTGTATATCAATCTTTAAAGATTAAAGTTTCCCATAACCTTAACATTTGCATTGTATATATACAACTCATATTGACCTAATGATAGATCACCTAAATAAAGAGTATACTCTCCTGCCACAACAGGAAATATTATAGTTTGAAATACGATTTGTTTTTCGATGTCTTTTACTTCAACAGTTATAGGAGCAAAACCGTCTTTAAAATTAAGATAAAGACTTTTACTTTCATCATCCACATACACTTTAAGCCATTCGGGATCAACAGAAGTTTTTTGCCCCTCTCGCCATTCCATTTTAATATCAACATGTCTGTTAGCTACTGCAAAAGAAACAGGCATTAATAACATCACTAATAATACAAGCTCAAACTTTTTCATATTTATTAATTTTGTTTTTTGCAAATATAGGGGATAGATGATTCGTTTGTTATATTCAAAACAATATCAGAATAGACAAATACAACTTGATTATCAACAACTTATAAAAATAGCATAGACATATAGTATACATTCACTATTTCAAGGGGACTTTCAGAGCATTAAAATAAAAAAAGTGCATGCCACTATCAATATAGCAGCATGCATTGCCTTATTCAGAAAAGAACTATTTAAATAGGATTATTTTAAAAGCTCGTTAATCAGATACTCACACAAGTTGGCTTCTTCCTGTAAAGCAGAGATTCCCAATTTTTGTCTGAACCTTAATCGCTTTGTAGAAACTGAACTAGGATTAATACCAAGCAATCTAGCTTCGGTTTTCGAATCAAAATTAAACATGCATAAACAACAATATTCCCACTCCTGACTTGATAAATTGGGGTATCGTTCTAATAAATACATTTTTAAATTCGGATAAGTTTCTGTTATTTCAGAAACAATAGAGAACCATAATTGCTCCGTTAGTAATGGTTCATTGCAATTCGTATTACGTTCAGCGATATTCACTAATTTTCTAAAAATTATTGACGTAACAATTCTTCTTCGTTGCAATTTCTTATAATTAGAGGTTAAGTTTTTAATTTCATTTTCTAATCGACTTTGACTACTTTCATTCTCTTTTTGCGAAACCACTAATTGATTTTTCTTTTTATCCAACTCTATAAAGGCATTAGCCAACTCTAGTTTTATATTATTCAACTCAAGGGCTTGCTTATTCATTTCATTTTTGGTTTTTTGCCTGTACAGCAAATAGAGTAATGTGATAGCTATACCAAAAATCAAACATATACAAATTATAATCATATACTTTTGCTGAGTGAGTTCCAATTGATGATTCTTTTCTTTAAGTCTCAAATTATTAAATTTCTTTTCTACTTCCAGTATTTTTGTATTATTCTGTAGTATAGTAATGGAATCACTAAAAGATTTACAACTTTCGAGATACTTAAGTGCTTCTTTATAGTTACCTTCCGCTTTAGTTACCTGATAAAAAGCCCGCTCTATACCATATTCATATTCAGAGTTATCTAAAGGCAGTGTAGACAAAAGCTCACGAGCTTTTAAAATATCACCAACTTGCAGATATAGTTTGATCAGACAGAATGTATTATACAATTCATTTTCCTTATCCAAAGATGTTGATTTAAGGAAATGATATTCTGCTTTAGAATATTGATTCATTGCCAAATAAATGTTACCCAAAGCATTATCTAGAGAAGATCTAACCTCATTATCATGCAACTGCTGGGCAATAGAATCTGCTATTCCCATATATTTTAATGCACATTCCAAAGAATCGAAAAAGGCCCATTCACGAGCTATATTTCGCAAAGCAAATACATGACTTTTGATATTACCCGCTTTCTTAAATAGTCCTTGTGCTTCCTCATATTGATGTCTGGTCTCCTTTTGCATATCCCTAAAATCATATAGATCGGCTATATACGTACATATATAGCCTGCTTCATTATATAGTTCTTTCTCTTTTGCGATTGCCAATACTTCTGCATAAATGCTCATTGCCTTATCATATTCCCCATCAGCCACTAGAGAGCGCCCCCAAAATAACCCTATATCTACTTGATCTTTAGTTATTCCATATTTAATCAGCCAAGAATATGCATGATCGAAATAGTAAGAAGGAGGAAGAGACGTATTCAATTTGTCAGCAGCTTTGCCAGCTATCAAGCACCAACGCACTAAATCTTCCTTATCCAGTTTATCAGGATAAGGAATACTTTGTATAATACGAAAAGCACTATCCGGATTGTCTTTGAGTATTCGCTCTGCAGCATTTAACGGAGTAGACACTGATTGTTGCCGTCTACAAGCTACAAAAAATAATATTAGCACTAGTGTTAACACATATGATAAATGTTTCATTATTATAGTTTTGTTATATGAATAAAAAAACAAACAAGTAAGTTAAACGAGGGGATAAAAAATTCTTTTCCCATTTTTTCCGTTGAACCCTTGAAAACACAGATAGTATCAATATGTGCAATAATTATTTTTTCAGTTTCAAAAGTATTATGCTGTCTTGTAAAGATATGAATTATTTCTTAAACTACAAATAACCCTGTTGCATATTTTAAAATTAAAAATGTGAATCAGTAGTTGAATCAAAATTATACTGAAATGATTCAAATCAGTTAAGACATGAACATAAACTCTATAACATTACCGATAGTACTCTATACAGCTAGATCTCAATAACTTATAGTTTCCTATAATTTTTTGGAATGGAAACTGTCGTTTCCCGGTGAGGGAACGGGCGTTCCTTTTAATGGAAAAGACCGTTCCTTTTAAAGGGAACTGGCGTTTCCTCCGAGGAAACTAACGCTTGCTGTATAACAATCGAGGTTGTCAACTAAATCCAATACAGTACAGACAACAAAAGAGGGGCTATCAGACATTAACACACTGAATATCAGATCACAACATCAAGTAAAATGTGTATTAAAGCATGGATATAGAGTGAGAGCAAATGCCTGCTCCCACACTGCTACCACACTTGCTACAACAGCTGTAACAACGATGAATAAGACGATACAAGCAAAAAGTGAGAGCATGGGAGCAAAACACGTGTTTAATTCATAGTAAGCAGAAAATATACTCACCTTGAATCTACTCTTATTATTTGCCTGCTATTGATTCTTCCGTCATTTGTCTTAGCAAACCGGTTGTGCTTGATTCAGTATGAAGTAAGCATTTCCGGTTACCGAACACAAAAAAGAAATCTTTGGCTCTCGATACAGCTACATTCATCAGGCTTTTATTGTTTTCTATAAAAAAGCAACCATCTTCGCCCCCGTATACAGTGGAAATAATGATAATACGGCATTCCGCACCTTGAAACGTATGTATGGTCCCCACACGTATTTTCTTTAAATGTTTAGGAAGAGCTTTTTTTATAACAGCTGCCTGCGCCTTGAAAGGAGTAATGACACCTATTAAATTTTCAATCCCACCCTCCTTAGGATAGGTACTCTGTATTTTGTCCGCGTGAGTTGCAATCCATTGAACTATCTGCTGCGCCTCCTCTTTATTGAAACGGCTACTCCCTCTTTTCTCAGAGGATTCAACTTCTATCGGGAAATGTCCCATTGCAGGAAATTCCGATTTCAGGGTATTCTTATCATCATGACGTATGCTACCCCGACAAGGTTTCAATTTTCCTTGATATACCAGTTTATTGCAATAATCTATTATTTCATCATAGCATCTTCGGTGCTCACTCAGAAACAGTCCTCTGCTACCATCCTTTCGAAAGCGACAGGCCATAGCAGCAATTCTCATTATGCTAGATTCTGCACAGTTCATTCCATTCTCCTGCAAAAGTTCATACTCGTTAGCATTACTAATGACATTATTCAGAGTTGCTAAAGTGATATCCATATCCGTCTTTATTTCCCAAACAGGAGGAATCTGCTCTTCATCACCTACCACAAGCGCCTTTTTTGCCAAACCAAATGATGGCAACGCTACTTCCGGCGATACCTGCCCTGCTTCATCTACAATCAACAGGTCTATATAATTGAATAAAAAAGACTTTTCCTCTTTGTTCGGCTCTCCTGTAGCAAATACTCCCGGCAGTCTGAAAAATGTCATCACCATACAAGGAGTCAGCATAGCCATCCGATGAAAACGCTTCTGCTGCACATTGGCATAACGACGTGGCTTTTGTTTATCAGTCAGACGGTAATCACTAGAGAACCATCTTGCCTCATAATAATGTATAGCAAACCAAAAGGAAAGATAGCGTAAAGTCGTATCAAGCAGTGAGTTGATACCTTCCACATTCATTTCACTGACTTGTTTTTCTTTCC
The DNA here is from genome assembly GCA_948847595.1 of uncultured Bacteroides sp. Lineage (GTDB taxonomy): Bacteria > Bacteroidota > Bacteroidia > Bacteroidales > Bacteroidaceae > Bacteroides. Next base: position 6,488 of record CAQOGY010000021.1, read on the forward strand.
AAAGCCGTTGTTTTTCTATCTTTCTTTCCGCTTCTTCCAGCGGAATATCCTTTGGCGTTGGCACAAAATAGATATCAATCTCCTGTTTAAGTGCATTCAGACAATTATGGAAGCCTTTGACTTTCTTCTCTAATAATGCTAATACTGAATTGTAATGCGTTACTTTTTCCTCAAGCCCCGTCAGCTCTCCTTTCAATGCTATACAATCACTATCATATTTCCTTTTTTCTCTAAGATAATAGGTCTGAATAGTATCCCAGCAGATATCCTCATTCCAGCAAGATTCTTCTTCCCGATTCATGTGCATACGCAATCTCTTCTCCATCTCTTCTCTAAATATCCGAAAAAAGCGGGAAAAGAAAACAAGATACCATGGAGTAGAATCATAATAATTTTGCCAGTCAGCGTAGCGATGACAACAAGTATCTAACTTCTCCTCCGCAGCTTTAAGTTTTGAAGCCACACTCATTGATTCGATTCTGAGCTGTTCTTTCAGTTGATTTGTTTTTTCAATAAACTCCCGATATGAATCATTCCCCATAATCTTTTGCACTTCATTCAGAGAATCTAAGATTTGCTTTTTCGACTGGACACAATGCTCCAATTTCTCATGAAGGGCAGCTGCTACTTCATCCCATTTTTTAAAGGTTCTATGAAAATAGCCGGACGCCTTCTCTAAAAAAAAGTCTAAAGCTTTCTGCTCATTTTGCTCATTCTCCAATTCAGCAAAAGAAAATCCTCCCACCTCTGTCGTACAGAAATACCTTTTGTCTTTATTCTTATCCATAGCTTGCGTAGAGGGAAAATAAGCAGCAAGACTATTAACACCTTCTATCCAACGCTGCTCCAACAAATCATCCAGTCCGATATTGGGAATCTTTGCAAAAGAGTCTATCACATTCGTCACTGCTTGATTATTGGTGGAAGTTGCCACAATCACCGGAGGAGGATCCTCCACCAAAGCATGCGACACCAACATATCTGCCACAATACTCTGCAGAAGAGTGGTCTTACCCGTACCCGGGGGACCAGAAACGGCAAGCACATCTCCGTCCTTCAGAAAATGAAAATGGTTGACCGCTTCGCGTTGAGACTCCGACAAAGGATATTCACCCCCCATCTGACCGGAGTGTTGATACATACATCTGAGAGAATGTGCCTGATAAGGGGCTTCCTGTGTTTCCTGTTCTCCGGTGAGCATCTTGTCATACAGGGATAAAGAGAGATTCTTTCCCGCTAATATCTTTTTGTAAAGACTACGAATATGAAACTTTGCATCTACTGTTTGGTCCAAAATGAAATAGGACTCCTCATCCAGTGCCAATAATTCTCCCTTTTCACTCTTTTTATTTTCTATTTCCGTTTCACCCCAAGACACACAAAGAGCTTTCTCATAAAAAGACCGAACTGCTTCCCAGTAATTATCCCAGTTTTGAAAGTTTTCTTTCAAGAAATGTTTTTGAGGATATTCACTCCATGCTCCGATCGCTTTCTCTTGCATATGAAAAGGAGTCAGTACATCTCTGGGAATCCAAGGCGTCTTATAGATAGAATCAGGAGGAAAAAGCGTTCCGTCTTTATCCAATCTGGCAGGAACATATAAAATACCAAATGGCACACGAACATCCACCCCTAAATCAATCAATCCATCTGCCAGAACTTTAGGAATAAGAATCACTTCAAGCTTATCCTTCTTCGTGTCTGAAGGTTTATTTTCTACCCAAAATTCATTAGTAGCCAAAGAATTGATCCTGCCGGATGAAAGTTCAGAATCCTTCGCTTTTTGATAATTTTCCCCAGAAAAATCGATATAAGATTTTACTCTAGTAGCTTCATAAAAGAATTTTGTTAATCGTTTTTTGAGTTCATTCATTATTTTTTTTCATGTTAAGTTGTGTGATAACTTTATAACTACAGGCATTTCTCATTTCTTACGTGACAAATATAGATAATTCTAACCTAACCAAGAATCATATTGGCATTTTTCTATCTTGTACACTATATATATTACAGGAGAAATCTCATTTCAACGCTTACATACCATGCATATATAAAATCACTGTTAAATCACTCCGCAATCTCAAACAAAAACATCTCCTGTCTGTTACATACCCGACTTGAATATAGTAACCTAAACTTTTAAATTATGGCTAGAGAAAGCGTAAAAATCTTACAAGGAAAGCTTGATGTAGAAAGCTTGATTTCACAGTTGAATGCAGCATTGTCTGAAGAATGGCTAGCATACTACCAGTATTGGGTAGGTGCATTGGTAGTAGAAGGCGCTATGCGTGCAGACGTACAAGGCGAGTTCGAAGAACATGCAGAAGAAGAACGCAGACATGCGCAACTGCTTGCCGACCGCATTATCGAACTAGAAGGAGTACCCGTATTGGACCCGAAGAAATGGTTCGAACTGGCAAGATGCAAATATGATGCTCCCCAAGGATTTGATTCTGTAAGTCTGCTAAAAGATAATGTAGCTTCTGAGCGTTGCGCAATACTGCGTTATCAGGAAATTGCTGACTTTACCAATGGAAAAGATTTCACTACCTGCGACATTGCCAAGCATATCCTTGCTGAAGAAGAAGAGCATGAACAAGATCTTCAGGATTACCTGACTGACATTGCCAGAATGAAAAAATCATTTCTCGACAAGTAATTTCCGACTCGTCAGAGAATGAGCGAAAGGCAGTCTTAAAAAGAGAATATCAAAACATTCTCTCTTCAAGATTGCCTTTTTTCACAAATATATGCGAAAACGCCCCCGAAGTTTATACTCCTTTAAACTCCTTTTGAACAATTTTCGTCCTGATTGGAACACCGCATTTCAGTTGATTCCTCCTACCTTTGCAACCACACTTAATCATAAAGTGCATAGAAAACAGGTATAAAGAGTATAAAAAGAAAAGACTATGGCAAATCAATTATCAAGAACTGATAGTTCATCCAATCAGGATATCAGACAACGATTCAACGTAAAAAAAACAATCATCGGAGTTATTGTTTTATTAATAGGATTATTTCACTTACCTGAAGCGATCCTCCTCATTATGGACGGCATTTCTTTAGATAGCATATTGTATCTTATCGGCAATATATTACTCTGTCTGCTTGGCATATACCAACTTAAATTCCGTTCCAGGGAAATGAGATATCTGCCGACTAAAAGCGTAGTCAAAGAGAAAAACTATTCTTTCAATCTGAAATACCTTGAACCATTGAAAGAGATGATCGAATCAGGCAATTTTTCTAACAATATCAATATTGAGAAAGGAACAGGCGGAAATCTTCGGCTGGATGTCCTCATGTCGGCTGACAAGAAATTCGCAGCAGTGAGATTGTTACAGTTTATCCCTTACAGCTACATTCCGGTCATGGATATGCAATATCTGCGGAATGACAAGATCGCCGCTCTGGAGAATTTCCTGGAACACTCTAAATAAGGGTCCGTTTTATTTTATCCATCCCCACTTTTATGTAATAGTGCGATAAAAACCAAACTATTTTCAAACAAATCAAGAAGAAATCTTTCTTTTTTCGTATTTTTGTCCCAATATGCACGTTTAATTCAAGTAGACAACGAACATCAACGAAAAAGAATGAGAGTAATTGATTTAATACATAACAGCGAAAAAACAGCTTTCTCTTTCGAAATCCTTCCTCCACTGAAAGGTACAGGCATCGAAAAGCTGTATCAGACTGTCGATACCCTTCGGGAGTTTGATCCGAAATATATCAATATCACCACGCATCGCAGCGAATACGTATATAAGGATCTGGGCAACGGACTTTTCCAGCGAAACCGGCTGAGAAGACGCCCGGGGACTGTTGCCGTAGCTGCCGCTATCCAGAACAAGTATAATATAACGGTGGTTCCGCACATACTGTGCAGCGGCTTCACCCGTGAAGAAACCGAATATGTACTGCTCGACCTGCAATTCCTCAATATCACCGATCTGCTGGTACTTCGGGGAGATAAGGCCAAACATGAATCAGTATTCACTCCCGAGGGCGACGGGTACCATCATGCTATCGAGTTGCAGGAACAAATCAATAACTTCAATAAGGGAATCTTTGTAGACGGCTCGGAGATGAAAGTAACCAACAGTCCGTTCTCCTACGGTGTGGCTTGCTATCCGGAGAAGCACGAGGAGGCTCCCAACATCGAATCCGATCTCTTCTGGCTGAAAAAGAAAGTAGAAGCAGGGGCGGAATATGCTGTGACACAGTTATTCTACGACAATAAGAAATACTTCGAATTTGTAGAGCAAGCGAAGGCAGCAGGTATCAATGTGCCTATCATTCCGGGCATCAAGCCATTCAAGAAGTTGTCTCAACTCAGTATGGTGCCCAAGACATTCAAAGTAGACTTGCCGGAAGATTTGGTCAAGGAGGTTTTGAAATGCAAGAACGACAAGGAAGCCGAACAGGTTGGTATCGAATGGTGCGTCGCCCAATGCAAAGAGTTAATGGCACATGGAGTGCCAAGCATCCACTTCTACTCCATCGGAGCAGTGGACAGTATCAAAGAAGTGGCTAAAATCATTTATTGATATGTTTTTCAGAGACGTAATCGGACAAGAAGAAATCAAGCAACGACTCATTCAGGAAGTGAGTGAAGGGCGCATACCGCATGCCCAATTGATCTGTGGCCCCGAAGGAGTCGGTAAAATGCCGCTGGCTATCGCTTATGCCCGCTACATCAGTTGCACCAACCGGGGTGAGACGGATGCCTGCGGAGTATGTCCGTCGTGTGTGAAATTCAACAAACTGGTACATCCGGACGTACATTTCGTATTCCCCATCGTGAAAAGTTCTAAAGGAAAACGGGAAGTGTGCGACGACTATATCGCCGACTGGAGACCATTCGTTCTGAAGAATCCGTACTTCAACCTGAATCACTGGCTGAGAGAAATGGATGCCGAGAATGCACAGGCCATCATCTACGCAAAAGAGAGCGATGAAATCCTGAAGAAACTCAGCCTCAAATCAAGCGAAGGAGGATTCAAGATCACGATTCTCTGGTTGCCCGAAAAGATGCATCCGGTATGTGCCAACAAATTATTGAAATTGCTCGAAGAGCCACCTGAGAAAACCATCTTCCTGCTCGTATCGGAAGCTCCGGAAATGATTCTGCCTACTATTCTGAGCCGTACTCAACGCATGAACGTGCGAAAAATAGACGAACCGGCCATCGACCGCGTATTGCAGTCCAAATACGGTATCCAGCCTGCCGACAGCCTTTCCATTGCCCATCTGGCAAACGGGAACTTTATCAAAGCACTGGAAACTATTCATCTGAATGAAGAGAATCAGCTCTTCTTCGACTTATTTGTCAGCCTGATGCGATTGTCCTATCAACGGAAAATCAGGGAAATGAAGCTCTGGAGCGAACAGGTTGCCGGCATGGGACGTGAACGCCAGAAGAACTTTCTGGAATACTGCCAGCGCATGATCCGCGAAAACTTTATATTCAATCTCCATCAGCGTGATCTGACATACATGACAATCAACGAACAGAATTTCGCCTCTCGCTTTGCTCCTTTCGTCAACGAAAGGAACGTAATAGGCATCATGGATGAACTAAGCGAAGCGCAACTGCATATAGAACAAAATGTAAATGCCAAGATGGTATTTTTCGACTTCTCTCTGAAGATGATCGTACTGTTGAAGCAATAATAAATATATAAACTATGGAATATAAGCTTCATAATGGGAGCGGCGGTCTTTGCTGCAAAGGATGCTCCCGACAAGATAAGAAACTGAACACTTACGATTGGCTGGCAGACATACCAGGCAACGCGGAAGAGTGTGATATGGTGGAAGTGCAATTTAAAAACACCCGAAAAGGCTATTACCGCAACAGCAACAAGATCAAACTGGAAAAGGGAGACATCGTTGCCGTAGAAGCTGCTCCGGGCCATGACATCGGCGTCGTGACCCTGACGGGAAGACTCGTCCCGCTGCAAATGAAGAAGGCCAACTTCAAGACTGATGTTGAAATAAAGAGAATCTACCGGAAAGCAAAACCGGTGGATATGGAGAAATTCAACGAAGCGAAAGCAAAGGAACATGCGACCATGATCCGTGCCCGCCAGATCGCACTGAACCTGAACCTGGATATGAAAATCGGTGATGTGGAATATCAGGGCGACGGCAATAAGGCCATCTTCTACTACATTGCTGACGAACGTGTGGACTTCCGCCAACTGATTAAGGTACTTGCCGAAGCTTTCCGTGTCCGTATTGAAATGAAACAAATCGGTGCACGACAGGAAGCAGGACGTATCGGAGGTATCGGTCCTTGCGGACGGGAGCTTTGCTGCGCTACTTGGATGACGAGCTTTGTATCGGTATCTACAAGTGCCGCCCGCTTTCAGGACATTTCACTGAATCCTCAAAAGCTTGCCGGACAGTGCGCAAAGTTAAAGTGTTGTCTCAACTATGAGGTGGACTGCTATGTGGAAGCTCAGAAGCGCCTCCCTTCCAAAGAAATCGAACTGGAAACAAAGGACGGCACTTTCTACTTCTTCAAGGCTGATATTCTGAGTAATCATGTTTCTTACTCTACGGACAAGAACTTCCCCGCCAATCTGGTAACAATCAGTGGAAAACGTGCCTTTGAGGTAATTGCCATGAACAAGAAAGGAATGAAACCGGATAGTCTGCTCGAAGCTGAAGTGAAGCAAGAATCCAAAAAGCCGATTGACTTGCTGGAACAGGAAAGCCTCACCCGCTTCGACCGTAACCGAAATAATAAGGACGGAAACAACGGTAACCGGAACAAGAAGAAGAGAAAAGGAAATAATGACAACCGCCCGCAGGCACAGGCCGAAAGTGGAAATCGTCCGCAGCAACCTCAGAGGGGGGAGAACGAGAATCGTCCCCAACCGTCAGAGAACGGCAACAGAGGAGAAAGAGGAGACAGAGAAAATCGTCCGAGAAACAATAACAATAATAACCGGAACAGAGGACAGAATCAAGGACGGAATAATGAGAACAGACGTCCGGAAAGAGGACAGAATCAGGAACGTCCACAGAATCCGAACCGTCCGCAGAATCAAGAGCGTCCGCAGAATAGAGAACGGCAACCCAAACAGGAACGTCCTCAAAATCAGGAACGCCCGCAGGAACAAGGAAGACAACCCAACCAGGAACGTATTCCCAGACCTGAAAGAAATTCGAATCAAGAGAAACCACAAAATAATGAAAAGCCTGCTCAGGAATAGCTTATTTTGTTTATTCGGTGCCTGCCTCATGGCAGCCTGTAATGAAAATACCGTGTATCACTCCTACCAGTCCCTGCCCAATGAGGGATGGGGAAAGAGTGATACACTCTCTTTTCAGTGTCCTGTTACGGACAGTATTCCTGGTACACTCAGATTATTTGCGGAAGTTCGTAACAGAAGTGAATACCCTTACCGCAACCTTTACTTATTCATTCATGAAAACCTGCTTGATTCCACAGTATGGCGCACTGACACGATAGCGGTCAACCTGGCTGATTCCACAGGAAGATGGACAGGAAATGGCTGGGGAAGTATCTATCAAACAGCTGTTTTTGTCAAATCTGTCCGCCCGCTGCATCCCGGAAACTACACAGTTAAGATTGTGCACGGAATGCAGGATGAGAAGTTAACCGGACTCAATGACGTCGGTATCCGGATTGAAAAACAAGAAGAATAGATTAAAGCCTTCTGCCTCTTCCGGCATCCAGCCTCAGGAAGATAAACAATAAAATGGTGAATCCCCACAAGGAAGAACCTCCGTAACTGAAGAACGGCAAAGGAATACCAATTACCGGAGTCAGCCCAAGCACCATCCCGACATTAATAAAAAGATGGAAAAGGAAAATACTGACAACGGAATATCCATAGACACGTGCAAAAGTGGAAGTCTGCCGCTCGGATAAAGCAATCAGTCTCAGAATCAATATAAGGAAAGCCAACAGAACAGCAGCCGAACCGACAAATCCCTGCTCCTCTCCCACTGTACAGAAGATAAAGTCAGTATCTTGTTCGGGCACATATTTCAGTTTCGTCTGTGTGCCATTCAGAAAGCCTTTTCCAGTCAATCCACCGGAACCGATAGCTATCTTTGACTGATTGACATTATATCCTGCTCCCGTCAGGTCTTCTTCCATACCGAGTACAACCTTGATACGGATTTGCTGATGGGATTCCAAAATGTTATCAAATACATAGTTACTGGAATACAGGAAGCCGATAGAGCCGATGGCAAACAGGGCAATCAGGAAATAGGAACGTTGACGCTCTCTCAATGCCAGATAGAACAGATAACCTATCACAAGGACACAAAGCCCCCATTGCACCCATACCAGACTGAAGTGTATTCCGTATTCCGATATTAAATATGCGATAAGCAGAATGATCAGGCTTCCTCCGATAATGTTCCGTGTGGGTTCCCACTTTTTGGGGTACACCCATACCATTCCTCCGGCAAACAACAGAATCAATAACAACACGATAAATTCGCCCAACGGTGTGGGAGTATCGGCAATAAAGACCTCGTCAAAACGGATGCCGACAACAAAGTAAATCACTGCACACAAACCGGCAAAAAGCACTACACCGGGCATTCCTTCCCGATAAAGCACCAAAAAGAAGGCAAGATAAACTAATGCCGACCCCGTCTCCCGCTGTCCGATAATCAGGAGCATCGGAAGAAGAATGATAAAGCCCAAGACGAAAGCACATTTTTCTTTCTTTATGCTGAATGAGTATGAGTTCATATATTTCGCCAACGCCAGTGCCGTAGCAAACTTGGCAAACTCGGCGGGTTGCAGGCTGACCGGTCCCATCACCAGCCAAGAACGCGATCCTTTCGTATCCGGTGCGATAAAGATGGTAACAATAAGCAGCACAATCATCCCTACATATATAATGTACGCGAACATATCATACATCCGGTCTTCCAGCATCAGCAAAACAAATCCCAAACCAAAGGAGCAGATAATCCATACAAACTGCTTTCCGGCACGGGTAGAGAAATCAAAGAAGTCACGATCGCCATAGTCATAGCTGGCACCGCAAACGCTGAACCATCCGCCGACAATCAAAAGCAGATAGATACCAATCGTTACCCAATCCAGTGTTTTCCACAAACTATCGTTCCTCGTTACCATATAAGATGATTCTGTTACTGATTTCTTCTGCTCTTAACTCATTCTCGGGCGACAACTTCCCTTTCATATATTGTTCCATCATCAATGCACCGATCGGCACTCCATAAGTCGCTCCCCAACCTCCATTCTCTACATATACGGCAATGGCGATCTTAGGCTGGTTCATCGGAGCAAAGCCCATAAACACCGAATGGTCATGTCCGCGATTCTGCGCTGTTCCTGTCTTTCCGCAGGCTTCAAGTTCCGGCACCATCACGGACAGCATACGGCAAGTACCTCCGGTGGCAGCAGCACGCATTCCTTCTACCACAGATTCATAATGTCTTCGCTCTATGGTTGTGTTGCGTGGATGTCGATAAATGCTATCCAACTGCGCATCCTGAATTTCCTTCACAATATGTGGTGTTGTAAAATGTCCGCGATTGGCAATCGTTGCCCCTAAGTTAGCTATCTGAAGAGGGGTAGACAGAATTTCACCTTGTCCGATGGAGATACTGATGACCGTCAGTCCGTTCCAGTGTCCACGATAAGCCTTGTCATAAAATTGCGCGTTCGGTATCAAGCCCCGTTTCTCTCCGGGCAAATCAACTCCTAACTTATAGCCGAATCCCTGAGAAACCATGTGATCTTTCCAAACTGTGATGGCATTCTGCGGTGAACCGTACTTGCGATCGCCGAACATACGGAACAGCCCCCAACAGAAATAGGAGTTGCAAGAAGTCGCAATAGCCGGAATCAATGGCAAAGGTGAGCCGTGAGCATGACATCCCACTGTCAGACGCCCATAATGGAAACCACGAGAACAGGGGAAAGAAGGACTTTGCTCGGTAATGATTCCTTCTTGCAGGAAGGTCAGTCCCTGTGCCGTCTTGAAAGTTGACCCCGGAGGATAGACTCCCATCAACGCACGATTGAGCAACGGTTTCTGTTTATCGCGTTGCAGCATCAGATGGTTCTTGCCACGCTGACGACCAATCATCAGATGCGGATCATAATTCGGAGAAGAAACCAGACAAAGGATTTCTCCGGTTTCCGGTTCGATAGCTACGATACTTCCAATCTTATTTTTCAATAACCGTTCGCCTAATATCTGCAAATCGATGTCGAGACTCAGAGTCAGATTCTTGCCCGGAATGGAAGGACGGTCATACTCTCCGTCCATATAACGTCCCTGGATACGTCCATGCGCATCGCGCAACAGAATCTCTACTCCCTTTTCTCCACGCAGGTATTTCTCGTACGATCTTTCAACTCCCAGTTTTCCTACATAATCTCCGCGGATGTAGTATCCCTCTTCATCCGCCTCCATATCTTTAACGGATACCTCACCGATATCCCCCAAAGCATGGGCGGCAGCATTGTATGAATATTGCCGGATCGTACGCCGCTGAATATAAAAACCGGGAAACTTGAACAGTTTCTCCTGGAAGACACCGCACTCCTCCGCAGAGAGTTGTGACATGAACAGCTGGTTGGTATATCGGGAATATCCCGGATTGCGGCGGCGGTCTCTCATATCACTCATGATCTTAAGGAACTGAGCACGAGTAATGCCCAACGACTCACATAAATCGAGTGTATCCAGATTTTCGACCTCTTTCGGGACAAGAGTGATGTCATAGGCCGGCTGGTTGAATACCAGCAGTTTGCCGTTACGGTCGTAAATAGCACCCCGTGAGGGATATTGAATTTTATTCAGGAAAGCATTGCTGTCGGCATTCTTCTTGTAGTCGTCTGTCGTTATCTGTAATACAAAGAGGCGTATCAGATAAATCAACACAATAGTTAAAGCAATCCCCCCGATAACAAATTTCCGCTTTTCTAATCTATAGTCTTTTGCCATTCCTATCTCCTTATTCCTTCTACAGCAAGAATGCAGGTTAAAGTCAGAAGGGTGCACGAAATCACCCGCAATAACAACAGCCAGATGCTGGTAAATGAGAAGAACTCAATGCTGAGTAATGCCAGGCTATGGACAAAAACACTTGCCGTGGTATATTTCAGGAAAGGAGTGATGCCCATGCTCTTGAAAGAAGGGATGATACTGTCCAGATTGTCACGCGGAGTAAACAGGCGCAGCAAGGACGGACGAAGGAAAGCCAGCAGCACGGTTGCCGCAGCATTCATCCCCGGAGTATCGGCAAAGATATCAATGGTTAGTCCGAAGAAGAAAGCCCACAACATCAACTCATTCCGGGAAGTTCCGGAAGCGAATTTCAGGATAAAGTAAATGTAGAGAAAGGGAGTAGCATATCCGGCAATATGTACGTTATTCAGGATCAGCACCTGAAGAAGTACCAGCCCGATAAACCATCCGATTCTATGTATATAGGTAATTATCATTATTTCACAGCCTTATTTTCCAGTTCTTTCTGTTCCTGCTGACCGTTCCGGGCTATCACCCGCACATCACTCACCTTGCCGAAATCGGTAGCCAACTTGATTTTCAACAAATAAGACAATCCGTCGTGCGAGTCGGACATATCATCGACTGTTCCTACCATGATTCCTTCAGGGAATACGGTAGAGAAGCCGCTTGTCACCACCGTATCACCCAGATTAAACTCTGCATGACGAGGCAAATCTTTCAGATACGCATAGCGGGAATCTCCATGCTCCCACTTCAGATAACCAAAGTAGTCACTTCCGACAATCTTGCAACTAATATTTGACTTGCTGTTCAATACCGATATCACGAGTGAATACGAAGAGGAGGTTTCATAGACAATACCCACAATTCCGTTCCCATCCACCACTCCCATTTCGGGACGGATGCCGGCAGAAGAACCCTGATCGAGCGTTATATAATTATCCGCCTGATTCAGACTGTTCTTAATGACGTGTGCCTTGAACAACCGATAATCTGTCAGAGGTATCTCCCTGATGCTGTTTACAGTGGCCGAATCAACCTGATGCTCCCGCAACGCCTTTTCCAGATTAGTGATCTGCTGTTCGAGCGCCATATTACGATCCAGCAAGTCTGCGTTGACCGATTTGAGATGGAAATAAGAGCTTATTCCTCCCGAAACTTCATAAACTGCCCCCACAACGACATTGGCAGATGTAAAGAAAGTACTCTGCTGATAGTTGTTGAACCGAAATAACAAAACAAAACTGGCTACCTCTAATACGATGAAGAGGAACCAGTAATTGTATTTCAAAAGGAAGTTTATTAAATTCCGCATGAATAATGATCCGTATTATTTATCTCATCAAGAAAGAGAAACGGTCTACATTCTTTAATGCCACACCCGTACCTTTGGCTACTGCGTGCAAAGGATCTTCAGCAATGTGGAAAGGTATGTTAATTTTATCTGTCAAACGCTTGTCCAGTCCGCGAAGCAATGCACCACCACCGGCAAGATAAATGCCGTTGTGTACAATATCCGCATACAGTTCGGGCGGCGTATTTTCCAATGCACTCAGGATGGCTGTTTCAACCTTGGAGATGGATTTCTCCAGACAGTGAGCCACTTCCTGATAACATACGGGCACTTCCATCGGAAGAGCTGTAATACGGTTCGGTCCATGAACGATGTAATCTTCCGGAGCGTCATCGCCAAGCTCGGTCAGTGCAGCACCTACGTTGATCTTAATACGTTCTGCCATACGTTCGCTGACTTTCACATTATGCTGACGGCTCATGTACTCCTGGATATCCGCAGTCAGATCATCACCGGCGATACGGATAGAGTTGTTGGAAACGATACCTCCCAAAGAGATAACGGCAATTTCCGTAGACCCACCACCTATATCCACGATCATGTTTCCTTCGGGCGCTTCTACATCAATACCGATACCGATCGCCGCAGCCATCGGTTCGAATATCAGATAGACGTCACGCCCACCGGCATGCTCGGCCGAGTCACGAACGGCACGGAGTTCTACTTCCGTACTTCCCGACGGCACACCGATCACCATACGAAGTGACGGCGAAAACAAGTGATTACGAGTATTTACCTGTTTAATCAAACCGCGCATCATTTGCTCACAAGCATAGAAGTCGGCGATCACTCCATCCCTCAACGGACGAATAGTACGTATATTTTCGTGGGTTTTTTCGTGCATCAACTTCGCCTTTTCCCCAACGGCGATCATCTTATCTGTACGGCGATCCAAGGCCACAACCGAAGGCTCATCCACCACAATTTTCCCGTTTGTGATGATGATGGTATTGGCTGTCCCCAAGTCCATCGCTATTTCTTGTGTAAAAGAGAATAATCCCATTAATATAAAGTATTAAGTATTAAGTATTAGGTATAAAGTATCAGGTATAAAGTAGACTGCCTTATCAGCAAGGTTAATACTTAATACCTAATACTTAATGCCTGTTTTTAATGTTTAAAATGACGGATACCGGTGGTCACCATCGCCATACCGTGCTCGTTGCAGTAAGCAAAAGTAAGATCGTCTTTCACCGAGCCGCCCGGCTGGATGACTGCCGTAATACCTTCTTTGTCTGCTATTTCCACGCAATCCGGGAAGGGGAAGAAAGCATCTGAAGCCATTACCGCACCGTTCAGATCGAATCCGAATGATTTGGCTTTTTCAATCGCTTGTTTCAAGGCGTCTACCCGTGAAGTCTGTCCCACACCGCTTGCAAGAAGCTGTTTGCCTTTTGCCAGCACGATAGCGTTTGATTTACTGTTCTTAACGATCTTGTTGGCAAACAACAGATCTTCCACTTCTTCCGGAGTAGGAGCTTTGTCTGTCACAGTTCTCAGATCGGCAACCGTTTCAATATTCATATCTTTGTCCTGCACCAATACACCGTTCAACAAAGCACGGAACTGTTTCTTAGGCAGTTTGGCTTCTTTGCGAACCAGGATGATGCGGTTCTTTTTCTGTCCCAAAATCTCGAGCGCGTCTACGTCATAGTCCGGCGCGATAATCACTTCGAAGAATATCTTGTTGATCTCTTCAGCTGCTGCTTTGTCAATCACTCCGTTAGTAATCAACACGCCTCCGAAAGCGGAAACGGGATCACCGGCCAACGCGTCTGTCCATGCTTCCAGTACAGTTGGACGAGAAGCCAGGCCACAAGCATTATTATGTTTCAGGATAGCGAAAGTCAAATCTTCGTATTCGTCGATCAGATCGACGGCAGCATTGATGTCCAGCAAGTTGTTATAAGAGATTTCCTTACCGTGAATCTGATCGAACATGGCGTCCAGATTTCCGTAGAAATAACCTTTCTGATGAGGGTTTTCACCGTAACGGAGTTGCTTCTGGCTGTTTACCGAACAACGGAAAGCAGAACCTTCGCCGGCATCGAAATAATTGAAGATAGCTGAGTCGTAGTGAGAAGAAACGGCAAACGCTTCTTTTGCCATCCAGCGACGTTCTTCGAGTGAAGAAGTAGCACCATGTTCCATCAGCATATCCAGCAATGGCTTATATTGTGCCTGAGAAGCCACGATGATGACATCGTTATAGTTCTTGGCAGCAGCACGAATCAAAGAGATTCCACCTATATCGATTTTTTCAATGATGTCTGCTTCGGATGCGCCGGAAGCTACGGTAGCTTCAAACGGATACAGGTCGACAATAACCAAATCTATTTCGGGGATTTCATACTTTTCAATCTGTTGAATATCCTGTTCCAGGTCACGACGGCAAAGGATACCTCCGAAAATCTTCGGATGTAATGTCTTCACTCTACCACCGAGGATTGAAGGATAAGTGGTCAAATCTTCCACTGCCTTACAAGGATATCCTAGTGATTCAATAAACTGACGAGTTCCACCTGTTGAGAGAAACTCTACTCCTTCTTCGTAAAGTTTGGTAATAATTTCATCCAAACCTTCCTTATGGTATACAGATACCAATGCAGTTTTTATTCTTTTAGACTCTGACATTGAATTGCTTATTAAGTATTTGATGCGCAAAGTTACGAAATATTGTTTATCGTACGTAATAAATAAGGTGTGAATTAATAAAAAAAAGCGTTGACTGTTCCTGTTGGAAAGTCAACGCTCCTTCGCACATAGAGCTTCTAATCAAAATCTATTACCAGATAGACACTCGTTTGTCCTTCGCTACGAACATAGGATCATGTTCTGTGATATTGAATGCTTCGTACCAGTTCTGGATATGAGGCAATGCTCCGTCCACACGCCATTTTCCTAAAGAGTGAGGATCGAGTTTGGTCAGTCGGAGAATCTCTTCCGGGCGGATGTGTCCGGCCCATACATTAGCATAAGCAAGGAAGAAACGTTGTTCGGGAGTAAATCCGTCAACAACTTCCAGCGGTGCTGTTTCCATTGCTTTCTTGAAAGCCGCGAAAGAAACCTGCAAGCCACCGTGGTCGGCAATGTTCTCTCCCAAAGTAAGTTCACCGTTTGCATGCACACCGGGAGCCACTTCTATGCTGTCAAAGAAGTTAACCATCACTTGAGCACGTTCCTCGAACTTTTTAGCATCTTCTTCTGTCCACCAGTCTTTCAGGTTACCATCCTTGTCGTATTGACGGCCCTGATCGTCGAATCCGTGAGTCATTTCATGGCCGATAACCACACCGATAGCACCATAGTTCATCGCATCGTCAGCGTTCATATCAAAGAACGGAGCCTGCAGGATAGCGGCTGGGAAACAGATTTCGTTGGTTGTCGGGTTATAGTAAGCATTTACCGTCTGAGGTGTCATCAACCACTCGTCCTTGTCAACCGGCTTACCGGCTTTCGCAATCATGTCATTGAAGTCCCATTGGCTGGCACGCTCGATATTTGCCCAATAAGAGTCGTCTTTGATCTCCAGAGCAGAGTAATCTTTCCATTTATCCGGATAACCGATCTTTACATGAAAAGTTGCCAGTTTTTCTAATGCTTTCACCTTTGTCGGTTCACTCATCCATTCCAGCGCTTTGATGCGTTCGCCCAGAGAAGTCTGCAAATTCTTCACCAATCCAACCATACGTTCTTTGGCAGCGGCAGGGAAGTATTTCTCGACATACATCTGTCCTACTACTTCACCCAAAGAGCCGTCTACAGTGCTTACCGCACGTTTCCAGCGAGGCTGCATTTCTTTCTTGCCAGACATTGTTCTACTATAGAAGTCGAAGTTTTGTGCTACGAAATCATCACTAAGGAAAGAGGCTGCGGCATCGATCAAATTCCATTGAAGATAGAACTTCTGGTCTTCAAGAGGCACTGTATTAATAACATCGGCAACTTCCTTCATGGCTGCAGGCTGACCGATATTCACTTCTTTCAAGTCATTCAGTCCCGAAGTAGTGAAATAAGCATCCCAGTTGAAAGTAGGGAAGTTCTTTTTCAGCGTTTCCATATCCATCTTATTATAGTTGGCATGCGGATCACGCAATTCTACTTGTGAACGGGCAGCTTTGGCAAGACGTGTTTCGATGTTCATCACAGCCACCATTGCTTTCTGTGCGGTAGCTTCGTCATAGCCGGCCAACTGGAACATTTTAACGAGGTGCTCCTTATATTTATCGCGGATACTCTTTGTCTGCTCGTCATTCTCCAGATAGTAGTCACGCTGTCCCATTCCGAGACCGCCCTGATAGGTCTGAACCATGTTCATAGAGCTGTTCATATCATCCGCACTAACAAACATGGTAAAGTAAGGACGTATTCCTTTCTTCTGACTTTCGGCAATGTAAGTGTAAATCTCTTCTTTATCTTTGAGCGCATCGATAGCCGCCATTTCTTCTTTGATCGGAGCTGCTCCTTCTTTGTTCAGCTTCACGCTGTCCATAGCGATGTTATAAAGATCACCCACTTTCTGGGCAGCACTGCCCGGAGCGTTGTCTTTCTTTGCAGCCAGTTCTGCAATCAGTTCTTTCAACTGTTCGCGGCTTTTCTCGTGAAGCATATCGAAAGAGCCGAAGCGTGAATACTCGTCTGTCAGCGGATGACTTTCAATCCACCCACCGCAGGCATACTGATAAAAACTTGTACCCGGCATTGCCGTGGTATCCAGATTAGCAAGGTCGATACCGGACGTTAGTACGGCCTCTTTCTTGCTATTACATCCTGTTGTCATAAGGCATACGGCAAGAATTGGTAAATACTTGGTTACTTTCATATTATATAATAAATTAGTTTTTCACTTCTTCCAGTTCCATCGAAACCCGTTCCCACTCTTCAACGGTGGTATCCAATTGCTTTTTCAGCTTCTGATGCCGTTCATACAGTTGCATATCCGATGCTCCTTCCGGAGTTGCCATCTTTGCTTCCAGAATGGCGATTGCCGATTCCGTTTCTTCAATCGAAGCCTCACAGTCCGCCACCTGGCGTTCCAGCTTCTTTATCTTCTTGTTGAGTTCCTTCTGCGCTTCATACGAGAGTCTGTTCTCCGAAGGTTGCTCTGTATCCGCTTCGTTTCCTTTGGCAGACGCGGTAGGAGAAGTAGAGAGAGAAGCTCCTTTCTGAAGTTCATTCAGGCTGTCGATCTTCTTCTTTTGCAGGAAATCGTAGATACCGCCAAGATGTTCTTTCACTATTCCACCACCGAACTCATATACTTTAGTCGCAAGTCCGTCCAAAAAATCACGGTCGTGGCTGACAAGTATCACTGTTCCGTCAAATTCGCGGATAGCTTCTTTCAGTACATCTTTGGAACGCATATCCAGATGATTGGTAGGTTCGTCCAAAATCAGGAAGTTCACCGGTTCCAGCAACAACTTAATCATAGCCAGACGAGTACGCTCTCCACCGGAAAGTACTTTCACTTTTTTATCCGAAGCCTCTCCGCCAAACATGAATGCACCCAAAATGTCACGTATCTTCAACCGAATATCTCCTGTCGCCACACGGTCGATCGTATCAAATACCGTCATGTTTTCATCCAGCATCTGCGCCTGATTCTGTGCAAAGTAACCGATCTGCACGTTATGCCCGATCGTCAGTTTACCATCAAAATCAATCTCGCCCATGATACATTTCACTAACGTAGATTTACCTTCTCCGTTCTTTCCGACAAATGCGACTTTTTCTCCTCTGTTGATCGTCAGATTCACATCATGGAAAACAACGTGCTGTCCGTATGCCTTGCGTACGTCTTCACAGATAACCGGATAATTCCCGCTGCGGCTGGCAGGAGGAAATTTCAGACGGAGGGAAGAGTTGTCTTCCTCATCGACCTCGATACGGTCTATCTTTTCCAGTTGTTTGATACGACTCTGCACCTGTACGGCTTTGGTTGCCTTATAGCGGAAACGTTCGATAAAGTCTTCCGTATCCTGTATCTGCTTCTGCTGATTCTCATAGGCACGGAGCTGCTGCTCACGACGTTCTTTACGTAATACGACAAACTCATCGTACTTCACTTTATAGTCATAAATCTGACCGCAGGTAATCTCGATCGTACGGGTAGTTACATTATTAAGGAAAGCACGGTCGTGGCTGACCAGCACAACAGCATTGGCACGGGTAGACAGAAAGTTCTCCAGCCATTGTATACTCTCGATATCCAGATGGTTAGTCGGCTCATCAAGGAGCAGCACATCCGGACGACGGAGCAAGAGCTTCGCTAGTTCGATACGCATACGCCAGCCGCCGGAGAATTCGGAAGTCGAACGGTTAAAGTCTTCCCTGCTAAAGCCCAATCCCAACAGGGTACGTTCTATTTCCGCCTGAAAATTGGTTCCTCCCATCATCAGGAAGCGGTCGTTTTCGTGTGTGAAGCGGTCTATTAACTGGTGGTATTCTTCGGATTCATAGTCGGTGCGGTCGGCAAGCTGCTGATTCATCCGTTCAAGGTTTGCCTGAAGTTCGAAAATATGCTCGAAAGCGAGTTCTGCTTCCTCCATCACCGTGCGGACATCCGAAAGGATCATGACTTGCGGCAGATAGCCGATTGTTACATCTTTAGGGACGGCTACCACTCCACGGGTCGGGTTTTGCAGACCTGCCAATATTTTCAACATAGTCGATTTGCCCGCACCATTCTTGCCGACCAAAGCGATGCGGTCTTTTTTATTGATAACATAGCTGACATCCGCAAAGAGCGGTGTCGCATTAAATTCTACTGATAATCCTTCTACTGAAATCACGTCTGTCTCTGATTTATAAGATTTTGGATTGCAAAGATAATGAATAATTATTGGATAAAGGGCAGTATTATCCGTTATGAAAGACAAAAAAAGCAGTCATTCTCATGAATGACTGCTTCCTGGTCTTTATCAAAAGCTTTTCTTTAGAACAATTTAGCAGGGTATTCACCGGCATCTACCAATGCCTGAATCTTATCCACTACGCTCTGACGGTCTTCCGGATAAGTTACACCAAACCATTTGCTGGTAGTATCCAGAACTTCTACAGTTGCAGTTCCGTCGTTAATCAATTTATCCACCATCAGCGGGATAAAGAATTCGCTCTTCAGGTTCTCCATGTTCTTCGGATCGCTCAGGAAAGTCTTGAAGAACTCTTCACTGTAAGCAAAGTAGTCGGGAGTAAAGCCCCAGAAGTTCATACTTACCGGAGTCGTATCAGGAGTAGCTGTCCATTCACCGTTATCATCGATGTATTTTACTTCGCCGTCCAGACGTTGAATCTTCGTACGTTCCACTACGGAAGTCAGCAAGTTGTTAGCATCTGTACTGCAGATACCACGAGATACCGTACCGCTCTCGCTCAACGTATTTCCCACACGGAAACCTACCATTGAATAAACATTCTTGGAATTTTCGGGAAGAGCAGACAGGAATTTGCCCATTACCTGGAACGAGTCACGACCATAGAAGTCATCGCAGTTGATTACCGCAAACGGTTCACTAATCACATCAGCTCCCATCATTACCGCATGATTTGTACCCCATGGTTTTGTACGGTCTGCCGGACAAGTGAATCCTTCCGGAAGATCATCAATAGACTGGAATACCAGTTCGCAAGGAATGTGGCCTTCGTATTTAGAAATAATCTTTTCGCGGAAATCCTGTTCAAAATCTTTGCGGATTACAAATACAAGCTTACCAAATCCTGCGTTGATAGCATCATAGATAGAGTAATCCATAATAGTTTCGCCGTTAGGACCCAGTCCGTCCAATTGCTTCAAGCCTCCATAACGGCTGCCCATACCGGCTGCCAATAAGAATAAAGTTGGTTTCATAAATTGTGTAATATTAAAAGGTTAGTGATGTCAATGGCATCAGATTTCGTTGCAAATTTACAAAAATAGTTGAATCCAACAGGACAAATATCAATCATTATTCACTAAAATCGTACAAAAATCATTCATTAGAACGGGTAACCGATAGCAAAATGTATTCCCAGATTCTTGAAGAAAGCTCCGGTTACATTATAATAGCCGCTACGGTCCGTATCATAAGGCAGATGCAGAGGAATACCGAAGTCGAGACGGAATACGAGAATATCCATGTCATAACGGATACCGACACCCGTTCCCAAAGCTATTTGTTTAGGGAAAGTCTTCAGACGCAGTTGTGAATTGGGACGTGCTTCTTTTCCATCAGCTAAAAGCTTTCTGTCTTTGCGCAACAACCACACATTTCCTGCATCCAGAAAGGTAGCTCCCCAAAAGCTCTTGAAAATACGGAAACGATATTCCACATTCGCCTCAAAACGGAAGGTTCCTGTCTGATCCAGGTAGGAATATTTTCCCTCTTCCGGATGATAACCGCCCGGACCGACACTGCGCACTGTAAAAGCACGGATACTATTGGCACCACCTACATAAAATTGTTCACTATAGGGAGCTATCGTAGCATTGCCATAAGTAAACAGTGCACCTACTGCCATGCGGCTGGCTATCGCATTATTCTTATCTATGTTCCACAAATGACGCAACTCCGTATTCAACTTCACAAACTGTGCAAACGGAGCCCCCAGCAAACTCTTATCCTCTTCATTGAACGGCTTGCCAAAAGCACGGTAAATAAGGGAAGTGATATTACCCGCCGAAGTGACGGTAGACTGCCACCAGATAGGGTTCTTTATCCGACGACCCGAAGCATTGTCATACGTATACGTATATTCCATCGCCGGAATAAACTGGTTCCTAAGACTGACATACAATGCAGGATTAGCTTCAGCTATCTCTTTAAAATCCTCAGACTGATGCTGCAAGACATTAAATGTCAGTTTAAAAGGAGTAATACTATGCCGGCTGGTACGGGAGGGCTGGAAATCGTATGTAGCATTGCCGCCAAAGGACAGCAGTTTATAATACTTTGCCCGGTTCAGCTGGTTGATATACAGACGAAAGGTCGTCGTGGCCGGGAAGTCAAACTCCCGTTTACCCAGATGCGGGAACACGACTCTCGGAAAAGTCAGAGAGGTAGAAAGCCCCATTTCCCAACTGTTCATCAGTGAGCTCTTCTCACCGCCTCCGGTCTGCCACTCATAAGAGCCTTTCAGTTTTACGTTCCAGCTTTCACCACCTCCGAATACATTGTTACGAGTGACACCGAAAGATGCACCGGGACCGGTCTGGTCATTACTCTTCGTTACTACATTCAGTTCCAGTTCTGCATCCAACGGTTTGGCAAATGTAGCCTGCATAGTGACATCCAGTGTATCACAAGCCGCTGTCGTATCTCGGGGAGCATATTGCATATCCATATAGCTGAATATACCGAGCTGACTCAATTTCTCCTGCACCTGCTCCTGCCGGTACTGGCTATAAAGACGGGTACGGTTGGAAGCCCTCATCTGTTTGCTCCGTACAAACTGCTGATAGTTCATCCATCGATAGAGCATATTCGGACGGACCTGCAGTTTATCATAATAGTGAATATTCAGATTCTTGTACAAGATACTGTCATTAGGTGCCTCGCCATTCTTTCCGAAGAGATAGACCGAAGCATCTCCTACATAGTAAGAACGTTGAGCGGCAGCCGGTAATCCCGGAAGAGGAATCAGACGAAGACTGATATGTCCGCCGGGAACCAAGGTTGTATCTGCCTGATAGGTCATATAGTCCGGACGGAAGTAGAAATATCCCCGATTACGCAAAAGGGTACTGATACGGGAACGTTCTTCATCCAAATCCACCACATTAAACTGTTCGCCGGGGGTGATGTAAGACATACGACGTCCGCGTTCCATGATCTTCAGAGTCTGGGGAGTGAAACGCTGATAATACACTGTATCAATGAAATAAGGGTTCTTCATATCTACCGTATAGAGCAGACTTGCTTTCAGACTATCTTTCTTATCGACCAAAGTCTCGTAAGTCACCTTTCCATTGAAATATCCGTAATCACGGAGCAGGTTAGTGGCTACCTTGACACGTACTTCGGGATTGACAGTAGAAATAAATACGGGCGGATTGGCGGCAAAGCGGTTAAACATCCACTTACCGAATCCTTTCTTGTATTTCACGAAGTCGTTATACATCCACATTTTAAAAGGAATAGGCAGAAAACCTCCCAACAGAGTAGTACTGGGAGTTTTGGCAAGCGCTGCATTGATTTCCGTCAAAGCAGTTTCACCAACCCGTGTCGATGATTTATTGACTATCACCGTTTTTCCTCCGGTATAGAGTATTTCATCTTCGGGCAGATGTTTCGTCACCGAACACGCCGAAAACAACACTATACCTATAAGACAGCCTGCTAATATGTTAATACGTATATCTTTCATTCTTACTTCTTTTTCTTAAAGATGAACAGTTCACTGAGCTTATCCAGTTTCTTGCGAAGTACCAGACCGACTCCGGTTTCCGTAATCTCCCCTTCGAGTACACTCTCATAGTTCTTATCGTAGAACAAACGGACATAACGGGTTCCCGTACGGTCCAGACGATATTCCAAAGAGATGTTGTCAATGAAGGATTCGGCATCATTCGTCGCATTTTCGCCCGTCGATACCTTACCGCCGATTACAATCTGGAAGCGGTTATTGAAGAGGCGCTGCGAATAACGGAAACTGTAATCCGTACGCTTGCCGCCGGTATCCGAGGCGTCATGATCTTCGACACCCACAGAGACGCTGGCATTCTTCAGGTTACCCATCAGTGAATTTATCTGACTGCTCAGTACGGAGTTCAGGGCAGAACCCATATTCAGCTTGCCAAGTCCGCCGCCTCCACCGCCGATCGGTCCGGTGCCGAGATAGGTTTTCATCAACATGATATAAAGTGCCTGTTTTCCACGTTCTTCCGCTCCCATTGCTGTCAGTTCATTCTGTATGGTCGCATCTTCCGGGGCCGCTACGTCGAAAGCAAAAGACAGGTTGTCCAACCGGTTCTTTACGACAATGGAAACGTCAAAGTTAACCATTCTCGTTCCTCCGTTCTCTCCTTCGGATACGGAAGCACGGATACGGTCAGTTGCCTTGAAGTTCAGCATGGGGTCCATCGGGTTTCCGGTCCAATCTACATAGCTGCCGTTATCGATGGCAAATTCCTTGACTGCAATGATAGGCAGAGAATACTTCATCAGTCCACCGCTCAGTGTGTAACGTCCGGTCAATGTCAGGTCTCCCTGCGGAGTGTATTTCATCGAAAGATCGCCACCTCCTTCCAGTTCGATACGATTGTCACTGGCGTCCAAGTCCACTTTCACCCTGACTGAAGGGTCGATATGAACCATCATCAGCATATCCAATCCACCTAAAGATACGGTAGGCACTTCCTGACGGACAACTGTGGTGGTATCACTGAATGAAGTAAATGTCACCAGACTTCCCAAACGATCCTGCACGGTCAGCGGTGAATCGGTCAGTACATACGAGACATCCGTATTGCCCAGCAGATTCAGGTTTCCACGCATATTCAACCCGTCCAACGGGCCTTTTATGGTTGCCCGCAAGTCCGCAAAGACTTTTCCGTAGACAAGGCTTTCGCGAGTACGCTTCGCATTCAACAAGGTATAGTTTTCCGCCAGCAGATTCAGACTCGCCATCGGTCGGGACATATCACGGAAATCGACATAACCGTCGATCGTAAACGGATTCTTTCCCGTGGTGTAAATGGCGAACTTATCAAATATCAGACGATTGTTCTTCAACTGCACAGGGCGGTTATCAAACAGGAAGTTAGCACCATACTGGCGTGACAGGACAGATACGCTGTCCAGTATCAGTTCACCGTTTATCAATGGCTGCTCGGTACTGCCTGTTATATTCAGGTCACCGTCCATATCACCGGCAAGCGTAACCAGCTCGTCGGGAATAAAGGCGTTGGCAATACGAAGCGGGAAGTGTTCCAACGTCGTATTTACTTCCAGGCTATCCTTTCCCGTCGAGGTAGGGAGCAGCTTGCCATCTGCTATCAGCACTTCTACCTTATCATGATTCAGATAAGCGTTGAGGTATTGTTTTCCCTGTTCGCCCGGCAGCCATGTAGCCCCCAAAGTAATATCACCAATGCGCTGGCGTTCATAAGTCAGTTCATCAATGGATGCTTCTGCAGAGAGCTGAAGGTCCTTTTCGGTCTGTATATAGTGTGCTTCTGCCGAGAACAATCCGGTGATTTCGGGGAAGTAAGGCAGTACGCTCGTTATTTCATCCAAGCGGATTCTCCGGATTTCGACATCGATATTCTGCAAAGAAACCGTATCTCCCTGTACCGAATGCACACGGAAGCCCATACCTTCATCATCCCACATATCCACATTGGCATACACGCGCATATTCTTATGCAGATAAATCCAGTTATGATCTTCGTTGAAGTGGAATTTACGGAACGCAATAATCGGTTCTTCCGGAATCAGTGTAAAAGCCAGTCCATCCCCTTTTCCACGTCCTCCAACCAGCGGACGGGCATTGACTCCAAGCAACACACCGGTTTTCCCCTTTTCGTTCTTATATTCTGCCAGCAGCTCGGCATCGCGGTCGCGAATCTCGCCTGTCAGAATAGTGGAGAAGGAAAACTGGGGATTCTTCGGTCCGTTGATTACTCCGGCACGGAGATTCATACGGGTAGTATCCTGTTTGACGGTGAAAAAGACCGTATCCAGTTGCAAGGTATCCACTTTCAAAGCATGGATGGCTGCTTTGCCGTTGATTCCCCAATCGGGAGCAGTGCCGAATTTCATGGAAGCATCATGGAACGATATATTCTTCATTGCCATATAGTATGCCAACGGATTCTCCTTTCCTGCCGAGAAAGAGAAAATAGCCGACGGCAATGCTTCACGCAAAGCAGCATGATCCAAGAGTTTTTCATCCACCTGCTTCATCAACACATCTACAAAATGGGTAGACTGACGAATCAGAGGATATACACCGGCACGGGCACTCAGATTCAGTTTCATATCACCGGCGGTGAAATGAGTGAAAACACGGTTCTGCCGTGCCTCTCCGCTTAAATTGAATGCCAACGGATGTTTCATCGGCTTGGGCATAAGTCCCAGTTCGTACAAATCAAGCTGAGTAACGTCAACTGTCACTTTACCGTCCGGATAGCTATGAGCTAAATTATATTCTGCATCCGCCGTCATTTTCAGGAGTTCATTGTCACTGGTAAGCTGAGCCGTTGCCAAAGCACCTTTAAGATTTCCCGTCAAATGAACATTCGAAAGATGATAGCGGGCGTAATGAAGCTGGTCCAAAGAAAGATTCAGATTGGCTAAAGAATGGAAGGACATGACATCCAGTCCCCTGCCCTTGGCATCTGCCGAAAGAGATAGTTCATAAATCGAGTCTTTCGGGAGAAAATGATGTAGTTGCAGATCGTTTATTTTCAGATCGGCCGTATAAACTTCTGTCGAACTGTTTAATGCGGCATTTACATTCATGCTGCCCTTGCCTTCTTTCAGATCGAGTTTTGCTTTATACTGCGGGCCGTTCATCTCCATCTTCATCTTGAGACTCATACTGTCGGGAATTACTAAAGAGCCATCGGGTGTGACTCCAGTCAATCCTGTCAGGAAGTTCAGATTCCGGGTAACCATATCCAGCCCAATAGTTCCCGAACGAGTCAGACTGTCCGTCAGGTTTTCAAGGATTCCTCCCCCCTTTAGCGAGAAAGCTCCCGGCAAGTCTACCGTGAAGCGCGAAATCTGCATCTCTTTCAGATTTCCATCTGTACCGGCACGAATCACTAACGGACGGAACGGATATGCTTCTTTAAACGTTTGAGGCAGTCCGCCGGCAAAAAGCATCACGTCCTCTTTGCCTATATGTGCGTTAAAGCTGGCGGATAAACGTCCTGTCGTCGGGATATTTACGAGTTCCCAATAAGTCTGGGCGGACAGGTCTATTTCTGAATGTGGAGTTTGCAGTTTCAGTTCAGGAATGCGGATGATAGAATCATTCGAAAAGAGCCGCCCTGTCAGTGAAGTAATACTCAGTCCCGAACGCTCTTCCATCGTTATTTCACGAATCACAGCGTTCATATTTCTGCCTTCGTAGAGCAGAGAGTCCAATCCGATGCGGATATTCCGGACTGCCATATGAGAGGCGTCAAAACCTTCCGACGGTTGGGCCTCTCCGGTGTCATAACTGGCGGAGGCACCCGACAAAAGGAATTGCTTCAATCCATAAAACTGGTTCTTTAAATCCGCTTTGGCGTCATCAATGGTCGCTTCGCCTATGTATGCCGCCATCTTCATGGAGTCGGCAGGCAGTTTCATACCGAATGATACATTCTTCAACTTCAGTTGATGAAGGTTCACCTTCCAGTTCACAGGAGCAGATGCCGTCGTATCTTTGGGAGTGGTCGTGGTATCAGTCATCAGAAGTTGTATATGAGTATCGGATAACTCTGTCCGATTGACAACTGCCGTTTCGTTCGATAAATCGACTCCATGACTTTGCAGAAAGAAGCGTCCCAAAACGCCTTTTATCTGCATCCCCTCTATCAGATTGGCAGAATTGACCGCCACCTGACTTAAGGTAACCTCGTCAACTTCTACTTTTCCTTTGAGCAACGGCCATGCCTGTACGCGGACATTCAGGCTTTCCAAAGACAATAAGGTATCCGGCTGCTGTATGACTTCCACCCCTCGTACCAGCAGATTAAGCGGAAAACGAAGGTCTATCCGTTCCACCTGAATCTGCATTCCGGTTGCTTTAGAAGCATACGCAGTAACCTCCCGTCGCAAAAGATTCTGAACAGGAGGTATATAAAGTAATACCATCAGTATTACAAAAAGTATTATAGGAGTAAGCAATATCCAGCCCACCCGTCTTATCCATTTTCGTTTCATGCAGGATGTGTCAGTGTAAAAGTGATACAAAGTAAACAAATTACTTTGAAAAAAGGTTTGTCCAAAAGCTAAAATGTGAAAAAGCCGGAGGTTATGGTTGCATTTAGCGCAATTTCATCCCGTTCATTCCGTTCATTCGGAAGGTGAGATATTTGTCAAGGCAGCACCTTCTCACTATGCTACGAGCTTATGCCCGTGCCACTACGTTGGCACGCTTGTGCCACCGCAGTGGCACGACTGTGACATGCCTTTGGCACAACTGTGCCAACAAGGTGGCACAAGCATGGCACTATATAGGCTGTTCCAAAGGAGCTGCCGGGAGAGATTTAATGTAAACCGAAACTATACTCCTCAGCAGCACGAACAACTTTACGCACCGCCTCCAAAGTCTCCAACGTAGTCTTTTCTATTTCTTCGGAGAATTCTTCCCCCCGGCAAGACTCCAGCCATCTTAATGAAGCAACAGACTCAGAAGCTCCGATCAAGGTGAAAAGCGGAAGGAGTTTATGAGCCATAGCGGCTATTCCATCCACCTCCCTGTCAGTTAATGCCTGTTGCATCCGGTCGGCATTCTTACCGGTCTCTTCGATAAAAGTCCGGATAATAGAACACGCCGCTTCCGGATCATCTTCCGAGAAGGCAGTCAGTGCAGAAAAGTTGAATAAAGTATCTTCAGGCAGCGCATCTGCAATCAATTGCATATCATGTGTTATATGCGCCTCATCAGCTGACATCTGTCCTTCATTCAGAGTTACCAGCAATTCTTTCACCGTAAAAGGTTTGTGCAGGCATCCGGCAAAGCCATGTTCATGCAAAGCCTTCTCATCCATTTCGCTGCGTGCCGTGACAGCAATAACAGGAATATTGCGGGCTTGCGGAATGTTAGAGGCACGCAATAATTTGACCAGATCAAAACCGTTGATAGCAGGCATCTGTATATCGGTCAGCAGCACATCAAACGTCGAAGAGCGCAGTTGCTCTATCAGTTCTTCCAACTGCTCGCAGCAAACAGCATCGATGTTGTGCTGTTTCAGCATGGCAGCAGTCAGGTTCAGCTGAATCTTATCATCATCAATCAGAAGCACACGGATCACCTTCATGGCCGGTACGGCATCTGTCTCTTCCGGAGAAACATCCGTATCTTTGGATGGTTTCTTAATTCTGCTCCCGAAAGGTTTATTTTCCACTATTAACTTGCCCACCGGAAAGAGTGGCAACACGACAGTAAAGCAACTTCCTTTTCCTAACGTGCTTTGTACATCGATCGTACCTTCAAGCAGAAGAACCAGCTTATGCACAATGGACAATCCCAGTCCGAATCCTTCTTCTCCCTGCGCACCGGGGAGGCGGGTAAATTCCTGGAAGATGCGTTCCCGGTCTTCCGATGCCATCCCTTTGCCGGTATCCTCAACCGCTATTGTCAGCTTCGAAGCGTTATAACCAACAGTTAATGTGATCTTGCCCTGCTGAGTGAATTTCACCGCATTGGACAAGAGATTATTCACTATCTGCTGAATACGTAAAGGATCACTGATATATTTCTCCGACAATTCCGGAGCGATATGACATTGCAAGACCAAGCCTTTAGCCGCCGTCAGAGGTTCAAAGCAAACACGGATTTCTTCAAACAGCTGAGCAGGATTAAAAACAATCCGGTTCACTTCCGCTTTATTGAGGTCAAGACGGTGGAAATCAAGCAAATCGCTTACTAACTTCAGTAAATGCTCTGAAGAACTTTTCATGTTGTCCAGATAGAATCGCTGCCGTTCATCTTCGGTCAGGCGGGACAAGAGTTCCGTATATCCCATTATCGAGCCTAATGGCGCCTTAAAGTCATGGGTAATGGCAAGCATCAGTTTCTCACGGGCAACAAGCAAGTCTTCCGCCCGCTTATTCGCTTCTTCGAGCTGACGCCGATAACGGTTGCTACGAGTAATATCCCGCATAATTAAGATCAGGAAAAAGGCGGATAAGAATACGGCACCAATGGCAATTCCGGCAATGATATTAGCCGAACGCATCCGCACCTCTTGCTGAAGTTCCGCATCCTGACGGGCACGCGCAGACATTTCCTCCTCGTATCCTTTTATCAGACTATCCATTCTTGCGGTCAGCTGTGTATTCATCCGCTGATACCTCGTACTGGTACGCCGGATCGTTCGCCTCCGCTGCAACCGTTTCTCTTCGGTAGCCATGCGAATCTTATGCTGAAGGGAGTCCGCCGACTTGACAGGTTCCAATATCGTATCGGTGGCAATTTCCAGAGAAGTATTGACCAGCACGGCAGTATCTTTCTTAGAAGGCGCGAACACTTCCCCCAATCGTTTGAAGAAGCCTTTCTTCTTCGGGGTAGTGATCAGAGAATCGCGTTTGGTAATAACCCGGTGTTGTACCCGTTGCTGAGTAATCACCGAGTCCTGCTGTTCTGATATGATTTCTTCAATCTCCGAGGCGGAAAGCAAGCTATCATTCGCCTCGCTCAGCACCCGCAGCATCTGAAGGGTATTCTGATCTTTCTCATGGAGAAGACTCAGCAGACTGTCTGTCCGCAGATTCTGCTGATCGTCCGCAGCCGACAGCGTCTCCATCTCCTGATGCACAAACACCAGAGAAAAAAGAAGAATCGCCAGCAGCAATATATAGCCGATGGTTATTTTCAGTTTGGTGGAGCGAAAGGAAGCCATAGGCAATTAATATTTTAAATTATGAATTTTGAATGGAAGGCGGTAGTTTCGTCTTGTGATGGAAACGCCACCATAACATCAGACCGGCACTGGTCAACCCAAAAGGAAATGCCATCCAGACACCTATGATCCCCCACTCCAACACGAATCCGCAAAAATAGCCGACCGGAAGCGAAATAAGGAAATAAGCAATGAAGGCAATCAGCATCATCAGTTTTACATCTGAGATTCCACGCAAGGCATTGGCAAAGGTTATCTGCAATCCATCTCCAAACTGATATACAAGGAACGGAAGGATAAGCGAAGTTACCATAGCCGCCACTTCGGTACTATCGGTAAACCAACCTCCCAGATAATTGCGGCAGAGGAATACGATGGAAGAAAGCACAACACCCAACGCCATCATCAAATGAAAACCGGCATAAGCCGAACGACGTACATTGAGTATATCGCCCTGCCCGTTAAAGTTACTCACACGGACAGCCACAGCTGCTCCCATCCCGTAATACATCATAAACGTAAACTGAGAAATAGCCAGCATGACCTGATGAGAAGCCAGCGCAATGGTACCCAGCCAGCCAATCATCACCGCACTCAGACTGAACGAAGCTGTCTCCATTCCCATCTGAAAAGCAATCGGCCAACCCAGCGAATTCAATCGTCCGAATATAGCCTTCGACCATCCCAGACGATAGAAGCCGAGTTTAAAACGAAGAAAACGCGGACTCCGCATAAAGACTATGATAAATACGACTACCATCATGATACGCGAGAACAGCGTACTGATACCTGCTCCCAGCAAGCCCATTTCCGGCAAGCCCAGCTTTCCGTATATCAGGATATAATTGCCGATAATATTCAGCACATTTCCGCCGAGCAATATCCACATAGCGGTCTTAGTATCCGTAATTCCATCCGTAAACTGCTTGAAGCCATTGAACAGCATCACAAAGACGAGCGAAGCCAGCAGAACCAGATAATAAGGTTTTATCAGGGGAATAAGTTCTTCCGGCTGTCCTAGATTTCCCACATTAAAATAAAGGACAGTCATACCGATGGTAAGCAAGAATGCCACCAACAAATTTGCCAGCAGGCTGTTACGCAACGCCTGCCCCGCCGAAGCATACTGATGAGTTCCATACAAACCTCCCACGATAGGAGTCAGCCCGTACGAGAAGCCTGTACTGAAAATAATCACCAGATTGAATACATTATTGACGAAGGAAGCAGCACCCAGTTCTATCGTACTATGATGACCGATCATCAACGTATCAGCAAACCCCAGCACAATAACTCCTATTTGCCCGATTACAATGGGCAATCCGAGAGAAATCAGTGCTTTGTAATGCTCCTTATATATACTATAGATATTTCTCATTTATTTTTCCGTAGTTAATCGCATATTCCGGCAACTCCGCATCCTGCCGTTGCCTCCAATAAATATCCCGCCGGTAAGGAGAAGTCAGGATATTTGTTTCTTATAATAAAGTATCACTCCATTCTCCTTCCTGAAAGCAGACTGAGCTACCTTTTGCAATTGTCCGGCAGTAACAGCGCGATAACGCTCTACCTCCTTTTCCATATCTTCCGCCCTGCCCAACAGTTCAAACCAAGCAAGATTGGTAGCGACATTCAAATAATTGATATTGCCGAATATCTGCGTCGATTCGAATTTATTCTTCACTTTTTCCAGTTCCTGTTCGTCAACAGGTTCTTGCTGCAAACGTTCCAGTTCTTCACGTACGGCCGCTTCCGCCTGTTCCAGCGAAACACCTGCCGCGGGTTTGCCCGAGATATGGAACAATCCGGCATCCACACTACCGGAAATATAAGCGTCGATACTCGAAAACAGTTGTTTTTGCTGTACCAGGCGTTGATTCAGACGACTGGAACGTCCGTTGCTCAACAAATCCGACAATATATCAAAAGCGTAATAATCCGGATGATCATGACTGCACATATGATACGCCATGAATAGTGAATCAAGGGGTACGTTACGCTCTACTGTCAATCGTCGTTCTTCTGTCTGCTCCGGTTCCTGCGGCAGATTCCGTTGAGGAACCTCCCTGCGAGGGATGGGACCGAACCATTTTTCCGTCAATGCGACTGCTTCCTCAAAAGAGATATTTCCCGTTACGGCGAGCACTGCATTGTTCGGCGCATAAAAACGGAAGAAGAATGCTTTCACCTCTTCCAGCGTCGCATTGGCTATGTGCGACAAATCTTTTCCGATGGTAGGCCACTGATAAGTATGCGCCCGATATGCCAAAGGACGCAAAAGATGACCGACGTCTCCGTAAGGCTGGTTCAGGCAACGCTGCTTGAATTCTTCCATTACTACTCCACGCTGTACTTCCAGACTCCGTTCACTGAAATCAAGGCTCAGCATAC
Source organism: uncultured Bacteroides sp. (assembly GCA_948847595.1). GTDB lineage: Bacteria > Bacteroidota > Bacteroidia > Bacteroidales > Bacteroidaceae > Bacteroides. The sequence goes on from CAQOGY010000021.1 coordinate 38,784, forward strand.
GGTCGGATTCCAGCCAAAAGCCGGTCTCTACATTCTGCCGGGGTACAGTGAGGTAGTAATTGGTTATGTCATTATTGGTCCAGGCATTATTCTCGCCGCCTGCCAGTTGCAGCGGCATATCATAATCGGGAATGTTCACCGAACCTCCGAACATCAGGTGTTCGAACAAATGAGCAAAGCCTGTATGCTCGGGATGTTCGTCGCGGGCTCCCACATTATATAATACATTAAGAGCTACCATCTGCGTACTTTCGTCCTGCGAATGTACCAGACGTAACCCATTGTCCAAAATATGCCTGTTAATCTTCATTCTACTTAATCCAGTACTTCTACTTTTACAATCTTCACGTCCTCTTCGGGGCGGTCGCTACGGTCGGTTTTCACCTGCTGAATCTTATCCACGATGTCCATGCCTTCGATTACTTCACCGAAAACCGTATACTCACCGTCCAGATGAGGAGTACCTCCTACAGTCGTATAAGCTTCGATCTGTTCCGGCGTAAAGTGAAATTCCGGTTGCTTGGCAGCTTCCGCTTCCGCCTCTGCAAAAAGCTTCTCCTGCAATTCATACAAACCGTTTTCATCGTTTTCCTTCCGCATCTTATAGATTTCTTTCATGTGCTTCTGAGCCAACGTATTGAAAATAACATTGATCTTATTCTCATTCATCTGGCTTTCCATGCCCAGCAATGTAGAGTCGTTGTACACCTTGCCTGTCACAATGTAGAACTGGCAACCGGATGATTCTTTCTTCGGATTTACATTGTCTCCCTGACGAGCAGCCGACAAAGCGCCTTTTTTGTGAAAATACTTCGGATAAACAAATTCGGCCGGAAGGGTGTAACCCACATCTCCTGCACCCAGCATCTTTCCTTTCGGTGCATTCTTTGAATCCGGGTCACCTGCCTGAATCATAAAGTCTTTGATAACACGGTGGAACAGCGTTCCTTCATAAACGCCGTCTTCTGCCAGCTTAATGAAATTATCACGATGTTTCGGCGTCTCATTATACAACTTAACCTTGATGTCTCCCAAGGTTGTTTCAATCTTTACCAACGTTTCGTTGTCCATATTTCCTCCTTTTTTTGTTCCGGTTTTGCAGGCCGTAAGTCCGCAAAACGATATGGTTAATAGTAAGTATGCAATCTTTTTCATAACACTTTTATTTAATTTAAGTTTGCAAATATACTACTTTCGCCCAAATCCTCTTACCTTTGTAGCATTAAAAGAGGCAAAAGAGAGTATGATGAAATCCATATTGATAATAGAAGACGATATCACTTTCGGAATGATGCTGAAAACCTGGCTAAGTAAAAAAGGGTTTGAGGTGTCGTCAGTCAGTAACATTGCCCGTGCCCAGAAGCACATTGAAGGACAAGGGGCAGACTTAATCCTGTCCGATTTACGCTTACCGGATCACGACGGAATCGATCTTCTGAAATGGATGAACGAAAAAGGAATCGATATTCCTTTGATCATCATGACCGGTTATGCCGATATCCAATCGGCAGTACAAGCGATGAAACTGGGAGCACGCGACTATGTTGCCAAACCGGTGAATCCGGAGGAACTACTCAAAAAGATGTCAGAAGCTTTGCAAGCGAAAGAAGCGCCGACTACGCATACCGCAGCCAAAACTTCTGCAAAGAAAGGTTCTTCCATTTCGTCCGGAAACGCCACCGAAACCCATCATGCTTATCTGGAAGGAGAAAGTGATGCCGCCAAGCAACTCTATAATTATGTAGGTCTGGTAGCTCCCACCAATATGTCCGTACTGATCAACGGTTCCAGCGGAACGGGAAAAGAGTATGTGGCGCACCGCATCCATCAACTGAGCAAACGGAATGACAAGCCGTTTATCGCGGTAGACTGCGGTTCGATCCCCAAAGAATTAGCTGCATCCGAGTTTTTCGGCCATGTGAAAGGCTCTTTTACAGGAGCACTGACGGACAAGACCGGAGCGTTCGTTGCCGCCAATGGAGGCACTATCTTCCTGGATGAAATAGGTAATCTCAGTTACGAGGTACAGATACAGCTTCTTCGTGCCTTGCAAGAGAGAAAGATTCGTCCGGTCGGTTCCACGCAAGAAGTTTCGGTTGATATCCGTCTGGTATCCGCCACCAACGAGAATCTGGAACAGGCTATCGAGAAAGGGACTTTCCGTGAAGACCTTTTCCATCGTATCAATGAATTTACCCTGCGGATGCCCGACCTGAAAGAACGGAAAGAGGATATCCTGTTGTTTGCTAACTTCTTCCTCGATCAGGCAAACAAGGAACTGGACAAGCATCTGATCGGTTTTGACTCGAAAGCCTCACAAGCCTTACTCAATTATCACTGGCCGGGCAACTTACGCCAAATGAAGAATATCGTAAAAAGAGCGACCTTACTGGCACAAGGCAGTTTCATCACTCTTCTTGAGTTAGGAACCGAATTACTGGAAACAAGTACCGTTTGTTCCGCAAGCATGGCGCTACGCAACGAAGAAACAGAGAAAGAACACATTCTGGAGGCATTGCGCCAAACCGGAAATAACAAGAGCAAAGCGGCACAATTACTGAATATCGACCGAAAGACATTATATAATAAGTTGAAACTATATAATATCGACTTGTAGGTTATCAATCAGTACTACCCATATATTTAGAAGGAGATACGCCGAACTGCTCCATGAAGTGCTTGCGCAAAGTACGGGTATCGGAATAACCAACCATTTCCGAAATTTCCTGAATAGAATAGCGATTCTCCAGAATCAATGTCGCCGCCTTGCTTATACGTATACTGCGAATCATATCTATAACAGACAAATCACTGCGCTGTTTCACCTTCCGGTACAAGGTAGGCTGACTCATATTCAGTTGCTCCGCCAACATTTTTACATTAAAGTCCGCATTGGAAAGGTTAGCTTCTATGATATGAATAAGTTGTTGCAAGAAGGCATCTTCTTTCTCCCCCTCTTCCGATTCCTGTTTCAGCATCAGGGCTTTCGTATAAATCCGCTTCAATCGCTCACGCTGCAAAATCAGGTTATCCACTTTGGTCTTTAATATCTCCGGATTAAAGGGTTTCATCATATAATCATCCGCTCCGCTATTACAGCCTTGCAGGATGTCAGCATCTTCTGCTCTGGCAGTCAGTATCAAGATAGGAATATGCGCGGTTTCCTGCTGCATACGAATTTCCCTGCAACAAGTAAAGCCGTCCTTTACGGGCATCATTACATCCGAGATAATAAGATCGGGCAACTGTTCTTTGGCTATCCGCACCCCTTCCTCACCATTGCAAGCTTCACTGACGGCATATCTGGAAATGAATAAGCTCCGGATATATTCGCGGACATCTTCATTATCTTCGATGATCAGCAGACTCTTTTTAGCCGCTGTTTCCTGTATTTTGTTTTCCGGTATTGGAAGAAACGGTTCCGGTTTCAGCTCTTCATTTTGCTTTGTTTTTCCCTGATGGCTGTCAATAAGTTCATAAGAATCTTTTGCAAAATGCTCTTTGCCTTCGGGAATATAAAGGGCAAAGATACTTCCTTCGTCCGGCACACTCTTCAGCGTTACCAATCCATGATGCAAGTCCATCGTGTTCTTCACAATATGCAATCCTATTCCTGCCTTCGTTGACATCTCAGGTACATTATCTCCCGTTACGAACGATTCAAAAGCATGTTTCTGCAACCATTCCGGAATCCCTGCACCTGTATCCGAAACGGTGATCCGGCAATAACCCTGCCCACTTTTCATCAGATGAGAGACAGAAAGCAGGACACGCCCTCCCGAAGGGGTATACTTAAACGCATTTGAAAGAAGGTTTTGCACGGCCGAAGCGATCTTTCCCTCATCTACCCAATACAGGAACTTCCCTTCGGGCAAATCAACATCAAATTGCAAACCTTTGATTTCAGCCATCTGCCGGAACGGTTCCGACACATTGCAGACCAACTGTACCAAATCAGTCTCGGATAACTGGAGTCTGACCATCCCGGCCTCTATCTTTTGTACATAAAGCAACTGATCGACCAAGGTGTGCAGTGAGGCTGCATTCTTATACATGACCTGCAATTTCTTATAAAAGTCATCCAATGGATTGCACTGTTTCATCAATTCCTGTAACGGGGCAAGGATTAAAGTCAGCGGAGTACGCAGTTCGTGGGCAACGCCCGTAAAGAAGTTCTCGCGTTCCACACGTATCTGACGTTCTTTCTCACGCTCCATACTGACCGTCAACAGTTCATGTTTCATCTGCATTTCGTGTTCCATCCGTTTCTGCCGTAGTCTGATCAACCGTACTCCATAAGCCACTCCTCCCAGCAATAACAGGGAAACGAAAAGCCGGAAAGCAAAAGTCTGACTCCAATGAGAAAGAATTACGATATTCAGAGAAGTCACCGCCCCTGTCTGACCATTCGGATGTATATTCTTCACTTCAAATACATACTCACCGGCTGGGAGATTGGTATACGAGGCTTTCTCTCCCTCATCAGAAATCAGCCAATTCCCCTGATAAGGCAAAAGCCGGTAATTATATTTTTGTTGTTCGTCCGAGTAGGACAGGTTGTTGAAAGTCAAGGAGAAATCTTTGTTATCATTATCCAGTACAATGCGATCCGTAAAAGAGATGACCCGATTGAGGATGATCTGATTATTAATCTTTTCTCCAGTCCCGACAGGATGGTTATCCACTTCCAAACCGGTTATTAACACCCGTCCGTTGGTCGGATAGGCATTTATATCCTCCGGATTGAAATAAGTCAGACTCTGATTATTTCCGAAAAACAAAGTCTTGTCACTGAATAAGGCAGAACGGTTACTACCTGCTATGTAGTAATTGTAAAAGAGATGCTGACGACGACCATACCGCGATATGCCGGAGTTGCTTCCCAGCCAGATATGCCCTTCGCTGTCTTCCGCTATGCAGCCGATAAAATTACTGCACAGTCCGTCATTCGTGGTATAACGGGCACTGATCGTGTTCTGTCGTGGAGACAGGATGGCAAAGCCATCCGTATAACCTATATATAAATTCCCATCCGAAGATGCCAGCAACGAACGTACCGAACGATATTCCATGTTCATCTTCTGCTCATATCCATTTTCTACGGAGATACCTCCGGAAGCAGATTCAACTACTCTGCAAACTCCCATATTACTGGTCCCCAGCCATATCGTTCCATCTTTTGTCTGAGCAATCGCACGAATGAAAGGTTGTCTTTTCTCATTTAAATAGTGTGCTGCTGATAATTTAACGCATATACCTGTCTGACGGTTATACAATAAAAGCCCGTCTTCCGTACCTACATAGAGCCTGTTCTTATCGTCCATATACAAAGCCCATACCGAAGCCCTGTTGGCAACACCGTCTACCAACAGCGAATGAATCACAAAACGACCGGTCCGGACATGATAAACAGTCAACGTACCGTTTATATTTCCAAACCACAGATTGCCGTCTACATCTTTCAAGGCACACAACATCGTTTCTTCCGATTTCCCGCTACCTGTATCGACTTTAGAGAAACTAAGTTTTTTCCCTTTTGCGTACGGTATGTCACTTCGCATGATTCCTTTGTGATAGGTCGCCAACCATAACCGATGACTATCATCCATGAGGATATCACATATTTCGTTATGCCTGTCCTGATAGTAACGGTCATAAAACTGTGACCTCAAATCAGAATACATCACTCCTCCACCGTTAGTACCAATCCAAAGAAGGCCATTAGGATCGTAACAGGCAGAAATCATACGTGTTTCGAGGTTTCGGTAAATCTGTGTATGTGTATTGTTATATATCTCCGACGTCAGTTCTTCCGGCTGCTTTTCATCCGGCATCAACAGTGTATAGCCACCCCATGTCACTGCCAGATAGCGGTTATTGCCGATAAATATAGTCTGATAAACATCTGTATGAGAAAGGAGATTCTCTTTTCCTGTCCCGCCGTACGAAATCCGGTCCATATGCCCCGACTTCGTGTGATAACGGACAATGCCTTTGCCGATGGTAGAAACCCAGACAACTCCGTCTCTGTTCAAGATGGAAGTGACTTGTAATGGTTTTCCGTCTGTCAGCGGTATCTTCTGATACGCCTCCGGAGTATCCGGATGAAACAAGATCAGATTACCCCGGTTAGTTGTCAGCCATATTCCGTTCCCGGCTTTTTCATGATAGCACAGAGAAGAAAAGACTTCTCCTTTTTCTTCCAATAACTGAAAGGTCTTTTGTATGCGTACCCGAACAGCCGTTTTTTCTTCTTCCTTGCCTTGCCGTGTCTCCCATTGACAGAGTATCAGTCTGTTTCCCGATATTCCCCAAAAAGAAGAATTGTCGGCGGGCAGGACATTAAATACACCTATGGCAGTATCTGATTCAGTATGTATCGGAAAAAAAGTTTCCTGCTTCCGGTTGAAATAATAGAGGTATCCATCGGATACAATTCCTAAAAAGTCATCTGACAATCGCACAATGGCAGCAATCGAAACATATGTATTCGCAGGCTTGAAGTTCTGAATTGTTTTGCCGTCATAACGGCTTAATCCGTTATCCGTCCCAAACCACATAAATCCGTCTTCATCCTTATAGATGCAAGGAATCGTGTTATCCGCCAATCCGTCCCTCATTGTCAGCAACCGAATATCTTTATCTAAAAAAGCATAGACAGGATGCAGCGGGCAACAACTCAGAATCAGGATAATCAGGATTAGATTTAAGTGCTTCATTCTATTAGACAATTTAGGGCAAATAAACGAAATTAAGTCAGAACATACAAAAAAACGCATAAAGAAATGGACTTATGAATTAAACATGTATGTTGAATGAAAGAAACAGGCATATTCGGAACCACATTGTTTGCGTACATTTGCAGCCATATAACAACCTGATGTACACCTTTTAAATAATATACAATGACCTTAGTTTATCTTAACCAGTCAGACACAAAGGAGATATTTTTATGATAATACGCATACCAAAGACTACATATTATCATAAATGGTTCATCGGAGCTACACTCGTCGTTCCGGTTCTTCCGCTTGCCGCCCAGACCTCTCCGAATCTTGTCTTCATCATGGCAGACCAGTATCGGGGGGACGCACTAGGTTGTCTGGGCAAAGAACCTGTAAAGACTCCTTGCCTGGATCATCTGGCTTCCGAAGGAGTCTTATTCACTAATGCAGTCAGCAGTTATCCTGTTTCATCACCCGCCCGTGCCATGCTGATGACGGGCATGTACCCCCTGCATAATAAAGTAACAGGCAACTGCAATTCACAAACAGCGCCTTACGGAGTGGAGCTTCCACAGGAGGCCCGCTGTTGGAGTGATGTACTAAAAGACATGAACTACCGTACGGGATACATAGGAAAATGGCATCTGGATTCTCCTTACAAGCCTTATGTAGACACTTACAACAATCGTGGCAAAGTAGCGTGGAACGAATGGTGTCCGCCCGAACGCCGCCACGGATTTGAATACTGGACAGCCTACGGGACATACGATTATCATCTGAAACCGATGTACTGGGACACGACTGCTCCACGTGACAGTTTCTACTACGTCAACCAATGGGGCCCTGCATACGAAGCGGACAAAGCCATCGAATACATTCAGACACAAAAAGAGAATAAACAACCTTTCGCACTGGTCGTATCGATGAATCCTCCGCATACCGGTTACGAACTGGTTCCCGACAAATACAAAGCCCTATATAAGGATATAGATGTGGAAGCCCTCTGTGCCCACCGCCCGGACATACCCGCCAAAGGAACCGAAATGGGAAACTATTTCAGAAATAACATACGCAATTATTACGCCTGTATCACAGGGGTAGACGAGCAGGTAGGACGTATCATCGAAACCCTCAAAAGCAACGGACTGTTTGAGAATACCATCATTGTATTTACTTCCGATCATGGTATCTGCATGGGAGCTCACAACAATGCCGGAAAAGATATCTTCTACGAAGAAGCCATGCGCATCCCCATGATTATCTCGTGGCCGGCAAAGATAAAGCCACGCAAAGACGACCATTTGATGATTGCCTTCGCCGACTTATATCCATCTCTCCTTTCCCTGATGGGATTCCGAAAAGAAATACCCGAAACGGTACAGACTTTCGACTTATCCCGCCATATTCTGGGCAAGAGTAAAAAAGAAGTGGTACAACCTTATTATTATGTACAGTTTGACAATCATGCCACCGGATACCGCGGGCTACGTACGTCAACCCATACATTCGCAGTTCACGCAACCAATGGAAAAATAGACGAAACAGTTCTTTACGACCGAACCAAAGACCCCTATCAAATGGATAATATTGCCGGACAATCCCCCCGTCTGGTCCGGCAATTCAACAAACAACTCAAGGCATGGCTACTCCATACCAACGATTCATTTGCCCATTATCTTGAAACCGTAACTAAATAAACACCATGAAGAAACTTTGCTATCTCTCTCTTTTTATCCTATACTCAGTTTGCAGCTTCGCACAACAACAGGCTATCCCCGTCCCCAAGCCCCATCAACTCAAATGGCATGAGGCGGAAATGGGAGCTGTCTTCCATTATGACCTGCACGTGTTTGACGGCATCCGCTACGGACAAGGCAACAACCGTATCAATCCCATCGAAGATTACAACATCTTCAACCCCACCGAACTGAACACTGACCAATGGGTACAAGCCGCCAAAGCTGCCGGATGCAAATTTGCCGTACTGACCGCCACCCACGAAACAGGTTTCGGACTTTGGCAAAGCGACGTCAACCCTTATTGCCTGAAAGCCGTGAAATGGAGAGACGGGAAAGGAGACATTGTCCGTGACTTCGTCAACTCCTGCCGCAAATATGGTCTGCAACCGGGCATCTATATCGGTATCCGATGGAACTCCCTGCTGGGTATCCATAACTTCAAGGCCGAAGGAGAAGGAGCGTTCGCCCGCAACCGCCAGGCATGGTACAAGCGCCTGTGCGAGAAAATGGTGACAGAACTCTGCACCCGCTACGGAGATTTATATATGATATGGTTTGACGGCGGAGCCGATGATCCCCGTGGCGATGGCCCCGATGTGGAACCGATTGTCAACAAGTATCAGCCAAACTGCCTTTTCTATCATAACATCGACCGTGCCGACTTCCGTTGGGGAGGTTCGGAGACAGGTACAGTGGAATATCCCTGCTGGTCTACCTTTCCCGTCCCCTGCTCACACCATAAACGCATTGAAAGCAATATTGACCAGCTCGAACTGTTAAAACACGGCGATAAGAACGGTAAATACTGGGTACCGGCAATGGCGGACACTCCGCTACGGGGAGCAAACGGCCGCCACGAATGGTTCTGGGAACCGGATGACGAGAACAACATCTATCCGCTAAACACGCTGATAGATAAATATGAAAAGTCAGTAGGAAGAAACGCCACCCTCATTCTCGGATTAACTCCTGACCCGACCGGATTAATCCCCGCCGGAGACGCACAGCGCCTGAAAGAAATGGGAGATGAAATCAATCGGCGGTTCTCCTCCCCGATAGCCCGCATTTCGGGACAAAAGAAAAGCCTGACACTGAAACTCGGAAAGGAGCAGCCTGTCAATTACTGCATCATCCAGGAAAACATCAAAAACGGAGAACGCATCCGGCAATATCAGATAGAAGCCAAAGTGAACGGTAAATGGCAAACAGTCTGCAAAGGAGAATCTGTAGGGCACAAACGGATCGAAAAGTTTGAACCGGTAGAAGCCACAGCATTAAGACTGACTGTATCCGAATCTGTCGCACTGCCGGATATTATCAACTTCAGCGCCTATTCCGTAAAATAACACAAGAGGCATGAGAAGAATGATCCACATCTGTTTATGGCTATTGACGGGCATCTTTGCGGAAGCATCGCTGTCTGCACAGAACCCGTTTATCTACCATAAAGGGAAGACATACAAAGATGTTGCAGCTTATCGGATGGAAGAAATCATCGACCTGAACACGCATACTCCATCCACCCCCATCTTATGCGAACAACAAGTGCCGGAACACCAAAGCACTCTTTCGTATAAAGTTGCACTTCCTTTGTATGTTCGTGGTATATTCTTCAGCCGTGATTCCCGCCCCGGCGACTATCAATGGCCGAATAACACCAATCGGTTGCTCCCCTGGATGTTCAACCGTCTCGAAGACCTCACACGGAGCGATTATGCAGGCATTCCTTCCAATGCCCTACCGTCCGCATCGGGCGACGCACTGCTCCTTGAACTTGCAGACGGAGAATATCTGTTCGCCAAAGCCATTGCGAGTAGCAACAGCCTCAGCTGGTTTCAGGTTAATCAGGACGGCACGCTCACGTTGTATGTCTCCACACTAGGAGAAGATGCACTGACCGGCCGACTCCCCCTCCTGATTTTCCGGAAATCTTCATCCATTTACCATGTATTCAGTGACGCCTACGATTCGTTAATCGCAGATAAAGTCGTATCTGCCCTCCGCAAAAGAGGGGACAAAGAATATTTCAATGCCTTCAACTATCTGGGATGGTGTACTTGGGAACATTATCATTATGACATTGATGAAACGAAAATACTGAACGATATCGATGCCATCGAAGCATCCGGCATACCGGTACGTTATGTCTTAATTGACGACGGACACATAGCAAACAAGAACCGGCAACTGACCAGTCTCGTCCCCGACAAAAAACGTTTTCCGAACGGATGGAGCCGCATCATGAAGCGCAAACAAGCAGATAAAATCCGATGGATAGGGCTATGGTACAGCCTTTCCGGCTATTGGATGGGAATCTCTGCCGAGAATGACTTTCCGCCGGAAATCCAGCAAGTTCTACACTCATATAATGGCAGTTTACTACCCGGCACCAGTACAGAAAAGATAGAAACATGGTACGAATATTATGTCCGTACCATGAAGGAGTATGGATTTGACTTCTTGAAGATAGACAATCAATCCTTCACCCTCCCGCTCTATATGGGCGGAACGCAGGTTATCCGACAGGCTAAGGACTGCAACCTTGCTCTGGAACATCAGACACATCGAATGCAAATGGGACTGATGAACTGCATGGCACAAAATGTGCTGAACATTGACCATACCTTGTACAGTAGCGTAACCCGTGCCAGCATCGACTATAAGAAATATGACGAGAATATGGCTAAATCACATCTGTTCCAGTCATATACCAATACACTCATACTGGGGCAGACCGTCTGGCCCGACCACGATATGTTTCATTCCTGCGATACCGTTTGCGGCAGTCTGATGGCACGTTCGAAAGCGATCTCCGGCGGACCTGTTTACCTGTCCGACTCTCCAAGCGAATTTATTGCCGATAATATCCGCCCTCTGATTGATGAAACCGGAAAGATATTCCGTCCGGCAGCTCCCGCCGTCCCGACTCCGGAATCCATACTGACCAATCCCCTGCAAAGCGGTAAAGCCTACCGCGTATATGCCCCTACAGGAGACGAAGCGCTCTCAGTCATTTGCTACAATCTGAACACTTCTCCCGCTTATCGGGAAGTAGAAAGTTTCGTCAAACAGGAAGATTACCTGTTACGGGAAAGCACCGGCAAATCCGCAGATTCTTCTTCCGACAACATTCTCGCATTCAACTGGGAAAAACAGAGCGCCGAAGTATTGAACGAATCTGAAAGAAAAATAAAGTTATCCGGATTTACAGATAGTCTGTTCCATCTTTGCCCCATCCGTAAAGGTTGGGCAGTGATCGGCATACAAGAAAAATACCTGTCGCCTGCCACTGTGCAGATACTCAAACGTACTACCGATAAGCTGATATTGGATGTCCACTGCACCGGTACATTAAGAATATGGGCAGACTCCCACGGGAAACAGGAATTACGAAGCATACCGATCAAAAAGGCCGGCAGAATTGAAATAAAGAAATAACACTAAATAATTAATCCATGAACAAAAAACTACTTTTCCCCCTCGCACTCGTGCCACTGGCTGCCACCAGCCTGCAAGCACAGAAGTCCGCCCAGACACAACGCGTGGACAAACGCCCCAACATCATCCTTTTCATGGTAGACGACATGGGATGGCAAGACACTTCACTCCCCTTCTGGACACAAAAGACAGACTACAATCAGTTGTACGAAACACCCAACATGGAACGGCTTGCCAAACAAGGCATGATGTTCACACAAGCGTATGCCAGCAGTATCAGTTCCCCCACCCGATGCAGCCTCATCACCGGAACGAACGCTGCACGCCACCGCGTAACCAACTGGACGCTGCAAAAGAACACAAAGACAGACCGCAAGGATAAAGTGCTGGATGTGCCGGACTGGAACTACAACGGAGTAAGCCAAGTGCCCGGCACCAACAACACATTCGTAGGAACTTCCTTCGTACAACTACTGAAAGACAGCGGCTATCATACGATTCATTGCGGAAAAGCACATTTCGGTGCCATAGACACTCCGGGAGAAGACCCGCACCACTGGGGCTTCGAAGTAAACATAGCCGGACACGCTGCCGGAGGACTCGCCAGCTATCTGGGAGAAGAGAATTACGGTCACAACAAAGATGGAAAACCGATATCGCTCATGGCTGTTCCCGGACTTGAAAAGTACTGGGGTACGGAGACCTTCGTCACCGAAGCATTAACTCTGGAAGCTATCAAAGCTCTGAACAAAGCCAAGAAGTACAACCAACCTTTCTACCTGTATATGTCCCAATACGCCATCCACGTCCCCTTGGACAAGGACAAACGTTTCTACGACAAATACAAGAAAAAAGGTATGACCGACCATGAAGCTGCATACGCCACACTGATCGAAGGCATGGACAAGAGTCTGGGCGATCTGATGGACTGGCTGGAAAAAAGCGGAGAAGCCGACAATACCATTATCATTTTCATGAGCGACAACGGAGGACTTGCCGCCGAATCGTATTGGCGTGACGGCAAACTGCACACCCAGAATCATCCTCTCAACAGTGGTAAAGGCTCCACCTATGAAGGCGGCATCCGTGAACCGATGATCGTCAGCTGGCCCGGTGTCGTAGCCCCTGGCAGCAAATGCAATGACTATCTGCTGATAGAAGACTTCTATCCTACTATACTCGAAATGGCGGGTATCAAAAAATACAAGACAGTTCAGCCTATCGACGGCATCAGCTTCATACCTTTACTGAAACAGACCGGAAATCCTTCCAAAGGACGCAGCCTCTTCTGGAATATGCCCAACAACTGGGGAAACGACGGTCCGGGAATCAACTTTAACTGTGCCGTACGCAACGGTGACTGGAAATTAATCTATTACTATGGTACAGGTAAAAAAGAACTATTCAATATCCCCGATGATATAGGCGAAAGTAATGATCTCAGCGCACAACATCCGGATATTGTGAAACGGCTTTCTAAAGAATTAGGAACCTATTTGAGAAAAGTTGATGCCCAACGTCCTACAGTCAAAGCTACGGGTAAACCTTGTCTTTGGCCGGACGAAATTGAGTAATCATTCACCAGTTTAGTCAGCTCCAAACAAGTAACATGATATTCCAGCTAAACAGACGAAAAACTATGCATTTTACGAATACATAGTTTCTAAGGCTACTCAAATACTGGTATAAAGCAGAAAGCCTACAACTATTATTATATTAATACACAGCCAAATACAGTTTACTATATTCTCAAAGTATTCTCATGCCTTTGAGAAAAAATTCTCACCACGATGAGAAAAAATTCTCATGTCTTTGAGAAAATTTTCTCATTGCAGTGAGAAATTATTCTCATTGCGGTGAGAATAAAAGACTTTGCAGGAATCTGATAATTAGTTCATTACTTTTCGTTTTTCAGATGCTTTAGTTCTTTACTCATTAAGTATAGGTTCATTGAAACATAACCATTCTTGCATTACTTATCATTATTTACGTAACAAAGCAGACTATTGTGGAATAATTCCACACTCCTCACCCCATTTTCCACACATTCCCCATGCGTTTCCACACAATAGACAATGTACATCATTCACATATCTCACTTATAATCAATATATTGATAGCGTACATCAGTCTTTGGCACGCACTTTGATCTTTAATTAGCCGTTAGATAAAGCAACAACCGATTCCTTAACACATAAGAGAGAATTGAAAATATATGTTTAATAATCATTAAAGCAAACGATTATGAAAAAATTAGTATTAGTAGTAGCAATGTTTATGTTTGTTTGTGGTGGTTCATTCCTTGTTAAGGCTCAGAACTCTGCAGAAGCTGCGACAGCCCTGGCAGAAGTTAATGCAACAGCTATCGTTAATGATACAGTAGTAAAAGATACTGTAACCAAGAGCGAGGAACCTGTTAAGACAGAACTGAGTGCACCGACCGCTATTGTCAATGATACAGTCGTTACTGACACTGCATCCAAAGACAAACCGGCTGAGCCTGTCAAGGAATAACCTTTCCAAAAACTCACGGAACATAGTCTGCCGAACAATAGTAAGCACACTACAAAAAAAGCCATCCCTACTTCGTCTATTCCGGGGATGGCTTTTTTATTTTCTTATTTTCCCTAAACGGGAATCATTCAACTATCGGTTTTCACGTTCCAGTACTGCCAACCGGGCATACAATTCAACCAATGCCCCCTGATGGAGTATTTCCCAACCGGTCTTGGTCGTTCCCCCTCTCAGATCATCGTCATTCAGCAAGTTGTTACCCTGATGACAGCTACTGCTCCACGCATGAATCATTGACTTTTCGATATCATCGATATATTTACGGTCATTGTCTATAGAATAAAGTTCAAAGAATCCGCGGCACATGATCGTATTGAACCAGGCATGTCCCGGAGCAAGAATATTGAAAGTAAGGTTCAGTTCTTTGGAACGATAGGGCATAAACCATTTCTTATGACAGCTTTCAGCAATCGCATACGCTTCATCCAGATATTTCTGTTCGCCGGTAATCTTATATAAAAGACAGGCTGCCTGCAACGGCTGTCCGGAATTGTAAGAATACTTGTTCTTTTCAAGATCACCCGGCAGATTGGGATCATCCTTATTCGGGCGTACATTGTCATAGAATAAATGGTCGGACTTGTCTTGCAATACATCCAGCATATAGTCGTAACATTTGATCGCCCAGTCGAGATATTCCTGTTCCTGAGTTGCCAGATACATCTTACAGCCCATCACAGCAGTAGGTCCGGTAGAGCAAGAGTGCTTGCTGGTAGTGTGTTCGTTCAACTCCCTCCAGTGTACACCTCCTCCGCAAGTCTCATCCCAACCGTGATCGATCAGGTAGCGCCATACCACCTTTGCCTGTGTCAGATAACGCATCTCTTTCGTTTCCGTATACCAGTCGACCATATCGAGCCCGATCCATACGTTATCATCGTAAAAACGTTCGTTACCGGCAGCCGGGTAGCAAGAATAAGCCAGGATTCCACGATCCAGCTGACAGAAATACTGTATTCCTTTGAACATCATATCATCCATTGCGCCATAGATATTCTCCACTTCGCTCTCTTTGGTTGCATCACGCATAGCGACAAATGCCGAAAGACCGCCACCTTGTCCCCAAACTAACGCATCACCATCCCAATAACCTTTTCCATCATAAGGATAATTACCACGCCAGCAGCTTCTGGAACTCTTGCCGAAATAATATCCAATGACAGAGGTCATGTAAGAATGTGCACGGTCCAGCATTTCCGGCAGTTTCAGTTCCGGCTCATCCACCTTTTCATGATAAGGCATCATAATACGGCTTTCGGGTACCGATCGCTTGCCGGCTTTACTGATAGCTACGGCAGAAACTTCGTAAGTAGCAAAATAACGTGAGTTCGAAATAAAATCAAAAAATAGCAAGTTGTCCGTCATTGACA
>CAQOGY010000022.1:0-2414 GCA_948847595.1 uncultured Bacteroides sp.
AGATAAAAAAAATAATATATACTTGTGTATAAAGGGTAGCTTCGGGAAGGAGGAGTACCCGCAGGGGGAGGTGGTAGGTGAATACACAAGCTATTGCTACTGACTTTTGCCCCCCCCATTAATGAGTAATATTATTACCGAAGTGTTACACTCAATTTATTCCCCGAAGGTATATCCGAACTATTGCCATACATGATTTCATATTTTCCGGGCATAATACGCATAGTATTTGTAGTCGGATCAAAGAACTCAAATGTAGTTGGCAAAAGATCAATAGATACAACACAAGTCTCTCCCGCCTTCAGCGGTACCCGACGGAAAGCGCGCAAACTCTTTATCGGCCCTTCCGCATCATCTACTTTGCGGACATACACCTGAATAACTTCAGCTCCATCATACTTCCCTGTATTCTTCACATTGACTTTAAAATTCAAATCCTGTCCGGCAGATATAATTTTCTTATTCAAACGTCCTTTAGAAATATCGAAAGTAGTATAACTCAATCCGTATCCAAAAGGAAACAAAGGAACTTCCGTCATATATCTATAGGTACGGTTCTTCATACTGTAATCTTCAAAATCCGGCAACTGGTCCGTATTCTTATAAAAAGTAACGGGTAGCTTTCCACTCGGATTAAAATCTCCGAACAGAACGTCCGCCACAGCCAGTCCGCCAGCCTGCCCAGGATACCATGCCTGCAAGATAGCATCACAAGACTCCATCTCAGGAACCAATGCGACCGCCGAACCAGAGCAGTTTACAAAAACCACCTTCTTACCCGCTTTCTTCAATGCTTTCAGGATATCACGCTGCACTTGCGGTAGTTCAATTGAAGTACGGTCGCCGCCAGCAAAACCGGGACTGTTAACGGAGTACATTTCTTCGCCTTCCAAACTCGGCGAAATGCCACCTGCGAAAATAACAATATCCGCTTCTTTGACTCTATCGACAACCATCTCAGGTGAAATATGACGATAAACACCCAAATCAAACCTAAGCAACGCTTCCGCACCTGCCTGCATATATTCTATTCTGATCTTATAATCTGTCCCCGCAATTGCTTTCAACGTATATTCCCTTTTAGCACTGGCATGTTCTCCCCAATAATCAATCACCTTTTCCCCGTTCACATATACCCGATAGCCATCATCTCCTTCAATCAGCAACTCATAAGCTCCACTCTCTTTCGGACGAAAAGTTCCTTCATAAACAGCAGTAAAATTATATAAGCCCACACCTGTGGCAAAGACTGTATTCCCACCATTACTCAGATTAATCGGAGAAGTAATCTGACTTGTAGCCGCGACATCACCACTCAAATTCATATTATTCCAGTAGGTAGCCGTCAGACCGGGACGCCCATTGTTGGAGATCTCATTAAAATAAGATTCAAAAATCCGATTATCCAGTAACTCACATCCTTTCTCAAAAGGCACATCGCCTATCTTGCAGCGAATCCCTTCCAAAATAGTATATGTATGTGAGGGTACACCTTCATAGTTTCCCCATTGCATCACCGAATCAACCGCATTCGGTCCCATCACTGCGATACGTGCCCCTGTTTTTGCCAACGGAAGCACGCCATTATTGCAAAGCAATACCATAGATTTACGTGCCAGATCCAACGCCATCTGTTTGTGCAAATCACAATCCACAGTATCTATACTAATTCTGCTCCAGGGAACGATAGAATCCGGATCCATCTCGCCCAAAGCAAAACGGGCTTTCAACAAACGACGCAAACTTGTGTCTATACGTTCTTCTGTGATTAATCCCTGCTTTACAGCTTCCTCCAAATGCGAATATATCGAACCACATTCAAGGTCAGTTCCATTGATCACAGCAGAAGCACTGGCATCGGCAGCATCTTTATGTGTCTCATGGCGGCCTTTCACAAAAAAATCATCAATAGCACCGCAATCACTTACAACCAAATGTTTATATCCCCATTCATCCCTCAATATTTGCGTTAACAACCGGTTGCTACCACAACAGGGCTCTCCTTCCAGGCGTTGATAAGCGCACATCACTTCCTTCACGTCTGCCTCTTGCACCAAAGCCTTGAAAGCCGGAAGGTAAGTCTCCCATAGATCACGGGGAGAGAGGTCTTCTACATCAAAAGAGTGACGTTTCGCCTCAGGACCACTATGCACTGCATAATGCTTGACACACGCATGAGCCTTGTCATATTCGGCATCTGCCGGCCCCTGCATTCCCTTTACTACAGCTACTCCCATACGGGTAGTCAGATAAGGGTCTTCGCCGAAAGTCTCCTGTCCCCTTCCCCAACGCGGATCACGGAAAATATTCACATTCGGATTCCAAAAAGTAAGCCCTTCGTTTCCATATCCATAGCGATTACGGCGATGGGCATCGTGGAATTTAGCACGTCCTTCATCACTAACGGCAACATA
>CAQOGY010000022.1:2514-52802 GCA_948847595.1 uncultured Bacteroides sp.
CACTCTTTCAATTGCTTCATCATCAAAGGTAGATGCCATACCCATAGTTATCGGATGGGCATCGTGGAATTTAGCACGTCCTTCATCACTAACGGCAACATACACTCTTTCAATTGCTTCATCATCAAAGGTAGATGCCATACCCATAGTTATCGGAAACACTGTAGCCAGTCCATTACGGGCAACACCATGCAAAGCCTCACTCCACCAATTATAGGGAGCTACTCCTAACCGTTCTACCGCAAAAGAAGAATTTTTCATTAATCCTATTTTCTCTTTCAAAGTTAATCTCCCTAATAAGTCTTCCGCACGCTCTTCGGGAGTAAGTTTCGGATTCTTATAAGGTTCATTCTGCGCGAAGCTGCCCATCGACGCAACGATACTCAAACTTAAAGTTAACAGTACTTTTTTCATTTTGTCCAAATTAATTAAAGCTTTATTTATTATGTTACCTTGCAATTTCACATCGGAAAACTACATTCTAATCATTGCTTTCAAATACAATAACTATGATCGGGGAATGCTGTCTGATTTATCTGTTCAAATGGAAACGCCTAACTTGAAACAGCGATGAATGATAAATGTAGTGCAAAAAAAGCTGCTATACCAAACTTTTTTCCAACTATTTTTATTACTAAATAATTTTTGCGAATCAAAGCTTATTACTATCAGCCTCCAAACTTGATTATAGCCAAAAGTACATGAGTTTCTATTACATCATTAATAATCTGACTACTTCAGAAAGTCTATCTGAAAAGAAAAGAGGCTATTGAAAATACAGATAAAGTAACAGCCTGCTAAGAACAGCAAGAAAGAAGATAAGTATATTCCGACACTATATAAATAATGAGAAAGAAGGAATGTCTTATTTTTATAACTAAAATGAAAGAAGCGACAATAGAATCTCCCAGCCTCGCTTCACCTTATCTTTCAAGAATTTCAAGGCCTTACCCATATGTATTTCTACAGTCTTCTGACTAATACCAAGCCTCTCGGCTATCTCCTTGTAACTCAGGTTTTCTTCACGGCTCAACAAGAAACACTTTCTTTGTTGTTCAGGAAGTGAATTGATTAACCGATCAATGAATATTTTTAGTTGAGAAGCGCAATAATCTTCCTCCACAGTAGTGGAGTTATAATAACCTTCGTTTCCATAGGCTACCAAAACAGAGGTTTTGAAAAGATTCTCATTTACTCTCTTCTTATTTTTATTAAATACGATGTTTCGGGTAACAATAAAGAGAAAACCTTTGATATTTTCATCTTCCTTCAGTAAATGCCTTGATTCCCACAACTTCACAAACACATCCTGAACAATTTCCTCTGCATCAGCAATTGTAGCGATGTACAATCGGCTAAAGTCATAAACCTGACTCCAATACTCGTTATACAAATCTATAAACGCTTGATGATCACCGCCCTTAATAGCCAATACTCTTTCTCTTTCGTTCATATTTGTGCAAATATTAGTGACAACAAAGCTATACATTATTTAAAAGATACAAAAATAAAACACATTTTTTTTATATCCGATAGGGGTAAATGTAATATGGGGAGTATTTAGTATGTAACTGAAGTCAATAACGATCATTGTCACTAATATACAAAGACGTGAATTCAATAGAACTCATTAATATTATAAAAAAGATGTTAGCAGACAGACTGACAACTTCCGAAAGGGAACAGCTTCTCAATGAGAAGCCTATGGTTAACTTTCAGTCTCAACAATGGGATAAAGCTCCTAAAGCTCATATACAAGATCATGTTCCCCCGCACACCATACTCAATAAGATTATGGTCAGATGCCGGAACGAAAAACAGCCTTTAGAGAGAAACAAGAAATACTATCGTATCGGATATTCCATCGCTGCCACTGTTGCCATCTTCATTATCGGCTTTTGGATTGCCAACAATATTTCATCATCCGACATTAATATCAGTGCTCCAATGAATGATAAGCTGGCAGTCATGTTGCCGGACAGTTCGGAAGTATGGCTCAACGCAGCTTCCCAAATTCGCTATCACAAGTCATTCCTGAACAACAGAGAAATCTTCCTGGAAAAAGGAGAAGCTTTCTTTAAAGTGAAAAAAGCTCAGGGAGCACCCTTCAGGGTTTATTTCCGGGAATCGCATATTGAAGTGACCGGAACGGAATTCAACATCAAAGCCGGACACATGGAATCAGAAATTACCCTGTTCACCGGCTCCATCAAATTCCAGGCAGAGGAAGGACAGCAAGAACTGCCAATGAAACCGAACGAACGAATCGTATACAATACCCAAGCCAAATCAATTGTACGTACGCATATAGATATCAACGAGTATGACTGGCGCTCAAGTAAATATCGCTTTACCAACAAGCCATTACAGGAATTCATCGATTTTATCAACCGTTCATACCATGTAAACATCATAATTAAAGAAGAAAAGCTCAAAAAGCTGAAGTTCAACGGAACCATACATAAAGACGAGCCGCTTACCAATATCATCGAAAAGATATGTATCAGCCTCGATTTAAAAGAGAAACAAGAAAATAACGACATCATATTATATTAATACATTAAAAACAAATTATCTATATATTCACTATTAACCTTTTAGAAACATGAAAAACATGCATTTTAGTAACAGCATACTCAGATATGCCGTTCTATTGATTTGCTTCCTTCCAATGGCTCTCTACGCTCATGGCGCACAAGGAAAGAGAATCATTCTCAAGGGTCAGTCCATCACCATGCAACAGGCTATTCAGCTAATCGAAGAAAATAGCCAGTACACATTCTTCTTCAAGTCCGGCGTTGTCGCCAATGACGAGAAAAAGGACTACGATTGCGAAGGAGACATTAATGAAGTTTTAAGAAAAGTATTCAGTAACAGCGGAATTGACTATGTCATCAAAAATAATGAAATTATCTTGAAAAGCGCGAAAGCAGAGACTGTTCAGCAAAAAAGTCAGGGACCGAAAAAGTCGGAAATCGTAGGTGTGGTAGTCGACGCCAATACAGGTGAATCCATTATCGGTGCTTCCGTACAAATCAAAGGGGCTGCTACAGGAGTAATCACCAACATTGACGGAAAGTTCACGATCATGGCTGCTCCTTCGGATGTTATTCTCATTTCTTATGTAGGATACACACCCAAAGAAATCAAGATCGGTTCACGCAAAGTGTTATCCATCGATTTGAATGAAGATGCCAAGCAGTTGGAAGAAGTAGTCATCACAGCTTATGGTACAGGACAAAAGAAAGCCAGTATGGTAGGCTCTGTTGAATCTATTAAACCAACTGAATTAAAGGTACCTTCTACCAATCTGTCTACTGCATTTGCCGGACGTCTGGCTGGTGTTATTGCCGTCCAGAAAAGTGGTCAGCCGGGAGCTGATGGCGCCAACTTTTGGATTCGCGGTGTTTCGACCATGAACGGAGTCACCGATCCACTAATCATTCTGGATGGTGTGCAGGTAAGTTCAAGTGACCTGAATAATCTTGATCCCGAGATTATCGATAGTTTCTCTATCCTGAAAGATGCTACCGCAACAGCGATGTACGGTACCCGTGGTGCCAACGGTGTGATGATTGTAACCACCAAATCGGGTATGAATCTGGATAAGCCGATTATCAACTTCCGTATGGAAGCACAAATGTCTCAACCGACCAGTACCCCTAAATTCGTAGACGGTGCCACTTACATGGAACTTTTCAACGAGGCCGTAAACAATGACAATAGCGGTGACGTGCTTTACAGCCAAGATAGAATTGACGGAACACGTGCCGGATTGAATCCTTATATCTATCCGAACGTAAATTGGTATGACGAATTGTTCAAAGACGCTTCTTATAGCGAAAAGTTCAACTTTAACATCCGTGGCGGTGGTAAACGTGTAGACTACTTCTCCAGCATCTCTGTCAACCACGAATCCGGTATGTTGAAGAATCGTTCAAAGGATTTCTTCTCCTATAATAACAATATTGAAATCATGCGCTATAACTTCCAGAATAACATCAACGCCAAATTGAGTAATTCTTCTAAGTTGTCCTTGCGCCTGAACGTACAGTTGCGTGACATGACTACTCCTAACCAGGGAGTAGGAGCCATCTTTACCAATGCCATGAATACATCACCTGTTGAATTCCCGGTATATTTTCCGGATGACGGTGAAACACCTTATATTAAATGGGGAGCTACAGAACGTGTCAACGCCGACTATCAGACCAACCCGGTGGCTCAGGCTGCTACAGGCTACAACAAAGGATTCCAAAGCACAGTCATTGCAGCACTGGAATTTAACCAGAAGTTGGATTTCATCACCGAAGGTCTGAGTTTCAAAGCACTGGCTTCATTCAAGAACTGGTCGAGTTCCGAAAACAAACGTGAAGGGAAGTGGAACAAATTCGCACTGACCGGATACGAAGACGATGGCAATGGTGGCTACACCTACACAACAAGCCGTATTGGAGACGAATATACGACAAACCTGACCGCAAAGAATACAAATTCCGGTGACCGCCGTTTCTATTTGGAAGGAATGGTCAATTACAGCCGTACATTCGGTGAACATGACGTCAATGCGATGCTAATCTATAGCCAGGACGAACTTGTTAACAACACACCGGGCGATGGTAACTTTATCGGTTCATTGCCTCAACGCAAACAAGGTCTTGCAGCACGCGCCTCCTACGCTTATGCCGGAAAGTATATGGCTGAAGTGAACGTAGGATACAATGGATCGGAGAACTTTGCCAAAGGACACCGTTTCGGTCTGTTCCCCTCCATTGCCGCAGGTTATAACATCAGTGAAGAATCTTTCTTCAAACCTTTGAAAAACGTTGTTTCTAAATTGAAGCTACGCGGTTCGTGGGGTCTGGTAGGTAACGACCAGATTAATGGCAGCCGTTTTATCTACATGTCTCAAATTGACCTGGGCGGCAAAGGATTTACAACAGGTGTCAATCAGAATGTAACCTACAATGGTCCCGTTTATCAACGCTATGCCAATGAAGATATTACATGGGAGGTAGGAGAAAAGATTAATTTTGGAGTCGATTTACAATTGTTCCACTCTTTAGACCTTACTTTTGATATCTTTCGCGAAAATCGTCGCGACATCTTCCAGGAGAAAGGTACCACTCCGACATATATGGGTACGGCTACCACTAAAGTATACGGCAACCTGGCAGCTATGCGCAATCAGGGATTTGAATTAGCAGCCAGCTATAACAAGCAGTTCAACAAAAACTGGTTCGTCAGTTTCAAAGGAACTTTCACGTATGCACATAATGAAATCACCAAATATGATGAATCACCGAAATACCCATGGCAGTCAAAAATCGGAGTCAGTGCCAATAAGAATGCCATTTATATTGCCGACGGACTCTTCATTGATGCAGCAGATATTGCCAACCACCAACAACAATTGGGAGCGGCAGTGATTCCGGGAGATATCAAATATATCAATATTTCAAGAGACTGGTACGGATATGATGATAACCTGACAGATACAGACGACTGGGTATGGGCAAAACATCCCGGCGTACCGGAGATTGTATATGGCTTCGGTCCCTCTATTAAATGGAAGAATCTGGATTTCTCCTTCTTCTTTCAGGGAGTAGCCAAAACCTCCTTCATGGTAAAAGATTTCCATCCCTTCGGTGACAGTATGCTGCGCAACGTACTTTCATGGGTGGCAGACGAACGCTGGAGTCCCGACAATCAAAACACCAATGCGACTTACCCGCGCTTGTCACGCAAAACCAATAACAATAACAACAAGTTGTCCAGCTATTGGGAGCGTAACGGTGCCTTCCTGAAATTAAAGAATGCTGAGATCGGATATACCTATAAGAATATGCGTTTATACATCAGCGGTTCTAATCTGATGACCTTTGCTCCGTTCGATCTGTGGGATCCTGAACAGGGTGGTGGCAGTGGTCTTTCATATCCGACCCAACGCGTATTCAACATTGGATTCCAAATGACTATTAACAATAAATAACACCTTAAAAAATATGAAAAAGAATACACTATATCTATTCATCCTCTTATTGATTACAGGGCTGAATACTTCCTGTAACTATCTGGATATTGTTCCCGACGAAACAGCCACGGAAAAGGATGCCTTTGCCAATCCCCGCGCTGCACTGCGATATTTATATTCCTGCTACGGATATCTGCCTCAGTCAAACATGGTTCAGTCATGTATGGACTTTACCGGTGACGAAACGATCAGCCCGTTTGCCGAAAGTTACGTAAAATTCGCTGAAGGTTCTTATGACTCAAGCAATACAATTATCAGTTATTGGAATACACTGTTTCAGGGAATACGTCAATGCTATTTGTTGAAAGAAAATATCCACTCCGTTCCTAAGATCAGCCAGGAGGAAGTCGATCTTTACACGGCAGAAGCCGACTTCCTGATCGCCTATTTCCACCTCCTTCTGATCAAATGTTACGGGCCGACCATTTTGGTAAAAGAACTTCCGGCACTCGACACTCCTGCGAATAATATGCTCGGACGTCGTCCGTACGATGAATGTATCGACTGGGTTGCCGACTTACTTGACGATGCAGCCACCAGACTTCCTGCCACACGCAATAGCTCGGATTATGGACGTGCCACGAGCGTCATTGCCAAAAGCTTAAAAGCACGAATGTTGCTTTATGCCGCCTCACCATTATTCAACGGGAATCCTGATTATGCAGACTTTAAGAACCCGGACGGCGAACAGCTCATGCCAACCACTTATTCGGAAGAAAAATACAAACGTGCAGCAGATGCAGCATGGGATGCCATTCAAGCTGCATCAGGAGTCGGTCACGAGCTCTATAAAGCCAGTACTACAAGTAATGCTTATCCGGAACCGACCAACCTGACAGAACGTACACTTCGTATGACTTTCATGGATAGCGAGAACTTCAAAGAAGTCATCTTCCCCGAAACCCGTAAAGCAGGTGCTTATGGTATCCAACGTAAATCCATACCTTTCTTCCCCCGTGGTTCGTGGAATGGTATAGCCCCCACGATTACCATGCTCGACCGCTTCTACACAGCCAATGGATTGCCGATTGACGAGGACCCGGCATTCAGTACAAACAATAAGCTGGATATCATAACCATCCCTGAAGGCACTACCTATGCCGAACCGGGAAAGAGAACATTATACATGAACATGAACCGCGAACCCCGATTCTATGCGTGGGTTGCTTTTGAGAACGGTTATTATGAATGTCGTACAGACGATAAAAGATATGCTTATCACAAATTCTGGGGTGCTGAGCGTTCTGAAGGAGACAAGTGGTTGACCGGATTTCTGGCAACAGAAAACTGCGGTGTCAGAGCCGATGACGGAAAGATAGTCACTGCGGCACGCTCTCAGAACTACTCCAAAACAGGATACCTGAACAAAAAAGGTGTACACCCAGGAATACAAGCTACCGTTGGTACCCCCGGACCAACGGTAGAATATCCATGGCCTGTGATACGTCTCGCCGAACTCTACCTGAACTATGCCGAAGCCTGCGTAGGATACGGTAAAGAAGGCTATCCCGAAAAAGGAATGGCTTATCTGGACAAAGTACGCGAACGCGCCGGACTAAAACCGGTACTGGAAAGCTGGGCAAATGCCAAAGTTCCTTTGACAAGCTATGACGGCCAATGCGGTCCCGACGGCAGAGTGATGAAAATCGTCAGACAGGAACGTATGATCGAGCTTTATCAGGAGAATCATAATTTCTGGGACATCCGCCGCTGGAAAATGGGAGAAACTTATTTCAATGTCAAGGCACGTGGTCTGAACATTCTTGCCGAGACAATGGAGGACTTCGCTAAGATTGTGGAGATACAGGACAAGCGTACATTCGATGCACCCCGTCAGTATCTGATGCCTATTCCGGCAGGTGAAGTAAGCAAGAACCCGAACATGGTGCAGAATCCGGGCTACTAATCAATGATGAATAACAATTATTAAAAATAATCTGATCATGAAAAAGATACTTATAACGATATGTCTTATCGGAGGATTAGCCATGCTCTGGTCTTGCAGCGATGACAAAGATTCCTATCCGGTACCCAGCGACATCGAAAATCTGAAAGCGACTCCCGCTCCGGGACAGATTACCCTGAGCTGGACCAACCCTGCCGATGAAAATTTATATTATGTACAGATAGAATATACTATCGGAGCCACAGGAAAGTCATACAGAAAACAAGTCAGCCAATACGCCAGCGAATTGGTAATAGACAATCTGCTCCAAAAGTACGGTGAAATCAACTTCACCGTACAAGCCTTCAATCGTGGCAACACCGCAGGTACCATCCATCAGATAACTGCACAAGCAGAAAAGGCAAGTCCTACGTTTGGCACTCCCGTAAAAATAGATCTGGACTATAAGAAAATATGGACGAATGCTCCATTTCCTACCCGTCCGATCAAAGACCTGGTAGACGGAAATATAGCAACCTTCTTCCACTCATGGTGGAGCTCACTAGTGGAAATGCCACATTATCTGGTAGTAGATTTAGGCGAAGAAGTCAGCGCTATTAAATTCCGTTCGACCAATACCAACCGTGCGAACGATAGTTCATGGAAAACGATCAACTTATATACAAGTGATAGTTATAATCCAGCAGAATGGTTTGATGGCGTCGAGAAAATTGATGGCAATACAGTGGATATCTCACAGGCAGGCACCCACAAGGAAACTACCTTAACAGGACTTCCCGACGGAGTGAGCGAAGTGTACAACTCAGAGGTAATTCCGCTGTCAAAACCTTCCCGCTATCTTTGGTTCGAAGTGACAGAGACCACGAAGGGCACTCCTTATTTTGCTTTAGGAGAACTGGAAATCTATCAATGTTCAATGGTCGTACTTGAATAAAAAAAAGAATGAAGAAATATATACTGCTTTTCTTTCTATTATCGTTGCTGCCATGCCTGTCTACGGCATGCTCTGACGATGACGGCTCTTCAACCCCCAATTTAACCGTTGGAAAAGAGACAGTTGATTTCAATAGTGAGTCCGGTAGCCAGAATGTAGCTGTCACTACCAATGTGGATACCTGGACTGTCAAATCAGATAAAAATTGGTGCCACCCGTCAGCAGACGGGAAGGCACTGAAAATATCTGTAGACGAAAGCGACGAACGGTACGTGCGTAAAGCAACCGTTACCGTGATAGCTGCCGACCAGACAAAGACAATCACAGTACGCCAGTTGGGATACGAAGCAGCCATTCTGGTTGACCAGTCCAACTTTGAGGTAGGTGTTATCGGTGGAGAAATCCAGTTTGACGTGACGACAAATGTAGAAGTAGCCATCACTTTGCCGGAATGGATTACCGAAAAACCTATCAGCCGTGCACCGGCCACAGTCACCACCCCCCATACATATATGGTGAAAGCGACCGGACTTGACAGTCAGCGTCATGGCAACATTGAAATAACAGAAGTATTACCGACTATCGATCCCGATACGGAACAGGCAGAACCTGTAAGCGCATCCGTATTTGTTACCCAGAAAGGACTCAACGAATTTGCCGAAGGCAACGGAGAAGACGTAAAAGGTGACATCAAGATCAAAATAGTAAGCGGGACGGCTTCTTCTTTTCAACCCGGCAGCAATATCGAAAAGTCTTTTGACGGAGATTATTCGACACTTTATCATTCCAGTTGGAGTAATGGTGCAAGCAACTATTTCCCCATCACATTAACCTATAATTTTGAAACAGTCACAGATGTCGATTATTTGATATATCATCCGCGCAACAACGGAAATAATGGTAGATTTAAAGATACAGAAATACAATATTCAGCAGACGGTCACACATTCACAAAACTTATTGATAAGGATTTTCAAGGTTCGGGCATGGCAGGCAAAGTTACATTTGACCAAACGATACAGGCGAAGTCTTTCCGTTTCATCATAAAGAGCGGTACTGGCGACGGACAAGGATTTGCTTCATGCGCCGAGATGGAGTTCTTTGCAAAGAATCCCGTGAACTTTGATTATTCGACTCTCTTCACCGATGCAAGTTGCAGTGAACTGAAAACCGGTATTACGGAAGATGACATAGCAAAGTGCGAATACCCGTTCTTTAAAAATATAGCCTACTATATGATTAAAGGTAAGTATCCTGCTGAGTTCCGTATCAGCGAGTTCAAGGCATATCCCAATCCGGATATCCAGTCGGAAACCCACAAGACCAACCCTTACAGCCAGTTGGACAATCCGACCGGAATATCGGTCAAGGCAGATGAAAACCTGATAGTACTGGTGGGAGACACACACGGATATGACATCGGACTGCGGGTACAGAATCTGGATGCACCTGAGAATGACGGTTTTGGCGGAGTGACCTACTTACTGAATCAGGGAATCAACAAGCTTTCTATCAGCGAGCAAGGACTGGTGTACGTGATGTACGTCACAAAAACGCTGGACGATCCGTCAGCGGCCCCAATCAAAATCCATTTTGCATCGGGAAAAGTGAACGGCTACTTCGACTCGCAAAATCCGGAGCATAACGGACGCTGGTCGGAACTGCTCAACAAAGCAACCAACCGGTATTTTGACGTACTGGGGAAATATGCCCACCTCACTTTCGAGACGAGTGACCTCCGGACCTACGCAGGTTCCAAGGGAGATGAACTGATAGACCTTTATGACAAGATCGTGTACAGCGAGCAGCAGCTGCTGGGCTTGGAGAAATATGACAAGATGTTCAGAAACCGGATGTATCTGAATGTCATGTATAAGTCCTATATGTACGCCACGGCTTATCACACAGCCTACAACCGAACAACAATGAATGAAATCTGTAGTCCGGAAAAGCTGAAGACAAGCGCTTGCTGGGGACCGGCACACGAGATAGGACATTGCAATCAGACCCGTCCGGGAGTATTGTGGGGCGGCAACACGGAAGTGACGAACAACATCATGTCCGAGTACATACAGACCACCATTTTCGGCCAGCCTTCCCGCATACAGGTTGAAGACATGGGAATCACCTACAGAAACAGATACTCCAAAGCATGGAGTGGGATTATTGCCACCGGAAGCCCGCATGCTGACTTCCAAAATCTGGGAAAGAATAATGCCAATGATGTATTCTGTAAACTTGTTCCCTTCTGGCAACTGGAACTCTATTTCGGAAAAGTGCTGGGCAGGACTCCGTTGCAACAGGCAGACAAAGGAGGTTTTTATCCGGAGGTATATGAATACGCCCGCAATAAAGACTACACCGGAATGACTCACGGAGAGATTCAGCTTGACTTTGTATATGCCTGCTCCAAGATTTCCGGTATGAACTTACTCGACTTCTTCACCAAATGGGGATTCTTGACTCCGGTCGACAAGGAACTGGACGACTACGGGAAAAAGCAGCTGACCGTGACACAAGACATGATAGACGCTCTCAAACAGAAAGTAAACGCACTGGGAGGCACCCGTCCGGATGTCGCTCTAGAATACATTTCGGATAATACGTACGAACTGTATAAAACGAAACCCGCCATCATCAAAGGAGAGAATGCCACTCATGCTCCCAAGACATTTACGGTAGGTTCCGGCGATAATGCAGTGACTTACAACGGTGAGACCATCACGATCAAGAACTGGACCAATGTAGTGACTTACGAAGTGAAAGATGAAACCGGCAAATTCATCCTCATCTGCAGCGGCGAAAATGCCCCGTCGTCAACAGACACATTCACGATTCCGGTTCGCTGGAAAGATGGTTTCCAGTTAAGCGCCGTTTCCGTTACGGGCGAACGTATCGAAATTCCAATGAATTGATCGTATCTCAGATACATTCAAGATAACTTTTTATCGGGTTAGGTATCGAAGGGTGTCCGCAGGCGGGCGCCCTTCTTGCGTAACACAATCGTAGCATATTTGTTACGCGTTCTTCAATCAACTGTAAAAAGCAAGAAACGTCAAGCCCCTACTTTTGCAGCAAATAATTAACGCACGCTAACATTTATGAAACGATTTCTCAGATTAGTCTCTTTGACTCTTTTAATCATGAGTACAAGCGGAAATACTTTTGCAGAGGAAAAAGTAAACGTAGCCAGACAGGGCACGATCCGCGGACGCATAGTAGACACTTCCAAGCAAATTCTTCCGGGAGCCTCCATCTACATCGAAAAACTACATACCGGAGTGACAAGCGACGTCAACGGTTATTATACATTCGCCAATCTCACACCGGGCACATA
The DNA here is from genome assembly GCA_948847595.1 of uncultured Bacteroides sp. Lineage (GTDB taxonomy): Bacteria > Bacteroidota > Bacteroidia > Bacteroidales > Bacteroidaceae > Bacteroides. Next base: position 14,726 of record CAQOGY010000022.1, read on the forward strand.
CACCGTGAAAGTCAGCTACGTAGGCTACTCTCCCGTCGAAATGAAAATCACCATTCCGGCAGGAAAGACGCTCGAAAAGGACGTAGTACTCAATGAAGGACTCGAACTGCAGGAAGTAGTGGTAGGCGGCGCCTTTCAGGGACAACGCCGCGCCATCAACTCACAAAAGAACAACCTCGGAATCACCAATGTCGTTTCAGCCGATCAGGTCGGAAAGTTCCCCGATTCCAATATCGGCGATGCCCTCAAACGTATCAACGGTATTAATGTACAATACGACCAGGGGGAAGCCCGCTTCGGACAAGTCCGCGGTACCTCCGCCGACCTCAGTTCCGTGACCATCAACGGCAACCGCCTCCCTTCTGCCGAAGGCGATACCCGTAATGTCCAGCTCGACCTCATCCCCGCAGACATGGTGCAGACAATCGAAGTGAACAAAGTCGTTACCTCGGATATGGACGGAGATGCCATCGGCGGCTCCATCAATCTGGTGACAAAAAGCACTCCTTACAAACGGATGTTCAGCGCCACAGCAGGAACCGGCTACAACTGGATCAGCCAGAAAGCACAGTTGAACTTAGGATTTACCTACGGCGACCGTTTCTTCAATGACAAACTGGGAATGATGGCCGCCATCTCTTATCAGAACGCTCCGTCAGGATCGGACGATGTGGAGTTTGAATATGACGTCAACAAAAAAGGCGAGGTAGTCATGGTGGAAGCACAGAAACGCCAGTACTACGTGACCCGCGAACGCCAAAGCTACTCCTTGGCTTTCGACTACGACATCAACCCGAACCACCGGCTGACGCTGCAAGGTATCTACAACCGCCGACACGACTGGGAAAACCGCTACCGCGTCACCTATAAGGATTTGGATAAGACAGGACTAGACGACGAAGGAGATATGCAGCAATCCGCCCAGATCGAGACAAAAGGAGGAACACCCGACAACAGAAATGCCCGTCTGGAATTACAGCAAACAATGGACCTCAGTCTGAGCGGTGAACATCAGTTCGGAAAGCTGTCCGTCAACTGGGGAGCTTCCTACGCCCGTGCCAGCGAAGACCGTCCGAACGAAAGATACTTCAGCCTGAAACAGGACTTCCTCGGCTTTACCGTCGTAGATGCCGGCGACCGTTTCCCTTACGTGACTACGGACGTCAACTTGCACAACGGAGAAGCAGACGGCGAAAGAGGCAAATGGAAAGTGAAGGAACTGACCGAAAGCAACCAGGAAATCTACGAAAAAGACCTGAAATTCAAAGTAGACTTCGAACTTCCGCTGACAAACGGTATCTATGGCAACAGCCTGCGGTTCGGAGCAAAGTACGCCTCCAAGACCAAAGACCGCAACACCCTTTGCTATGATTACGCAGATGCGTACAAGGACGCTTTCGACAAGGATTACATGAACAACCTCACCAGCCAGATTCGTGACGGATATATGCCAGGAGACCAATATAAGGCGACCGACTTCGTATCCAAAGAATACCTGGGCTCACTCGACCTCAGCAGTATGGAAGGCGAACAGGTGCTCGAAGAATCCTCCGGCAACTACCACGCCCGTGAGAACGTAACTTCCGCCTTCTTCCGCTTCGACCAAAACTTGGGAAAGAAGATAAAAATGATGGCAGGCTTACGCATGGAAGCCACCCACATCAAATACAACGGCTGGAACTGGAACGTAGCCGACGACAAAGACGAGACAGAAACCCTCGAACCTACCGGAAACCATAAGAACAGCTATGTCAACTGGCTCCCCAGCCTCTTGTTCAAATACGATGTGAACGACGACTTAAAGCTCCGCGCTTCGTTCACCGAGACACTGAGTCGTCCGAAATACTCCGCATTGATCCCCTGTGTCAACATCAACCGCAGCGACAACGAACTGGTGATGGGTAACTCCGACCTGACCCCGACCATCTCCTACAATCTCGACCTCAGCGCAGACTACTACTTCAAAAGTGTCGGTCTGATCAGCGCAGGCATCTTCTACAAAAAGATCAATGACTTTATCGTTGATCAGGTCATCGGTGACTACACCTATCAGAACAACGAATACAAGAAGTTCACCCAACCCAAAAACGCCGGCGACGCCGACCTGCTGGGCGTAGAACTGGCCTATCAACGCGACTTCGGCTTCATTGCTCCCGCACTGAAATGTATCGGTTTCTATGGTACGTACACCTACACCCACACCCAAGTGAACAACTTCAACTTCGAAGGTCGTGAGAACGAGAAAGACCTGTCCCTGCCGGGATCACCCGAACATACAGCCAATGCTTCCCTTTACTTCGAAAAGAAAGGTTTCAACGTACGCTTCTCCTACAACTACGCTTCGAGCTTCATCGACGAAATGGGAGAAGTGGCAGCCCTCGACCGTTACTATGACGCAGTGAGCTACATGGACCTGAACGCCAGCTACACCTTCGGCAAGAAGATAAAGACCACGTTCTATGCAGATGCCACCAACCTGCTGAACCAGCCTCTTCGTTACTATCAGGGAACCAAAGACCGCACCATGCAGGCGGAGTACTACGGTGTAAAGATTAATGCCGGCGTAAAAGTTAACTTCTGACAATGCGAAAAGCGAAAACCTCCGTTCCTAAGAATGGAACGCCCCGTTGGTTTTAAAGGAACGGGGTCTTGGTTTTAAACCAACGCCTCGTTCCTTTAAAACCAAAAAAACAGAGAATTTCAGTCTTTCAATAACAACAATTATAAACAACTAATAATCAATATAATATGAAGATAAAAAGCTTATTCATTCTTCTTTTCCTTTCCGTCTTTACATTCGCCCACGCACAGCTAACGGATTATTCCATCTTTGACAAGAAGTTTAACTTCTATGTAGCCAATGATTTAGGTCGCAACGGCTACTATGACCAGAAGCCAATCGCCGAACTGATGGGCACAATGGGCGAAGAGATAGGCCCCGAATTTGTATTAGCCACCGGAGACGTTCACCACTTCGACGGAGTGCGCAGCGTGAACGACCCTTTGTGGATGACCAACTACGAGCTTATCTACTCCCACCCCGAACTGATGATCGACTGGTTCTCCATCCTGGGCAACCACGAATATCGCGGAAACACTCAGGCAGTACTGGACTACACGAACATCAGCCGCCGCTGGTCAATGCCCGACCGTTACTACACCAAGGTATTCGAAGAAAAAGGAGCTACTATCCGCATCGTCTGGATAGACACCACTCCGCTGATTGATAAATACCGCAATGAAAGCGATAAATATCCGGATGCCTGCAAGCAGGACATCAGCAAACAGCTGTCATGGCTGGAATCTGTACTGGCAAGTGCCAAGGAGGACTGGATCATCGTAGCCGGCCATCACCCCATCTATGCCTACACCCCGAAAGAGGAAAGCGAGCGGCTTGATATGCAGAAACGCGTAGACAGCATCCTGCGCAAGCACAACGTAGATATGTACATCTGCGGTCATATCCACAACTTCCAGCATATCCGTGTACCGGGAAGCGACATTGACTATGTAGTCAACTCCGCCGCCTCTCTCGCACGCAAGGTAGAACCCATCGAAGGTACAAAGTTCTGCAGTCCCGAACCGGGTTTCTCCGTTTGCTCTATCGACAAGAAGGAGCTTAACCTGCGTATGATAGATAAAAAAGGAAATGTACTTTATACAGTAACCCGAAAAAAATAAGTTCTCTATTAAAGAAAGAAATTCTACTCTCAGAAAAAACACACACGACAAAGGGCGTCTCCTTCGCGATGAAGGGGGCGCCCTGATTTATTATAGTACTCCTTTGCCCCGACAGATGCAAAGAAAATCACAAGTTCATTAAGTAATGAGCTTATATTACTCTGATTTATTACTCTGATTAGCAGTATCCGCAGTGTTACTCTTGCTTAGATCATCCTTGGGAGTCGTCGTTGCGTTCCCGTCACGGACAGCCATGTAATGCGGAGACATAATCTCAATTCCCGCTTCATTAAACTTATCCTGAATAGTCTGATGCAAATCAGAATAAATCTGAGACATCTTATGCGCCTCCTTGATATAAGCATTGATCTGATACACCGGATACCAGTCGCTCAATGAAGTCTCCAGCACAAACGGGCGCGGATCATCCACTACTCCGGGCGTATTCAACGCAGCATCAATCAGTATCTGATTGACCTGGCGCCAGGGGACATCATAACCGATGGATACCTCCGAATGGATAATCAAGCCATACTCCCGTGCCGATGTACTATAATTCACGGTATGTGAAGACATGATAAAAGAGTTGGGCACCGTCACCACCTCATTTTTCGGAGTGCGGATACGGGTGACAAGCGGCGTCTTCTCTATGATATCGCCGGTAGTATCGTTCAGTTTAATCCGGTCGCCCATCTTGAACGGGCGCATATAAGTAATCACCAGTCCGGCAATAATATTTCCGATAACGGTACTTGATCCGAGCGAGACTATCAATCCGACAAAGACCGAAATTCCTTGGAATACACCGGATTGGGAGCCCGGCAAATAAGGGTAAATCATCGCGATCATAAATGCGTAGAGCAGGAACCGGACAATGTGGAAGGTCGGCATTGCCCAATCCGGATAGAAGCCGTTGAATTTGAGACGCCCCGCTTCTATCTCACGTGCCAGATAAAGTACCAGACGCACCAGATACCTCACCGCGTACCAGATAACAACAATCGTAAACAGATTGGGGATATAGTCTATAATATCCACAAAGATTTTCCGAATCGGATTCCAGATATAACCCAGCAAGCGGTATGCCAGTCCTTCGGTCTGCGGGAAGATGATAAAAATCAAAGGGACAGTGATCAACAATTGTATCCCCATTAAAATATAACGCCCGATGCCTGCCAAAAAGACTAACAGATTAGCCTGCTTCTGAGCATCCAGCAACTCATATCCCTGAATAGACACAGGCTTTATCTTCGTATCTTTCAGACGCAGGATGCGCACTTTCAGTTTGCGGAATGCCCAATTGGTCAGACGGAAAAGAAGATACTGACCGACAATCACCAGCAGAAAATAAAGGATACGCTTCGCCATTCGCCAAATGCTGTGCTCCGCCTTCATCTCATGCAGCTTAGTGATTACATTCTGCCGCCTCTCTTTAGCCAAAGAATCACGGGATACTCCTTCCCACAAAGCATCCTGGTCAGTAAGGGACAGCAGTACTTTGTTGCCGTACATAAGGTCGGACACAATATCCGAATGGTCGATGGAAACGGAATCGGGACGGAGATTAAAACGCTTTCCTATCTCTTCGATAGCGGCACCGGTCATCTGTGCCCGTTGCTGGGGAGTGTATCCGCCCCGTTTTGTAAAAAGATAAAACAGGGTATCCCCTTCGGCAACTACCGGTATTCCTTTCGTGAATTGACGCAGTGAGTCGATACGCTGCCGTTGCTGGGAGAATTTCACCGAATCGGCGGACAGCATCTGAAGCCTCATCTGCTCCATCTCCATACGCATATTGGCTTCATTGAGCCGCGCTTCTTCCAGTGATTTCTGCAGATTTGCCACACGGGCAGAATCAGAATCCCGATGCAAAGAGACTGGATGCGTTGCTACTGTATCTCCGGCGAAAATCTTCTTGACTGCCTGCTCCAGTTGCGCCTGTACATTCACTGCAAGGGAAACCATCACCAGCAGCAATGTAAACCGTTTTATTTTTTTCATATCCATATAGAATGATTCCAAGTTAGGTGAATTAACTTTAATTTCACTTTTTAATAAACATGGCAAACATACGGATTGTTTTTGACATTACAATTCCCTAAATGATTATCTTTGCCCCAAAAGAGAAAAATTATGAATATACTATTACTTATCGGAGGATTAATTCTCATTTTACTAGGAGCTAACGGACTGACAGACGGTGCCGCTTCCGTAGCCAAGCGTTTCCGCATACCTTCCATCGTTATCGGACTGACCATTGTCGCTTTCGGCACATCCGCTCCGGAACTGACGGTGAGTGTCGCTTCAGCCCTGAAAGGAAGCGCGGACATTGCCATAGGTAATGTAGTGGGAAGTAACATATTCAATACGCTGATGATCGTGGGATGTACGGCACTGTTCGCTCCGATTGTCATCACCCGGAACACTTTACGAAAAGAGATACCGCTCTGTATCCTTTCTTCTGTGGTATTGCTGATATGCGCCAATGACATATTCCTCGATAATGCCACAGAAAATATACTGAACAGAGTAGACGGTCTGCTTTTACTCTGCTTCTTCGCCATTTTCATGGGGTATACGTTTGCCATCGCTTTCCCAAAATCCTCCGCTGCACCGGAACCGGCAGTACCGGAGCACACGGCACCGGAAGAAGAGATCAAGCTGCTTTCGTGGTGGAAATCCATTCTCTATATCATTGGCGGACTGGCGGCACTCATCTATGGAGGTCAGCTGTTCGTCAACGGGGCTACAGGGATTGCCCGCAGCATGGGAGTCAGCGAATCCATTATCGGATTAACGCTGGTAGCCGGAGGAACTTCCCTGCCGGAGCTTGCCACTTCCATCGTCGCCGCACTGAAAAAGAATCCGGAAATGGCTATCGGAAATGTAATCGGCAGTAATCTCTTCAATATCTTCTTTGTATTGGGATGCAGCGCCAGTATCACGCCCCTCCATCTTAGCGGAATTACAAACTTCGACCTGTTTACACTGGTAGGTTCCAGTATTCTGCTCTGGCTGTTCGGGCTGTTCTTTGCCAAGCGGACCATTACGCGGATAGAAGGAAGTATTATGATACTTTGCTATGTGGCATATACGGTGGTGCTGATTTATAATTCTTGATAAGGTAATCCATACCCAACAATAAAAGGCTTCTGGTAATCATACCCGAAGCCTTTCACTTTTATCATAGAAACAAATCATTTATTCCACTTCAACCGCAGTCAATACATTCACACCATACTTTCCATCCTTAGAAATCCACCAGTCCGTATCTCCATTGGCACAATGGATGGCATAACGAGGATTATATCGGAGTCTGTCCGATCCGTCCGGTATCCACAGCCCTAACTTATAAGTTCCGGGAGTCACCGAGGCGGGAAGTTCAAGAGATACATCCACTGTATGCGTCAGCGAAGTATAGGTAGAATCCTTTGGTTCGAATGGTTGCCAGTTCTTTGGATTGGCATCGGTCAGAAATTCCGTAACCTCTCCTGTATCATCAATCAATACGAAATAAACAGGATGTTCACCAAATACGGTGGCAAAACCTCTGTTCTTCAACCTCAGTTTCAAGACATTCTCCTTTCCACTCACTAATTTGGAAGGAAGCTGAAGTGATTGCAGCTCAATCCGGTAACCCAGATGATCGCGTATATAATCGAACACATTGCGTTTTACCTTCGTTCCGTCTTTCTTACGGAAGTAGCTGTCGGACACCGGCATGTGATGCTGGAGGAGGGCGTCTTCCGTTATCATCGTTTTCTTCCAGACCACCATGGAGTATTCGGGCGGATTATTCTCATCGAACCGATTGTTGGGATGTTGCTCCTTATAATTATGTATGATGCTTAGTGAAGTATAATGCTGGAGGAATAAACGTCTCGCCGCCTGCATACCGTCAATAATCCATCCGGCAGAAGGACTGTCCGGATCAGCGCCCACGCTCCAGAATCCCCAGGGCAGTTCACCGTCTACCACGAGATAAGGAGATTCCGCCACTATCTGATCGAACTTCGGTGTCCCTTCGTGCATATCGGCATCCCATCTGTCGGGGCGTATGACAATGAAGTCATCATGGAAAGAAAGTCTCTTATAGAGTTCCGGTTTATCTTTCAGCAGGTTCTTAAATTCCGGGAGTCTGACTTGTACATTTCTCTCCGCAGGAACCACAGAAAGCAGTTTTTCCAATACGGCAGCCTTTGTCTCTTCCGAATTTTCCAGTCCCTGAACCGAACTGTGCCATTCGCCCCACGCGCCAATCATCCCGGCTTGTACGACCAGAATCAAGTCTTTATTTTTCTCCAGGAAAGGTTTTAGTTGATCCAAGTGCGCCAGTATCTGTTCGCCGGTAGGACCGACAGGCGACCGTCCCATAAAGTCCCGTTCGTAGGCAAAGCGCAATACGGCCTTTTTTCCTTGCTTTTGCAGTTCATCAAAATATGCCTGCATGGTCCGGAAGTTTTCTTCAGACAGTTCTTTACCTATTAAATAAGTCAGATAAAAGTAGCTCTGTGAGAGTGAAACACTATCTGCTATATACTTAGCAGACAATTCATTCAGTTCTTTGGTAGGAGTGTCCTTTTCGTACAGCACATCCACCGCAGTTTCCAACCGGAATCCTCTTCCCGGGTTGTATAATCCATTTTCTCCCTGCGGGTCATCTACACAGATTCCACGAAACTCCAGCGTCCGTTGACTATGACCGCATCCGCCTGCCAATAAAGCAAAGAGTGCAACTATCATGCTGCTACCTATCCAATTCCTTCTCATAGTAATAATTTTGTTTACCGGACAAATGTATAACAATTCCGATGACAAGCATTATTTACTGGACATTTTGTATAAGAAAGTATCAGTATCGGATAAATAACGCAAAAGTATTAGTTAATGCTAAGATTGTATTTGCCCTGCTATCGGAATAATTCTACCTTTGCCATACGCTTCGGCTATGGCTCCTTAGCTGAAGATTTAATCTTAAAAATAAGGCAATACATGAAAAGACTTCATTGGATCTTACTATTAATGATTCTGCTGATCCCGACAGAAAGTATCAGCGCCAAAAAGAAAACAGAGAAAAGCGATAGAGAAATCTGGTGCGATGTAATGTACCGGATGGCAGCTCCTGTATTGAGCAATATGAGCGAAGGCCTGCTGAAACAGAATATGCTCGTAGAATTAAGTCCGACATGGGACGGACGCGACAAGAACGTCACTTATATGGAATGCTTCGGGCGTCTGATGGCGGGACTGGCACCGTGGCTGTCATTGCCCGATGATGAAACTCCGGAAGGACTCCAACGCAAACAACTGCGGGAATGGGCATTGAAAAGCTACGTTCATGCAGTAGATCCCGCTTCCCCCGATTATCTGTTATGGCGTCAGGAGAATCAGACCTTGGTGGATGCCGCCTTCCTGGCAGAAAGTTTCCTGAGAAGTTATGATGCCTTATGGATGCCATTGGACAGTATCACCAAGCGGCGGTATATCACCGAATTTACGGATCTCAGACGGGTCGATCCTTCCTATAGCAACTGGCTGTTGTTCAGCGCTACTGTCGAATCCTTCCTTCGGAAAGCTGGAGCGCCCAGTGATACTTACCGCATCAGTTCCTCTCTGCGTAAGATAGAAGAATGGTACGTAGGTGACGGCTGGTATTCGGACGGCCCTCGTTTCGCATTCGACTATTACAATAGTTTCGTCATACATCCTATGTATATAGAAGCACTGGAGGTAATCACCGAAGCCGGCAAACGTGAGAAGATAGGAAATATGCCCGGCTGCAACTACCATGAAGCGATCAGACGTGCCCAACGATTCGGGGTAATCCTCGAACGCCTCATCTCTCCGGAAGGCACACTGCCTGTTTTCGGACGTTCTATCACTTACCGTACCGGCTCTTTGCAGACATTAGCCCTGCTTGCGTGGCGCAACTGGCTTCCCGTAGAACTATCAAACGGACAGGTACGCGCAGCCATGACGGCTGTCATCCGACGTATGTTCGGGGACGGACGCAACTTCAATACGGCAGGTTTTCTGACACTAGGATTCAACGGTTCCCAGCCCGGTATTTCCGATTATTACACTAATAACGGCAGCTTGTATATGGCATCGCTTGCTTTCCTCCCGCTAGGTCTGTCTGCCGATGATCCCTTTTGGACGGATGCTTCACAATCCTGGACTTCGAAAAAAGCATGGGAAGGAGAAGAGTTTCCGAAAGATCATTCTTATCATAAAAAATAAGTGAGAATCAGCGCCTTATAATAGTTTCCAGTGCGACTGGAAACTATTATCCATTCACACTGGAAGATAGTTTCCATTATGACTGGAAACTATTTGATAATATGGATATAAAAAGTTATATTTGTTGCATTAAAGAAGAAACGCCATGATACAAAAAGACTTTCTAAAAGAAATTATACGCCAACAAGAAATAAACTTGCATGCGAAAGAAGAAGGGATGATCAGAGACAGCCTCTGTACTTTACCTGATATTGATAACTATGCACTAATTGTATCCGGTGTACGCAGATGCGGAAAAAGCACTCTCCTTCACCAATTATTGAAAAAGAAGCACACAGAATCACTTTATATAAATTTCGATGATCCCCGTCTATATGATTTTGAGATATCTGACTTTCAGAAGTTAGATCAATTGATTGCAGAAGCAGGCAATAGAGTTCTGATGTTTGATGAAATACAAATCATTAAAGGTTGGGAGCGATATGTACGACAGAAGCTAGATGAAAATTTCAAAGTTTTCGTAACCGGCTCCAATGCATCCTTATTGAGCAAGGAACTGGGTACCAGCCTTACCGGACGTCATATTACAAGTGAACTATTCCCCTTCTCGTTCAAAGAATTCTGTAGATTCAAGGATATTGAACCTAATGAGCATACAACGAAGGAATACATGCAACTAGGCGGTTTCCCTGAATACCTAAAAAACCCTATTGAAGAAATACTCGCTAATTTACTGGATGATATCCTTATTCGGGATATCGCAGTACGCTATGGAATAAAAGATATTCGAGGACTTAAACGTTTGACCGTTTTTCTACTTTCCAATATTGGGAATCTCACATCCGCAAACAAACTAAGAGAACCTGCTGGTATTAATTCTACCACTACCATATTGGAATACCTTTCACACCTGGAACAAAGTTATTTGGTCAGCCTTGTCCCTATGTTCGACTATTCATTAAAGAAGCAGACCATCAACCCTAAAAAGATTTATGCCATAGACATGGGATTAGTCACCTCCAATGTAAACAGAATAAAAGGAGATGAAGGACACAAACTTGAAAATATGGTCTACAATACATTGCGGCTAAGATATAAAGACATATACTATCACAGGAGAGACAATGAATGTGACTTTATTACTCTTGAGAAAGGCGCCATTACCCAAGCAATCCAAGTCTGTATGGAGCTCAATGCAGACAACCAATCACGCGAATTTGACGGACTCATTGATGCATTGAAATTCTACAAACTCACTGAAGGATACATCATAACACTAAACCAAGAGGATGTATTTCAAATTGAGAATCTCAAAATCAAAGTAATACCTTATCATAAATGGCAGCTATAAAAACATATTGGATTAACCATCTTTATCATGTTTAATAAACCAGCTCTTGACTTTTCCTTTTTTATTTTGTATCTTTGAAGGTAGTAAAAAGAAGAAAAACAATATGAAACGTATAAAATATAAGACATAATAGCAGCCAATAAGGCATCTGTTTCCAACTATAAAGGAATTGGAAAGGGAGAAAATCAGCACTGATTTTCTCCCTTTTTGTTTATATAATTCCAAGGTTACTCAGAAATTTCCAAAAAATAGTTTTTAATAAACTTGGATACCGTTTATAATAAACCTTTCAACTATTTATTAAAAACGCTCAAACGGTTTATTATAAAACTGTAAGGATATTATTGCAACCAAGCTGAAAGAATATTCATAGTTGAACAGAACAGTTATTAAAACGATCAATATTATATACAAAAAGACAAACGACATAATTTGACAATGAAGAAAACAATGCCAAGCAAAAGACAGAGTTTCAAAAGAAATACCATAAAAGTATTAGTCTCTGCTAATATTATATTTGTCTCCCCCTCAAAATAATCCTACCTTTGCTCATCATTAGTTATGGCCTTTGATTATATAACGAATAAAACATTAACCCTATAAATAACAATATCATGAATAAACAAACCTTTTTAACACTACTTGCTACATTCGCACTCCTCTTCAGTTTCACTTTCTCCTGCCATGCCAAAGGAAAAGATAAAGCTAAACATGTTGTTTTCATCGGTTTGGACGGTTGGGGAGCCTACAGCCTTCCCAAAGCAGATATGCCGAACGTAAAGAAACTGATGGAGGACGGAGCCTACACACTGAAAAAGCGTTCTGCCCTCCCCTCTTCCAGCGCCATCAACTGGGCATCCATGTTTATGGGAGCCGGACCGGAACTTCACGGATACACCGAATGGGGATCTAAAACACCGGAACTTCCCTCACGCGTATTAAATAAGAATGGTATCTTCCCTACTGTTTTTCAATTACTGCGCGATGCCCGCCCGGAAGCGGAAATCGGCTGCCTGTATGAGTGGGAAGGAATTAAATATTTAGTAGATACGCTGTCTTTAAGTTATCACTATCATGTTGCCGACTGCAACAAGACTCCGAAAGAACTGGGCAATATGGCTTCTTCTTATATAAAGGAGAAACACCCCGCTCTTGTTGCCATCTGCTATGACGGCCCCGACCACACCGGACACACTGCCGGACACGACACACCGGAATATTATGAGAAACTTAAAGAACTGGATATGTATGTCGGCCAAATCGTTCAGGCGGTAAAAGACGCGGGACTGCTGGATGATACCATTTTCATATTAACTTCCGATCACGGAGGTATCGATAAAGGTCATGGCGGCAAAACAATGCAAGAAATGGAAACAGCTTTCATCATATCCGGCAAGAATATTAAGAAAGGACTCCGGTTTGACGATGTAAGCATGATGCAATACGATGTGGCGTCCACTATCGCCCGCATCTTTCATTTAGAACAACCACAAGTTTGGATAGGTAGACCCATGGAGATTGTTTTCAAATAATCATTTAGAATTATCAATAGGAAGGGAAAAGGAGAAGCTAGTTGTTTTAGCTTCTCCTTTGTAATTTATCTTTTAAGACTTATGATACAGACTGCATAAATACTGCACCCACCCTTACTTCCAACGAAGCAAAAACTTACGAACGGGCACCTGCTCGATGCCTTGATAGGAAACTCCTTCCACTTCATCCATGGTGACAACTATCTTGGGATAGTTATCCTGAATCGCCAACAGATTGCCAAACTCCCGTTCATGCGTTTTGGGGTCTATAACTGAATATGCAACTTGAACATACAGCTTTTCCCCATTACGTTCGGCTACAAAATCAACTTCCTTATCGCCATCTCTGCCTATATACAGCGCATATCCGCATACCAGCAAATGATGGCACACCACATTCTCCAGCACCTGTCCGATATCAGTCGCCCGGAAAGGACGAATCGCATTACGTATTCCTAAATCTTCAAAATAATATTTCTCTCCGATCTGGAATTGTTTCTTTCCCTGAATATCCATCGGACGGATTCTTCTTACAAAATAAGCACTATTCAAATAAGTAAGATATTCCAATATTGTTTTGGGCAACATATCTACCCTCTGTGATTTCAGATACTCACTTATTTTATTTGCTGAAAACAGATTCCCAATCGTGTCAGCCAAATAAACCGTCAGATCCTGCAATTGCCGTACATTCCTGATACTATATCTATTCACCACATCTTTCAATATAATTGTATTATAGATATTTCTCAGATACTCCATTATAAGGTGCTCTTCAAAAGGCAAACTGGCAAGATAAGGAAGCCCGCCGAACCGGTAAAAACGGCTAAACGCTTCAACGGAATCCTCCAGTTTATGAAACTCCAAAAATTCGGTATAGGTCAGACCGTATACTTTAAATTCAATATATCTACCACTCAGGAAAGTAGCCAGTTCACCCGAAAGCATGGTGGCATTACTTCCCGTACAATAGATGTCATAAGTGTTTTCCGCAAAGAAATGCCTCAGGGCCTTCTCAAAACCTTCAATATCTTGTATCTCATCAATAAACAGATAACACTTATCTTCCGCGCCCTTTCTTGTCGCAGACACATAATTTATCAAGTCGGCATAAGTTTTAATTTGATCAAACTCAAATAACTCCTTATTAATATAGATGATATCTGCTTCCGGAGAACCGTCACGAATGTCATCCATCAGTTGAAACAACAGATAGCTCTTCCCCACACGCCTTTGCCCAACAATCACCTTTATCATCTGTGTATCGACAAAAGGCTTTATACGTTGTACATACAACTCTCTTTTATAATATTCCGGCTTTCTCATCTTTATTTCTTATAAGTAACAGATTTAGCAAATATAGCATTTTTATTTCTTATAAGTAACGGATTTGGCGATTATAACGATTTTATTTCTTATAAGTAATTCCTCCGCTTAAGAAAAACATTAATATATTTGTAATGCCACATTATAGAAAAGTATTAGAATGGGATAAAATAATACTTGTCTGCCATTACATTATCGCCTACTTTTGCATCATCCAATTACTGATTGAGGTTTCCATGGAGCAATCAGCAGTTGAACAGAGTTTATAATCTAATACAATAAATTATGAGAAGAAAAATTCAATTTCTACTATTCCTTTTTCTCTGCTTGGTTAGTATTCCACTAACAGCACAGAACATTGAAGTAAAAGGGATAGTAACAGAAGCAACGACAAACGACCCCTTACCAGGAGTTACAGTAAAAGTAAAAGGGAAAGACACTGGTACAATTACAAGCATAGATGGTAAATATGCCGTTAACGTCAATAAAGGCGATATTCTTGTATTCTCAACAGTAGGTATGAAAAGTATAGAGCGTACAATAACTTCAAACGCTCCAATTAATGTCAGTCTGGAAGAAGACAACGTAGCTCTTGAACAGGTTGTAGTCATCGGTTATGGTACAGTAAAGAAAAGCCATCTCTCCGGAGCAGTCAGTTCAGTAGGTACAAAAGAGTTGAACGGCGCTGTCGCAACAAATGTGGGCACAGCTCTTCAAGGAAAAATTGCCGGTGTATCCGTAGCAAGTACAAGTGGTGACCCGAACGAAGGGATGACTATCAACGTACGTGGTATCAGCTCTCTTTCAAATAATGATCCACTCTATGTCATCGATGGTTCCTTCGGAGACCTCAGCATGGTAGACCCGTCGGATATCGCTTCTATCGAAGTGTTGAAAGACGCTGCCGCTGCCGCCATCTATGGTTCTCGTGCTGCCGGTGGTGTAGTATTGGTGACTACGAAGAGCGGGCGCAAAGATATGCCTACCAAACTTGATATAAACTTCTTCACAGGTTTCAGCCAGACTCCAAAAACGTTGAATGTCTTTAATGGTGAAGAATACAGCCGTTTCGCACGTTATTATAATTTGGCAGCAGACGGTTATGGCACAGAAGTTGGTTCTGTTCCTTTTGTAGGTGCAGGCACAGACTGGCAAGACATTATGCTTCGTACTGCAATGACTTACAAAGCCAACGCCAATATTAGCGGCGGTTCTAAAACTGCTTCATACAGTGCGTCCGCAAGCTATTTGAACAAAGAAGGTATTCTTCGCAACACCAGTCACGAATCATATAATATCCGTTTGAAAAGCGATTACTCTTTTCTGGATAATCGCCTGATTATCGGTGAATCGATGATAGTCCGCCTCTCTAAAGGTGAAGGTAACATTAATCAGGATACTATGGGTGAAATTTTGCGTTTCCCTTCAGTAGTTCCAGTCTTTGATCCGACAAACCCGACCGGTTGGGGAACTTCCGCAGACATCAATCTTCCGAATCCGTATGCATATTATAGTACGGTGAACAAAAACAATGAAAAAACTCAGATCTTCTTAAACGCTTATTTACAAGCTGAAGTTATTAAAGGATTGAAATATAAACTGAACTTAGGACTTAGAAAGGACCACACCAAAAGCCGTACATATACGGGTGCCTACGACCTGGGAACTTATGGTAAAAACGATGCCCCTGACCTGAGTGAAGGCTCTGCTGATTACGAATCATGGGTATTGGAGAATACATTGAACTATGATAAGATATTTGGCAAACATAATCTTTCCGCACTGGTCGGCTATTCTGCACAAAAAGACAAGAGCTACGGTCTGAACGGCAGCAATACAGATATCCCTGAGTTCATTGAGACAATGACGGGTAACGTTAAATCAATGACAGCCTCCAGCTCAATAAACGAATTGGCTTTGGTTTCGCTCTTCGGACGTATCATGTATTCTTACGATGACCGTTATCTGCTTTCTGCATCTATCCGCCGCGATGGTTCCTCACGTTTCAAGAAAGGACACCAGTTCGGCAGCTTCCCTTCAGCATCTATCGGATGGAACATCAACCGTGAGAAATTCTTCAAACCATTGGAAAATGTATTTGACCAATTCAAACTTCGCCTCAGCTACGGTAAACTAGGTAATCAGCAGATGGATAAATACTATCCTACCATCAGCGTAGTATCCGATGGCATGAATTACCTGCAAGGCAATAACATTTGGTTCGGTCAGTTGCCTAATGTAACCGCAGTATCTCCCACCGATCTGACTTGGGAAAGTACAGAAACTTTCAATGCAGGTCTGGACCTGAGTCTGTTGAACGGCAAATTAACATTGACAGCCGATGCTTATGTAAAAAATACAAATGATGTATTACTTCCTGTCCCTTATGCTGCTTCTACCGGTATCAGCGGTCTGTCTATCCAGAACGCCGGCCAGGTACGTAACAAAGGATTCGAATTATCCATCAATTGGCGCAGTACTATCGGTGATGACTTCAGCTACTATATCGGTGCAAATGCTACTACTGAAAAGAATGAAGTAACGAAGATTACTGCCGGTGGTAACAACATGGCTATTTCCGGTTACTCAGCTCACGGTGCCGGCGGACGCGGTATTAACAGATTTGAAGAAGGACACCCTATGTCATACTTCAACCTGATTGAAACTGACGGTATTTTCCGCACACAGGAAGAGATTGATAACTACAAGAATAAGGACGGCAAACAAATTCAGCCGGGCGCACAACCGGGTGACGTACGTTACAAAGACTGGAATGGTGACGGTATTATTGATGAGAATGACCAACATGATGTAGGCAATCCGTTCCCTGATTTTACATTCGGCCTGCGCTTAGGCGGTGAATGGAAAGGATTCGACTTCGGTCTGTTCTTTGACGGCATGACAGGTAACAAAATATATAACTATCAGCGTTACTGCCTTGAATCGGGTAAGTTCAACGGTAACTACAGCACTAAGCTGGCTAACTCATGGAGACCGGATAATCAGAACACCGACATTCCTCGTTTCTCTAAAACAGACGGTACAGATAATGGATTGGCATATACCGACAGATGGCTGGAAGACGGCTCTTACTTCCGTCTGAAAACACTGGATATCGGCTATTCACTCCCGAAGAACTTGCTGAAGAAAGTAAAACTGGAAAATGTAAGAATTTACACATCAATGGAGAATCTCTTCACATTGAGTAAATATTCGGGCTATTCTCCCGACCTCGGAGAAAGCGGCAGTGTAGATATCGGCGCATCTTACAGCGTATTCTCAAGAGGAATCGACCAAGGACGTTATCCGATACCACGTACTATCTCTTTCGGTATTCAGGTTAGCTTATAATACGAAGATAATACACACTAATTGAATTTATAACATGAAAAAGAACTGGTTATCATACATATGCGTGGCGACTCTCCTTTCCGGAGCATTGACCTCGTGCAACGAATCCAACTTTTTGGATCTGTCAGATCCCAATCACTTCACAGAAAATAATTTCTGGAAGAATAAAGCTGATGCAGAGAGCGGTCTCGCTGCCGCCTACTCACCGATTAAATATCAAATGAACGGTTATTACGGTGCATTCGACGGATGGTTGAATCTGAACAGCCGCGGCGACGATATCTTTACGATTCTGAACGAAGAGGCTTCCATGTGGGCCATCGCTACATTCCAGAACTCCAGTACAACAGGAAATGATCCATACGGAGCACTCTATGCAGGTATTCAGCGTGCTAATCTGGTACTGAAGAATATTGATTTGGTTCCGGCAACAGGGATTAGTGAGGAAGACCGTTCCACCATTAAAGGAGAAGCTCTCTTTCTGAGAGGCTTCCAATACTTCCTGTTAGTACACAACTATAAAGAAGTTCCTCTGCGTGTGGTTCCATCCAACGAAGACGAAAGCAACAAACCCGCCGCCAAGGAAGAACAGCTTTGGAAACAGGCAGAAGATGATTTGAAAGATGCTATCAGCTGTAACCTTCCTGTGACCCGTTCCGGTGATGAAAAAGGTCGCATTGAGAAAGGGGCCGCCATCGCTATGCTTGCCAAAGTATACCTGTACCAGCACAAGTATCCCGAAGCAAAAGCACAACTGCAATTATTGATGAACGCTCCTTACTATCCGGGACGTTACAACCTGATAGAGAACTTCGCTGAAAACTTTACTACAGCAAAAGAGAACAATGAAGAATCTGTATTCGAATTGCAATATAGTAGTGATGGTGAATTGACATGGGGTAACGAAAGTGGCATCAGCCTCGGTAACTCTCTTCCTCAGTTTGTGGGTCCGGTTGCCGGCGGTGGTTGGGCTAAATTGATGCCTTCCAGTTTCGCTGTCGGCCAGTTTGTGAAAGAAGAACGTCCTGCCGGATCGGATACGAAGTTTGACAAACGTATGTACGCAAGTTTATTCTTTAATCCGGAATCTATGAATGACGTTGTTAAGAATGAAAAATGGTATGGCGGCAACCGTTCGATGGAAGATCTCTGGGATGGCAACAGTGGTAAAATGACTGGGGGTGCTCCCTCATTTAGCCAGGGAGACGGTAAGTTTCTGCTGAAAAAGTACACTGCATATTTTGTGAATGCGACTAATGCCGATAATATGGGGCATAAGGAAGGTAAAGCAAACAATCTGCGTGCTATGCGTTTTTCAGAAGTACTGTTGATGTATGCCGAAGCCTGTGCTATGACAAACGATGCCAACGGTGCAAATACAGCGTTGAAGATCATTCGCAAGAGAGCCGGATTGGCAGACAAGACTTTTGCCCAAGCTGATTTAATGGCAGAAATCGAACATCAGTGCTTACTTGAGTTCTTCGGTGAAGGACACCGTTTTGACGACTTGAAACGTTGGTATACCACTCAAGAGATCAAGACAATCTTCAACGCAAATGAAAAGCAGGGAGCAGATAATTTCCAGGAGAAATACAGATATTATCCGATTCCTTCCGGTGAGTTAAACAATAACAATGCCATGGAACAAACTGAACTGTGGAGATAATACCTTTAAACCCATTTATATTAGAAAATTATGAAAAAGATATATTCATTATTATTTATAGCGCTTTTCCTCTTTTTAGGATACTCTTGCGATGATGGAAGTTTAGATCACAGCGATGTATACATTCCGGACCCTGTAGAAGAAAACTTTGAAGATGACGGAATTGCGCCGGAACCAACCACTACCGCTGTCATAAAGATGAAGATTGGAGAAGAGAACAAACACCAAGTGATTGACGGTTTCGGCTGTGCGTTCTGTGGATGGTCACACCGTATTTGGAATACCATGCAACGTGATGCGGTGATGGAAGACTTGTTTGGTAAATCAGGTTTAGCCCTGAATATTTTCCGTGGCGAAGTATTCCCTTCTTATTGTAATCCGGAAACGGGTGATATTGAATTCAAAATGGACCGCAATTTCATGTTACGCCCCGATGATCCTTCTATGATCAATAACTATTGGCGTAACTACAACGGTGAAGAGTGCGGAGAACAGACGCAACTGGGACAAATGTGGCTGGTTGACCATATCAACAAAAAATATAAAGATGTCAAGTTCTTCTTTTCTGTTTGGTGTCCCCCTGTTGTATGGAAAAGCAATGGTAAACTTAATGGCGGAAGCCTGAAAACGGATTACTACGAAGATTATGCAAATTACCTGATGGACTTTGTAGATGCTTATGAAAAAGGACTGGGCATTGATATCTTTGCGATGTCCGGATGGAATGAACCGGATGTTCTATCCAGCATGGGAGGATGGGCCAGCTGCTCTTGGAGCGTAGACCAAATGGCTAAGTTCGTACTCGAAAACCTTCGTCCGGAGATGAACAAGAGAGGACATAGCGATATGAAACTGGTATATGGCGAGAATGCCTGGTGGTCATGGGCTACTAAACATATTAATTCAAGCCTTGAAAAGTATCCTGAATTGGCAGACCCGAATTTGATTGTTGCTGGTCACGGCTATTCCACAACAGATGCAAGCATCGCACCTTTTGAACAAGCGGAAAAGCATAATCTCCATATCTGGCAGACAGAGATCAGTGATGATAAGGACCGTAAGGAAACATGGCCGGATGCAATGAAGTGGGCAAAAACCTTCCACAGTTATATGGCAAATGGCAATGTAAGCGGCTTTGTATGGTGGGCAGGTGCACGTCCTTGCAGCTCAACGGGCGAAAACCTGATACAGTTGGAAGAAGCATTGCCTAGTACAACCTACTATAGAGTACCCCGCTACTATACTTTCGGACAGTACACTAAGTACATCGAACCTGATGCTGTACGTGTGGATGTAGAAGCTGTTTCTTCAGAGGCCGACAAGCTTCCGGAAGAGTTATTGGTTTCTGCTTATATAAAAGACGATACTTATACCATCGTGCTGGTCAACGCTTCTGAAAAGGAGTCCTTCTCTACTTTAGTGGAGATCGAGGGAGTAGAATTTCAAAATATGAGAACTTATACCTCCAGTGAAAATGTGAAATGGCAACAAAAAAAGATCAATCCGTCTTCAAGCGGTTTGCGTGCCATTACTGTTCCTAAATACAGTGTAGTAACTGTGACCGGTAAAATAAAAGGCCACGAAGCTGAATAATGAATTATAAATTAGAGAATACCATGAAAAGAAATATAATATACTTAGCAGGAATCGCACTTTGTGCCATCGGACTATTCTCCGGCTGTGACGAAGACCTACCTAGTTATGCAAATCTGACTGTAAATGCAGAGACTTTAACGATTAATCTGGATGAAACAACCGAAGGAAGTTTCAGTATCGTCGAAGGTAATGGCGGCTACAAAGTGAACAGTTCAGACGCAACAGTAGCAACAGCAGTCATTTCGGGCAATGAAGTAATTGTGACAGGCCTGGAATATGGCACTGCGACATTAACCGTTACCGACTGGACAAAGAAATCAGCAAATGTGAAAATCATTGTAGACCAAGAACAGGAACTGGTAATAAAAACAAGTTCTACTACTATGTTCTTTGGAGAATCCAAAACTCTCGAAGTATATACCGGAAACGGTGGATATAGTATTACTTCTTCCGACGAGTCTGTTGCAACCGCCAAAATCAGCGAAGACGGTAAAATAGATATTACTTCTATCACTCCGGGTACTACCACGCTTTCTGTAAAAGACAAACATAACAAAACGGCTGATATCTCGGTAAAAGTGATCAGGAAACTTGTTGTAGACAATAGCGCAGATATTACTTATCTGGTAATTGATGAACCTGTCACTATTAAGATTCTGGATGGTAATGGCGAATATACTTGTAAAGGTAATGGTTCTGCCACCTATCTGAAATGCTCAATGGCTGAAAACGGGACAGAAGTTATTGTTGAAGGACTGAAAAGATACCGCTATAACAAAACGATAACTATCAGTGATAAAGAGGGACAATCTATTGATATTTATGTTAATACCATTGACGATCCTTATTTGGTGAATCCTTCGTATCGTTATCTGATAGCTGGTTCTTATGCTTATCTGTACCCTTCTACATCAAAAGCCGGTGAAGCGATTTATTCTTCTGAACTCAACATTTCTCAGTTGATTATAAAGAGTGCAACGACCACTTCAGCGACTGGCTTCGCAGTAGAATTCACAGGTGATCTGAGTGTCGGTACCAAAACGAAACCTATGCTCTACAAAGTGGCAAAAGGTAAAGTAGACAAAAGCACAGAGTACCCTATAGAAGATTGCCGAATTGATAAAATAGAAGATGGCTGGTATTGGGTCAGCTTCATAGAACCGGGCTATACCGTTCGTTCTTATTTCATTACCAAACAATAATTTGTAAACTTGACACATATCTTTTGAAAGTACCCCCATGCTTTTAAAGTGACGAATATAAAAAGAGATTGTTCTTGCAACGCAGTATATCCTTTGTATTGTCTGTATTGTAACCAATCTCTTTTTATCTTGTCAAGCAATGCAAAAGAATCGCATATAGACTCTTTATAATTTGAGAATTAATATGAATAGATATGATAACAGACTACATATTCTCACGAAAGAATATGATGAGCTCATCTCACGTGAAAATGAAAAGATACTGCCCGGCAATGGTGTTTTTGAACGATACAAATACCCCATTCTGACAGCAGACCACCCCCCGCTGGAGTGGAGATACGACTTCAATCCGGAAACAAATCCCTATCTGATGGAACGTTTCGGCATTAACGCCGTATTCAATGCAGGCGCTATCAAATTCAACGGGAAATATCTTATTATGGCACGAGTAGAAGGGCATGACCGCAAATCATTCTTTGCCATCGCAGAAAGTCCCAATGGTATCGACAACTTCCGCTTCTGGGAATATCCGGTACAACTGCCGGACCTATATCCGGAAGAAACGAACGTCTACGATATGCGTCTGACAAAACACGAGGACGGATGGATATACGGTATCTTCTGCTCGGAAAGCAAAGATCCGGACGCACCCGCAGGAGACCTCACATCGGCCATTGCAGCAGCAGGAATCATACGCAGCAGGGACCTTAAAAACTGGGAACGCCTGCCCAACCTCGTCTCCCAAAGCCAGCAACGGAATGTGGTGCTGCACCCCGAATTCGTAGACGGCAAATATGCATTGTACACCCGTCCGCAGGACGGATTCATCGATGCAGGCAGCGGAGGCGGTATTTCATGGGCATTGATAGACGATATCACTCATGCAGTGGTCAAGAAGGAAATCGTTATAGAACAGCGCCATTATCACACGATCAAAGAAGTGAAAAACGGTGAAGGGCCTCATCCCATCAAGACTCCCGAAGGATGGCTACATCTGGCACACGGAGTCCGTGCCTGTGCTGCCGGACTCAGATATGTCCTATATCTGTATATGACGTCTTTAGATGACCCCAGTAAAGTGATAGCCCAGCCGGGAGGTTACTTCATGGCACCCGTGGGAGAAGAAAGAACCGGAGATGTATCCAACGTCTTGTTTTCCAACGGATGGATCGCGGATGAAGACGGAACGGTATACATCTACTATGCTTCCTCCGACACACGGATGCACGTAGCGACTTCTACGATCGAACGGCTAATCGATTACTGCCGGCATACACCGGAAGACAGACTCCGTTCCACGACTTCCGTGAAAAGCATATACGATATCATAGAAGCCAATAAGCTCGTGATGTCGGAAAATGCCGTTATATTATAGTTCCGGAAGCAGTATTATCATCTGTCTTTCAAGATGTTCCATTCTGCATGATGGATATTAACAACTGAGTTGCAGGGTATTAACATCTGACACGTCAAGTCTTAACACCTGACGTGTCAGCTATTAAAGCCTGAGAAGTCAGATAAATAGTATCAGTATGAGTTAAAATAATATTTGTTTCTTCCCCACATTCGACCTACTTTTGTACCTGATAGATTATTAATGTACAAAACCTAATCAAAATAGCAACATGAAATTACACACATCCGATCTTCTGATCATCTGCGCCTACCTCATTGCCATGATTGTCATCGGACTCATACTGAAAAAACGGGCCGCACAAAATATGGACTCCTATTTCCTGGGAGGCAAATCACTCCCTTTCTATATGCTTGGTCTGTCCAATGCATCCGGAATGTTCGACATCACTGGTACGATGCTAATGGTTTACTGGGCATTTGCCTACGGATTCAAAAGTCTCTGGATTCCCTGGCTGTGGCCGGTATTCAATCAGATATTCCTCATGGTTTATCTGTCGGTGTGGTTGCGGCGTTCCAATGTGCTCACCGGAGCCGAATGGATCAAAACCCGCTTCGGTAAAGGCAAGGGAGCGACACTCTCTCATACCATCGTTGTCGTATTTGCGTTATTAAGCGTACTCGGATTTCTAAGTTACGGATTCATAGGAATAGGCAAGTTCATGGAAATCTTTATTCCCTGGGAAGTCATTTCACCCTACATTCCTTTCACTGTTTCACCGGAGTATGTTCCGCATGTATACGGTATCTTCTTCACAGCTATCGCTACCTTCTACGTCATGTTGGGAGGAATGCTGAGCATCGTATGGACGGATGTCGTACAGTTCCTTATCATGACGGTGGCAGGCATCGTTATCGTAGTGATCGGTATGCAGATGGTGGCGCCGGATATGATACACTCCTTTGTACCTGCCGGATGGGATTCCCCTTTCTTCGGATGGACGCTCGATATTGACTGGAGCAGCCGAATGAGTTTGCTGACCGAACGAATGGCGAACGAACCTTACAGTCTGATAGGCATCTTTGTCATGATGGCGTTGCTCAAAGGCATCTTCATGAGTATGGCAGGGCCTGCGCCCAACTATGATATGCAGAAAATTCTATCCTGCAAGTCTCCCAAAGAAGCGGCGATGATGAGTGGTTCCGTATCCGTAGTGCTGTTGATTCCACGCTATCTGATGATTATGGGATTTGCATTACTTGCCATCTATTTCTTCAAGGAAGACGGCGGACTGACACAGATGGAAGTGACCCGCACAGACTTTGAGACGATTCTTCCCCATCTGATCACACGATATGTTCCGGCAGGACTTGCAGGATTGTTATTGGCAGGTCTACTGGCAGCTTTCATGTCGACCTTTGCCTCTACCGTCAATGCAGCCCCCGCATATATCGTAAATGATATTTATCTGAAATACATCAATCCGAAAGCAAGCGTGAAAACTCAGATACGCAGCAGTTATGTCATCTCTGTGGCAGTAGTGGTGGTGAGCACTGTCATCGGATTCTTCCTGAAAGATATCAATGAAATCTTCCAGTGGATTGTAGGTGCACTGTTCGGAGGATACATCGCAGCCAACGTACTGAAATGGCATTGGTGGCGTTTCAACGGTGAAGGTTACTTTTGGGGAATGACTGCCGGAGTAGTGGCAGCTATTGTGATGAAATTTACCGTTCCGGATGCATGGGTACTTTATTTCTTCCCCGTACTGTTCGGCGTCTCTCTGATCGGATGTATCATCGGGACTTACAGCGCTCCGGCTACAGATGAAGAGACTCTGATCAACTTCTATGTCAATGTACGCCCGTGGGGATGGTGGAAACCGATTCAGGAGAAAGCAATCGCCCGCTACCCGCATATTCAGGCGAATAAAAACTTCAAAAGAGATGCCTTCAATGTGGCGATAGGAATCATCTGGCAATGTACGCTTACCATCATCCCAATGTACCTCGTTGTCCGCGAACAGTTAGGACTCTGGAGTTCTATCGCCTTGCTTCTGATTACCACGCTGATATTAAGAAAGACCTGGTACAAGCCTTTGTGTAAGGAGGAAGCGAGATACAACGAAGAGATGAAACAAATACGATAAGTATCAGCATAATTAATTTATATCATAAATTTAGGCACGGATGACACGGATTTCACGGATTTAAAAGATCGGTCAATTAAAAACCACGTTAACCCGTGTCATCCGTGCCTAATAAAACAGAGAACCGACCATGAAAAGACTATCCGTAATACTCTTGTCATTTTTACTATATCTTCCGTTGTGCGCACAATTTAAAGGAACCGTCTATGTCGATACCAATCAATCGGGCACATTCGACAAAGGAGACAAACCGCTGGCGGGAGTGATGGTAACAGACGGAATGAACGTAGTAAAAACAGATAAAAAAGGCCGGTTCTCACTATCGGGATTCAAGAAAACCCGATTTATCAGCATTACTACACCTGCCGGATTCGAGACACAACAATTCTACCTCCCTGTCAAGGAGGACAGAAAAAGCTATGATTTTATAGTGACCGAAAGCGAACGGACCAAGACCAGAGAACACTCCTTTATCCATATCACCGACACGGAAGTGACCGGAGGAGTGGGGCGTTGGGTCACCGACTTACAACAATACATAAAGAACGAACAACCGGCTTTTCTGATTCATACCGGAGACATCTGCTACGAACCGGGACTCACAGTGCACAATCAAATTGTGAATGCACAAACAATGGACTGCCCTGTCTATTACTGCATAGGCAACCACGACCTGGTGAAAGGCAACTACGGCGAAGAACTTTATGAATCGATTTATGGCCCGACATGGTATTCGTTCGATGTCGGCAACGTGCATTATGTCGTTACTCCCATCGACCGCGGAGACAACCCGACCGATTACACGCAAAGGGATGTATACAACTGGCTGAAGAATGACCTCGCCCTGATGAAGAAAGATCAGGCGCTTGTTCTTTTTAACCACGACCTGTTTACTCCCGGCGATAACTTCGTATTCAAGGCAGACGAAAAGGATATCCTCGACCTCCGTACGTTCAACACGAAAGCACAAATCTACGGACATATGCACTACAACTACGTCCGCAATCAGAAAGGCATTTATACCATCTGCACCGGCACACTGGACAAAGGAGGCATCGATCACTCCCCTTCTTCATTCAGAGACATAAAGATAGATGCCAACGATCACCTCACAACGCAACTGCGTTATACTTTCATCGAACCGCAAATCGCTATTGTTTCTCCGATGAAGAATCAAGCAGCCCCCATACATCCGGAAACCGGCTATCAGCTTCCGGTCTCGGTCAACACCTATAACTCACAGGCAAAAACATCGTCTGTTTCTTATCTGCTGAGCAATCCGGAAGACAACCGGGAAATAGCCAAAGGTAACCTGTCGCCCCTCACCGACTGGAACTGGAGCGGAAATATTCAAATACCTGCTAACGAAAACGGAAAGAAACTGAACCTGACAGTGACTTCATCCTTCAACGACGGAAAGGAAGCGACTGCCACCAGCCAGTTCCTTTATCAGAAAGATTTTAAACCGGTCACTATCACGGGAAAAGACTGGAACACCCTACTTCAAAATGCAAGTCATTCCGGCGGAATAAATGACTCCCAAATCAAACTCCCCCTGCAACTACAATGGACAGCGAACACAGGAAGTAACATCTTCATGGCCTCCCCCCTCATCGTCGGACAAAAAGTATTCATTGCCACTACCGATGATAACACGTCGCTCAACACCTATATTTGTGCATTCGACTTCCATTCCGGCAAACAGCTATGGAAGTTCCGCACGGAAAACTCGGTAAAGAATACGATTGCCTGCGAAAATGAAATCGTTGTAGCCCAGGATGCCTCCTGCAATCTGTACGCCCTCGACGCAGCATCCGGAAAACCACTGTGGCAACAATACATCAACTTAAAGAACTATCCCTATCTGAACGAAGGACTGACAGTTGACAAAGGAATCGTTTATGCCGGAATCGGCGCCGGACTTTCAGCCTACGACCTGAAAACAGGAAAAGTGATATGGACCAACACGGACTGGAAACAACGGGAAGGCTCGACCACCACGTTAACCATCGCCGGAGACGTACTAATCAGTGGCACCCAATGGGGAGGACTGTATGGCAACGACATCCGCACTGGCAAACAACTCTGGAAACTCTCGGACAACGGACTCGGCAACCGAGGTGCCTCTCCGGTCTACAAAGACGGAAAATTATGGATCATCTCCTCCAAAAGCTTTTTCCTGATAGAACCTCAAACCGGTAAAGTACTCCAGCAAAAGGAACTGTCCGCCAACCTGGACGTGACATCTACCCCGCTTGTCACCGAACATGAGATTATCTTCGGCAGCGCAGACCGTGGAATCTTCGCTCTCGACAAACCGACTCTTTTCATCAAATGGAGAGCCGAGACTTTACCTTCTCTTGTATACACTGCTCCTTATTCTTCTACGCCACAGGCAGCAGTAGAAACAAGCCCTGTATCTTCACAAGGAATAGTCTATATCGGAGCTTCCGACGGGTATTTATACGCTATCGACCAGTCAACAGGGATTATCAAAGACAAGTTGTACTTCGGAGCACCAGTTTTCTCCACAGTAGCAGTATCGGGAAACAGGATGATTGTTTGCGACTTTGCGGGTAATGTTTATTGCCTGTCGTCAAAAGCGGCAGAAGAATAAAGTACATCCCGCCTCACGCAGTTTTCTCCACCCGCAGCGTTGTAATTTAAAGATTATCACGTATCTTTGCCCCTCAATCATAAATACGAGATATGGCTATTACAATCAAGAAAGTCTCTACAAAGAGAGAACTTAAGAAGTTTATTCGCTTTAATTACAGAATGTATAAGGGCAATCCATATTCCGTGCCCGACCTTTACGACGATATGCTCAACACATTCAACAAAAAGAAGAATGCGGCATTCGAGTTCTGTGAAGCAGATTACTTCCTGGCATACCGGGACGACAAAATCGTAGGTCGTGTGGCCGCTATCATCAATAACCGTGCCAACGAAAAGTGGGAATGCAAGAACGTCCGTTTCGGATGGATAGATTTCATTGATGACCCCGAAGTATCATCCGCACTCATCAAGACCGTCGAAGACTGGGGAAAAGAGCGCGGCATGACCCACATCACAGGTCCTCTGGGATTCACCGATTTCGATGCGGAAGGAATGCTGATCGAAGGATTCGACCAACTCAGCACAATGGCTACTATCTACAACCACCCGTACTACCCCGTACACATGGAGAGACTCGGTTTCGAGAAAGACGCCGACTGGGTGGAATACAAAATCTACATCCCCGATGCCATCCCCGACAAGCACAAGCGTATCTCCGAACTGATTCAACGAAAATACAACCTGAAGATAAAGAAATACACCTCCGGAAGAAAAATAGCCAAAGACTACGGACAGGAAATCTTCGAACTGATGAACGAAGCATACAGCCCGCTCTACGGCTACTCCCCGCTGACGCAACGGCAAATCAACCAGTACGTAAAGATGTATCTCCCGATTCTCGACTTACGGATGGTTACCCTCATTACCGACGCCGACGACAAGCTGGTATGCGTAGGCATCTCCATGCCGTCTCTTGCCGAGGCCCTGCAAAAGTCACACGGCCGTCTGCTCCCTCTAGGATGGTTCTATCTGCTGAAAGCACTGTTCATGAAACGCCGTGCCAAAATGCTTGACCTGCTGCTTGTAGCAGTCAAACCGGAGTACCAGAATAAAGGTGTTAACGCTTTGTTATTTTCCGATTTAATTCCGGTTTATCAAAAATTAGGTTTTATCTTTGCGGAAAGCAACCCCGAACTGGAACTGAACGGAAAAGTTCAGGCACAATGGGATTACTTTGAGACTAAGCAACATAAGCGCCGCCGTGCGTTCACCAAAGAGATTAAATAACAGCTATGGAAGAGAACGAATTGATATCTGTAGACAACAACAATGCAGTAGAGTACACTGACGACAACATCCGCCACCTGAGCGACATGGAACATGTGCGCACACGCCCCGGTATGTACATCGGTAGGCTGGGCGATGGCGCGCACGCCGAAGACGGAATCTATGTCCTCCTCAAAGAAGTCATTGACAACAGTATCGACGAGTTCAAAATGCAAGCCGGTAAGAAAATCGAAATTACCGTTGAAGAGAACCTCCGCGTCAGCGTACGCGACTACGGACGAGGCATCCCGCAGGGAAAGCTGGTAGAAGCCGTAAGCGTACTGAATACGGGTGGTAAATACGACAGCAAGGCATTTAAGAAAAGCGTCGGACTGAACGGTGTCGGTGTGAAAGCCGTCAACGCATTGAGCTCTCGTTTTGAAGTACGCAGTTACCGTGACGGTAAAGTGCGTATCGCCACATTCTCCAAAGGAAACCTGCAGACCGACGTGACGCAGGACACCGAAGAGGACAACGGAACCTTTATCTTCTTCGAACCGGACAATACGCTGTTCGTCAACTACTGCTTCAAGCCCGAATTTATCGAGACCATGTTGCGTAACTATACGTACCTCAACACGGGACTCGCCATCATTTACAACGGTCACCGCATCCTGTCGCGCAACGGTCTGGTAGACCTGCTGAACGACAACATGACGGCAACCGGCCTCTATCCCATCGTCCACCTGAAAGGAGAAGACATCGAAATCGCCTTCACTCACACCGGACAGTACGGAGAAGAGTATTACTCCTTCGTCAACGGTCAGCACACCACACAGGGGGGTACCCATCAGAGTGCTTTCAAAGAACATATCGCCCGTACCATCAAAGAGTTCTTCAACAAGAACATGGACTATACCGACATCCGTAACGGACTGGTTGCCGCCATCGCCGTCAATGTGGAAGAGCCGATCTTCGAAAGCCAGACCAAAACGAAACTGGGATCTACCAACATGACTCCCGGCGGCGTGACAGTCAACAAATACGTAGGCGACTTCATCAAACTGGAAGTGGACAACTTCCTGCACAAAAACGCGGACGTAGCGGAAGTAATGCAGCAAAAGATACAGGAATCGGAAAAGGAACGGAAAGCCATCGCAGGCGTCACGAAGCTGGCACGCGAACGTGCCAAGAAGGCCAACCTGCACAACCGCAAGTTGCGCGACTGCCGCATCCACCTCAACGACCCGAAAGGGAAAGGAATGGAAGAAGACTCCTGCATCTTCATCACCGAGGGAGACTCGGCGAGCGGTTCCATCACCAAAAGCCGTGACGTAAACACTCAGGCAGTATTCAGCCTTCGCGGTAAACCGCTGAACTCGTTCGGACTGACGAAAAAGGTAGTCTACGAAAACGAAGAGTTCAACCTGCTGCAAGCTGCGTTAAATATAGAAGATGGCATAGAAGGACTCCGTTACAACAAAGTGATCGTTGCCACCGATGCCGATGTGGACGGTATGCACATCCGTCTGCTGCTCATCACGTTCTTCCTGCAATTCTTCCCCGACCTCATCAAGAAAGGTCACGTATATATTCTGCAAACGCCGTTATTCCGCGTGCGCAACAAGAAGAAAACGGTGTACTGCTACAGCGAGGACGAACGGGTGAACGCCATCAACGAACTAAGCCCCAACCCGGAAATCACCCGATTCAAGGGACTGGGAGAAATATCACCGGACGAATTCAAGCACTTTATCGGCAAGGATATGCGCCTGGAACAAGTGACATTGCGTAAGACAGATGCCGTAAAAGAACTGCTGGAGTTCTACATGGGCAAGAATACAATGGAACGACAGAACTTTATTATAGACAATCTGGTTATAGAAGAAGACTTGGCATCATGAGAAAAGCAATCTTTCCGGGTACATTCGACCCCTTCACCATCGGTCATTATTCGGTAGTGGAACGTGCACTCACCTTTATGGACGAGGTAATCATCGGGATCGGTATCAACGAAAACAAGAATACCTATTTCCCCATCGAGAAAAGAGAAGAAATGATCCGGAATCTCTACAAGGACAATCCCCGCATCAAAGTGATGTCTTACGACTGTCTGACGATAGACTTTGCCCAACAGGTAGAAGCACAATTCATCGTTCGCGGTATCCGCACGGTCAAGGATTTCGAGTATGAGGAAACGATTGCCGACATTAACCGCAAACTGGCGGGCATCGAAACCATCCTGCTCTTCACAGAACCGGAACTGACCTGCGTCAGCTCAACGATTGTACGCGAGCTGCTGACTTACAACAAAGATATCAGCCAGTTTATCCCCGAAGGAATGGAGATAAATTGAAAGTCGGTAGTATCTCTATTGAGGCTGACTTTAAAGTCAGCCTCAGGGGAATGAAGATAGTTTGGATAACGCAAAGGTAACTTGCGAAACTTGAAATAATAATTAATGATGATGAAGAAGATTAAAGTATACGCCCTCCTGGTTTGTCTGTTGGCAACGTCTGCTGCACAGGCCCAAAGTTTCGGCTCTGCCGCCATGCGCAAACTCCAAATGGCGGAATTCGCGATTTCCAACTTCTACGTAGACAAAGTAGATGAAGACAAACTGGTAGAAGAAGCTATCATCAAGATGCTGGCACAGCTCGACCCGCACTCCACTTACTCGGATGCCGAAGAAGTGAAGAAGATGAACGAACCGCTTCAAGGCAACTTCGAAGGTATCGGCGTACAGTTCCAGATGATCGAGGACACCCTGCTCGTCGTACAACCCGTCAGCAACGGCCCCTCCGAGAAAGTGGGCATCCTTGCCGGCGACCGCATCATTGCCGTCAACGACTCCGCCATCGCAGGAGTAAAAATGAGCACGGAAGATATCATGAAGCGCCTGCGTGGCCCGAAAGGTTCGAAAGTCAACCTGACCATCGTCCGCCGTGGAGTACAAGACCCGCTCGTGTTCACCGTGAAAAGAGATAAGATACCTATCCTGAGTCTCGACGCTTCCTACCTGATTCAGCCAAAGATCGGATACATCCGCATCAACCGCTTTGGCGCAACCACCGCCGAAGAATTTAAGAAAGCAATGAAAGACCTGCAAAAGCAAGGCATGAAAGACCTCATCCTCGACCTGCAAGGCAACGGCGGAGGATATCTGAACGCCGCCATCGACCTTGCCAACGAATTCCTCGGACAGAAGGAACTGATTGTTTACACCGAAGGCCGGACCGCACAGCGCAGCGAGTTCTTCGCCAAAGGAAACGGAGAGTTCCGTGACGGCCGCCTCATCGTACTGGTAGACGAATACACCGCTTCCGCCAGCGAAATCGTGAGCGGCGCAGTGCAGGACTGGGACAGAGGTATCATCGTAGGTCGCCGTTCTTTCGGCAAAGGACTGGTGCAACGTCCCATCGACCTGCCGGACGGCTCCATGATCCGACTGACCATTGCACGGTACTATACCCCTGCCGGTCGTTGCATCCAAAAGCCGTATGACAGCTCAACCGATTACAATAAAGACCTGATAGACCGCTTCAACCACGGAGAACTGATGAATGCCGACAGCATCCACTTCCCCGACTCATTGAAAGTGCAGACCAAGAAACTGAAACGTACCGTCTACGGCGGAGGTGGCATCATGCCGGACTACTTCGTTCCGATTGATACGACACTCTACACGGACTATCACCGGAAACTGGTCGGCAAAGGAGTCATCATCAAATTCACAATGAAATTCATCGAAGACCACCGCAAGGAACTGGCCGATAAATATAAGAAGTTCGACAGCTTCAACGAAAAGTTTGTTATTGACGACGATATGCTCGCCACCCTCCGCGAAATGGGCGAGAAAGAAGGGGTGAAGTTTAACGAAGAGCAGTATCAGAAGGCACTTCCACTGATCAAGACACAGCTCAAAGCACTGATAGCCCGCGACCTCTGGGATATGAACGAATATTTCCGCGTCATGAATACAACGAACGAAAGCGTGCAGAAAGCATTGGAAATCCTCCGTTCGGGAGAGTATCAGAAGAAGTTGAAATAAACATCGAAAAATAAAACGGATAAACCGTACCCGATCAGACACCTTGATTGTAGTATAAGTAAAATCATTAAAACAGAAGTATGATACGACAGTTTGGTTTTACTTGGACAGCAATCAGCTGGTTACTGATGGGATACGGTTTATTTTTTGCCCTTTCCCCTTTGCAGGCGCAGACCGCCATCAAGAAATTCTCACTAGAGCTAAAGAACGAAAGCCTGCCCGAAGCACTGAAGCAGTTGGAAAAGGCAGGAGGAAAAAACATCCTCTTCACCTACAACGGAACAGAAAGTTATCGGGTGACCGTCAGCATCCGCGAAAAGACGGAACGCGAAGCCATCGACCTTGTACTGGCCGGCAAACCCTTCCTTTGCATCGAACGGGAGGAGTATTTCGTCGTGCAGCGGAAGAAATCGGACAAAGCCATCGCCATTGCAGGCAAAGTATATGACGAAAAAGGAGTCCCCCTACCCTTTGTCAACATCCTCGCCCTTGCCGCCGATTCCAGTTTCCTTGCCGGAAGCGTGACCGAAGAAGACGGCTCCTTCCATCTGCCCCCGGTAGCGGGAGAAGACTGTCTGCTGAAAGCGACCTACATAGGATACCGCCCGCAAATCATCCCCTGCCGGCAACAAAACACCATCCGCCTGCAACCCGACACAGAGCTACTGAAAGAAGTAGTCATCACCGCCTCCCGCCCGCTGATAGAACGGAAAGACGGAACACTGACAGCCAACATAGCCGGAACGCCCCTTTCACTGATGGGATCGGCCAAAGAAATGATCTCCCACCTCCCTTTTGTCACCGGCTCGGACGGAGAATTTACCGTACTGGGCAGAGGAACTCCTGAAATCTATATCAACGGCCGCAAAGTCAGAGACAAGACCGAACTGGACCGTCTGCAAGCCAATGAAATACTATCGGCAGAAATCATCACCACACCGGGCGTACAATATGGCTCTTCGGTAGGCGCTGTCATCCGTCTGCGCACCATCCGCAAACGCGGACAGGGAATGAGCGGCAGTTTCTACACCGACTACTCGCAAGGACGCGAACCGATCGGCAACGAAGGCATATCCCTGAACTACCGTACCGGCGGACTGGATATTTTCGTAAAAGGCGACTTTGCGGAAATCAACAATTACAGAACGGGTACCTCCAGCCAGGACATTTATGCTTCATCCAACTGGAACCAATCGACAGAGGACAAAAGCAAACAAACCTATCGCACCTTCAACGGCGAACTGGGATTCAACTACGAAATAGACGAAGACCAATCATTCGGCATGCGCTACATGCCCGGCACGAACATAGGCAATGCACATACTACCAATGAAGGGACAACCCTCATCCTACAAGACGGCAAAGAAGTAGACCACTTGCACGCTCTCCGCCAAACAGATGCCCACACCGGCTGGTGGCAGGCAGCCAACGGATACTACAACGGCACTTTCGGCAAATGGAACATCGACTTCAACGCCGACTACCTGTACGGCCGGGACCGCATCCGTCAATATGCCGAAAACAACGGAATCGAAGACGCCACTTCGAGCAACCGCGTACGCAACCACCTCTATGCCGCCAAACTGCTGCTCACCGCCCCACTCTGGAAAGGCAAACTCAGTTTCGGCACAGAAGAGACATTCACCAACCGCCACGATGTATTTCTCCAAAGCGGCTTCTCCGCCGATGCCGACGACCGCATCAAACAAACGATGCTCTCCGGATTCATCGACTACATCCTGTCGCTGGGAAAATTCAACATCCTGGCCGGACTGCGTTATGAATTTCAACAAACAGATTACTACGAGAAAGGGGTTCACCAAGACGACCAAAGCCCCACCTATCGCGACTGGATACCGGTAGTCAGCATCAGATACACTTCCGGCAACTGGTTCTTCGCCCTTTCTCACCGTACGCTGAAATACAGTCCCAGCTATGATATGCTCACCAGCGCCATCACCTATCAGAACAAATACTCCTACCGGAGCGGAGATCCGTTTCTCGTCCCCCAGATACATCGTGCGACTTTCTTTGATGCCGGATGGAAATGGGTCAACTTCAGCCTCAGCTACGACCATTGCTGGAATATGTACACCAGCTACACCCGCCCGTATGACGACATCAATCACCCCGGTGTATTGCTGTTCGGCATGGCAAGCATTCCGCATACCAACCGATACGGAGGCAGCATCGTCCTTTCGCCAAAGATCGGCATCTGGCAACCTCAGTTCACCACCGGTATTGACTGGTTCAACTCTCACGCAACCTCCATAGGCATCACCCAAAACTGGAATGAACCGCGATTCTATTTCATTTTTGACAATAGTTTCAGCTTCCCTAAAGGTTGGTTCTTCAACATCAAAGGAGAACTGGCGCCCGGTGCCAAACAAAGTTACGCCATCTGGAAAACCGAAGGAAGAGTAGATGCCCAACTGACCAAATCGTTCCTGAAAGACCAGGCGCTGAAAGTATCGCTAACCGCGAAAGACCTCTTTCACACCGCCCACAGATACTTCACCATCTATGGCGACCGTACCTTCAGTTCCAGTCGTGAATATACCGATCAGCAGCGCTTCGGTATCCGGCTGAGCTATCAGTTCAACGCCACAAAGAGCAAATATAAAGGAACCGGAGCCGGAGCAAGCGAAAAGTCACGTTTGTAATTCCCGGTTTCACAAAGATGACCAACAAGTCGGTTCCATCACAAGAGAGGCTGACTAAAAAGTCAATAGTATTCCCAATCTCCTCCTTCGGGAAGGAGGAGTACCCGTAGGGGGAGGTGGTAGGTGAACACATTAAAGTTACTACCGACTTTTTAATCAGCCCCCTACTTAGGTTACTACTGATTTTTTAGTCGAACTCAGGGAAAAGTACTATTTTTGCAGCTTCAGAATCCAGATAAAGAATGTTCCTGTTCCATAAAAACCAGACAAAACGAGAGGCCTTCGGGCAAATGTTTACGGAAATGTACCCGCGAATGGTCCGTTACGCCTCACAACTGATGGGCGACGGAGAGGAAGCACGGGACATCGTAAGCGAAGTGATGGAGCAGGCCTGGAAACACTTCGACCAATTGGACGAGGCCGACCGCGGAGGCTGGATTTATACAGCAGTCCGCAACACCTGCCTCAACCGGATGAAGCATCTGCAAGTGGAACGGGACAATGCGAAAGCACTCTACGAAGCGACGCTGGCCGATGTAAAAAGTAACTATCGGGAACACGAAGCACTGTTGCAGAAAGCGGAAACGATAGCCCGAAGCCTGCCGGAACCGACTTGCACCATCCTGCGGCTATGCTATTACGAACATCTCACCTATCGGGAAGTCGCCCAACAACTCGGCATCAGTCCCGACACGGTAAAAAAACATATATCCAAAGCATTGCGTACACTACGCGAAGCCATGAAAGAATAAAGAAGGAGGACACGCTATGGAAGAAAAAGAAAAACGTATCAGCAAAGAAGAAGATTCCGGCTACGGACTGACAGCAGACAACGACAGTTGCAGGCTGGCAGACGGCGACAGTTGTGGACTGGCAGACAGCGACAGTTGTGGACTGGCAGACAGCAACAGTTGCGAACCGGCAGACAGCGACAATTGTGAAGTGGCAACAGACGACCAAACCCCGTTCTCCGAAAACGCGGAAATACGCCGTCTGCAAAATGCCTTTGGTGAAGCGTTGGGTGATCTGCCTCTGCCGGACGAAGTCCGGGAAGAATGGAGCACATTCCTGCAACGGCAGGCACAGCAGAAACGCAAACTTTATCTCCGCATCTGTCTATCCGGTGGTGTGGCAGCAGCCATCGCCCTGTTATTGTTACTTTGGTCCCCTTGGCACATCACGGACAAGGACAGCATCCTGCAGAACATCGAAATCTTCACCGCCCTCCATGCACCGGAACAAATTACCACTATCGAAGAGAACGGCAGAATCATCGTATCTACCCCGCCCGCCACAACCACCCGCCTCACATTGGAGGACGGAAGTCACGTCCTTTTAAGTGCAAACAGCCGTCTGGAATACCCCAAAGAGTTTTCCTCTCAGGGAAGCCGCACCATAAACCTCACCGGAGAAGCACGCTTCGAAGTAACCAAAGACGCCCACCGCCCCTTCATCGTCTCTGCCGACAAAATGCAGACACAAGTGCTGGGCACCGTATTCGACGTAAATGCCTATCCCGGCAATACCCCCGCCGTCACCCTGTATCAAGGACGAGTAAAGGTCGGCAAAGCAGCCTCTCCCATTGAGAAAGAAATAGTACCCGGACAATGTGCCACACTGACCACAAGCGGCGACATTCGTCTGGCGAAAGCCACACGGACAGAAAAAGAAGGATGGACCAAAGATGAGTTTTATTATGACAACACCGAAATGATAACCGTACTGCAAAATATAGGGACCTGGTATAATATCAGCGTCATCTGCCATTCTGCAGACCTTTTACACAAACGAGTCCATTTCCGTTTCAGCCGGAATGTTCCGATAAAGACTCTACTGAATGTACTGAATGATTTAGGCATCGCACACTTCCAGTATAAAGATAAACAAATAGTAGTAGAATAAACACAATCACTTCCTGGCGAAAAAACGAGCTTTCATCTGTCATCTTTCACCATTGGTCGTCAAACTCCTTATTCATCGGAGCTTCCGATGAGGCTGACTAAAAGTCGGTAGTATCTCTATTCTCCTCCTTCCTGAAGCTACCCTTTATACACAAGTCTTAGCTGATTAACTCATAAAGTTCAAACTGT
>CAQOGY010000023.1 GCA_948847595.1 uncultured Bacteroides sp.
ACTTCTTACTGTATAGGTTAATCTCGTTATATGCTCTCACTCCACCAATGGATAAAGCTAAACGATTACCGTATTCATCGTGTACAATGGATGGAATTTCAAAGCAGAAGCACATTCTCTGATAGAACAAAGTTTTCTCTTCGTCTGTCAGTTCAGAAGCCTTCTTACCTAATGCACTTGGTATTCTACCATTGATAGGATGTGAGATTCTTATCTCTGGCATATCAAACTGTTCTCCATGAAAGTAATCCTTAGCTGCATCCACTACTGCACCTATAAAGGATTGGTGACTAATGGTTTCTTCCATTGATGCAAAACTTGGAATGATGCAGTCTTGTTGTAGATGCTGCAAGGTTACTTCCTGTGTATTGGCTTCAATGAAATGATTTACTCTTTTGGGTGCTGCAACTTCTTCCACAATAATTGCTTCTTCTGCAAA
This sequence comes from uncultured Bacteroides sp., assembly GCA_948847595.1. Taxonomy (GTDB): domain Bacteria; phylum Bacteroidota; class Bacteroidia; order Bacteroidales; family Bacteroidaceae; genus Bacteroides. The sequence continues at coordinate 440 of CAQOGY010000023.1, forward strand.
CTCACCCATGTTTAATGATTCTCTACGCTGTGCCATAGCTGGCATAATTACTAAATCTCTCATAATGAAATTGAATTAAATGGTTATTGATTGAATGGATTTAACAAGAACAAACCTAAAACACAAGTGAATTACTTCGTTTGCATCTTAGGCTGTTCTATGTCTTTCCCTAAAGATTCTTTCAAAGGGAATGAGGAGCATTAGTAAATTATTGGTAGGCTGTGGCAATAGTACATCGTGCCCCCTCTCAGATTAAAAAGAATGCTTATTTCTGTCAGCAGTCAGACTGCATTGTTAAAGCATTCTTTTTTATTTAAGAGCTATAAGGGGGTGTTTATGTGGGTAGGGGTGTCTCGCTTGTGGTTCTGTTAGATTAATTTTGGATATTGTCATTAAAGAATGAATCGTACTTTTCATTACCTATATTGAGAATGAATAAATTAACTTGTGCCCTTGTTATCGCAGTATATATAAGCTCAACAGATTCAAAATCTTGTATAGAATCACTTTTATGTGGCTCAATGATTAAAAAGATTGTGTGTGATTCCCAGCCCTTAAAGCTGTGTATAGAAGATAGCTTTACAGTTCCTGTTTTTATTGAGAAGTGATTTCTTCTGTATCGTCTGATTGTATTTATCCTCTCTTCAAAGTTGTTTTTAGATTTGGTCTCTAATTCGCTTTTATCATATTCTTCTTTAGTTTCAAATGTAGTGGTTGTATTCTCTTTTAATTGAGTTCTTATAGAGTATTCTATTTCTCTTAAAATATCAGCAGTACCAGATAGAATAGTAATGTCTGCTGGGTTAAGGCAATATTTCTTACAAGTCCCTTTATAGATATTGAATATCCTTTCTGTGCTGGCTTTCGCTCCAATATTGGCATATTTAATATTCCTTTGTTCAAAATCAAGCATAGGGTTATCTAACACAACCATATTGTCAATGGTGTATTTATTCTCTAAGAAATGGTGCTGGAACTTCATCGCTAACTTCCCTATTTCACTTGTGAATCTTTTGGAAGCGTTGAGAGACTTGTTCCAGTTTCCTGCGATTGTTTTAATTATTGGTTCTTTGTTCTCATCTAACGGTCTTCTGTAAATATTTTGTTTCTCATCTCCAAACACAACAAATTCACTATCCTCGTATAAGAAATATTTGGTAATTATTTCCAGCCATTCAGTTTGGTAGTCTTGTACCTCATCTATGAATATAGCCTTGTACTTCTTAATGTGATTCTTTACAGGCTCAAAGAAATTAATATCCGTATAAGATTTTAATCCTTTTATGGGTAGGTTATAGTTGTTTGCTTCTGATTTAATAAACTGATGATAGTTGGTGATATAGAATTTCTCCCAAGGATAACTCTCTCTTACATCATTGATTTTGTCGCGAATGTAATTCTTAAGGGATAGATTAAATGTTAGAATTAATATTTCACTATTAGTTCTTAGATATGCATTGACAGCTCTCTTTGCAAGGACAAGAGTTTTACCACTTCCTGCAATCCCTTTTATTTTACGTCTGGGTCTGCTTTCACTTCTAATAAGTTCTGCTTGTGCTTTAGTGTACTTAATATCAATCCCTTCTTCTAATTGATGAAAAGGTGGCTTGAGGTAGCGTTTGAAATTATTGTAAATATCTTCATCAAATAAGAAAGAAGGTTGTTCTATTCTTATCTTGCTGAAATATTCTTCTAAGTTTTGCAGTGTAAGAGAATCATATCCCCAATATTGTATATATTTTATGTCTTTTAAAAATTTGGTCTTATTATCTTCCTTGGATATATTCTCATGTATAAACTTCTCAATATTATCTTGGGACATCTTATGGAAGTAAACAAGTGTATATATAATATTTGAATAGTACCACTTATTCATTTTCTTCTCTAAGAAAGTACTTATGTGTAATGAGACAAGATTCTCTTTATAGTAATTTATTTGAGAGAAAGGTGATTGAACCTTTGTTGAAGTTGAATTATTCCACCAATCCAAATCATCATTAATAGCATAGTCAGTTAAATCCCAATCATTTACAGATATGATTATAGCTCCACATCCCTTTTTAAGAATAACAATATTGGGTCTGTCACCATTTATGAAAGGATGGTAATATATCTCGAACTCCATATTTAGATTCTTTTGTAAAAAGTCTAATAGGATTAGTTCTCCTTCTGTTGCTGGTTGGCGGAGATGCTGGATTGTATAGAAGTCAGGATAAATTTGTGCCATTGAATTGATGTATAAGGTTATATTGCAAATATATAACTAATATGCCTTTAAAAGAAAGAACTTTAAATCTTTTTAGTAGTCTGGAGCTTTTATTGCCATATCTTTATAAGGTTAAATCTGGCAGTTCTTCCTTGTCTTTTACCTCCTGCTTTCTGCCTACCAACCCACTTGATAATGATTTCATAAGAGCGTGCATATCCTTTACTTCCTCAAAATTATTCTCCTTGTACTTCTTGTAAATCATGCACTCCCTTGAAATGGGGTTTCCTCTGCTCTCATTAAATGCTATCATGTGTTCAAAGTCTGCTTTCACTTCCTCCACATATTTATCTTTGGGTAGGTCTATAAGCAAACCTTTAGCCTTTAAAATGATTGAATCTCCAACTTCATCCAATAAGTCCATCTCCCTTAGTTGGTCTATGTAGCTGGAGATAGTGCCATGTCCCATGTGGATTAGTTCTTTCAGTATTCTTACAGATAAGGTAATAGTATGACTGTATGGCTCTGCTGCACTGAACAGTTTAAGTATAAATCCTCTGAGCTTTAAATCCAGAGTATTGTTGTATGAATCGTAAAACTCCCTGTTAATTCTTCTGTAATGTCCAAAGCTGACAGGAAAGAATATATAATCAGTCCAAGTCCTATCTTTCTTACCACTGTCCTTATCCTGTATGCTGACTTCTCCTGTGGCTCTTAACTTGTCATTGAATGATTTGGAACTCTTACCACCTTTATAGTTGGCAGGTTTATCACCAACGAATGATGCAAGTTGGTCTATTGTAGTGTCAGTGGTCAATGTATATTTGTCTGCTGTCAATAGTAACACATATGTCCTGTAAACATCAGCACAACCTAACTTCTGAATCAGATTGTTGCTCATTACTGTATATTCCTTGAATGGTAATTTCTCGTAACTCATAAGGCAATCGCTCAATATGTTTAATTAAAATGATTTGGTTGGTCTTTAATAAGAATCTCACTTTAGAGGAACTTAACCTGTTGGATTTTCTAAGTTCGCTCAGCTTGTTATAGAAATGATTGTTATAAATCCACATATCATTGATTTTAGTCACTCCCAGCTTACAGATTACCTTTGCGGTGTCCGTAAGGACATTGCATGGGTCTTATTGGAATGTAGCGTAGGAGTGTAGAGAGGGGGTGTTTAGACACGCAGTAAAAAGTGAATAAGCACACCCCAAAGATTTAACAATATGAATCTCTCTGCTTCAATTTTTATCTTGTCAATAAGCCAATTTTTGCAATGGGATATAATAGGTAGTAACCTTTCCATTCTTCTTTCTCCTTGTCTTTAGATAGTTATTAAAATTAGCCCATAATCCAATATGAACCTTATTATCTTTTATTCCCTGTTTAAGAGCCTTAGCCCTTATCTGCTCATAGGTAAATTCTTCCATTTTGGTATTCTGAATAGTTTGTAGTCCGTCAATCTGTGTGGTGGGATTATCTGTCTGTGCTACTGTAAAAGTAGTAATTCCACAAGTGGGGAACTAATGATAAGACCACAATTCAGAAGTATTAAGTAGGCAGGGAAACCTCTCACATTTCCCTGCTCCTTGTCAATCCTCCTTGTTATGTTCAAAACATAGGACTAAGTGTATAATTCCATTCTCATTCTTGAAAGCTATTCTTGGATTATTAACTTCCTTATATGTAATGGAAGTTATAATAATGGGGAACAGTTCATTTTCATTATAAAGTTTGAGGCTATTTGCAATATATTCATTAGAACTATATTCTGGGAGAATGAAACTGAACAAGTAGAGCTTGACATCATTGTATTGCTGCATTTTAGCTCTTAGTATTTCTTGCTTAGCAATTATTGCTTCGTAGATAGTGCTTAAATATAAACTGGATTGTATGATATATGGGTTCATTGTTTTATTATTTAGTTGGTTAAGAATAAAGCCCACCTGTCACATGGGCTTTATTGTTAGTTGGTTATGCAGTTTCTACAGACTTGTTGTTACTCTCATTCATATATTGGAACCATTTTTCAAAATTCTTGTAATATTGTTTGGCTTCTGCACTACCGTCTGGCTTCTGACTACCAAACCACACATCTTTGCTAATCATGGCGATTAACTGCTGGAGTTGGCTAATCTCTGGTTTGTATTCATTGTAGAACAGCTTAAATCCTTTTGCTAATCTTCCATTATCGTATGTAGATTCAGAGATTTTACTGCTTTTAAAAGCCTTTAGAACTTTATCGCCTAACTCTTGGGTGGTTGCATTTAACTTTAAAGATTTGGGTAGTCTATTTATGCCCAATTTAAGGTCTTTGGCGACATTAGCTTTAACCTCTGGTTGCCCTAATGTATAAAAGCTATAGATTACGTCAGACTTCAATCCTGTTTCTTGAATTTGTGCTTCAATATAATCAATTCTCTCGTCTCCTGTTTGGAACTTTGATTTGCTAAAGTCTTTGTAATTCCAAGGTCTGCCGTTATTGATAGAGGCTGTAAATAATGCCAAACTCATATTCTCTGGTTTCTTAATGGTTTCAGTCATTTCTTCTTCATTAAAATCAATATAGCCTTCTACCTCCAGTATGAACATGGCTATCATCCTGTGTTGTCCATCCACTGGGGCTTTAGCTGCTGCTCTTTCAGTGGCATCTGTAACCTCTTCTGTATTCAGCATCCAGTTGTCTATTGAAAGAGGTTTGGCATTGGACTTAGGAACAATGGAAACCTTTAATAATTTCTCTCCTGTTAAATCCTCGCTGCCAACTAACTTAATCTTACCCATTGCAGCATTAAAGCCATATTTCTCAATCATTGAATAGCACTTCTTTACATTCTCTGCTACGATTTCACGATTGCTGCCATAAAAATAAATAGTCATCATATCTTCTTTGCAGTTTTTAGACTGGTGCGCTCCAGCTTTTGTTAATTTTGATATTGCAAAGCTACTGGCTTCTGGGCTGATTAAAAGAGAGAAATTAATGAGTGGTTTTATTTCCCCTCTAAATTGGTAGCTCGTCCGCTATCGTTTTGACGATGCAAAGATGGGATATAATGGTAGGATTAAAAGAGAGAAAAAAAGTCCTGCTTTTATGTACCCTCTTAATGGTACGGAGCAGGACTTGATTGGTTATCAGTGTGTTATTAGAAGTATATGCTATTCACAGTATTAATTCTCTTGTCTTTATATTGCTTGATGTAGCCTTTTAGGACATCTTCATCATCTGAGAATTTACTATGTTTAGATAGCTTGGTGAAGTAGATAAGCCTTGATATGAGCAATGTCTTACTGAGTGATATGGTGCCTCCTTTCTTTTGTCTGACATTAAACTGCTTATTGTATGGGGATAAATTGAAGAAGTCATTGAACATCTTATAGAACAGCCATATCTGAACGGATTCCTTTTCTTCTGCATGGGTGTCCATGCTGACTTGTTGGCTCTGCATCCAAGGATGTTCCTCTATCTCCTTTAGGTTATTGATGATGGTAGTAGCCAAGTAGCCTATGGCATTGGCATTGTCAATTACTATCTGATGCTTGCCTTCAACCTTTACAGAGACTGTAATAGGCTTCTTAAAACTTACTCCAAATTGATTAATCTCCTTATGGTTGTCAGCTATGGCTTTGGCAAATTTGGTAAGCTGTTCTATTCCAATGCCTGTTGCTTTCATTCCATCTAAGCACGTTCCACAAGTATAGTCAAAGATGAATAGAAGCAGAAACCAAAACTTATCTATATCAACACCCAAGCCTTTCAGCGTATTTTGTATGTCCTCATTGGCTATATAATCTTCGTATGTGAAGTTACCATATAGTTTATTCTGATTGTATCTTCTTATGAATAAGGGCAAGGCGGTTGTACCATAAATATATTGTTCTCCTGTTTCATGGTCTATATCATAATCTGGTACATAAAGTACTGCTACCTCCTCCATGTATTCAAGTAACTCTATGCCTTTAGGGAAATAAGTTTCTTCAAGTCTTTCAATTGGTCTCATATCTTTGCTTATATGGTTTGGAAGCAAAGATAATTAAAAAGGATGAAGTTATTCCTTTTTTAATGGTCTGAGCCTACCATCCAACCCTGCTTTATGTAGTTCTTCTAAATATCTTTCTCTATAACTAAGGTCAAGATGCAAGGCTCTTTCTTTTGCAAGGTCTGATTTAAGATATTCTTGTAAAGTCATAGTCTTTGTTTTCCTAATCATTTCTATGCTAAAGTTCTTCATATCACTGGACTTTAAAGTATCATAGTTCGCTGTTATAATTCCTTTTTCATCAATCGTCCAGTTGTCTAATAGGAGAGAAGCCATTGCAATGCTTCTGACTTTCGTGATAGCTATATAGAATTTAATTCCATTAAGGAACTGTACAATATAATATCCCTGCATAGTAGTGACAGGAATATAATTCACTCTCTCCAAATATTTATGATATAGTTCTCCTTGTTCTTCGATGCTGAGGTTTTGAAGCTTCTCTTTACCATTATTATCTTTAATCCTTTCGATGTCTGCTATCTTTTTACTTTGTGATTTTTTATATCTTATAATTTCTTTATTAATAGATTTTATCTTCTCATCTAACTGGTTCTGTTTCTCTTGGATAATGTTTAAAAGGGTAGGATTGGTGGTTAGTAGAAACTTGTTGGCATTTTCTTGACTTTCATTAGATAAGTTCTCTTTATCAAGATATAGGGTAGATAAACGTTTCTCAATTCCAGCTATTTCCTCTTGTAGCTCTGTAACTCTATTGTCTGTTTGGTTCCTAAAGAAGTTGATATATTCTGCTGTGTGCATAGATTTGAAAAGACTATATAATATTTCATTCGTAAGGTCGTAAGAAACTTCATCAATATTATATTTACAGAAGTCTGGATGAGATTTCCTATCAACACAGCTACATCTATATGTTAGTTTTGAAATTCCTGCTGCTGGCTTTTTGTCTTTTACAGTCATGGCTCTCCCACATCTACATCTGATGATTCCTTTTAATGGATTATGATTGACTTTTCCAGTTGGAGTATTTTTATAGTTGTTTTTAATCAGTTCTTGTGCTTTCATAAAATCCTCTTCACTGATAATAGGTTTTATTCTAACCTCGATGGTATAAGGTTCTTCTCTACCTAATCTCTGTGTTCTTCTTCTGATTCCTCTATAAATATCACTATGGATATAGTTGCTTAGAATGGCAACAGTGCTGTAATATCCTCTAAAAGTAATATTCCTTTCATTGAAATATCTGGCTACTGCTCCCAGTGTCTTACCAGAGTTTACTAAAGCGAAGAGTCTTTTTATATTCTCTACTTCTTCTGGTACTTCTTCTAAAATATATTTAGGACGTTTCCCATTGGGGTTAGGAACTGCTTTATATCCATAAGGTATTTTTTGGTCTACAACTGCATAAGGATAAGCTTGGAAGAGAGCTTGCTTCCCATCTTGGTTCTTCTTTTTAATATCCAATCTTTCTTGTGCTGCTGCCCATGCTTTGATAGTGAGGATAAGTATTTCTGTAATGTCTAAAAGTTTATTAGCTTCATAAATTTTACTGGGACTATCTAAGAGTATTACAGATAATCCTTTATTAATAATCTGTTGAATGTTGTAAACTGTCTCTGTTACATCTTCTTGCCTGCTCAAACGTGATAACTCAGAGATTACTATCATGTCTGCATCTTTGTAGGTTTTACTTTGTAATTCGATATAACCTTTTCTGTCTGCAACCACACCAGATATTCCAAAGTCCTCAATAATTTCAATTAACTCATAATTGTTGTTCTCACAGAACTCCTTAATCTTTAGCTTTTGTCGAGATAAGTCTTGTTTTGTAGTAGAAACTCGTGCGTATCCTATAATTTTTATCATAATGTAATATGTTGATTATGAAGTAAATATAGGTATAAAATTTCACTTGGGCAAGTCTATTTAGTTAAGTGAATACTCATGTCAAATACCGGCGAACCGTATCGGATTTATCGGTAACGGCGGCCCGTTTTCGTTGATGCAGTTGAAAGTGATTCAGGAAGTGATAACTCTTGTCATCTTTACAGTGTTTACAACTGTGTTTTTCAAAGGTGAAACGTTGCATTGGAATCATTTGGCGGCTTTCGTTTGTTTGATTGCGGCGGTGTATTTTGTGTTTATGAAATAAATGAAAAGAGTTATATTTTACAGGTATTCAAATAGCATTTATTAATGCCCGCTTAGGTTAGATAGTTCATTCTCCACTTTCTTCACATAAAGCTTATCCGTTCATTCACAACTACTTCCTGTGAATGAACGGCATTATTTTCACTCTTCACCATCCTTCACCCTCTTCACTAGATACACATTTCCCAACCTTGTATGCTGTCGGCTGATACCTGCTGCGGTCAGGATTTGTGCCAATTGGATAGGAGTGCAGTTGCGAAGTACGGCCGGAAACTTCTTTTTCAATTCCTGATGGATAATAGCAGCGGAGAGCGACAGGCAATCCGGTTCATCCATCGCGGCAGGCACGTATGTGTTGCGCACAATATCTTCTATGGGGTTGACATGATAATAGGCGCTGTTATGACGTTGCAAGGCATGTTCTTCCTCTTTGCTGAACCAGTGGCGGGCTCCTGCAAGTAGTTCCTCTTTCAGTTGGGCATAGATTTGTGAATGCTCTATTCCGGTGCAGTCTATATCATGCTCCGCTTCAATACAGATGAATCTGCGGCTACCCGTCGGGTCACGGAGCAGGTCGGTACGGTTACTTGTTCCGATGAAAGAAGCGATACGTGGGAGCGACCGGAAATTTTTCTGATAGGCTTTGCAGATGTTGAGGCTGGACATTTGCATCAGATTTTTCAGTAACGGCATCTTTTGCGCTCCGTATTTGTCAAATTCGTCCATATTTAGTAATCCCATCTCGGCAAGGAGACGTTCGGGGTTACCCTGCGCGGTTAGTTTCAGATTATCCGAGTAATAACGGGCTAGTTGCGGCGGCATCAGCATACGGCAGAAGGTGGACTTATGACGTCCCTGTTCTTCGCTGATAAGTATCGGGGCTACGCTGTTTGCCTGTGTCTGATTTATTCCCAACCATTGGGCGGCAAGACCGAGCATCCAAGTGTGGAAACTTTTAATCCATATTGGAGCGTTGGATACCCGCTTCGCTAAGGGTTTCAACCGATCCGTTCCGTCCCACGTCGGTAGCTCATTCATATAGAGCCGGAATGGGTGGTAACTTTCCACTTGGGTGGAGTAGATATATCTTTGAAGGTCTTTGTCCCAGCAGTTGATTCCTTCTTTATGGGCTTCCAGGCAGAAGGTGTTCAGTTCCCGTTTGTCTATACGACAGAAAGGGATATTCCGTTGACCAAATGGACGGAATTCGGTTTCTTCGGTGAGCAAGTTGTAGCGGAAGTCATATTGTACTTTCAAAAAGTCAATCACTTGTTGCGTCAGGAGAACGGGTTGCTTATGTGTTTCATGCCTATGTGCTTCCTGTTCATGTTTATCTTGTTCATGTGTTTCTTGCATTTGCGGTTCGTCTTTTTGGCCGCTCGTTGAAACGATGACGTTTGGCGATTCTTTCATCAATACCCGTATCCTTTTTGCCAGGCGTTTTGAGTTATATTCTAATGTCTTCATATTTTTCTTTTTTGTTAAATGAATAAATGTTGCTTTTTCGACCGGTTGATGCTGCTAAGGTATAACATGAAATATGGGGTTTGCAAGTATTTAACAAAGAAAATGTTTATTTTCTTCTGAAACGAAAAACATGCTTTCTTATGCTGATATGTCGTTACTTTGTCGTATCTTTAGTGCTTGTTTGAGGAAAGCCGACTGGAGTTGTCTAGTTAGCTGACTATAGTTGACTGAACAGCCGATTCCAGTTGTCCAAGTAGCCGATTACAGTCGTCTCATGATGAAGTTAAACATTTTTATTAATAAGAAGTAATGGCTATTGTATTTGATTGGTATGAAAATCCTAATGCATCTTCGGAAGAAGAAGAGGCAGCGTTGCATCCGCGCATCTTTATGAATGGTAAGGTGGATACGGAAACACTTTGTTACAAGATTCATGATTACAGTTCGTTGACTGTGGGTGATGTAAAGAATGTGCTTGACAACCTGTCGAAGATTCTCGGCGAGTCGTTGCGTGAGGGAAAAGAAGTGCATATTGAGGGAATCGGTTATTTTTATCCCACTTTGGCGGCTACGGGGAAAGTGACCCGCAGCACTCCGCATAAAACGAATAAAGTGACTTTCAAAACCGTCCGCTTCCGTCCTGACAGTAATCTGAGAGGGCATTTTGTTGGCGTCCGTGCCAGTCAGTCCAAGTACGTCCGCCATTCGGAGAAGGTTTCAGAGGTGGAGATTGATATGCTGTTGAAAGAATATTTTGCCGGACATCAGATGATGACCCGTCGTGATTTTCAAGAGATATGCGGCTTGGCTCGTACGACGGCAAAAACGCATTTAGTTCGCCTGCGTGGAGAAGGAAAGCTGGTGAATATCGGCTTGCGCACTCAACCGATGTATGTGCCTGCTCCCGGTTATTATGGGGTGTCGAGAGATGCGGCACATCCTTCGCGATAAGTCGTGTTTCTGCGATGGTAAGCGTTTCCGCGATGATGCAGGTCGTGAAGGATGTGAAAAAGGCTTTTTATTCGGGTTATCACACGAAATAGTTGATAACTTGAGAGTTATCCTCATGTGAAGAGAATGAAAGAGAAGAAGCGGACTTTATTTCGCTATGTACTTTTTCATTCCTTCCGTGTAGTAAGTCTTGAACTCTCCGTTTTCTCCGCTATAGATAAAGTAAGCGTCAATTTCCGGGTTCGCCTTGCAGAAAGTTTCCGCTTTTTCCAGTCCCATCACCATGAAGGCGGTAGCCAGGGCATCGGCGGTCATGCAGTCTTTGGCGATTACGGTAGAGGACAAGATGCTGTGCTGTACCGGATAGCCCGTTCTCGGGTCGATGGTATGGGCATATTTCTTGCCATCTTTATAGTAATAGTTGCGATAGTTGCCGGAAGTTGCCAAGCCTAAGTCTGAAATTTCGAGTATTGTTTGTAGGTCTTGGTTTACGGCCAGTGAGTCGTCGACGGGTTTGTTGATTCCAATGCGCCATAAGTTATTGGAAGGGTTTTTGCCTTTTACTACTACCTCACCGCCAATGTCTACCATATAGTTTTTTATACCTTTCCGGTCGAGCAGACGTGCTACTACGTCTACCGAATACCCTTTGGCTACTGCACTACAACTCAACATGATACGCGGATCTTGCTTGATAACTTCACCGTTCTCCAATTTCACCTTTTCATATCCGGTGATTTGTAGCAAACTGTCTATCATTAATGAATCCGGGAAAGCTCCTTTCTTGAAACCAAATCCCCAAGCATTGGCAAGAGGGGCTACCGTGATGTCGAAAGCTCCTTTTGTTTCGCGTGATATTTCCATCGAACGGTTGAAGCAATTTTGAAAGAAGCTGTCGGTAACCAATTCTTCGTTGCGGTTTACACGGCTAATGACAGAACTGTCGTTAAATGGCGATAGAGAATTGTCAAAGCGTTGCAGTTCCGCTTCGATTTCCGGCTTTAAGTCGCCCTCGTGCTGATAGGTGATTTTATATACGGTTCCGAATACCAGACCTTTGATGCTATTGTAGTTGGACTGCTGATTGCGTCTGGCTAATATCCAGATAGTTGCCAGAATCAGGAAAGCCAGCCAAAGGAAACTCTTCTTTGTTTTCATATGCTCTTTGATTTGATGAGAAAACTCTTTTTATTGGAAAAACAGATGCTCGATTAATATTTTTGTTCCGATGATGACCAGAATAATGCCGCCCCATAATTCCGCTTTCAACTTCCGGGCAAGTCCGCAACCGCATTGAATGCCGAAGATAAGCCCAATCATTGACATGACGAATGAGACGAAGCCTATGATAAGGATTGGGGAGAGGATTTCGCTGTAGTCCTGAACTCCTAAAAAGGCGAATGAAATGCCGACTGCCAATGCGTCGATACTTGTTGCTATTGCCATAGTGAATACCACTTTCAGGCTTGTCGGATTGAATAATTGACAGCACTCTTCTTCCTTGAAAGACTCCCAAATCATCCGGCCACCGAGGAAAGCAAGAATCGCGAAAGCAATCCAATGGTCTACGCTTTCTATAAGATGGCTGAAACTTTTGGCAAACATCCATCCGATAAAAGGCATGATAGCCTGAAAGAGTCCGAAGGCAAAAGCCATGACCAGCATAGGTTTCCATCGGGTGCGTTTCAAAATAATGCCGCTTGCAATCGAAACAGCGAAACAATCCATCGCCAAACCTATGGCAAGCAACCAAATCTCTAGTCCTGTCATTATATTCTAAAGAGGCAGTTTGTAAATGAGGGAATAGGTGATTCCCATATTGTTCGATTTAAATTTTCCGTAGCCGGGCACATACCACGGGTCGCCGTACTCTCCGGTAGAAGCGCTTGTCTTGTACTTCATGCGTATCGACCAACCCATATTAAAGTTCTTGTAAATACGTACTTTAACGCCTAAGACGATTTCCAGCCATTGTACCGAGCCTTTCATTCCCAAGTGGCTGAAAGGGACGCTTCCGCCCCAGTAATCATCTTCCAGACTCGGATTGCCTATGACGTCTCCCCAAATCGGGTCACCTGCCGGCATGGTGGATACATCGTATTTGAAGGAACTGAATGCGTAACGAAGGCCTGCATACAGGTAGCTGTTCTTTTCTTTCTTCTTTGCCATGGTGTTGTAGTCCACACCGATCCGGAAGAACGGGGCGGCTTTGCTCTTATAGTGGATACCCGTTTCGCTCCAGGTGTCTGTTCCACCCATACCGAATTCTATGGTAGGGATGAATTTGTTTTTGAGGTTGACTGCCACGCTGATTTCGGAACTCATGAAGTCGCTACCAAGAAGTTTGCTTCCCGGGCCGTATAAGTCCACGCCAATGTATGTACCATTGTAAAAAGGAATGGTATCTACTTCGGCAACCTTATTCTTTTTCTGATCTCTTTTGGGTGTATGGGTCGGGCGTTGTTGCTGCGCTAACAACGGGAATCCGATACAAAAGAGCAGAAGCAGGCTAGTCAGTCGTAATCGGTGTGCGGTCACGATATTTAAAGAATATCTGTAGATTCTCAATTTCATTACTATTGGCTTCTTTATTTCTAAAATAGATAGAGTCTATTTTCTCTGAACTATTGGCTCTGTTTCCGAACTTGGTGCTGATGATATTTTGTTTCATCATATATCCGCATTCCATTGACTGGAAATAGGGCGTGTTCTGCTGTACGATATATAGGGTATCTACATCGTCAGGATTGTCTACCGGATTGTATTGGAGAATAAACACGGTAGAATCGCTGGTATAACGTAACGGCAGCATTATCTTATGCACTTTTTTCTCGTTGTTGAGAATGATTGAGTCCGTCCCCAATGCTTTGATTGTCAGTGAGTCAAGTGTGTCGTTTAACACCTTGGTCGGGTCAAGGCTCTTGTCTATGGTCTTGAATGTGCAATACATCATCGGGCGTCCCGCCAACGAACAATCGTTCTCGTCCGAGCATGAACTATGGATGCTCACAGCGGCACCGACGATTATCAATAGGAGAAAGATACGAACTAAATTCTTCATAGTCAATTATTGAATGTGAATCAAATTTTCTTTTCTATCTGATAGTTATTCCGTTCCGGCGCATTACGCGAGATTAGTTCGCCAAGGAATCCGGCAAGGAATAATTGTGTACCTATAATCATTGCCGTGAGTGACAAATAAAAATAGGGAGAGTCGGTCACCAATCGGTAGGGCAGACCGTTGGACATGGCATATAGTTTGCTGGCGCCTACGATGATGACAGAAATCATTCCGACGAGAAACATCAAAGAACCCAGCAATCCGAAGAAATGCATCGGCTTGATTCCGAATTTGGAAAGGAACCAAAGGGAGAGCAAGTCCAGATAGCCGTTGACAAAGCGGTTGAGCCCGAATTTGGTAGTGCCGTACTTGCGTGCCTGGTGATGTACCACCTTTTCACCGATTTTTTTGAATCCGGCGTTCTTTGCCAAGTAGGGGATATAGCGGTGCATTTCACCGTACACTTCGATGTGTTTTACTACATCTTTGCGATATGCTTTCAGTCCGCAGTTAAAATCGTGCAGGTTTTTGATACCCGAGACTTTGCGTGCAGTGGCGTTGAATAACTTGGTTGGCAGTGTTTTCGATAATGGATCATATCTTTTTTGCTTCCAACCGGATACGAGGTCGTAACCATCTTCGGTTATCATCCGGTAGAGTTCGGGAATTTCGTCCGGGCTATCTTGCAGGTCTGCATCCATCGTGATAACCACGTCACCCTGGGCTTCGGCGAATCCGCAGTAGAGTGCGGGAGATTTGCCATAGTTGCGGCGGAATTTGATACCTTTTACGTGTTCTGATTGCGTCTTGAGCTTTTCTATCACTTCCCATGAGTGGTCGGTGCTTCCGTCGTTAACGAAAATCACTTCGAATGAGAATCCGTTGGCTTGCATTACCCGTTCTATCCAAGCGTAGAGTTCGGGTAGTGACTCTTCTTCATTGAATAATGGGACTACAACTGATATATCCATCTTTTTATTACTAAATTACGAATTACAAATTACGATTGCGAAGGTTCGTTGTTCTCAGGTTTTGCTCTTTTCATCACCATTAATGCGGTAGGGATGGCAAGGAGGCTTCCCCAGAATACATCCCATGATAATAGTTGCATGGTGATATTTATGGAATTGAGTGAACGGACACTGTCTATCGTCTCTTTTATAATCTCTTTGCTTTCAATCAGGGCGGGGGTGTTTGCCATCAGTTCGTCCCATAGTTGTGTATAAGAATTGATGATAAAGCCGTGGTCGATAAACTGGAAATAGATGTAATGGGCTACAGCTACCAGCAAGGAGGCAAACATATACATAAATATAGTAAAAAGGACAGCATGCGAAAACTGGATGCTTCCTCCGCATATCTTATCCCGATACATCTTCGTATAGTGGTAGCCGATGAACGGTACGGCCAATGTCAGGATTATAAATAAGAAAGAAAAGAAAGGGATACGAAACCCTAGTGGGAATAGTATGAATTTCAATATCCAATAGGCTCCCATATACGTGCCAAAGTGCATGGCATATTTCTGTAAATAGCTTCTGTTTTCTGTCATCTTCATTTATAAATTGCGCACAAAGGTACGAATAATATCGGTTGGTAGGGGAAATATGGTTGTTAAAGTTAATAAAGCAATAAAAGTTGCTACCCGGGATTTTTTTTGTACTTTTAATTGCTTGAAATGTAGTCTGTTAGTCTTTTTGTGTGAAAAAAGTTATCCATATCTATTGCAGGATTCATAAAAATGCCTACCTTTGCAACCGCAAAACGGGTAAGTCCTATACGGCCAGCTCCCTTCGAATCCTCCAGGGCTTGATCGCAGCAAAGGTAGTTGGTTGTAGCGGCGCGATATAGTAAGCTTACCCACCCGCCTCTTTAGCTCAGTTGGCCAGAGCACGTGATTTGTAATCTCGGGGTCGTTGGTTCGAATCCGACAAGAGGCTCAAAAATTGGATATACAGCCAGTTCACGAAGGAAAAAGCATTCAGGTATTTGCCTGAATGCTTTTCTTTTTTTATATTTGTATATTAGCGAAATATACATTAGCGAAATGTACAGTTCCGAAATGACCAGTTCGGAACTACGTATTTCGGAAGTATGTAAATCGTTACTAAATTGAGGAATATGAAAAATAATGGTTATCAGTAATTTAGTTGAAGATTAGTGGATGATTTTAAAAAGGTATTGTAAAGAGGACGGCAATGCATCCTCTTTATAAGTGATTGTTTTCTTTCTTATTTCATTTACGTATTCAAGTTCCACTATTCTTCTGACTTAGAATGTGCCGGATAGGAGCGAAGCAAATGCGTCACATTGGAGAGATGCTGATGCAATATTCCTTGAATTTGCTTGATAATGTTGCTATTGCCGGATAGAAAAACAATGAATTGTAGTTGAGAGGCAATTTCCTGGTTGGTCTGTTTGCGTACTTTGCTGTCTATGTCGTTTTGCATCAGATAAATGCCTAATGCTTTTTGGATGTTCGCTATTCCTTTCTCCCATTCGTGGTCGCCTAGCGTTTGGATAAAGCTGTAATATTGTTTAAGTTTGCTGCATAGCTTCTTTAATATGGTGTACTCCTTATCAATAGAGGGGTGGTTGTCTGTTGAACGTATCATTGTAGACATTTGTAAATAATACGTTTTCATTTCTTTTTCAGAGCGGAATTGGGATAAGATGTACTGGTTCATGATTCCTGATACCTCTTCCTGAACGTTTTTTGTTTGACTGTTTTCCATAATCTTAAAATTTAAAAGATGAATAATAGATTGATGGGAGGGTGGAAGAGCTAAAAAAGAAAGCGGTTTCGCCTGTCCCATTGTCTAACATACACAACGGCAGGTTTAGAGGTGCATTAACACTCCCTATGGGGGTGCGAAACCGCCATATAGGAACTTACGTACGAGCATAAATGCCCGCCGTAAAAAATAGGCAGGTTCCCCCCTGCCGTTGTTAATAAGTTAGACGTTACAAATGTAGTTATTATTTTTTTTAATCTATCAAATAAGTAGAGAAATAATTATGCAAAAAAGAGAGGATGGATTACAATTGAATCCACCCTCTCTCATTTTTATAAAAGGAATCTATTTACTTAATTCTCTTATATCCATACACAGCCAAATCACCAAGCTCTTCTTCAATGCGAAGTAACTGATTATACTTGGCCATACGGTCAGAACGGCTCAAAGAACCAGTCTTGATTTGTCCGCTGTTGGTAGCTACTGCGATGTCGGCGATAGTAGCGTCTTCCGTTTCACCGGAACGGTGAGAAGTGACGGTAGTATAGCCGTGGCGGTGAGCCATTTCGATAGCGTTCAATGTCTCAGTCAAAGAACCGATTTGGTTTACTTTAATAAGGATAGAGTTGGCGCAACCTTTTTCGATACCCATTGCAAGGAAATCGACGTTTGTCACGAACAGGTCGTCACCTACCAACTGGCAGCGGTCACCGATACGTTCAGTGAGTTTCTTCCAGCCGTCCCAGTCATTTTCACTCATACCGTCTTCGATAGAGTCAATAGGATATTTGTTGATTAACTCTTCCAAATAGTCGATTTGTTCCTCGGCGGTACGTTTCTTGCCTTTTTCGCCTTCAAACTTGGTATAGTCGTAAATACCGTCATGGTAGAATTCCGAAGAAGCGCAGTCCATACCGATCATTACGTCTTTGCCCGGTTCGTATCCTGCTGCTTTGATAGCGGCGAGAATAGAATTCAAAGCGTCTTCCGTACCTTCCAGGTTAGGAGCAAAACCGCCTTCGTCACCTACGGCGGTGCTAAGTCCGCGGTCTTTCAATACTTTCTTCAATGCATGGAATACTTCAGCACCCATGCGCAAACCTTCTCTGAAAGAGGGAGCACCTACCGGGCGAATCATAAATTCCTGGAATGCGATAGGAGCGTCACTATGTGAACCACCATTGATGATATTCATCATTGGTACAGGCATTACATACGTATTTGTTCCACCGATATAGCGGTATAAAGGAAGGTCTAAATAGTTGGCGGCAGCTTTGGCTACGGCAAGAGAAACACCAAGGATAGCGTTAGCACCCAAGTTGGATTTGGTCTTGGTGCCATCCAATGCCAACATAGCGTAGTCGATTCCTCTCTGGTTGAGTGAAGACATTCCGACCAATTTCGGAGCAATGACTTTATTTACATTGTCAACCGCTTTTTGTACACCTTTTCCACCATAGCGTTGCTTGTCACCATCGCGAAGCTCCAATGCTTCGTGTTCACCTGTGGAAGCACCCGACGGCACTGACGCGCGTCCCATAATGCCTGATTCCAATACTACGTCAACTTCTACTGTGGGGTTACCTCTTGAGTCGAGAATTTCTCGAGCTACAATTTTTTCAATTTTCATCGTTTCTATTGTTTTTGAATAAGATTTTTGCAAAAGTACGGACTTGACGGGGAGTGGGAAATCACTATAAATAGGTATTCTTTTTGTTCCTGTTCCCTATATGTCATTAGTTCACGTCCTTATACTATAACAACGGGACGATGCTTTTTGTTTGAACGTAATGAAGGAAATGTGAAGTGACAGGGGCTTCCTGTTTGAAATTTGTTCGGCATTATGGGGAATTCTTTTTACGTATGTTTTCCGAAGGAGGTTTGGTTGCAGTGATTGGAGTAGAGTATATCGAAGAGGATTGTAATAGAATATGATTGAGGGATAAATTTCTGCAACTATGGCAGATTATTCATCGAACTTCGTTATATTTGCAATGTATACTCGTTGGTTAAATCGGAATATGGCAAACTTCAATTCATATATAGACAATTTGGATATGACTTTCTGGCATGGAATCTGTCTGCAAAACGGAATGGTAAAGCATTACCGGAAAGGAGAGGTCTTTGTTTGGCAGGGAGATGTCATCAAGTATTTTGGGATTATCAGGAAGGGATATTTCAAATATACGATAACGGACACTGAAGGCCACGAACATATTACAGGGTTTGTATTCAGCAATGGCCTGGTGGGTGATTTTCTAAGTACCGTAAATAAGGAATCTGTTAAGACCAATATCATTGCAGCGACAGATGCGGAGGTGATACAATGCCCCGCCAGCGTACTGAAACGCCAGCTTGAGCATTCGCCGGCACTGCGTCGGGCTCTGACAGAAGGCTTGTTTCGTCAAGCTTATATGCAGTACTTGGATTTGTATAGCTCGTCGCCCAAAGCGCGTTATCTTGCTCTGCTGAAGCGATGTCCGGATATATTGCAAAACATTACTCTCAAAGAAATGGCCTCTTATCTGCAAATAACGCCTACACATCTGAGCCGTATCCGGAAAGAACTGACATTCACCAATAATACATTGGAATAAAATTCTCCGCTCCTATCTTCAGCTAATATATTTTTTCCTTTTTCTGAATTTTATGTTATGCTTGCAGTTCTCAACCTATGTTGAGAATCATTTGTCTGCTATGCCTTAATTTTGCATTCATCATTTAAATATAGACTCGTATGAAACCTTTAAGAATCACCCGCTTTCTACTGATTGCTATGGCGGCATTCTGTGTATGGACGTTCAACTCTTGCCAAGTTGTAGAATTAGTAATCAGTGGTACAACTTATTATGAAACGGAAATTACTACGAAAGACAATCAACTGATTGCCGGACAAATAGGCGGCCAACGTTCTTCTAACCTGCCTTCCGGAGCCAAAACCATCAGTATCAAGACAGAAGAAGGACGAAAAAAAGTCAAGAGTGAGGAAATCAAATACATGACGCTGGCGCGTAAGAATCATCCGGAAAAACGGCAGACATTAGTATATGCAGAATTCAAGATGCCATATACAAAGAAGGGCGAACAGAAATTTCGCACATTCAAGAATTGGCAGATATTGAACAGTGTAGGCGACCATCTTCTCATAACTGCGTACGGACACACTTACAGCCTCGCTAAAGATGGAGCTTTAATTATCACTTACAGTAGAGACGAGGGAATACAATATTGTATTCAGCGTCAGAGCGATGATTGTCCGATACTTATCGGAAGAAGCATCTCCAGCCGGTCGTATATGCGCAAACAGTGGCAGGCATACCTTGCTGATGATCCTGTATTATGTGAGAAGATAGCGAAGAAGGAGATTGACGCATTTGATTTTACCGCTATCACCGAACAATATAATCCTGTAGGTAAATGACTTTCGGGTATTTCTTCCTGCTTGTTGCAATACTCTTCTCGCCATGCTTATGTCATAATGTATCGGCTCAGGAAAGTAATCTCAAAGACGGGTCAGCACTTTACAGTATAGGATTTGGCTATGAATGGATGTCGGACGCTTATTCTTCCCATGGATTTGCGCTTGATGTACGCGCCCGTTTCTATATGTCAGGGCGGCTTTTTTGTGAACTAATGGGACATTGGGGCACGCACGAGGGAAGTAAGAACGTGCTGCAAAAAGGAAAACCATTCGATGTTGATGATGAGCGAAACACGTTGCTGGGAGCCGTAGGCCCCGGTTACGAGATATTTCAGAATGAGAATCAAACGTTTGACATCTATATCAAAGGGCTTGTAGGCTATGGCATCAGGTCTTCTCGTTTTGATGATTACCAAATAACCGGCAGTGAAGACGGGCACGTCACGCTGGGATGCGATAAAAAGAAAAAGGGGATAGCTGCCGTTGTCGGATTGGGAATGGACACGCGTTTCAAACGATGGACACTTACCCCCTCTGTTGATGTGTTTTATATCGGGAATGAATGGAATGTGGTTACAATGATATCTTTTGGCTTTTTTCTTTGAGATACACTTGTAAACCATTGCGGAGGCGGACAGCTCTTGAACGGCTTTTTAATCTTCGATGACAACGCCTAACAGTGGAAGTAAATCCATAGCTTGCAGGGAGGTGATGACAGCTCCTTTCAAGTCGCTGATATTAAGCGTGATTCCACAGATTCGGGAAGTGCGCAAGTCTATTCCGCGAAGCGGGGCATGCGAGAAGTCGGCTTCCACCAAATCGCAACTATCAAAAGCGATGGAAGAGAACCGGCAGTCGTTCAAACTTCCGTTACGAAGCAGGCTGTGCGCGAAGCGTACCTGATTCATTTTGCTCATGGCCAGATTGATATATCCAGCATTGCAATCATGCAGCAGGACATGATTCATGGTCGTTTCGGATAAATTAGTTCCCAACAGTTTGCAGGAGATGAATTCTACCCGGTAAAGTGAACTTTCGGCAAAAGAGATGTTAGATAAATCGCAATTCTCAAACCGGACATCGGTCAGTTGGGAAGAACGGAACTTGCACTCGCTAAAGGTCTGATGCCGGAAGGTGCAGTTCTTGAAGCTCTTATAAGACTTGTCGATGCCTTCCTCTCTTCCTTTGCAGAATAAGAGATGGGAAATGGTTTCTTCCCTGTCGAGCCATTCTTCTAAAGTGATTGTGCTGATTTCCTGTTCTTCCATTATGGGAGAAACTACGCGGACGGGTTTGGCTGAATTTCTTTTTATCATGCCTTTCCCACATATCCGCCGGCCAGTGCGGCAGCTAGTCCTATACCTATACTTAATAAGGTATAGAGGATGAATGTACCGTAAAATTCTCCTTTCAGCAGACCTATGCCGTCACTGGAGAAAGTGGAGAAGGTGGTGAATCCGCCACATAATCCCGTTGTCAGAAATAGGCGGACTTCGAAAGGAAGGTGGAACCGTTCTGAAAGGGCATAAAACAGACCGATAAGAAAACTGCCGAGAAGATTGACGGTGAACGTTGCCCACGGGAAATGGTAGGGGACAATCCGTTCGTGCATAAATAACTGGACGCAGTAGCGTAATGCGCTGCCGGTACCACCACCGATAAAGATATAGATAATTTCCTTACTCATTTGATTTTAACATTTGCATTATTTGTAAGCAGCTTCGAAATCTTTCTCGAATTTCTGGAAACCGCCGGGATAGACACGGTCTATCCGTTCAGAAACGGTTGACGAGTCGTTTTTGTTTTGCAGGGAAGCGATGAGGCTTTTTAGTATGTCCCTTGGCACTGTTTCTATCCAGAATGTGACAAGCGCGTGCGCAAGAATGTATGAATATTGCTCGTCAGTTGTCTGCCGCTTCATGAACTTGCCGTGTCCGCTATTTATAAATGTAGGGAGATCGACTTCTCCCAGCATATACATTGTGCGGATTCTGCCTTGCTCGTATTCGGAAAAAGTGTGGTGGAGTCCTTTCTTCGTCACTTTGCAATGCTCGAAATATTCCGATAAGCCTTCGTTGAGCCAGCTAGGCGGGAATCTCCCGAGGATTTGCCGGACGAAGTGGTGGCTGAGTTCATGGTAAATTATGGCAAGGCTTCGTTCCCGTCCTTTTTCCCGTCCCAATATGATTGCCTTTTGTAGTTTCGACGAATATACGCCGCTCGCTTTGAATGGCGGGGGAAAGGATATATTTACGCTTTCCAGGTATGCTAGAGCTTCTTTTCTATTCTCGAATACCAGCAATTGAAGGGTAAGAGTATCAGGTAGCCCGAATTGCGTGTAGAAATTGACTTCATGACTGATAAATTCTTCGATATTCCGCCGGTCTTTATCAGGAAGCGGGTCGCCACTGTATTCTATTTTTACAGTCTGTGCATTGAGCAGACCGCAAAAGATAAAAAGTGAAAAAAGAAGATAGAATATACGCATGATAATATTACTATTTCAGGTTTTTCTGTTTCATATATTTCTTTTTGTCACGTTTGCTCATATCCTGCATGATAAGTTCATCATTGGTCAGCGCTTGGTAGATTGTTTTCTCTTTAGGTTTAATGTCTCCTTCTGTTGTGCGGAATACAGGTATGAAGTGGGAGTAAGGATATCCCGAAGATTCGCCACCTTTAAATTTATTCTCATCCAAAAAGAAGAATGAGATGGAAACTTTCAAAGCCCCTGCTTTTCCTACGGGCTGTCCGACTTGTACTTTCTCGCCGGGCTGGATGTATTTTTCGCTCATCATCAGGTAAGCCGCGAAAGTCTGGTCGGCGTGATAGACAAGCAGTTGCCGTGGATTGCTTGTCTTACAAGCTATTCCGCTACGGGTGGCATAAACCAAGTCACCTTCTTTTATGCGGAAGTTGAGCGTCTTTGCAAATTCTCGCGGGTCGGTTTGCCACTCTGTCTTTTCTCCATTTTTCACGGGTAAGGCATAAGGAGTATTGATTTGGAAGTCTTTGGGAAACTTACCGCGATAGCATTTGTAACTCGACGCGCTTTTGAACGGATTCTCGAACGACGCGTTTTTTTCTATTTTGAATATGGTATTTTTCCCGGGAGTCAGATTGTAGGAGCGGTCATTCATGCGGTATAGATAATAGTCGCAATAATCTTCGTTGTAGTAATTAAGCTCCCTGTCTCCCTGTGTGCTCGTTTCCCATTTTGATTCAATGATTCCGAACGGGCGTTCCATTAATTTCCGTAAGGACTGGGCGGAGATGTGGCAGGCGGATAGTGAGAATGCGAATAAGATAATAAATTTAAGGTGTTGTGCCATAATTTACATAAATAGATTGTATAACCTTTAGAGAAATAAATAATTTGCTTGCAAATATAGAAAGAAACTGCGATATATGAAGGTTATCATGCTATTTTATTCGGCAAAGCCACTATATTTTTTCTTCTTTATGAGTTTTGTAATCTGCTTATAGTTAATGTTTTATGTGACGTGTGATACCCTTTTTCTCTATATTCTGATTATAAAGAAAAACAGCCGTCATGTTTCTTGTCTATCTTTGCCATACGATTACTAACTAACGTATTTATATCATGAAGAACATGAAAACAGGAACTGCAATGTGGCTTTGCCTGCTGCTTGCTTTTTTAGTCGGCACGTCAGCGAAAGCCGAAAGTATTACATCTCCCGATGGGCAATTAAAACTTGATTTCTCCGTCAATGCGCAAGGAGAACCCGTGTATGAACTTTCTTATAAAGGAAAGGAAGTGATTAAACCTTCCCGACTGGGATTGGAACTGAAGAATGATCCGGGGTTAATGAATGGATTTACTTTGGCCGATACCCGGACTTCTACTTTTGATGAAACTTGGGAACCGGTGTGGGGAGAAGTGAAATCAATCCGCAATCATTATAATGAAATGGCTGTTACCTTGAATCAAAAGGCACAGGAGCGCAGTATTATTATCCGTTTCCGCCTTTATAATGATGGTTTGGGATTTCGCTATGAGTTTCCGCTACAAAAGAATCTGAATTACTTTGTTATTAAGGAAGAACATTCGCAGTTTGCCATGGCAGGGGATCATACGGCCTTTTGGATTCCCGGTGACTATGATACGCAGGAATATGACTATACCGAGTCCAAACTTTCGGAGATCCGTGGGTTATTGCAGGGAGCAATTACCGGAAATGCTTCTCAAACTTCTTTTTCGCCAACAGGCGTACAGACTTCTCTGCAAATGAAAACAGCCGACGGCCTGTACATCAACTTGCACGAAGCTGCTTTGGTAGACTATTCTTGTATGCATTTGAATCTCGACGATAAGAATTTGATTTTTGAATCATGGCTGACACCTGACGCCAAAGGGGATAAAGGATATATGCAAGCTCCTTGCCGGTCACCTTGGCGCACAGTGATTGTCAGCGATGATGCCCGCGATATTCTGGCTTCCAAATTGACGTTGAACCTGAACGAGCCTTGTGCTTACGAAGATGTTTCCTGGATTAAGCCGGTGAAGTATATCGGTGTGTGGTGGGAAATGATTAGCGGTAAAAGCTCATGGGCATATACGGACGATGTTTATTCTGTGAAACTCGGTGAGACGGATTATTCAAAGACAAAGCCGAACGGACGGCATGCTGCGAATAATGACAATGTGAAACGTTATATTGACTTTGCGTCCCTGCATGGATTCGACCAGGTGCTGGTGGAAGGATGGAATGAGGGTTGGGAGGACTGGTTCGGCCATTCCAAAGATTATGTTTTTGATTTTGTTACTCCTTATCCCGACTTCGATTTGAAAATGCTCAATGCGTATGCGAAGGAAAAAGGAGTGAAGCTGATGATGCATCACGAAACTTCTGCTTCCGCGCGCAACTATGAACGTCATTTGGATACTGCTTATCAATTTATGGTAGATAACGGATACGACGCTGTCAAGAGTGGTTATGTAGGTAATATCATTCCTCGCGGAGAACATCACTACGGACAATGGATGAACGATCATTATCTGTATGCAGTGAAGAAAGCGGCGGATTACAAGATTTGTGTAAATGCGCACGAAGCGGTTCGCCCGACGGGATTATGCCGTACTTACCCCAATCTGATTGGCAATGAATCGGCACGCGGTACGGAATATGAGGCCTTCGCAGGCAATAAGCCGTTTCATACGACACTGCTTCCTTTCACCCGTCTGATTGGCGGCCCGATGGATTATACTCCGGGCATCTTCGATACAAAACTTTCTTTCCTGCAAGGCGACCATAGTTTTGTGCGTACCACGCTGGCAAAACAACTGGCTCTTTATGTCACGATGTATAGCCCGTTGCAGATGGCAGCCGATTTTCCGGAGAATTATGAGCGCCACTTGGATGCTTTCCAATTTATTAAAGATGTAGCGCTCGATTGGGACGACAGTAAATACCTGGAAGCAGAACCGGGGGATTATATCACCGTAGCCCGTAAGGCTAAAGGCACTGATAACTGGTTTGTGGGCGGTATCACCGACGAAAATCCCCGCACTTCTACGTTCGCGCTCGATTTCCTTGAACCGGGAAAACAATATGTAGCTACGCTGTATGAGGATGGCAAAGACGCGGATTTTGAAAAGAATCCGACTTCTTATCAAATAAAGAAAGGTATCGTAACCGCTAAAACCCGTATTTCGGCGAAACTTGCCCGGAGCGGTGGATTTGCTTTGAGTCTGATCGAAGCAACTCCGGCAGACAGGAAGATAATTAAGAAATGGAAATAAGATTCAGGTAGAGGGATTGTGTTCGGATTTCCCGCTTTTAATAAATATTAGTTATTGCCCTGCGAAGAAATATTAAACTTTGCGGGGCTCTTTATTTTATCAGACGGATTCTTTTTTGTACTTTTGCGCATCTTTTTTAAAACATCATCAATAAAGAGAACGACATGGGAGGTTTTTTCGGAACAGTCTCGAAAACTAGTTGCGTGACTGATTTATTCTACGGTACAGATTATAACTCACATCTGGGTACAAAGCGGGGAGGACTCGCGACATATAGTAAGGAAAAAGGGTTTATCCGTTCCATTCATAATTTGGAAAGTACCTATTTCCGAACCAAGTTCGAAGGAGAACTGGACAAGTTTAAAGGAAACGCCGGAATCGGCATCATCAGTGACACAGACGCACAACCTATCATTATCAACTCTCACCTCGGCCGCTTCGCCATTGTTACCGTCGCAAAAATAGCCAATATCCAACAATTGGAAGACGAGCTTCTCAGCCAGAATATGCACTTCGCCGAACTTAGTTCGAGCAGTACCAATCAAACGGAACTTATCGCGCTGCTTATCATACAAGGCAGAAACTTTGTCGAAGGGGTCGAAAATGTGTTCAAGCATATCAAAGGTTCTTGTTCCATGCTTATCCTGACGGAAGATGGAAGTATCATCGCCGCCCGCGACCAGTGGGGACGTACTCCGGTGGTAATCGGCAAGAAAGACGGTGCTTATGCTGCGACAAGCGAATCGTCCAGTTTCCCGAACCTGGATTATGAGATTGAGAAATATCTGGGGCCGGGTGAAATTGTCCGTATGTATGACGACCACATTGAGCAGCTTCGCAAACCGAATGAGGATATGCAGATTTGTTCGTTCCTGTGGGTGTACTACGGTTTCCCGACTTCCTGCTACGAAGGCAAGAATGTGGAAGAAGTCCGTTTCACAAGCGGATTGAAGATGGGGCAGACAGATGAATCGGAAGTGGATTGTGCCTGTGGTATCCCTGATTCGGGAGTAGGCATGGCTTTGGGGTATGCGGAAGGAAAGGGAGTTCCCTATCATCGCGCCATCTCAAAATATACGCCGACATGGCCTCGCAGCTTTACCCCCAGCAATCAGGAAATGCGTTCGTTGGTTGCCAAGATGAAGTTGATTCCGAACCGTGCGATGCTTCAGGGAAAACGTCTGTTGTTCTGTGATGATTCAATAGTCCGCGGCACGCAGCTACGTGACAATGTGAAGATTCTATATGATTATGGAGCAAAAGAGGTACATATGCGTATCGCCTGTCCGCCGTTGATTTATGCTTGTCCGTTTGTGGGATTCTCTGCTTCCAAGAATGCGTTGGAATTGATTACCCGCCGTATTATCAAGGAACTGGAAGGTGACGAAAATAAGAATTTGGAAAAATATGCTACTACCGGTTCGCCTGAATATGAAAAGATGGTCAGCATCATTGCCGAGCGTTTCGGGCTGTCTTCCTTGAAGTTCAATACGCTCGAAACACTGATTGAAGCTATCGGATTGCCCAAATGTAAAGTGTGCACACACTGCTTTGACGGCAGCAGCCACTTTTAAAAAAGATTATACAATAAAAAAGAGCCGTGAATTGCTTTGTAATTCACGGCTCTTTTTTTACCTTTACGGCATTGTAAACTATCAAATAGTAAGTAGTAAATCGTTAAATCGTAAATAAAATGACTTTAGTAGACAGATTTTTAAAGTACGTGAGCTTCGATACACAATCTGATGAATCGACAGGGCTTACTCCCAGTACTCCGAAACAGATGGTATTCGCCGAATATCTGAAAGCGGAACTGGAATCTTTGGGATTGGAGGATATTACTTTGGACGGACATGGCTATCTTTTTGCTACGCTTCCTGCCAATATAGATAAAGAAGTTCCGACTATCGGATTCATAGCCCATATGGATACAAGTCCTGATATGAGCGGCAAGGATGTGACTCCGCGCATCGTTGAAAAGTACGATGGTTCGGACATTGTGCTTTGTGCGGAAGAGAATGTAATCCTTTCTCCTGCGCAATTCCCCGAATTGCTGGATCATAAGGGCGAAGACCTGATTGTGACCGACGGAAAGACTTTGCTCGGTGCTGACGATAAGGCGGGGATTGCGGAAATCGTTTCGGCAATGGTTTATCTGAAAGAACATCCCGAAATCAAGCATGGAAAGATTCGTATCGGATTCAACCCCGATGAAGAAATCGGTGAAGGTGCTCATAAATTCGATGTAGAGAAGTTCGGTTGTGAGTGGGGATATACAATGGATGGCGGTGAAGTGGGAGAACTGGAGTTCGAGAACTTCAATGCTGCTGCCGCCAAGGTTATCTTTAAAGGGCGCAATGTGCATCCGGGTTATGCCAAGGACAAGATGATTAACTCTATTTATCTTGCCAATCAGTTTACCAACCTGCTTCCTGCACAGGAAAGACCGGAACATACTACGGGATATGAGGGTTTCTATCATCTGATAGGAATTCAGGGTGAAGTGGAGCAAAGTACTGTTTCTTATATCATCCGCGACCATGACCGTGTTAAATTTGAAGACCGCAAGAAGGAGATGGAACGTCTGGTGGCTCAAATGAACGAAGAATATGGCGAAGGTACGGTGACTCTTGAGTTGCGCGACCAATATTATAATATGCGTGAGAAGATAGAACCGGTAATGCATATCATCGACACTGCTTTTGCCGCAATGGAAGCCGTTGGCGTGAAGCCGAACGTGAAACCGATTCGTGGTGGTACGGATGGTGCGCAACTTTCTTTCAAAGGGTTGCCTTGTCCGAACATCTTTGCCGGCGGTTTGAATTTCCACGGACGCTACGAGTTTGTTCCTGTTCAGAACATGGAAAAGGCTATGAAAGTCATCGTGAAGATTGCCGAACTAGTCGCTTCCAAATAAAAAGTCTTGCTTGGACTGCTTCCTGATAGCACATAATACTTGATTCTTAATACTTGAAACTTAATACTTTAAAATAATGAAAACCACTCCGTTTACAGAGAAACATATAGCACTCGGTGCTAAGATGCATGAATTTGCAGGTTATAACATGCCTATTGAATACTCCGGTATCATTGACGAACATCTCACTGTTTGTCAGAATGTCGGTGTGTTCGATGTGTCCCATATGGGAGAATTTTGGGTGAAAGGGCCGAATGCGTTGGCTTTTCTTCAAAAAGTGACTTCCAATAATGTGGCGGCACTGACTCCGGGAAAGATACAATATACTTGTTTTCCTAATGAAGAAGGTGGTATCGTAGATGACTTGCTGGTTTATCACTTTGAACCGGAAAAATATATGCTGGTAGTCAATGCTGCCAATATGGAGAAAGACTGGAACTGGTGCGTTTCCCATAATACGGAGGGTGCGGAACTGGAAAATTCTTCAGATAATATCGGGCAGCTTGCTGTGCAAGGCCCGAAAGCGATTCTTGCTTTGCAGAAGTTGACGGATATTGATTTGTCGGCTATTCCGTATTATACGTTTAAGGTAGGAACGTTTGCGGGCAAAGAGAATGTGATAATCTCCAATACGGGTTATACCGGTGCGGGAGGTTTTGAACTGTATTTCTATCCGGATGCCGCCGATGTTATTTGGCAGGCTGTTTTTGAAGCAGGTGAAGAGTATGGTATCAAGCCTATCGGTTTGGGAGCTCGTGATACGCTTCGGCTGGAGATGGGATTCTGTCTGTATGGAAACGACCTGGATGATACAACTTCCCCGATAGAAGCCGGATTGGGATGGATTACCAAGTTTGTGGACGGTAAGGATTTCATCAACCGTCCTATGCTGGAGAAGCAGAAAGCGGAAGGAACTACCCGCAAGTTGGTCGGTTTTGAAATGATTGACCGGGGGATTCCCCGCCATGGTTACGAACTGGTGAATCCGGAAGGGGAGAAGATTGGTGTAGTGACTTCGGGCACTATGTCGCCTACCCGCAAGATTGGTATCGGTATGGGGTATGTGAAGCCTGAATATAGTAAGGTGGGCACGGAAATCTGTATCGACATGCGCGGACGTAAATTAAAAGCAGTAATAGTAAAACCACCTTTCAGAAAATAAGATTTTAAATCTGTCTTGTTTGATAAGGCCCCGGATAAGTTCTGAATTTATCCGGGGCTGATTGATTTTATGCCGGCTATCATAAAACATATCCGTAAATATGTTGTTTATACCATAGAATTATTTTAATTTTGTCAGCAAATACGATAAAATAATGTCTCAATTACCTACCCTGATAGCTGACCTTGCACTGATATTGATATGTGCGGGCATTATGACTTTATTGTTTAAGAAGTTGAAACAACCTCTAGTCTTGGGATATGTCGTTGCCGGTTTTCTGGCAAGTCCGCATATGCCTTATACACCTTCCGTAATGGATGCTGCGAATATCAAGACATGGGCGGATATAGGTGTCATCTTCTTGCTGTTTGCCCTCGGACTGGAATTTAGTTTTAAGAAGATCGTGAAAGTGGGCGGTTCTGCCATTATTGCTGCCTGTACCATTATCTTCTGTATGATTTTGTTGGGAATAGGTGTCGGCATGGGTTTTGGTTGGCACAGGATGGATAGTTTGTTTCTGGGTGGTATGATTGCCATGTCTTCCACTACCATTATTTATAAGGCTTTCGATGACCTTGGATTAAGGAAAAAGCAATTTACCGGATTGGTATTGAGTATCTTGATTTTGGAGGATATTTTGGCTATCGTGTTGATGGTGATGCTTTCTACTATGGCGGTGAGCCATAATTTTGAAGGTACGGAGATGTTGGAGAGCATCGGAAAGTTATTATTCTTCCTTATTTTGTGGTTTGTAGTCGGTATCTACCTGATTCCGGAATTTCTGAAGCGTTGCCGTAAGTTGATGGGGGAGGAGACTTTGCTTATCGTGTCGTTGGCATTATGCTTCGGTATGGTGGTGATGGCTGCCAATACCGGATTCTCTGCTGCATTCGGCGCGTTTATCATGGGTTCTATCCTGGCGGAAACGATTGAAGCGGAATCCATAGATCGGTTGGTGAAACCAGTGAAAGACCTTTTTGGAGCTATCTTTTTCGTATCAGTGGGTATGATGGTAGATCCTGCGATGATTGTGGAATATGCCGTGCCTATTATCGTGATTACTTTGGCAGTCATTTTAGGGCAGTCTATCTTCGGGACTTTCGGAGTGATACTTTCCGGTAAACCTTTAAAGACGGCTATGCAGTGTGGATTCAGCCTGACGCAGATTGGCGAGTTCGCGTTTATTATAGCGTCCCTGGGAGTCTCGTTGCATGTGACGAGCGACTTTCTGTATCCGATAGTGGTAGCGGTTTCTGTCATTACTACTTTTCTTACTCCTTATATGATTCGCCTTGCCGAACCTGCTTCTTCTTTTGTTGACGCTCATCTTCCCGCTTCGTGGAGAAAACTTCTGATGCGTTACTCTTCCGGGTCACAGACTGCACTCAACCATGAGAATTTGTGGAAGAAGCTGATATTGGCAATGGTACGGATTACAGTGGTTTATTCCATTGTCAGTATATCGATTATCGCGCTTTCTTTCCGTTTCGTCGTCCCTTTCTTCAAGGAGAACCTGCCGCATTTTTGGGCGTCATTGTTGGGGGCGGTGTTTATCATTCTTTGTATTGCTCCTTTCTTACGGGCTATAATGGTGAAGAAAAACCATTCGGTGGAATTTATGACTTTGTGGCATGATAGTCGTGCGAATCGTGCTCCTTTAGTATCGACAATTGTTATCCGTATTATGATAGCGGCACTCTTTGTCATCTTTGTGATTTCCGGTTTGTTCAAAGCATCTATCGGATTGGTTATCGGTGTTGCTGTGCTTGCCGTATTGTTGATGGTATGGTCGCGCCGCCTGAAAAAGCAATCTATTTCGATTGAACGTCGTTTCTTTCAGAATCTTCGTTCCAGGGATGTGCGTGCGGAGTATTTGGGGGAGAAGAAACCGGAATATGCCGGACGTTTGTTGTCGCATGACCTGCATCTGGCGGATATGGAAATTCCGGGAGAATCCAATTGGGCGGGAAAGACGTTGATGGAGCTTAATTTGGGAAAGAAGTTTGGCGTTCATGTGGCTTCCATTCTTCGGGGGAAGAGACGGATTAATATTCCGGGCGGTTCCGTTCGCCTGTTCCCGATGGATAAGATACAGGTGATAGGAACGGATGAGCAGTTGAATGTGTTCAATGAAGCGATGCAGAATGGAGCGAAGATAGACTGGGAGGTATACGAAAAGAGTGAAATGACCTTGAAGCAGTTTATCATTGATGGTGATTCTGTTTTCTTGGGCAAAACGATACGCGAATCGGGTATCCGGGAAAAATATCATTGCATGATAGCAGGGATAGAAAGTGAGGACGGGACATTGATGGTTCCCGACGTGAATGCACCGCTCAAAGAGGGTGATGTGGTATGGTTGGTAGGCGAAAAAGAGGATGTGTACCAATTAGTCAATCAAAAAAACGAAAAAGTACAAGCCGGATAAGAATGGAATCCTTATTTTTGTGACGATAAAAACTTAAAATTATAATAATATCATGAAGAGCGATCCGAAAGAATGTCTGTATTGTCAGAATAATGAGACGCTGCATAATCTGATGATTGAGATTGCGCAGTTGAGTGTGTCACGTGTATTCCTGTTTAAGGAACAAACGTATCGTGGACGTTGCCTCGTAGCATACAAAGACCATGCGAACGACTTGAATGAATTGAGTGACGAAGACCGCAATGCTTTTATGGCCGATGTAGCACGCGTTACCCGTGCCATGCAAAAGGCTTTCCAACCGGAAAAGATAAATTATGGTGCTTACTCGGATAAGTTGTCCCATTTGCACTTCCATTTAGCGCCTAAATATGTGGATGGGCCTGATTATGGTGGTGTATTCCAAATGAATCCGGGAAAAGTTTACCTGACAGATGAAGAATATCAGGAGTTGATTGATGCTGTAAAAGCAAATCTATAAATGATAATTTTATTGCAGACAGAGTAATAAATTTCTTTTTAGACATAAGAACATAAGAACAAAAGATGAAACAGTAGTAGTTTAATGACCGGCAGAAATAATTTTCCAAGCGCAGCCTCCTTTATGTTCTTTTGTTCTTATGTCTAAATTAAAATCCCATTTACTATTCTTCACTATCAAAATCGAAATCAAAGTCAAAATCATCCATAAACTCCGGTGCAGTGAAATCTTCCAGTTCCCGGCGGTCTTTTTTGGTAGGACGTCCGGTGCCGCGTGCACGGTCTATGAATCCACTGATTTTGCTCATCTCCAATAGTTCGTATTGGTCAGGAGTAGTCACATTTTCCATCATTTCCGGTACGAGCTTTGCGCCTATACGCTTTTCGATAGCTTGCAGTACTTTGAAGGAATAGGTGATAGGCGGCTTTTTTACTTGAATGACATCTCCCGGTTTCACCATACGGGCAGCCTTGGCCAGGGAGCCATTGATGGTGATACGTCCTTTTTTGCAGGCTTCTGCCGCAATTGTGCGTGTCTTGAAGATGCGCACAGCCCACATCCATTTATCTATTCTTGCTTCAGCCATGTTTTTAGTGATTTCATTTCTTATTGAACTGGTTCATCGTGATGTCGATTCCGGCCAGGCAGAAACTCTTGATAATGTCTCCCGCCATTTCCAGTCTTTCGTCCATCGTCTTCCAGTCTTCGTCCGTGAAGTGTCCGAGCACATAATCAACCTGTCCGCCACGTGGAAAATCGTTTCCGATGCCAAAACGCAGTCGGGCATAATTTTGAGTACCCAGGGTGGCGGCGATATTCTTCAGTCCGTTATGTCCGGCATCGCTTCCTTTACCTTTCAGACGTAACGTACCGAAAGGGAGAGCCAGGTCGTCCACTACGATCAGTACATTCTCCAATGGGATATTTTCCTTCTGCATCCAGTAGCGGACAGCCAGCCCGCTTAGGTTCATAAAAGTCGACGGTTTGAGTAGTGTCAACTGTCGCCCTTTGACAGAGAAACTGGTGGTGAAACCGTAGCGCCCGTCAATGAAAGGCGGGGCATTATTGGTTCTAGCCAATGCTTCTACCGTCATGAATCCGATATTATGCCGAGTTTCGTGATACTCGGGGCCAATATTTCCCAGTCCGACAATTAAATATTTTATCATTGCTTTTCGGTAAAACAGTTCATTAATTGGAAAGAGAAACGCAGATTAATACAAATTAATGCAGACTGAACATCTGCTTTAATCTGCATTAATCTGCGTTTGTAGTATATCTCTTTTTACAGGGATAATCTCAGATTACTTGCCAGCGGTTGCTGCTGCACCTCTTGCTGCACGAGTCAACTTAACAACACATACAACGGCTTCTTTAGCACTCATCAGTTCAAGACCTTCAAAGCTCAATTCGCCAACCTTAACAGTCTTACCTAATCCCAGGTGAGCAACGTTTACAGTCAGTTTTTCAGGAATTACATTGTACAGAGCTTTCACTTTGATCTTACGCATCTGCAATGCCAACTTACCACCGGCTTTAACACCTTCTGCAAGACCTTCCAACTGTACAGGAACTTCCATTACGATAGGTTTAGCTTCGTCGATTTGATAGAAGTCAACGTGCAGGATAGTGTCTTTTACAGGGTGGAACTGAATATCTTTCAGGATAGCGTTTACTTTTTTGCCATCGATGTCCAGGTCTACGATGTAGATGTGCGGAGTGTAAACAAGATTACGAAGGCCTTCGTTAGGCACTGTGAAGTGAACTACTTCATTACCACCATAAAGTACACAAGGTACACCACCGTTCTTACGGATTTCTTTCAAAGCTCTTGCTTGTTCTGAAGAGCGTTCTGCAATTGCTCTTGCAGTTCCTTTTACTTCAATTGATTTCATTTCTTAAAAAAATGTGTTACTCTAAATTAAGTTATTTTGCTTAATTCACCATCACACGATGTGGATTATCACACGATGTTGCAAAAAAGCGGTGCAAAAGTACATCTTTTTTTTGAATTATCAAAGATTTACTTCCTTAAAAGTCGATATCAATCTTAATTTCGCTTTCCAATTTGTCCTCTTGTGCTTCTTCGGCAGCTTTTAGTTCATCTTCTTCATCTGCTTCCTGGTTCAGGCGGCTGATATAGTCGTTCATGTCGCTGCGTTCTATGAAGTTGACAGCTTCCTCAAGTCCTGCCATGAACTTCTGAAAATCTTCCCGATATAAGAAGATTTTGTGTTTCTCGAAACTAACTTGAGAATCATCACCTTCTCCCGTTATCACTTTCTTACTCTCTGTAATAGCCAGGAACATCTCATCTTTACGATTCTTTTTTACGTCGAGATAGTAGATGCGTTTACCTGCTTTGATAGACTTGGAGAATACAATCTCTTTGTCATTCATGTCTGCGCTCATTTTCTTTTTTAAATCTTCCATGTCTTACGATCTGTTTATAATCGGCTTCAAAATTGGATATTTTTTTTAAACTGTCAAAAGAAAAAGCGCAGAGAATCAAATACTGCATTAAAAAATGTGATTTATTTGTGGAAACTCGCTAAAAATATCTACTTTTGCAGTTCGATAACAACAGTATTAAATTGAATTATGATCAACAGAGTTCTTATTCGTCTTAAGATTATACAGATAGTATATGCCTATTATCAAAATGGCAGCAAAAATCTAGACTCAGCGGAGAAAGAGTTATTCTTTAGTCTTTCAAAGGCGTATGACCTTTACAACTATTTGCTAATGCTGATGATAGCATTGACAGAGTATGCACAAAAACGTATTGATGCGGCAAAAGCCAAACTGGCACCCACGGCAGAAGAGTTATATCCCAACACGAAGTTTGTGGACAATAAATTTATTGCCCAGTTGGAAGTCAACAAACAACTAATGGAGTTTATCGCCAATCAGAAGAGAACCTGGGTGAACGACCAGGATTTTGTGAAAGAATTCTACGAAAAAATTGTGGAAACCGACATCTATAAAGAGTATATGGCTTCTGATGACAAATCGTATGAAGCGGATCGTGAATTATGGAGAAAGATCTATAAGACATACATCTTTAATAATGATTCTCTCGATCAGGTATTGGAAGACCAAAGTTTGTATTGGAATGACGATAAAGAAATAGTAGATACATTCGTATTGAAAACAATCAAGCGCTTTGACGAGAAAAAAGGCGCGAATCAAGAATTGCTTCCTGAATTCAAAGATGACGAAGATCAGGAATTTGCGCGCCGTCTGTTCCGCCGTACTATTTTGAATTCAGACTACTACCGTCACCTGGTAAGTGAGAATACGAAAAACTGGGACTTGGATCGTATTGCATTTATGGATGTCATCATTATGCAGACAGCATTGGCAGAAATTTTAAGTTTCCCGAACATTCCGGTCAGCGTTTCGTTAAATGAATATGTGGAAATTGCGAAGTTATATAGCACCTCTAAGAGCGGTAGCTTTATCAACGGAACATTGGATGGAATAGTTAATCAATTGAAAAAAGAAGGTAAGTTGAATAAAAACTGATACCTTTGTATATATAATAGAAACTAAAACTGATTATTTATGAACGTATTTACTGTATTATTGCAAGCTCCTGCTGCTGGCGGTGGAAGTATGATGTGGATCATGCTGATAGCAATGTTTGTTATCATGTATTTCTTTATGATCCGTCCTCAAAATAAGAAGCAAAAAGAAATAGCTAATTTCCGTAAATCTCTGCAGGTAAATCAGAGTGTGATTACTGCCGGTGGTATTCACGGTATAATCAAGGAAATTACAGACGACTATATCGTACTTGAGATTGCTTCTAACGTGAAGATTAAGATAGATAAGAATTCTATTTTTGCTGATGCTTCAGCAGCTAGCAATCAATCTAAGTAAATCGTCGGTAAAAAAATGCCTATGTTTGATCGTAGGAAAATAAGATATACGTATTTAAAGTTATCTAAGAGAATTAAGGATTTTCTGCTCAGTGATAAGAGCAGGGAATTCTTAATTTTTTTATTTTTCTTCCTGATAGCCGGTGGTTTTTGGCTGCTTCAGACATTGAACAATGATTATGAAGCGGAATTTTCTATTCCGGTGCGTATTAAAGACCTTCCCAATAATGTGGTACTGACTTCGGAACCCCCTTCCGAACTTCGTGTCAGAGTGAAAGATAAAGGTACTGTTCTCCTTAATTATATGCTGGGAAAGAGTTTCTTTCCGGTAAACCTGAGTTTTTCCGATTATAAAGGAAAAAATAATCATGTGAAGATTTACGCATCCGATTTTGAGAAAAAGATATTGAGCCAGTTGAATGTTTCTTCCAGGATTCTTTCCATTAAGCCTGATACATTGGACTATATCTATTCTGAAGGGAAATCCAAGTTAGTGCCTGTCCGCCTTCAAGGAAAAGTGACAGCCGGACTTCAATATTATGTGTCGGATACGATTTGCAGTCCCGACTCGGTATTGGTCTATGCCCCGGAAGGGATTTTGGATACGATAACCACTGCTTATACTCAAAAGATAAACTTGGAGAATATATCGGATACTACCCGTCAACGGATTTCTTTGGCTTCGGAAAGGGGAGTGAAGTTTGTTCCGGGTTCGGTTGAGGTGACATTCCCGGTGGATATTTATACGGAGAAAACGGTGGAAGTACCGTTGCATGGGATTAATTTTCCGGCAGATAAAGTACTGCGTGCTTTTCCTTCAAAGGTTCAGATCACTTTTCAGGTAGGACTGAAGCGATTCCGTAGTATAAAAGCAAGCGATTTTGTGATTAATGTTTCTTATGAAGAACTACTGAAGCTAGGCTCGGATAAATATACGGTTAAACTGAAATCATTTCCGAGCGGAATCAATCAAATCCGTATTATTCCCGAGCAAGTTGATTTTTTGATAGAACAAGTAACTCCAGATGGCGATTAAGATTGGCATAACCGGTGGCATCGGTAGCGGAAAGAGTGTAGTTTCCAGACTGCTGGAAATAATGGGAATCCCTGTTTATATATCGGATATAGAAGCGAAACGTATTACGCATACGGATGAAGTGATCCGTCAGGGACTTTGTGACTTGGTGGGTAGGGACGTTTTTCAAGATGGAGAATTAAACCGTCCTTTGCTTGCATCCTATATGTTCGGACATCCCGATCATGTGAAAGAAGTGAACAGCCTCATTCACCCGCAAGTGAAAGAAGATTTTCGTCAGTGGGTAATCCGGCGAGGGAGTGAACCGTTAGTAGGCATGGAGTCCGCCATTCTCATTGAAGCCGGTTTTAGGGATGAAGTCGATTTCCTCGTAATGGTTTATGCACCGTTGGAAGTAAGGGTAGAGCGTGCTGTAAAGCGCGACTGTTCATCAAGAGAATTGGTGATGAAACGCATTGAGTCGCAAATGAGTGATGAGGCTAAGAGAAATCATGCTGATTACGTGATTGTGAATGATGATGAAACACCGTTAATTCCGCAGGTTTTGGAGCTTATTTCTTTGCTATCTAAAAATAATCATTACCTTTGCCCCGCAAAAAATAATTAATAAACAAAAGTATATATACTATGTTGAAGACTATCTTGTCTATCTCCGGCAAACCGGGATTGTACAAACTTATTTCGCAAGGAAAAAATATGTTGATTGTTGAATCAATCAATGCTGAGAAGAAACGTTTCCCCGCTTATGGTAATGAAAAAATTATCTCATTGGCAGATATAGCAATGTACACGGATGATGCGGAAGTTCCTTTGTACGATGTGTTGGAAGCGATCAAGGAAAAAGAGCAATCAGCAGCGGCTTCTATTGATCCTAAGAAAGCTACACCCGAACAGTTGCGCGAATATTTGGCAGAAGTACTGCCGAACTTCGATCGTGACCGTGTGTATGTAGCGGATATAAAGAAACTGGTTTCCTGGTATAATATTCTGATTTCTAATGGTATTACAGAATTCAAACAGGAAGAAACCAAAGAAGATGAGAAAGAGGCAACGGCAGAATAGTCGATGTCGCTTATCCTGAAAGACTAAAAAACATGGTAATCATTTAAAAGTTGGTTATCATGTTTTTCTTTTATATAAATGCTTGTTTGTTAAAGAAAAAATTAGTATATATTGGGTTATCTTTTCTTTAAATAAATATCTTCTACTTATATTGTAAATAATGATGCTTTTTTATGTATCTTTGCCACTGTTCATAATTTCATGGAATTTGGGCGTGGATAAATATAATAGTAGAGAACAAATCTGTTATGTAAGGGGATGGAAACGATAACAAATAAAGAAGTGAATGTCCATTTGGACAAAGAAACAGGGATATTATGCCTGACCAGGTTACTGGCGGGTACAATGGTATTCTTATATGATTCTCAAGGTGAGCTAAGGGGGAAGCATCAGTTTGCTCTGCCTTCACTTACCATAACAATACCGAGACATGGTACTTATGTTTTAGTGATGAGTCACCCGAACTGCCAGCCTGAAGTTCGGAGAGTCGTATATGCAGGAATATAAAAAAAGTCGGTAGGTCTGAAAAGAACCTGCCGACTTTTTCATTTAGCTTGATGCCGTTTAATTTCTGAACACCAATCCGTCGCCGCCTGCATCAACGATAATTGCCTTACTTCGATCTACTTCCTGAGAAAGTAGTTTCTTGGACAAGTCATTCAACAAGTAGCGCTGAATAGCTCTCTTGACCGGACGTGCTCCGAATTCGGGATCATATCCTACCTGGGATAAGAAGTCCAAAGCGGCTTCCGTCATTTCCAGTTCTACCCCGTTTTCAGCAAGCATTTTCTGTACACTCTTAATTTGCAAAAGTACGATCTGCCTGATTTCCTTTTCCGTTAACGGCAAGAACATGATCGTCTCATCAATACGATTCAGGAATTCGGGACGAATAGTCTTTTTAAGCATATTCATCACTTCCTTTTTCGTTTCTTCGATTACTTCTTCCTTATTAGCGCCATTCAGCTTTTCCATCTGACTTTGTATATAAGAACTACCCATATTCGAAGTCATAATGATGATTGTATTCTTGAAGTTAACCACCCTTCCTTTATTATCTGTCAATCGTCCGTCATCCAAAACCTGCAACAGGATATTGAAGACATCCGGGTGAGCTTTCTCTATCTCATCAAACAGTACAACCGAGTAAGGTTTCCGCCGGATAGCTTCCGTCAACTGACCGCCTTCATCGTATCCTACATATCCCGGAGGCGCTCCAACCAAACGGGAAACACTGTGTTTCTCCTGATATTCACTCATATCGATACGGGTCATCATCGTTTCGTCATCAAACAGGAATTCAGCCAAGGCCTTTGCCAGCTCGGTCTTACCCACACCGGTCGTTCCGAGGAAGATAAATGAACCTATCGGACGTTTCGGATCTTGCAATCCGGCACGACTACGACGCACAGCATCCGCAACCGCTTCAATTGCTTCATCCTGACCGATTACACGTTGGTGAAGTTCTTCTTCCAAGTGCAATAACTTGTCTTTTTCACTTTGCAACATCTTGCTGACAGGAATCCCTGTCCAACGAGATACGACATCCGCAATATCTTCAGCATCTACTTCCTCTTTAATCATGGCTTTATCGCCCTGCATCCCACGGAGTTTCTGTTGCGTTTCTTCTATCTCTTTATCCAAAGCCTGAAGTTTGCCATAACGGATTTCGGCTACCTTTCCGTAGTCGCCTTCACGTTCAGCCTTTTCAGCCTCAAATTTCAGATTTTCTATTTCGACCTTATTCTGCTGAATTTTGTCCATCAAAGTCTTTTCGCTCTGCCATTTAGCTTTGAAAGACTTTTCCTGTTCTTTAAGCTCGGCAAGCTCCTTACCGATGATTTCCAGTTTCGGCTTGTCATTCTCGCGTTTGATGGCTTCGCGCTCAATCTCCAACTGCTTGATTTTACGGGAAATCTC
Organism: uncultured Bacteroides sp.; assembly: GCA_948847595.1. GTDB lineage: Bacteria > Bacteroidota > Bacteroidia > Bacteroidales > Bacteroidaceae > Bacteroides. The sequence continues at coordinate 41,084 of CAQOGY010000023.1, forward strand.
ATCCAGTTCTTCCGGAACGGAATCCACTTCCATACGCAATTTGGCGGCAGCTTCGTCCATCAGGTCGATAGCTTTATCCGGCAAGAAACGGTCGGTAATATAACGGCTACTCAATTCCACGGCAGCAATAATCGCATCATCTTTGATACGTACATGATGGTGATTCTCGTAGCGTTCCTTCAATCCACGAAGGATAGAGATAGTGCTTAAATTATCCGGCTCATCCACCTGTACAATTTGGAAACGACGCTCCAGTGCTTTATCCTTCTCAAAGTACTTTTGGTATTCGTCGAGAGTTGTCGCACCGATAGAACGCAATTCTCCACGGGCTAGGGCAGGTTTCAGGATGTTGGCTGCATCCATGGCGCCTTCACCTTTTCCGGCTCCCACCAAAGTGTGGATTTCGTCAATAAACAGGATGATGTCACCTTCCGATTTCTTCACTTCATTGACAACCGATTTCAGTCGTTCCTCAAATTCACCTTTATACTTTGCACCTGCAACAAGTGCACCCATATCCAATGAATAAACTTGTTTGTTCTTTAGGTTTTCAGGTACGTCACCACGAAGGATACGATGTGCCAAACCTTCTACGATAGCAGTCTTACCCGTACCCGGTTCACCAATCAGAATCGGATTATTCTTTGTACGACGGCTTAATATCTGAAGTACCCGACGTATTTCTTCGTCACGTCCAATCACCGGGTCTAGTTTGCCGCTACGGGCAGCTTCATTCAGGTTGATGGCATATTTTTCCAGTGACTGATAAGTATCCTCACTTGACTGTGACGTAACCTTTTCTCCTTTTCTCAATTCACTGATAGCATTGCGCAGTTCCTTTTCCGTCATACCGGCATCCTTCAGGATGGTAGATACGGTGCTCTTTACAGTCAGCAATGCCAGTATGATATGTTCCAATGAAACGAACTCGTCGCCCATTTCCTTGGAATACTGTGTTGCTTTCTGCAATACTTCATTCGATTCACGACTCAAATACGGCTCTCCACCGGATACCTTCGGCAGTGAATCTATTTGCTTGTCGACCACGAGCGCCACTTGCTGTCCATTCATGCCAAGCTTCTGGAAGATAAAGTTGGTGACATTCTCACCTACTTTCATCACTCCCTGCATGATATGGGCAGGCTCAATAGCCTGTTGTCCCCGGTTTCTTACCAGGTTCACGGCTTCCTGTACCGCTTCTTGGGATTTAATAGTAAAATTGTTAAAGTTCATATCGTTGTTCTCCTTTCTTATTTCACGTTTCTAATAACACCTAAAAGGGCGCAAAAGATTTGCCAAGTAGAAAAATATGACAAAATAGCATGGCTATTAGGGAGTTAAAGGACAAAATGACCTCTTTCATTTATATACGACTGACGAATTTGCTGCGAAATGAGGGTGATAAATAAAAGTATTGTAGTATCTTTATCGGCTGTAATAATATTAAGAATAAGGTATGAACGATAAACCTCAAATAAAACTGTCTGAGACAGTAGTGTTGATTGATGCGGCTTTTCTGAACTTTGTAATTACAGATATGAAGGGATATTTTGAAAAGACCTTGCGGCGTTCTCTGCAAGAGATAGACCTTTCGATACTGACTACTTATCTGACATTGGATGCAGGGATTACAGAAGGAAAAAATGAAGTGCAATTTCTTTTTGTTTACGATAAGGACTCGGAGCGGCTTGTGTATTGCCAGCCTTCCGATTTGGAGAAGGAACTGAACGGTGTTGCTTTTCAAAGCCCTTATGGTGAGTATTCATTTGCAAGTGTTCCTTCGGAAGGAATGGTGACAAGAGAAGATTTGTTTCTTGATTTGTTGTCCATCGTTGCCGATTCGGCTGATGTGAAAAGAATGATTGTGGTTTCATTCAATGAAGAGTATGGAAAGAGGGTGACTGATGCGTTGAATGAGATAAAAGGCAAGGAAGTTATTCAGTTCCGGATGAATGAGCCGGATGCTCCGTTAGCGTATAAATGGGATATGTTGGCTTTCCCCGTCATGCAGGCATTAGGGATTAGAGCTGATGAACTTTGATAGCCCCATGCCCGATGCTTGATATCTAATGCTTAATACTTAAAATTTAGCCCCATGTCCGATTTTCGTTTAAAAGTGTTTCAGAGTGTGGCGAAGAACTTGAGTTTTACGAAGGCTTCGCAAGAGCTGTTTGTCAGCCAACCTGCTATTACCAAGCATATTCAGGAATTGGAGACTTATTATCAGGCTCGCTTATTCGAGCGTCAGGGAAGTAAAATCTCCTTGACCGATGCAGGTGAGTTGCTATTGAAGCATAGTGAGAAGATTCTGGATGACTACAAACAGTTGGAATATGAAATGCATTTGCTTCACAACGAATATATCGGCGAATTGAAATTGGGAGCCAGTACTACAATTGCCCAATATGTCTTACCGCCCTTATTGGGAAATTTCATCGCTAAGTTTCCACAAGTCAACCTTTCCCTGATTAATGGAAATTCCCGTGGAGTGGAAACAGCTTTGCAGGAGCATCGGATAGATTTGGGTTTGGTAGAGGGGATCTTCCGCCTTCCTAACTTAAAATATACTTCATTCCTGCAAGACGAACTTGTGGCAGTGGTACATGCACATACCAAACTGAATATTCAGGATGAAATAAGTCCGGAAGACTTGCTGAATATTCCATTAGTCCTGCGTGAAAGAGGATCAGGGACGTTGGATGTATTCGAGCGTGCTTTGTCGCAACATAACTTGAAACTGTCTTCTTTGAATGTAATGATGTATCTCGGCAGTACGGAAAGCATCAAACTTTTCATCGAACATGCTGATTGTATGGGGATTGTTTCAATCCGTTCCGTACATAAAGAACTCGTAGCGGGCAATCTGCGCGTGATTGAAATAAAAGGGATGCCCATGCAGCGCGAATTTAATTTCGTACAACTGCAAGGGCAGGAGGGAGGACTGTCCCAGGTCTTCATGCGGTTTGCGGGACATCACAGCAAAAATTTATAATTCAGGTTCAGGCTCCCTGTTGCTCTACACAAGAAATGGAAAAAGTATTTCTCATATTCTCATAAATTTTAGTCAACAGTCTTCTAACCAATGAACTACTGTATGAGAAATGCTTTCACGGAAGTGCATTTCTCATCATTTTAAAGAGAAAATAGCCTTGAAAAGGTTGTTTCTCATACCCTTTCTCATCATTTCTCATACTGTTATTGCTTTTTTCTATTGCCCTTCTTCTACTATTTTTTTCTTTATATATACTCTATGGACACCTCTGCCGGCTATTTCTATTCCTGAATCAGGCTGGTGTCCCCATTGTCTCAATTCATTGGTAGCAGCAGTTTGAAGCAATCCGGTCAGTTTGCGGTATTCCCATACAGTAAGGAAAGGATTCTCGTCAAGGTACTTTATTGCTAATGCCAATCGTTGCTCCGGTGTGAATTTCTTCGAAGAACGTTGCCGTTTCCAAGGTGCTCTTTCCAACCGGCATCTTTCGCTGATGTTTCTTATCATCGTCCTATCTGCACGGAAATTAACACCACCTATAAAGATGCTCTGTGCATTACGATGTGTTCCACCTTCTTCTGCGTCTTCCCGTTCCTTATCCCTGCCCAAGGTAAGCGACGGGGTAAATGTCCCTATCCCGTCTATTTTTACCGAGCGTCCTTCTGCCATCAGACGTGCCATTTCGATGCCTGTCTGAAGCAGTACGCCTTCTATGTCTCCGGCACTGAAACCGCTTACATCGCCCACCCGTTGCGCCAATTCTTTTAGACTTGCATTGTCTATCCGTGCAAATCTGGGATAAGTAATTCTTTTGCCTGTTTTTTGGAGATCGGGCATCTCTTCCATGATGTAACGTGCCATACATTCTTTGGTTTAAAGTATTAATAGGTGGGTTCTTGTCTATTAAGAGAAAACTTTCTCTGCATTAAGTGCAAACTTCTTTTCTCCTAATCCTAAAGTTCCTTTTGATTAATCATAAACTATAAATGGAAGTTCTGTTTTTATAAATGAAGCTTGCAATTATAAAAATAAAGCTTGCATTTTTATAATCAAAGCTTGCATTTATAGTTTATGATTAGGCAAAGATAAGTTTTCTATTTGATAAAAGTAAGTTTATGATTAATAAAGTGGAAGTTATTTGTTAATAGACTGGGGGAGAAGTAGTAATAGATGTGGAGAAGAGAGGTATATGTTTAATAAAGGATGCCAAGATTACACAGAAAGAGGAGTTATCTTCGAAAAAAGAGTGTGTAATACCTCTGTTTATCTCCGGAAAAAGTGTATATTTGTTAGTCGTTTATGCGTTAAAGCAATAAAATATATCAATATAAAGCAAACAGAAGAAAATTGATGATTTGATATGGGAGACTATAATTTACAACGATTTCTTGACGCCCAACAAGGCGACTATGAACGTGCCCTTACAGAAGTCAGAAACGGGCGGAAATATTCTCATTGGATTTGGTATATATTTCCTCAACTGAAAGGGTTGGGAATGAGCTATAATTCACAGTATTATGGAATCAGTGGCAAGGAAGAAGCTGAAGCATATTTGGCGCATCCGATTTTGGGTAAAAGACTAAGAGAAATAACATTGGCTTTTCTGCAATTGAAAGGTAAGACGGCGCAGGACGTTTTCGGCGCGTTGGATGCGATGAAGGTACTTTCGTGCATGACGCTTTTTAATGAGGTTGCTCCGGATGATTTGTTTCAGCAGGTGATAGAACAATATTATCGGAGCGAAACGGATGAGATGACAAAAAGAATGTTGGATAAATAATAAAAAGTTATTGTTATGGGCTGTTTGATGAACCTTTTATGGTTGTTGCTTGGTGGTATTTTCACGGCAGTAGAATACCTTATTTCAAGTATATTGATGATGATTACTATTATCGGCATTCCTTTTGGAATGCAAACGTTGAAATTGGCAGGACTTGCTTTGTGGCCTTTTGGTAAAGAGGTGAGAAGCGGAAGTCGTTCCAGTGGCTGTCTTTATATATTAATGAACGTGATATGGATATTCGTGGGTGGCATTTGGATTTGTTTGTCACATTTAGTTTTTGGGGTGATTCTGTGTATAACTATTATTGGTATTCCTTTTGGATTACAACACTTTAAGCTGGCTGCGTTAGCATTGTCGCCTTTCGGAAAGGATATCGTAACTGTATGAAAATAGTCCAAAGTAGGTTGTCTATAACCAAAAGTTATAATGCATAATTAGAAACTATTGGTATGTCTTGATTGTTTCCTGTACCTTTGCACCCCGAAAACAATTAAAGATAAAATTATATGATTTCAACAGCTACAAAAACGTTGCAGACAAACAACAAGACAATTTATGTCGCGTTACTTTCTACTTTGACTTTCTTTCTGTTTTTAGATTATATTCCGGGATTGGAAGCATGGTCGGCATGGGTGACTCCACCGGTTGCTTTGTTTCTTGGACTTATTTTTGCATTGACTTGTGGACAGGCACATCCGAAGTTTAATAAGAAAACATCTAAATATTTGTTACAATATTCAGTTGTCGGACTGGGTTTCGGAATGAACCTTCATTCGGCTTTGGCTTCCGGTAAGGAAGGTATGGAGTTTACTGTAATTTCTGTTATCGGTACTTTAGTGATTGGTTGGTTTATCGGACGTAAGTTATTCAAGATAGACCGGAATACCGCTTATCTTATCAGTTCGGGAACTGCTATCTGTGGTGGTAGCGCCATTGCGGCAGTAGGGCCGGTGCTGAGAGCGAAGGATAGTGAAATGTCTGTTGCACTGGGCACTATTTTTATCCTGAACGCAATCGCACTCTTTATCTTCCCGATGATTGGTCATGCTTTGAATATGGATCAACAGCAGTTCGGAACATGGGCGGCGATTGCCATTCACGATACAAGTTCGGTTGTCGGTGCAGGTGCTGCGTATGGTGAAGAAGCCTTGAAAGTGGCTACCACTATCAAGCTGACCCGTGCGCTTTGGATAATTCCTATGGCTTTTGCCACTTCGTTTATCTTTAAGAGCAAAGGACAGAAAATCAGTATTCCCTGGTTCATCTTCTTCTTTGTTCTGGCAATGGTGGTAAATACTTACTTACTTGACGGAGTGCCGCAGTTGGGAGCAGCAATCAATGGAATCGCCCGTAAGACCTTGACGATTACTATGTTCTTTATCGGTGCTTCTCTTTCTATTGATGTGTTAAGGGCAGTCGGGGTCAAGCCGTTAGTTCAGGGAGTTCTGCTTTGGGTAGTGATTAGCTTGAGTACGTTGGCTTATATTTATTTCGTATAAAGAAGAGCCACACATAAATACACATATATGAGGCACACATAAATACACATATATATAGAGAGAGAAAAGTGGGAGAATATCCGTGTCATGCGATATTCTCCCACTTCTTTTGGGATACAGCCCTGTCTTAAAAAGATGACAGAATCCCGTTATTCTTTTTTCTTCAATTTCTCGAAGATAAGTCCTTCCAGTTCCTCGGCAAGTTCGGGATTGTCAGCGATACATTGTTTTGCCGCATCGCGTCCTTGTCCTAACTTGGTGTCGTTGTAGCTATACCATGAGCCGCTCTTCTTGATGATTCCCAAGTCGGCACCCAAGTCGATGATTTCTCCGGAGTGGGAGATACCTTCACCGAACATAATGTCGAATTCTGCTTTCCGGAAAGGAGGAGCCACTTTATTCTTCACAACTTTCACTTTAGTCAGTTTACCCAGAATTTCTTCGCCATCCTTGATAGGTTGGCTGCCACGAATGTCTATACGTACGGAAGCATAGAATTTCAGAGCATTACCACCGGTAGTTGTTTCCGGATTACCGAACATAACACCGATCTTTTCACGCAACTGGTTGATGAAGATACAAGTTGTACGTGTCTTGCTGACTGTACCGGTCAACTTACGTAATGCCTGTGACATCAAACGCGCTTGCAAACCTACCTTATTGTCGCCCATATCACCTTCGATTTCTGCTTTCGGAGTCAATGCGGCAACAGAGTCGATAACGATGATGTCGATGGCGGAAGAACGGATTAATTGTTCGGCTATTTCCAGAGCCTGTTCGCCATTATCCGGTTGGGATATATACAAGTCGTCAATGTTCACGCCCAGTTTGGAAGCATAGAAACGGTCGAAAGCATGTTCTGCATCAATGAAAGCGGCGATACCGCCGGCCTTTTGAGCTTCGGCAATGGCATGGATAGCCAATGTCGTTTTACCGGAAGATTCCGGGCCATATATTTCGATTATCCTGCCTCTTGGGTAACCACCTACGCCGAGCGCCACGTTCAAGGCGATAGAGCCTGTCGGGATCACTTCTACCTGTTCAACACTATCGTCACCCATTTTCATGATAGAACCTTTACCGAAGCTCTTTTCTATCTTTTCCATGGCAGCCTGTAAGGCTTTTAGTTTTTCGCTTGATGCCATTTTATTATCTGTTTCAAAATTAAGTTCGTCTTTCTTTGCCATACCTTATTATTCTATAATTAATGGATTTATTGGTTTAAAATTTGTGAGGCATGTTCTTTGGTCTTCACTTCTTTCGGAGTGATGATCCGTTCTACGATTCCTTCTTCGTTAATCAGGAAAGTAGTGCGGAAAGTCCCCATATATGCACGTCCGTACAGCTTCTTTTCTCCCCACACGCCAAATTCTTCTACCAACTTCTTGTCAGTATCGGCAATCAGGGTGAAAGGAAGGTTGTTCTTCTCGATAAATTTCTGATGCGACTTTTCATTGTCTACGCTGACGCCGATCACTTCGTAACCGGCCTTGCGCAGATCGGAATAATTATCACGCAGATTGCACGCTTGCGCCGTACAACCCGATGTGCTGTCCTTCGGATAGAAGTACAACACAATCTTTTTTCCTTTGTAAGCACTCAGACGGATTTCTTCACCTTTTTCATTGATGCCCAAAACTTCCGGTGCTTTATCTCCAACGTTAATCATGACTTCCTTTTTTATGAATGTCTTACAATTCCAAATCCTGATCGATAACTTCATGCCAAGGCAAACCCTGCTTGTTCAGTTGCTCCATAAACGGATCCGGATTGAACTCTTCTACATTGTTTACACCCGGACGTTTCCATTCTCCCTTGAAGAACATCATGGCTCCGATCATTGCCGGAACTCCGGTGGTGTAGCTTACTCCCTGCATACCCGTTTCCTTGTATGCTTCCTGATGGCTACAATTATTGTAAACATAGTAAGTACGTTCTTTACCGTCTTTCAGACCGCGGATACGACAACCGATGGAAGTTTCGCCTTCATAGTTCTCACCCAAATCCTGCGGGTTAGGCAATACAGCTTTCAAGAATTGCAAGGGAACAATCTTCACTCCGTTATAATCAACTTCATCAATACGGGCCATACCGATATTCTGGATGACACGTAAGTGAGTCAAGTATTCCTGTCCGAAAGTCATCCAGAAGCGGGCACGTTTGATAGTCGGGAAATTCTTCACCAATGATTCTAGTTCTTCGTGATAAAGAAGATAGGAGTCACGGGGGCCGATATTCGGATAAGTCAGGTCTTTATGAATTTCCAACGGGCCGGTAGTTATCCACTTGCCGTTTTCATAATAACGCCCGTTCTGCGTAATTTCGCGGATGTTGATTTCCGGATTGAAGTTAGTGGCGAATGCCTTATGATGATTTCCGGCATTACAGTCTACGATATCCAGATATTGGATTTCGTCAAAATAATGCTTGGCCGCATAAGCTGTATAGATACCACTGACTCCCGGATCGAATCCACAACCGAGGATAGCTGTCAGGCCGGCTTCCTTGAAACGTTCATGGTAAGCCCATTGCCAGCTATATTCAAAGTGAGCTTCATCTTTCGGCTCATAATTGGCCGTATCCAGATAGTTCACTCCGGCTTTCAGGCAAGCTTCCATGATAGTCAAGTCCTGATAGGGAAGAGCAACATTAATCACCATTTCCGGTTTGAAATCGTTGAACAAGGCTACCAGTTCGTCCACATTGTCTGCGTCGACTTTAGCTGTCTTTATATTGGGATTACCTATTGCCTCGACGATTTTGTCGCATTTCTCTTTTGTACGGCTGGCAATCATAATATCTGTAAATACATCGGCATTTTGTGCCACTTTGTGCGCAACGACAGTGCCAACACCGCCTGCACCAATAATAAGAACTCTACCCATTTCTTTAAATTGCGAATTAAAAATTAAGAATATAAGAATTGTTTATGGAGCAAATATACGTGATTATTTTCAGATAATCATTCGTCGGTACTCCTTTTTATTTGTATCGCCGTAAGGTACCGTTCTCAAATTCCAGCGTTTTGCCATTGTAGAACCAAGTTTCAAAACGATTATCTTTTTTTAACTCGATTTCTACCGGATCACCGATGGACAAACGGCATTCATCAGTGCTCATACCTGTTTCCAACTCACCGCGGGAGATGAGCTGCCAACGTTTTTCAGTGATGCCCGGATATTTTTTCTGTATATCTTCAAATCCGAAAAGATCCTCGATATAATTCGCATTTCTGACAATAACATCATATTTCAAGTCAGCTTCCAGTTCATAGAAGACTCCGGCTTTGTCTTCCAATGACAGAACACTCAGACTGCCTGATGAAGCCAAATTAATGTCTTTGATATTCAGAACCGTATATCGGGGCAAGTGAACACGTGATTCCGTCTGCTTGCCTTCAAGGGAAACCACCCTTTTGGCAGGCAATACCTTTTTAGGATAAACGGTTCGTCCCAGATATTTGTTTTTCAGTCCTTCGATATTATCAGAGTTTTTATTCGTGAAGCTGATCGCATTCGAAAAATATTTCATTCTCTTTTCGCCTTGAAAGTCATTCAGATCCATGCCTGAGTTGGTTCGTGAGAGGGCGACTTCGAGATAGTAAGAATGTCCTTGCGTATCCTTAAATATGATTTTCACAGGATATGTCTGATTACCGACTCCGACGGCGGTTATTGTAGCTTCCGTATTGGCAGGAATGGCTACATCCCGATAACCGGAATAATTATTAGTATCATCTACACGCACGCTTTCGGATTGAATATAGATTGTTTTTCCTATTAACAGGTTCTTTGCCGTATCTACATCTTTCAAATAGACTAATCCATTGACGCATGCGCGGGGAGCTTTCTCGCAAATTTCATCCAGTCGCATATTTTTTATGTCATAGTAATATTTTTCTCCTTCACATTCGAAAATGAAACGGGTGGAATAATTGGTGCTGTTTGATATGTTTTGGGCTTTTTCTTCAGTTCCGGTGAAAGTGAGGATTTTGTGTTTCAGCAAACTATTATCTACCCCCTTGTCGGTATCATAGTTAGAAAGTGTAGGCAGGAACATATCCCGTGAAGATGGAGCGAACATAAATTTCATTCCGGGCGTCCACTTGCACAAAAGTTGCAATGGGAAGTTACTTTTGATAAATTGCTCTTCTTCACTTACGGGAATTTCCTGAGTGGAAGGGGTGGTGACAATATAATCGTTTTGTGCTGTGACAGGAGACGTACCACAACAGAAAAAAATCAGAAAAAGAGCGATGATTCTCATATTTATTTACTTTTTGTGAACTATGTAAATTGTTCGTTTGTTGTACATTCAATGGCAAATGTATATATTTTATATTGTATTGGATATTATTTTCCAATCTTTTTGATATCTTTGCCCCCAATTTAACTTAAACGTTATAACATATGAATAAAGTATTAGTTTCAATTTGCATTGCCGGTGCGGCGCTTGCAATGTCTTCATGCCGTTCGGTTGAGAAGGCGATCCCTTTGTCATCTATCAATGGTGAGTGGAATATCATAGAAATCAATGGCTCGAAAGTTACTTCGGGCGAAAGTAGAACACTTCCTTTTATTGCTTTTGATACCGCAACGGGGCGCGTGTCCGGTAGTAGCGGTTGCAACCGTATGATGGGTAGCTTCGACGTAAACGCGAAACCGGGAAGCCTTGAACTCGGCGCAATGGGCAGCACTCGGATGATGTGTCCGGATATGACAACAGAGAGAAATGTATTGAGTGCTCTTGCACAAGTGAAAGGATATAAGAAAGCCGGCAAAGACAAACTGTATCTTTGCAATGCGTCCAATCGTCCGGTTATAACTTTGGAAAAAAAGGAGGCTGATGTGAAATTGTCGGTATTGAACGGAGAATGGAAAGTGAAGGAAGTGAATGGCGAAGCAATTCCTTCCGGTATGGAGAAGCAACCTTTCATCACTTTTGATGTGAAGGAAAAGATGATTCATGGTAATGCCGGATGTAATATGATAAATGGCGGTTTTGAAACCAATACAAATAATGCCAAATCCATTTCTTTCGCGAGAGTGGTAAGCACGATGATGGCTTGTCCGGATATGGAAACGGAAGGCAAGATTCTGAAAGCGATGAATGAGGTGAAATCATTTGATGTATTGTCCGGTGGTGGTATCGGTTTGTATGATGCCAACAATGCATTGGTGCTTGTTTTGGAGAAGTAATAAAATAAGAATAGTATATATTAAGGTATGAGGTTGTGTCAAAACGTTGGCACAACCTCTTTTATATTTTACAGTTCTGCTATA
>CAQOGY010000024.1 GCA_948847595.1 uncultured Bacteroides sp.
TAAAAAAGAAGGATAGCTTTTGCCCTACTAATCAGAATGTTCTATCTTTGCACCAATTACATTTTAAATGATTTACAATATGTCTACAGAATTATTCTCTACTCTGCCTTATAAAGTGGCAGATATTACACTTGCTGATTTCGGACGCAAGGAAATCGATTTGGCAGAAAAAGAAATGCCCGGCCTGATGGCTCTACGCGAAAAGTATGGAGAATCCAAACCGTTAAAAGGTGCCCGTATCATGGGATCATTACATATGACCATCCAGACCGCCGTACTGATTGAAACACTGGTTGCATTGGGAGCTGAAGTCCGCTGGTGCTCTTGTAATATATATTCAACGCAGGATCATGCTGCTGCTGCGATTGCTGCTTCCGGTGTTGCGGTATTTGCATGGAAAGGCGAGAATCTTGCCGACTACTGGTGGTGCACATTGCAGGCATTGAACTTCCCCGGCGGAAAAGGTCCGAACGTGATTGTAGACGATGGTGGCGACGCTACCATGATGATTCATGTCGGTTATGATGCTGAGAATGATGCTGCCGTATTGGACAAGGAAGTGCATGCGGAAGATGAAATCGAACTGAATGCCATTCTGAAAAAAGTATTGGCTGAGGATAAGACCCGCTGGCATCGTGTGGCTGAAGAAATGCGCGGTGTATCGGAAGAGACAACGACCGGTGTACACCGTTTGTATCAGATGCAGGAAGAAGGCAAATTGCTGTTCCCGGCATTTAATGTGAACGATTCGGTTACCAAGTCTAAGTTTGATAATCTCTACGGATGTCGTGAGTCACTGGCTGACGGTATCAAGAGAGCGACCGATGTGATGATTGCCGGTAAGGTAGTGGTGGTATGTGGTTACGGTGATGTGGGCAAGGGATGTTCGCATTCAATGCGCTCTTATGGTGCACGTGTGCTTGTGACGGAAGTCGATCCGATCTGTGCGTTGCAGGCTGCTATGGAAGGTTTCGAAGTCGTAACGATGGAAGATGCCTGCACCGAAGGTAATATCTTCGTGACTACTACGGGGAATATCGATATCATTCGCATTGACCACATGGAGAAAATGAAAGATCAGGCGATCGTATGTAACATCGGCCACTTTGATAATGAAATCCAGGTGGATGCGTTGAAACATTATCCGGGCATCAAATGTGTAAACATCAAGCCGCAGGTAGACCGCTATTATTTCCCGGATGGTCACAGCATTCTTTTGCTGGCTGACGGTCGTCTGGTGAATCTGGGATGTGCGACAGGCCATCCGTCATTCGTGATGAGTAACTCATTTACCAATCAGACGCTGGCCCAGATCGAGTTGTTCAACAAGAAATATGAAGTGAATGTATACCGCTTGCCGAAGCACCTGGATGAAGAAGTGGCTCGTCTGCATCTCGAAAAGATCGGGGTGAAACTGACGAAGCTTACTCCTGAACAGGCCGCTTATATCGGTGTATCGGTAGACGGACCTTATAAGGCTGAACATTATAGATACTAATTTAATTGACAATTGACAGTTGACAAATGACAATGAACAGCTATATGGAACGAGTGATCTGTCGGGCTGTTATTGTTGACCTTCAATTGTCAATTGTCAATTGTCAATTGTCAATTTTATGAAGAAGTTCCTTCCCGACTTAATTGCTATTTTAGCTTTTATCATTCTTTCTTTTGCTTATTTTTTTCCGGCTGATATCGAAGGTCGTATTCTGTTTCAGCACGATACGGTGGCTGGAGTGGGAGCCGGTCAAGAAGCTCAGGAATATCTTGAACGTACAGGAGAACGTACCCGCTGGACAAACTCTCTTTTTGGTGGTATGCCTACCTATCAGATGTCTCCGAGTTATGATTCTACCAAACCGCTGAAGTGGATAGAAAACATCTATCACTTGTATCTTCCATCTTATGTGGTGCTGACCTTCATCATGATGCTCGGGTTTTATATCCTTTTGCGGGCATTCGGGTTGTCTGTCTGGTTATCTGCTTTAGGGGGGATTATCTGGGCTTTCTCCTCCTATTTCTTTATTTTGATATCGGCAGGGCATATCTGGAAATTTGTCACATTGGCTTATATTCCGCCTACGATTGCCGGTATTGTACTGGCTTATCGGAAGAAATATCTGTTGGGAGGGATTGTTACCGCTTTGTTTATCGCGCTTCAGATTCAGTCGAATCATATTCAGATGAGTTACTACTTCATGTTTGTCATCCTGTTTTTTGTAGGAGCTTACTTTGAAGATGCTTATAAGAAGAAGGAACTGCCGCATTTTTTCAAGGCAAGTGCCGTTCTGGCATTGGCTGCGGCGATAGGAGTGTGTGCGAACCTCTCTAACCTATACCATACTTATGAGTATAGTAAGGAGACTATGCGCGGAAAGAGTGAACTGAAACAGGAAGGACCTGCTGCCAATCAGACCAGCAGCGGACTGGACCGTAACTATATAACGAACTGGAGTTATGGAATTGGTGAAACGCTTACTTTGCTGGTTCCGAATGTAAAGGGAGGGGCATCGGTTCCTTTATCCAAGAATGAGACTGCCATGGCAAAGGCGAATCCGATGTATAGTAACATCTATTCGCAGCTGACACAGTATTTTGGCGATCAGCCCATGACTTCCGGACCGGTCTATGTGGGAGCTTTTGTTTTATTTCTGTTTATATTGGGGTGCTTTATTGTTAAAGGACCGCTGAAATGGGCTTTACTGGGAGCTACTATCTTCTCTATTCTACTTTCGTGGGGAAAGAATTTTATGGGACTTACGGACTTTTTTATCGATTATGTACCGATGTATAACAAGTTCCGTGCCGTATCTTCTATCCTAGTTATAGCTGAATTTACGATACCTTTATTAGCGGTCTTTGCCTTAAAAGAAGTGCTGGCTAAACCGGAAATATTAAAGTTGAAAGAAAATCGGACAGGAGTAATTATCACTTTGGTATTAACAGCCGGTGTTTCACTGATTCTGGCTGTTGCCCCGGGAGTTTTCTTCTCTAGTTATATTCCGGCACAAGAGATGGCAGCTCTGCAGCAAGGACTGCCTGCCGAGTATTTATCTCCGATCATTACGAATCTGGCCGAAATGCGCAAGGCAATGCTGACTTCGGATGCATGGCGCAGTTTCTTTATTATAGTAGTAGGATGCTTCTTATTATTCCTTTATCAGCAGAAAAAGTTGAAGGCTTCTTTTACTATGACAGGTATCGTGCTTCTGTGTCTGATTGATATGTGGACTGTCAATAAGCGCTATTTGAATGATGAACAATTTGTATCGAAGTCAAACCAGACAGGAGCATTCGTTAAAACTCAGACGGATGAGATAATTCTTCAGGATACGGCTTTGAATTATAGGGTGTTGAATTTCGTAGGATTTCCCGGTAATACTTTCAATGAAAATAATACCTCATATTGGCATAAGAGTGTGGGTGGTTATCATGCGGCCAAGTTGCGTCGTTATCAGGAAATGATCGATCATCATATAACTCCGGAAATGAAGGATGCCTATCAGGAAGTTGCCGGCGCAGGCGGTGCGATGGATAGTGTGGACGCTTCCAAATTCCGTGTGCTGAATATGCTGAATACGAAGTACTTTATTTTCCCTGCCGGACAGCAAGGACAGACGGTTCCTGTTGAAAACCCTTATGCGTATGGTAACGCTTGGTTTGTGGATAAGGTGCAGTATGTCAATAATGCAAATGAAGAGATTGATGCGCTGAATGATATTTTTCCAACGGAAACAGCAGTGGTTGATGCAAGATTTAAAGATCAGTTGAAGGGTGTGACGAAAGGTTACAAAGACTCCTTATCTACCATTCGTCTGACCAGCTATGAACCGAATCGCCTGGTATATGAAACTTCTTCTGCTAAAGATGGAGTGGCTGTTTTCTCTGAGATCTATTATCCGGGCTGGCAGGCCAAGATTGACGGACAGCCGGTGGATATTGCCCGTGCTGACTATATCTTGCGTGTGATGAATGTCCCCGCAGGCCAGCATACGATTGAGATGTGGTTTGACCCGCAGAGCTTGCATGTTACGGAAAGCATAGCTTATGCGTCCCTGGCTTTATTGCTGATCGGGGTGATGGTCTGGGCATTCTTGAGTCGTAAGAGAATTACAAAGAAAGAAAAATAGGAAATACCAGCTGTTAGACGAATAAGCTCAAGTATAACGAGCACTAGTTCTTTGCGTACACAGTATTAAGTCTTAGTAAAAGAAATGAATGATTAGCTCCTTTCTACATGGCTTTGAATCATTGCCGCACGAGAAAGGAGCCAAATATTTATTTTACTTCCCACTCAAACAACCCGGTAGAAAATTGATCGGGTTGTATTACCTCCAGTTTCACTGCTGTCGTTTTTACCGGATCGAAGTTCACTGTATTAGCCGCACCTTTAACTACTCCATACGAATCTGCATTTTGCACAGGACACCATTCTCCTGCCGTATCTTTATAATAAATCCTCCATGCTTTAGGCACTCTGCAACCACCCCACGGGGCATCGTCAAACCAATAAACCGTAGCACTTGCCACCAATGTTTCCTGAGGTAATTCGTAAGAAATCCACTCGATAGTTCCCTGCTTGGGCCACCAGTGATAGTACGGTATGCTCCGGTCGTTTTCATCTTTCGGAATCAATCGGTCATTGATGGCTGAAATAGCTGTCACTTTATGCGAGGCATCTACTTTACTTTCGGATGCCAATGTTGGCGGCATGCTGGGACGTGAAGCACTCAACTCCTGCGGTAACCACACAGCCATTGCCCCAGCTCCCCGATGTGCCCAAGCATAATAAGGTATTAAGGTAACTCTGACATCCTTCGTTGTCAAGCGTCCCTCATCATTATAACTTAATAGCTGAGCATCTGTTTTCAGTTCATTGATGCCATGCAATACATCCGGTTTCTTTACGAGCTCGAATTTTGGGGCCTGATTCATAAACAGGCTAAGCACATCGAAATCATTGTCCACCCATTCGGCACAGTATACGATAGGACCACGTTCTACGGCAATACGTCCGCGATCGGCTTCCACTTTATTGTTGGCTTTCACGGTGCGCGGCTCCATATCAAAATGTATTTTCACTTGATCTCCCTTTTTCCATTTGCGGTTGATGCAGAAGTATCCGTTCTTCAAATCACTTTCTACTTTTTCTCCGTTGATAGTAATCGAATAACTGAGTCGCTTTCCGTCACTGTAGGCATAAAGGTCGCTCGGCACTACCTGATTCTTTACCCATCCCGGGATACGTAATTTCAGTTGAAAACTCCCGGCATTGTTCTTCTTGATGCTTATTGTGATATCACCGTCCCAGGGGTAATGAGTATCCTGAACGAGTTGCACAGCTTTGCCATTTACTTTCAGATCGGAAGTATTGGAGAGGAACAGATTGACAAACACCTCTTTATCTTTTACAGCATAAATATATCCCGGCAACGATGGGATAAAACGACAGATGTTGGATGGACAGCAAGCGCAGCCAAACCAAGGCTGACGTTGATGTTGACCAATGCTTTCCAACGGATTGGGATAGAAGAATCCACCACCATCCAGAGAAACACCCGAAATGAGACCGTTATACAAAGTACGTTCCAGCACATCATAATATTTTGCTTCTCCATGCAGCAGAAATAGACGGTAGTTCAGGTACACATTGCCGATAGCCGCACAAGTCTCACAATAAGCTGACATATTAGGCAATTCGTAGTTTTTGCCGAAAGCCTCACCGGCACTCGTGGCGCCGATACCTCCCGTAATATAATACTTCTTGCTGACTATGTTCTCCCAAATCTTATCGATGGCATGAATATAAGCACTGTCGCCCGTGAGAGCGGCTACATCCGCCATGCCTGAATACATATAAGCTGCACGAACGGCATGCCCTACCGCCTCATCTTGTTCTGTGACGGGTCGGTGAGCTTGGCTGTATTCGTCTTTGCGAGTGGTGTACCCGCGCTTATCGAGGAAGAACTTTGCCTGATCGATGTACTTCTCGTCACCAGTGACCAAGTAAAGTTTCGCCAACGCCATTTCTGCAATCTGATGTCCCGGTACGGCAACAGTTTGTCCCGGTTTGTCTCCTATTTCGCGGCATACACAGTCGGCGTATTTGATGGCTATATCCAGAAAGTTCCGTTTTCCCGTAGCTTGATAATGGGCAATAGCGCCTTCCACCATGTGTCCCAGGTTGTAGAATTCATGGCTGAGTTCTTCTACTTTTTCCCAACGTTTGCTTCCGGCCCATTCGTGAGGATGCTTGGGGTTCATAGTGCGGCTGGTGTACAGATAGCCGTCCGGTTCTTGGGCGGCGGCAACAATGACCAATACGCTGTCGATGTACTTTTCCAGCGTCTTGTTGGGGTACGTTTGCAGTAGGTAGCTGGCTCCTTCGATTGTTTTATAGACATCCGTGTCGTCAAAAGCCAATCCGCCTACTTTATACGTATCACTCGGATGGGCAGCTTTTACGAAGTTTTCATATCTTCCGGTCTCCTCACATTTGCTGAATGCTAGAGGAATTGTAACTTCACGACTGGCTTTCAGTCGTTGTCCCCAGAAGTCATCAGTTACTTTTACGGAAGTGAAAGGAACGGGAGTGATGGGGTAACCGTGCGATGGCGTCTGCTTCACTTGTGCATGTGCTCCTATCAGGGAGCCTGCCAATACGGTTGCGATGATGTAATTTTTCATTGAAAATGATTTATTGTGTTTATTAATAGATTTATTTATGAATCGTGTTACAGATCGGTATTTCTATCTCATAGAAGTACTGTTTGAGTAATTCGTACATTTTAGGGTCATAGACTTTCAGTTTGCTTCTGCGGTTGATGGAATTATGAATCCCGTCAGACGGATCTGCGTAGCGATTGCAATTGAAGAAAGACTGAACACATTCTGCAAAATATTCTTCTTTGTTAGAGAGGGCGTAGGTGTTCTGCCAAAGTCCCTGCTTGATGGCATTTTGCAGAAGTCCTTCCAGTTGCTTGTCGAAATGAGGGTCTACTCCTACGATTCCTACTGTATGGATGAGATGAGCAAATTCATGAATTAAGATGTTCTCTCCTGCATATCGGTCGCTAGGCAATGCCAATACATTTTCTTCTCCGCAACTGGCGGAATAGTCATCTTCGGGAGAACCCCCGAAACCTCTGGCGCGTTTATTCCAAAAAACGATATTCTCCGGAGTGTCGCATATATGAGCGTATTCGGGTAAGTCGCATACTTCTTCATGTTCGCCCAGTATCATGACGTGGCATCCTTTTTCTGCCATCTTTGCTTTTACGTCGGGGCGCTTGGCAAGCATCAGCGAAACGATTTGATGTGCTTGCAGCAATGCTTCGTCGCAAACTCTGTCCGAAGAGACGATGTATAGTCCTTCGGAATCAAGATACTTCTGATAAAAGGAAGGTATTTCGTTCTTTACGGCAATGGGGGTTCCGTCTATTTTCCATTCTTTATTATTACGGATAGCTATTTTTTTCGCAGGAGTCGGCATCAGTTGTAGTTTCAGTGCGAAGCCGCCTCCCGAGGCAAGATGTACTTTCAACCGACTATTTGAGGTAACCATGAAAGTCTCTTTCTTATAATCTTCTGCATTTTTATTGGCATTGATTCCGTCGGTAAATAGAGTGGCGGTATATTGTTCTCCCTCCTTTAAGAAAGGAAGATCGAGTGCTATATCCCGCTGATCCCAGTTGGTCATTCCGCCGATATACCAGTTGATGTCTTTACGTCTTGCTGTCACGATGTATTTGCCCATTTCTCCGGATAAGATCTTTGTAAAGTCGGTCTCAACAGGAAGGGAAGTGATGAAGTCGACGCATTCTTGCTCATTCTGGTAGTTGCTGGGAGCATCACAAAGCATGGTGAAGGGTGAGTCGTGCACAATGTATGCTGCCAGTTGGTGGCAGCGGGTGCCCATACTCATGGGGGTATGATACATCGCTTTCCAGTCAGTTTTCGTTCCGTTTCTCATGGCACCGGGCGTGTAGTCCACCGGTCCTGCCATCATACGTATATAAGGAAAGGTGACATCGTAAAGCGGCATGTTATTCTTTATATCGGTCCATTTTACTTCTTCCATTCCAAAGACGCTTTCAAAGTTGAGGATGTGAGGATAGGTGCGGTTTAAACCAGTAGGTTTGTAGATGCCGTGCAGGTCGAGAATCAAGTGGTGGCGGGCGGTGGCTTCTGCAATACGATATACCATTTCTACTGCTTTCTGGTCGTCACGGTCGAGGAAGTCTACTTTGAATCCTTTAATTCCCATTTGGGCATATTTCTCGCAGGCAGCTTCAAGTTGGCTGTCCAACACATTAAAAACAGTCCATAACACGATATCAACTCCCTTATTTTTGCCATATGAGATGAGTTCGGTAAGATCCAGTTCGGGAATGACGGTTAGCATATCTCCACTTTTCGGATTATACCAACCTTCGTCGAGAATGATATATTCAATGTCGTTGCGGGCGGCGAAATCAATGTAGTATTTGTAGGTATCCATGTTGATGCCGGCTTTGAAAGGTACTCCTTTCAGATTCCAGTCGTTCCACCAGTCCCATGCTACTTTGCCGGTCTTGATCCATGAGTAGTCTCCGATGCGGTTGGGGGATGCTAAAGCATATACCAGATTGTTGACGGGCATTTCCGTATCTTTTTCGGTGATGGCGAGTATGCGCCAGGGATAGGAACGGGGGCCTGAGGTGCGGGCGATGAAGTCTTCCGCTTTAGTCACGTATTCTTGTTGTCGCCACGGATAGAAATCTGTTTTAGCGGGATAAGGAGCGAATTTTCCTTGCAGGCGATGTTCATTGCCTTGCGACTCGACAAACATGCCGGGATAATTTTCCAGATCAGCTTCCAGTAGCGTTAGTTTAATCCCGTTGGCATAGTCGATGGTAACAGGAAGAAATGCGAGTTTGGAGGCGGCTTGAGATAAAGTGGTGGCATCGTATATATTCTGGAAAGCCATAGCCAATGGTTGTTGGTCGTTGGTACTATAAGGAAGGTAGACGGCATGGTCTTTGCTGAAATTGAATTCTGCCAGTTCGTTCTTGATGGTCATTTCCGAAGCGTGAGTGGTGTAGAAACGATAGGCAACTCCTTCATTGTAGACACGAAAAAGGATGCCGAAGCCTCCTTTCAGCTTTAAATCCAATTCATAGCACGAAGCGGTAAAGCGGTTGAAGCGATAGAATGGGGCAACGATGTTTTCCGTTATCGTTTTCTTTTTGCTTTTTACTACCACAGGATTTTCTCCTAGTGTGAACCCGGAATGGAGAGTCAATCCTATTTCTGACTTTGCAAGAAGTGTGTCTTCTTGGTGTATGATCAAATAGGATAAGTGTTTGTCGGTACCGATCTCTACTTTTATTTTTCCGTTGGGTGAGTTCAACGTATATACGTTTCCGGCATTCATGGATAATGTGCCCACTAAAAGAATAGCCGAGGTCAACAAGAGTAGGCGGAAAGTGAAGCTGTTTTTCATCATTAGTATATTATTTGATTGAATGCAAAGTAACGGAAAAAAAGAAAAAGAGAGGAGTTCAATACTACAATGCAATGAAACAATTGTCCAATTAACCGAATAATCAAGGTTCTCCAAGCCTCCTTGTACTATTCTGTTATCGGAATAGACTATTTTTCGGGAGATGTATGCTTGTTGAACCACTGCTTCTTATCAAAGTCAGTAACTAAATTAGATCTGCGCAAAGTCTTCATAACAAATAAGATTGTAACACACAATCTTATTTGTTCTTCCCGTTTTCACCCATTTGGCAAGTGTTGTAATAAATCTTGACAGGGATGCCGTGGCAAATCCAGTGAAGACATATTTAAAACGGGAAAAAACTCATTCATGACATAGAATATGCCACCAAAAGGGTTGGATTTATGAAATAATGATTAGTTGCGGATTTAAGGATATATAAGTTTCTTAAAAAGTAATCGGTCAACATAAAAAAGATAGTAACTTCATCTCCCTATTCTAGCATTCAGAACAATATGCATGATAGAAATATAGTCCAAACTAGTATGATAATTATCTATTGTAAATACTTAAATGGTTGATAATCAATAAACGATCTGTTTCCCTTTACTTCAAAGACTATCAGACGATTCTTGCATTATAATAGATTTTATTTCCACTTCTTTTCCTATTAATTCCCTTACTTTGCATCTGTTGATTTACTGAATAATATTAAAAACATAACTATATTTATGAGAAACAAATTGAGATCCCTTTGCTGCGGTACCTTATTAATGACTGCATACGCATGCACTACAGTCTATACGAAACCGGATGCTCCTATTAATGAAGTTCCCTTTACCCAAGTCCATCTTAATGATAGTTTCTGGACTCCTCGTATTGAGACGAATCGGATCGTATCTATTCCCTCTGCATTTAAAGAATGCGAGAAGAACGGTCGCTTCGATAACTTTGCCATTGCAGGAGGACTGATGAAGGGAGAGCACCGCGGAGACTTTTCTTTCGACGATACGGATCCTTATAAGATAATAGAAGGAGCTTCCTACTCATTGGCGGTGAAATATGATAAGAAATTGGATGCCTATCTAGACAGCGTAATTCATTTGATCGCTTCAGCACAAGAACCTGATGGATATCTGACCACTTGCGTTACTAATAAATGCTATCGACTCTCTGGCTGGTGGGGCAGACAGCGATGGGAGAAAATCAACAGTCACGAACTTTATAACTGTGGTCACCTCTACGAAGCCGCTGTTGCCCACTATCAAGCTACCGGCAAACGAACATTACTGGACGTGGCAATTAAAAATGCTGACTTGGTATGCAAAGTATTCGGTCCCAACGAAGGTCAAAAGCATGTTCCATCCGGACATCCGATTGTAGAAATGGCCTTAGCTAAATTATATAAGGTGACAGGAAACAGCAACTACCTGCAAATGGCGAAGTACTTCGTAGAAGAGACTGGGCGCGGAACCGACGGTCATACTTTGAATGAATATAGCCAAGATCATCAACCGATCCTGCAACAAGACGAAATAGTGGGACATGCTGTAAGAGCCGGATACTTGTATTCGGGCGTGGCAGACGTAGCATCGCTCACTAAAGATACGGCTTATTTTCACGCACTGACTCGTATTTGGGATAATATGGCAAGCAGGAAACTTTATATTACCGGTGGAATCGGCTCCCGTGCACAAGGAGAAGGCTTCGGACCCAATTATGAACTGAACAATCACACCGCTTATTGTGAAACTTGTGCCGCTATTGCCAATGTATATTGGAACCATCGCATGTTTCTTGCAACGGGAGACGCCAAATATGCCGACGTACTCGAACGTGCTCTCTACAATGGTGTCATATCGGGCGTATCACTCAGTGGTGATAAATTTTTCTACGATAATCCATTGGAATCGATGGGGCAACACGGGCGTCAACGCTGGTTTGGCTGTGCCTGCTGTCCGGGAAACATTACCCGCTTTATGGCTTCCGTTCCTCATTATATGTACGCCACTCAATCTAATGATATTTATGTGAACCTCTATATACAGAGCAAAGCCGATATAGAAACAAACAACAATCAGGTAAAACTGGAACAGACCACCCGTTATCCGTGGGATGGAAAAATAGCTATTAAAGTAACTCCTGCCAACGAACATGAGTTTGCCATGCATCTCCGTATTCCCGGATGGGCACAAGATGCTCCTGTTCCTACCGACTTGTATTCTTTTACGGATAAAGCTCCTCAATACACAATTACAGTCAATGGAAAGAAAGCAAAAATGCACATTGCAGATGGTTATGCTACACTGCTCAACCGCTGGAAAGCAGGCGATGTGATAGAAATAAACTTCCCAATGAATGTGCGACGCATTAAGGCCAATGATCAAGTAATAGACGATAAAGGTAAACTGGCAATCGAAAGAGGGCCTGTCATGTATTGTCTGGAAGGCAAAGATCAGACAGGCAACACGGTATTCAATAAGTTTATCCCCGATGGTACACCGATGGAAGCTACTTATGACGCTACTTTGCTGAATGGTATAGTTGTGCTCATCGGTACTGCCAAGGAAGTACAAAAAGATGGCAGCATTAAAGAGGTGCCATTCAAAGCTATCCCCTATTCTACTTGGAACAACCGTGGCTCTGACCAAATGGCAGTATGGATTCCGGAAGCAGATGAATATGCCCGCATCGATCCAGAACCTACTATTGCCAGCAAAGCAAGAACTTTAATGATACAGGCTCCGATTCAAAAGGATGCTCCTGCTTCTGCTGCTGTCGAAGCTTGGGCATGGGGGGTAAACGACCAGTGGGAACCGCGAAGTTCTTCGGATAACTCGAAGCCTTATCATTATTGGTGGCTTAAGAAAGGTACAGCGGAGACATTAGCATACGATTTTGATCAGCCCTATACGGTTTCAAGTGTCCAAGTTTATTGGTTAGATTTCGATCATTATGATGGAGATTATCGTGTGCCGGAAAGTTGGAAACTCTATTACAAGGCAGGCAATGAATGGAGGGAAGTTGAGGCCTTGACATCATATCCGGTGAAAAAAGACTGTTACAATACGCTTGACTTCCATCCGGTGAAGACAAAAGGACTGAAAATCGTAGCACAACTACAGAAAGATAAATCGGGAGGAGTGATTGAATGGAAAGTGAACTAATCATGTAATCAAGTAGCTATTAAGAACCTTTTAAAACTATAAAATATGAAAAATAGAAAAGCATGCATCATGATCGCCCTTTTACTGGGAATGCAGACAGTATTTGCCCAAAAGGCTGATTATAATATCACCCCGATCCCCTTCAATAAGGTACGCCTGACGGACAGTTTTTGGACTCAACGAGTTCATACGAATAAAGAAGTCACCATCCCCATCGCCTTCTCACATTGTGAGTCGACCGGAAGAATTGATAATTTCAAGGTTGCCGGTGGATTAATGGAAGGTAAGTTTAAGTCTGAGTCTCCTTTTGATGATTCCGACGTTAGCAAGGTTATTGAAGGAGCAGCCTACGCATTAAGCGCAGACGAAGATCCCGAATTGGAAGCCTATGTAGATTCTGTCATTTCGTATATGAAGGCGGCACAAGAGGAAGACGGCTATCTATATACCTACCGCACAATTATGGGAAATGATTCTCACCCTTGGATTGGAAGTAAGCGATGGGAGAAAACACATATTTTGAGTCACGAACTCTATAATCTGGGACACATGTTTGAAGCGGGAGTGGCTTATTATCAAGCAACACATAAACGTGAACTGCTGGACGTCTGCATCAAAGCTGCCGATTTATTATGCAAAGACTTTGGCTGGGAGGCGCTTCAAACGTTTCCGGGACATCAGGAAGTAGAAATCGGATTGGTGAAACTGTATAGAGTCACAGGAGAAAAGAAGTATCTCGATTTAGCCAAGTTCTTCTTGGATGCCAGAGGGAAATGTAATCTTCCCGGAGATGCTTATAATCAAAGCCATAAACCTGTGATAGAACAGGATGAAGCAGTAGGACATTCTGTCCGCGCGTTGTATATGTACACTGCTATGGCAGATGTAGCAGCCCTGACAGGAGATATGAGTTACATTGAAGCTTCCAAAAAGTTGTGGGAGGATATTGCTAAAACAAAGTTGTATATCACCGGTGGTGTAGGTGCTGCCGGAGGTCACGAAGGGTTTGGAGGCAAGTATGAACTTCCCAATCTGACAGCTTATTGCGAGACTTGTGCTGCCATCGCTAATGTATTCTGGAATGAACGTCTGTTCTTGCTCGAAGGAGATGCTAAATATATTGATGTGCTTGAACGGGCACTTTATAATAATGTATTGTCCGGAGTATCTGTTTCCGGAGATCGGTTTTTCTATCCCAATCCTTTAGAATCGAATTATGGTGCGAATCGCAGTGCCTGGTTCGGTTGTGCTTGTTGTCCGTCCAATGTCAGCCGATTTATTCCTTCCGTATCGGGATATGTTTATGCAGTAAAAGATGATCAGATCTATGTGAATTTGTTTATCCCTACGACTTCTACTTTTAAAGTAGGTAAACGTGACATTACCATCACTCAAACAGGAAACATGCCTTGGGAAGGACTAACAGAGATTACGGTTGCCCCTGCCAAACGTTCTACTTTCTCTGTAAAAGTTCGTATCCCGGGATGGGCACGTGAAGAGGCGGCGCCAGATAATGAATTGTATTGCTTTAAAGATAAATCTGCAAAGAAAACAGTGGTTAAGGTGAACGGACAATCAGTTCCCATTCAATTGGATAAAGGCTACTTGACCATCCATCGCGAATGGCGAAAAGGCGATAAGATTACCGTCAATTTCCCATTGGAGGTACGCAGAGTGGCATGTAACACGAAGGTGACTGCTAATTTGGATAAAGTGGCTTTGCAGCGTGGCCCTATCGTTTACTGTTCAGAAGGGATTGACTTCCGAGAACCGCGAATACTCGATATTTTGCTTCCGGATACAGCTGCTATCAGTTGTAAGATGGATACACTGTTGAATGGCATGATTACGCTTCATGCAAAAGCTTATCATACCCAACGAGATTCCACCGGGCAGACGAATCTGGCGGATAGAATAGATTTCAAGGCAATTCCTTATTACGCTTGGGCGCAGCGCAAACCGAGCCCGATGTTGATGTGGTATGCTACGACAAAAGATGCAGCTAAGCCCAAACCGGCAGCCACTATTGCCAATCTCAGTAAAGTTGATGGTTCAGTCAATAATATGAGTATAGAAGCAATCCGCGACCAGCTTTTACCGGCAGGTTCCAATGATCATAATCTACCGTTCTTTCATTGGTGGCCTCATTCCAATCAGACGGAATGGGTGAGCTACACATTCGATAAACCTTATACGATTTCCAAATCAAGAATATTCTGGTTCAGCGACGGAGGTGGTTGTAAAGCGCCATTAAGATGGAGACTTTATTATGATAATAATGGTAACTGGGAAGAAGTGAAAGCCAAGAATGAATATGGCATACAACTAAATATCATCAATACAACCGACTTCGAACCTGTTACTACCAAAGCTGTTAAGATTGAAGTGGATCTCCCCCAAGATTGCGCCAGTGGAATACACGAATGGATTATTGAATAAATAGAAGAATGAATATGAGAACTATCTTCTTTATAATATTTCTCACTCTATGCCTCGCACTGTCATTTGGGCAAGAAGTGAAGTACAATACGCCGCAAGCAGGCAATCCCATTATCCCGGGATACTTTGCCGATCCTACTATCCAAAAGTTTGGAGATACTTATTATCTCTACGCTACTACGGATGGAAATGGTGGAGGACTCGGTCCTTCACAAGTGTGGACTTCAAAGGATTTTGTGAATTGGAGCATACAACCGATGAACTGGCCGAATACACATTATATATGGGCACCGGATGTAATGAAGGGAAAGGATGGCAAATATTATATGTATTACTGCCAACCCTGCCAAATCTATTGCGGTGTATCTGATACTCCCGTAGGACCTTGGAAGAATATTTTGGGAGAAGAAGAAGCCGTTTTAGTGCCCGACCGTTATGTGAAGATGTCCATCACCCTCGACGGGCAAACATTTGTGGATGATGACGGCTCCGTATATCTCTATTGGGGTACTTGGGGGATTTATCCCAATCATGGTTGCGGTGTAGGCAAACTGAATCTGGACATGAAATCATTCTCGGATACCACACTCATCCCGAATACACAGATTACTGACTTCTTCGAAGCTCCTTACGTATTTAAGCGTAACGGCATTTACTATTTGACTTATTCTTCGGGATCGTGCCATGACAATACTTACCGGGTCCAATATGCAACGAGTAAAACCGGCCCGATGGGTCCCTTTACCTTTGCTGATAATAACCCGATACTTGCTACCAATGCAGATGAAACCATTCACGGGCCGGGACATCACAGCATTCTTAAAGAAGGGGATGATTATTATATCGTTTACCACCGTCACAATATTCCACAGTCTACAAGAGGAATGCACCGACAGGTCGCTGCCGACAGACTGGTATTCGATGATGAAGGCCGCATTTTAAAAGTGGAAGCAAGTCACAAAGGGATAGGTTATCTGCAAAAGAATACCAATCCTTATCCCAATCTGTTGTTGGGAAAGAAAGTGCGCGCATCTTCCTATTACAATGAAGACTTCGTGCCGGAATATGCCATTGACGACAATAATGCCACACTTTGGCGCCCGCGTACTTGTGGCGAAGAATGGATAGAAGTCGATTTAGGAAAGAAAACATCCATTACCAGAGTTTGGACACAGTTTGAACATGCCACCTCATTCTACCAATATCTGATTGAGACCTCATTGGACGGAAAAGAATGGACGGTCTTTTCCGACAGGAGAGCCAACACACAAGCCGGAAGTCCGATGATGGATGCAGGGAAGGCGAAGGCTAGATATTTGCGTCTGACGATTACCGGAAACGAACAGAACGGTTTGTCTGGGGCCATCTGGAATCTGAAAGCATTCAATGGGGGGAAGAATCCCGTTTCATTTGCCGATATGACTTTTGGCAGCGAATCAACCGAAGCAGCTCCTCAAAGGAAAGGATTGATCTTCGAAATCAATGCGGACGATTATCCGATGAAGGAGAGTATTTCCCATCTTCAGAACAGGAAAGACAAAACAAAAGGATTTAATGCTATTGGTCAGAAAGTTGCCGTTCGTCCTAAAGATAATAAATCTGCTTTCATTTTTAATGGAATGCAGGAATTCAGATCTGATTTCTCTTTGGGAAAAGCATTCACTGGAAATAGCCCTTATACACTGATGGCATGGATTTACATGGAAAACATCTCTACAAACGAGTGCATAGCCGACTTGACAAATGTAGGTGGTGAACTTGAAAAGGTAGTATTGGGATACGGTACAGATACGCAAGCCGGTGTAGTATCCCATCACGGTAGTTTTGAAGATATGGGACTGCCGGGATTGCAAGCAACAAAAAGATGGACTCTATTGTCCGTCACATTTGATGGCTTTATGGAAAGAATTTATTTGGATGGCAAATTGATGAAAGAGAAAAATGTAATGTTAAGACTGCCTCTGAGTGACTTTGTTACGATTGGGAAGAAGTATGGCGAAGGACAGGCTTTCAAGAATAGCATGCATTCATTGGCTTTGTATGACCTCCCTCTGACTGCTGACGAGGTTGCTGATATTTATAAGAAAGGAATTCCGGATTCACCATTATTGGCTGAAAGCCAAGATATGAATGATTTAAAATCTCTTCAATCATTTCTTTCAGTTAGGGCCGTATCTTCATCTATCGTAAGACTAGGCATGAAAATGGATACCAATGAGTTTGGTCTCTCTTTCTCTTTTGAGAATCTGACCACAGGCAAACAATCCGGTTGGATCAATGACTTTGAGTATTTCGATACCTCTTTGCAACCGGGAAAGAAATACAGCTATCGAGTAAGAGTGAAGGATACGTTTGGCAATATAAAAGAGTTTGATCAGGTAGAAGTATCTACGGATGAAAATCAGTTCCAAGTTATATACGATGATTTCTCAAAGCAATACGATTTTGTGAAAGCAGCTGATAAGAAAGGTATTTGGGACGGTTTGTCAGGCTATCAATTGGATGAAGTGAGTGCACTGACAGATCAGGGACAACTAATGATAAAGTCAGCCGGTCGTAACTTCCAACTGCCGGGCAGAGATAACGGACCTTTTCTATATAAAGAAGTAGATGGTGATTTCTTGGCAGAAGTGGAGATCGTAGATTTCAGTGGAATGAAGGAAAAGAAAGGTGTCTCTTTTAATGAAGGCGGACTCATGGTTGCTTTGCGGGAAGCCACTACTCGCGGGGGACAAGAACTTATACATTTAGGAACATTCCCTTATTATAATGTAGGCAATATATTGACGCTGCTTTCTCATGGGCGCATTCAATACAAGAATGATAAAGGATGGGATCTGGAGCGTTTCTTACAAGTGGAGCGAAGTGGAAACCGATTCTATTTCAGAACGAGTACGGATGGAGCGCATTGGACAAATATGCCGGGAAGTCCGATCGTCTATTCGGTAAGTCCGGATCAGAAAATAAAGCTTGGATTGTATCAGGTAACCTATACTCCGGAGGAAGGATATGTGGCTTTTGATAATTTCAAGCTATGGATAGCACGTTGATACGCAATTAATTAATTTAATCTATAACATTAAAATCTTTTAAGTATGAGAAGCATTTACAGGTTATTAATTCTAGGTGCATTTCTGTACCATTCGCAATTATCGGCTGCTATTCCGATAAATGCATCCAGTCCGGAACCGGAAGCCATCACACAAGGAAAGTTGACCATAACCGGGGTAGTTATTGACAAGGCGACCGGAGAATCACTGCCATCTGTTGCCGTCATGGTAAAAGGCACTTCTGTGGGGTCGCTTACTGATGCTGATGGAAAGTTTTCTATTCAGGTTCCCGATCGGAATGCTACATTGGTCTTCACTTTTGTCTCTTATCAGAAAAAGGAAATAGCCGTAGGCGATAAAAACTTTATAAAAGTTACTATGGAAGAAAACGTTCAGATGCTGGATGAAGCCGTAGTGATTGGTTATCAGTCTGTAGCCAGACGTAATGTGCATGGAGCCGTAACCAGCATAAAGGCAGATGATTTGCAGGGAATTACTGCTCCATCTATCGATATTATGTTACAGGGGGCAGTTCCGGGAGTTAATATTCAGACATTCTCGGGAGAGCCGGGCGGAAGAAATACATTTACGGTGCGCGGTAATACGGAAGTGAGCAGTGCCGATCTGACCAGTTCGCCGTTGATTGTATTGGACGGTGTGCCCGTTGACCCATCGGTGGTAGGATACAGCGCCTCGAGTGCCAATTTCTTGTCAAACATCAATCCGAATGACATTCTCACCTTAGACTTCTTGAAGGATGCGGCAGCAGCAGCTATCTATGGTTCTAAAGCGGCAAATGGCGTTTTGATTATCACGACGAAAAGAGGTAAAGAAGGAAAACCGCGTATTTCTTTTAATGGTCGCTTTGGTATCGTGACAAAGCCCGTTACTCCTAAAATTTATATGGGCGCTGCCGAGCGTAGAGCAAAACTAGATCAAATGGCTATCTATGGCAATGAGAATAATTTGGAGGCTACTCCTCAGATATTGACGGATAGTATTAACCCGATGTTTAATAATGCAACCAATTGGTTTGATCTCTTTTACAAGAATGGGGTGGTGCATGACTACAATCTGACTGTTTCCGGTGGAGACGAGAAAGCAAACTACCGCATTGGAGGTGGATATTATAAGGAGGAAGGTACGATCATTGGAACAGGATTTGAACGTTTCTCGTTTACCGGTAATTTTGTGAATAAGGTAGGTAGCAGATTGGAACTGAATACTTCTGTCGCATACAATGTCAATCAAAGGGAACCTGTCCCCGGCGGAAACTCTGTTAATAATGCTATTGGGATGGATATATCCAATATGCCTTCTACCCTTCTTCAACTGACAGACATTGATAGAAACAGAATGCTGGGCTCTTATGAGCAGGCCATCTATGACAATAGTGACGATATGATACGGTTGAGTGAACAAGCCTCGTATGATATATTGAAAGGAAAAGTCTTATCCTTCAACACTCAGTTCTCTTATGTAAAATCAAGTTCTCGTTTGGATAAATCCGAGCCAAGTACGGCAAATGTAGATAGGATGTCCTCCGCTTTGAGTGAGAGCAGACAGATGACTACTTGGAATATTGAAAACTATTTTACGTTTAACAAGATATTCGGTGCCCATTCGGTCATGGCTCTGTTAGGACAGTCTGCCGAGGGAATTACTAGTAAGTATAGTAGTATGGAAGGCAGGTATTTAAGTTCAGACTATATTCATGTGGTAAATGGAGTGAGCAAAGATAATCTGACAGCTTATTCCGGGATAGAAGAGGCGAAAGCTGCTTCATTTTTCGCTCGTGCTTCTTATATCTTTAAGGACCGCTATAGTATTTCGTCCTCTATCCGTACCGACGGGTCATCTAGATTTGGTTCTAACCAACGATGGGGAACCTTTCCCACTGCTAGTGCATTTTGGCTCGTTTCAGAAGAACCATTTATGAATAATCTAAAGGATGTTGTCTCTTTGTTAAAATTTAGAGGATCATGGGGAAAGTCGGGTTCTTTACCTTCCGGTTTCTATGGACATCATAACAGGTATATGGCAGCCTCATCAACATACGATGGCGGTGGAGCGATTATCCCTAACTTTGCAGATGGTATTGCGCAAAAGGAGTTGACATGGGAAGAAACTAAAGAATGGGACTTGGGAATGGACCTGGAGTTCTTGAATGGACGTTTTACTTTGATTGCAGATATTTATAACAAGGAGAAACATGGTATTTTTTATAGTTTCATGCTTCCCAAGACTTCCGGCTATGAGAAATACTACACCAATGCAGTAGCTGTAAGAAATGCAGGTGTCGAACTAGCTTTAGTGGCTCGTGTCCTTCCAGCTACTTCAAAATGGCAGTGGAATATTAATGCAAATATTTCATATAACAAGAACCAGATCATGCAGCTTCCTGATGGAAATAAGACTGTAGTGGAAGATAATAGATATTTGATGGTCGGGCAGCCAATTAACTCTTTCCGCTTGTCTCAGTATAACGGGATCTATTTAAACGAGGATATGATACCTTTCGATCCATATACCGGTTTGAAATATAAGAATGAAAGTGGGCAATATGTACAAGTAGGTTGGGCTGATTATGAAGACGTAGATAAAGACAATCAGTATGTCTCTTGGAAAGATAAGAAGCCAATTGGTGATCCTAATCCGAAATGGGTGGGAGGATTGAACACAAATTTGTCATACGGACCTTGGAGTTTGTTTGTTCAGACTTCGTTCACATTAGGACGAGATATTCTGAATACACAGTTTGCCAAAACAATGGCACCCCTCTCGGCACAATATGGGGCAGATGAAGAAGGAGTTGGATTCTCCGGCGGACCGGGAGCCAACTATGCGAATCCTGCAGATGGACATTGGTATTATGCAGAAGACTTTGTGGCACGCCGTATGATGGTTGATTTAAGTCGTTACAGCTTTTGGCAGAAAGACGGTGATAATACGAATTATCCATCTCGCAGCCAATATATGAACAATAATAACTTTATTGAAAGATCATCTCTATTTCTTGAAAATGGTTCTTACCTGAAACTAAATACCATCATGCTTTCCTATAATCTCGATAAATTGAAGAAATGGGGCATTAATAATGCGAGATTATCTCTGACTGCAGAAAATGTTGCTATTATAAAGAGTAAAAATACACTTGCGGCTGACCCAAGTAATGTATCTCCGGATGGTTATTATACAGGTAATGGATACGGGCTTCCACGGAAGTTTACAATTGGACTGATGTTTGATTTTTAAATTTGAAAAGTATGAAAAAGATAATAATAATGTCTGCAATGAGTATACTGCTGGGGTTGTCCTCATGTGATGATTTCTTGACTACCACCCCTAATGATGCTCCTACGCGTAATGTCTTTTGGACAACAGAAGCGGATGTAGCAGCCGGAACCAATGGAATGTATTGGCTTTTTAGAGATGTAATAATGACTGGAGAAGGAGAAAGAGTCCTTACCTATGGTGATCAGCCTACAGGTCTTTGGAGTAACTTGTCACAGATAAACCAAAGTCCATCTCAAGGGAATTATCAATACACGTTTACCGATACCTATTTTACTGATTGGTCTCAATACTATAAAACGTTGAATGTGGCAAATGTGGTTATAAATTCTGTTCCGGATATTCCTTGGAATGAATTTGATGAAAATCAGCAGAATGGAATAGCAGAAAAGAATGAATATATTGGTGAGGCTCTTTTTGTTCGTGCTTATGTCTATTTCTTTATGGTTCGTCTATGGGGAGAAGTTCCGTACGTAACGACTTCCGTATCTGACGCTTCGGAAACGGTTAGAGATATACCAATGGAGACAGAGGAGAATATTCTTACTAACTGCCTAAATGATTTGAAAGACGCATACGATTATTTATCATGGAATGATACACATGGACTACGAGCATCGAAAGCTGATAGAGGTGCTGTCCAAGCACTACGAGCTCATATTCTTATGTGGAAGAATCGCAAAAATAAATCTGTGATTGACCCTCAGAATTATAAAGACGCTATTGCTGCTATAGATGATATTGAACAGTCAAGCAAATATGATCTTCAAAATATGGATAATTATCTGAAAATCTGGAATGGCGGTGGCAAGTCGATAGAGTCTATCTTCGAGTTTCCTTATAGTAGAGGAGATGGTGAAAAGTTCTCAAAAAATTCTATTTTTTCCAGATTTCTAGGTTATCCGATAAATACGGATAGAATTAATGAATCGGTATTTAAATATGAAAAATCATTCTTAGATATAATTGATAAATATACAGCGAATGGAGATAGAAGAAGAACCGACTGTTGGGAACGTTGGGGAGAAGAGAAATTCCAGTATACCAAAAAGTATTCGAGCATTACATATCTTGACGTAGACAAGCTGAATTGGGAGATGGATAATACATTTGTTCTGTTCAGATTGAGTGATATGTATCTTCTTCGGGCAGAAGCTCATTACGAATTGCAAGAATATGATCTGGCAAGAGCTTATTTAAAGAAAATACACGAAAGAGCAGGCATCTCAGATACTGTGGCTGATAACATCCCGGACGATCAACTCGGCACTGAAATTTGCGAAGAGCGAATGAGAGAACTTTATCTGGAAGGACATAATCTATACGACTGGGTACGCAACGGGCAGTATGCCGGACGAAATGGCTACACAATGAACCGGTACACACAAGAAGGATACTTATGGCCGGTGAACTCTACGCTGATTATTGACAACCAGTATGTACATCAAACTCCTTATTGGACTGACAAAATGCAATAACTAACATCCTAAAAAAATGAAAACCATGAAATTTATAAGATTTATATTACTGCTAATTATGGTATCACCTGTACTTGTTTCATGCGGTGATGATGATGGAGAACTTTCGAGTGCTTATGTTGATTCCATTACAACCGATTATCTGAGAGCAAATCGGTTTGGAATCTTCTCAATGTCTCTTGACTTGTTTGAGAAAGCCGGATATTTGGACTTGCTGGATCAGAAAGGTGTAACTGTTTTCATGCCGACCAACTACAGCATTAAACACTATATGAAACAGAAAGAATACATGTTGCATCAAGAAACCGGCAATGAAACACTTACGTATACGTATGATGATTTGGTAAAAGACTTGCCCTTATTTAAGGATTCGCTAAAAATGTATATTGTAGAGCAGCAGGTGAATCGTTCTGATCTGGAGAAAATGTCAGGTGAGGCTGTCACCCTGAAGTGCATGCTGGGGTGTGATATGAATATCAGTTTGAAGAAAACGAAACTTTATACCGAGAATGTACCCAATTCTGTTAATAAATACCTGTACTATACATTTATAATCAACGGATTGGATGAAAGCTCCAATGTCCCACTACAGGACAAGGATGTCAGCAACTATTGCCAAACATCCGGTTTGATTACTAAAACAGGTATTTTACATGTGCTAAGGGATGAACATCCATTGTTCTTTAACAGATATGAATATAAATAACAATTAAAACTGAGTACTTATGAAAAGCAAATATGTGAGTTGCTTGTATATTGCGGCAATGCTTTCTTCTATGACAACCTTTATAGGCTGTGAAGAAATTCCCGACGGATACATTTCTGATAAAATAATATATGTACAGAATCCTTTTGTTGTGCAGAAAGGGATTGAGATTACCACAGCTCCACCTAATATTAATGGAACCTCCTACCCTTTAAAATTCAGATTATTAGAAGCAGAGGGCCCCGATGGGCAAATGACTACGATTTTAACCGACCCAATAGCAACCAGAGTATGGGAAAAGCCGTATGACTTTAAAACAGATAAAACGATTGATGCGATTAATAAAAAGATAACTGTTATCAATGCCCCTGTGATGCGTATATCAGAATCGGGAGGACAAATAAGTTTCTCATCTGCATCTACTGCGGTTCCTTCCGGTGAGTATAAAATATCAGTAGAGATGTCCAACTCTGCAGGAACTCGAGTCTATAAGGATATTTTCGTTGCTGCTATCCAAGAAAGCGATCCTTACTGGATGTTGGATGGAGGAGAGGGAGCATACTCTTGGAATTCGCAAGTGGGAAGTTGGGGGCCCATAGAAGCTGCCGGAATCTACGATTTTAAACATGATCCGGACGGTGAGAATGAAATCGAATTTATAGTATGTGACAAGAATGATAATCCTTTTAGCTGGAAAGACGGGGAAATAGTGAACAGAGGGACAGAGCGTAGCAAATTGGAAGATGTATGTTTCGAAACTCCCAATTACACCGAGCGATCTGCCATCTTTAAATATCCGTTTGCTCCTTTTCCGTTTGCCCCGGGTGGAGGTGAGCAATATCAATATTGCTATAGAATATTGGGTAACTACTTGAAGTATGACGATGAGACTCGTAGCGGATACATGAATCTGGTCGTGAATTTCAGAGTATTGCTTGATGGGAAATGGACAATTAAAGTGAAATTTCCTGCAATTACCCGCATGCCTAAAAACGGCTGATGAATAGGTTAGTTTATATATTTATTGTTCTGTTGCTGCCTGCCATTAAGGCGGCAGCAACAGTCAAGTTGCATAGCCTGTTTTCAGACAATATGGTTATACAACGTGAACTTCCCATTCATATATTTGGCACTGCTGATCAAGGTGAATCAATCACAGTCACGTTTGGGAACGCGACAGTACATGCGGTTGCTGATATAAAGGGGAATTGGTCTGTTGAGTTGCCGGCTCAGGAAGTATGTATGATAGGACAAAGTTTAGTAGTAGAAGGAAAGACGAAAATCGTGCTGCGTGACATATTGATTGGGGATGTCTGGCTTTGTAGTGGTCAGAGCAATATGGAAATGGCACTAGGAAGTTGTAACGATTCAGTTGCCATCAAAGAAGCGGATTATTCTACAATTCGCTTTGTGCGTATTCCCTATCTTTGCAAAGATAGTCCACAAACTGATATGGATGTCGAAAGATTAGCATGGAATATCTGTACGCCGTACTCGGCCGGCGGATGTTCTGCCGTAGGTTTCTATTTTGCCCGAAGAGTCTCAAAAGAAATGGGAGTACCTATTGGAATTCTTATATCAAGCATTGGCGGCACAAATATTGAGAAGTGGATGCCACAATCCAGTTTTTTCCGAAATGCGATATTAAGTGAATATTATCAGAAAATAGAAAACTGGATGGAGCAATATCGGAAAGATTTAGTTACTTTTCAAGCACCGATGAAAGAATGGATGAAAGCTGTGAATGAATCACTCTTGAAACATGAAGATATTCCATCAATGCCTTATGTACCATTACATCCTTCTATGCCAGGTTCAAAATACGGAGGAGGGCAGTTCTCGCATTTATACAATGGAATGATTTCTCCATTATACCAGTTCAAAATAAAGGGAGCATTATGGTATCAAGGAGAAAACAATGGTGAGGAAGAGCGCACCTATGTCGAAAAAATGAAAGAGATGATAGCTGCTTGGAGAAATGGTTGGGGATATGAGTTCCCTTTTTATATCGTACAATTATCCAGCTGGCTCAAGCCGGTTAATGATCCTAATGATTGGAAAAAAGGTTGGCAGTTTTGCCGAGCGGCACAATTGGCTTGTGTTACAGAAATACCGAATACCGGTATTGCCGTGACGTATGATATTGGTGATGAAGAGGATATACATCCCAAGAATAAATATGATGTGGGTGAAAGGTTGGCTCTCTGGGCTTTAGCCCATGATTATGGAAAGGAAATATCTTTTAGCGGTCCGCTCTATAAAACTATAACTTTAGAAGAAGATAGAATTCGGGTTAATTTTAATTATTCCGAGGATGGATTGATGATTGGCAGAAAAGAAGGAAAAAAAGAAGTGGAGGAAGATAAGATAGGTAAACTGCAAGGGTTTGTTATAGCTGGAGAAGACAAAGTGTGGTATTGGGCTGATGCAAAGATTGAAGGAAACAGTGTGATAGTATCTTCACCGTTTGTCAATAAACCAATTGCTGTGCGCTATGCGTTCTCAATGAATCCTCGAGGTGCTAATTTATATAATCGAAGCGGGCTTCCAGCCTCTCCTTTCCGAAGTGATTGTTGGTAAATAGGTTTTTAGTAATAACTATCATAATAATGAAACAATTTTTATTTGTATTAAGTATATTAATGAGTGGTATCCTAACAGCCCAAAATGTTCCTTTGCCCACCGGTAAAGCCATCTACATCCCCAAAGACCTGCAACAAATGGATTTGCAGAATCCGGATAGTAAATGGAGCTACCATCGAATGGCGCATAGTGAGAACTTTGCTGTATTCTGGGAAAAAGGTTTTGGAAACGATTTATCATCACCTCCTCCATTGGAGGGGCATTCGATGAAGGTCGATCTACCGAACTTGTTGCATAAGTTGGAAACATTTTATGTTTATTTCCGTGATACATTGAAATTCGTTAAGCCGGGTTCGAAGAGTGAGAAGTACCGGATGATGGTAATGCTGAATTACTCATTGGAAGGCACTGCCTACGGAGGCGATTACGACCAACAGATAGGTGCACTATGGATAGCTCCCAACCGGATACAGGATAAAAAGCTGAATTGTATTGCTCATGAATTGGGACACAGCTTTCAGGCACAGATCTCTTGTGATGGAGAGGGGGAAGCTTGGGGAGGTAGCGGATTTTTCGAGATGGCTTCGCAATGGATGCTTTGGCAAGTAAACCCCGATTGGATCACGGATGAAAAGTATCATTGGGAAGCCTTCATGACACTGACGCATAAAGCGTATCTGCACCTGAAGAACATTTACCATTCTCCATATGTGCTCGAATATTGGGGAACGAAGCATGGCTTACCTTTTATCGCAGAGCTCTTCCGACAAGGAAAACGCGGTGAAGACCCGGTAATGACTTACAAACGACTGACAGGATTGGACCAGACACAGTTTTGTGATGAGATGTTTGATGCCTGCCGACATTTTATAAATTGGGATTTTGAACGGGTGTGGAAAGAAACTCGTCTGTATGCTAATCGGCATACTTGTAAGCTGATAGATGAAACCTCCGGTTGGCACAAGGTGGCGCCTGAGAATTGTCCGGAGAATTATGGGTATAATGCGATACCCTTAGTTGTTCCCGAAGCGGGGAAAGAGGTTGAGGTGGAATTCAGAGGAGAAAGGAATGGAGAAGAATATCATCTCTTCAATGTGGAGAAAGCCGGTTGGCGATACGGATTTGTGGGAGTAACGGAAGACGGAAAGTCCATTTATGGAGATATGAGCAGAGACGAAAAGGATAAGATACGTTTTGTGACTCCTAAGAAACAGAAACTAGCTCATTTGTGGCTGGTAGTGATGGGTGCTCCGACGAAACATTGGATGAATCCTCAAGATAAGCATGAGGATGCGCAATGGCCTTATCGTATAAAGCTGAAAGGTACGAAGCTGTTGAAGGATCATCTGTTATCTTTTTCTCTAAGATTTGATTCTTGATGCACTAAGATTTATAAGCAACAGGAACTAAAACCATCAGCGGTAAGTAGTAAATTTGCCATCAAACTGATTAGAGTATTACAGTGTAGAGATAGTATATTACTTCCGCCAGCGGGCTAGAGTGGTAAGGTAATTGAGTGCCGGATGAAACTTTCTGCTGTTTAATTTAGCTTGTTTTCTGGAAAAATAGTAATCTTGCAATTCATTTAATAAACTATAGCTGGAAGTACTATGAAAAGGCTTATTATATTCCTTTTATTGGTTTCTTATTTTGTTTCCTCCTCTGTGTTTGCAGGAAATAAAGATTTCAATTTTCGTCGCTTCACGGCAGCAGACGGTTTGTCTTCTAACACCGTGCGGGCCATCCTGCAAGATAAACGAGGATATGTATGGTTTGGCACGGACGAGGGACTGAATCGCTACGACGGTACGGGGGTAAAGATCTACCAATATACTACTCAGACAACCCACGGTCTGGGATGCAACTATATTTCCGCTTTGTACGAAGGAGAAGATGAACTGTGGGTAGGCACAGGCGAGGGTTTATATCTTTATGCTTACGACACTAATACTTTTTCTTTCTTTGAAAAGCAGACATCGAAAGGTAAACAGATTACGACTGCCGTCAATGATATCAAGAAGGACAAAGAGGATAACCTATGGCTTGCCACTAGCGGGCAAGGGGTCTTTAAGTACAATCGGCAGATGGACAAATTGGAACAATATGAGTTTACTGCCTGTGTAGGCTTTGTGCCCGGACTATGCATTGATAATGAAAATTGGGTATGGGCGGTGACGAATCAAGGAGATCGGTATATCTACAAACTAAACAAAGCGGAAAACAAGTTTGAACCATTTGAACTAAAATATGAGGAGAAACGATACAAATCTCCTTCCATTGTGGCTTTTGAAGATACGGAACATAATTTGTGGCTGGGTACTTGGGGAGATGGGCTGCAAAAGATTGACCGATATAGCGGACAGGTGACTATCTACCTCCATCCTTCCGAAAAAGAAGGAATCATGCACATCCATTCTATCATGCAATATGCTCCTCACCAACTTCTCATAGGATCTGACGACGGATTGAGCAGTTTTAATACCTCCACCGGTGAGCACAAACTCTACTCTTACGACGAGGTGAATCCTTCTTCTCTTTCCAACCGTTTCGTATATCCTATTATGAAGGATCGCGAGGGCGGTGTATGGATCGGCACTTACTACGGAGGTGTCAACTACATATCCCCCAATACCGGACAATTTGAAAGTTACTCTCAATCCCGTTTTTTCAATTCAGTAAAAGGAAGCATTATCAGTCACTTCTGCGAAGATACCAATGGCAATATATGGATTGCCTCAGATGACGGAGGCTTAACTTGTTTATCAACAGCCGATAACCGCTTCATTCATTATATGCCCCAAGAAGGAAGAAATAGTCTGTCTTATCACAACGTGCATGCTCTTTGTATGGATGGTGACAATTTATGGATAGGAACCTATACCGGAGGAGTAAATGTATTGAATGTCCGTACCGGAGTATTTAAACAATATACGTCTTATCAAGGTGATCCGAAATCTCTGGACGGTAGCAGTTCATACGCCATATTCAAAGATCGCGAGCAACGTATTTGGGTAGCTACCATGTCGGGGATCAATCTCTATAATCGTGAAGAAGACAACTTTATCCGTGTAAAGCAACTGGGAGGGTTAACGATAGATATTGATCAGGATACGAAAGGTAACCTTTGGTTCGCTACACAAGGACGGGGATTGTTTAAGTACGACCCACAGACGGATAGTTGGAAAAATTATCAGCATAGCAAGCAGACCGGAGCATTGATCAGCGATCAAGTAAATTGCGTTTTGGTAGATCGGAACGGACAGATATGGGTCGGCACTATGGATGGACTTTGCCGGTATGATGTTGAAAAAGATCAGTTCGATCCGATAGCGCTGGACATACCAAGCCACAATATTTGCTGTATCATCGAAGACGAGCGCACGTTGTGGATGACTACGACGAAGGGCTTGGTACGTTATATTCCGGGAGAGAACTATCAGGTATTCATGAAAAGCGATGGTTTGCAAAGCGACCAGTTCATGCCCAATGCAGGAATGAAGACTTCGAATGGAAAGATTTACGTCGGTTCGGTGAATGGGTTCAATGCCTTTTATCCTTTTCAGATTCATTCTAACGAGCAGATTCCATCGGTGGTCATCACGGGACTGGAGATTTTTAATAAAGAAATATCCGTAGGAGACAAATGGTTGCCCCGTTCTTTGGACTGCCTTGATGAGTTGAAGCTATCTTATAAAGACAATGTTTTTAGTCTGCGCTACGCTGCTTTGAGTTATTGCACGCCGGAGAAGAATCAGTATGCGTATAAGCTCGACGGATTTGATAAAGACTGGAATTATGTAGGCGCACAGAACAAGGCTACCTATACGAATCTTCCAGCAGGAACCTATCTGTTCAGAGTAAAAGCATCCAATAATGACGGATTGTGGAACGATCAGGGGGTAAGTCTGAAAGTCGTGATCTATCCGCCTTTCTACTGGACGACTGCTTTCAAGATTCTCTATTTCATCCTTTTGTGTGTGGCTTTAGGCTATTTTATTCGTTTTATGTTGAAGCGGACCGAGAAGAAGCATGTTGCCGCCATGAATAAATTGACAGAAAATAAAGAGAAAGAGATGCATGAAGCTAAAATCAAGTTCTTTACGATGATAGCTCATGAAATACGTACACCTGTCTCACTAATTATCGGACCGTTGGAGAAGATTCGCAGATCTACGTTTGTATTGCCCGATACTGTGCGAGATGATTTGAATATTATCGACCGCAATAGTCAACGGCTGCTTGTTCTGGTAAATCAACTACTCGATTTTCGAAAAGTAGAACGTGAGGGGATTCGTATCAGATGCGTTCCTTATTCTGTTTATCAGCTGCTGAAAGCGGTAAGCGAACGTTTTGAACCGACAATTGTTCAACAAGGCGGGCAATTGAAGGTGAATTATCCGAATGAGGATTTCGTAGCAGTCATCGACCCTGAGGCAATCACCAAAGTAATCAGTAACTTACTGACAAATGCAAGCAAATATACAAAGAATGAAGTGGTCCTGTCGTGTATGGTAAATCAAGAATCATGTACATTTACCATTAAAGTTACAGATAATGGTATGGGAATCAGCCAAGAAGATCAGGAGAAGATATTTAAACCCTTCTATCAGGCGGTGGATAATAAGCCGGGTACAGGGCTGGGACTAAGCATTGTGAAAAGCATTGTCGATGCTCATAAGGGTAACATTGAAGTGCAGTCTGTGG
This sequence comes from uncultured Bacteroides sp., assembly GCA_948847595.1. Classification (GTDB taxonomy): domain Bacteria; phylum Bacteroidota; class Bacteroidia; order Bacteroidales; family Bacteroidaceae; genus Bacteroides. The sequence continues at coordinate 30,906 of CAQOGY010000024.1, forward strand.
TAGGTAAAGGCTCTTCTTTCGTAGTGATTTTACCTATAGAATGTGCTGAAATAGGTGAACAAGACAGTAGTGCAGAGAATGCTGACACAGTTCTCCCAAAAGATATTCTATCAGACGCTCTGCCCGTTGAGGCAGCAAGGCATAAATCGGTGATGCTGATTGTAGATGACAATAAGGAGATGCTATCTTTCCTCTCAAACAGTTTCTCTGACCAATACAATATCCTGACTGCCGAAGATGGAGGGCAAGCTATGGAAATATTGAAAGAGAATGATGTAACTTTGATTGTCAGTGACTGGATGATGCCACGCATGAATGGAGGAGAATTGTGCAGAGCAGTGCGCTCCAATCAGACGATGAGCCACATTCCTTTTATTTTATTAACAGCAAAGACGGATGTTAATTCTAAAATCGAAGGTATGAATTGCGGAGCCGATGCGTTTATTGAAAAGCCCTTTTCTTTACAATATCTGGAGGCTTGCATTAAAAATATTGTTGATCTGAGGAAACTGTTGCGGCAGAAATTCTCAGAAATGCCATTAATGCCGCTTAATAGTATTGCAGGAAATTCTTCCGATGAGAAGTTTCTTACAAAGATGAATGAAATCATCGAGCAGAATTTCTCGAATCCCGAACTGTCTGTAGATTATCTGGCTGAGCAGTTATGTATTAGCCGTTCCGGATTGTTTGCCAAGATTAAGTCTTTGGCAAATATCACTCCGAATGAATTGATACAGTTAGTCAGATTGAAGAAGGCGGCGGTATTATTGACCGAGAATCAATATCGTATTAGTGAAATAAGCTATATGGTGGGATTTAATAATCCTTCTTATTTTGCAAAGTGCTTTCAGAAACAATTCGGGATGAAGCCGGGCGAATTTCTGGAGAAGTCGAATGAGCAAAGGATAAACGGGGAATAACTTTTTTTAGCTGTCTGATAGAATGTAGTCAGATGGTTGAAATGAAGCGGCTCCCTTCATCCCGAAGAGAGCCGCTTATGCATTCACTAAAAAATTATGAAAAACAAACGCTGTTTTGCTGTTATATATTTAAATAGTTAGAAATCTATTTGGGAGAATGCTTTTGTCGGGCAGATGCTTGTTGAGCTTGCCACTTTTCGTATTGTTCCGTGGTCAGAATCTTTTTTATCTTTTTCTCTTTCGTTTCTGCAGCTTTCTTTTGTGCATCTGCAGAGTCCTGTTCTTTGTTCATCATAGGACGTTCTCCCATACCGCCGGGGAAACCTCCTTCGCCCATCATTGGAGGTTCGCCGCCACCCATCGGCGGGCGGCCGCCTCTCATTCCCGGACCTCCCATTGGCGGACGTTGTTCGCCGGAGTTCTGCATCGCTTTGAAATGTTCTTTCTGTTCTTTCAGATTCAGTTTATAGATTTTCTTATATTGTTTTTCTGTCAGTTGAAGTGATTCCTGCATTTGATCAGTCATCTGAGTCGCTATCTTTTCCGGATTAAGGACTTCGCGTGGGAGGCGTTGTTCATGTTGCTGTCTTTCCTGTGGTTCAGGATTTTCTTGTGCAACAGCCAGACTGGTGCAACTTATCAGGCAGGCTGCAAGCCCTATCAGTTTCATGTTTCTTTTCATCTTTTCTCTTTGTTAATTGATTTAATATCCCAAAGTTAACTGGTTCTTGAAACAGATGAAAATGAAATCGACAAAGGACGGAGTTTTGTCTATTAAATATGGTGTCACTATTCTGTAGTGATGGTGTAAGTATCCATGTCGGACTGAAAAAGGAAAATATGAACATAAACAGTCGATATATGGATAGTCTCATTTTGTCGCAAGCCATTAAATTTGTGCCTGAATATAGAACGATTATTATGAAAAGACTATTGTTCATTTTTACCTTTTTTTGCCTCCCTGCCATTCATGGAGGCGCACAGAATATTCTGACTCTGGAGAACTGCCTTCGTATGGGGATTGAGAACAATCTCTCTTTACAGGGCAAACGAAAAGCGATGCAGAAAAGTAAGTATGGCATTTCGGAGAATCGGTTGAAGTTGTTGCCGCAAATCAATGGCTTTGCTAACTTTAATGATAATATCGATCCGCCTGTCTCAGTAACTGACGGCTCTTCCTATGGAGTACCTTATAATATCACCCGAACGCTGCAATATGGTGCCAATGCCGGGGTAGAATTGCAGATGCCGCTTTATAATCAGACTCTCTATACTTCGATTTCCATAGCAGAGATTGTGGATGAGATGAGCCGGCTTTCGTATGAAAAGGCACGGGAAGATCTGATCTTGCAGATCAGTAAAATGTACTATTTGGGACAGGTCACTGCGGAACAGATTGCATTGATAAAAGCCAATATCACCCGATTGGAAGAACTGAGAGATATCACACAGGCTTTCTTTGATAATGGAATGGCAATGGAAGTTGACTTGAAGCGGGTGAATATCAATCTGGAAAATCTGAAAGTACAGTATGACAATGCGCAGGCGATGATGACGCAGCAGCTTAATATGCTGAAGTACATCATGGATTATCCGGCAGAAAAAGAAATCGGCCTGTTGCCGGTCAATACGGATAGTATCGCTACGGTTGCTTTGACCGGACTGTCGGAAAACCTCTATGAGCTTCAGTTGCTCCAATCGCAGGTGCAGCTGGCAGAGCGACAGAAACGATTGATAAGTAATGGCTATATTCCTTCTCTCAATCTGACGGGAAACTGGAGGTTTGCCGCTTATACTGATGAGGCTTATCATTGGTTTCATTCCGGGCCGTCCAATCATTGGTTCCGTTCTTATGGAGTGGGACTGACTTTGCGTATTCCTATTTTTGATGGCTTGGATAAGAAGTATAAGATTCGGAAAGCAATGATCGATATTGAAACCATGAAGCTTTCACGGTTGGATACACAAAAGAATCTGCAAACACAGTATTTGAATGCTGTAAATGACTTGATGAATAACCAGCGGAACTTTAAAAAACAGAAAGACAATTATCTGCTTGCCGAAGAAGTGTATACGGTTACTACCGACCGCTATCGGGAAGGAATCACTTCAATGACTGAAGTTCTGCAGGATGAAATGCGGATGAGCGAGGCACAGAACAACTACATTAGTGCACATTATAATTATCGGGTGACCAACCTGATGTTACTGAAACTAACCGGACAGATCTCATCCTTGTTCAAATAACAGATAACTAATTGAATCATTCATATGGAAACAATGGAAAATAATACAGTCTCCAGTACGCATCAGGAGAAAGCTAAGAAAATGAGAAAATTACGCCGCTGGCAGATTATAGTAAGTCTGTTTGGAGTTGCTGTGATTGTTTGGGGAGTAATTGAAATTGTTTTTCTCTTTCTGGGCTATAAGCAGACGGAAACCAGTAATGATGCGCAGATAGAGCAATATGTGTCGCCTGTCAATCTGCGTGCATCGGGCTATATTAATAAGATTTATTTTACGGAACATCAGCAGGTACGCAAAGGTGATACCTTGCTGGTGCTGGACGACCGCGAATATAAAATCCGGGTGATGGAAGCTGAGGCTGCATTGAAGGATGCGCAGGCAGGCGCCACTGTGATAAATGCTACCTTGCAGACTACACAAACGACTGCATCTGTGTATGATGCGTCTATAGCTGAAATAGAAATCCGGCTAGCAAAACTGGAGAAAGACCGTCAGCGGTATGAAAATTTGGTCAAACGAAATGCGGCGACACCTATCCAGTTGGAACAGATTACAACAGAGTATGAAGCTACCTTTAAGAAACTGGAAGCAACCAGGCGCCAGCGGGAGGCGGCTCTTTCGGGAGTGAATGAAGTATCTCACCGTCGTGAGAATACGGAAGCTGCCATCCAGCGTGCTATGGCTGCGCTTGAAATGGCACGGCTGAATATTTCGTATACGGTTGTACTGGCTCCTTGCGATGGCAAGTTAGGCAGACGTTCTCTGGAAGAAGGGCAGTTCATTACAGCAGGGCAATGCATTACATATATTTTGCCCGATACACAAAAATGGATTATTGCTAATTATAAAGAAACGCAGATAGAGAATCTCCGCATCGGGCAGAAGGTGGCTATCACGGTAGATGCTATCAGTAAGAAAGAGTTTACAGGCAAAGTGACTGCTATTTCCGGAGCGACAGGTTCTAAATATTCGTTGGTGCCGACTGACAATTCTGCCGGAAACTTTGTGAAAATACAGCAGCGTATCCCTGTCCGTATTGATTTTACGGATTTATCGAAGGAAGATAATGATAAGCTGGCGGCGGGTATGATGGTAGTAGTAAAAGCTAAACTCTGATAGCCATGCCTTCGTGTCCTAGAAATTATCCTTTTTACAATTGGGTGCCCAAACCGATAGGTATTATTATTCTGCTGTTCTTTTTCCTGCCGATTCTTTCGGTGGGCGGGGTATACTCCGTGAACAGTACCGAGATGATGAGCGGCTTGGGTATTATTTCCGAGCATATTCAGTTTGCCAATTTTGTGACTTCCATCGGTATGGCGGCATTTGCTCCCTTCTTGTATGAACTGGTTTGTATACGACGGGAGAAACTGATGTGTATCGCAGGTTTTGCACTGATGTATGTATTCAGCTATGTATGTGCCAAAACCGACAGTATCTTTTTGCTGGCACTCTGCAGCCTGCTGACAGGGTTCCTGCGTATGGTACTGATGATGGTCAATCTGTTTACGCTGATCAAATATGCTTTTGGCATGGAGGCAACGCGTAATATTACTCCCGGCATGGAACCGAAAGACGCGACGGGATGGAATAAACTGGATATCGAAAAATGTGTCAGCCAGCCGGTAGTTTATCTGTTTTTTATGATCCTGGGGCAAATGGGTACGGCGCTAACGGCTTGGCTGGCTTTCGAATACGAATGGAAATATGTATATTATTTTATGATGGGTATTCTGCTGCTGTCCATTCTGATACTGTTTATTACGATGCCTAATCATGGTTTTGCCGGACGTTTCCCTATCAACTTCCGCAAATTCGGCAATGTGACCGCATTTTGTATATCATTGACGTGCATCACTTATGTGCTGGTTTATGGCAAGGTGCTGGATTGGTATGATGATCCATCTATTTGCTGGGCAACGGCGATCAGTATCCTTTTTGCCGGGATTTTTCTTTATATGGATGTTACCCGGCGGTCTTCCTACTTTATTTTGGGGGCGTTGAGGCTGCGTACCATTCGTATGGGGGCTTTGCTTTATTTATTGCTGATGATCATCAATTCCAGCGCGATGTTTGTCAATGTGTATGCAGGAGTCGGGATGCACCTGGATAATTTGCAGAATGCATCGCTGGCAAACTGGTGTATGGTCGGTTATTTTATCGGTGCCTTGATTTCCATTGTATTGGGGTCTAAAGGGGTGCATCTGAAATATCTTTTTGCTCTTGGCTTTTTCTTTCTGGCATTGTCGGCAGGATTCATGTACTTCGAAGTGCAGACAGCCGGACTTTACGAACGAATGAAGTATCCCGTAATTATTCGTACCATCGGAATGATGATTTTATATGCATTGACGGCAGCATATGCCAATCAGCGGATGCCTTTCAAATATCTTTCGACCTGGATTTGCATCATGCTTACCGTCCGTATGGTACTGGGACCGGGTATCGGAGGGGCTATTTATTCAAATGTACTGCAGGAGCGCCAGCAACATTATATTACCCGTTATGCACAAAATGTTGATCTGGTAAACCCCGAAGCTTCTGCTTCGTATGCCAATACCGTGCAGGGAATGCAATATCAGGGAAAGAGTGAAACGGAAGCGCATAACATGGCTGCCATGTCCGTCAAGGGGCGGATACAGGTGCAGGCTACGCTCTCTGCTGTGAAAGAAATGGCAGGGTGGACTATTTATGCAGGCGTTATTTGTATGATTTTTGTGCTCGTAGTGCCTTATCCCAAACGAAAATTGCTAACTTAGTATCGTTTTTCAATAGTAATTTATCAGTGAGTCAGTGTTATGGATACTCAGCAGGAACGTTTATTACAGCTTGACCGCGATCTGAAAAGCGGGAAGAATATATGCAGTTCGGGAGGTGTGCTCAGTTGTTTTCCATCTTCTTTAAAAGAACCTTTTCTGATGCAGGGGCTTGGTTTGATTGTCTGCCGGCAAGGTAGTTTCCAGTTTTCTCTTGATAATAAGTGCGCTTCTGCCAAGGCGGGTGAGACCTTGTTTATTCATGAGGAATCTTGGGTTCAAGTGCTTCAGGAGACCGAAGATGTGGAAATTCTTATTCTTGCCTATCAGATAGAACCGATACGTGACATTATCGGCAACTCCGTGGTTTCCATGTATATGTATTCGAAACTTACTCCGGAACTCTCTTGTGTATGGAATACCGGCGAGGAAGATGAGATTATGAAGTATATGTCTTTGATAGACAGTGTGCTGGAAATGGAGGAGAGTGTGTTTAGCCTTTATGAGCAGAAACTCCTTCTGCTGGCACTGACCTATCGTATTTGTTCGGTCTATAACCGTAAATTGATTAGTGCCGGACAGGAAACGGGCGGGCGGAAAAATGAGATATTTGTCCGTCTCATCCAGTTGATAGAGCAATATTATATGCAGGAAAGGAGTGTGGAATTCTATGCGGATAAACTCTGTTTGTCTCCGAAATACCTTTCGGCTCTTTCCAAAAGCATCTGTGGGTATACGGTGCAGGAACTTGTATTCAAGGCGATTATCCGTAAGTGTATCTCTTTGTTGAAGAATACGCAAAAAAATATTCAGGAGATTTCCAATGAATTCGGCTTCCCCAATGCTTCTTATTTTGGCACATTCTTCAAGAAGCAAATGGGGATGTCGCCGCAGCAATATCGAAGGAATCTTTAATCGAAATTACTCTTTTTCTCCATAAGCCAGATCGCCTGCGTCGCCCAGCCCCGGTACAATATAGGAATGTTCATTGATTTCAGGATCGATGGCAGCACACCAAATGGTTGTTTTGTCTTCGGGAAATACGCTCTTGATATGATCGATTGCATGTTGGCTGGCAATGATCGAAGCTACGTGAATTTCGGCGGGATGCCCTTTGGTAAGCATGGCCTGATAACTCAGTTCCATACTGCCGCCTGTAGCCAGCATCGGATCGGTGATAATCAGCGTTTTGTCGTCAATACGCGGAGATGCGATATATTCTATATGTATATCAAATTTCAGGGTATCTTTATATTTTCGATAGGCGGACACAAATGCATTTTCTGCTCCGTCGAAATAGCTTAGGAAGCCTTGGTGAAAAGGGAGGCCGGCGCGGAGAATGGTGCTGATGACAAGCTGGTTGTCCGGTGTGCTGACGGGAGCAATGCCCAGTGGTGTCCGGATGTTTTTTACTGAGTATCGGAACTCTTTGCTCATTTCGTAAGCCATGATTTCTCCGATCCGTTCAATGTTACGGCGGAAACGTAGGCGGTCATTCTGAACTTCTACATTTCTGATTTCGGATATGTACTGGTTTAGAATCGAATTTGTTTTGCTAAAATCAATTACTTTCATATTATAGTTTAATCATAATTTAATCTCATTTTCATAGTTCTGATATCATACAGACTTGCAAAGTAAGCGATAATCTTTCAAATTGCAACGTTCAGTTTGCAGATATTGTTAGGAATTTATAAAAGAGATTCAATTAGGGAAAAATTTCTCTAATCCCTTCTTCCTTTTCAAAGAAAGTATTACTTTTGTACCCGGATTTACAAGGAGGCACCCAAAGCTCCTCATGTTCAGGTGAAAAGAGATAATAAAACGAAATACCAATTTTAATTAATTCAAAAAAAATGGCAAATTTAGATTTAAGCAAGTACGGTATCACAGGTGTGACCGAGATTGTGCACAATCCGTCTTATGACGTTTTGTTCGCTGAAGAAACAAAACCAGGTTTGGAAGGTTTTGAAAAAGGCCAGGTAACTAACATGGGCGCTGTAAACGTAATGACTGGCGTTTATACAGGACGTTCTCCTAAAGATAAATTCTTCGTAAAAGACGAAACCAGCGAAAATACAGTATGGTGGACTTCTGAAGAATACAAAAACGACAACAAACCAGTTGACGCTAAATGTTGGGCAGCTGTGAAAGATTTGGCAACTAAAGAACTTTCTAACAAAAGACTGTTCGTTGTTGACGCTTTCTGCGGAGCTAACGAAAACTCTCGCTTGAAACTGCGCTTCATCATGGAAGTAGCATGGCAAGCTCACTTCGTAACAAACATGTTCATCCGTCCGACAGCTGAAGAACTGGCTAACTTCGGTGAACCTGATTTCGTTATCATGAACGCTTCTAAAGCTAAAGTTGAAAACTACAAAGAACTGGGCTTGAACTCGGAAACTGCAGTTGTATTCAACTTGACTGAAAAGATCCAGGTTATCCTGAATACTTGGTACGGTGGTGAAATGAAGAAAGGTATGTTCTCTTACATGAACTACTTATTGCCTTTGAACGGTATGGCTTCTATGCACTGCTCTGCTAACACTGATAAAGAAGGCAAGAGCTCAGCTATCTTCTTCGGTCTGTCAGGTACAGGTAAGACTACTTTGTCTACTGACCCGAAACGTTTGTTGATCGGTGATGACGAACACGGATGGGATGACGAAGGTGTATTCAACTTCGAAGGTGGTTGCTACGCTAAAGTTATCAACTTGGATAAAGAAAGCGAACCGGACATCTGGAATGCTATCAAACGCGATGCTTTGTTGGAAAACTGTACAGTTAACGCTGAAGGCGAAATCAACTTCGCTGACAAGTCAGTAACTGAAAACACTCGTGTTTCTTATCCTATCTATCACATCGAAAACATCGTTAAACCGGTGTCTAAAGGTCCTCACGCTAAACAAGTTATCTTCTTGTCAGCTGACGCATTCGGTGTATTGCCTCCGGTATCTATCCTGAACGCAGAACAAACTAAATATTACTTCTTGTCTGGTTTTACAGCTAAATTGGCTGGTACAGAACGTGGTATCACTGAACCGACTCCGACATTCTCGGCTTGTTTCGGTGCTGCTTTCTTGTCACTGCACCCAACTAAATACGGTGAAGAACTGGTGAAGAAGATGGAAAAAACTGGTGCTAAGGCATACTTGGTTAACACTGGTTGGAATGGTACTGGCAAACGTATCTCTATCAAAGATACTCGTGGTATCATCGACGCTATCCTTGACGGTTCTATCGACAAAGCTCCTACTAAGGTTATGCCTTACTTCGACTTTGTTGTTCCTACAGAACTTCCGGGTGTTGATCCGAAGATCCTTGACCCACGCGACACTTACGAATGTGCTTGCCAATGGGAAGAAAAAGCAAAAGATTTGGCTGGACGTTTCATCAAGAACTTCGCTAAATTTACAGGTAACGAAGCTGGTAAGGCTTTAGTTGCTGCTGGTCCGAAACTCTAAGCCTTTTAGGCAATAGATATGTAATGCAAAATGTGGGCGGTTCCGAAAGGAGCCGCCTTTTTTTGTTTATATGAAGGTGATTTTGTATCTTTGTTAATCTGAATTATGTTCGATAAAACGCTGACAAATACATGATTATTACTTATTTGAAACTCTTTTGTACATTCGCAAAAATCGGCATGTTTACCATTGGCGGAGGATATGCCATGATTCCCTTGATAGAGCGGGAAATAGTCAAGAGAAAATGGATGAGCAAGGAAGAATTTATGGAAATGTTTGCCTTGACTCAATCGTTGCCCGGAGTTTTTGCGGTAAATATATCCATTTTCGTGGGATATAAACTTCATAAGGTCAGCGGAAGTCTGGTTTGTGCGTTGGCGACTATTCTCCCTTCATTCGTCATTATGATGTTGATTGCCATGTTCTTTGCCCGTTTTCAGGACAATGAGGTGATGATTCGTATCTTTAACGGGATACGTCCGGCTGTAGTGGCGCTGATTTTGTTTCCTTGTATATCTGCGGTCAGAGCTTTGCATTTGAAGTATGTGCAACTGATAGCTCCTGTGATTGCCACAGTACTGATCTGGCAATTCGGGCTTTCTCCTATTTATGTGGTATTGGCGGGGATTTCCGGTGGATTAGTGTATACTCTGTGGTTGAAAAATAAGATTAAAGATATAAAGGCATGATATATTTACAGTTACTTTGGGTGTATCTGAAGATAGGTACGTTTGGTTTCGGAGGTGGTTATGCGATGCTTTCGTTGATTCAGCATGAAATTGTAGATCTCCACCATTGGCTGACTCCCCAACAATTTACGGATGTGGTGGCAATTTCGCAGATGACTCCGGGGCCGATTGGAATTAATAGTGCTACTTATGTGGGCTATGCAGTGACACACAGTGTATGGGGGGCGGTACTTGCTACCGTAGCGGTGTGTCTGCCCTCTTTTATTCTCGTATTGCTCATTTCCTATTTCTTTGCGAAATGCAAGGATAATAAATACATAAAAGCAGCGATGTCCGGCTTGCTTCCCATGTCAGTGGCATTGATTGCCTCGGCTGCCTTGTTGATGATGAACAGGGAGAATTTTATTGATTATAAAAGTATAGGGATTTTTGCAGGAGCATTCCTTATCACCTGGAAATGGGATTTACATCCTATTCTGCTGATTTGTCTGGCAGGTCTGGTGGGGGTGATCTTGTATTAAAAAAAACTTTTTATAAAGCTAGGGTCGGCTACTGGATCGTAAAGAAGTTGCTTAATATGCATGAACTGGAAATAGAAAAAGCCCGCTAGATAAAATCCGGTGGGCTTTCTGCATTATCTCGGGCTATTGCTTATGATTTGTTCGCGCGTTTACGCTCGATTTCGTCCAGAATGACTTTGCGCATACGCATTGCTTTTGGAGTTACCTCTACGTATTCATCTTCTTTGATGTATTCCAATGCCTCTTCGAGTGAGAACTGAACAGGCGGAATCAGACGAACTTTGTCATCAGATCCGGAAGCACGCATGTTGGTAAGCTTTTTGGATTTTGTAACGTTGATAACCAGATCGTTGTCATGGGAGTGTTCTCCTACTACCTGGCCTGCATATACTTCGTCCTGCGGGAAGATGAAGAACTTACCGCGATCCTGCAATTTATCGATGGCATAGGCAAAAGCAGTTCCGCTTTCCATTGCGATCATGGAACCATTGGTACGGCGTTCGATTTCTCCCTTGTGCGGCTGATATTCTTTAAAGCGGTGTGCCATGATAGCTTCACCGGCAGAAGCAGTCAGTACGTTGGTACGAAGACCGATGATACCACGTGAAGGCATGTCAAATTCAAGGTTGATACGTTCGCCCGTATTTTCCATCTTTACCATTTCACCTTTGCGGCGGGTAACCATATCGATAATCTTGCTTGAATATTCTTCCGGTACGTTGATTGTAAGTTCTTCGATCGGTTCGCACTTGACGCCGTCGATTTCTTTAAAGATAACCTGTGGCTGACCTACCTGCAGTTCGTATCCTTCACGACGCATGGTCTCGATCAATACAGAAAGGTGAAGTACGCCACGGCCGGAAACAATCCATTTGCCGTCTTCCTCACTCTTTCTTACACGGAGTGCTAGATTCTTATCAAGTTCTTTCATCAGACGGTCGTGGATGTGGCGTGAAGTCACGAACTTACCGTCTTTTCCGAAGAATGGAGAGTCATTGATGGCAAATAGCATGCTCATCGTCGGCTCGTCGATAGCGATTGGCGGTAATGCTTCCGGATTTTCGAAATCGCAGACCGTATCTCCGATCTCAAAACCCTCGATACCTACCAATGCACAGATATCTCCTGATGAAACTTCGTTTGTTTTTACACGTCCCAAACCTTCAAATACATGAAGCTCTTTAATTTTAGATTTGAACATATCGCCATTACGTTTTACCAGCGTGATGTTCATTCCTTCTTTCAAGGTACCGCGATGTACGCGACCTACGGCAATACGACCGGTATAAGAAGAATAATCCAGAGAAGTAATCAGCATCTGCGGAGTACCTTCCAGTTGTTCGGGAGCAGGAATATTTTCAATAATACAATCCAGTAGCGGGGTAATGGTATCTGTCGGCTTTTGCCAGTCTGTGCTCATCCAGTTATTTTTGGCGGAACCGTAAATAACGGGGAAGTCCAGTTGGTCTTCTGTTGCGTTGAGGCTGAACATCAGGTCGAAAACCATTTCGTAAACTTCTTCAGGGCGGCAGTTAGGCTTATCTACCTTATTTACTACCACGATTGGTTTCAAACCGATTTCCAGTGCCTTCTGAAGTACGAAACGTGTTTGGGGCATCGGACCTTCGAAAGCGTCGACTAACAGAATACAGCCATCTGCCATATTCAATACGCGTTCTACTTCACCACCGAAGTCGCTGTGTCCCGGAGTATCAATGATGTTAATTTTAGTACCGTTGTAATTGATGGATACATTTTTAGAAAGGATCGTTATACCACGTTCACGTTCCAGGTCGTTGTTATCCAGGATAAGTTCACCACTATTTTGATTGCTGCGGAATAGATTTCCGGCCAGCAACATCTTGTCAACCAGCGTTGTTTTCCCATGATCAACATGGGCAATGATTGCAATGTTTCGAATATTTTGCATATAATACCTATTATTTGGCTGCAAAGGTACGAAAATAGGATTAGAAATAAATGCAATAGCCCCATTTTTTTCTTGTAAAACGTTGTGAGATATAAAGATAATGTCTATCTTTGCACGCTCAAAAGAATAATTTACTATATCAAAATTCTAAAAATTATGTATTTAGACGCTGCTAAAAAGCAAGAAATCTTCGGAAAGTACGGAAAGTCTAACACTGATACTGGCTCATCAGAGGCGCAGATAGCTTTGTTTTCCTACCGTATTTCTCATCTGACTGAGCACATGAAGCTCAACAGAAAAGATTATAGTACAGAGAGAGCTTTAACAATGTTGGTAGCTAAACGTCGCCGTTTGCTGAATTACCTGAAGGACAAAGATATCACAAGATATCGTTCTATTGTTAAAGAACTTGGTTTGCGTAAGTAATCTACTTGCCGCGAAAAGATTAAAAACCGTTTCTCACATTGAGAAACGGTTTTTTTATTGGCTTTCAATGAAGGATTAGTATTTTATGCTGTGCACATTGATTGCAGCCGGCTGTCCGTTGTATAGTGCTTCACAACTAATTGTCAGGAATGTAGACGAGTTCGCATTATTACAGCGAATGATGGCTACTCCATTTTCGTCGGTGGTAACTTTAGGGTTCCAATAGATTGTACGGCGGTGGTCATTGCCTTGTCCTTTACTGATATCCGGGTAATAGGGTGAATAAAATTCAATGGGTTGGGAGTAACCTTGGATCTGTGTGTTTCGGATACCACGTGATTGGTACTTCTTTTCCGGGTCCCAATTGTCGATGGTAGTGATATAGCAAATTGCAAATTGATTTCCCGGTTGATTATAGGGAGTTGTGTTGTTCAGATAACTTTTGAGAGCTTTTTCTTCAAAGGGAGAGAGTCTGGAAGTTTCCATGTGATTTTTTAGACTTTCGTCGCTCAGGTGATAAGCGCTGTCGTCATCAATTCCGGCACTTGCTGTCGTGCCGTCGCAAATCATAACAGATTTTATCGCATCGATATTTTTATCTATAAAAAGCTCCCGATCAAATGTTGAGTAAAGAACTCCATTTATGACGCATAGTATATAATGATTCTTGTATTTCATGGTTATAAATGGTGGATCTCCCTTCCACTTAGACTTCACTTGAATATTGGGATTTAATGTGGTCATTAGCCAAGGGAAATAGTCCATGAATTTTCCTTCATCGCGCATTCGATCCAGTTCCTTAGGGATATCATAATAAGCTCTTACAGATTGCTCGAAAGCTAGAATTTCTTTGTATTTCGTACGTTTGGCTTTAATCGTTACCTGATTCAACAAATGAGTGTCGTGTCCCATAATTGAATCTAGATAAAGAGAGTCGGAGAGACTGCTCCACCAACTGAGTCCGCTAATATCTTCCCATTTAGGATGTAGCTCTTCGTAAGCGTATTTGCGTAGTTCGGGTGTAAAGTTACGGAAAAGTGATATGTTTGTTTTCCGGTTCAGCTTTTTTCCTTTATGGCGAGTTTGAATAGCCGCACTCATGGAACCATTGAAGGCATCCATTGGAATGTGGAAGAATCCCAAAGAGTCTGTGACCGTAGTACCTGCTGCTGATATCGTATCTCTCCGGGCAATGACGCTTACAGAGATATCTTTTTGCTCTTTGTTTCTCAGAAAAGATGTTACCTGCCCATGCAGAGTCAGTCTCGTTTCCGGCAGATAGATTGGTATTTCTGGAGTGGCACTGATGGCTTGGCTTATATCATATTTTCTCCATCCGTGAATCATCAACAGATTATCTAATGCCACTCTTCGTCTGGGAGAATTGTTTGCGAAATAATATCCAGGTTGATGAATGTATCCTTTCAGATCTGATGTAAGTAAAAGGTCTGTGTAAATTGTCTGATCGAACCGTTGGAAGTCTGATTTTAAAGCATCCCGGACCGCTACGGAGAAATGTCCTTGTATTGGTTGACCTGTATGGTCTTTCATTGAGATATGATACTCAATTGGTTCAAAAGGATAGTATAATGCATTGGTGGATGTGGCTGTTAATTGTAAAGATGGAGAAGGCATTACATAGCAAAAGCGCTCGCATAACGTTGCCCCATTGCTATTCATTAAAGAGAGTTGTATGACTCCTCTCGGCAATCCCTGAGTGGATAACGGGAGATGATATACTGTTTGATCTTTAAAATCAATGGTCTGATACATGAGCGGACGTCCTTGATGTGATATGAATAAAGCCAGTGTATCTTTGAGACTTGTCGAATTTCTGAGAACTTTGATGACTAATGCTTTTTCTTTAGACGCCACATTTAGCACATATCCATGGGGTAAAGCCTTCGGTAGCTGAAATGAGTATTTTTTATCTTGATAGGTCACTACAGCTTTGGCTTGTTTGTCTGTAGGGGTGTATGTAAAGCATCCCATACCGTCGTGGAGAGTTGTAAATTGTGTAAGTTCTACATCATCTGGCCCATAAACAGTTCCTGAAATGCCTACTGTACCTTCTTCTTTACTTGTCGCTTCGAATGCAACGACTGAAGGCACTCCCTCTACTAATTGTCCACCTTCCGGGAAGAATCGAATCATGAAATCTTTTTCTTTTGAACGCGGACGTTGCTTCATAGATTCATCCATTCGGTAAGTGATGATGCTCCGGTTTTCGTCTACTTCGCTTCTCCGTTTTCTATATACAGGGATCGTACGCGAGAAATATTGCTTTTCACTGAATGCCAACATCCACTTCGTATAGGCCCTAATCTCATAAAAACCGGAGAATAAGGCTTTGGTCAGTATGAATTGCCCTTCTCCTTCTCCATCCCGCAACTGTATGATTTGTCGGTCGCTAGTATTTCCCAGTTGGTCTAATAGTTCTACATAAAGGGGGGTACTGATTGGGCTAGGCTGGTTTTGCTCGGCCGTTACTACGTATGCCTTATACCATATCGTGTCTCCGATGTAGTAACTGGTGTTGTCCAAGTGCAGATAGGCTTTCTCGCGTGGATATGCATCGGCGTAGGCTTGAGAACGGGCAAAGTAAGTTGCGAATATAGAATCCGCAACTTGCTGGCTATGGATTTGCACGGCTATACTTGATAGGAGGCAGAAAGTGATGATTATGGAGCGTATTCTCATTACATTTTGAATGATCAGTAACTTGAAGGTTGGGGAACGTCAAGTGTTAGCATAACTATACTTGTTTGATCACTAACTGTTGCGAAATGAACAGTTGAGCCATCGTAATGACTGGAGTTGGAATAATTTGTGCGATAAGCAAATGATACTTCATCTCCTTTTGTATCATAAGAAAAGTATCCCCATTGAATAGGGGAGTCTTTATTCCAAGGATCATAGACTGCAGAGACCGTAATGGGTTACCAATAACCACTGCCTGTAATGAGTACATCGCATGCCATAGGGAAAGGTATATCGGGTGGAAAACGAAAACAAATAGAACCATACATTGAATTAACTTTAGAGAAAGTGTACTCTTGCTTATCAAAATCATATCCGACGAAGTTTGCATAGGGATTCCATGGGCCTTTATCAGGATATGGTCGATCATACACTAACTCTGAGCAGGTAGCACGAACCGCAATATATCCTCCTCCTTCGGGAAGTTGTAGATCGGTTACAGGTATTTGGATTGTTTCATAGGTTCCTTCTTGAACCAAAACTTCACGGACAGGAAAGAAGGAATATTCAACTGGATTAGGATCAAAATCACGACTTGCTCCTAATTGAATCTGATCATATTTCCCTTGACCTTGTCGTATCTGAATATTTAGCAAAGGTGGAAATGGAATATATTGACTCCATTCTATTTTAATAATCTGAGGTAATTTTGCATGCTCAAAATACTCGTCCTGGCTCGTTCTTGTTGTTACCACTTTACTGGTCGCTTCTATACTAACAGGGCTGTCTTCCTTCGTACAACTGCAAAAAATGATTGAGAGGAATAATACTAATAGTAAATGGATTCTTTCCTTACTACTTGTGAATTGATTGTGTGTGTTCATAAGCTGTATATTTTAGAGGCTTAACAATAACTACTTATGATCTATGATTATGCAAGAAAGGAAAAAATAATGATAATATGAAAATTCCGAGTTTAATTAGTGTTAATCTCCAGTCTATATATTACTTAATCCATTTTCAAGGCAGGTAGGTGAAAAGAGATATATTATGGGAGATATTTTAGGATTATAATTGTGTTCATCTAAAGATTTTGCTATTTTTGCAACCTAATTATTCTAATTTATCACCTTTGCTAACTAAAAAACTTTCAATATGGATACGAGTAAGATTGTTGGAGAGAAAATTAAAGCGCTCCGGGAAGATAAATCAATAAGTATAGAGGAATTGGCACAGCGTTCGGGTTTGGCTATCGAGCAGATCGAACGAATTGAAAATAACATCGATATACCGTCTCTTGCACCGCTGATTAAAATAGCGCGTGTGCTGGGGGTACGTCTGGGCACTTTCCTGGATGATCAGGATGAAATCGGGCCTGTGGTATGCCGTAAAAAAGAGGCTAAAGATGCCATCAGCTTTTCCAATAATGCGATTCATTCACGCAAGCACATGGAATATCATTCATTGTCTAAATCGAAAGCGGATCGTCACATGGAGCCGTTTATCATTGACGTGATGTCGACAGAGGACAGCGACTTTGTGCTTTCTTCGCATGAAGGAGAAGAGTTTATCATGGTTATGGAAGGGGTTATGGAAATCAGCTATGGTAAGAATACCTATTTGCTGGAAGAAGGTGATAGTATTTACTATGACTCCATCGTTCCTCATCATGTACATGCTTACGAAGGGCAGGCTGCTAAAATATTGGCTGTAGTCTACACTCCGATTTAATGAAATCTGATACCAAATATTAAGAATAATCGCATGCAATTATTTGAACGTACTCTTGGGCAATGGCTGGAACATTGGGCTGAAGAGACTCCCGATAAGGAATATATCGTTTATTCCGACCGTAATCTTCGTTTTACATGGAGCCAGCTAAACCAGCGTGTGGATGATATGGCGAAAGGACTGATCGCTGTTGGTGTGGAACGTGGTACTCATGTCGGTATTTGGGCGGCGAACGTGCCCGATTGGCTGACATTGCTGTATGCTTGTGCCAAGATTGGTGCGGTATACGTCACGGTGAATACGAATTATAAGCAGGCCGAGCTGGAGTATCTTTGCCAGAATTCCGATATGCATACACTTTGTATCGTCAATGGTGAAAAGGACAGTGATTTTGTGCAAATGACGTATACGATGCTTCCTGAACTGAAAACCTGCGAACGCGGTCATTTGAAGAGTGAACGCTTTCCGTATATGAAGAATGTGATATACGTCGGTCAGGAGAAACATCGGGGAATGTATAATACTGCGGAAATCTTGCTGCTAGGGAATAATGTGGAAGATGATCGCCTGACTGAACTTAAAAGTAAAGTGGACTGTCATGATGTGGTAAATATGCAATATACATCAGGAACTACCGGTTTCCCGAAAGGAGTGATGCTGACTCATTATAATATTGCCAACAACGGTTTTCTGACCGGCGAACACATGAAGTTTACGGCGGATGACAAACTCTGTTGTTGTGTGCCGCTATTCCATTGTTTTGGAGTGGTGTTGGCTACGATGAACTGTCTGACTCATGGGTGTACACAGGTGATGGTAGAGCGGTTTGATCCGTTGGTCGTGTTGGCTTCCATTCATAAAGAACGCTGTACGGCTCTTTACGGAGTGCCTACGATGTTTATTGCCGAGTTGCATCATCCGATGTTCGACTTGTTTGATATGTCTTGTCTGCGTACCGGTATAATGGCAGGTTCGTTGTGTCCGGTTGAACTGATGAAACAGGTAGAAGAAAAGATGTACATGAAGGTTACCAGTGTATACGGACTGACTGAAGCCGCTCCCGGTATGACCGCTACCCGCATCGATGATTCGTTTGATGTACGTTGTAATACGGTAGGACGCAACTTTGAATTTACAGAAGTCAGAGTGATTGATCCTGAAACCGGCGAAGAATGTCCGGTAGGCGTACAAGGCGAAATGTGCAATCGTGGATATAATACGATGAAAGGGTATTATAAGAATCCGGAAGCTACGGCTGAAGTGATTGATAAAGATAACTTCCTGCATTCGGGCGACTTAGGCATTAAAGATGAGGACGGAAATTACCGGATCACAGGACGTATCAAGGATATGATTATTCGTGGTGGTGAAAATATCTATCCACGTGAAATCGAAGAATTCCTTTATAAACTTGATGGAGTAAAGGATGTTCAGGTAGCAGGGATTCCCTCTAAGAAATATGGTGAAGCGGTTGGTGCTTTTATCATCTTGCAGGAAGGGGTGAAAATGCATGAATCGGACGTTCGTGACTTCTGTAAGAATAAGATTTCCCGTTATAAGATACCGAAATATGTCTTCTTTGTGAAGGAGTTTCCGATGACAGGCAGTGGTAAAATTCAGAAATTCAGACTGAAAGATCTTGGATTGCAGCTTTGTAAGGAGCAGGGGATAGAAATTATTTAAATAAAGAATTAAAAAAGAAGAATGAAGAATTAGCTGCGCTGTATGCTGCATAGCAATTCTTCATTCTTCTTTTTTAGTTCTTCATTCTTAAATGAAATCGTCTCCCAGTTGCATCTGGGCATCATTCACGTATTTGCGGATAGAATGTTCTTCGTCTTTACGGCAGATTAGCAGGACATTGTCCGATTCGGCTATCAGATAGCCTTCCAAGCCATCGATCACGGCGAGCTTTCCTTTGGGGAGTACGATCATATTATCTTTTCCATTATAGATCAAAGAATGACTTTTTAAGGTTACATTGCCTTCCCGGTCTCTTTCTGATAAGTCGTAGAGTGATCCCCATGTGCCCAGGTCAGACCAGCCAAAATCGCCTAAAGATACATATACATTGTCCGCTTTTTCCATGATACCGAAGTCAATGGATACATTGGGACATGCGGGAAAGTTTTCTTCAATGAATGCTTTCTCTTTATCTGTAGCATAGATATTTTTTCCCGGTGCCAGTTTGGATGCTAATTCGGGAAGCAGGATTTCTGCAGCTTTAATAATGGTATTGACGTTCCACATAAATAATCCGGAGTTCCAGTAGAATTCACCGCTTTCTACGAATACTTTGGCTAATTCCAGTTCCGGTTTTTCGGTGAATGTCTTTACTTTGTAGAAGCCATCACTGGTTGGTTCGTCAATTTGTATATAGCCATATCCGGTCTCAGGACGGTTGGGCTTGATGCCTAGTGTCAGTAACTTTTCAGAGTGAGAAACGAATTCCAGTCCTTTAATGATTGCGGCACGGAATTCTTCTTCTTTCAAAATCAGATGATCTGAGGGAGCAACGACGATATTCGCATTCGGGTTTAAAGCGCGGATGTGATAGGCAGCCCATGCGATGCATGGAGCGGTATTTCTTCTTGCGGGTTCCAATAAAATCTGTTTCTCATCCAATTCGGGAAGTTGTTCCTTCACTAGATCGGCGTACATTGCATTGGTGACAATAAGAATATTTTCGGTTGGGATTACCTTTTGAAAGCGGTCGAAGGTCTGTTGTAGGAGTGAACGACCGGTTCCGAAGAAGTCAAGAAATTGTTTGGGCAATGTTTTGCGGCTAAACGGCCAGAAGCGGCTACCGATACCACCACCCATAATCACGCAATAATTATCCATGTTTGTCATGATAGTGACTCTATTTTTAAATGTTTTTGCTAATGTACGGTTTATTCTCTAAATACAGAAGCCTTTGGGACATGTTTTATTATTTTTTGCTCCTTTTTTTTCTCAAACTATTGTGGAATCAAAATATTGTCGTATCTTTGCACCGCAATTGAGAAATCAAGCATGCCCAGATGGCGGAATCGGTAGACGCGCTGGTCTCAAACACCAGTGGATTCA
>CAQOGY010000025.1 GCA_948847595.1 uncultured Bacteroides sp.
ATACATTTGGCATATCGTTCGTTCATATTTTTTTGTTTTATTATTATCGGTAATGCATTAATAACCACACCTCATGGTGTCGTTCCTAATCTCTATTATCCTCATATTTTTGCTACCTATCAGTTTGATATTATTATCACTTGTCGATAGGAAATGAAAGTAAGTCGTCAATCATTCTGCTTTGGATCTCGGTCAAACCATTTCCCCAAAGTAAAGCTAATCTTTTGATAGCTTTAACTCCTTGTTCTTGTAATTGGGGTGAGAGATGCCCAGTGATTTTTATTTGTCCAAAGGCAGTAGCGTAAGTCACCATGTCGCTTTGTGTCATATCCATTTCTTTCTTTGAAGCTAGTTTTTTAACCACTTCGGGCTCAAGACTTTCAACAGGAATATATTCCATGCCCCAGTCGTGTTCTATCAGATACTTGGGATAATCAGGAAAGTTGAGTTTGGGATTTTTTCTGATCGTTTCTTCAAGAGAATCTAACGTATCACTTCCCTCATCGCTGCCAAACGGTGCTTCTTCGTCTACACAATCATAATAGAGTTCTTCCGTGAAGTGTTCGGTAAATCGGGGGTGGGAAGTTTTGGGATGCAATCCGTATTCTTCGGAATCGATATAGATTTTGTTCATAAAGTCAAATCCGGTATCTTCCACATATCCTTTTTTCTCTTTTGAGCGAATAAGTTTTTCAGCTTGTTTCAGACATTCTTCTTCCGTCTCAAATTCCTTGATTTCAAACTTGCCGATACTGCCGGACTTGCCGTAATTTACGGAGAAATCATAGCCGCTATAATCAATGCACCAGAATTTGTGAGATTTCTCGTCTTTATAGATAAATGCTCTTTTCATAAATATTGTGTGTTTATTGTTGGCAGGGAGATTAATGCGTTAATATCTCTGCTATACGCAAAAGTATGAAAACTGTTGGGTTATCACCTATATGTCTTCGTTTTTCTTCTGTATTCTTGCAAAATAAGTCCCGTTCATTCATTTTTTACTGTTTTTTCAAGAAAACAGCAAAAAAGTTTGAGTTACGCAAAAAGGCTGCGTACCACTACTTCTATCTTTGTCGAAGAAACAAGAAAACAGGTCAAGTACGGGTTACTTCAACACACTCTTTAAGGTAGAACATTACCAGTACGATTATCCGTTTTCCAGTTTCGCAAAGGAGCAGTAGCTCAGTGGGTAGAGACGGTCACCGGTTCGACTCCGGTCTGCTCCACAAAAACAAATATAGAGGTAGGACAGTAGCTTCGGGATTATCTGAAATGAGGTCAACCGGAGCTTACTTCTTAACGGTGGCTATTGCTGGTTCGAATCCGGCCTGTTCTACTTCTTTTTATAAACTAAGGTCAAGGAAGGCTTACTTCAAAAACCGCAGGAATGCTCCATTGATTCACAGTCTCCCGATTACCTTACTTAAAAAACACAACCTATGAAAAAAGATTTATTGAAAGTAACTATCAGGCAAAATGCAATTTATCTGCCTTTGATAGAAGGAACAGAAAAGCGCGAAGCATTGACTTCGACTACCATAGCATTGGTAGCCCAACTCCGTAAAATAGGATATACTCTGTCCGAAGAGTTGCTTCATGCTGTCAATCGGTTATATCCGGCGCAGCAGGTGGAGATTCTTCAAGTGATGAAGGAAGTATTGGGCGTGACGCTCAACTGGGCTCCATTGGTGAAAGGTTGGGATACACCTACCGGAGAAACAGGATTAGACCATTTGATAACATGGATTGCAAACATCTTCAATAGCAAGAAAGGTGTGAAATTACCCTGCGGACACGTGATTCCTGATAACACCTTCCCTTTGGAGCGATACAACGGTTGCCCGTTCTGCGGAACTCCGTTTGAAACGTCCGCTACGGAATACTTCGGACAGGGAAGCAAGCTGAAAGTTCTTGAACTTTGGCGGGAAGAGGATTTGAATGGTTTCTTCCGCGACCTGCTTGAATCGCGTACGGCTCTTGATGCCACGCAAGTGGATAGCTTGAAGATTTTGCTTGGCGAACTTCCGTTGCCGGCAGTCGGAATCAAGATGAAAGAAACTTTGATGCTGGTGATAGATACATTGGTGGAGCAGGACAGGGCGCAGGAAGCGCAAATCTATTTCTCCACTCCGAACGATATATTGCGTTATCTGTGGTATAAGAAAACCGGATTCCTGCAAATCATCGAACCTAAGACTATCATCCGTAAGGCGGGTAGAAACAATGCGCATATAACTGCTGTTTTGGATAAAAGCCGTTCGGCTGCTCAGGCGAAGCGTGAGGAACTGAAGTTAAAATACACCCGCCGTGAATGTAAAATGGTAGCCCTCTGGCTGAATAACCTGGAGATGAACGCGGAAAAGGCTTGTGAAATCATGCATCCGAAAAGGGAGATGTGGGTACGTATGATACGTGCGCTGCGTTTGGCGGAATATGCCCGTAAGCCGGGATTTGAGAATCTGAAGGAGTTGATGGATATATTCTACTGTCAGACATATACGGTTTGGCAGGGAGAGGTGGATCGTTATCGTATGAAGGCGGATGCCGCACAGACATTTGCCTTGTTGAAGCAGCGGCCGGGTATGTTCGCACGTTCCTTGTTTGCCAATATGCTTTGGTTCGGGCCGGAAGAGACGTTGGCTGCATTCAAGGAAGTCGTTCATTTGTTGCCGGCTCGTCTGGTGGTCACTTTGGGTATGTATGCGGAGAACTACTTTGAATCCGGACGTAAGAGAATGGTGAAACCTTTGGGCGGTAATGCTCTTTTGATAGAACCGCATTACTTGGTGGCGCTATATATGGAAGAACAGCTTAAAGCGATGGTGAAGGATGTACAGGACTTGTGCAAGGAAGTCGTGGCTGCCCGCTTTGCTAATGCGGCTACCGAAAGTGGAAACAAAAGTATGTATATTGACCCTATGTTGTTTCATATCCCGTTGTCTATCGGAGACCGTAGCGAAACAATTCAGGATACTTCCTGTGCATTGCAGGGAACACGTTTCCCGGTAGAAGGGGATAAGGTGCGCCTGTTCATGCAGTGGGGAAAGGGACTTCCGGCACAGCATCTTGATATGGACTTGAGCTGTCATATCACTTTGCCTTCAACGACAGAAGTTTGCTCTTATTTCAACTTGCAGGCTATCGGTGCCAAGCATAGCGGAGACATCCGAAGCATCCCCGACAAGAAAGGTACCGCCGAGTATATCGAACTGGATTTGAATGAGCTGAACCGTGTAGGTGCGCAGTATGTGGTTTTCACTTGCAATGCTTATAGTAATGGGGCTATCTCCCCTAATTTGGTAGTCGGTTGGATGAACTCCGCTTATCCGATGAGGATATCAGAGAAGACCGGAGTGGCTTACGACCCTTCATGCGTTCAGCATCAGGTACGTGTTTCCCAGAGTTTGCAGAAAGGGCTTGTTTTCGGGGTGTTGAAAGTGAAAGAAAGGGAAATCGTCTGGCTAGAAGTTCCTTTCGGCGGGCAGACTGTGCTTTCTTTGGATACACAAGCTATCGAAAAGTTCTTGGATAAACTGGACGCGAAAACAACCATAGGTGAACTGTTGGCAATCAAAGCGCAGGCGCAGGGATTGAAACTGGTTGATACTGCGGAAGCGGACGAGGTATATA
This sequence comes from uncultured Bacteroides sp., assembly GCA_948847595.1. Lineage (GTDB taxonomy): Bacteria > Bacteroidota > Bacteroidia > Bacteroidales > Bacteroidaceae > Bacteroides. The sequence goes on from CAQOGY010000025.1 coordinate 3,631, forward strand.
CCCGTGAATGGGCATTGAATACTGCTGCCGTGACTAAGTTACTGTTGGGCGATTAATTTCTAAAGAGGAATAAACTTTTTTCTCTTTAGATTTAAAGGTCGCATCGTATAAAGTTGTACCTTTGTATGCGATAAGCTATTCGTCTGACAGCTGTTGAACTTTCGTCTGACAACTGTTTCTTTTTCGTCTGACAGGTGTTAGACGAAAAGAGAACAGTTGTCAGACGATTATTTTTATACTAAACGGAGAATAAGGTTTAGGGAAGGAAGAGGTAAATGTCAGCGAATAAGCTATTAAATGTATAAACAACCAATAAAAAATATCCTTATGAGTGCATATTATGATTTGTATGAAACGCCTGACCCTAATAGTACGGGAGAGAAACAACCGCTTCATGCCCGTATTGTTCCGAATGGAACTTATTCGAAGAAAGAATTTATAGAACGTGTATCCCGCCACCAGCCTTTTCCCCATAATATTATTGAAGGAGTACTTGGGGCCGTCGTTGACGAACTTGCCGAAGCGTTGGCAGACGGATACATTGTAGAACTGGGCGAACTTGGGCATTTCAGTATTTCATTGAAATGTACTCATAAAGTAATGAATAAGAAGGAAATTCGTGCCGAGTCTATTCGCTTCGATAATGTTCATTTACGTACTTCCAAAGAATTTAAAAAGAAAGTACATCGGGAGATAGAACTCGAACGGGTGGAGAATTCCGGCCGGACTACTTCCAAAACAGAGATACCTATCGAACGACGTCTTCAAATGTTACAGGAGTTCCTGAAGAAAAATGGTGGAATCACCCGCATAGAATATAGCAGACTGACAGGAGTAGCCCGATTGAAAGCTGTAGATGATTTGAATATTTTTATCCAAGAGGGAAAACTGCGTAAAAGAGGAGCGGGAAGGAATGTGTTTTATGTATGGAAACAGGAAGAATGAGATAATTTACAGTTGATTTTTCAGAGGTAATTTCAGAAAAGGAATATTGTCTGATAACACATATTAAGCCTGATAATTTGTCAGTTCTCTTTCATACCCCTATATTTGTTCCCGCTATTCTATATAACCAATAGAGGGAGAATGTATCACAATAGGAAAATAAGAGCATACATAGCATGGGTGTTGTTCATGACATTCATTCCTTTCTTTGTAGTGAAGACCTTTCACTACCATGGAAGCGAGGATGAAAAGTCATGTTCTCATGCCGGGCACTCTCACAAATCATCCGATGATTGTGCGATATGCCAATACTCCCTTTCTTTCTTTACTGAACCCCAACCGGTAGAATTTCATTGTACATTAACGCTCGTGCCTTACGAGCCAATCATTTATCAGGATAAGGTCGTTTTCAAACGGACTTATTCGCATCAACTGCGTGCACCCCCTGTCGCATAATTACATACTCAAATTTACGAAGAAGACAGATTCACTGTAACCTGTCCTCATACTCATTTTACACATTAAATAAAGATTGTAATTGATGCGTATCGGAATTATTTCGGGCGTACTGGGGTTGATTGTAGCCTTACCCGTCCACGCACAGAAGTCCGATTCAATCAAGAGCATGCTTTTGCCTGATGTTGTGGTGACGGAAACGTACCAACAACGTCAAGCCAAGAAGTCTGCACTCACGGTTGAAGTGATAAATCAGGATTTTCTGCGCAAACATTTTACAGGAAACTTCATGCAGGCGATGGAGAACATCCCCGGCGTGCAAGCGATGGATATAGGCTCCGGCTTCTCCAAACCGATGATTCGCGGAATGGGATTCAACCGGATTGCTGTATTGGAGAATGGCGTCAAGCAGGAAGGGCAACAATGGGGAGCCGACCACGGACTGGAACTCGATGCTTTCAATATCGAAGCGGTCAATGTCCTCAAAGGCCCTGCTTCCTTGCTGTACGGCAGCGACGCGATGGGCGGAGTGATTGATATAACCCCGCCACCCGTCCCTACTGGCAACAGTGTCTTTGGAGACGTTACACTCTTGGGCAAATCTGTCAATGGAACGATTGGCGGCTCACTGATGCTGGGAATAAAGAAGAATGCCTGGTACTCCCATATCCGCTACTCGGAACAGCATTTCGGAGATTATTGTATCCCTACGGATACCATCGTTTATCTCACGCAGAAAATGCCCGTCTACGGACGTAAGTTAAAGAACACGGCAGGTATCGAACGCAACGTCGGATTCTTCACCCAATATCAAAGAAAAGGATATAAGGCGAACTACTCCGTAAGCAATGTATATCAAAAGACCGGTTTCTTTCCGGGAGCGCACGGCGTGCCTGACGCGTCCCGCGTAGAGGATGACGGAGACAGCCGCAATATTGAGTTGCCATATAGCAAAGTAAATCATCTGAAAGTGACTACCCATCAGCAATATGCGTGGGAGAAACTAATCCTGTCAGGTGATTTGGGCTTCCAGAACAACCATCGTGAAGAATGGAGCGCCTTCCATACCCACTACGGTTCGCAACCTGCACCGGAGAAGGACCCGGACAAAGAACTGGCTTTTAACCTGAATACTTACAGTGCTTCGGTAAAAGCACGCTTTGTCGGTTCTTCCTCGTGGGAACATACGCTGGGGTGGGACGGGCAATATCAACGAAACGGCATCTCCGGCTATTCGTTCTTACTGCCCGAATACCACCGTTCCACCACCGGATTGCTTTGGCTCAGCACCTATCGACCTAACAATGTCCTCTCCATTAGCGGGGGAGTACGATATGACTACGGACATATCAACATCTCTGCCCATGAAGACGCCTATCTTGCCGATTATCTGCAAAAACAAGGATATGAACAGGAACAGATAGACTTCTATAAGTGGAACAGCCACGCAGTGAAGAAACATTTTGGTGATTACTCCTTTTCTTTAGGACTTGTGTGGACACCCTCGGTCGCTCATATGATAAAGCTGAATGTCGGACGCAGTTTCCGTCTGCCCGGCGCGAACGAGCTTGCCGCCAACGGTGTGCATCACGGCACTTTCCGCCATGAGCAGGGAGACGCGACGCTGAAGTCCGAGCAAGGTTGGCAACTGGACGCTTCTTATAACCTGAACTACCGGGGAATCTCTTTTTCCGTTTCCCCCTTTGTCAGTTGGTTCAGCAATTATATCTTCCTGCGTCCTACCGGAGAATGGTCTGTATTGCCCCATGCCGGACAAATCTATCGTTACACCGGAGCAGAAGCATTATTCGCGGGAACGGAAGCTACGATAGATGTCCGCTTTCTGCGCAACTTCAATTATCGTATCTCCGCCGAGTATGTCTACACCTATAATTGTGACGAACATATCCCGTTGAGTTTCTCTCCGCCGCCCGGTATGCGGAATACATTGACCTGGCAGCATAAACGCTATATGCTTTATGCCGAATGGCAAAGTATCGCCCGTCAGAACCGTGTCGACCGCAACGAAGACCGTACGTCCGGGGCAAACCTGTTCCATCTGGGCGGCTCATTAAACATTCCGACAGGTGGAAACAGTGAAATAGAAATCACCCTGACCGCCCGTAATATCTTCAATACCCGATATTACAATCATCTTAGCTTTTACAGGAAAGTTGAAATCCCCGAACCGGGACGCAACTTCCAGTTATTAATCAAAATCCCATTTAAAAAAATCCTAAAATGAAAAATAAATTTTATCTCCCGATGATTGCCTTTATGGCTATGTCCGCTTTTGTATTTGTCTCTTGTGATAACGACGACTCCAGTGATACCACCAAACCGCTGATTGAACTTCACGAACCGGAAGAGGGGCAAGCCCTTGAAATCGGAAATGAACACGGGGTTCATTTGGAAATGGACTTGTCGGACGATGTTATGCTGAAATCTTATAAGATTGAGATACACAGCAACTTTGACCACCATTCGCATGGTGGCAATAGCAGGGCTGCCGCGGCAACCGTGGATTTCAGTTTCAACAAATCCTATGATATTTCGGGACAGAAAACGGCGCATATTCATCATCACGATATTGTGATACCCGCCGATGCGACTCCGGGAGACTATCACTTGATGGTTTATTGCACGGATGCCGCAGGCAATGAGTCTTATGTCGCCCGCAACATCAAGTTGAGCAACGAAGTGGAAGATGAAGACCATCATCACGACGAATAAGATGCCCCATTGCGTATTATAAGGAAAAACAAACTGTTTTCAGTTTGCGGAAACGACAGATTCTTCTTTTTTTAACAAAGAGTCTTTTTTCTTTCAAAAGGTGTAATATCTATTACACCTTTTTTGTTTCCAAACCTTTACTTTTGTAAAAAATACTTTTTCATATGATGAAGTTACCAATAATAAATCGACTCTTTCCTTCTTATAAATGGAAGGTAGCGGCTGTCATCATCGGCGGAATTATTGTGGGCGGTGGAGCACTATTCATGTATATGCTCCGTGCGCATACCTATTTAGGAGATGACCCGGCCGCATGTGTGAACTGCCACATCATGACTCCTTACTACGCGACATGGTTTCATAGCTCTCATGCACGTGACGCCACTTGCAATGACTGTCATGTGCCGCATGAAAATGCCGTGAAGAAATGGACTTTTAAAGGTATAGACGGTATGAAGCACGTCGCCGCCTTTCTCACGAAAAGCGAACCGCAGGTTATCCAGGCTCACGAAGCCAGTTCCGAAGTGATAATGAATAATTGTATCCGCTGTCATACGCAGCTCAATACCGAGTTCGTGAAGACAGGGAAGATTGATTATATGTTGTCGCAGGTAGGAGAGGGAAAGGCTTGTTGGGATTGCCACCGCGATGTACCTCATGGCGGAAAGAACTCCTTGTCAGGCACACCGGGAGCTATCGTTCCCCTTCCCGAATCCCCTGTTCCCGAATGGCTACGGAAAATGGTGAATAATAAAGATTAACAGGAAATGAAATACGTAATAAAATAATAAAACCGATATACAATGGAAAAGAAATTAAAATCATGGCAAGGATGGCTGTTGTTCGGAGGTTCAATGGTCGTTGTGTTTGTTTTGGGATTATGCGTTTCTGCGTTGATGGAGCGCAGGGCGGAAGTCGCCAGCATCTTCAATAACCGTAAGAACGTCATCAAAGGGATTGAAGCACGGAATGAACTCTTCAAGGATGATTTCCCTCGTGAATATCAGACTTGGACAGAAACGGCAAAGACTGATTTTGAAAGCGAATTTAATGGAAATATTGCAGTCGACGCACTGGAAAAACGTCCCGAAATGGTTGTCCTTTGGGCAGGATACGCTTTCTCTAAAGACTATTCCACTCCGCGCGGACATATGCATGCTATTGAAGACATTACCGCTTCACTTCGTACTGGTGCACCCGTGAATCCGACCGACGGCCCTCAGCCGTCAACTTGCTGGACTTGCAAGAGTCCGGATGTTCCCCGTATGATGGAAGCCATAGGCGTAGACTCTTTCTATAATAATAAGTGGGGAGCCATGGGCGCTGAAATTGTGAACCCGATTGGCTGTTCCGACTGCCACGACCCGGAAACAATGAATCTTCATATCAGCCGTCCGGCATTGATAGAAGCTTTCCAACGTCAGGGAAAGGACATCACCAAAGCTACTCCGCAGGAGATGCGCTCACTGGTATGTGCGCAATGCCATGTAGAATATTACTTCAAAGGCGACGGCAAATATCTGACTTTCCCTTGGGACAAAGGTTTCACGGTAGAAGACATGGAAGCCTATTATGATGAGGCCGGTTTTTACGATTATATCCATAAACTGAGCCGCACGCCGATTCTGAAAGCGCAGCATCCCGATTATGAAATTTGCCAGATGGGTATTCACGGTCAGAGAGGTGTCTCTTGTGCCGATTGCCACATGCCTTATAAGAGTGAAGGCGGCGTGAAATTCAGTGACCACCATATCCAAAGCCCGTTGGCTATGATCGACCGCACTTGCCAGGTTTGCCATCGTGAGAGCGAAGAGACTTTGCGCAATAACGTTTATGAACGTCAGCGTAAAGCGAATGAAATCCGCAACCGCCTGGAACAGGAATTGGCGAAAGCGCATATCGAAGCCAAGTTTGCCTGGGACAAAGGGGCTACGGAAGACCAGATGAAAGATGTTCTTGCATTGATTCGTCAGGCGCAGTGGCGTTGGGACTTCGGAGTGGCTTCACACGGCGGCTCTTTCCATGCACCGCAGGAGATTCAGAGAATCCTTTCTCACGGGCTCGACCGTGCTATGCAGGCTCGTCTCGCCGTATCCAAAGTCCTGGCAAAGAACGGATATACAGACAACGTTCCGATGCCGGACATCTCGACGAAGGCAAAGGCACAGGAATATATCGGGCTGGATATGGATGCTGAAAGAGCGGCGAAAGAGAAGTTCTTGAAAACAACTGTTCCTGCCTGGTTGGAGAAAGCGAAAGAAAACGGACGTCTGGCACAGATATAAAACAAATATAAAATAAGGTATAGGACAAATATAGGATAGATATAAGATAAGTATAAGAATATATATATGTGGAGCAAACCGTGGAGTTATAAGGAAGGGCTGACGATTGGCGCAGGATTACTGGTAATAGGCATGTTGCTGCAAATGACGGTGGGTGCTATCAACTGGGACTTGTTTGCCTGTCCGGTCAATGTGATTGTATTAGTGGTTTATATCATTGCCCTGATAGTCATGCATCTTCTTCGTAAACGTGTGTATTTATTCGGATGGTTGAGCCATTACTCCGCTGCCGTCTCCGCCCTGTTGTGGGTGGTCGGCATGACGGTGATAATGGGGCTTGTCCGGCAAGTTCCTTCCGGTCATGCTTCAAATGCTTCAACGGATTTGCTGGGATTCTCGCAGATGATTTCGTCATGGCCTTTTGTACTGCTTTACTTTTGGATGGTCACTGCATTGGGACTGACGATACTTCGTGCCAGCTTTCCTTTCAAACTGAGCCGCCTTTCGTTTCTTCTCAATCATATCGGATTGTTCGTCGCGTTGATAGCGGCCACTTTAGGCAATGCCGATATGCAACGTTTGAAGATGACTACCCGGATGGGGAATGCCGAATGGCGGGCTACCGACGATAAAGGACAGTTGGTGGAACTTCCATTGGCTATCGAACTGAAGGATTTCACTATCGACGAATATCCCCCGAAACTGATGTTGATTGACAATGAGACAGGCCGCACGCTTCCCGAAAAATCTCCGGTACATATTCTACTGGAAGAAGGAGTATCGGACGGCAACTTGCAGGACTGGCAACTCACCATCGAACAATCTATCCCGATGGCTGCTTCCGTGGCTACCGAGGATACATTGAAATTTACCGAATTTCATTCGATGGGTGCTACCTATGCCGTATATCTGAAAGCTGTTAATCAGAAGAGTCAACAGATGAAAGAAGGCTGGGTGAGCTGCGGAAGTTTTCTTTTTCCATACAGGGCAATGCGTCTGGACTCGTTGACCAGTCTTGTGATGCCGGAACGGGAACCACAACGGTTTGCGTCGGAAGTGAAGATTTACACGCAGGAAGGAACGATAACGGAAGGAACAATCGAAGTAAACCGTCCGATGGAAGTGGAAGGATGGAAAATCTATCAGCTTAGTTACGACGAGACAAAAGGACGATGGAGCGATGTCAGTATCTTCGAACTGGTTCGTGACCCGTGGTTACCGGTCGTCTATACAGGAATTATTATGATGATGGCAGGAGCTATCTGTCTGTTCGTGAATGCTCAAAAGAGGAAAGAGGAGGATAAAGCATGAGTTGGGACTATTTTGTACTGTTTGCCATAATTGCACTGGTTTGTTGGGCTATCGGAGCTTTTACAGCCTGGAAAGGCACGAAGCCAGGATGGGCTTACGGATTTACCTTGTTAGGATTAGCTGTTTTCTTCAGCTTTATGATTGGAATGTGGATTTCATTGGAACGTCCCCCGATGCGGACAATGGGAGAGACGCGTTTATGGTATTCTTTCTTTCTGCCGTTGGCAGGGTTGATTACCTATGTGCGTTGGAAGTACAAATGGATTCTTAGTTTCAGTTGTATCCTCTCACTGGTGTTTATCTGTATTAATATCTTCAAACCGGAGATTCATAATAAAACCCTGATGCCTGCTTTGCAAAGCCCGTGGTTTGCGCCTCATGTCATTGTGTATATGTTCGCTTATGCCATGTTGGGAGCGGCAACGGTAATGGCTGTCTATCTGCTTTGGTTCAAAAAGAAAGAAATAGAACGGAAAGAAATGGACTTATGTGACAACCTTACTTATGTAGGTCTGGCATTTATGACATTGGGAATGCTTACGGGAGCTGTTTGGGCAAAAGAGGCTTGGGGGCATTACTGGGCTTGGGATCCGAAAGAGACATGGGCGGCGACAACTTGGTTTACCTATCTGGTATATATCCATTTCCGATTGGGCAAACCGTTGAAAGCACGTCCGGCATTAGTTATTTTGTTAGTATCGTTTGTCTTATTACAGATGTGCTGGTATGGAATCAATTATCTTCCGTCGGCACAAGGTGTCAGTGTACACACTTATAATTTGAATTGAAATATCAAATCATTTAAATTGCAATATTGATGAAAACATTTTATTGGTTATTAGTGCTTATGATGCTATTGCCAGGCATGGCATACACACAAAACACGGAGAAGGAAAATGAGTTCTCGATGTCGATGCAAATCAGACCTCGGGCGGAGTATCGGAACGGAGCCTGGTTTCCTCGCAATGAAGGGGTGAAAGCCGCATCGTCTATCAACAACCGTGCCCGTTTGTCGATTGACTACAAGCGGTCGGACTTGGAAATAAAGATGTCGGCACAGCACGTCGGAGTTTGGGGACAAGACCCGCAGATTGACAAGAACGGACGTTTTGTCCTGAACGAAGCATGGGCAAAACTTGATTTCGGACACGGCCTTTTTGCCCAGTTAGGTCGTCAGGCATTGGTTTATGACGATGAGCGTATCTTGGGCGGACTGGACTGGAATGTGGCGGGACGTTATCATGACGCATTAAAACTGGGATATGCGAATAAGAATAATGAAGTGCACCTTATTCTCGCCTTCAACCAGAATGACGAGAAGAAGATAGGCGGTACTTATTATGCTTCCAGCGCACAGCCTTATAAGAATATGCAGACTGTATGGTATCACTATAAAGCGGATGCAATCCCGTTCGGCGCTTCTCTGCTGTTTATGAATCTGGGACTGGAAACCGGGGACGCGGCTACGCAGGATTCGCATACCCGTTATCTGCAAACAATGGGAACGTATCTTACTTATAAGCCCGGTAGCTGGAATCTGGACGGTGCTTTCTACTATCAAACGGGTAAGAATAAGAGTGCTGAGAAAGTGTCGGCATTAATGGGAAGCGTGCAGGCTGCCTATGCTTTTGACAAGACATGGGGAGTTGTGGCAAGTTTCGACTATCTGAGCGGCGATAAGGGAAACGGCGATAAGTTTAAGGCATTCGATCCTCTCTACGGAACACACCATAAGTTCTACGGAAGCATGGACTATTTCTATGCGAATCTGTTTGTGGACGGTTATGCGCCCGGTTTGATGGACAGCCGTATCGGTGTCCGTTTCCGTGCTTCGGACAAGGTGGATATGGAAATGAATTATCACTATTTCACTACTGCGGTTAAATTGCCGGATTTGAAGAAGTCTTTAGGTTCGGAAGTCGATTATCAGATTAACTGGTCAGTGATGAAAGACGTGAAACTCTCTGCCGGATATTCTTTCATGCGTGGCACGAAAACGATGGATGTAGTGAAAGGTGGAAATCATAGGAGTTGGCAAGACTGGGGATGGGTATCGTTGAATATCAATCCGAGAGTGTTTTTCACTAAATGGTAGAGAAATAAACAGAATGATGAGAATCCCGGTTGGCTTATGTCGACCGGGATTTTTTTAGTTAATAGCGGCATACCTCTATTAATATATGTGTATGATACTGCAAAAACACTGCTTTTTAATATATTGCAAAAGGAAATAATGATTATCTTTGCAAAAAAGGTCAGGAGGTGTATATGGATATGACAATGGAAGCAAAAAGTATCAAGATGGACGTTATGGAAGATTTGATGGCTATAGATAATCTGGATACTTTAAAAAAGATAAAGTTGTATATAGCGAAAGTGCGTAAGCAAAGTAATATGAATGATGCTACCCGTAAGGCTTTGGAGGAAATGGAAAAGGGAGAAATGATTCATTTCAATTCTTTTGATGCTTATGTAAAAGCAACAGAAAATGCTTGAAATAAATGTAACGCATCAGTTCATGAAAGACCTGAAAACAGCTAAAAAAAGAGGTCTTGATATTAATAAGCTTAATGAAGTAGTTCGTTTGATAGCTGAAGAGAAAACATTACCGGATAAGAATAAAGACCATAAATTAAGAGGTGACTACATGGGTTGTAGGGAATGTCATATCCAACCGGATTGGCTGTTAATCTATGTGGTGGAAGATTCGGTTAAAATCTTGAATTTATTACGTACTGGCACTCATTCTGATTTATTTTAGGGAAGGTTTTGAAAAGTATTTTTTCTTTCCAACCCTGTCCCTGTTTCTTTATTATATGAATTTCTCTAAAGCTGCTTTGTTCAGGATTTCCACCCGTTTCCCTTCCATGGTTATAAGCCCTTCCTTGATAATCTTATTAATTTCCTTCGACAAGGCAGGACGGGATACATTGAGGTATTCGGCAAGTTGGGATTGCGTATGTGTAATCTCCACTATCAGGGAATCTTTCTTCTTGTGTTCGAACAGATAAACGATAAATCTTTCCCGGACAGTCTTGCGGGAGAGTGGTTTCAGCCGTGATACGGTACAGATGTTGCAATTACCCGCAATGCAGAGAAAATTGTGCAACACTTGCGGATCCTGGCTGATAACTTTAAAGGTAGAATCTTTGGTTGCCATAAGTATCACACTGTCCTCAAGGGCTGTAAAAGTAGCCGGTAATGTATTGTTCGAGTTAAAAAGATGTGGAGTGGCAAAAGTACGTGGCGCAATGATATATTCAATCATCACTTCATTTCCCAATCCGTCGATAATATCCGTGCGTAATTTCCCTTCCAACAACACATACAGTTTGCTACAAGGCGTTCCCTGTGTAACAACTATCTCTTTCTTGTTTGCTGCATAGACTACGAAATCCAGTTTCTCCAATAGGGATTCTTTAATGTTTAAAGGCAAATCCCGGAAAAGGGGGATTTGAAACAGCTTTTCTTTATGTGTGTCGGTCAGTTGTATTTTTTTCATTGTATCATGTTGTTCGTATCGTGGACAAAGATATAAATTAAATATCGGTAGAAAAAATCTTTTGTTATGTTTGAATCTGTAATAAAGGTATATCTCTCTGTAATTTATATACATCTCCTATATTATAAATTGTCTATTTTTGCAGAGTGAAGAGACTAATTGATTCTAAAAGATAAAACTAATAAAGTAAAGTTATGGCTAAAAAGGTTCTGATAATTTCGTCCAGTCCGCGTAAAGGTGGCAATTCGGATTTGCTTTGTGATGAATTTATGAAAGGTGCTCTCGAAGCGGGCAATGAGGTGGAAAAGATATTCTTGAAAGACAAGACGGTTCACCCTTGCACCGGATGTAGTGTTTGCAGTATGTACGGTAAGCCTTGTCCGCAAAAGGACGATGCAGCGGAAATCGTTGAAAAGATGATTGCCGCTGATGTGATTGTAATGGCAACTCCCGTTTATTTCTACACGATGTGCGGTCAGATGAAGATTATGATTGACCGTTGCTGTGCACGCTATACGGAGATAACAAACAAGGACTTTTATTTCATTATTGCGGCAGCAGAGGACAACAAGGCAATGATGGAGCGCACAATCGACGGATTCCGTGGCTTCCTCGATTGCCTGGAAGGGGCGCAGGAAAAAGGAACAGTTTATGGAATCGGTGCCTGGAAGGTAGGGGAGATTAAGGATACTCCTTATATGCAGGAAGCATATAATATGGGAAAGATGGTGTAACTGTCTGTTTTCAATATGAATGATGTTCGTAAAGAGTATGATAAAATAGATTGTTCGAATATTTAAAATATAGTTTCGGACTTGACTTTTAGAACTTGGCGGGGAATCTGAAAAAGACGGTTGTGCTTTTCAGATTTCCCGTTGTCCTTTTGTGAGTACTTAATTGAACGGATTGCTTGTTTTGCCATAGAATTATTATAATTTTGTGGCAGAACTTTTTATATTGTATGATTCGTTTAAAAACTAAGCATCATGGGCTATACAATAACGACTCTTGTAGAGAATTGTGTCTATGGACGTAAATTGCAGGCAGAACACGGGCTTTCTCTCTATATCGAGACATCGGGACATAGATTACTCTTCGATACGGGAGCGTCCGATTTGTTTATCCGTAACGCCCGCCTGCTACATATTGACTTGCAGAAAGTTGATTATTTGATATTATCCCATGGGCACAGCGACCATACGGGAGGGCTGCGCCATTTCCTGGAACTGAACACTCAGGCAACGGTTGTCTGTAAACGTGAAGCCTTTTCTCCTAAATTCAAGGATGAACGCGAAAACGGAATGCAGCATACGCAGGCTTTCGACCTTTCCCGCTTCCGTTTTATTGAAGAACAGACCGAACTGCTCCCCGGCGTATTTCTCTTTCCCTCTATTGATATTATCGACGGGGAAGATACCCATTTTGAACGTTTCCGGGTTCAGAAAGAAGACGGTTGCCATATACCGGATACTTTTCTGGATGAATTGGCGGTAGTGCTAGTAGAACCGGACGGGCTTTCCGTTTTGAGCGCCTGTTCTCATCGGGGAATTACAAATATTCTGCGAACAGTCCGTGCGGCATTTCCGGAATCTCCTTGTAACTTACTGTTGGGAGGTTTTCATATTCATAACGCGGAAGAACGGAAATATCAGATCATTGCAGATTATCTGAAAGAATATCTGCCACATCAGATTGGTGTCTGCCATTGTACGGGAGTAGATAAATATGCTTTCTTCTATAAGGATTTTGGCGACAGGATATTCTATAATTACACGGGAAAAGTAATTCAAACCGATTTGTTGGAATAAAATATATATAATAATTTGATATGAAGAAACTAATAACTTCTTTAGCACTGGCATTGACCGCATTGTCCGGCTATGCCATTACTCCTTTGTGGATGCGTGACGCACGTATTTCACCGAATGGAACGGAAATTGTCTTTTGTTATAAAGGCGATATCTACAAAGTCCCCGCACAGGGAGGAACAGCCGTTCAGTTGACAACACAAGCATCTTATGAAGCCAATCCCGTCTGGTCGCCCGACGGCAAGCAAATCGCCTTTTCCAGCGACCGCAATGGCGACTTTGACCTCTTTATCATGCCTGCCACTGGCGGAACGGCTAAGAGGCTGACTTATCATTCAGCATCGGAAATTCCGTCTGCTTTTACGCCCGATGGAAAGTATGTGCTTTTTTCCGCTTCTATTCAAGACCCGGCAGCCAGTGCATTGTTTCCTACCGGAGCTATGACGGAATTGTATAAAGTTCCTGTTGACGGCGGACGTACCGAACAAGTCCTGGGCACTCCTGCCGAATGGGTTTGCTTCGACAAAACAGGAAAGAACTTCCTTTATCAAGACCGGAAAGGCTTTGAAGACGAATGGAGAAAACACCATACTTCATCTATCACAAGAGATGTCTGGCTGTATGATACCCAAACCGGAAAGCATACAAACCTGACCAATCGGGGTGGGGAAGACCGTAACCCTGTTTATGCTCCCGATGGAAATACTGTTTATTTTTTGAGTGAACGCAATGGCGGTTCGTTCAACGTTTACTCTTTCCCGTTGAATACTCCGCAGGAAGTGAAAGCAGTAACTACCTTCAAGACTCATCCGGTACGTTTCCTGTCTGTCAGCGATAAGGGTACACTCTGCTATACTTATGATGGGGAGCTTTATACGCAAGAGGTAAATGCCCGTCCCCAAAAAGTAAAAGTAGAACTTGTCCGGGATAACGAAGAACAGCTTGCCGCACTCAAATTCTCTCAGGGAGCAACTTCAGCTTCTGTATCTCCCGATGGAAAGCAGGTTGCTTTCATCGTGCGTGGTGATGTATTTGTCACTTCTACGGACTATGCAACGACCAAGCAAATTACGAATACTCCAGCCAAAGAAGCTGCCGTCTCCTTTGCTCCGGATAACCGTACATTGGTTTATGCCAGTGAACGAACCGGAAACTGGCAACTATACACTGCCAAAATAACCCGTAAAGAAGACCCCAACTTCCCCAACGCTACCTTGATTGAAGAAGAAGTATTACTTCCTTCCAAAACCGTAGAACGTGCATATCCGAAATATTCACCGGACGGAAAGGAACTGGCTTTTATTGAAGACCGCAACCGATTGATGGTGCTTGACTTGAAAACGAAAAAGGTACGTCAGGTGACAGATGGTTCTACATGGTATAACACCGGCGGTGGCTTTGACTATGAATGGTCGCCTGACGGTAAATGGTTCACTCTTGAATTTATAGGAAATCGCCATGACCCCTATTCGGATATAGGTATAGTCAGCGCGCAGGGAGGGACAATTACCAATCTGACGAATAGCGGATATATCAGTGGTTCTCCGCTTTGGGTACTCGACGGCAATGCTATTCTTTTTCAGACAGAACGTTATGGTATGCGTGCACATGCTTCCTGGGGTTCACAGCAGGATGTCATGCTGGTATTCTTGAATCAAGATGCTTACGACCGCTATCGCCTGAGCAAAGAAGATTTTGAATTGCTCAAAGAATTTGAGAAAGAACAGAAGAAAGCTAAAGAGAAAGATAAGGATAAAAACAAGAAGTCTGATAAAGATAAAAAATCTGATAAAGACAAAGACGCTGAAAAGGACTCTGGTGAAACGGATAAAGATAAGGACGCTACAAAGGATATTGTCGTAGAACTCAACGGTATCGAAGACCGCATCGTCCGTCTTACTCCCAACTCTTCCGACTTGGGCAGTGCCATACTTTCCAAAGATGGAGAGAACCTTTATTATTTCTCTGCTTTTGAAGGCGGCTATGACCTTTGGAAGATGAACCTTCGTGAAAAAGATACGAAACGCCTTCATAAACTGAATTCCGGTTGGGCATCATTGATGCTGGACAAGAAAGGGGATATATTCTTGCTGGGAAGTAGAAATATGCAGAAGATGGATGCCAAATCGGACGCATTGAAACCAATCAGCTATCAGGCCGAAATGAGGATGGAACTGGCTGCCGAACGTGAAGCCATGTTCGACCATGTCTACAAGCAACATCAGAAACGTTTTTATAACGTCAATATGCACGGAGTAAACTGGGATGCCATGACTGCCGCTTACCGCAAATTCCTTCCTCACATTGATAATAACTATGACTTCGCTGAATTATTAAGTGAATGGCTGGGCGAGTTGAACGTCTCTCATACAGGAGGACGCTATTCTCCGCGAGGTAAGGGGGATGTGACGTCTAATCTCGGTTTATTGTTCGACTGGAATTATCAGGGCAAAGGTATGCAAATCTCAGAAGTCGTGGAGAAAGGCCCGTTCGACCACTCCCGTACCAAAGTAAAAGCCGGCTGCATTATTGAAAAGATAAACGGTGAAGAACTGGCTCCTGATAAGGATATTACTGCTTTACTGAATAATATGGCCGGAAAGAAAACACTGGTCTCGTTATATAATCCGCAGAATAAGGAACGTTGGGAAGAAGTGGTTATGCCTATTACTAGTGGAAAGCTCAATGGTCTGCTGTACAAACGTTGGGTAAAACAGCGTGCTGCCGATGTCAAGAAATGGTCGAACGGACGCCTTGGATATGTCCATATTCAATCTATGGGCGACGGTAGTTTCCGTACTGTTTACTCTGATATTTTGGGTAAATACAACAACTGTGACGGAATAGTAATAGATACCCGTTTCAACGGTGGTGGTCGTCTGCATGAAGATATCGAGATACTTTTCAGCGGTCAGAAATACTTTACGCAGGTAGTGCGTGGCCGCGAAGCGTGTGATATGCCAAGCCGTCGTTGGAACAAGCCTTCCATCATGCTGCAATGCGAAGCCAACTACTCGAATGCGCACGGTACTCCTTGGGTATACAAGCATCGGAATATAGGCAAGCTTGTCGGTATGCCTGTTCCGGGAACAATGACAAGCGTGTCTTGGGAAACTTTGCAAGACCCGTCTTTGGTATTCGGTATTCCTATTGTCGGTTATCGTTTGCCTGACGGCAGTTATTTGGAAAATTCTCAATTAGAGCCTGATGTTAAGGTTGCCAATAACCCCGAAACCGTAGTGAAGGGTGAAGATACACAGTTGAAAGTGGCTGTGGATGAACTTTTGAAAGAGATAGATAGCAAGAAATAGGCCTGATATATAAAATGAAACTGTATTAAGGATAAGTAACTGATACTTTGCTTTAATACAGTTTCATTTATTTAAAAGGAATCATTTTCCTGCTTTTTTGTCCGTTCGACCCTTTATCCGCGATAATGTTTATAGTTTTTCTTTGTAACATTCATTCCTGTAATTCAATGGGGTCTGCCCTGTATTTCTTTTGAAGAATTTGCAAAAACTGGCGGCATCACTAAAACATAGTTTGGAAGCAATTTCGCCAATTGTTGATTTTGTCGAATTTAATAACGTACGTGCTTCCATTACCAGTAATTCTGTGATGATACTATTGATGGTTTTACCTGTCCCTGTACGTACTATTCGTGCCAAGTATTGTTCGCTGATAGCCAGTTTGTCCGCATAAAAACTCACAAAATGTTCTTCTCTGAAATTAAGGGTGACAAGGGCGTGAAACTCTTGCAAGACGTGGTCTTTGCGGCTGACTTCTTTTTTGATAATTGTCTTTCGGGAAAGAAAATCAGCTATATCCAGAAATAGGGCATTGCACGCCGCCTGTATCCGCCGGAAAAGGAAATGATGTTTGATATTCATCAGGTGCATCAGAACTTCCAGTTCCTTATGGATGATTCCGGCTTCATATTCCGTTAGTTGTATCGTATATTGCTTGTTCTGTCTCATCGTTGCCAGTAGCGTAGCCGTTATTTGAGTCAGATAAGAATCGTCCGTCCGCATGGATTCGGAGATGGAGAGGGTGATAAACTTAATATCCCGACTCGAATAAAGATGCTCCGTGAGATAATTTGCTCCATGAATAAGCAACATATTCGGCTCTATCGCAATAAACTCCCCATTCAGCAAAATCTCCGAACGGCCTTCAAGAACGAATATCATATACAGTTCCCGATTGAAATAACGTTCGTTATCAGGATAACTTCTGTCTTTATATTCACTCTGAAAGCAGACTACTTCCTCTTTATAATGAGGAATTTCAGGATGCTCCTTTAATAGCTGTGTATTGTCGAATATGCGGGATTTTACCATTTATACCTTCTTTTTCAAGACGTAAAAATACGATTTGTTTCGGATATGACAAAAACTGTATGGAATTAGATAATCTATTTTCTTCAAAAAAACAGGAACTTTGCATATTCTTTCCAATATATGAAAGAATCAAGATAAGGAGATTATAAAAAGATATGAAAATGAAAGATGTTTTTAAGAGGTATTCGGTGTTTGTTATCGGGCTATATTTTTTAGCGGCCGGCATTGTCCTGATTATACGTTCCGCATTGGGCACGACTCCTATATCCAGTATCAACTATGTGTTGAGCCTGAATAGTCCTTTATCATTGGGTACTTGTACTTTTATTATCAATATGATACTTATCTTGGGACAGTTCTGGTTAATCCGAAAGAATAAAACCCGGCAGGATATTATTGAAATTCTTCTTCAGATGCCTTTCTCTTTTCTATTTTCGGCATTCATTGATTTCAATATGATGATGACAAGTGAACTGCGTCCTGCCAACTATGGAATGTCAATAGCTTTATTACTAACAGGGTGTTTGGTACAGTCTATCGGGGTGGTTCTTGAACTCAAACCGAAGGTGGCTATGATGAGCGCGGAAGCATTCGTAAAATATGCATCCCGTCGTTATAATAAAGAGTTTGGGAAGTTCAAGGTGTATTTTGATGTGACTTTAGTTACTTTGGCGGTTATACTCTCGCTCCTGTTAACTCAAGGTGTTCAAGGAGTACGTGAAGGCTCTCTTATCGCTGCTTGTATAACAGGCTATATCGTCAGCTTTCTGAATCAGAAGATAATGACGAGAAAGACACTTCATAAATTATTGCCTGTTTTGAAATAAAGAAAGGAAATAGGTCGATGCAATTGCCATAACGGACAATGTGCATCGACCTGCATATATAATGAGCGGGTTTGATTCTAATCTTGACTTTAATCTTAACTTTAATCTTAACTGAGAACAGTCTTTATATCTTCCACAATCTGCTCATCTGTAAGATGATTGGCACGAAGCAACTCCTGTATATCAAAGCGGTCTACGAATTCTTTCTTAGCTCCGTAATTTTTCACTTTCATATCACTGGCTCCATAATACCGGGCAATCTTTTCACCGAAACCACCATCCAGTACGCCATCTTCCAGTGTAATCACTAATTGATGGTCGGCTTTCAGCTCGTCCATAAGTTCAGTATCTACCCCTGTGATGTAACGGGGATTAATCAGCGTTGCATCAATACCCGTTTTTTCTTTCAGTAATGACAGAACCGACTGTCCCAATCCATAGAAAGATCCCAAAGCTACAATGGCTACTTTCGACCCACGATGGGTAATCTTATAACGATTCAGAACATTATAATCGGATTCAACAGGTTCACCGCAACTTATCACATCTGTTGCCGGCACGCGGATAGCAACCGGATGCTCATTCTGACTGATGCTCCATTCAAGCATCGCAAGATATTCTTCCTTGCAGGTCGGCGCCAAATAGACCATATTAGGGATATTGCTGATAAGCGGAATATCGAAGAAGCAGAGATGCGTCACATCATTCATGCCGGACAATGTACCCCAAAATACCAGTAAGACAGCCGGATTATTATTAATACAAAGGTCTTGCGAAAGTTGGTCGTAGGAACGTTGGATAAATGTACTATACACTCCATAGACCGGCTTTCCGCCCGCCTTGGCGATGCCCGAAGCAAGTGCTACCGCATGTTCTTCGGCAATGCCGACATCTACAAACTGCTTTCCTGCTTCCTGACGGCGGTCGGGTGTAAATCCGAGAACCGCAGGAGTACCCGAGGTGATTGTCACCACACGAGAGTCCTCTTTCATCTTCTTCAGCAGGTATTGGGCGGTTACTTCACTGTAATCATCTCCCTCGTCATTGATTTTCGCTTCTCCGGTTTCTATATTGAAAGGAACACGCCAGTGGTAAGTCTCCTTATCTTGTTCGGCACGTGCGTAGCCTTTGCCTTTCAGGGTATTAATGTGCACTACTATCGGATGCTGGATATCTTTCACTTTGGAGAAAGCCTCAATCAATGCTTCCACATTGTTTCCGTCGTTCACATACATATAATCCAGTCCCATAGCCTTGAAGAAATTGCACTCACATTGCCCGTTGCTGTCGCGCAGTTCCTTTAGATTCTTATACAGCCCACCATGATTCTCTGCAATAGACATTTGATTATCATTGACAATAATAATCAGGTTTGTACCAAGCTCCGCCACATAGTCCAATCCTTCGAACGCCTCGCCGCCACTTAAAGAACCGTCACCTATCACAGCTATAATATTTTCATTGCCACCGGTCAGGTCGCGTCCTTTCGCTAACCCGCTGGCCAGACTGACGGAAGTGGAGGTATGACCGATAATAAAAAAGTCATGCTCACTTTCCTGTGGCTCGGAATAACCGGACACATTGTCATACTCGGCCGGATAGAGGAAAGCATCTTTCCGTCCGGTCAGCATCTTATGCACATAACTCTGATGAGATACATCAAATACAATTTTGTCTTCCGGTGAATTAAATACATAATGTAAAGCGATAGTCGCTTCCACCATTCCGAAATTAGGCCCGAAATGCCCGCCGTGTTCACTCAACTTTTGAAGGAGTGATACACGGATTTCATTACTTAAATTATTGAGTTCATTAAACGATAACTTCTTTACATCTGCGGGAGAGTAAATATTTTCTAAATACATATCAATTTGTTTTTTTACGTTTATACCTATTATCTTTATCACACTGCAAAGATACTGCTGATTTTAGATTCGGTTTGTATACAGATTACGGATAATTTTACCTATATTACCGACCTTGGAAAATGAGACTGGTAATAAACATGAAAATAGTAGATAATTGGACATTGGAGAACAACATATATGAATAGTGATTATAAAGTGGGCGATTTAATTTATGATGCAAATATTTATGACGCAATGAATACCAATCTGGATGATTTGCATTTTTATAAACGGTGGCTGCCGGAAAACAGGGATACACGGATACTTGAACTTTGTTGTGGTACAGGCAGGCTTACTCTTCCCATTGCAAAGGAAGGATATGATATTACCGGGGTTGATTACACCCCTTCAATGCTTGCTCAGGCAAAGAATAAAGCTGCCGAAGCAGGATTAGAAATAAGTTTTATCGAGGCAGATATCAGAACTTTGGATTTGCGGGAAAAATACGACCTCATCTTTATTCCATTTAATTCGATTCATCATTTATATAAGAATGAAGATTTATTTAAGGTATTTAATATAGTTAAGAGTCATCTCAAAGACAACGGCTTATTTCTGTTTGATTGTTTTAATCCGAATATCCAATATATAGTTGAAGGTGAAAAGGAACAGAAAGAAATTGCTGCATATACAACTGGTGATGGCAGGGAAGTCTTGATAAAGCAGACCATGAGATATGAGAATAAAACTCAGATAAACCGTATTGAATGGCATTATTTTATCAATGGTGAGTTCGATTCTATTCAAAATCTGGATATGAGAATGTTCTTCCCTCAAGAGTTAGATTCATATTTGGAATGGAATGGTTTTCATATTCTTCATAAGTATGGTGGATTTGAAGAAGAGACATTTAATGATAATTCGGCAAAACAGATATTTGTTTGCCAATGCTAGTTCGGATATTGAGGCTCTGTTGAGTCTGGCTTCAATATTTTCTCTTTTATGTAAAAATCTGGTTTCTTTCAGGAAAAGTGAGTAAAGACCATAATTCATTTGGATATGGTTAACAGATTTAGTCGCTTTGGTCAGCTCAACGATACTGACCAGCGGATGCAATGTCTCACGTCCGTATAAGTTGTTATATGGGTGGGGCTACATTCTCTAATTTTATAACTTTCTCCATAGTTGTTTTTATTTGAACCGTAAGAAGATACGCATAAAAAAATTATCTTCATAGAGGGGAAATGACGAATCTGTAATTCGGGTAATAATGTCAGTAATTCATCTACAAACAATCTCTTAATTTCACCGTAATTTTGCAGTGTAGAAAGTAGACAATCAATTCTTTAATTATTAAAAACAAGAGATATGAAACGGATCTTATTATTAACGACTGTATTTATTATGATGCTCGGAACTAGTTTTTCTTCTGCACAGACAGATGCGGACAACTTTTATGAAAGTGATTTGGCAAGCTGGAATCTTTCTTCAAGGAGTATCTGAAGAAATAGTGATAACAGGAAATGTAAATGTGACTTTTGAAATAACAGACTAAAAAATAAACTAATGGAACAAATAAGAAATCAAGAATACGGGGGCGAACGTCCTCTGTTTGCAACCCACGACCTTCAACTGGAAGATGTAACGATTCACGCCGGTGAATCCGCACTGAAAGAATGTAGTAACATTATAGCAATCAACTGTCGCTTTGAAGGAAAATATCCCTTTTGGCATACCAATGGATTTATAGTGAAGAACTGTCTCTTTACAGAAGGCGCCCGTGCTGCACTATGGTATTCCCAAAGTCTGCAAATGGCGGATACCTTGGTGGAAGCCCCGAAGATGTTTCGCGAAATGAACGGGATAAAACTCGAAAATGTACAGTTGCCCAACGCTTTGGAAACATTTTGGTATTGTCGTAATATAGACTTGAAGAACGTGCAGATAGACAAGGCGGATTATCTGTTCATACATAGCGAGAATATCAATATCCAGCACTACGCCCAAAACGGAAACTATTCATTCCAGTACTGTAAGAACGTGGAAATCCGTAATGCGGTTATCAACTCCAAAGATGCATTCTGGAATACGGAGAATGTAACTGTCTATGATTCCGAACTGAATGGAGAATATCTAGGCTGGCATTCTAAAAACTTGCGTCTGGTAAATTGCAGGATTTCGGGCACACAGCCACTTTGCTATGCGCATGACCTGGTCATGGAAAATTGTACAATGGCCGATGACGCTGATCTCGCTTTTGAACACAGTAGTGTGAAAGCAACGATTAAGAGTCCGGTTCACAGCGTGAAGAATCCCCGTACGGGAAGCATTATTGCCGAAAGTTTCGGGACAATCATCCTGGACGAGAATCTCAAAGCACCGGGAAATTGTGAATTGAAACTTTGGGACGAACTGACTTGTTTTGATTGAAATATGAAGTACAACTTCGATGAAATAATTCCACGCCGAGGTACGAACTCCTATAAATGGGATTCTGCCGGAGATGCAGATGTATTACCGATGTGGGTGGCCGATATGGATTTCCGTACGGCTCCCCCTGTTGTGGAAGCGTTGAGGAAACGGGCGGAGCATGGTATCTTCGGATATGTCCGTGTACCGGATGCATACTACGCGGCGGTGACAAACTGGTTTGCAAGGCGGCATGACTGGCAGATAGAAAAAGGATGGATTATTTATACCACGGGAGTAGTACCGGCATTGTCTGCTGTTATTAAGGCACTGACAGTCCCCGGAGATAAAGTAATGGTGCAGACACCCGTATATAACTGCTTTTTCTCCTCTATCCGCAATAACGGATGCGGAATGATTGCCAATCCGCTGATTTATAGAAATGGAACCTATCAGATAGATTTTGCGGATTTGGAACAAAAAGCTGCCGACCCAAGCGTAAAGGTTCTATTGTTATGCAACCCGCATAATCCTGCCGGAAGGGTATGGACAAAGCAGGAACTTACCCGTATCGGTGACATCTGTATCCGAAATAATGTGTGGGTAGTAGCAGATGAAATCCACTGCGAACTTGTCTTTCCGGGACACACCTATATCCCCTTTGCTTCTATCTCACAAGAATTCTTGATGCACTCCGTCACTTGCACCTCGCCCAGTAAAGCCTTTAACCTGGCAGGGCTTCAGATTGCCAATATCATTTCTGCCGATACGGATATACGGATGAAAATAGATAAAGCAATCAATGTCAATGAGGTTTGTGATGTGAACCCATTCGGGGTGGAAGCGTTAATGGCAGCCTATAACGACAGTGAGGAATGGTTGGAAGAGCTGAAACAATACTTGTTCGCCAATTACAATTATTTGAGGACATACTTCGCAGAATGTCTTCCTGAATTTTCAGTGTCGATGTTGGAAGGCACTTATCTGGTTTGGGTGGACTGTTCAGTACTGAATCAGTCATCGGATAAGATAGTGAAAACCTTGTTGGAGAAAGAAAAACTTTGGGTGAACGAGGGCGGCTTGTACGGAGAGGCTGGTGAAGGATTTATCCGCATCAACATCGCTTGTCCGCGACAGCAGTTGATAGAAGGATTAAACAGGTTGAGGCGGGCTTTGAAATAATAAAATAATTGTCAATTTATTGAGAGTTCTTTTGAACTCTTCGTGAGTATGAATAAAAAGAATAATAGACTATGAACATGAAGAGAT
Organism: uncultured Bacteroides sp.; assembly: GCA_948847595.1. Lineage (GTDB taxonomy): Bacteria > Bacteroidota > Bacteroidia > Bacteroidales > Bacteroidaceae > Bacteroides. The sequence continues at coordinate 27,363 of CAQOGY010000025.1, forward strand.
TAATTGTTACTTTAGTAGTTGCATTAATAACGTTTTTCGGATATAATTCATTAAATGCACAGAATATGAAAAAAGAAGAAGTACCCCAAAACATCAGCGCATTTCCGATAGGAGAGGAGAATGTAGGATTCAAACAATATTTCACAGGAGAATCCTGGTTGGCGCGGTTGACTAATAACAAAGACTTGAATGTCCCCATGTCCAACGTTACTTTTGAACCCGGTTGCCGCAATAACTGGCACAGCCATACGGGCGGACAAATCCTGATTACCGTAGGAGGCGTAGGATATTATCAGGAACGTGGCAAAGCGTCACGCCGCTTGCTTCCTGGTGATGTGGTTGAAATCGCTCCGAACGTAGAACATTGGCACGGTGCCGCCCCCGATAGCTGGTTCTCGCATCTGGCTATCGAATGTAATCCGCAGACCAACAAGAATACATGGCTGGAATGTGTGAGCGACCAACAATATGCCGAAGCTACAAAAGACAACGTGGCAACCGGACTAAAAGCTACCGACCCCGAGTTGGACGGAATATTTAGTAATTTTACAAAAGAAGTGCAGGAGTATGGTGACTTGGATACTAAAACCCGCCTTATGGTAACCTTGGCGTCCAATATTGCTTCGCAGGCACAGGCTGAATACCGTATCACACTCGAAAACGCCCTAAATGAAGGTATTACCCCGATAGAAGTGAAGGAAATCCTTTATCAGGCAGCAGCTTATGCAGGAATGGCTAAGGTGAGAGATTTTATCGGTCTTACTAATGGTATATTGCTTGCCCGTGGCGCACACCTTCCCTTAGCGGGACAATCGGTAGTATCATCCGAAACCCGTTTTGACAAAGGGCTGGAGTTACAGAAATCCATTTTCGGTGAACGGATAGAACAGATACATAAGAACGCTCCCGAGAATCAGAAGCATATCCAGCGTTATCTCTCCGCCAATTGCTTCGGAGACTACCAGACACGTAGTGGGCTGAATGTGAAGACACGCGAACTGGTTACGTTCTCAATTTTAGTTTCCTTAGGCGGCTGTGAATCGCAAGTAAAAGGACACATACAAGGAAATGTCAACGTAGGGAATAACAAAGATACATTACTGACTGTTGTCACACAACTGTTACCCTATATCGGCTATCCGCGTACACTCAATGCCATAGCCTGCCTGAATGAGGTGATTCCGGAAAAATAATAAGTTTGAGTGAGATTAGTATACCAAATGTGAATTGGGAAATGTTATTTTTAGTGATTTGCATATTTTAATATTGTCCTATTTTTAATATTTGCTTATAATATTATAATCACTGTTTTGATTCAGAAAAGGCATATTTATGATTGGTGGAGAATAAATATGCCTTTTTGTGTGTATGTATATTGATTATTTATACAGCCTGATTATTAGTAAAAGAGGCTTTATTTAAGGATGAGCTGCTTTTTTAGTGAGGAATGTGTTGTATGTGTAATTGCTTTTAATTCTTATAGTTGAGTAGTTTAGAATGTCGCTTCTTAATAGTAATTACTATTTGCTGTTTATTGTTTAGTAACTGACAATACTCTCCACTCCTTTATCTGATTTTGATTTATTTTTATAGACTTTTCTAATAAATATGCATAAGTATTCTGCTTTTCAATAAATGGTGTATTCTTTCGATTTTTTGAAATCAAATATATGTTAATGTGAAATACATATTACGAACTAATTTTTTTTAGGATATGTTGTTTTCGTGTAGATGATAAACAAAACGTCACATTTAATTATATTCAATTATGAAAAAGTCTATTATTTTATTAGCTTGCGTATTGGGCGCATTTTCAGCGAATGCCCAAACAGTTATTGAAAGTACTAAATTTACGGATAATTGGTCGGTGGGAATCAATGCCGGTGCAGTGACTCCACTTACTCATAGTGCTTTCTTTAAAAGTATGCGTCCTGCTTTTGGAGTAGGATTCTCGAAACAGTTGACTCCTAATTTCGGTTTGGGATTCCAGGGAATGGGGTATGTGAATACAACCCAAAGTAAAACTGCTTTTGACGCTTCTGATGTAAGTCTATTGGGTAAAGTGAATCTGATGAATCTTTTCGGCACTTATCTTGGTTCTCCACGTGTATTTGAAATTGAAGCAGTGGCCGGTGTAGGGTGGTTGCACTATTATGCGAGCGGCGACGGTGACGAAAATTCATGGTCTACCCGTTTCGGGATGAACTTTAATTTCAATATGGGCGAATCCAAAGCATGGACGATTGGTATCAGACCTGCTATCGTGTATGATATGCAGGGGGATTACAATCAGGCAAAAAGCCGTTTCAATGCCAACAATGCTGCTTTCGAAATCACTGCGGGATTGACATATCATTTTGCAACGAGCAATGGAACCCATTACTTCAATAAGGTGAGAGTCTACAATCAAGCTGAGATTGACGACTTGAATTCTTCTATAAATGCGCTTCGCGGACAAGTGGATACCAGAGATAGCGAGTTGAATACTGCTAACCAAAGAATCAATGGACTTCAACAGGAACTGAATGACTGCCGTACTAAAGTAGTTCCGGCAGAAACAGTAGTCAAGACAGCCCGCATCCCGGAATCTATCATCACTTTCAGACAAGGTCGTTCATCAGTAGATGCATCACAGTTGCCGAATGTGGAACGTGTAGCTTCTTATATGACTAAGCATCCGGAGACGAAAGTTATAATAAAAGGATATGCTTCTCCGGAAGGTAGTGCCGAACTTAATGCCAGACTGGCTGCTGCACGTGCAGAAGCTGTCAAGACAATTCTGGTTAAGAGATATAGGATAGCAGCAGATCGTGTAACTGCCGAAGGACAGGGAGTGGGCGATATGTTTACCGAACCGGATTGGAACCGTGTAAGTATCTGTACTATTGAAGAATAACAGGAAACGAGAGTTTTGTTTTAGATGAAATATATTATTAACTAAATGCCTTGATTATGAAAAAGTTTTTATTATTGATTTTGGTTGCAATGACTGCTTTCGGAGTGAATGCTCAAACTAGAAAAGGTGAGGGGGCTTTAATGGGAAGTCTTGGTTACCAGACTAATTACGAGAGATTCGGTTTACAAGCGCAGGGACGCTATGTGATAGCGAATAATCTTAGGATAGCTCCTGACCTCACATTCTTTTTCCCGAAAGACAAAGCAACGGGACTGGATGTGAATGTGAACTTCCATTATGTGTTCAATTTCAGTAAGGATGGACAAGGATTTTCCGTTTATCCTCTTGCGGGAATTGGTATGCAGAACAATTTCTATGGAAAGCAGGATGTCGAGGTCAATGGTGTGACCACTCAGGTGGATAGAAGTAACTCAACCAAGTTTGCTTTTAATCTTGGAGGCGGTATTACATTACCTTTGTCAGAACGTAGCTTTTTAAACGCGGAAGCGAAATTTATGTTTGCCGAGGATGACAATGTCGTTATCATGTTAGGTTATGGTTATAAATTCTGATTCTTGTTGTATGCCGGACGGTATTTATGCTATCCGGCATATTTTTTCTGACGATGTCGCATTAAAAGAGTGCGTGAACATATAAAATAACATGTTATAAATATAGATGTACATCTTAATCAACCTGAATTATTAACTTAAAAAAATCGATTATGTTTTACCATGTAAAAGATTTGCAGTTTAATGCCCGCGTCTCCAGACCGGATCCGCGTTTCGCACGTATATTGCTTGAGGCATTCGGTGGTGCTAATGGAGAATTAACTTCAGCCATGCAATATTTTGTACAGGCTTTCAGTTGTCATAATCCGTTCCCGGATAAGTATGACATGCTTATGGACATTGCCACGGAAGAACTGGCACATCTTGAAATAGTGGGTGCTACTATTCAGATGCTTCTCGGACCGGTAAACGGTGAGATGAAGGATGCCGCAGAGACAATGGATATTCGCAAGCTGATGGATGGCAAGTCCGCTAAGGAAGAATTTATCCAGCAAGCGTTTACAAATCCGCAATGTGTGGTAGTTGCCCCCGGGAGTCCTATGTTGACAGACAGTAATGGAAATCCATGGTGTGGAAGTTTTGTATCTGCCAATGCGGAACTTACAGTAGACCTTCAGTCCAATATGGCAAACGAATGTCGCGCCAAGATTGGTTATGAAAATCTTCTGAAGTTTACGGAAGATCCGTCGGTAAGAGAAACTCTTATTTTCCTTATGACTCGTGAAGTTACTCACTTCCAACAGTTCGAGGCAGCTCTGAACACCATTCAGCCGAACTTCCCGCCTGCAGTACTGCAAACTTCACCGAAATATAGCAACCTTTACTTTAATCTGTCAAAAGGTGAAGAGTTCCGTGGTCCATGGAATGAAGGTGAAAGCTCAAGACTGAAAGAAGAATGGCAGTATATTGACGAGCCACTGGAAGAAGTGAGAAGGACAAACGGGCTGGTAGACAGAAAACCTGAAGGAACGGAACGTACCGAAAAGCAAGTTGCCCAAATGGACGAACAGTTGTCTGAAGAACGCAGCAATGAAGTGCTTTCGGCAACTCCTGAAAAGGAACTGATGTGGTGTGATTATCAGAAATCAGAAAAAGGCAGCAAAAAATAAATGGCTGCATATAATCTATTTTTTAACTTTTAATTTTTTGTGTTATGAATAAGAAAACTGAAAAAAAACAGGAAGCAAAGAGTGCTAAAAAGGAAACTCAGGCTAAAGAAAGTAAATCTGCAACTTCCAGCAAGAAGTCAGATAAGAAGTAATGCTTTAGATTCTTAAATCAAGTTCATGTTTTTCCGGCGGAAGATGTTCGGAATATCTTTCGCCGGAATTTTTAATTCTATTTTATGAAATAACTAATTTGAGAGAATATGGAAACAAGAAAAATATTGTTCGCAGTTTTGGCGTTGATATGTACTGTGTCTTTGGCTATAACTTCTTGCAATGATAAAAAAACGCAGGATAAGGTTAACAACCGGATTGAGAATGCAAAGGAATCTGCTGACAGGGCGCTTGATAAGGCTTCAGATAAAATAGAAGCAGGAGCGGATAGCGTAAAAGAAGCTTGGAAAGAAACCAAAGAAGAAGTAAAGGATGGGGCGCATAAAGCTAAGAAGGAAATAAAGGAAGGTTATAATAATGCCAAAAAAGAAGTGAAAAAGACACTTGATTGATCTTTGTTGAAATATGTTTCATACATCGGAAGCATAGTATTTCCATTATTTACCTTCAGAAAGGACAGTGTCTATCCTGTCCTTTCATCTATCAGTTTCCAGTTTGTATAACTCTAATTTGTATTGATTCAGATACCAGCAATTCCCGTCACATATTTTCTTGGTCAATGTTCCGAAGAAGGAACGGGTCATGCATCTGTTGCCAAACAGATTGTTGCAACGTAGTCTGTATGCTTCGATAGCCAGTGCCCTTTCTGCCATACGTCCTTTGGTGTATGCGTCCGAGCACATCTTATGTATGTTCTCATACTCGGTTTGACCTGTAAGAAATAAATTATCGCAATTTTTCATATTCCGGTATTTTTAATGTTTTATATTTAGTAAAACATATTGTGGAATACGGAGGTTTAATTTGAGCTTTTAATCATTCTTAATATTGCTCGTAATGTTGCTAAAATATGATAAATGCAAAATATGTGTTAAAAGATAGGATTGAATTGGAACTAAATGATACTAAAAGTCGTTTTTAAATAAAATGAAAATCTTATTATAACTGGAGAAAACAGTAAACCCTTTTTTGAAATTTATATATAAACCTAAATTCTTTAATTATGAGTGTAATTTGGTACATTATCATTGGAATTGTTGCCGGTTTTTTGGCCGGTAAGATTATGAGAGGAGGAGGCTTCGGCCTTTTGATTAATCTGATTGTAGGTATTATCGGTGGTCTTTTGGGCGGCTGGGTATTCGGTTTACTAGGTATCGCTGCCGGCGGTATTCTGGGTAGTCTTATAACTTCGGTTGTGGGTGCTGTGTTGCTATTATGGATTTTATCCTTGTTTAGAAAACACCCCAGAAGCGAAGAACTCTGATTTATTAACTTTTAAAACTTAAACTTCATTATGGAAAGTGGAAAATCTAATTTTCTTATCGGACTGGGAGTCGGTTCGGTAATTGGTGCGCTGGTCTATCGTTTCTGGCATTCACCTAAAGGGAAGTGTGTGAAAGAAAAAGTAAATCATGCATTTCAGAAAGTAACCGGAGACAGTGTTAATTTGATTGATACGGTAAATGACAAGGTATTGGATGCCGGAACAAAAGTGGCTGACAAGGTAGCTGACGGAACCTTTTATGTTGCCGAAAAAGCGGATGATGTAAGAGATAAAGTCCATGCTATGGCAGATAAGGCTAAGAAATAGTTAGGGTTTTGTTGTTCTGCAATGGGAGGATAGTGTAAGTGAAAGCTATTCTCCCCTTTTACTAAAACAAATTTATTATGAAAACTAATAATTTCAATTTATGGCTTCGGCTGACAGTAGGTTCAGCTATTGGTGCAATTATATATCATTTCTCATCAGGTAGGAAGACTGAGAAATTGAGAAAAATGGTACGTATGAGAAACCAGATAAAAGAAAGTGAGAATAAGGGCGAGATATATACACTCTCGGCCAATGCCAGAAGATAAGCTGCTTGTTTGTTTGCCTGTCACCAGTTTCAGATAGATATTAATTGCTACTGAAACTGGTGCTTGAAGTTAATTGACTGGTTTGTTCTCTTCACGTATTTCAATGACTCTGGTTGCCACGGCATATTCGTCCGGAAAAATCTTCCCGCCTAACTCGTTCGCCCACGCTTTCGTAAATTCCGCTCCTGTATATATGATAATGGCTGAATAATAAATCCATGTGATGAAAATAGCCATAAACGCCGCCGCCCCATATACGGTTTCTATATTTGCAAATCCGATATAAAAGGATATTCCCCATTGTCCGATTAATAATAACACGGTGGTGACAAGTGCTCCTATAAATACATCTTTGCTTTTGATTTTCGCATCCGGCAATATCTTGAATATGAGGGTGAATATAACAGTGGTTACACCTATATTAATAATCATTCCTATCGTTTTCACTAAAGATTCTGCTACATCCGGATTGTTGGTGATGAATTTGTTGCTTATATCTGTGATGAGATTGGTAATGGTAAAGGTGATGAGCAGGATAAAAGCGAAAGCAAGGATGACCGAGAAAGATAGCAATCTGTTTATGATATATTTAAGCCAACTCTTCTTGGGGACGGCTTTTATTCCCCAAATGGTATTTAGGGAACTTTGTATTTCTGCGAAAACAGTCGTAGCCCCGAAAATGGTGACACCTATGCTGATTATTGTGGCAAATGAGAATGAATCGGTTGTCTCTGCATTTTCCATAATTGCTTGAAGCGCATCAATCACTTTAGAGCCGACAATAGGTTCCAGTTGGGCGTATAACTGATTGGTGAAATCTACATTGAGTAATACTCCGATAGTAACGAGGAGTGAGAGCAGGGGGATGATTGAGAACAGGGTTGCATAAGCCAGTGACGCACTCAATCTCATGACATTGTCATCAATAAATCCTTGAAAAGTGTCTTTTACTATTTTAATGGATACAGACAACTTTTTCTTGTTTTGGGTTAAGATTTTCATTGGCATTTTCTTTATTCTAACGAACATAATAATTTATTTGTTCGGGCATTATATGGAAAATCTATCAATAGTGTCCGCATTCCTGATTTTTTTGTTAAAAGACAAATCTCAAGAAACCAACATGTGCTTTTGTTGTTTATATATTGAAATGTGATTTTCAAACTATTATTAATCAAATTGTACTGTTATGGTTGGATTTGTAATTTGGGTAGTGGGCTTGGTGCTCACTATTAAGGCGGCTTTGGAAATAGGACGCCTTTATGCACCCTGGGAAAAGAAGTTATTGGCTATTGTACTGATTCTTCTTACCAGTTGGATAGGGTTGTTTTTCTATTATTTCTATGCTAGAAGCCGTATGGCGGGTTGGCTAAGTGAATAGTTGTTAATTACCCTATAGGCGTATGAACTAATTTTTTATACGATATGTTGTTTAGTGTGAATAACAAACTTAATTATGAACTAAAAAGTTAGGCATGGAACACATAAAAACATTTCTAATGGTTTAGCATGCAAAACATTACAGTTTAAAAAAAAATGATTATGAAGAAATCTATTATTTTATTAGCTTTTGTATTGGGCGCATTTACTGCAAATGCCCAATCAGTAGTAGAAGGTACAAAGTTTACAGACAACTGGTCTGTTGAAGTAAATGCAGGAGCAATCACTCCTCTCACTCACAGCGCTTTCTTTAAGAGTATGCGTCCCGCTTTCGGAGTTGGATTCTCGAAACAATTGACTCCTATCTTCGGTTTGGGATTTCAGGGAATGGGATATATCAATACCACCCAGAGTAAAACGGCTTTCGATGCTTCGGATGTCAGCTTATTGGGTAAGGTAAATTTGATGAACCTGTTTGCAAGTTATCAAGGGCAGCCTCGTTTGTTTGAGGTAGAGGCAGTAGCCGGAATGGGATGGTTACATTATTATGTAAATGGTGACGGTGACGAAAATTCATGGTCTACCCGCTTCGGATTGAATTTCAATTTCAATCTCGGTGAATCAAAAGCGTGGACATTGGGAATCAAACCTGCTATCGTATATGATATGCAAGGTGATTATAACGAAGCGAAGAGCCGTTTCAACGCCAATAATGCAGCTTTTGAATTGACAGCCGGATTGACTTACCACTTCAAGACAAGTAACGGAACACACCACTTTGCTAAAGTGAGAGTTTACAATCAGGCGGAAATCGACGGTTTGAATTCTTCAATCAATGCTCTTCGTTCCGAAGTAAACAATAAGGATGGTGAATTGAACACTGCCAACCAACAAATCAACGGATTACAGAAAGACTTGGAAGAATGTCGCACAAAAGTAGTTCCTGTTGAAACAGTAGTAAAAACTGCCCGTGTACCTGAATCTATCATTACTTTCAGACAAGGCCGTTCATCTGTTGACGCTTCACAGCTTCCTAACGTGGAACGCGTAGCTTCTTATATGAAGAAATATCCTGAAACGAAAGTTGTGATTAAGGGATATGCTTCTCCTGAAGGTAGTGTGGAAGTCAATGCAAGAATTGCTGCTGCACGTGCTGAAGCTGTCAAGACTATCTTAGTCAATAAATACAGAATCAGTGCCTCTCGTATTACCGCTGAAGGGCAGGGTGTAGGCGATATGTTCACCGAACCGGATTGGAACCGTGTAAGTATATGTACTATTGAAGATTAAGTAGATATATTAAGATAGAATAATGGGGGCTGCTCTTTCCAAGGGCAGCCCTTGTTGTATAATTGTGAATAAATTCTTCCTGAATTACATGAAAGTTTAGCATGCGATTTCTTTGTACATAACATAAAATGGCTATTTTTGCAGACATTGTTCATGCAGGTTCAAAACTGAACGTGCAAATATCAACCATTAAAAACTGTATTATGAAGAGAGTATTCGTATTTCAAGACTTTAAGTCGCAGAAATTTTGGAGTATAGATGTAGTCGGGACAGACGTTACTGTAAATTATGGTAAACTGGGAACGGACGGACAAACACAAGTGAAGAACTTCGTAACTACCGAAGAAGCCGAAAAAGCTGCCAATAAGCTGATAGCTGAAAAGACAAAGAAAGGCTATGTGGAGACAGCGGAAGAAACAGCACGCGAAATGAAAGTGGAAGCCAAGAAATTTGCGCTAAGCTACGATGAATATGATAATGGTGTTAATCTTTTGGATAAGATTTTGAAAGACAAGCACCTGTCTGACTATAAACAGATTACTATCGGTTGCTGGAATTACGAGTGTGAGGATTGCTCGGAATTACTGGAAGGAATGCTCGAACATAAAGATAAGTTTGCGCAAATAGAAGGACTGTTTTGGGGGGATATTGATCAGGAAGAACAAGAAGTTTCCTGGATTGAGCAGACAGATCTTAGTCCGTTGCTTGATGCCATGCCCAAATTGAAGGACTTGAAGATAAAAGGAACGAATAACCTGCGCCTGGGACAGACCTCACGTCCGGAATTGCGTTCACTGGAAATTATCAGCGGCGGTCTTCCTACCGAAGTCGTGGAAGATATTATAGCTTCCGATTTTCCTAATCTGGAAAAGTTGATTCTGTATGTAGGTGTCGAAGATTATGGATTCGAAGGCGATTTAGAGATATTCCGCTCGTTATTCTCCAAAGAACGTTTCCCGAAACTAACTTATTTGGGACTTGTCAACTCCGAAGAACAGGACAATATTGTAGAAATGTTCCTGCAATCGGATATTCTTCCCCAATTGGAAACCATGGATATTTCTGCCGGTACTCTTAAAGATGAAGGCGCTCAACTCTTGCTGGATAATTTGGATAAGATTTCTCATCTGAAATTTATTGATATGAGCTATAATTATCTGAGTAAGGACATGAAGAAGAAATTGCAGGCTCTTCCTATGAAGATAGATGTTTCCGATACTCAGGATGCGGACGAGGATGATGATGAAGTATACTATTATCCGATGATTACAGAGTAAGGAGAATGCAGATAATCGTTGTCAGCAACTCTCTGTCCAAACGTGTCGAATACTTTGTTGAAGCAGGCAGACACTTGCAGACAGAGATTCGTTTTATGACTTACGAAGAACTTTTTAACTGCTTGCCGTTACTGCGGCAGGCAGTTATCAAACTGGAGCCTTGGGTAAGCAGTGAAACTGATTTTCTGAAATATGCTTTGTCAAATCAGGAGTATAAGGAGACATTAAGACGTTTGGGTGGAATAAGAATATCTGGTGATGTGCATTTTTTGAATACTCCCCATGCATTATTGCGTGCTCTCGATAAGCGGGAAACCAAACGGGTACTATCGGATAGGGGACTGAAAGTGACTCCGATGTTACCTTCTCCACAGTCTTTCGATGAATTGCGGCAACTTCTTGCCGGTTGTAGCAGGGGATGTTTTCTGAAACCCCGTTATGGTTCGGGAGCGGGCGGTATTATGGCTGTCCGCTATCAGCCCGGCCGGAAGAAATGGGTGGTTTATACTACGCTGCAACAAGTGGACGGAGTGATTCATAATACCAAACGGATTCATCGTTTGAGTACGGAAAAAGAGATTGTCCCGTTGGCGGAAGCTGTGATACAAACGGAAGCCATATTGGAAGAATGGATTCCTAAAGAACAGTTGCAGGGAGAGAATTATGACCTTCGGGTAGTGTGCCGGGAAGCTGAAATAGATTATATAGTAGTGAGATGCAGTAAAGGAAGCATTACCAATCTGCATCTGAACAACAACGCACGTCTGTGGAGCGAATTGTCCTTATCGGAAGAAGTGCGACAACAGGTCTTTTATCAGTGCCGGGAAGCCGTCCGGACGTTGGATTTGCAATATGCCGGAGTAGACGTGCTGATAGAGAGAGGAACAGATACACCTTATATAATAGAAGTCAACGGGCAAGGCGATCATGTTTACCAGGATATGTTTGACCGTAATTCTATATATACCCAACAAATAAGAACTATAAAAAAGAACTATAATCATGCAAATAGATGAACTACCGGCTGGAGAACAGAGTCAATATCCGGATTTGGATATGAATCAGGTGGTGGGTACTCATGATATACTGATGCTTTGCTTTGATACTTTACGCTATGATGTCAGTAAGGAAGAAGAAGCTGCCGGACGAACGCCTGTGCTGAACAGTCACGGCGGAGAATGGGAAAAGCGGCACGCTCCGGGAAATTTCACGTATCCATCCCACTTTGCCATCTTTGCCGGGTTTCTGCCTTCTCCGGCGGAACCTCATTTGCTGCGAAGCCGTAAATGGTTGTTTTTCCCTGTGCAGGCAGGGACAGGACGTATCCCGCCCAAAGGAAGCTACCCCTTTACGGAAGCTACATTTGTGCAGAGCCTTGCCAATATCGGATATGAAACGATTTGCATAGGCGGCGTGAATTTCTTTAGTAAACGCAATGAACTGGGACGTGTATTCCCCGGCTATTTTACAAAAAGTTATTGGTTGCCTACCTTTGGCTGCACTGCCATTGACAGTACGGAAACTCAGATAGACTTTGCGCTCAGGAAACTTGAAAACTATCCTGCGGACAAACGGATTTTTATGTATATCAACTTCTCTGCCATCCATTACCCGAACTGTCATTACGTGAACGGTAAAGTGAAGGATGACAAAGAATCGCATGCCGCTGCACTGCAATATATAGACGGCCAGTTGCCCCGTTTGTTTGAAGCTTTTCAGAAGCGGGCTGATACGCTGACGATTGCCCTTTCCGACCACGGCACTTGTTATGGCGAGGATGGATATGAATATCATTGTATCTCCCACGAAACAGTTTACACAGTCCCTTACAAACACTTTATCTTACCGAAAAAATGAATCAACCGTTATCACGATATGTAGATTATATGTATAGCTATCCACATAAAACTGCTTATCGTCCTTTTTCGTCTCCGGTTTCGCTGTTTCCTTATCTGGAACAAGTGGAAGGGAGAAATGCGTCTCTTTATTTTCATATTCCTTTTTGCAGTCATAAATGTGGCTACTGCAATCTGTTTTCTCTGCAAACGAATCGTGGGGAATATATCACGGCTTATTTGAATACGCTTCGTAGGCAGGCACAACAATTGGCGCCACTCACTGCCGGACTGACATTGGACAGTTTTGCTATCGGTGGTGGTACGCCATTACTTCTCACTGTTCCCCAACTGGAGTTTCTTTTGGATACTGCCGCATTATTTGGCGTGCATCCGTCCAATGCTTTCACTTCTATAGAAACGTCACCCGAATATGCTGATACGGCTCGTTTGAATTTATTAAAACAGGCAGGCGTAGCTCGTGTAAGTATTGGTATACAAAGTTTCCAGGATAAAGAACTGATAGCTTTGAAAAGACGTCCCCGACAGGATTCTATCTGCCAGGCGCTTAACGCTATTCAGAAAATGGACTTTCCATATTTTAATATTGACCTGATTTATGGAATCAAAGGACAAACTGTCGAAAGTTTCCTCTATTCATTGGAAAAAGCGCTCCGGTTCCAGCCGAACGAACTGTTTATTTATCCGCTATATGTGCGTCAAGGTACGGGTATTACCGAACGGGAACCGGATGATGTCTGTTTCCGAATGTATCGCGCTGCCTGCGAGTTATTGCAAGCAAAAGGCTTTCTGCAAACATCCATGCGGCGTTTTATTCATCATCCGTCCACTGACGCGGAAGTCTCATGTGGCGACGAAGTAATGCTTTCGTGCGGGTCGGGCGGACGCAGCTATTTGGGTGATTTACACTATGCCACCCGATATACTGTCTGTCAGCAATGCATTGCCCGCGAGATAGACGAATATATGGCAACCACTGACTTCACCGTAGCCCGGAACGGATTTATCCTTTCCGCAAAAGAACAACAGCAGCGTTTTATCATCAAGAATCTGATGTATTATACGGGGATTGACAAAGCTGAATATACCCGGCGTTTTGGAGAATCGCTTGACAGGATTCCGTTATTTCGCGAACTGGCGGAACAGCACTGGATAGAGGAAACTCCCGAATGTATCCGGCTGACTTCCGAAGGACTGGGTTATTCCGATTATATCGGTCAGTTATTTATCCCCTTGGGAATCAGACAACTAATGGAGACTTATTCTTACTGAATGAAAATTGAGTGAAATTAGAATGAAATGACAATGGAAAATGAAGGCTCGTTACTTTCCGTCCGACGTATTTACTATCGGGGCAAATTGAATAGTTGTAATTACACTTGTTCTTATTGTCCCTTCGGCAAGAAGTCTCATCCTACATCTACGACGCAGGACAAACAGGCATGGAACCGATTTATTACCGCTATTGAGCAATGGAAAGGAGAGTCTTTGCAACTATTTATCATTCCCTATGGGGAAGCACTCATACATCGGTATTACAGGGAAGGAATAATGCAGCTTGCGGCATTGCCGCAAGTTGCCGGAATTTCCTGTCAGACTAATCTTTCTTTTCCTGCCGACGAATGGCTGGATGAACTCCGGGCAACTCCGGCATTGAGAGGTAAGATAAAGATTTGGGCTAGCTTTCACCCGGAAATGACTTCGGTAGAGAAATTTGTCCGGCAACTTCATACGCTCCATAATGCAGCAATACAAGTCTGTGCCGGAGCTGTCGGCAATCCGTCGGTAAAAAATACACTTGCTGATTTGCGAGATGCTCTCATGCCGGATATTTATCTGTTTATTAATGCCATGCAGGGACTAAAGTCCCCGTTGAGCGATGAAGATATTCGTTTTTTCACTCAATTGGATAATCTTTTCAAGTATGATTTGCGAAACGCTCCGGCTCAATGGGAGAATTGTTCAGGGGGAAGAAGTGCTTGTTTCATTGACTGGAAAGGGGATATCTTTGCCTGTCCTAGAAGTAAGGTGAAGATAGGCAATCTTTATCAGAGTCAAAAAACGGGTCAGAATCAAAAGTTGGATACCTCGCTTCCTTGTCAGAGGAAAGTTTGTGATTGTTACATTGCTTTCAGTAATTTGACTAATCATCCTTTGCATGACATACTGGGCAAAGGTACATTTTGGCGGATACCGGATAAGTCCTTGATTACTGCCGTTTTTTTTGATGTGGACGGAACATTGACCGATGTACAAGGGAAAGTCCCGGAAAGTTATGCTAATACCTTACGATATATGGCGCAATCTGTCCCATTATATCTGGCTACTTCTTTATCTATGGAACAGGCACGGAGAAAATTAGGAAAGACTCTTTTTAGCCTGTTCAAAGGTGGAGCATTTGCAGACGGTGGATTATTGTTGTATGACGGGCAGAACCGATGTTTACCGGTTGAATTACTACCGGATGTAAACGGGGAATCCGCAAAGATAACGGCGTATAGCTATGAAGGCCAAGTCTATAAGTATAGCATGCTGGTTTATGAGAAAGAACAGAGGGAGAACATTCTTTCCCAGTTAAAAGCAAAACCTTATCAGGTATTTTATAAACCACCCCTTATCACAGTTGTACATAAAGAAGCCGGCAAAAAGAAAGGAGTGCTCCATATATGTAAAGTTTTAGCTTTCCCTCTGGAGCAAGTATTGATTGTCGGCAACTCGCAGAAAGATTGGGAAATGATGTCGGCAGTGCCCCATTCTTGTGCAGTGATGAATTCCGAACCGTTTTTGAAAGAACATGCCCGCTACACGTTGAATCCCGACCGCCTGCCTGCTTTCTTCCGTTTCCGGAAATAGAAAAACGGATAAAGTTATTGTATATCAATTTAAAGTGATTATTTTCGCAGCCTACGTTATCTAAAAAACGCATCGAAATAAAGAACCTATGGATATAGACATTTATGACATCATTGATAATATCTACAAACTGCCGCTTGCATCCAAGGAAGCCCTGTTGAATAAAGCAACGGAAGTAACCTATCCTAAAGGTTTTCATCTGTTTCTGGCAAACCGTAAAAGTTCCAAGTTCTATCTGATGAAAAAAGGAATGTTGCATGCATATACCTATAAATCGGACAAGAAAGTGACATTCTGGTTCGGAAAAGAGGGCGACGCTATTTTTCCTTTGCAGACCCTTTATAATAATCAGGCGGGATATGAGAATATAGAACTACTGGAAGACAGTGTGCTGTATGAATTGAGTGTCGATAAACTGCACGACCTCTATCTGGCAGACATACATATAGCCAACTGGGGACGGAAGTTTGCCGAAAGGGAGTGCATCAAATCAGAACAACTCTTTATATCGCGGCAGTTCAAGACCTCATTGGAACGGTATCAGGATTTGATTGCTGATTACCCGGACATACTTCAACGTGTACCATTAGGAATTATTTCTTCCTATTTAGGAATCTCCCAAGTTAGCCTAAGCAGAATCAGGGCGAAGATAAGATGATTTTTTATCAAATGTAAAATCCCTTTTTTACAAATGTAAAATAGAGGCTGCCGGAAATTCATGACCTTTGCAAATAAAAAAGATGTTATGAATTGGATTCTTTTGATTTTGGCAGGTTGCCTTGAGCTGGTGTTTACTTTCTGTCTGGGAAAGATAAACAGGGTATTCGGAATGGAGAAATATGTGTGGTCATTCGTACTCTTGGTATCCTTATGCGTGAGTATGCTGCTTCTGATAAAGGTGACCAAGACGTTGCCGGTCGGTACGGCTTATGTGATATGGACAGGCATCGGTGCGGCAGGCACGGTATTAATCGGCATTTTCTTCTTTAAAGAACCTGCAAGTGTAGGACGGTTGTTCTTTATCTTCACACTGATTTGCTCCATTATCGGGTTGAAATTGGTATCACATTGATACCCGATTGTATCCTGAAAAAATAAAGTACAGCTATAATTTGGTAGTTATGAAAACAAAGCCCATATTTGCAGCCCGAAAATAGGGACAGGCATAAAAATCCTCATCGGAGGGTGCTATAATAGATAATTATAGTGCTGGATAAGATGAATGGTGCAAATCATTCGCTTGTCCGGTACTATTTTTTTATTGTAACAATTTAAGATAAGAGGTAAAGTATCGAAGAAACTATGAAAGAGTTGAATTTGACACAAGGGAGCGTTCCGAAAGTATTGCTGCAATTTGCAGTACCTTTCCTTATTGCCAATGTACTTCAGGCACTTTATGGCGGGGCGGACTTGTTTGTAGTGGGGCAATATGATGATTCTGCCAGTGTGGCGGCTGTGGCTATCGGCAGCCAGGTGATGCAGACGATTACAGGTATCATCCTTGGTATTACGACGGGGACAACCGTATTGATTGCTATTGCTACCGGAGCAAAGGATAATAGGAAAGTGGCGTCTACAATCGGTTCTTCCGTATGGCTGTTTTCAATCGTAGGTGTTTTGCTGACTTTGGTCATGGTCGTGTTTCACGGGCAGATAGCCGAACTGATGCATACGCCTGCGGAAGCAATGGCTGATACGAAAAGTTATATTCTGGTATGTTCGGCAGGTATTTTATTCATTATTGGGTATAACGTAGTGTGTGGTATCCTGCGTGGACTGGGCGACTCTAAAACGCCGCTTTATTTTGTAGGACTGGCGTGTGTGATTAATATTGTCCTCGACTTTATCTTGGTCGGCTATTTCCATTTGGGGGCTACGGGAGCTGCATTGGCTACCATAACGGCACAGGGAGTGAGTTTTGTCATCTCGCTTTGGTTCTTATACCGGCATGGATTCCATTTCGAGTTTGCACGGAAGGATATCCGGCTTAACAAGAACTTATCCAAAAAGATTATGGTGTTGGGAGCACCCATTGCATTGCAGGACGCGTTAATCAATGTCTCATTCTTGATTATAACGGTCATTGTCAATCAAATGGGGGTTATTGCGTCGGCGTCTTTGGGTGTTGTGGAAAAAATAATCGTCTTTGCAATGCTACCGCCAATGGCGATATCATCGGCGGTGGCAACCATGACGGCGCAGAATTACGGTGCGGGACTGATACAGCGCATGAACAAATGCCTGGCTTCGGGCATTGGGATTGCTCTTGTTTTCGGTGTATCGGTTTGTGTGTATTCCCAATTACTGCCGGAGACGCTTACCGCATTCTTTTCCAAAGATGCGGCGGTAGTGGCAATGGCGGCGGAGTATTTGCGGGGGTATAGTATCGACTGTATCATTGTAAGTTTTGTGTTCTGCATCAATTCTTACTTCAGCGGACAGGGAAACTCATTGTTCCCGATGATTCACAGTCTGATAGCAACCTTCCTGTTCCGTATTCCGTTGTCGTACTGGTTTAGTCAGATAGACAGTTCCTCGTTGTTTCTCATGGGTTTTGCTCCGCCCTTGTCGACGGTGGTTTCGTTGTTGATTTGTATTTGGTATTTGCGATATAACCAAAAGAGAATGTACTCGAAAGGCACTGTAATGCCTGCTATATCGAATTAAGTATTTTCTAAGTGACATATATTAACTAAAATCAATTTGTATGGAAGCTTATTTGAAGAAACTCTATTTTGAGTATCAGGTGGAAGAAAAAGAAGTGAAAGAGCTGTTTATACAGAGTACCTCTGAAGTATATTACTCATTATTTGGGGGCTGATGTGACAAGCTTGGGGTATTTGGCGGGAAGCCAGAAATAAGAAAGCGTTTAGTTATTTATACTTTTAAAGATATTCCTTATCAAATAGTCTATTGTTGTTTTCATTTATTTCTAAAGTGAAAAAGCCTTGGATTATTTGATAAGGAATATTATTTTTGTACTCTATAATGAAGAACTCGATTCCCCGATATACTTTCCATAAAAATAAGTATGGCAGTGAACTTTTGATGGATGTCGTAGAGCTGAAATATGTGAAGAAGTTCCTGGCTGAAAGTTCCGTCCATACGCTGACTTATTATGACATTACTTTTATAACGGAAGGAGAGGGGAGTTTTTCAATTGACAACCGTAGCTATGAGGCTTTCCCCCAAGATGTGTTTTTCTCTAAAGCGGGGGAAATTCGGAACTGGGATACGCATCACATAACAAACGGATATGCTTTGATTTTTGAGGATGAGTTTTTGTCTTCCCTCTTTAGCGATTCTATGTTTGTCCGGCATCTTGCATTTTTCAAACCGGAAAAGATATCAGCCAAACTGCGTCTTCCGGACGAACTTTATATGCGTGTCCTTCAAGTCTTGCACAATATTAAAACGGAGATTGACTCTTACAAACAGAATGATAATGATGTACATGTTTTGAGGGCATTGCTTTATGAAGTTCTGATGCTGTTGGAACGGGCTTATCAGAAGGCGATTTCAAACGAGGAAATCACCACAGATAAAGAAATCAATAATACTCATATAGACAGATTCATCCATTTGGTTGGAACTCATTTGAAGGAACAACATTCTGTTCGGTTTTATGCGGAAAAACTTTGCATCACTCCCAATTACCTGAATGAAATCATAACTTCGGCAATGGGGCTTAGTGCAAAGCAATACATTCAGAATAAAGTGATAGATGAAGCTAAAAGGTTGCTTGCTTATACAGATGCTCCGATATCGGATATTGCGTTTGAACTTCATTTCTCGACGGTTTCTTATTTTATCCGCTGCTTCCGGCAACATACGGGAGAAACGCCGTTACTCTACCGGAAAAAGTATAAACCGTAAAAAGTACTATTTCTCCCTTTCTTTTTATTGCACCAGCTCTACTCAATATCCTTACTTTTGCATCAAATAATAACCGATTAAATTATTAAATGATGAGAGACGCAGAAAAAACGGTAGGAAACATGATTGACAAGCAGAAAACAGCCTTTATCGGTTCCATAGACAGCGAAGGATTTCCCAATATTAAAGCTATGTTGCAACCCCGGAAAAGGGAAGGGATAAAAACGATTTATCTGACAACGAATACTTCGTCAATGCGTGTTGGGCAATACCGGGAGAACAATCATGCCTGTATTTACTTTTGTGATAACCGCTTCTTTCGGGGAGTAATGTTGCGCGGCACAATGGAAGTGTTGACAGACAGTGCCAGTAAAGAGATGATATGGCAGGAAGGTGATACAATGTATTATCCCGAAGGAGTCACCGACCCCGACTATTGTGTGTTGAAATTTACGGCAACTTCCGGTAGGTTTTATAGTAATTTCAAGTCGGAAAGCTTTATCGTAGGGTAGACTCATGGTACATAAGGGAAGCTGAGAAGCAGGGATTTTCCGAACTGGTGGTATGGTATTGTACACATGGAGGAAGCCGTTTCTCACAAGCAGGGTTGCGGGATGAATCCATTTTTATAAATACATATTATATTTACCTTTGAAAAGTAGGAGTTGACAGAACGTTTTGGCGGAAAAGATAATAAAAAACACTCGAAAAAGCCATTAATGGTACTTTTCGGGTGTCCTTTTGTAACTACCTTATAATAAGGATTTATTGCGGTGCGTACGGGACTCGAACCCGTGACCCCATGCGTGACAGGCATGT
>CAQOGY010000026.1 GCA_948847595.1 uncultured Bacteroides sp.
TTGTGACGGCTGCCATGGATACGGTTACCGAAGCGAAAATGGCTATTGCCATTGCCCGTGAAGGTGGTATCGGTGTGATTCACAAAAATATGTCTATTGAGGAGCAGGCAAGACAAGTTGCCATTGTAAAGCGTGCTGAAAATGGTATGATTTACGATCCTGTTACTATCAAGAGAGGTTCTACTGTCAGTGACGCTTTGGGAATTATGGCTGAATATAAAATCGGTGGTATTCCTGTAGTGGATGATGAAGGTTATTTGGTAGGTATCGTTACTAACAGAGATTTGCGTTTCGAAAGAGACATGACAAAGCATATTGATCTTGTTATGACTCCTAAAGAAAGATTGGTTACTACCAATCAGTCTACCGATCTGGAATCTGCTGCACAGATTCTTCAAAAACATAAGATTGAAAAGTTGCCGATTGTAGGAATGGATGGCAAACTGATCGGTCTTGTTACATATAAAGATATTACAAAGGCAAAAGATAAACCGATGGCTTGTAAAGATGCCAAAGGTCGTCTGCGGGTAGCTGCAGGTGTCGGCGTTACTGCTGATACGCTGGATCGTATGCAGGCATTGGTGGATGCCGGTGCAGATGCTATCGTAATCGATACGGCTCACGGACATTCTATGTACGTTATTGAGAAACTGAAAGAAGCAAAGAAACGCTTCCCGAATATTGATATCGTGGTAGGTAACATTGCTACCGGAGAAGCTGCGAAGGCTTTGGCAGAAGCTGGTGCTGATGCTGTGAAAGTAGGTATCGGTCCGGGTTCTATCTGTACGACTCGTGTTGTTGCAGGTGTAGGTGTTCCTCAGTTGTCGGCTGTATATGATGTAGCCAAGGCACTGAAAGGTACAGGTGTTCCTCTGATTGCTGATGGTGGTTTGCGCTATTCCGGTGATGTGGTAAAAGCATTGGCTGCCGGCGGATATTGTGTGATGATCGGATCATTGGTTGCCGGAACAGAAGAGTCTCCGGGTGATACTATCATCTTTAACGGACGTAAATTCAAATCATATCGCGGTATGGGTTCATTGGAAGCAATGGAGAATGGCTCTAAAGACCGTTATTTCCAGAGTGGAACTGCCGACGTGAAGAAATTGGTTCCGGAAGGTATTGCTGCTCGTGTTCCTTATAAAGGTACACTTTATGAAGTAGTTTATCAGTTGTCTGGTGGTCTTCGTGCAGGTATGGGATATTGCGGTGCTGCTAATATTGAAAAACTTCATGATGCGAAGTTTACTCGTATTACAAATGCCGGAGTGATGGAAAGTCACCCGCATGATGTGACGATTACCAGTGAATCACCTAACTATAGCCGTCCGGAATAATTTATATAAACGGTAAACGATTAACGGTGAACAGGCTGTATGGCATATGTTCGTTGTTCACCGTTTGTCGTTTTTAAATAAAAATCAATGATGAAAAGAAATCTGCTTTTAGGATGGATAAGTCTCTTCGGAGTATTAGCTTTCGCTCAGGAAGATCCCGTAGTGATGCGGATTAATGGGAAAGAAATACCTCGTTCGGAGTTTGAATACTCCTATCGCCGGCATACGGACGGTAATGGTACGAAATTGTCTCCTAGAGAATATGCGGAGCTTTTCATTCTGTCTAAGTTGAAAGTGGAAGCGGCCAGAGCGGCCGGACTCGACACTACTTCGGCTTTTCGCAAGCAACAGGAGGCTTATCGGACAAATTTGCTGAGGTCATACCTTCTGGATGATCAGGAAATGGATGGCAATGCCCGTATTCTATATCAGAAGATGAAGGAAAATGTACGTGGCGGACAAGTGCAGATACGGCAAATTTACAAATATCTGCCTCAGACCATTACATCCCGGCATTTACAGGAGGAACAGGCTCGCATGGACTCTATTTATCAGGTGATACAAAATCAGCCGAGTGTGAATTTTGCCCGTTTGGTAGATCGGTTTTCGGATGATAAACGTTGTCGGTGGATAGAAAGTTTACAGACAACATCGGAGTTTGAGGAGGCTGCTTTCTCTTTAGCAAAAGGTGAAATATCCAAACCTTTTTTTACTCCGGAGGGGATTCATATTCTGAAAGTCATAGATCGAAAGGAAGTGCCTGCATATGAAGTCGTTAGTGACAGTCTTCTGAATCGTTTAAGGCGTCAGCCGTTGGATAAAGGAACGGAAGCCATCGTAGAGCAATTGAAAAAGGAATACCAGTATATTCCCAATATGGAGTCTTTGGAAGAAGTATTGCAGAAAGGTGGAACGGAACGGGCTTTGTTTACCATCAACGGGCAGGCATATACAGGAGAAATGTTTAAGCGGTTTGCTTCATCCCATCCTCAGGCTGTAAAACGGCAGTTGAATGGCTTTATAGCAAAATCTCTGCTGGATTATGAGAGTCAGCATATGGAAAGAAAACATCCGGAACTTCGTTATACTTTGCAGGAATATGCTGAGAAATGTCTGGCTGAGGAAATCGTGCATCAGAAAGTAGATTTACCGGCTGTTAACGACCGGGCGGGATTGGCTACTTATTTTAAGTTTCATTCATCGGATTACCGATGGGAGCATCCCCGATACAAAGGAGTAGTGTTGCATTGTGCAGATAAAAAGACTGCTAAACAGGCTAAAAAGCTACTGAAAAAAGTTCCGGAGAATGAATGGGAGGATATGCTTCGCAAAACATTTAATACATCCGGTGCTGAAACAATTAAAATTGAACAGGGTGTTTTTGCCGACGGAGATAATAAATATATAGATAAATTGGTCTTTAAGAAGGGCACTTTTGACCCTGTAGTGTCTTATCCTTTTACTATTGCTGTAGGCAAAAAACAGAAGGGACCGGAGGATTACAGAGAGGTAATTGATCAGGTGAGAAAAGATTATAGAAGCTATCTTAACGCATATTGGGAGCAAGAATTGAGGGAGTCTGGTAAGGTTGAAATAAACCAAGAGGTTTTAAAAACAGTTAATAATAACTGATGTAACCGATTATTCACTATCTTCGTACCTTAAATAAGTAGATTTGAATTGACAATGCGAATATTAGTCCTCTTACTAATTACCCTTCTCTGTTGTGGAGCGTGCAAAGAGCAGTACGACCACAAAGGCAAGACTGCATTGGTGGAGGTAGATGGTAATTTTTTGTATAAAGAAGATTTGATGTCTGTACTACCGGTCGGATTGTCAAAAGATGATAGCATTCTTTTCGCCGAGCATTACATTCGTAGCTGGGCGGAGGAGATTTTGTTGTATGAAAAAGCTGCGAATAATATTCCGGATAATGTGGATGTAGATAAGCTGGTGGAGAATTACCGGAAAGCTTTGATTATGCATACCTATCAGCAGGAATTGATAAACCAAAAACTGACGAATGATATTTCGGAACAGGAAATAGCGGATTATTATGAGAAAAACAAGGAATTGTTTAAACTGGAATCTCCGCTGATCAAGGGATTGTTTATTAAAGTACCGTTGACGGCACCTCAGCTGAACAATGTTCGCAGATGGTACAAGACGGAAAAACAGGATGCTGTGGAAAGTCTGGAAAAATATAGTTTGCAGAATGCGGTGAAGTATGAATACTTTTACAATAAATGGGTTCCGGTTACGGATGTTCTGGACCTGATTCCATTGAAAGAGGCGTCACCGGATCAATATGTAGACAAGCACCGACATGTGGAACTGAAAGATACGGCATTTTACTATTTCCTCAATGTGAGCGATTATCGCGGGGCAGGTGAAGAGAAACCGTATGAGTTTGCCCGGTCGGAAGTGAAGGATTTACTGGTCAATCAGAAACGGGTGAACTTTATGGAACAAGTGAAGAATGATCTGTATCAGCAGGCTGTAAACAAGAAGAAGATTATATACAATTATTAAATACAAAGAATGAAGAAGTTTGTGAACTTTAGATTTATTGTTACCCTTGTCCTGGCAGTATTTGCCAACGTGGTAACTTATGCACAGGACAATGTAATTGATGAGGTAGTTTGGGTAGTAGGTGACGAAGCTATTTTGAAATCAGATGTAGAAGAGGCCCGTATGGATGCCTTGTACAATGGACGCAGATTTGAAGGCGATCCTTATTGTGTAATACCCGAAGAAATCGCTGTGCAGAAGTTATTCCTGCACCAGGCAAAGTTGGATAGTATCGAAGTTTCCGAAGCGGAAATCATTCAGCGTGTAGATATGATGACCAATATGTATATCCAGCAGATTGGTTCTAAGGAGAAAATGGAGGAATACTTCAATAAGACTGCTACTCAAATTCGTGAAACGTTGCGCGAAAATGCCCGTGATGGACTGACAGTACAGAAGATGCAGCAGAAACTGGTAGGAGATATCAAGGTAACTCCGGCAGAAGTACGCCGATATTTCAAGGATCTTCCTCAGGACAGTATCCCTTATATTCCGACTCAGGTAGAGGTGCAGATTATTACACTGCAACCTAAAATTCCTATTGCTGAAATTGAAGATGTAAAGAGACGTCTGCGCGATTATACAGACCGTGTGACAAAGGGTGAAATTGATTTTTCTACACTGGCACGTCTGTATTCCGAAGATAAGGCTTCTGCTATCAAAGGTGGTGAACTTGATTTTATGGGACGTGGTATGCTGGATCCGGCTTATGCCAATGTAGCATTCAGTCTTCAGGACCCGAAGAAAGTATCCAAGATTGTAGAATCTGAATTTGGTTATCATATTATCCAGCTTATCGAGAAACGTGGCGACCGTGTGAATACCCGTCACATTCTGTTGCGTCCGAAAGTATCTGAAAAGGAGTTGACTGAGGCTTGTGCCCGTTTGGATTCTATTGGCGATGATATCCGTCAGAATAAGTTTACATTTGATGAGGCTGCCTCTGTGATTTCACAGGATAAGGATACTCGTAATAATCACGGTCTTATGGTGAATACGAATGAGCGTACAGGTATCACTACTTCTAAGTTCCAGATGCAGGATTTGCCTCAGGATGTTGCGAAAGTGGTGGATAAGATGAATGTAGGCGAAATTTCCAGAGCCTTTACGATGATTAACGAGAAGGATGGAAAAGAAGTTTGTGCCATTGTAAAACTGAAAGCAAAGATTAACGGTCATAAAGCTACCATTGCAGAAGACTATCAGGACCTGAAAGAAATCGTGATGGATAAGCGCCGGGAAGAAATGTTGCAGAAGTGGATTCTGAACAAACAAAAACATACGTATGTACGTATTGACCCGAATTGGCAGAAGTGTGACTTCAAGTATCCGGGTTGGGTAAGGAACGATTGATGTTTAAACAGCTTGACTTTATATGCTGAAACAAAACAAAAAAGATAAACAGCAAGACGGGCATAGATGGCTTCTTATAGGCTTTCTATGCCTGTTTGCCGTATGCCTTGTGGCGCAGGTGAAGCCCACCGGACAGACTAAAAAGGCTGAGACTCCGGCTGCGAAAACTCCAAATGGAACGAAGCAAACTGATAAAGATATCAAGAAAGAGCCCGAAAATAAGAAGACGAAAGTATATTTGCTTCATGCCAATCAGGGACAGGCCGACAAGCTTGCCCGACCGGATGTTCAGGTACTGATTGGGAATGTAAAGCTGCGTCACGACAGTATGTATATGTTTTGTGACAGTGCTTTGATTTACGAGAAAACCAATTCGGTAGAAGCATTCAGCAATGTACGTATGGAGCAGGGGGATACCTTGTTTATTTACGGTGATTATCTTTACTACGACGGGATGACACAGATTGCGCAGATTCGTGAGAACGTAAAGATGATCAACCGGAACACGACGCTTCTGACCGATAGTCTGAATTATGACCGTCTTTATGATCTCGGTTATTATTTCGAGGGCGGTACTTTGATGGATGAAGAGAATGTGTTGACCTCGGATTGGGGAGAATACAGTCCGGCTACCAAACAGTCGGTATTCAATCATGATGTGAAATTGGTGAATCCCAAGTTTGTCCTGACGTCGGATACACTGAAATATAATACTTTTTCCAAGATTGCTACCATTCTCGGTCCTTCGAATATCGTAAGTGACAATAATCACATCTATTCGGAACGAGGCTTCTATAATACACTCAGCGAACAGGCTGAATTGTTGGACCGTTCTATCCTGACGAATGAGGGAAAGAAGTTGATTGGTGACAGTTTGTTTTATGACCGGAAAGTGGGATACGGTGAAGCGTTCGATAATATACGAATGACGGATACCATTAACAAGAATATGTTGACCGGCGATTATTGTTTCTATAACGAATTGACCGACTCTGCTTTTGCTACCAAACGTGCAGTTGCTATTGACTATTCACAAGGAGACAGTCTCTTTATGCATGGAGATACGTTGCAGCTTATTTCCTATAATCTGAATACGGACTCTGTTTTCCGCCTGATGAAAGCTTATCATAAGGTACGTATGTACCGGACGGATGTACAGGGAGTTTGTGACTCACTGGTTTATAATTCAAAAGACTCTTGTCTGACCATGTATACCGATCCGATTCTTTGGAATGAAGGTCAGCAACTGCTTGGTGAGGAGATCAAGATTTATATGAATGACAGTACCATTAACTGGGCCCACATTATCAATCAGGCACTGACGGTGGAGATGAAAGATTCTGTTCATTATAACCAAGTGTCCGGTAAAGAGATGAAAGCCTATTTCGAAAATGGTGATATGCGTCATATTGAAGTGATAGGTAATGTGATGACCGCTTTCTACCCGGAAGAAAAAGACAGTACAATGACTGGATTTAATAATATGGAAGGAAGTGTGCTCCATCTTTATATGAAAGAGAAGAAGATGGAAAAAGGGATGTTCGTAGGTAAGTCCAACGGAACATTATATCCGATGGATCAGATTCCTCCCGACAAGTTGCGGCTATCTACATTTGCCTGGTTTGACTATGTCCGCCCTTTAAATAAAGAAGATATATTCAACTGGAGAGGCAAGAAGGAAGGAGAGACACTGAAACCAACCACCGACCGGAAGCCAAAGACAGATAAGCGAAGTTTAATTAATATGAAGTAATATGGGAATGTTTTTCAATTCGATGAGAAAACCTCGAGGCTTTAATCATCAATACATTTACGTAAACGAGCGGAAAGAAAAGCTTGAGAAGATGGAGGAGAAGGCGAAACGCGAGTTGGGAATGCTTCCGGATAAAGAATTCAGTCCCGAAGATATCCGTGGTAAGTTTGTTGAAGGTACGACGCACCTGAAGCGCAGAAAGGCAAGTGGCCGTAAGCCTGTATCTTTTGGAATCATATTGATTATCATAGCTTTCCTTTTATATTTGTGGCATTATTTAGCGACGGGAAGCTGGTCATTTTAACTACTAAATAAACTATGAGCGATATAATTCATTTGTTGCCTGATTCGGTAGCTAATCAGATTGCTGCCGGTGAAGTGATACAACG
Organism: uncultured Bacteroides sp.; assembly: GCA_948847595.1. Taxonomy (GTDB): domain Bacteria; phylum Bacteroidota; class Bacteroidia; order Bacteroidales; family Bacteroidaceae; genus Bacteroides. The sequence goes on from CAQOGY010000026.1 coordinate 7,404, forward strand.
TCCGGCATCTGTTATTAAAGAGCTAGTGGAGAATGCGATCGATGCAGATGCTCAAAATATACATGTGTTAGTTACGGATGCCGGTAAGACCTGCATCCAGATTATAGACGATGGAAAGGGAATGTCCGAAACGGACGCGCGACTTTCCTTTGAACGCCATGCGACTTCTAAGATTCGGGAAGCAGCGGATTTGTTTGCTTTGCGTACGATGGGGTTTCGTGGAGAAGCACTGGCTTCCATTGCAGCTGTGGCGCAGGTTGAACTGAAAACACGGTTGGAATCGGAAGAACTGGGAACAAAACTGGTGATTGCAGGCTCCAAAGTCGAAAGTCAGGAAGCTGTTTCCTGTTCCAAGGGAAGTAACTTCTCTGTGAAGAATCTGTTCTTCAACGTGCCCGCCCGTCGCAAGTTCCTGAAAGCTAATTCAACAGAACTAAGTAATATTCTGGCAGAGTTTGAACGTATTGCTTTGGTTCATCCCGAAGTAGCCTTTTCGCTTTACAGCAATGATTCCGAACTGTTTAATCTGCCTGTATCTCCTTTGCGGCAACGTATTCTTGCTATCTTCGGCAAGAAGCTGAATCAACAGTTGCTGAATATAGAGGTGAATACTACGATGGTGAAAATCTCAGGCTACATAGCGAAGCCGGAAACTGCCCGTAAGAAAGGTGCTCACCAATATTTCTTTGTCAACGGGCGTTATATGCGCCATCCTTATTTTCATAAGGCAGTGATGGAGGCTTATGAACAGTTGATTCCCGTTGGCGAGCAAGTTTCCTACTTTATTTATTTTGAAGTGGATCCGGCTAATATCGATGTGAATATTCATCCCACTAAGACAGAAATCAAGTTTGAGAATGAACAGGCTATCTGGCAAATACTTTCGGCATCAGTAAAGGAGTCGTTGGGCAAGTTCAGCGCCATTCCTTCCATTGATTTCGATACGGAAGATATGCCGGATATTCCTGCATTTGAGCAGAATCTGCCTCCTGCACCTCCGAAGATTCATTATAATTCGGATTTCAATCCGTTCAAAGTATCTTCCGGTGGAAGTGGCGGCGGATCATATAGCCGTCCGAAGGTGGAATGGGAAGGACTGTATGGTGGATTGACCAAGGCAAGTAAGATGAATGAGCCTCAGCAGGAACCGGAAATGGATTGGGAAAATTCTCCTTTCGAGGAAGAACCGATGGTTGCTGAAGAGAAAACTATTTCGGCGGTATCTGCCGCTTCCTCCACTTTCTCATCGGCCTCCTCTACTTTATATGCCAATGAATCGGTGATTGAGAAAGGGAATCTGCATTTGCAGTTCAAAGGTCGTTTTATTCTGACTTCGGTGAAATCCGGATTGATGTTGATCGACCAGCATCGTGCGCATATCCGCGTACTTTTTGATCGGTATATGGTGCAGATAAAACAAAAACAAGGTGTTTCGCAGGGAGTGCTTTTCCCCGAGATATTACAGCTGCCTGCTTCAGAAGCGGCTGTCCTGCAAGGAATCATGGATGATTTGTCGGCGGTAGGTTTCGATCTGAGTGATTTGGGTGGCGGTAGTTATGCTATCAATGGCATTCCTTCGGGGATAGAAGGATTGAATCCGGTTGAGTTGGTACGGAATATGCTACATACAGCTATGGAAAAAGGGAATGATGTGAAGGAGGAAATCCAGAATATCTTAGCTTTAACACTCGCACGTGCGGCGGCTATTGTATATGGTCAGGTATTGAGTAATGAGGAAATGGTAAGTCTTGTAGACAGTCTTTTTGCCTGTCCTTCACCAAATTACACTCCGGATGGCAAAACAGTCTTGACAACAATCAAGGAAGAGGACATCGAGAAATTATTCAAATAAAACAAATAAAATCATCATTTCTTAAAACCTTTTAGTTCAGTTCGTGTTATTTAAATAGTTCAACAAAGAAAAGATTATAATAACCACTTAACTATTAGGTATATGAAAAAGATTCTAATGTTGCTGGCTTTTGCCGGCGTTGCGTCTGTCGCTTCTGCGCAGCAAACCGTGACTGTAACTGAATACGAGGTTATTCAGGTACAAGATAAACATCAAGTAATAACTAACCCATTCTGGAGCAACTGGTTCTTCTCTGTAGGAGGCGGTGCACAGGTGTTATTTGGTAATAACGACCATATCGGAAAATTCAGAGATCGTATTGCTCCGACATTGAATGTGTCAGTTGGTAAATGGGTAACACCCGGTTTCGGGTTACGTATGCAATATAGCGGACTGCAATCCAAAGGATTCACCACCAATGAATCTGCAAATTATGTAGTCGGTGGCCCGAGAGAAGATGGCTCCTACAAACAGAGATGGGACTATATGAATCTTCATGGCGACTTGCTGATTAATCTGAATGCACTTTTCGGTGGTTACAATCCGGATCGCGTATATGAGATTATTCCGTATATCGGTGCCGGTTGGGCTCATTCTTATTCTAAGCCTCATACAAACGCTGCTACCTTCAATGCAGGTATTATCAACCGTTTCCGTTTGTCAAACGCTGTAGATTTGAACCTTGAACTGAGTGCAACAGGGCTGGAAGGTAAATTTGATGGTGAACACGGTGGCAAACCCGATTATGATGGTATCTTAGGTGCTACTCTCGGTGTGACTTATTACTTCCCGACCCGTGGATTCCAACGTCCTGTTCCACAGATTATCTCCGAACTGGAATTGAGACAGATGCGTGATCAGATGAATGCTATGGCAGCCGCAAATATGCAGTTGCAGCAACAGTTAGCCAATGCACAGCAGCCTGTAGTGGAAGAAGCTGAAGAAGTCGTTGTAACAGATGCCAACATTGCACCGCGTACTGTATTCTTCAAGATCGGTTCAGACAAATTGTCTCCACAAGAAGAAATGAACTTGTCATATCTTGCCAGCAAGATGAAAGAATTCCCGAACATGACCTATACAATCAACGGATATGCAGACTCTGCAACCGGTACTCCTTCTATCAACCAGAAGTTAAGTCTGGAACGTGCACAAGCTGTAAAGGACCTGTTGGTTAAGAAATATGGCATCTCTGCAGACAGACTGTCTGTTGCAGCAGGTGGTGGTGTCGACAAGTTCGGTCAACCGATTCTGAATCGTGTGGTATTGGTAGAATCAGCTCAATAATACATTTGATATTGTAATATAGATACGGCTGTTAAGTGGGCCGTATTTATGAAAGGAAAGACTTGCTCAGGTAAAGATATCCCTCGGATACTTTACTTGGGCGAGTCTTTTTGTTTCCAATGATTTGCATATCCTATAATTTTTTGCGAATATTGCAATCAAATGCATTGGTCTTAGACATAAGTTTCTTACTTTTGAACAAGGATTCCGGTTTTTATGATTGTTACTATGAAATGTAGATACCTTCTATCTTTAGTCTTTTTATTGCATATATGGGTATGCAAGAGTAATGTTATAGATAATAGTGTCTATGATTATGGTCTTACGTTTCTGGCTCATTCTACCAATCAGGATCAGCGGACCAATTTGGATCTTACTCCTGCGGCTTCTTTGTCTTTTCCCGAGGACGGTTTCTCGGTGGGATTCGATATAAAGTTGAGAAATGAACTGTATACTTATGGTTATGTTGTACGGGTCATAGCAGATGATTCTTCCTGCTTTGATTTTATCTCCTACCTGCTTTATTCCCGATTTAATATTGTATTGACTGACAAAGACCGAGTGATCAAGAATACGGAGATTGCAGATTCGGTAAAGATTGTAGCAGACAGATGGATACACGTCGATCTGCAATTTACCAAAGACCGGATTCATATTGCTGCAGACGGTATCCAGGCGGAAATCAATCATTCCCTGAGCAACTTTAAGGATATCAAGATCTATTTCGGAGGCAGCAAGCATCCCCGTTTTTTCTCTACAGATGTACCTCCTATGACCATTCGTAATATAGAACTTGCTGATATTCAAGGTAAACTGCTTTATAAATGGGAATTGGCTGCTCATGATAAAGATGTGACTTACGATAGTGTCAGAAATAAACAGGCTTTTGTACGTAATGGCGTCTGGGAGATAGATAAACATACTAAATGGGCGGCATTAGCTTCGTTGAATGTGCACCATATTAATCCGCAGGTGGCTTATGACGATGTGTCGGGACGTTTTTTCATAGCAGGAGGCGGTCAGTTATTTGTTTACGATGTGAAGGCGAATCGTATTGATTCGATTGCTTATAAAGGACATCCTTATATAGGAGCTTCCAGCCAGATTATTTTTGATGCCAAACGAAACAGGCTCTTGTCTTATACACCGGATTTCAACGATTTGAATGTCTATGAGTTTGACCGGAAATGCTGGACATTAGAAACTCCGGTAATGATTGATACCCGCCAGCATCATAATCGTATTATCAATCAGAAAAGAGATGAACTGATTGTTTTTGGTGGCTATGGTAATCACCGCTATAATTCACAGTTGAGCAGAATAAACCTGTCTGATCCGCAGGGGTGGTCGATCAGTTCCCTTGATTCCTGTCTGTTTCCCCGCTATTTAAGTGCGATGGGGGCGGAGAATGAGGACTACTTATTGATCATGGGTGGTTATGGCAATCAGTCGGGTAAGCAGGAAGAATCTCCAGGAAACTTTTATGATCTTTACCGGTTGAATTTGAAAACAGGTAAATGCGCTAAGTTATGGGAGTTTGTGAATGACAGGCAGCACTTTACTTTCGGTAATTCAATGATTGTCGATACACCGTCGAATAGTGTATATGCTTTGACATATAATAATGACCGGTATAATACTTTTGTTTATTTGAGCCGGTTTGATATACAGACCAGACAACCGGTTCAGGAAGTGATGAGTGATTCCATTGTTTATAACTTCCTCGATATTCATTCTTATTGTGATATGTTTTTGCATAGAGAGACATCTTCTATTTATGCTGTGGTGTTGCAGGAAAAGGAGCCCGGAATATCTAAAGTCGAATTTTATAAACTGGCATTTCCACCTTTGTCCAAGGAAGGTATTTTGCCTCATCAGACTGGCGGAATGAAGCCGGTGATATTGATATCCGGTATTTTGGCAGGACTACTGTGCCTGATAGGAGGAAGTATATGGTTATTGCATAGTAAGAGAAAGAGAAAAGTGAATGTGTCAGTCGGTCCGGTTGCTACGGAAGAAGTAAAAGACAGATTGGTCGAAGAAGAACCGACTGAACAAAAAGTATCTTCGGTTTTATTACTGGGCGGATTCCAGATATTTGATAAGCAAGGCGGTAACATCACGGGAGATTTTACGCCTACTCTTAAGCAATTATTCTTGTTTTTACTGCTGAATACCATTAAGAACGGAAAGGGAACGACTTCTCAATGCCTGGATGAAACTTTCTGGTTCGATATGAGTAAGTCCAGTGCATCGAATAACAGAAACGTGAATATCAGAAAGCTAAGGCTGATCATTGAGAAAATCGGAGATATCAATATTGCCAATAAGAACGGCTATTGGTATCTGAATCTGGGGAAAGACGTGACCTGCGATTATCAGGAAGTGATGAGATTGCTGGATCAGATAAAAGATAAAGATACCATTACGGATAAAAAGATAATCAATAAAATCATATCCCTGGCGAGTGCCGGCGCATTGCTCCCTAACGTCAGTGCCGAATGGATTGACGAATATAAGTCAGCCTACTACGTTCTGTTGACGGAAATACTGCTTTCTGTGGTCAACCGTCCCGATATAAAAGAAGATTCCAGGCTTTTGCTGAAAATATCAGATGTAATTCTGCTTGTTGATAATATAGACGAAGACGCTATCCGCACTAAATGCAGAGTCTTGTATCAGATGGGGCAGAAAGGTTTGTCCAAGCAAAGTTTCGATAAGTTCTGTATTGAATATGAACGTTTACTGAATGCCAAGCCTGATTTCTCTTACGATGATATTATAAATTCACTCTAAATTAATCCTCTATTAATAATTTTCCGCTACTTCCTGTTGGTCGGTGGAGAGATAGTTCCTCATCGGTGGCGGAGCCTGTCCTCATCGGTGCCGGAAATAGGTCTCATCGGTACCCGAAATAAATCCTTGCGGAGTAAGGCACTCATTATACCATCAAATAATAATTGTTTTTTTATCATGAAAACATCATTGATAACTAGATACTTATGCGAAAAGGATGAAATTCTTTATCGCTATTAATCTAAAATTAATATGGCATTAAGGACTGTAATTCTATATTTGCTTCAGAAACGGACGGGATATCCTCCACTATGTTTCTGATGACTTGAGCGGATCAAACTATAACCTTATAAAATGATGGAAATATGAAAAACGACACTTCTTAATTACTGCTTGGACTTACTTGTCAGAGAAAGTTTTCTTGAGATGAAAACGGTTTGAATTAATTAATGTTAATCTATAAATTATGAAAACAGGAAAGAGCAAAGATCATTTGCAAAGAGTTTTTTTAAGGTTCCTTTATTTGATAATGGGGAGCATCCTTTCTTTGGATTCTGTTATGGCGCAGGAAAACCTGAAAGTTTCCGGGCAGGTGACAGACAATAAAGGAGAAGCCATTATCGGAGCCTCAGTGAAAGTACTGAAAACGGGTACGGGGACTATTTCTGATATAGATGGTAAGTTTACTATCCAGGTTCCTGTGGGAGCGGAACTGGAGATAGGATATGTCGGCTATAATCCGAAGAGAGTGAAAGTGGTGAATAAAAACTTCGTAACGGTAGTCCTTGAGGAGAATGTGGTAGCATTGGGCGATGTAGTTGTTGTCGGATATGGCATTCAGAAAAAGGAAAGTCTGACAGGAGCTATCGGAAACCTGAAAGTAGATGATATAGTAAAGACCAAGGCACCTAGTTTGGCACAGGCCATTCAGGGAAAAGTTGCCGGTCTGCGGATCAGACAGGAAAATGGAGAGCCGGGTAAGTTTAGTTCCAATATCAATGTCCGTGGCTTCGGAACTCCTTTGTTTGTGATTGACGGAGTGGTGAGAGACGGTTCCAGCGAATTTCAACGGCTGAATCCGGAAGATATTGAAAGCATATCTTTTCTGAAAGATGCTACTGCCTCTATCTATGGTATGAATTCGGCGAATGGTGCCGTGATTGTTACCACCAAGAAAGGGGCTACAGGCAAACCGCGTATTACGTTGAACGCCAATGTCGGCATTACTTCTCCTACCAATGTGCCGGAGATGGCCAACGCCGGACAATATATGACCATGCGAAATGAGGCGGAAATCAATGCAGGCAGACCGGCTTATATCACAAAGGACGAATTGACCAAATGGCAGCAAGGTGCTCCCGGTTATGAGAGTGTAGACTTGTATGATGCCGTTTTCAATAAGCACGCCACACAGTTCCAGACGACTCTGTCCCTGGAAGGTGGTACCGACAAAGTAAGTTATTACGGTAGTTTCGGTTATGCCACCGATAACAGCTTGTTGAAGAATAACGCATTGACTTATGATAAATATACATTCCGTTCCAATGTCAGTCTGAAGATTACAAAAGACCTGACAGCCAGTATCAATCTTGGCGGGCGTTATGATACCACCAACCGTCCCTGGTTTCCTTTCTATGATATATTTAAGAGTACGCGTGTAAATCCGCCTACTACTTCTATCTATGCCAATGACAATCCGGATTATTATAATAACTTCTCTTATGTCCCTAATCCGGCAGCTATGATCGATGCCGATTATACCGGCAGCGCTAAAGAGCGGAATAAGAACTTGCAGACACAGTTTGCATTAGAGTATAATATTCCTTATGTAAAGGGGCTGAAGGTGAAAGGTACTTTTATCTACGATTACAATAACTACGGATATAAGGCTACGCGGAAAGGTTTTAAGACATATACCTATGGCGAATATACGGGCGAGTATACGGCGGCAGATGCCAATTATCCGGCTTTGCTTCAGGATAATCGCAGAGAATCGGAACGGGTGGATATGCAGTTCCAGACAAACTATAACAGAACGTTCGGCAACCATACCATCGGAGCTACTTATGTCTTCGAAAGACGCGAAGAGAAAGCAAACTGGATGAATGGTGAGCGCAAGTTTGACTTTTTCACAATCGGTGAACTGGACAATGCACGCGAATCTGACCAGAAAGTATCCGGTTCCTCGGAACACCAGGCTTATCTTTCTCATATCGGGCGTCTGACCTATGATTATAAAGGCAAATATCTGGCAGAGCTTGCTTGCAGATACGACGGTTCTTATCGATATGCTCCGGGCAGCAGATGGGCATTCTTTCCGTCCGCTTCCGTAGGATGGAGAATTTCGGAAGAGAGCTTTATCAAAGACAACTTCAAGTTTGTCGATAATCTGAAACTTCGTTTCTCTGCCGGTCGTTCGGGGCAAGATGCCGGTGATCCGTTCCAATACTTCTCCGGTTACACGTTGAACAGTGGCGGATATGTATTCAGTCAGGGAAATTATACCAATGGGGTGGCTTCTCCTGTGATGATCAATAAGAATCTGACCTGGATTAAAGTGAATATGTATAATATTGGTATTGACTTTTCAATCTTTAACCGGCTGATCGCAGTAGAGTTTGATATTTATCAGCGTGACCGCAGCGGCCTGTTAGCCGACCGTTACGGTTCTCTTCCCAATACGTTCGGTTCCAAGTTGCCACAGGAAAACCTGAACGGCGACCGTACGAGGGGTATTGAATTTACATTGACTCATACCAACAAAATCGGTGATTTCCACTACAGTGTATCCGGTAACTTTAACTTGGCGCGTACCCAACGCCGTTATATAGAGAGCGGTCCTTACAAGAGCAGTATGGAAAGATGGAGAAACCAGGCATCCAACCGCTGGGGAGATTTTATCTGGGGGTATCAGACGGACGGACGTTTCCAGAACTTTGACGAGATTAATACATATCCGATTCAGAATGGGGATAACGGAAATTCCAAGGAACTTCCCGGTGACTACATCCTGAAAGACGTAAACGGTGACGGAGTGGTGAATGATCTGGACAAGACCCCTTTATTCTGGTCCGGCAGCCCATTGATTCACTATGGTTTCAATGTGGAAGCGTCCTGGAAGAACTTCGACTTCTATGCTCTTTTTCAAGGTTCTGCCCTGTACACGGTGCAGTTTGACGAGGTATACGCAAAGATGCTCTGTTTCAAGGGTGGCAATACCCCCGAATACTTCTACGACCGTTGGCATCTGTCCGACCCGTATGATGCGAACAGTGAATGGATACCGGGAGAATGGCCGGCCATCCGTCTGGAGCAGGACATGGGATCGTTCTATACGAGGGATTCGCAGATATGGCGTAAGAACGCTTCTTATCTGAGACTGAAAACAATTGAGATCGGCTACACCTTCAGTCCCCGACTGATGCATAAACTGGGTATCGGTAGTTTAAGAATCTATGCGAACGGAAATAACCTGTTTACTATCTGTGACCCGTTTGTAAAGGCATTCGATCCGGAAAAGATTGAAGGAGACTATAGTGCCGGCTTGAATTATCCTCTGAATAAGAGCTTTAACTTTGGATTGACCTTGAACTTTTAAAGAAGATGATTATGAAAATATATAGTTATTTATTATTGGGAGCTATGTTCCTGCTGGGCGGATGTAGCGATTTGCTTGATATCGATCCGAAGAATAAAATTCCGGCGGATGAATTGTTCTCTACTCCGGAAGGAGTACAGGCACATATGGCCAATCTGTACGGTCGTTTGCCTATCGAAGATTTTACCTATTCACCGAATCGCGGCTTCAATGTGGGAGTCGGTACGGATGTGAATAATGCCGGTTTTATGGCTGCTCATTTCTGTGATGAGGCTATCCATCCGGAGTACAATGACTTTGGAGAAGAGTGGTTCGATTATTGGGAAGACGGTTATAAACTCATTCGTGATTTAAACAGTCTGTTGGTTACTATTCCTACATTGACCAGTATTACCGAACAGCAAAAGAATGAGATCAATGCGGAAACTCATTTCCTGAGAGCTTATACCTATTTTGCCTTAGCCAAAAGATACGGTGGGGTACCTATCATTAAAGAACCGCAGGAGTATAACGGTAATATCGAAGAACTGCGTGTCCCTAGAAATACGGAGAAAGATACTTGGGACTTTGTCTTGGAAGAATGTGACCAGGCAGTATCGCTTTTTGGAGATGCGAATGAAAATGATGTGCTGAGAGCGAACAAATGGGTAGCATTGGCACTGAAGTCAAGAGCAGCTCTGTATGCAGCTTCCGTTGCCAAGTTTACTCATCAGCCTTATGTCTCTTTCTCTGGTCCGGCTGTTGACCAGAAGCTGGTAGGTATAGAAGTTATATCGGCTGATCATTATTATGATGAATGTATATCAGCTTCACAGGAAATCATGAATAGTGGTAAGTTCGGTCTTTACAAACCTTCCCCCGCTACTCCGGAAGAAGCGACAACCAACTATCAAAAGTTATTTGAACAACCTTTCCAATGTCTGGACGGATTGAAAGAGCCTATCTTCATGAAGGCCTATGCTGCAAATACCATTCTGGCACATAACTATGATGTCTGGTTCAGCCCCCGTCAGATGATCCTCGACCCGAATCTCTATCCCGGTCGTATGAATCCGACACTGGATTTTGTCGACTCTTTCGAAGATTATACGGATGACGGAACCGGAACACCCAAGCCGATCAGCACTCGTGTGGATGGAAATGAAAGTGATTATAATGGATTTAACTTATCCACCCGATACCTGTCTTTCCCGATAGATAAACCTTACCAGGCATTTGCCGGTCGTGATGCCCGTTTGAGTGCCATGGTGTTATTCCCGGGACAGAACTTCGGAAGTACGAAGATCATTATCCAGGGTGGTCTGGTGAAAGCTGACGGTTCCGGTTATCATTATAGGACTCAGGCTTCGGAGAAGGGACAGGATGGTCTGATCTATTATACTTACGGAGCGGAGAAAAGCACGGAATATTCAGGATTCGATCCGACTTTGGGACACTATACCCGCAGCGGATTCCTGTTTAAGAAGTTCTTGCAGATAGAAAATCCGGTTGAGCAGGCATGGAGTAAAGGTACACAGCCTTGGATCGATTTCCGTTATGGGGAAATTCTTCTCAACTATGCAGAAGCCGTTATCGAAAAGACAACCTCTACTTCTGCTGAAAAACAGGCTGCACAAGACGCTTTGAATGCGGTCCGCAAAAGAGCGGCTCACAAAGATGACATTGCATTGACTCAGGCGAATGTTCGCAAAGAACGTTTTGTCGAGCTGGCATTTGAAAACAAGCGCAGATGGGATTTGTCGCGCTGGAGAACTTTCCATAAGGAATTTGAAAACCGGGTGAGAAAGGGACTTGTACCTTTCCTTGACCTGCGGACAAATCCTGCGCATTATGTATTTGTACGTGTCAATCCGTTGGGCATTGAATCAAAGACCTTTGATTATAGCTGGTATTATAAGAGTATTCCGGGTACGGGGGCTAATGGTCTGGTACAGAATCCTTAATTAGTATATTCTAAAATATAGATTAGATATGAAAAAGCTTCTATTTTTATTATGCGTTGTAGTAGCAGGCAGTATGTTTTACTCTTGTGAAAAAGATAATCTCGAAGGGCCGGATGCAATTTTTGCCGGCGAACTGAGAGACCGGAAGACCGGAGAACTCATTCAACAGGAGATATCGGACGGTTCCCGCGTTTATTTCATCGAACAGGGGTGGGGAGATAATCCTCCTGTTCAGAATATGGTCGTTAAAAAAGACGGAACGTTTTATAACGGTATGATTTTCTCCGGTGACTATAAAATCATCCTGAATCGTGGGAACTACGTTCCTTTGGATACTCTGGATATGAAAATAAAGCCGGGAAAGAATTATCAGGTCTTCGAAGTGAATCCTTATCTGCGGATCATTGAACCGGAAATATCTGTGATCGGAAGAAAGGTAGTGGCGAAATTCAAACTGGAGCAGGTGACCAGTAACGAGGTCTATCGTATTTCGTTGTTTGCACACTCTCACATCGATGTATCCAACAAACTGAATATTGTCAACCGGACAGAAGAACTAAACCGTTCCATTACTGATGGTGAGGCTTTCGAATTGTCTATCAATCTGGAAGACTACACTTCCACGCTGGTTCCGGGCAAGAGTTATTATTTCCGGATCGGTGCACAGTCTCACGGAAGTGAGACAAAGTACAATTATTCGGCATCTGTACAGTTGGATATTTAGCATAAAAACGGAAAAGCCATGAGAAAGTATTTACAGTTGGTATTCCTTGCGGTCTCTGTCTTTTGTTCAGAGATATTGTTGGCAGAATCTCGTGATCCGGTCCGGATACTGGATTTGAGAACGCTCAATGAACTTGATCTGAAAGAACAGGAGAAGGCGGAGCAACTATGGGACATTATGCATACGACAGCTACCTTGCAAGGCATTGTGAATCGGAATAGTCCGAGATTGTACATTCGCTATGTCAAGAACGGGCAGGGAGAGAATGTCGATGATTATTGGTGGAATAAATACCGTCAGGCAGGACAGTGGCTGGCGGGACGTGATACGATAGCTTACACGGAACTGTCGGATGTCGTGACTGTTTTCAGAAAAGAAATACGCGGAGTGGTTGTTTATGACTCAAAAGTAGCATCTACCAGTAATATTGCTTCATCTGTGGCAGGAATCGAGAATCTGATAGCTGTGCGCTATGACATATCTCCCAATAGTCTCTATACCCGCTTGGTACTGCAAGGACCGAAGCTGGCTGTGAAATGCTGGCTGGTGAACAAAGATGGTTCTTCTCTTTTCACGGGCAAAGAAAGGATTGCCGGAACCGGTCAACCTTCGACAGGATCTCTGAAAATCGATCCCTATGTATGGTTTATAGAGAAATACCTGAAGAAAGGGTTATGCAATACGGAGTACGCCGCTTATTACATCGACCAGTTCTGGCGTACCGATCCTACCCGGATGGTAACGAACCATCACCAATTGACCAATCATGACTTTTTTGTCAGCAAGAAAGCTTTTTTCTTTGACCTTTCTCCTTGGGGAGACGAGCCGGCAACGGATGATCCGACACAAGAAGAAGGACTGGACTTGCAGATACTGAAAACTTTTCTGCAAGAAGCCTATAAGCAAAATAAAGGAGAGAAATTCTGCTATATCGGAGGTTTCCCGAGCTGGATTTATAAATATACGCAGCATGCTGGAGGAAAGCATGAAGATGTAGCTACCGAGTGGGAATTTTCCCGTATTATCAGTGCTTATAATGCCTTTAAGGATGCCGATGCCATCGGACTGGGAGCATTGGCTAACTCCTCCTTCTGGCAACATTTTCCTCTTCAGGAAAAGTATCCCCAAAAGTGGGTGACACATCAGGAACTGATGGACAGAGGCTATCTGAACCGTGACGGAACAATCAACTTTCAGGGACGGAACTTTATCCTCTTCTATGTAGGCGATTATGATTCCTCCTCCTGGATTGCTCAGACTACCCCTTTCCTGTGGGACGAACCTAGCCGGGGAGAAGTGCCTTTGATGTGGTCTGTCAGTCCTGTACTTGCAGAACGCGTTCCGATGGTGATGCATAATTATCGGGTGACGGCTACTCCGAATGATTATTTTGCCGCTGCTGACAATGGTGCCGGATATTTAATGCCGGGTATGTTGCAAGAGCCTCGCTCGGTGTCCGGATTGAAAAGCGGATTGAGTGCATGGGCAAAGCATTGCAGCAAATATTATCAGAAGTGGGGATTGACCATTACAGGATTTGTGATTGACGGCGAAGCCCCCGGACTGGATTCAGACGGATTGGACTGTTACGCATCGTTCAGTCCGAATGGAATAGTTCCGCAGAAGATGCCTTTGACATTGCTGCACAATGATATGCCGGTGATCCGGGCAGATTATGATATTGTAGATCATGATTACCGCAGGGCAACGGATGTGATTGTGGAAAGAGTGGAGAAACGTCCGGTTCCTTTCCATTGGTTCAGAGCCATATTGAAGTCACCTTCCTGGTATAAAGGGATTTGTGATGAGTTGAAACAGCGGCATACGAATATTGAATTGCTGGATGCACCGACATTTTTTGAACTCTATCGTATCTATCTGAAGCAGCATCCGGATGCTGCTGCCGGAAAGATAACGATGAACTAACCTGATTAATGAACAGACATATTCATATAGAATGATGATGAACAGATTGAATATAAAAAGAACAGTCGGCTCCTGTTTGATGGCGATGGCGTTTTTTTCGTGTACCCATACGGATCAGACGCCCGCGAAAGACTTTGTCGATTATGTAAATCCATATATCGGCAATATCAGCCATCTGCTGGTGCCTACTTACCCAACCGTACATCTGCCGAACTCGATGCTTAGGGTCTATCCAGAAAGGGGAGACTATACATCGGACAGGGTAAACGGCCTTCCGGTGGTGGTGACCAGTCATAGAGGCAGCTCGGCTTTTAACCTGAGTCCGGTGCAGGGAGAGGTATCCCGACCGATTGTATCTTACTCCTATGATTTGGAGAATATTACCCCCTATAGTTATTCCGTATACCTGGATGAGGCTGATATACAGGTTGAGTATGCCCCTTCACATCAGGCTGGTATTTATCATATCAGTTTTGGGACGGAAGGTGATAATGCTTTGGTGGTGAATACGAAGAACGGAAAGCTGGTCGCTGAAGAAAAAGGAGTCAGTGGCTATCAGATTATTGACAACACTCCTACCAAAATCTATCTGTATCTCGAAACCAGTCAGCCACCTTTACGCAAAGGGGTACTGGCAGATGGAAAAGTTGATATGGAAAGTAAGGAAGGCAGTGCCATCGCTTTGTTTTATGGAAGCGAGAGGAACCTGAATCTACGTTACGGAATTTCCTTTATCAGTGCCGAGCAGGCAAAGAAGAATCTGCAACGTGACATCACCACCTATGATGTAAAGGAAGTGGCGGATGCCGGACGCAGGATATGGAACGAGACATTGGGCAAGATTGTGATAGAAGGCGGTTCGGAAGACGAGAAAGAAATCTTCTACACTTCCCTTTATCGTACCTACGAACGCATGATCAATCTTTCGGAAGACGGGAAGTATTACAGTGCTTTCGATGGCAAGATTCATGAAGATGGCGGAGTACCTTTTTATACAGATGACTGGATATGGGATACTTACCGGGCTACACATCCGTTGCGTATCTTGATAGAACCGCAGAAGGAACTCGATATGGTTCGTTCATATATCCGGATGGCAGAACAGTCGGACAGAAGATGGATGCCTACCTTCCCCGAGGTGACCGGAGACAGCCACCGGATGAATGGCAATCATGCAGTGGCAGTTATTTGGGATGCTTATTGCAAAGGATTGAAAGACTTTGATCTGGAGGCTGCTTATGAAGCCTGCAAGGGAGCGATCACAGAGAAAACATTGTTGCCCTGGCTGAGATGTCCGTTGACGGAGCTCGATGAGTTCTATCAGGAAAAAGGATTTTTTCCTGCACTGAACCCTGGCGAAGAAGAGACCTGCAAGGCTGTTCATTCGTTCGAGAGACGGCAGGCGGTTGCGGTTATGTTGGGTAACTGTTACGATAATTGGTGTCTGGCACAGATAGCCAGAACGTTAAACAAAACCGATGACTATAAGAAGTTTATGCAGATGTCTTATACGTACCGGAATGTTTATAATGCGGAAACGGGTTTCTTTCATCCCAAGAACAAGGACGGAAAGTTTATCGAACCGTTTGACTATCGTTATTCGGGAGGACAGGGGGCACGTGGCTATTATGGTGAAAACAACGGTTGGATCTATCGTTGGGATGTGCAGCACAATCCGGCGGATTTGATTGCCTTGATGGGTGGACAGGCTTCATTTATCGAGAGATTGAATCAGACATTCAATGAACCGTTGGGGCGGAGCAAGTTTGATTTCTATCATCAGTTGCCGGACCATACCGGTAATGTCGGCCAGTTCTCTATGGCAAATGAACCTTGTCTGCATATTCCTTATTTGTATAACTATGCCGGTCAGCCGTGGATGACACAAAAAAGGATTCGCGTTTTGCTGAACCAGTGGTTCCGTAATGACTTGATGGGCGTTCCCGGTGATGAAGACGGAGGGGGAATGACTGCATTTGTGGTATTCTCCATGATGGGCTTTTATCCGGTAACTCCCGGTTCTCCAACTTATAATATCGGCAGTCCGGTATTCCAATCCGCAAAGATGGAGGTAGGTGACGGACATTATTTTGAGATCATAGCGGAGAATTATGCGCCGGACCATAAGTACATCCAGTCGGCTACCTTGAATGGAACGCCGTGGAATAAGCCGTGGTTCAGCCATGCGGATATTCAAAACGGCGGACGTCTGGTTTTGCAGATGGGAGATAAGCCCAATAAGAAGTGGGGGATAGCTTCGGATGCCGTGCCGCCCTCTTCAGAGAGTTTGCCGGAATAAAGTCAGAATAATAATATTAAAATCTAAAATATAACACAATGAAAAAGATGATTGTACTCACCAGTCTATGGTCGTTTTTATTTATCTTTTCCTTTTCAATGTTCGGTTGCAGCGAGGATGACGATGAATTTGGAACAACGGCCGAAAGAGGAAATGAAGTCCGTACTCCCCGTGTGGAGGAGATCAATGGAAAAGCAGTGGTCACCTGGATTGATCCTTATATTACGGATATCAAGGAGGTGCAGGTAAAGGATTTGCAGACTAATGAGCAACAGACGGTTGCCAAAGGAGTGCAGAGCGCGGAATTTGCGATTACGGACAATAGCCTGTTGTCTTACCGATATGAAATGAAAGTTGTCAGAACGACCGGAGAGGTGTCTGCCGGAGTGACTGCCCGTCTGGTGAAGAACTGGGCGCAAAAGCTGCATCCTTTGATGGATTATCATAGTGATGCGACTCCTCAAAGTGGTATGTTCTTTAAGAATCAGCCGGTGGCGAAAGTGAATGTATTCGATATTCGTGATGACGAAAATATATCGAAGCTGACCACTGCTGTCATGCAGGGAGTGATTAACCAGGAACAGGCACTGACTTATCTGATCTGGTTACAGCAGGATTTGACGCAGCTGGATGATGCCGAAGTGCAGTATGAAATGCAGCCTTTGGCGAATACTTCCCGCAACAGAGGCTTTGCGGCATTATATAATATGTATAAAGACCGCTTCAACTGCCTGGTAGTCTGGGATGAGAATCAGCCTTGGTCATGGAGTATGGCACAGATGATTTCGTCACAGGAGAAAGGCATTCCGGTTACGGAATCCATGAGAAAGTTTATAGAGGACGAGCTGGGAATAGGAAATCTGGAAGTTAGGGATATACGTAACCAATGGTCGTCAAAGGCAGAAGCTTATGGCTGGGCGATAGCGCACTATGCCGACAAATGCCATCCGAAACTAACTTTCTCCGGTGGATTGCGGAGTGATTATAAAGATAATCCGTGGAGAATGTACGATTACGTAGCTGCATCTAAAGGCTTTGTCTTCTGGTTGGACGACTCTAATGGAGATGACAAACAGATCATGGATAATATCTTCAATAGCGGATCTTATCCGGTGGGTTCTTCGGTATTTGGTTATGGAATGAATGCCAATGGCGACGAACTGAACAAGATTACCAACATCCATAATGCAGGATTTGTAGTGAGTGACTATTATGCGAATGGCAGTTATTGGTGCAGTTTCCCGAGCAAAGCCTTCCAGCAGCGTAAAGGGATAGCCGGAGAAGTGAAGCCGGGTAAGATATATGTCGCTATCAGTCTGAGTGACGGAGACAATATTCAGTTCGATGCAAATTCTCTTTATCAGATATTCAAGGAAGGAAAGCGCAGAGGCGAAGTTCCCGTAGGAGTGACTTTGGCGGCAGGCTTACAGGAATTGAATCCGAAGCTACTTGAATTTTACTATAAGAATATGACTCCGAACGATGAATTGACGGCAGGGCCTTCCGGTTTCCAGTTTATCTATGGTGATTATTATGCGCAGAGCGGTAAATATGCGGAATGGCTGGAAATGAACAAGAAGTGGTTATCCACTGCCGGTTTCCACACGGCGCATCTCTGGAATACAGACGAGCAGATGTATTTCGAACAATACATGAAGAGCAAGGCTGTCGATGCGATTATGGACGGATCTAACCGGACACATACCACAGGCTCATCTTACAAATTGGTAGATGGCGTGGTGCGTATTGATCAGGGGACTATGTGCCGCAATAATGGAGACGTATACCGTGATCTGATGTCTGTATCTCCCAGCCCGCGGCGTCCTTTATTCCGGCATGTCTATCTGTTGACCAACTATTACGGATTTGAAGGAAATAAAGTGGTAGTGTACGAGAGACTGATCAAGGAACTCGAACGGGTTGAACAGGATTGTCCGGATACGTATGAATTTATGCTCCCGATGGATTTGGCCGCTTCTATCAGGAAGTACATAGAAGAAGGCGGTATTTATTAAAGGAATTATAAATGAATCTAAAACAAATGAGATATGAAAAATAGATATAGTATCCGGTTACTGGTTATAGTCTTTCTTTCGGCTTTCGCTATGGGTATCTGCTACTCATGTTCGGATGATGACGGAGAAGGAGTGAAGGTATATGAGTATCGTGAACAGATAGGCAAGAAGATAAAAGTGTTGACCGACCTGCAGGCTGAATCCCAGTTCGGGCTTCGGGAAGGAATGTATCCTGAAACAAGCCGGGCGATTCTGGAAGATGCGATAGCCAAGCTGAAAGATTTCCTTCAGACGATAAAAGAAGCGGGAGTGGCGGAAGCTCGGATTCCCGAAGAGACAGCCAGACTGCTGAAAGAATCGGACGAAAAGATAGCCGAGTTTAAGGCGACTGTCCGGACGGAAGACTTACTGGTTCCGGCAGAGCTGGAAGTAAGCGGAAAGAATGGCGGATATATTGACTTTGGCGCTCATCCGGAGTATTCCACATTCGGTGAAGTTGGCAAGCAGGCATTTACTGTTGAGTTTTGGGTAAAGCTGAAGGATGTAGAAGGCTTCTTCTATCTGATCTCTACCTTTACGGATGATGATACGAACAATCACGAACGCAAAGGCTGGTGCGTGAATAGCTACAACTATGGTGGCAACAACATGCGTATGACATACGGAATGGGCTTTAATGACCTGATGGAACCTGCCTTCGGATTTGCCACCGTTAATGAGTGGGTACACTTGGCTGTGGTGACGGATGAAACCGGAGTAGACGGCGAGATGAATGGAGGCAGACCTGTCATGACCAAAATGTATATGAACGGTGAACTGAAACTTTCGACCACCTCTCATCAGGATGCTTCCAAACCGTATGCTTCTAACGACAGCAATGTCCCGATGGTGGCATTTGGCGGCATGAGTGCTACAGGCAACCGTATCGGTGATAAAGGTGCTAACGGAAGTATGAAACATCTGCATATCTGGCGTGCCGCCAAGACTCAGGATGAAATCCGCCGGTTGATGGAGCATCCGGAGAATGTGACGGGCGAAGAGGACGATTTGGTTTGCGGATGGACTTTCGCGAAGATGGCGCTTGACGACCAGGAAATTAAAGACTTGACCGGAAAGTATACGGCAAAGCTGGTCGGAGACTATAGGTGGATTGAATTAGAATGATACGAAACAGAAAATACAGGATAGATATGAAAAATAACTATTTATATAATTGGGTAGTGATAGTGTTTATGATGCTTCAGATGCTGGCATTTACTTCTTGTTCTGATGATGATGACAATAGCGGCTGGCCGACGGAAACGGACAAGACCGAAATCTTCATAGAGCGCTTCAGTACATTGGTGACTAACCTGACTGCGCTGCGGGATGGAGCTACATATGGCGAACTGAAAGATAACTATCCGGTATCCAGTAAAGCCATGCTGGATGATGAAATTGTTTATCTGGAGGAAACGATCGCTAAACTGAAAGAAGGAAACAAAAAGTTGGCTGACAGTGAAGCCGACCGCATTATCCGTGAAGCTAACCAGATAGAGAAGA
Source organism: uncultured Bacteroides sp. (assembly GCA_948847595.1). Classification (GTDB taxonomy): domain Bacteria; phylum Bacteroidota; class Bacteroidia; order Bacteroidales; family Bacteroidaceae; genus Bacteroides. Next base: position 27,386 of record CAQOGY010000026.1, read on the forward strand.
ACTTCAGAGCGACCAGACGTACCGAAGACTTTTTACCGGTTGCCGCTGAACTGTTGGTCAACGGAAAGAATGGCGGATACATTGATTTTGGTGTTCATCCGGAGTATTCATCTTTCGGCGAGCAGGGACAACAGGCATTTACAGTCGAGTTCTGGGTGAAGTTGACAGATGTGGACGAATATCTCAATAGCTTTGTATTCTTGCTTTCCACCTTCACGGATGATGATACGAAAGATCACGAGCGTAAAGGATGGGCGGTAAACAGTCACTTCGGCAGATTACGTATGACGTATGGTATAGGCTATAGTGACTTGTTTGAACCGGGCTTCTCATTCAGCACACTAAATCAGTGGGTTCATGTGGCAGTTGTCACTAACGAGAACGGAGTGGACGGAGAAGTCAGAGACGGAATTCCGGTGATGACCAAGATTTACGTCAACGGTCAGTTGATGTTGTCGGAAAGAGGCCGGGATGACCGTTTGCCATATACTCCGAATGATAAGGAAGTGGCTATGGTTGCCTTTACCGGGCTTAGCGCAACTGCCAACCGTATCGGAGAAAAGAGCACCAATGGATGTATGCGTCATCTGCATATCTGGAAATCGGCGAAGACACAGGCCGAAATACAACATCTGATGGATACTCCGGAATCCGTGACTGGAAGCGAATCGGATCTGGTATGCGGATGGACATTGAATAAGACTGTTTCGGATAACAATAACATCAAAGATCTGACGGGCAAATTCTCAGCCAGGCTGATCGGAGATTTTCAATGGGTAGAGAATAGATAATTGTTTTACGAACCGGGTAGTTCCCAAGGCCGTCGGATAGCTGGCTTTGGGACTACTTTCTTAAACAAACGAACATGAGGAAAGATCTTGTTTTTGTTTTATTGGCATTATTTCTGTGTGCCGGCTGTAACGGCAACAAAAAGAAAATGAACGGTGAACACGATTTGGATGCGGCAAACATTACGTTGGATGACCATACGATCAGTTTTTATTATAATTGGTATGGAAATCCGTCAGTGGATGGAGAAATGAAGCACTGGATGCACCCGATAGCCCTTGCTCCGGGACATTCGGGAGATGTCGGTGCCATATCCGGACTTAATGATGACATCGCCTGTAATTTTTATCCGGAGCTCGGAACGTACAGCAGCAATGATCCTGAAATCATCCGGAAACATATCCGGATGCATATAAAAGCGAATGTCGGTGTACTGTCTGTCACTTGGTGGGGAGAAAGCGATTATGGCAACCAAAGTGTGTCTCTCCTGCTGGATGAGGCTGCAAAAGTAGGGGCAAAGGTGTGCTTTCATATAGAGCCTTTTAATGGACGCAGCCCGCAAACGGTAAGGGAGAATATTCAATATATAGTGGATACTTATGGTGATCACCCGGCTTTTTACCGTACGCACGGCAAACCTCTTTTCTTTATCTATGATTCTTATCTGATCAAACCTGCCGAGTGGGCGAAGTTGTTTGCTGCCGGGGGAGAGATAAGTGTGCGTAATACCAAGTACGACGGTCTTTTTATTGGTCTGACATTGAAGGAAAGCGAGTTGCCCGACATTGAGACAGCGTGCATGGATGGCTTTTACACTTACTTTGCCGCAACAGGTTTCACAAATGCTTCTACTCCGGCCAACTGGAAATCCATGCAGCAATGGGCAAAGGCACATAATAAATTGTTTATTCCGAGTGTCGGTCCGGGATATATTGATACCCGGATTCGTCCTTGGAATGGAAGTACCACCCGCGACCGTGAGAATGGAAAATATTACGATGATATGTATAAAGCTGCCATAGAAAGCGGTGCTTCTTATATTTCGATTACGTCTTTCAATGAATGGCATGAAGGAACTCAGATAGAGCCGGCTGTCTCAAAGAAGTGCGATGCTTTTGAATATTTGGATTATAAACCATTGGCTGATGATTACTATTTGATAAGAACTGCCTATTGGGTAGATGAATTCCGGAAAGCAAGATCTGCTTCGGAAGATGTTCAATAATATGCTATATCTTGTCGGTTTTGCCCATTTGTAATTAAAATGTTCTATATTTGTGATACATAACTCAAATATAGAACATTATGGGTGAACTTTATGGCACATGTGCATTGCTTGCTGCAGTGTTGTTTTTTGTTCTGCTGCAAAAGTTTGAAAGCCGGTTCGGCAAGGTAGACAAAGAGCTTGGCGAGATAAAGAAACGAATGGACGACCTGCTCAAAGCTCAGGAGAAAATGGCTTCCGGCCCTGTAAGGGGCAAAGAGGATGTAACGGCAGAGACTTTGGACAATACGGATATACTGCCTTATGTAACAGAAGAATTGCCCGATTCGACAGTGACAGCCTTGAAGGAAGAGAAAGCTGTCGAAGAAAAAACTGTTGAAGGCATACAGCCCATTATGGCGGAAACTACACCGCAGAAATTAAATGCTTCCCTTGAAAAAGAATCTGCTGAGGTCACTTTGCAGGAAACTTCTCCAGAGACTCCTCTCGAAATACCGTCTGTTTCCAAACGGAAGCAGGTTAATTATGAAAAGTTTATCGGTGAAAATCTTTTCGGTAAGATTGGTATTCTTGTATTCGTCATCGGAGTCGGCTTCTTCGTAAAATATGCCATTGATAAAGACTGGATTAACGAAACATTGCGTACCGTACTTGGTTTCCTGACCGGCTCCGCATTGCTGGTGGTTGCCGAACGCCTGCAAAAGAAGTACCGCACATTCAGTTCCTTGCTTGCGGGTGGCGCCTTTGCCGTTTTCTATCTCACAGTCGCCATTGCCTTTCATTTTTATCACCTTTTTCCTCAGACGGTTGCTTTTACTATTCTGATAGCTATAACGCTGTTCATGTCTATCCTGTCCATTCTGTATGACAGGCGCGAACTGGCTATCATCTCACTTGTCGGGGGATTTCTGGCACCTTTCCTTGTTAGCACCGGGAATGGTAACTACCTGGTACTGTTCACTTATATGAGTATCTTGAATCTTGGAATGTTCGGACTGTCCATCTATATGAAATGGGGAGAACTTCCGGTGATCGCATTTGTTTTTACTTATGTGGTAATGGGAATCTTCCTGTTGACAGGCTTTACTACAGGATCGACACATATTTCCGTCCATCTCTTCATCTTTGCGACGCTGTTTTATTTCATCTTCCTCCTGCCGATATTATCGATACTCCGGGTAGAAGCCGTGAAAAAGAACAGGGGATTGCTGCTGGTCATCATAACCAACAATTTCATTTATCTGTTATTAGGAATCCTGTTCCTGCGTAATATGGGACTGCCGTTTAAATCGGAAGGATTACTGAGTTTATTGATCGCTATCATCAATTTAGTTTTAGTCATCTGGCTACGGATGAGCAAGAAAGATTATAAGTTCCTCATTTATGCGATGTTGGGACTGGTACTGACATTTGTTTCCATCACTATACCTATTCAGCTGGATGGAAATTATATCACGTTGTTCTGGGCAGCGGAAATGGTTCTGCTGTTATGGCTTTACGTAAAATCGAGGATTGGAGTATACGAACGTGCTACACAGGTATTGATGGGACTGACCCTTGTTTCATATCTGATGGATATATATAATGTACTGATGACCTCTTCCTCCTCCGAAACCATTTTCCTGAACAGTTCTTTTGCTACTTCCCTGTTTGTCGGTCTGGCCACGGGAGCATTCGCTTTACTGATGGGGCGTTACCGTTCTCTCTTTGACGGAGCCCGCTATCTGAGATACACTCCCTGGAATTCGATCATGCTTCTTGCTGCTGCCGCTATCCTCTATTATACATTTATGGCAGAGTTTGCCTTGCACTTGGCAGGAGCTACAAGAAGCGGAATGATGCTGGCGTTTACTTCCGCTGCCATCTTCATCCTCAGCTATGCTTTCAAAAAGCGCTTCCCGATAGAACAATACATAATCCCTTATCTGACAGCTATGGGAATGAACGTGCTGATATATGCGATCAATATATGGGGAGACCAGTGGGTCTACACGAGCCTGACTCCTGTTTTGCTCCGATGGCTTGCGGCAGCGTTTGTTATAGCTAACCTCTACTACGTTGCCCGTCAATACTATACATTAATAGGATTGAAAACTCCTTTCACCGTTTATCTGAATGTCCTGGCGCTCTTTCTTTGGTTGACGATGGCACGTTCTTTCCTCCTGCAAGCAGGAGTAGAGGATTTCGATGCCGGCTTCTCCGTTTCACTGAGTATCGCAGGATTTATTCAAATGGCACTGGGTATGCGTCTGCATCAGAAAGTACTGCGAATCATCAGTCTTTCAACTTTTGGAATCGTCCTGTTGAAGCTGATTCTGAAAGACTTATGGGCAATGCCAACAATCGGTAAGATCATTGTATTTATCATTTTAGGATTGATCCTGCTGATCCTCTCATTCCTTTATCAGAAACTGAAAGACGTACTCTTTAAAAATGATGAAGATGAAACTGATTGAGCAGACTATATAATAAAGTAAAGGCTGCCGTTCACTTTCGAACAGGCAGCCTTTACTTTATTATATTCGTCTTTATTATCTTTATTCCTGTGAAGCCGCGAAGCGTTTCACCTGCTCTTCAATCAGTTCTTTGTCATCGAAATAGTTGATCTTCATAGCCTTCTTCACATCCGCCAATGTTTCGGCAGCGGCAGCTCTGGCTACTTCGCATCCTTTTTGTAGCATCTCGTAAACGGCAGGAATATCCTTGCTGAACTCTTTACGACGATTGCGGATCGGTTCCAGTGTTTCCTGCATGATAGCGTTCAGGAAGCGTTTTACCTTCACATCACCCAGTCCACCGCGTTGATAATGCGCTTTCAGTTCATCCAGATTCGGATAATCCGGCAGATAGCGTTCGAAGTGTTCCGGACGGCAGAAAGCATCCAGGTATGTAAATACGGTATTACCTTCAATCTTGCCCGGGTCCTGAACACGGAGGTGTCCCGGATCGGTATACATACTCATGATTTTCTTCTGAATTTCTTCCGGTTCTTCCGACAGGTAGATACAGTTGCCGAGTGATTTACTCATCTTGGCTTTGCCGTCCGTTCCCGGCAGACGCAGGCAGGCAGCGTTGTCCGGTAACAGGATTTCCGGTTCTACCAGCGTTTCGCCATAGATATAGTTGAAACGGCGGACGATTTCACGAGCCTGTTCGAGCATCGGTTCCTGGTCTTCACCGACGGGGACGGTGGTTGCCCGGAAGGCAGTAATGTCCGCAGCCTGACTGATAGGATAAGTGAAGAATCCTACAGGGATGCTTGCCTCAAAGTTACGCATCTGTATTTCTGATTTCACAGTCGGGTTACGTTGTAAACGGGATACGCTTACGAGGTCCATATAGTAGAAACTGAGTTCGCAAAGTTCCGGAATCTGTGACTGGATGAAGATGGTAGCCTTGGACGGGTCTATTCCACATGCCAGATAGTCAAGAGCAACCTCAATTACATTTTGACGTACCTTCTCCGGATTATCTATATTGTCCGTCAACGCTTGTGAATCGGCAATAAAGATAAACATCTTACTATAATCACCTGCATCCTGCAGGTCAACTCTGCGCTTCAATGAACCTACATAGTGTCCGATATGAAGTCTCCCGGTAGGGCGGTCACCGGTAAGTATGATTTTTTCTTTTCCCATTGTTGTTACCTTATTATAATAGATTTAGCGACAAAGATAAGGATAAAAAATGAAAGATGCGTCAAAATGGAGCTACTTCGTTACTAATGCTTACTATTGCTGGCTTTTGGTATCAGATGGCAGGGGGACGGTGCCTGTTTTCACAGTAACAAAGCAAATAAAAGAGAATATTCTTCTTCAAATTCTTTGTAGTTTTAGAAATATGTCGTTACTTTGCACAAATTTTGAAATCGACAATGAATCAACAAGAAATAAGAAGTAAGTATTATCTACATTCGGATGTTTTCCACCCGGAATCAACAACCTTCTTCTTTTTTCTCCAAAAACGATATTTTAGTTCTTTGGTAATGCGTTAATCCTTTTACGAGGGTAACGCATTTTTTTTATTGGCAAAACTTAGAAATAACAACTTACTATAACAACAAAAGAAATGGAAAAGGAAATCAAGAAAGTTCTCGTTTTGGGTTCTGGAGCACTCAAAATCGGACAAGCCGGAGAGTTCGACTACTCAGGCTCACAAGCACTGAAAGCTTTGAAAGAAGAAGGTATCAGCTCAGTATTGGTAAACCCGAACATCGCAACCATTCAGACTTCTGAAGGAATTGCCGATAAAGTGTATTTCCTTCCCGTAACTACTTATTTCGTAGAAGAGATTATCAAGAAAGAACGTCCCGACGGCATCCTGCTGGCATTTGGCGGACAGACTGCATTGAACTGCGGCGCCGAACTGTACACACAAGGTATTCTTGATAAATATGGAGTGAAAGTACTCGGTACATCGGTAGAAGCTATCATGTACACGGAAGACCGTGACCTGTTCGTGAAGAAACTGGATGAAATCAATATGAAGACTCCGGTAAGTCAGGCGGTAGAAAGCATGGAGGATGCCATTGCTGCTGCCCGCAAGATCGGTTATCCGGTGATGGTACGTTCGGCTTACGCGTTGGGAGGTCTGGGTAGCGGTATCTGCGCTAACGAAGAAGAATTCCTGAAACTGGCCGAAAGCTCTTTCGCCTTCTCCAAGCAGATCCTGGTAGAAGAATCTCTGAAAGGCTGGAAAGAAATCGAGTTCGAAGTGATCCGCGACGCGAACGACCACTGCTTCACTGTAGCCAGCATGGAAAACTTCGACCCGCTGGGTATCCACACCGGTGAATCTATCGTAGTAGCTCCGACCTGCTCATTGGACGACAAAGAACTGAAACTGTTGCAGGAACTGTCTACGAAATGTATCCGTCACCTCGGCATCGTAGGTGAATGTAACATCCAGTATGCGTTCAACTCAGATACGGACGACTACCGTGTGATCGAAGTAAATGCTCGTCTGAGCCGTTCTTCCGCGCTGGCATCCAAGGCTACCGGTTATCCGCTGGCATTCGTTGCCGCCAAGATCGCATTGGGTTACTCACTCGACCAGATCGGTGAAATGGGCACTCCGAACTCTGCATACCTTGCTCCGCAACTGGACTACTATATTTGTAAAATCCCTCGTTGGGACTTGACGAAATTCGCCGGTGTATCCCGCGAAATCGGTTCAAGCATGAAGTCAGTAGGTGAAATCATGTCTATCGGCCGCTCTTTCGAAGAAATCATCCAGAAAGGTCTTCGTATGATCGGACAAGGCATGCACGGTTTTGTCGGTAATGATGATGTACACTTCGACGACCTTGACAAAGAACTTTCACGTCCGACAGACTTGCGTATCTTCTCCATCGCACAAGCTATGGAAGAGGGATATTCCATCGACCGCATCCACGAACTGACTAAGATCGATCCTTGGTTCCTCGGCAAGCTGAAGAACATTGTTGACTACAAGGCAAAACTGTCTACATATAATAAGGTGGAAGATATTCCGGCTGACGTGATGCGCGAAGCTAAAATCCTTGGTTTCTCTGACTTCCAGATTGCCCGCTTCGTACTGAACCCGACCGGCAACATGGAAAAGGAAAATCTGGCAGTACGCGCTCACCGTAAAGCCCTGGGCATCCTTCCGGCAGTAAAACGTATCAATACTGTTGCTTCCGAACATCCGGAACTGACTAACTATCTGTATATGACTTATGCAGTAGAAGGTTACGATGTAAACTATTATAAGAATGAGAAATCAGTAGTCGTACTGGGTTCGGGTGCTTACCGCATCGGTAGCTCGGTAGAATTTGACTGGTGTTCGGTGAACGCTGTTCAGACTGCCCGCAAACTGGGTTACAAGTCTATCATGATTAACTACAACCCCGAAACGGTTTCTACTGACTACGATATGTGCGACCGTCTGTACTTCGACGAACTCTCTTTCGAACGTGTACTTGACGTGATCGACCTTGAACAACCGCGCGGTGTGATCGTGTCCGTAGGCGGACAGATTCCGAACAATCTGGCTATGAAGTTGTATCGCCAGTCAGTTCCTGTACTGGGTACTTCTCCGGTTTCCATCGACCGTGCCGAAAATCGTAACAAGTTCTCGGCAATGCTCGACCAGCTTGGCATCGACCAGCCGGCTTGGATGGAACTGACCAGCCTTGAAGAAGTGAAGGGATTTGTAGAAAAAGTAGGTTATCCGGTATTGGTTCGTCCTTCTTACGTACTCTCGGGTGCGGCTATGAACGTTTGCTACGATGACGAAGAACTGGAAAACTTCCTGAAGATGGCTGCCGAAGTATCTAAAGAATATCCGGTAGTTGTTTCTCAGTTCCTCGAAAATACAAAGGAAATTGAGTTCGACGCGGTAGCTCAGAACGGTGAAGTGGTTGAATACGCTATTTCCGAGCACGTAGAATTTGCCGGTGTACACTCCGGTGACGCTACACTGGTATTCCCAGCACAGAAGATTTACTTTGCAACTGCCCGCCGCATCAAGAAGATCAGCCGTCAGATTGCTAAAGAACTGAATATCTCCGGTCCGTTCAACATCCAGTTCCTTGCCCGCAACAACGAGGTGAAGGTAATTGAATGTAACCTGCGTGCTTCCCGTAGCTTCCCGTTCGTATCTAAGGTGCTGAAACGCAACTTTATCGAAACAGCTACCCGCATCATGCTGGATGCTCCGTACAGCCAGCCGGACAAGACTGCGTTCGACATCGACTGGATCGGTGTGAAAGCTTCTCAGTTCTCTTTCTCCCGTCTTCACAAGGCTGACCCTGTTTTGGGCGTGGATATGTCTTCTACCGGTGAAGTAGGTTGTATCGGCGACGATTTCTCTGAAGCATTGCTGAATGCAATGATCGCTACAGGATTCAAGATTCCGGAAAAGGCGGTGATGTTCTCTTCCGGTGCTATGAAGTCTAAAGTAGATTTGCTGGATGCGAGCCGTATGTTGTTTGCCAAGGGATATCAGATTTATGCTACTGCCGGAACGGCTGCATTCCTAAATGCTCACGGTGTAGAAACGACTCCGGTTTACTGGCCGGATGAAAAACCGGGTGCTGAAAACAACGTGATGAAGATGATCGCTGACCATAAGTTCGACTTGATCGTCAACATTCCGAAGAACCACAGCAAACGTGAGTTGACGAATGGTTACCGTATCCGTCGTGGTGCTATCGACCATAACATTCCGTTGATTACCAATGCCCGTCTGGCAAGTGCTTTCATCGAAGCATTCTGTGAACTGAAACTGAGTGATATTCAGATTAAGAGCTGGCAGGAATATAAATAAACTGCTTTAGCTGTATATATATTGAGGAGACTCTCTCTTTGGCATACCAAAGAGGGAGTCTCTTCTTTTGTAGATATGACTCTTCTTTTTGTTTGTTGTCTGCGGTGTAATGAGTCGTAAGATAGTGCTAATGTTCTCTTCAGCTCCTTATATACTTGCTTTTTCCTATAAGGAAAGTAGGAATAGAGTGCCGTTCTCTTTAGCTCTTCACGGCCGTGAACAGGTCTGCTCATGGCTGTGATCAACTCTTGTCACGACCGTGAACAATGCTTGCCACGGCCGTGAACAACTAAAGAGATCGGTGTCTTAATGGAACAATAAAGGCACTATAAGAGAAAGATACCGGTAGTATACGGTATTTGTTGCGTAGGATCAGGACTCGGATGAAGTAGGCTTGATGGGGAGATAGCAGTAGGTGAGATGAACAGTGAGATTGGGAGGGAAGTGACAATAAAATGTATGGATGCAGCTATTGTCACCGTATTATCACCGCTTATTATCACCGATGATATGTTTATAATCAGTTAGTTAACTTCGAAAAGTGATAAGTGACAATAAAAAAGCGTTTTATTGCTTAGGGAAGAAACGTTTGTGTAGCTTTTGGTTATACAGGTTTAAATTGATTCGTAACGGTTCAAAAATGAATGAAACAGTAGTATCTCCATTGGGGGCACCCCCATTTTAAGATACTATTACTATCATTTTGCTCAAATCCGTACGTAAATGAAATGAATGATTGTGCTTCTTCCAGAAGCGGATTACACAGATTGATACGGTTTTTGGTAGATTGTACCGCTAAAAAAATGTGAAATCTGTGTAATCCGTATCTAAATCTTATGGTTTGCTTACGCAATAATTGTATACTTTCAGATTCTGTACCTTACTATTAAAGTTTCCTGCTTTCTCCAGCGGGAAAACTAGTGTACGTACATAGTTCATTGAATCTTTTCCCGCATTAAAGTAAAGTTTCTGCGTATTCATTTCATCAACCACTTTACCGTTGACTCTCAGCGTTGTACTGCAATTGTTTCCTTCTATCTGAATTGTTGCTTTTTCTCCCGGATTCACTTTGTAGGGGAAGGTATTCAGATAGCCGTCGCGTGCAAATCCCATCATCCCCCGAATAGGGTCTGACAGATAGAATACGGCGTTAGGCGAACGGAACAATTCGGTTCCTTCACTTTCTTTTGCTCCGGTAATGTCGAAACTGACAGTGTAATTATAGCCAATTTCCGGATAATCGGAAGTGCTGCCGGGAGCGACTGTGGAACGTTCGTATACCAATTCCGGCTTTTTGCCGATTCTTGCCAGTTGGTTGACTCCGGGCGCTTCGCTGAGGAGGGCACGTTTTTCATTGAATGTTTCATAAGGAATGCCTGTTTGAGCGCCTGTCCACATCTTTACAGAGAGTGTTTGCAGGGGCGAGAATATACGGTGATGGATGTCTTTCACCGAGATACCGTTCCCGACATGGTCGTTCCAGATGGCAAACATACCGCCAAGAATGGAAGGATGTTTTTCGTCGAATACAGCTTTGCCGATATGGGCGGGTGTCCACTCCTTATATAAGTATGGTTCGTTGAGGTAATCATAATAGTAGCCGGCTTTCGGAACGATATATACCAGTCCGTCCGGAATACTGATCAGTTGATATCCGTCTTTGATCATAGTTGCCGGATCGGCGTATCCGTTGTACCAAGCATTCATGACGACATTTTCTGATTTGACGGGCGTATCGCCTTTGGCATGGCTGAGCGCGCCCCATACGACTGCTTGCTTGCCGAAACCTTCCACAAAACGGATGTAATGGTCGGTGAAAGCACGGAATTTTTCTACCACGTCTTTCTTCGCGTTCGAGTATTCGTCTGTACCGATATGTACACGCTTGCCTACGAATACCGGATTGTCGCCTTCCAGATATTCTTTGAACAGAGCATCTACGAATTCGTAAGTTTCCGGCTTGAACAAGTCGAGATGATCCATGCCGTACTCCTTGCTTCCGATTTCCGGTTTGTAATGGGTGAGCGCCAGTGAGTGGGCGGGAACGTCAATTTCCGGAATGATTTCCACGAAGTTGGATGCCGCTTGTTTCTGGAAATCGATGAATTCTTTCTTGGAGTACGAGCCGTCACGGGCTGTCAATCCCGGATAAATCTCCGATTCTAGCCGGAAGGCAGCGTAAGTCTTGTCCCAGTTGTGTTCGAAGTATTGCTTGAATCCATTATCGTTCAGATGGACTTGCAGGGTGTTCATTTTGTAGTAAGCCATGATTTTCACCAGGTCCTGCAGATAAGCCATCGGAATGAACTTACGGCCACAGTCTATCATGAAACCGCGAAGCGGATAATCGGGATAATCACGAATCGTTCCTTGCGGGAGTGAGCGTTCCTGATTTTGTTCCGCCAGTTGCAGGAGTGTGCGTGTGCTCCAGTAAAGACCGGTCGGGGTGGGAGCGGAGATGGCTACACGGTCGGTTATCTTGATGGCGTAACCTTCCTCACCGAGCTTCTTGTCTGCCGACAAGGATAGGACGAAATCGCCGGACGTGGCTTTGCCTTGCGCTACGCTTAATGTCTGCCCGAACATCTGTTGATAATCGTCGGCAAACATTCGGGCTATTCTCAGTAATTCGGGATTTTGGGAAGTGCAGACGATTCGGGTGTCTTTTCCCGGGGTGAAGTTACCGTCTTTTCCCGTCCATTGTTTGAGTTCGGGGACAACAAACGGTTTCGGGTTGACAGCGGCACGGGTTAAGCTACCCGTCAGACAAAAGATGACCAATAAGGCCAGAGCTTGCAAAGATACAAACTTGTTTCTCATAAGGGGGATTTTTGTGTTTTTGTTAATTAATAAATGATTATAGTTAATTATTGGCTGAAAGTAGGCATAATTTGGATATCTGTCAACAAGTGAAGCTATTTATTTTTTATTTTTGTGTTTTTCAAAATGATTAAACCCGATTCAGAATGTTAGTACTTCTATCTTGTGCCAAGACGATGAGTGCGGTGTCGAAGGTGAAAGTTCCTTTGACCACGAGTCCCCGTTTTCAGAAGGAAGCGGCGGAAATAGCGTTGCAGATGTCCCAGTTTTCTGTAGACGAATTAGAACGTCTGCTGCGTGTAAACGCAAAGATTGCTGTGGAGAATTATAAACGTTATCAGGCTTTTCATGCGGAAGCCACTCCGGAATTGCCTGCTTTGCTGGCATATACCGGTATTGTATTCAAACGGCTGAATCCGAAGGACTTCTCTGCAGAAGATTTCGGGTATGCGCAGGAACATTTGCGGCTGACTTCTTTCTGTTACGGTCTGTTGCGTCCTTTGGACGTGATTCGTGCTTATCGGCTGGAAGGAGATGTCGTATTGCCGGAATTGGGGAATCAGACCTTGTTTTCTTATTGGCGGTCGCGTCTGACGGATACGTTCATAGAGGACATCCGATCGGCAGGAGGAATCTTGTGTAATCTTGCCAGTGACGAGATGAAAAGCCTGTTTGACTGGAAGCGGGTGGAGAGCGAAGTCCGTGTGGTCACTCCCGAATTTCATGTCTGGAAGAATGGAAAGCTGGCTACGATAGTGGTGTATACCAAGATGTCCCGTGGCGAGATGACACGTTTCATATTGAAAAATAAGATCGGAAATCCGGAGGAACTGAAAGGATTCTCGTGGGAAGGGTTCGAGTTTGACGAATCGCTTTCGGATGAAAGGAAATTGGTATTTATTAATGGGATGGGAGAATAAGGAATATGACAGAAGTAGAGAAGATGCGTAGCAGCCAGTTGGCTGATATGTCCGCGCCGGAGTTGCAGGTGCGTTTTGAGCATGCCAAGAAGTTGCTGGCGATCATGCGCGGGTTGAGTACGTACGATGACGGGTACAGAGAATTGCTGGAAGAACTGGTGCCGGGTATTCCTGAAACTTCGGTGATCTGTCCTCCTTTCCATTGCGATCACGGAGACGGGATAAAGTTGGGCGAACACGTCTTTGTCAATGCCAACTGTACTTTTCTGGACGGAGGGTATATCACAATCGGTGCCCATACGCTAGTCGGCCCTTGCGTACAGATTTATACGCCGCATCATCCGATGAATTATCTGGAGCGTCGCGGTTCGAAAGAGTATGCTTATCCTGTTACGATCGGCGAGGATTGCTGGATTGGCGGCGGTGCTGTCATTTGTCCCGGTGTGACGATTGGCAACCGTTGTGTGATAGGAGCGGGAAGCGTCGTGACGAAAGATATTCCCGACGACAGTGTTGCAGTTGGGAATCCGGCGCGCCTTATCCGTAAGCAGGCTTGACCGGGAATCTTATTTCCCGGATTTGAGTGTTCCCGCATTGTTGGCTTTATCTTGTTCTGTTTAGTGGACAGGCTTGGAGAAGGGAAAGTTGCATGAAAAAAACTTTTTTCATTATTTGCTGATAATCAGTTGGTTTTTATTTTTGATAAAAAGTTTCTTGAAAAATAATATGCAAAATGTTTGGAGGTTTCAAAAAAAGCCGTACCTTTGCATCGCTTTTGAAACGGAAGTGTACGGGCGCTTAGCTCAGCTGGTTCAGAGCATCTGGTTTACACCCAGAGGGTCGGGGGTTCGAATCCCTCAGCGCCCACAAAGAATACCGAAACACTTCCGCCAACAAAAGGGCGCTTAGCTCAGCTGGTTCAGAGCATCTGGTTTACACCCAGAGGGTCGGGGGTTCGAATCCCTCAGCGCCCACGAAATAGAAGTCTTACGAAGAAATTCGTGAGACTTTTTTTTATTTCTTACCGCTTTTATACAAACTTTCTTTATCCTTTTGCCTTATAACTCAGGAAAAAGAGTTAATTTTGCAGTCTGATAATTATCTTAAGAAAACGTATGGAACTTGATGTATTAACGGCCATATCCCCGATTGATGGTCGATATAGAGGCAAAACTAAAGCTTTGGCAGCCTATTTCTCTGAATTTGCACTGATTAAATACCGTGTACAGGTAGAGGTGGAATACTTTATCACCTTGTGCGAACTTCCTTTGCCGCAGTTGAAAGGAATCGATAGCAGCGTGTTTGAAACTTTACGGAATATCTACCGTAACTTCTCGGAAGCAGATGCGCAACGCATTAAAGATATCGAAAGTGTAACCAACCATGATGTAAAAGCCGTAGAATATTTCCTGAAAGAAGAATTCGATAAGCTGGGTGGAATGGATGACTATAAAGAATTCATTCACTTCGGATTGACTTCTCAAGACATTAATAATACGTCTGTGCCTCTTTCTATCAAGGAAGCTTTGGATAAAGTCTATTATCCGCTGATCGAAGAACTGATTGCACAACTGAAAACGTATGCAACAGAATGGGCTGAAATCCCGATGCTTGCCAAAACTCATGGGCAACCGGCTTCTCCGACTCGTCTGGGTAAGGAAGTGATGGTATTCGTTTACCGCCTGGAACGTCAGCTGGCTATGCTGAAAGCATGTCCGATCACTGCAAAATTCGGTGGCGCTACCGGAAATTACAATGCTCATCATGTAGCATATCCTCAATATGACTGGAAACAATTCGGTAATCGGTTTGTTGCAGAGAAACTGGGACTGGAACGCGAAGAATATACCACTCAGATTTCGAACTACGATAACTTGTCTGCTGTCTTTGACGCGATGAAACGTATCAACACCATAATGGTGGATATGAACCGTGACTTCTGGCAGTATATTTCTATGGAATACTTCAAGCAGAAGATCAAAGCCGGTGAGGTAGGATCAAGCGCGATGCCGCATAAAGTGAATCCGATCGACTTTGAAAATGCGGAAGGTAATTTGGGTATCGCAACTTCTATTCTGGAACACCTGGCTGTGAAACTGCCTGTTTCCCGTTTGCAGCGTGACCTGACAGACTCTACGGTGCTCCGTAATGTAGGCGTGCCTTTCGGTCATATCGTGATTGCTATTCAGAGTTCACTGAAAGGACTTCGCAAACTGTTGCTGAACGAACCGGCTATTTACCGTGATCTGGACAACTGCTGGAGCGTAGTGGCTGAGGCAATCCAGACGATTTTACGCCGCGAGGCTTACCCGCATCCGTATGAAGCATTGAAAGCTTTGACCCGGACCAACCAGGCTATTACAGAAAGTTCTATTAAAGAGTTTATCGAAGGCTTGAACGTAAGCGAAGATATTAAAAAAGAGTTAAGAGCAATTACTCCGCATACATATACGGGACTTTAATTGTTTACTTATACAATAAACGTGTTTTTTTAATAGGCCGTGAGGCCAAAGTCTAATTTTATTCGAATAAAAAAATGAGCACAGAAAACGAAGAATGGCGCGAAAATTCTTACAATGAGGAGAATACAGGTGCCGGCCGTGATGGTAACAAGTCTTACAACAGAGAAGGTGGAGAACGTCCGTATCGTCCTTCTTACAACCGTGAAGGTGGGGATCGTCCGTATCGCCCGCGATTTAATCCGAATAGTGAAGGTGGAGAGCGCCCACAGCGTTCTTATGGTGAACGTTCTTATGATCGCCCCCAACGTCCTTCTTACAATCGTGAAGGTGGAGACCGTCCGTATCGTCCTCGCTTCAATAGCAACAATGAAGGAGGCGAACGTCCGCAACGTCCTTACAACCGCGAAGGTGGTGAACAACGTTCTTATGATCGTCCTCAACGCCCTTCTTACAACCGTGAAGGTGGAGACCGTCCGTATCGTCCGAGATTCAATCCGAACGGCGAAGGTGGCGATCGTCCGCAGCGTCCTTACAATCGTGAAGGTGGCGAGCAACGCTCTTATGGCGACCGTCCGTACCGTCCCCGTTTTAACAGTGGCGAAGGTGGCGACCGTCCTCAGCGTCCTTATAACCGCGAAGGTGGTGATCGTCCATATCGTCCCCGCTTCAACAGTGGTGAAGGTGGTGGCTACCGTAATAACAACGGTGGTGGCTATCGTCCGAGATTTAACAATGACCGTTCGCAGGGTGGCTATCGTCCGCGTCCGCGTACCAGTGATTACGATCCGAATGCTAAGTATAGCATCAAGAAGCAGATTGAGTACAAGGAACAGTTTGTTGATCCGAACGAACCGATTCGTCTGAATAAGTTCTTGGCTAATGCCGGTGTTTGCTCACGTCGCGAAGCTGATGAGTTTATCACAGCAGGTGTGGTTTCTGTAAACGGTGAAGTAGTAACTGAATTGGGTACAAAGATCAAACGCTCGGATGTGGTGAAGTTCCACGATGAACCGGTTAGCATCGAACGTAAGGTATACGTACTGTTGAATAAGCCGAAAGATACGGTTACTACATCGGATGATCCGCAGGAACGCCGCACGGTAATGGATCTGGTAAAAGGCGCTTGCAACGAACGCATTTATCCGGTAGGGCGTCTTGACCGCAACACGACTGGTGTACTTCTGTTGACAAATGACGGTGACCTGGCTTCCAAGCTGACACACCCGAAATTCTTGAAAAAGAAAATATATCATGTTCATCTGGACAAGAACCTGACAAAAGCAGATATGGATCAGATTGCAGCCGGCGTACAGTTGGAAGACGGTGAAATCCATGCAGATGCTATCAGCTACACAGATGATTTCAAGAAAGACCAGGTAGGTATCGAGATTCACTCCGGCAAGAACCGTATCGTTCGCCGTATTTTCGAATCACTGGGATATAAAGTAGTAAAACTCGACCGTGTATTCTTTGCCGGACTGACCAAAAAAGGTCTGCGCCGCGGAGACTGGCGTTACCTGTCGGAAGCAGAAGTAAACTACCTCCGCATGGGGTCGTTTGAGTAATATATAATATTGTATTAAAAAAGTTTTATGGAAAAGATTGGTAGAACAAAAATTGTTGATCTGTTGAAGCGCGAAGATATTGGCGCTATGGTCAATGTGAAAGGATGGGTTCGCACCCGCAGAGGTAGCAAACAAGTTAACTTTATCGCACTGAATGACGGTTCTACAATAAATAATGTGCAGATCGTAGTAGATCTGGCTAATTTCGATGAAGAGATGTTGAAACTGATTACTACCGGGGCTTGTATTAGCGTGAACGGAGTAATGGTGGAATCTGTGGGTTCCGGTCAGAAGGTGGAAGTGCAGGCTAAAGAAATCGAAGTGCTGGGTACTTGCGACAATACATATCCATTGCAGAAAAAAGGTCACTCCATGGAATTCTTGCGCGAGATCGCTCACTTGCGTCCGCGTACCAATACCTTTGGTGCAGTGTTCCGCATTCGTCACAACATGGCGATTGCTATTCACAAGTTTTTCCATGAAAAGGGATTTTTCTATTTCCATACACCGATTATTACAGGTTCCGACTGTGAAGGTGCCGGACAGATGTTTCAGGTAACTACCATGAATCTGTATGACTTGAAGAAAGACGAAAAAGGTTCTATCTCTTATGATGACGACTTCTTCGGCAAGCAGGCAAGTTTGACAGTATCCGGTCAGTTGGAAGGTGAATTGGCTGCCACTGCTTTGGGCGCTATCTACACATTCGGTCCTACTTTCCGTGCCGAAAACTCCAATACTCCCCGCCATTTGGCAGAGTTCTGGATGATTGAGCCGGAAGTTGCGTTCAACGACATTGCCGATAATATGGACCTGGCAGAAGAGTTTATCAAATATTGTGTGAAATGGGCGTTGGATAACTGTGCGGATGATGTGAAGTTCCTGAACGATATGTTCGATAAGGGCTTGATTGAACGTCTGCAAGGTGTATTGAAGGATGATTTCGTTCGTTTGCCTTATACGGATGGTATCAAGATTCTGGAAGATGCCGTTGCGAAAGGTCACAAGTTCGAATTCCCTGTTTACTGGGGGGTAGACTTGGCTTCCGAGCACGAACGCTATCTGGTGGAAGAACACTTCAAACGTCCGGTGATTCTGACTGATTATCCGAAGGAAATCAAAGCCTTCTATATGAAGCAGAACGAGGATGGGAAGACAGTACGTGCAATGGACGTTCTTTTCCCGAAGATCGGTGAGATCATTGGTGGTTCTGAACGTGAAGCGGATTATAACAAGCTGATGACTCGTATTGAAGAAATGCATATCCCGATGAAGGATATGTGGTGGTATCTGGATACCCGTAAGTTCGGTACTTGCCCTCACTCCGGTTTCGGACTCGGTTTTGAACGTCTGTTGCTGTTTGTAACAGGTATGTCAAATATCCGTGACGTGATACCGTTCCCGCGTACACCGAGAAATGCTGATTTCTAATATTTCGGTATATTTATGTAAAACTCGCATAATCTTTTGATTGTGCGAGTTTTTTTATGCATTTGATTGTTACTTTCTCAAAATAAATCTTTATATTTGGACATGCGCATTCAAGAGTGTTAACTAAAATCATATTGTCATGAAAAAGCTCTATTTCTTTACCATGCTTTCAATTATGTTGTTAGCGGTAACAGGTGCGACGGCCCAAAAGAAAACCAAATTCAAACCGGCCGATTTGAAAGGGATCTGGCAGTTGTGCCATTATGTATCAGAATCTCCCGATGTTCCGGGATCGTTGAAACCCAGTAATACATTTAAGGTATTGAGTGATGACGGCAGAATCGTGAATTTTACCATTATTCCCGGTTCGGATGCGATTATCACAGGATATGGTACGTATAAACAGTTGACTGATGATTCTTATAAAGAGAGTATCGAGAAGAATATCCATCTTCCGATGCTCGATAATCAGGATAATATTCTGGAGTTTGAAATAAAGGATAATGATTATCTGCATTTGAAATACTTCATCAAGAACGATCTGAACGGAAATGAACTGAACGCTTGGTATTATGAGACCTGGAAACGGGTGGAGATGCCGGCTAAGTTTCCGGAAGATATTGTGCGATAAATTAGATTGCAATATAGATTCTTTGTTGTTTTTTGACCTCCCCGGTGTCAATCCGGAGGAGGCCTTTTTATTTTCTGCACCTTATCTACAAATGTAGTAAGTTCCCCTTGTCATTCAACCCGATAAATCCAAAAAAAGCTAGAAATAGTTTGCCAATTCAAAGAAAAGCCGTACTTTTGCAAGCCGATTATTATCAC
>CAQOGY010000027.1 GCA_948847595.1 uncultured Bacteroides sp.
TATTCACACGCGCGTTAGGAGGGCGAGGCCACGGGCGTATGCACAAGGGAAAGGATGGAGGAAAAGGGGATTGAAAGATTGAAAGACTGAAAAGGAAGAAGGCAGGAAGAAGGGGAAATCGTAGCAAGGGAGGAAAATACGAAAAAAAGGGTAGAGACAGGAGTCTTTTAAAGTTCTACACTCTTGGAAAAAGAAAAAACTATGCCATCCGCAACAATTCGATTAACATTCTTAGGGGGACTTTTTAGTCAACCCCTACTTACGTGTCAGCCAGGCTTTCTATGAAAATAAAAAACTATAATTTGCTGTCATCTGTCACGGTGTCGGGTGTAATTGCTTGAATATGAATAATTAATGAGGTGAGAGCTGTAGGTGATGGCAGTGTGACGGCAAATTTTGCTGTCACACTGCCTTGTTTTCAATGGTTACTTATGGGCTGTTGGTTGGGCTATACAGAGCTTTTTAGTTTCTCCCGCTTGAAACTTTTGTTTCTCATGCTTGGAACTAAAGTTTCATCGGCTTGAAACTTTAGTTCCAAAGCCGTGAAACCAAAGTTTCGGACGCTTGAAAACAGTGGTTCCAGCCGATGGAATGAATGAAACAAGGCAGGAAACTGATCCCTTACTTATATGATTCAATTAACTTGACCGCACCAACTGTTCGATTAACCTGCTCTTCCAAGAAACAATAAATCACTTATCACTCAAAAACAGCGGAGTTATCAACTATTAAAGGATGATTTATCAATTATTAATGTCTGAAATATCAATCGTTAAGAATTGACACCTCAGACATTAATACACTGTAAATCAAATGACAACATCAAACAAATGACAGATAATGATACATGGAAGAGTGAGAGCAAACACTTGCTCTCATACCTGCTACCACACTTGCTGCCATACCTGAAACTAAGATGAATAAAGGCATACAGACAATCTGTTAGGGCATGAGAGCAAAAGTCGCGTTGAATTACTGTGGAGAAAGCATAAAGCAAAATGTCTGTTCATTTCAAATAGAACCTTTGTTTATCTCAAATATAAGTTCCGCTTTAAGATAAACAAAGAGTCAATGTGCACAAATATATAATAACAAGATATCGAAAAAAAGTCTCAAACACCCAACACTTTTATTATCCTTTCAACTAGTAATAGCAAGCTTAAATACCATACATATTCATACACAATCACAGATATATTACCACCAAATAAAAATAAAAAAACAGGCTTATTGTCAAAGTTTTAAGCTTAAAAACAGGAACTATCACTAAAACAATAAACATCAACAACAAATCACAACTCCCCAAGTTCAAGTTCATCATAAGGGCGATAGAATTTCTAGTAAATCTTCACTACTTTTCAGATCATTTTATCACACACACTTACTTCCTCTTACCAAAGACATACACAATAGCCGATCAATAGAAAGATGATAAGACACGAGAAGCAATTTCGGGATTACTTCTTTTCTTTATTTTATAATCGTTTCCACGCACCCGTTTTTGAAAAAAAGATAGAAAGAGCTGGAATACATCCATTGCACTTCACCATTTGATTCTGAGATTGTTTGTGGTTTGCCAAAAGCCAGCAGGCATTCATCTTCTGTCATCCCCTTTACCGGTTTGCCGATATTTATTTCATTCCAATGGGTGATAGGAGAAAGCTGGTTTGTGCTGACAAAATCAAACAGTTTGTTCAGCATCTGCGATTCTATTTGCACAAAGTCATCCATGGTTTCCTGGTGAGAAGGCTTCTTCTCAGGTTGTAGTTTTTCCATCGGAGTGACTTTCTTCATTATAACCACCGATGATTCTATCTGAATATTGGAAAGATAATAGACCAGCTTCCCATCTTTTACCTGAAATTGGGCCGTACAATAGTACGTATTCTTTTGTTTGGCATCCGCCTGGGAAGTAAGCACCAGGTTACAACTAAAACTCTTGGCAGGAATGCTTACTTCTGTTATTCCGTCACGCTGTGCAGAGCAAACGTTTTTAATAGTCCACAACAGAGCATTAGCATAAATATTTTCATCGTTCATCGGACTGAAAGGAATGAATCCGTTGACTACATATTTGCTGCCGTCCGCACTGAGCGGATAAGTATTCTTTTGTTCAGTAAAAGTTTGTGCAATCAAAGAGGGCAGTACTCCACCCAATAAAAATACAATTACCCAAAGTCTCAGTCTTGTTATCATACGCCGCTATGTTTAAGAAAACAGCATTCACGTCTTTTCCATCAAAAGAAAAGAGCGCAAATGCTGAAATTTATATGATTAAAATATGTGTCTCAATTAGAAAGCAATCCCCAGACGGATCATAAAGTTACTAGTCTTGATTCCATCGAGATCGGAAAATACGTCAATGAATCCACGCTGATAAGTGAAATCCAGATTGAAACGGTCATACCACAGTCCTACGCCAATATTCATACCGGCATCGAAATGATTGTAATCCACTTCCAGATAATCTGCAAAATCTCCCCAGCTGATGCTTTCACCACTTTCTTTCATTTTGCTGGTATAGTCATAACTGGCAAAAACACCCAGATGCGGATCGATGCTAAGATTGTCCGCTACTCCAATTTTCCATCCGAAAGTGAACGGTGAATATTGAATATTGTGTGCGATACATTTCATTTCATCGGCTTTAAACCCACGGGAACCGAGGCCGAATTCCATTCCCCAATATGCTCCGGCACCGCCCATAGGCTTTTGATAGCCGAATGTAGCATTGTAGCCAATGTTTGAATCCGCTTCAACTCCGTCACCGTTGAGGTTCATGATGTTCAGGCCTGCACGCAGGAACCATTGTGTGTTACTCGCTTGCTTTTGAGTCTTGACGATTGCACTTCTGGATGATACAATCTGTGCCTGTGTTCCTACGCACAACAAAAGCGCAGCAACAATTGATAATACTTTTTTCATTATTGTCTATGTTTTTTGGTTATTAATTCTTGTTCTTTATGACAGGTGCTATTTTGGTTCTATCATCGGCACCCGAAAGTTTCTGGATACGTATCCATTCGTAATCTTCTGTCGTGGCAGTATGCCAGTTGGTGAACACGCCCGGATAACCTACGACCGTAACCGTATATCCTCCCGACTTTTCATCATCCTCTATCTTAAAAGTGGCTCCCATGATTACATCACAATCGTTCTTGATAGTGGACAAATAAGTTCCCCATGCACGGATGTTATCAAGCTCACCCTTCATGGCAACTTCCACCTCTTCTCTGCTCAGTGTCCATACATCCTTTATTCGTCCTTTCTCTTCAAGAATTTTCACCTCTACAACTGTAGGCTTTACACAAACTTCGGTTACTGCATCTCCGGCACGTGCCTGCGCATCACGAAACTTAAAGACAGTCTTTTGCGCATACGTCCCAATGACACAACCGAAAACCAGCATCATAATTAGAATCAGCTTTTTCATATTCTTTTGTGATTTTATGTTAATATGCCGCAAAGGTATGCGAAAGGAGTATACCAGCAGGAGAAATCATAGTTCCGGATAGGATACAGAAATGTATCTTATTTGGATACACATGAAGAAGTACCGATACGGATGTTATCGGATAAATCGCGGAAGAAATCATGATCGAGTATGCACGAAATGCGCCAAAGAAGATGGATGTCGATATTTTCCTTCTTGAATATCTTGTATATATTGGGACGTGTACAGCATAACTGTCCGGCGAACCAGGTAACTGTGCGTCCCTGTTCGTGAAGCGTACGTTCGATAAGCTGTCCCGCATGAATCATGCCCAATCTTCCTATGAGTGTCCCCCTGACTCCCACCGGGTAAACGGATAAATGTAAGATGAAAGGAATATATAAAAAAGCGTGGGAATCTTACCTTCGTCCGTTCCATGTTCAAGGCCTTCGCAATGCCCACCACCGAGAACGAACAACGCAGAAAGCCCACGCCGATATGTACAACACCCGTAACCTCCCTTTGTTTTCTCAAAAAGAGGCACGGATGTATATAAATACACATCAGGAGGACGTCTTAGTTGCTATTCGTCATTCCGGTGGTCAAAGTTTGCGAAGTTCTGAAACACGAAAGACAAACGCTTGTAAACGTCTTCTCTATATACACGGCTCCCCCACCACCCGGAGGCTTTCTGCGGAAGAGTCCGTTGCAAATGTATAAAAAAATAAGTTTGGTGCGCCAATTATGATTAATAATCTTTTAATCACTCTCAGCAAATGACAGTCCAATTATCCCAATAGAGCCATCAGACTTTACACAAAATTCGTTCTATCCCGTTTAATTCTTCAGCAGTAAATTCCAACTGGTTTAAAGCCTGCAAATTGTCTGCCAGCTGATTCACTGAGCTCGCTCCTACTATGACCGATGTCATCCGTTCGTCTCTCAGCACCCATGCCAAAGCCATTTCTGCCAGCGTCTGTCCACGGTGACGGGCGATTTCATTCAATTGTCGGGCAGCCTCCACCTTTTCAGGCGTCACTTGCGAACGTTGCAGAAAAGTGGAAGGACGTGCCGCGCGTGAGCCTTCGGGGATGCCATTCAGATATTTATCCGTCAGTAATCCTTGCGCCAAAGGGGAAAAGGCGATAAAGCCGGAACCGTATTCGGCAGCCAAAGGAAGGCTTTCAGCCTCAACTGCACGGTCGAACATACTATAACGATACTGGCTGATAAGACAAGGAACGCCTGCTTTTGCCATCATTTCATAAGCAATCCGCGCTTGCAGAGGAGGATATTTTGAGATTCCGATATACAGAGCTTTTCCTTGCTTTACAATATCAATCAACGTTTGAATGGTTTCTTCTACCGGAGTGACTCCGTCATAGCGATGACTATAGAAGATATCAAAATACTCCAGCCCTGTCCGGCGCAGACTCTGATCGATGCTTGCCATCAGGTTTTTGCGGGAACTGTTACCGCCATAAGGTCCTACCCACATATCATGTCCGGCTTTGGAGGAGATTATCATCTCATCCCGGTATCCCTGGAAGTTTTCTTTGAGAATCCGTCCGAAATTAGTTTCGGCACTTCCCGGCACAGGGCCATAGTTATTAGCAAGATCGAAATGGGTGATGCCATGGTCGAAGGCATATTTAATCATGTCGGTCGCTACACTAAAGTTATCTACGCTACCGAAGTTATGCCACAATCCTAAAGAGATGAGAGGCAGTTGCAAGCCACTCTTGCCACAGTATTTATATTGCATGCGATCGTAGCGATCAGTAGCCGGCTGATTATTCAATGGGTAATCCATAAGGTTCAATGTTTTTTCGTTATTGCAAAGAAAGAGAAAATATTTTAATAATGTTCCATCTTATTGCTAAATTCAAAGGTTGAAATCAAGGAACAACGTCCTTCAGTCTGCCAGTAAAGAAGACACATTCTGATCAAAAAAGACAGATGATGTCACTATACTGACAGTACGATGGACGGTCCTTGGAAAACCAATCATACAAACCCTAAAAAACTATTTCAACAAGTTCTCCTTGAACTCTATTTCTACAATACGCAATTCATGGCCGGTCTTGTCCCCATCCTTCGCTTTAAACAAATCCAGTTCATTGGCAACGGGGGCGGCAACTTCCACTATTTGTCCAAAGGCATCTCCTTCTTTGCTTGTACCTTTCAGCCGGATGGTAATTTCATTGGTCAGTACCGGTTTTACATCCAAGTGGACGTATCCCAGACTCTTATCCGTATCTCCGCTCCATATCAGTTCTTTGCCTGCATATATCTCCAGCGGATAACTGCGCATACGCCATCCGGTCAGTTTCATGCAGACTTCATCCACCCGTGCGGCACGTTCCAACTTATAGGTAATCCATGCGGTAGCTGCCTTCCCGTCATTCCGCCATTCGCTCAGTTCATTATCATCGAAACTGTTGACTGTATTCTCATTATTGGCTCCGGCAATGGCGGAAACGATACCGACATCCACTTTTGAGACCTTGTATGAAGGAGTCTGCGGAGTCTCGCCACGAGTCAGTCTGCCTTCGAGTTCATCACCGGGGATATAGCTACTCAAGCCGTTTTTCACTTCGACAGGTGAGGAAGTAAGGCTGATTTCTGCTGATTTCAATCCGTCGGCCTTCGCTGTGATACGGACGTTTCCGGCAGTAGTGAGCGAACGGATCAAAGCACGATTGATGCCGCATTCTACCGGCAAGTCTTTTGAAAGGATATAATTATTTTCTCCTTGTGCGATACCGCCACGCCATTCGGCAGGTCCTTCCACTTCAAAGTGTATCAAGTCATTTGCCAGCGGACAACGGTTGCCGTCTTTATCCATGACTTCTACCTGAAGCAGTACCATATCGGCACCATCCGCTTTCCATCCTTCGGGACTCTGGATGAAGCTCAATTGAATCTGTTCCGGCTTGCCGGCAGTCTGCAACTGAGTACGGCAACATTCTTTTCCTTTTTCGTCGTATCCTACGGCCTCCAGTCTGCCCGGTACGAAAGCGATATCTTTGAAGGTATACAGGAAATGATAATCCCGTTCACCATTGCCCAAAGACTTACCATTCAGAAATAATTCTACTTTATCGGCGCTCGATACGACATATACCGGTTTCACTACCGTATCACTATAATTCCAATGACCAACGATATAGATGCGGGGACATTCCGTATCTACCCAGCCGTCCCACATCACCTGATGTGCAAAGAAGGGATCTTTAGGAATACGCATGGCGTCAGTTACTCCGCTACGACGATAATTTTCTACTCCGCGATAGTGCGTATTGGTATCGGAGAAGATTATCTTCACGCCACCCGAACTTACACGGTCACCCGTTCCCGGACGTTCTCGCCAGTAATCGAACCAGCGAATAATATTTTCGATGGTAAAGGAATCCTGATTACGGTTGTAGACACGGGCATCCACTTTCTTCTGTACTTTGTTGGTAACGGTGGACTTATAAGAATTGCTGCCGTCTCCATCCTTGTGATAAGGATAGGAATAATCATCCCAGTATTTGCGCAATCCCTCGTCACGGCAATACTCCATTGCCCACATCGGATGATGCGCACTCTTATTGATATACAGCATTTCGCCGCCATATTCCGCCTCGCGGATGTCCAGCATTTCACGGGAACCGATTGCACGGCCGCCGTGAGGATCGTACAAATCACGTATCGCTTTCATCTCAATCATGTGTTCACGACTGATGGACTCATTGCCGCATTCATAAAATAAGATACTCGGATTATTACGGTTATAGATGATGGCGTCGCGCATCAATTCCGTACGCTGTTCCCACTGACGTCCTTCACAATCTTTTTCGGCATCTCCCGCCTGCATAGCCTGAATCAATCCTACACGGTCGCACGACTCGATATCCTGTTTCCACGGGGTGACATGCATCCAGCGCACGAGGTTCGCATTGCCCTCCACCATCAGATGATTGCTATAATCGCTCAGCCAGGCAGGTACGCTCATCCCGACTCCCGGCCATTCATTGCTTGTCCGCTGGGCAAAGCCCTTCATCTGAATGACACGGTCATTCAGCCAGATCATTCCTTTACCGAAGCGCGTTTTACGGAATCCGGTGCGGGTGGCAACTTCGTCCACTTTCCTGCCATCTACCCACAGGCTTGTCTTTACTGTATACAGATAGCCATATCCCCAGCTCCAGAAATGCAGGTTATCCACTTCGGATGCCGCTTTCAGCGTGATTGTTTCACCCGGTTTCACTACCGCCTTTGTTCCTTCGAATGTTTGGATCGATGTACCATCACGGTCTATCAGTTCTACTTGATAGGAAACCTGCTTATCACGGTTATATTCGTTTCTGATTTCAGATTCCGCATGAATAATGGCCTTGCGCGATTTCACACGGATGTCTTCGGCATAGATGTAGACTCCGGTCGTTTTGAGATTACTATATAAAGGTAAAGTCTGATACAGACGGTCGGTGACGTGCAGCCATACATTTTTGGGGATACCGCCATAATTGGCATTAAAGTTCTTATTGCTCCACTGGTATTTCGTGCCCGTCGCCCGTTCTTTATAATTCCAGTCATTGTCGATGCGGACTGCGATTACATTTTCCTGTCCGTACTTAATATAAGGAGTCAGATCAAAACCGACAGCCATGACACCATTCTCGTGCAGGCCGACATTCTGACCATTTATATAGAAATCCGCCCCTTGACGGACTCCTTCAAACTCTACAAAAACTTTCTTATTCTTGCTGTTGGCAGGCAGACGGAAATGTTTCCGATACCACATAATCGTATCGGTCAGTTCATCAATGCTCAGGCGGAAAGCCTCATCTTCATTGAAGGCATGCGGTAAAGTCACTTTCTTCCACTCCGAATCAGAAAAACGCGGCTGCTTTGCCTCGGGAACATCACCCACATAAAGCAACCAGTCTGAATTGAAATTATATTTATTACGGACATCGGACGATGTCACGAACTGGCTTATTCCAATAAAAGCCAAAAAGAAAAAGAGGATTCTATGTCTCATAGTATGTCTATTTATCTGTTCGTGGCAAAGCTAGCGCAAAATACCACACACGTCCATAGACTAAAATACAGATTGCATAGAGATTTGTTCACAACTGTTTAAAAATGAATCAAACAGTAGTATCTCCATTGGGGATGCCCCAAAAGTCGGTAGTATCTTAAATCTCCTCCTTCGGGAAGGAGGAGATTTAAGATACTATTGACT
This sequence comes from uncultured Bacteroides sp., assembly GCA_948847595.1. Classification (GTDB taxonomy): domain Bacteria; phylum Bacteroidota; class Bacteroidia; order Bacteroidales; family Bacteroidaceae; genus Bacteroides. Next base: position 8,670 of record CAQOGY010000027.1, read on the forward strand.
ATCATTTAATTCAAAACAGTGTGGAAAGAAAGCTAAAACTGGAAATAAATAAACGGCTGAATCTCCGAACTCTTCATCTGAATGACCAGATAAATCAGAGCCACCATCAGCAGAGCTTTCCCTAAGAACGGCAAGCGAATAACTCCACGGCAAGCAGCATTTTCCCAACTATCCGGAGTGAAATGAAGCAGAAAGCCGAGCAGCATCAAAGCAAACACGCGCCAGTAGCCTTCGATCAACTGCGGGAAAAGCTGCGGACGGAAAGTGGTGAATATCTGTCTCAACATATCCATCGAGTTCTGAAAATCGGCATTACGGAAGAATATCCAGCAGAAACAGACAAAGTGGAAAGTGATAATGACTCCGAATACACGACGCCAGCCATGACTTTGTTCTCCTTTCTTACGACCTATGATGGACATCCACATCTTATGCACCGCCAAAGCGATGCCGTGAAATGTTCCCCAAAGTACAAAGTTCCAGGAAGCTCCGTGCCACAAGCCACCCAAAAACATGGTAATAATCAGATTCAGATACTGGCGGAACTTACCTTTCCGGTTTCCTCCCAAGGATATGTACAAGTAATCGCGCAACCAACTGGACAATGAGATATGCCAACGCCGCCAAAATTCAGTAATGGAGGCGGACTTATAAGGAGAATTAAAGTTGAGATTAAAATGAAAGCCCAACAGCAGAGCGATACCGATAGCCATATCGCTATATCCGGAGAAGTCACAATAAATCTGCAAAGCATACCCGTATACTCCCATCAGATTCTCGAGACCGGAATAAAGGGTCGGATTATCAAAGATACGCTCCACGAAGTTGACACTGATATAATCGGAAATGATTGCTTTCTTGAACAAACCGGAGAGAATAAGGAAAATCCCCCGCCCGAACATCTCCTGAGAAACGAAAAGCGGTTTCCGGATTTGCGGAATAAAGTCACGGGCACGCACAATCGGTCCTGCCACCAGCTGCGGGAAGAAGGATACATAAAACGCGTAATCCAGTATGTTGGTCAATGGCTTGATGTCTTTCCGGTAAACGTCAATGGTATAGCTTAATGACTGGAAAGTGAAGAATGAGATACCTACGGGCAGGAATATATCAAGCGCCGTAAATTCCCCTCCCATCAACGAGGCAATCACTCCCCCCAGGAAATTAGTATATTTAAAGTAGGCAAGAAGCCCCAGATTGACTCCCAGACTCAGAGTTACCAACCCTTTGCGTTTCCAGCGTCCTTCGGTACGGTCCATCCATTGCGCCAGCAGGAAGTCGCAAACCGTGACCAGCGCCAGCAGGAAAAAGTAAGTGCCGCTGCTCTTATAATAAAAGTAATAAGAGAAAAGCGTCACAAACAGAATACGGGCCGTATACTTACGCTGCAACAAGGTGTATACGATCATAAAGGCGGCAAACAGCCAAAGGAAGATACCACTGCTGAATATCATCGGTGCCTGCGGATCGTAGGTAAGCACCTCTTTTAACCGGCTGAAATCAATATCAATGGGAAACATAATCGTTATAAGCTTGAATAATGGCTTGGTATAATAAATTTCCTTGCAGGATATATCCCTCAGGTAAATAATGCACATGATCGGGACGCATCAGTTTCGCTTCCGTCCAGTTGGTACAGGCACGGCGCTTGCCCCCTACTACATCGTACATATCCCACACGAGCAGACGATGATCTTTGGCATAACGGCGAATTGTTTCTGCCGCTGTAACCGTCCGGGGATTGATGGCGTACGTACGTTTCCGCCGCCTTTGCCGGAAACTTTCGTAAGAACCCGGAGGCGTGGTGAGAAGAATAGGGACATCGGGAAGGCTGTCGCGCAACAGTTTGACTAGTTCGTCCATCTGATTATAATGCAGGTTGACGTTATACCGCCGGTTATGACTTTCGTTGGTTCCGAAGGACAGAATCAGCAGTTCCGGCTTCATGGCTGCAATATTGGCAATACGTCCCGGATGTGTAAACGTCAGACAGGTAGCCCCGTTCACCCCCATATCGGTATAAGAGACAGCACCAAAGGTTTCTTTCAGCAGCGTTCCCGTAGTCTGCGGATAGATGTGCCCGCGTACGTGACTGTCTCCGATATGGAGAATACGCACCGTATCTTCGGAAAGTCCGGCACGTACCTGACGGAGACGTTCAAATACGGGTGTCAGCAGGGCAATGCTGTCGATTATCTCATTCCTTCCGGTTTCGCGGAAAGCGGAAGGAAAAGAAGTCTGCACGGCGATGGTATCATTCGCCCAGTTCATTTCCCGCAAAGGTTTTATCATTTTCAAGGTCTTCCCCAGTGGAGGACAGGCAGGGATACGGTCTTGCGCCTTTCCTGCCGAAAGAAGAAAGAATGTTCCCATCAGTCCCAAGATAAAGCCCAGCAACAGGTTATTCTTGCTCATAAGCACGCCTCCTGTCATATTGTTCCTTACCATATATCAATGTTTCATAGAGCAGTCCTGCCAGATGTTTGCCTCCCCGGAAGTTGATATGAGTATAATCATAGTTCGCCATCGAAGGTTTGGCGTGTACGAGGTTCGCCATACTGCCTTCGCCTCCCATCGCTTCAAACATATTCCAGAAAGCGATACCGCTTTCGGCAGCAATGTTCTGCTGATAGCGAATCAGATTCTTGACTCCCGGCATGGTGCGAAGTTCACCGTCTTCTGTCTTATAATCACGGTCGCCGACGCTTAACAGCAAAATACTCGCCTGTGGAAAACAATTCTTCAGATGTTCGATAGAAGTGAGCAGTCCCTTCTGATAATTATCATAATTGCGTCCCCGTTCGGTAGCCACATTCAATCCGTATTCAAGAATAATCAGATCATAAGGACGCTGCTCGTTAAACTGACGCAGCATTTGTTGCGGAATCCCCCGCAACGATAAGCCGGAACTGCCTCGCAAGGAGAAATTATCAAGAATGATTCCTTTCTTACCATCCATCGCCAAGCCATAGAACAACGTAGAATCGGCACGATCTACCGTCCACCGGACAGAGCCGATGCGTCCTTCAACGGAAATCTTCTGCAAATCGCCCGAAGGCGCTAAGGAATAATTCTTACTCTCCCCCCGATTCACACGGGCAGTAAGATGAACGGAATCTTTATTATAGAAGAAAATCGAAGCCTGCTGACAGGTATCAAGCAGCGAAGCATATTTGCTTTGCCCCCTCAACTCAACGTATGCTCCTTCACGGGGAATAAAGTAATGTCCGGAAATACCCTGTTTCTTTTTATCGAAATACACACTGTCCGTCACCGCATGACTGGACCACCCGCCGAAAGTATGCCGCACGGTAGGACGATACCCGCTCGTCATCGAAGTTATTGTGACAAATCCGACACCGCAACCGCCAAACCGCTTCTGAAGCATTTCACGTAAATCAGCCGTAAAGATATCCGCCTCTATAAATGAATCACCGAAAACGGCGATACGTACCAGCCCGTCATGATCCGGATGTGAAGAAGAAGTACGGTCGAGCGCTTCATAAAAAGAAGCCATACCGCGACGGGTAGAGTCACCGTAATCTTCAATGCAAGTCATGCCCGCACGACAAGTATCGACAAAAACCGGCTTTACGACAGGAGGTAAAGGAATGGTATCCGAATCGGCTACCGCCACTTCCTGCTTCGGATAGCGAAGATCGCTTAAAAGATCGACACGCCTCATCGTGTGTCCGTCGATCGTTATAGCCGGAAGCCAGTGCAACCCAAAGAGTGCTGCAAACACGATCAGTACAAGCCATAACGAATATTTCAGGTAGTTCTTGATAATCTCCATCTTATAAGTAGATATAAGCACTCATTGAGTCCTCGTTTTTTACCCGGTGCCGAGCCACCTCCTCATCGGTGCCGAAGGAAGGCCTCATCGGTGCCGGACCACAAGTTCATCGGTGCCGGACGTTTTCAGGCTGCAAAGATAGGGAAAAGCAAGAAAAAAGAAGGGAGAATCTACATTATTTATAGATTCTCCCTTCCGATTATTTATTCACTGTTCGAACGCTAGATGGTCCGTTCAATATTCCATACAAATGCACGTAATCCCAGCTGTTCGGTCTGCAAGTCCATCTTATGCAGTGTATCCAGCAACGGATCGACTTTATTGTCATCGACCACCGTAAGGATAGCCGAACACATACTGGGCCAGGCATGACTACCGAAGTGCGGATCGCCTGTCTTTGAGCCACGTCCCTGCACCTTTTCAAGGTATGTAAAGCCACGGCAGTTCAGACGGTCGAGCAATGCCATGATCCGTTCGTAATAAGCCTGATCGAATGTTATCAATACTGATTTCATATTTATTTTCTGTTATTTCTTAATAATTTCATCTTTATGTTCCTGGAAGTAGACATCCAGTTCGCGTTTGCGATGGAGTTTACGACGTCTGTTCTTGATACCTGTTCCGGCAAATACACAGTACAGTGTAGGAATCAGGACGAGTGTCAACACAGTAGATACCGTCAGACCACCGATTACGGCAATCGCCATCGGACTCCACATCTCAGAACCTTGTCCGCCACCGATAGCCATCGGAATCATACCCAAAACGGTCGTGGCTGTTGTCATCAATACCGGACGGAGACGGCTCTTACCGGATGTCACCACAGAGTTGATGACCGCCATACCCCGCTCTCGACAGAGCGTGATGTAGTCGATGAGCACAATACCGTTCTTCACCACAATACCGATCAGCATGATACCTCCCAGCAAACTCATTACACTCAGCGTACTGCCCGTAAAGAACAACGCCATCAAGACTCCACTAAATGCAAACGGCAGAGAGAACATGATAATGAACGGATAAGTCAGAGACTCGAACTGTGCTGCCATTACGATGAATACAAGAATGACAATCAGGATACCCAATGTTCCCAAGTCGCGGAACGAATCCTGCTGGTCTTCATACGAACCGGAAATCTGAATCGTGATTTCTCCCGGAATATCCATCTTATCAATAAGCTTGTTACCTGCTGCCACTACGTCACCCAACGGAGCACCGGAGATAACGGCGGATACGGTCACGATACGTTCACGGTCTTTACGCTCAATGGTAGGAGGCGCAAAACGTTCGACTACCTTTCCGACATCTTTTACACGCACGGACTCGCCTTTGGCATTATAAATAAGGATGTTCTCGATGCTTTCCAGACTTGTACGATATTCGGGTGCATAGCGCACTTTGATATCATACTCATCCCCGTCTTCACGATATTTGGAAGCAACGGCACCATTGATACGATTACGCAAGTAGTTACCGGCTGTAGCCAGGTTCAGTCCGTGCATCGCCAGCTTCTCACGGTCGAAATCAACCTGATACTCGGGCTGGTAGTCACTACGGCTGATGTTCACCTCGGTCACCCCTTTCACGGTCAGCAACTCACGTTTCAAACGGGCTGCTACGCTATCAGTCATCGTCATATCGTATCCGTATATCTCAAAGTCGGCACTTGCCTGAGCAGACATACCTGTATTACTACCTCCCAAAATAACCTGTGCCTTGCTGAACTCCGGATAACCTTTCAAGTCCTGACGCATCTCGTCACAGACTGCTTCCAGTGAGATATCACGATCTCCCGGGTCTACCAGACTGATGTTGAAGGAAATAATGTGCGAGCCGTTGTCCTGCATGGAAGCCCACGTATTATCCGAGTCCGCCTGACCTACGGTATAGTTACATACCTTCATGATATCTTTATACTTCGTCAGCCACTGGTTAGTCAGCTTCTCGGAAAGTTCCTGAGCAATCTCTTTTCGTGTACCGATCGGCAATTCAAGCTGAACAGCAATACGGGCATTATCCTGTGCAGGGAAGAACTCCGTACCGATTCCTTTCGCACACAGCAAGCTGACAACGAAGAAAGCAATACATCCCACAATCACAACCGGACGATGACGAACTGCCCAGTTCAGCATTTTCGCATAACCTGTATCGAGTGCGTCCAACGCTTTCTCTATCGGAGTAAAGAAGAGCTTGAACATCTTCGACGGGCGCTTCTGCAGACGAAGTAATTGCGAACAGAGCATCGGGGTCAGTGACAACGCCGCCACGGTAGACACAAACATGATGGCACACATCATCCAGCCCAACTGCTTGAAGAGCACACCGGACATACCGCTTACCATGGTCAACGGGAAGAACACGGCGATCATGGTCAGCGTAGAAGCAATTACGGAAATAGCCACCTCATTCGTTCCATGTACTGCTGCCTGTTTCGGGTCCGAACCACGCTCAATATGTGTCGTCACGTTTTCAAGTACCACAATCGCATCATCCACCACCATACCGATGGCAATAGACAGAGACGACAGTGAGATAATGTTGATCGTATTTCCGGTAATCGCCAGATAGATAAAGGAGGCGATCAACGAAAGCGGAATCGTGATACAGATAATCAATGTCGCACGCCAGCGTCCCAGGAACAGGAACACGACGATCACAACGAACAGCAAGGCATACATTACAGTCTCTGCCAAACTGTCAATCGTATTCAAGATATTATCGGAAGTATCGACAATCACTCCCAGCTTCACATCACTCGGCAGGTTCTTCTGCAAACGCGGAAGCGCTTCTTCTACCTTACGGGAAATTTCTACAGAGTTGGCGCCCGACTGCTTCTGAACCACAATCATCGCACCCTGCACACCGTTATTATAGGTTTCCTGCGCACGCTCTTCCACCGTATCCACGATGCGGGCCACATCACGCAGGAAGACATTCGCTCCATTGTGCGTACCTACTACGATATCTGCCAACTGGCGGGAATCATCAAACTCCCCTTCCACACGGAGGGCATACGTCTCACTACCGATATCGAAGTTACCGCCCGGAATATTCTTGTTTTCGGCTCCGATAATAGAGCTGATAGTCTCAATGCTCAGGTTATAAGCTTCCAGTTTGTTAGGGTCGCAATATACCTGAATCTCACGCTGCGGCGCACCACTGATAGACACCGTTCCCACACCGGGAATACGTGCCAACGGGTTAACCACACGGTCGTCCAGTATCTTGTAAAGCGCGGCCTGGCTCTCATTGGCCTGTACCGAAAGCAATACAATCGGAATCATGTCCGTACTGAACTTGAAGATGATCGGATTCTCGACATCATCCGGCAGCTGTGAGCTTACCATGTCGAGTTTGTCACGTACATCATTCGTCAGCACGTCAATATCATTACCAAACTCAAATTCCAATGTAATCAATGACATATTCTCGGAAGAACGAGAGGTAATATGTTTCAGGTTACTCACCGCATTCAAGGTATTCTCCAGCGGCCGGGTAACGTTATTTTCTATATCCGAAGCACTTGCGCCAGGATATGCGGTCATTACCATGATCGTATTTGTATCGATGTCCGGATACAAGTCGATAGGTAACTTGGACAAAGAGAAAAGACCAAAAATCACCACTGCCAGAAAGCAGAGGGAGGTCATAATCGGTTTCTTAACCGCACCTTCGTATAAACTCATTTCTTTATAGTGATTAGTTTAATAGTGATTTTACTTCTCGATCTCTACTTCCGTACCGTTTATCAGACGTGCCTGTCCGGCCACTACCACCTGCGAATTATCGGGCACACCGGATTTCAGCTCATACTCCGAACCCATGCGTCTGCCTAACTCCACTTTGTTGTAGGACACTTTGCCATCTTTATAAACGTACACATAGCGATCGCCGGAACCTGCCTGTTTCACAATAGCCAAGTCGGGCACTACAACGTTGTCCGCCGTACCGAAGTTCAAGGTAGCACGGGCAAACATTCCCGGACGTACACGCTGATCTTTGTTGTCCAACTTGATCTCGATCTGGAAAGTACGGGTAGTTGCGTCGATAGTCGGATAGATCAGGCTGATAGTTCCCTTGAACAGTTCGTCGCCATATACATCCAGCTTCACATCTACCGGTTCGCCTTTCTTCACCTTCGTGAAGTAGGTTTCAGACACATTGATCATCAGCTTGACCGGAGTGATCTGCTCTACTACCAGCACCGGACTTCCGCCACTATACATATCACCATTATCGTAATTACGGGCAGTGATTACTCCGTTGATCGGGCTCAACAGAAACGTATTCTCTACCAGATTATCATAAGCAGTCTGCTTCACATCGAGCTGCATCTTCGCAGCATCCCACTCTGATTTGGAAGCACCGCCTACCTTATAAAGTTCGTCGATACGATTAAATTCAATTTTCTGATTGTCCAGTTGCAGTTTCGTCTGTGTGAGGTTGGCTGCATCCATCTGCACCAGCTTCTGGCCTTTGGATACACGGTCGCCCACTTCTACCAGAATCCGGTCGATGCGGACAGGTGACGAAGGAGCAATGTTGTTCTTTACTTCAGCTTCTACCGTCGCTGTATAATCCTGTATCTGATCTACGGGACGGGCTGTTACATCAGCCACTTTTACTCTGGGCTTCTCGTCTTCCTGTTTCACAGCAGCCTTATCTTTTCCACCCGTACATGAGCTCATTACTACTGTCAATAGCAGAGCCACTAATTGGATACCTTTTTTCATATTCCTTAGTTGTAATTTTAGTTGTCTATCTTTATTGTTTTCCCAAAACCTGATCAAGGTCAGCCTTAGCTACCAGGTAATCGTAGATTGATTGATTGTAAGTAAGTTGTGCCTGCGTCAGTGATACCTGCGAACTGTTAAGTTCAAGCACGGTTCCCTTACCGACTTCATAACGTTTTCCGGCAATCTGTACCGCTTTTTCAGCCTGCATCACGTTTTCTTTGTTGCTGACCACCTGCTCGGAGCTGGCAGTCATATTGTTACGGTAGCTGACTACCTGCATATTCAGTTTTCTCTCCGTATCGATGCGGTTCCAGTCAAGCTGGCGCATCTGGATGCGGGCCGATTTTACCTTCGTAAAGTTGCTCGCCCTATACAAAGGAATGCTCAGATTGAACATCAAAGACGAACTGTTGCTCCACGTATAATCAAAGAAATTGATGTTCGGATTATACAAAGACTGATATTGATAAGAGAAGCTCATCGACAAAGTAGGCATGAAGTTCGTTTTCAGCGACTTCACGTTCTTTTCGAGCAATTTCATATTCAGCTCGAACTGCTTCATCGTTGTATTGTTCTCCAGACTCATATCTTCTTCTTTCAACTGATTGGCAAACAGCATTGATTCGTAGTTTGTCAGATTATCGTCAGTCTTAATATCCACATCAGCCGTAATGCCCATCAACACTTTCAACTGGAGTTTTGCCAGCGTCACGGCATTGGCGGCAGAAATGACATTCGGCTTGATGCTGCGCATCTGTACTTCTGCGCTGATCTTATCAAATTCGCTGACTGCACCTTGTTGATATTTGGCGTTCACGACATTGAAATTATCTTCTGCCAACTTATAGCTGCCTTGAAGCACTTCATAACTATCTTGTGCAAGCATCAGCTGATAATAAGCCTTGGTTACCTGATTGATCAAATCCAGTTCGGAAGCACGCGACTTCTCCACTGCCAGTTCGATATCTGTCTTTGTCATTGACATGGCCCGGTAGACTGCCGGTGCAAACAAAGGCAGGTTAATGCTCAGTCCGGCATTGGCGGTATTCGTACCATCCTGCCCCATCTTGAACGACATATCGTTCAGTTTCATTTCAGCCGCTTTGATCGTGTGATCCAGTGATCCGTTTAGGCTTGCTTCGGGTAACAGGCTCTGCCACGCTTCCTTACTTGCAACTTTCTTTAAGGCAATTTCTTCTGCCGCCACCTTTATCGTAGGATTCTCATCCAACGCTATTTCCAGGGCTTTGTCCAGCGTCAATGTCAGCGTATTCTGCGTTGTCTGCTCCGTCTGAGCCTTTGCAAAGCCAAACGCACAGAGAGCCATTGCCGTCAGAAGCATTTTCTTGCCTGTCAATCTTTTCAATCTGTTCATAAACTCGTTTCTATTTGATCCTTAATTGTTTGTCATCCGAACCTAGCTCCTATTGTTGCTCGACCCGGTTTTTACGATATTCTGATATAAATTCCTCTAAAACTTTGGCTCCTTTTTCCGTGGAAATGCCACGTATATAGGTAAACATGATGGATTCGTATACTTCTATAAAAGGATATTCGTTGCAAATGTCCGTATTCAACAGCACATCAAACTACTCGCGCACCAACAGATTGACTATCTCAAAGTTGACATCCGCCCGAAAGATACCTTGCTCTACCCCCGACTTAAAGAAAGACATCGTCTTCTCCGAGTCACTTTCACTACGGTCTTTCATCATCGCATATACCTTCGGATATTTCTTGATATCCTCGAAGAAGCGCTTGTTGGTCTGATGAAAGATCTCGATGCTTTTCTGAAAGACAGCAAGTATCACCTCCAGCACATTGTTGGATTGCTCGTATATCTCCTGCAAGTATTTGTCTCTTTCAGCTTGCTTTTGCAGAATACACTCTTTCAATAATGATTCCTTATCTGCAAAAACCTCATAGAGCGTACGTTTGGAAATGCCCAATGCTGCCGCAATGTCATCCATCGTAATACACTTGATACCTTTCAAAGTAAAAGCTTCTGTCGCGGTCATTATAATCCGTTCTCTCAGCTCCGCCTTTTGGGACGCGTCTCTTCCATGCTCCATCATCACTCTTTTTAGATTTTGTTAGACTCAGTTTTCTATAAATTCACCATTTAAAGCGAAAAACGGAACAAAGATATATAGAAAACTCAATTAACAAATCAAGTTTCCTTTTATTTATAGCCCATTTGATAAATATTATCATTCATTAGAGGTATATGAAAACAAGTGTTAAGAGGAAATATAGAGCAAAAGTAAGGAATAGAGGTATATGAAGTAAAGTTTTATCGCTGTAAGAGGGAGAATAATCGGCAAATGCCGGATAAATACCGATAAGAATCGATCGTTTATCCGGCAATAACAGTCACCATTATTAACGAAAAGCGAAAAAGGAGGTTTAGTACTCTAACTTAGTCCTTTTTAAAAAAGCGACTGTTTTATGTATTTCTTTATACATCACGATGTCATCTTTCACAAAAGGCACTTCTTTCCGGTAGGCATGCAGGAAACTCTCCAGCAGCGGAGACGTTTTCAGCGGACGGCGGAAATCGATGCCCTGCGCAGCATTCATCAGTTCGATGGCAAGGATATGTTCAAGGTTGTCCATCACTTTATAAAGTTTGGTTGCGGCATTGGCCCCCATACTTACGTGGTCTTCCTGCCCGTTGGACGAAACGATGGAATCGCTCGATGCGGCATAGCAGTACATTTTGTTCTGGCTGACCATAGACGCAGCAGCATATTGGGGAATCATAAAACCGGAATTCAGTCCCGGATTGGCTACCAAAAACTCCGGAAGTTCGCGAAGTCCCATAATCAATTGAGAGACACGGCGTTCGGAAATGTTTCCCAGTTCTGCCAAGGCAATGGCGAGAAAGTCATAGGAGATAGCCAACGGCTGACCGTGGAAATTTCCACCGGAAATGATTCTGTCTTCGTCAGGGAAGATCGTTGGATTGTCCGTGACGGAATTGATTTCGGTCAGCAGTACGGAGGAAACATAGCGGATAGCGTCTTTCGTGGCACCATGCACTTGCGGGATGCAACGGAAAGAGTAAGGATCCTGTACGTGCGCCTTGGGACGTTCGATCAGTTCGCTGCCTGCCAGCAGTTTACGGAAAGCCTCTCCCGTCTCGATCTGTCCGGGATGAGGGCGTATCTGCTGGATGCAATCCATAAACGGGTCGATGCGTCCGTCGAAGGCTTCAAGAGAAAGAGCAGCTATCAGGTCGGCTTTCTTGGAAAGGCGGAAGGCTTTGAGAATGGCAAATACACCGTTGGCACTCATGAACTGGGTACCGTTGAGCAGTGCAAGCCCTTCCTTGCTCATGAGCCGGACGGGTTCCCAGCCAAATTCGTCGAGCACGCTGATTGCTTCGCATTTCTTTCCTTTATAGTTGACGTCGCCCACACCGATCAAAGGAAGGAACAGATTGGCTAATGGGGCGAGATCGCCGGAAGCTCCCAAGGAACCGCGATCATAGACGATGGGCAGTACGTCGTTATTGAAAAAGTCGAGGATACGCTGTACGGTGATTAGTTGCACGCCGCTATGTCCCAACGAGAGAGCGTGGGCTTTGAGTAACATCATCAGTTTGATGATGACAGGACGGATTTCTTCGCCTACACTGCAGGCATGGCTCTTTATCAGGTTTTCCTGCAAGGTTCCCAATTCGCCGGAAGAAATATTTTTAGTGCATAATGAGCCGAAGCCGGTGGTGATGCCATAAAGAGGTTCTTCGGAAGAAGCTATTTTATGGTCTAGATAATCACGGCATTTCTGAATGCGGAGCTTGGCTTCGGGAGCCAGTTCCAGCTTCAGATTCTCGTTGATGATCCGTTCGATGATTTCGAAGGTCAGTTCTCCGGAACCTATTTGATACACATTCTTGCTCATACGCGTAAATCTTGGTTGACGGCATCCAGTAATTCTTTCTCTTTCCGGCAAGCGGTTTGCTCTATCCGGTCCGCTTCGGCTTGCAAGCCCTGGACAAATTCTTTGTCTTTGAGTACCCCCAGATTAATGCGGACATTCAGCAATGCCCCCAATACGGCGGATCGTGCCGCCATCATGGCTACACAGGCGTCTGTAATAGCGTTCCGGTTTCCCAGACGGGCGATGTCTGCTATGACGGGCATCACTTCAAGTGCTTTTCGGGCAACTTCCATCGGAATGAGGGCGGCATGCCTGGTGGCTTCCTGAATGGCAGCGCTACGGACAGCTTTTTCTTCATCGGTAGCTTTGGGAAGTTTAAAACAGGCAAAAACTTCATCATAGGCTTCGGAGTCTTTATCAATCAAGGCGATGAATTCTTTTTGGAATCGGGTGGTAAGCGTCTGTGCGTGCTGCATTACTTCTTCGCTGGCTTCATATCCTTTCTTGCCGATGGTGAGTCCTGTCACCATCGTGGCCAAAGCGGAAGCCAGCGCTCCACCTAAAGCGGCAATACTGCCACCGCCGGGTACCGGATCATTGCCGGCTATCTTATCTAAGAAATCTTTTACGGTTAAATCTGCTAACATGGTATTTTATGCTTTTAGTTATCAATTGACGGGGTATAGCATACCGCCTTTAATAGTCATGATGACACAGTTCATGCCTACGTAGTATGGCAGAATGTGATAATTGTCCGAATTCAGTATGACAAAGTCGCCTTGCTTGCCTACTTCGATGCTTCCGATCCGGTCTGCCCGATGAAGGGCAGCAGCCCCGTTTAGTGTGAGGGCAGTGATGGTTTCTTCGATGCTAAGTTTCATGTAAATACACGCCAAAGCAATGGTCAACGGGATGGAACCGGAGAAACAGCTTCCCGGATTCAAGTCTGTGGCAAGTGCCACGGCACAGCCGGCATCAATCATTTCACGACCGCGTGCATAAGGTTCTTTCAGTGCGAAAGCCGTCAGAGGCAGCAGGGTAGCTACTACTCCTGCGTCGGCCATTGCACGGATTCCGGCATCGGAAGCCTGAAGCAGATGATCGGCAGACAAAGCGCCCAGTTCGGCAGCCAGCTCAGCGCCACCAAAGGAAACGATTTCATCGGCATGGAGCTTTAACAGGAAGCCTTGTTCTTTAGCTGCCTGAAGGAGGCGGCGGGACTGTTCGACAGAGAAAACTCCTTGTTCGCAAAAGACATCACAACATTCGGCAAGTTCGTTCTCGCGGATAACGGGGAGCATTTCACGAATCAGAAAGTCGATGTATTCGTCTCCTCTTCCTTTATACTCTTCGGGAAGGGCGTGGGCTCCTAAGAAAGTGGATACAATGTCGATACGTTTGTGCTCGTCATTGTTCAGGCTGCGCATTATTTTCAGTTGCAGCAGCTCTGTTTCCCGATCGAGTCCATAACCGCTTTTACCTTCTACCGTGGTGACTCCCATAGCACTCATCTTCTTCAGAAAGCCTTCGGCTGCCGAGCGAAGTTTCAGGAAATTCATTTGCCGGGTAGCTTTTACGGTACTGGCTATCCCTCCGCCACGTTCCATGATGGACATATAGCTTTCGCCTTTCAGCCGCCATGAAAATTCTTCGGAACGTTCTCCGCCAAAAACAAAATGGGTATGCGAATCGACAAAGCCCGGAAGCAGGCAATGTCCCCGGGCGTTGTAATGCCAGTAATGCTGGTAGTAGCCGTCACGATCTTCGCCACGACTCTCGCCGACGTAAGTGATGATGCCTTTGGTCACTTCTACCGTTCCGTTTTCTATGATACGGAGTTGTCCCATTTCCGCACCTTTACGGGCGGAGATTCCTGTCGGGGTGACAATACGGGCATTGAATATAATCAGGTTTTCACTCATTGATCTTTTATTATTCGGTTCTTACTATTTCAATCATAATTCGATATAAGTTTCAGCAGCTTTATATCGGACGCACATTATTTTAATACTCCGGGCGCTATTCCATGATACGCGCTTCCAGCACCTGCTGCATGGAGAAATTCTCCAGTCCTAAATAATAGGAGGCCGTATCTATCAGCGCTTCCATCGGCACCAGACCAATGATCTCACTTCCAACAATCGTCACTCCATAGCGGCGGGCCTCAATACGCACCAATTCGAAAGCACGGTAAAGGGCGGTGCGAGTGTAATCGGTCATATTAATGGATACTTGGGTGATATTCCGCTCTTTCAGTTCCACCCCCATTGCTTTGACGTAGCGGAGACCGCCGTTGATATGCCGGATATTTTTTGCTATCTTCGTGGCTATTTCAAGATTATTGGTACTCAGATTGATGTTATAAGCAACCAGCGGCATTCGGGCACCGATAGCTACCGTTCCGGCAGTGGGATGACGCTCGGCAGGACCGAAGTCGGGATGCCATTCGGGAAGTCTGATTTTCTCCGCCATTCCTTCAAATTCTCCCTTACGGACGGAGGCCAGATTTTCCCGATGCGGGGCTGTGGCGGACTTTTCATACAGAAAGACAGGGAGATTATATAGTTCCGCCACCCGGGAAGCCACTTCTTTCGACAGGGCGACGGCTTCTTCCATCGTCGTATTCTTGATCGGAATGAAAGGAACCACGTCCACCGCTCCCATGCGGGGATGCTGTCCGCTATGATGATTAAGGTCTATCAGACGGACAGCAATGCCGATAGCTTCAATGACTGCATCGCGCAAGGCTTCCGGTTCGCCAACCAAAGTGACTACCAGACGGTTATGATCTTCATCATTGCTATAATCGAGCAGCTTCACGCCGGATTTGCCACGAAAAGGGGCTACTATCTTGTCTATTTTCTCCAAATCACGTCCCTCGCTAAAGTTGGGGACACATTCGATGATCTTACTCCAATTCATATTTATTTCTCTATTTCGTTACTTTCTATTACAATGCTTCTTTTATTGTCTTTATAATCAGCTCGTCATCAGCCAGATAAGGCATCGTTATATGATACCCTTCCGAATGTGATTCATTGAAAGCGTCACTAGTTTCCATTGCATGCGGATTGCGGGCCCACGAACGGCGGGCCACTCCGCCCATCACATCCCAAAGCATAGCCGAGCGAAGTATCTCGTCTACCCGTTCGCTGCCGTCACATACCATGCCGAAGCCGCCATTAATCGCTTTTCCGATACCGACTCCGCCGCCATTATGCAGGGCTACCAAGCTCATGCCACGCGCGCAGTTTCCGGCGAAACACTGCACGGCCATATCAGCCATAACATTACTTCCGTCTTTGATATTCGATGTCTCACGGAAAGGCGAATCGGTTCCACTCACATCATGATGATCACGGCCCAACATGATTGGTCCTACTTCTCCCCGCCGTACCATTTCATTGAAACGGAGGGCGATATTCATTCTTCCTACGGCATCCTGATAGAGAATACGTGCCTGAGTACCTACTACCAGCCTGTTCTTTTCGGCGTCGCGTATCCAGTTATAATTATCCAGATCCTGTCCCCGTCGATTGACATCAATGCACTCCATTGCGGCACGGTCCGTTTTTATCAGATCTTCGTGCCTACCGCTCAGACATACCCATCGGAAGGGGCCATAGCCATAATCAAAGAGTTGGGGTCCCATGATATCTTCTACATAACTCGGCCATATAAATCCATCTTTCTCATCAACTCCATTGCGGGAAATCTCTTTCACTCCGGCATCATAAATCGCTTTCATAAAGGAGTTGCCATAATCGAAGAAGTAAGTGCCGCGTGCCACCAGTTTCCGGATTACCTCAAAATGGCGGCGCAAAGAAGCGTCTGCCAGACGACGGAATTGATCAGGAGATTCATGAAGAAGGCGGGTCCGCTCTTCGAAAGTCAAGCCTGCGGGACAGTAGCCTCCTTCGTAAACGGCATGACAAGAGGTCTGATCGGACAAAAGTTCAATATGAATCTGCTCGCGTTCCGCATATTCCAGCAAATCGACGACGTTACCATGATAGGCTATCGAACAAGGTTCCCGACGTTCCATTGCTTCTTTTGCCAGGCGGAAAGCTTCCGACAGGTCCTGTGTGACATGGCCTACCCATCCCTGCCGATAACGTGTTTCGATACGGGAGCTATCGACTTCGGCTATAATAGAGGCTGCTCCGGCTATTTCGGCTGCCTTTGGCTGTGCCCCGCTCATTCCTCCCAAACCGGAAGATACGAAGAGGTGACCACGCAAATCTTTGTCCTGCGGAATGCCGAGTTTCAATCGTCCGGCATTGAGTAATGTATTGAAAGTGCCATGAACAATACCCTGCGGACCGATATACATCCAGCCGCCCGCCGTCATCTGCCCATAGTTGGCAACTCCCATTTGTGCGGCAATGTGCCAGTCGTGCTGATTGTCGAACTGACCTATCATCATAGAGTTGGTAATAATAACGCGGGGAGCATCGGGACGCGAACGAAACAGGCCCAACGGATGTCCGGACTCAATGACCAGTGTTTGCTCAGGAGTAAGTTCTTCGAGATATTGCTTGATCAGAAGGTATTGCATCCAGTTCTGACAAACTTGGCCGGTTTCACCATAAGTTACAAGTTCATAGGGATACAACGCGATATCAAAACAGAGATTGTTGTCAATCATTACTTGAAAGGCTTTGCCTTCCACACATTTGCCACGATATTCATCAATCGGTCTGGCTTTCAGATCGCCTGCGGGACGGAAGCGGTATCCGTAAATTCGCCCACGGGTACGCAATTCTTCCATAAATTCAGGTGCCAGTTGCTCATGCAATTCCAAGGGGATATAGCGCAATGCATTCTTCAATGCCGTAGCTGTCTGCGCCGGCGTAAGCGTATAACTACGGTCGGGGGCCCTCCGGATACCTTCTATGAAAGCTGGGTAGGGAGGTAACGTGTTGCCAAGAGTTATCTTCATAATAAGCAGAATTAAGGATTACAAACTGTAAGCAATACAGTTCTATAACTCTTCGCAATATAGAAAAAAAGAAGAGAAAAGACAAAGGTTTTGGTAGATTTATTATCAGAAAGGTATTATTTATTCTTTCTGCTGCTCACCACACAGCATTTGCAGATACTTGAAGGTATGCTTCGCTTCCTGACTGTCTTTTGTAAGGTAGGCTTTTTTCCATTCCGGATGTTTTTCCAGCAGTTGCGCCATCTTTTCTTTTCCTACAAAATCAATCTTTCCGGTCTCACCGTTCAGCTCATAGCAGACCCGTTTAGTAACCAGACTTGAAGCAGCAAGAGCATCTCCCACATTTCCGCCCAGTTTCACATCATCTTCTTCTGCAAATGTCCCACCGATTACCGACCCTAATGGCATCGCACAGAAATAGATATTTTTGCCCAACTGAACAGCCGGAGCATACCACGCCCCGAAACGCATCTTTTTATAACGCAACTTACGACAGTTGATAAATAAGTCTCCTTCAGAAGTACGCACCGCAAAACAACGCTTCTTCAACTGGCGGCACATAGATTCATCATTGCCTGCCGTTATCCGGTAGTCAGCCCCGCCTGTCAATAGAATCTGGCTTCTGGAACGCTTCTCTACTCGCAACACTGCAAGGGTATCGCCATCTTGAGCCATCAACTCCTTCAAGTTTGAATAAATGATATTCTGCGCAACTACCGGAAGGCTAATCACGCTTATCAGCAACCACAAAATATATCCTTTCTTCATAAGCCATCCTCCTTTCTTCATTCAACGCCTTTTCGAGTGGAAAGTTATAAATTTTAGCGCATAAATGCAAGAATGGAAAAAGAAATGTTGAAAAAAGAAGCCAGGAAGCCCTTTCGCCTTCTTGGCACAGCACCTCTTACACGCAATTATCTCGGAAGCAAGGCAATCGCACCCGAAGTTTGTTTATTCATGAGATACGGTTTATGGTTCTTTTCATAATCTTATCTTGGCTTTTTTCATCCGGAATATCAAGCGTTTTATGTGGTATATCAGGCGTTAATACCTGAGTCGTCAGGGTTGACTAAAAAGTCGGTAGTATCTCCAATTCCCCTCCCTTCGGGAAGGAGGGGTGGCTGAAAGCCGGGGTGGTAGGTAAAACAAGGTTATCTCTAATTTACTAGGAATAAAAGAATTGCGTATTCACCTACCACCTCCCCCTGCGGGTACTCCTCCTTCCCGAAGGAGGAGATTTAAGATACTACCGACTTTTTAGTCAGCCCCATATCAACTATGAAAGAATAAGCTCCCGGGAACAACAGCAAATGAACGATTCATTATGCTATCATGCAGGCATGATTAATATATTCCGTCAGTAACAATAAATCGTTTCACGTACATGCTCCCAACAGTCCACGTACGTAAACTATTGGGCTCACATACGTGATCCGAACAGATCACGGACGTGAAACGAAAATATGAAACGAACAAAATATATTAGCCAAACCTTGTTTGCAGGTTAAGGTTGCCGAGTCTTGTCTTAATATAGGCGGCATACAGGAAGTAATATATGGCATAAACAACGTACATTCATGCCTAAAAGGGAGTTTTTAACATAGATGGATAAAGGCTTTAAAATAGCACACTAATATCTGATAATCAACAGATTAATTATAATACTCCTTAAAAACAGGTGATAATAGAAAGCAAAAAAAGATCTATTATCACCTTATTATCACCGGTTATTATCACCATTACTTAACTAATTATAAGACACTTATCACGCAAAGGTGACAAGTGACAATAACAAAGTGTGTTTATTCCCTATGTTACTTTGTTCTAAACCATCACAACTTACTTCATCGCTGATTACTGAATGACCGTTAATAAAGAGTAAATCTGCTCTTTACAAAAACACGCTCCCATTCAGCCTTTTACGAATTATATTACCTTTGTCCGAAAAGCAATATAATCGTATGGAAAAACAAGAAAATATTATAGCAACCTATCAACAAATCATTCAGGAAACAGAAAAACAACTACAAAAAGCGCGGAAACGCATTCGCTATATCAGCCTTCTGAGACTGATCTTATTCGTAGAAGCAGTAGCCTCCGCCATTATTTTTTGGTCCGACGGATGGTTAAAACTCATCGTACTTACCGTACTTCCCATCATCGCTTTCATTTGGCTGGTGCAAAGCCACAACCGATGGTTTTACTGGAAAGATTATCTCAAAAAGAAAATAGAAATCAATCAGCAGGAACTACGAGCACTGCAATATGACTTTTCCGACTTCGACAACGGAAAGGAATACATCGATCCGTCTCACCTCTATACTTTCGACTTGGACATATTTGGCGAGCACTCACTATTCCAGTATATCAATCGTACTTCGACCCCCATCGGCAAACAGCGTCTTGCCAACTGGTTCAATGCACATCTGGAAGAAAAAGAAGCTATCGAACAACGTCAGGAAGCGATTCGGGAACTATCTTCAGAACTTGAGTTTCGACAACAATTCCGCCTGCTCGGATTACTTTATAAAGGCAAGCCATCCGACACCTCTGAAATTAAAGAATGGGTCAACAGTCCGAGCGACTATCGGAAACACGCTTTCCTCCGTATCCTCCCGACAGCAGTAGGTATTATAAACCTCCTGTGTATCGGCGCAACGATTCTGGGATTTCTCCCTGCAAGCATCAGCGGGATAGTATTTGCATGCTTTGTCGTATTCAGTTTTATCTTCTCAAAAGGAATAACCAAAATACAAGCGACGTATGGCGAAAAACTACAAATTCTGTCTACTTACGCCGACCAGATTCTCATCACCGAGAAAAAAGAGATGCACAGCCCTGCATTGCAACAACTGAAAGCCGAACTTACAAGCCAAAATCAAACAGCTTCCCAGTCCGTACATCGCCTTGCTAAACTCATGAATGCACTCGACCAGCGAGGTAATCTGCTAATGAGCACCATCTTGAACGGCCTCCTATTTTGGGAACTCCGCCAAGTCATGCAAATCGAGAAATGGAAAGAAGCACACTCCGCAGATCTTCCCCGCTGGATCGAAGCTATCGGAGCAATTGATGCTTATTGTTCTCTTGCAACATTCTCATACAACCATCCGGATTACATCTATCCTCAAATAACTTCTCAGTCTTTCCATCTGCAAGCCGAAGCCTTAGGGCATCCGCTCATGGACCGCAATAAATGTGTCCGCAATGGAATCGATATGGAGAAACGCCCGTTCTTTATCATTATTACCGGCGCCAACATGGCAGGCAAAAGTACTTACCTGCGCACCGTAGGTGTCAACTACCTCTTGGCTTGCATTGGTGCTCCTGTATGGGCTGCGAAAATGGAAATATTTCCCGCTCGTCTTGTCACCAGCCTCCGGACAAGTGATTCACTCACCGACAATGAATCTTACTTCTTCGCCGAACTCAAACGACTGAAACTAATCATTGATAAACTCAAAGCCGGAGAAGAATTATTTATCATCCTTGATGAAATTCTGAAAGGAACTAACTCTATGGATAAACAGAAAGGTTCTTTTGCCTTAATCAAACAGTTCATGAGCATGGATGCCAATGGTATTATCGCTACTCATGACCTACTGCTAGGCACACTAATAGATGCTTTTCCACAAAATATCCGGAATTATTGTTTCGAAGCGGACATTACCAACAACGAACTGACATTTTCATACCAGATGAGAAGCGGAGTCGCACAGAACATGAATGCGTGCTTCTTAATGAAAAAAATGGGGATTGCCGTCATCGACGGTTAATCCCCACATGTCAAATTATTCCTTAAAGCCTGCTTGTATCTAAGCTATTAAGACATAGAAGTGCGATATTCAGTAATTATCAATCCATTATCCATTTATCCCTGCATCCCTGCACTTGACTATCTTAGAAATGATCTTCTGATGAATGACAATTCGCCATCAACATGAATACCATTTGGCATTAAGCACTTTAATTCAATTGACTTTTAGTCAGAAACGCAGCAACAGCTGCAGCTGCATCATTGGTAAAATAATGCACAGCAGTCACCGGCTGATATGTATAAGGTACAAACTGGAATAGCTGTACAGCTGCAAATTTATTATCAGCAGATAGTATCACGTCCATACGTATATTACCACTTGCCTCACTCTTAATCTTTGAATCCGCAGAAAATGAACCGGAATTAACAAGGTCAGTCAACTTGTCCATATGCTTCAGATCAAAGAAAATACTACGCTCTTTCGCTATGCTTCCTGTCGGTACATAAACCACTTCTTTTGACTTCCAGAAAAGCCGGAATATACCTAAAAGGAACAATCCTGTTCCAAAGACCATCAGAGCCATACTGACAGTAGACGATTTATCTTCCAGTTCAAAAGTAGAAGCAAAAGATAAAATACCAATCAGTAACATTACACAAGAAATTAAAAGACCGGAGATACTCGTACGTTTAGCGATATCGGGATGTGAAGATGCAAATATAGTAGCATCAATAGCTTGAGTTGCCATAATATTGAAGTTTAAATTATTAGTAAAAATATGAAGATAATAAAGACTGACCGGCACTATATAATTAACGCCAGCAATCCGTAAAATAATACCAATAAATAAACGTCTAAATAATAATATGCCTTAAAGTAAATACATAATATTCACTTGCAGGCTGGCAATAATAGGAAGTTGTAGTATTATAAATCCTTCCCCAATGCTGTGACAGCGAGTTATCACGGTCTGCACAACATTGCAGCACATTTCTCAGAGAAGAGAAGTATTCACCGATTTGCACACGTTGGATGCGTGTCACCGATATCTGATGGCTTTGCAAATTAGTTAATTCAGCCACAGGAAGATAAGGAGATTCTGGAGCATTAATCTGCCCCTGCGGTTTCATAGAATATGTAACAGCATGCTCTGGTTGTTCCACCTGCTTTTCAGTGAAAACATTGCCTGCGACCCCATGAAGGGCAACTGCCAGCAACAGAAACAATATTACCTTTACAAATTTTGCCATATTCTCCTGCAAATATAACAGATAATTCTTACGAAAAGTTCATTCGGTAAATCTTTTAATGTATCTTAGTATAACTAAAATATAAAGATACAAAAAAGGCTACCCGTGTGAGTAGCCTTTTTTATATGTATACGAATAACTTTAAAATTATTCAGCTGATTCAGCTTTTGGTTCTTCAGTTGCAGGAGCTTCAACAGCAGCAGGAGCAGCAGCTTCAGCACTCTTCTTAGAACGACGAGTACGAGTAGCTTTCTTAGCAACTTTTTCTTTAGCCATGTTTTCATTGTAGTCAACCAACTCAATGAAACACATTTCTGCATTGTCACCTAAACGATTACCAGTCTTGATGATACGAGTATAACCACCCGGACGGTCAGCAATCTTAACCGAGATTTCTTTGAACAATTCTGTTACTGCAATCTTATCTTGCAGGTTGCTAAATACAACACGACGAGAATTCGTAGTATCTTCTTTAGACTTTGTAATCAAAGGCTCAACAAACTTCTTCAAAGCTTTTGCCTTTGCCACAGTCGTAGTGATTCTTTTGTGCTTGATCAAGGAGCAAGCCATGTTAGATAACATAGCGCTTCTGTGAGAAGCAGTACGACCTAAATGATTGAATTTTTTATTATGTCTCATTTTTTATTCTTTATCTAATTTATATTTAGAAATATCAGTTCCAAACGACAGATTCAGACTTTCCAGCAAATCATCAAGCTCGGTAAGCGATTTCTTTCCGAAGTTTCTGAACTTCAACAGGTCAGTTTTGTTGAATTGTACCAAGTCGCCGAGAGTTTCTACATCAGCAGCCTTCAAACAGTTGAGGGCACGAACTGACAAGTCCATATCAACAAGCTTAGTCTTCAACAGCTGACGCATATGCAATACTTCTTCGTCAAACTCTTCATTGCCATCAGTATCGTTACTTTCAAGCGTGATCTTCTCATCAGAGAACAACATGAAGTGGTAGATCAGAATTTTTGCAGCTTCCTTCAGCGCTTCCTTCGGGTGTATAGAACCGTCGGTACTAATCTCAAGCACTAGCTTTTCGTAGTCAGTCTTCTGTTCTACACGGAAGTTTTCTACAGCATACTTGACATTACGTATCGGTGTATAAATAGAGTCGATTGGAATTACATTAACATCCGTGCAATACTCGCGATTTTCATCGGCAGGTACATAACCACGTCCTTTGTTAATTGTAATATCAATCTGCATAGTTGACTTAGAATCTAAATGACAAATAACTAATTCCGGATTTAACACTTCAAATCCAGTCAAATACTTACCTATGTCACCTGCTTTAAATTCACTTGAATTCTCGACTGTAATACTTACTTTCTCACTCTCGAATTCTTCAACTACTTGCTTGAATCTCACTTGTTTCAGATTCAAGATAATGTTAGTAACATCCTCTTTTGCCCCCGGAACACTGGAAAATTCATGCTCAACACCGTCTATCTTGATAGTAGTGATAGCAAAACCTTCCAATGAAGAAAGCAGGATGCGGCGCAGTGCATTACCCACGGTAATACCGAAACCGGGCTCCAACGGACGAAATTCGAATTTTCCGAATCTAGAGTCCGCTTCCAACATTAATACTTTATCAGGTTTTTGAAATGCTAATATCGCCATGAAATTAATTATTATTTAGAATACAATTCAACGATCAAATGTTCTTTAATGTTCTCAGGAATGTCTGCTCTTTCAGGTATATGCAACATTTTACCGACCTTAGAAGTTTCATCCCACTCCAACCAAGCGTATTTGCTGTGATTGAAACCTGCAAGAGAGTTAGCAATTACTTCCAAAGATTTAGATCTTTCACGAACACCAATCAATTGTCCTGGTTTTACTGCGAATGAAGGAATGTTTACCACTTCACCATCTACAGTAATATGCTTGTGACTAACCAACTGACGAGCAGCAGCACGTGTAGGAGCAATACCCAAACGGAATACTACGTTGTCAAGACGGCCTTCCAGCAATTGAAGAAGCACCTCACCGGTAATACCTTTAGCGGTAGCGGCTTTTTCAAACAAATTGCGGAATTGTTTTTCTAAAACTCCATAAGTGTATTTCGCTTTCTGCTTTTCACGAAGTTGCACACCATATTCAGAAGTTTTTCTTTTTCTTGAATTTCCGTGTTGTCCGGGAGGATAGTTCTTCTTTGACAAAACTTTATCAGCTCCAAAGATGCCTTCACCGAATTTACGGGCTATTCTTGATTTTGGTCCAGTATATCTAGCCATTT
>CAQOGY010000028.1 GCA_948847595.1 uncultured Bacteroides sp.
CCATGCGCCGCAATCCCGTCATTGCGGATGTGTTCACACAGCTGGACTATATGGAGAAACGAGGTTCCGGCTTACGCAAAATGCGAGAATTGACGGAAAAACTACCCAACTTCCTGCAAGGAAAAGAACCGCAATATCAAACGGAAGCGACTTCTTTCTATACCACGTTCTATAACCTGAACTGGGACGAGAACGGAAGAATTCCTGTGGAAGAAGTAGCCAACAGGGTAAATAGTACCCTCGAAAAGTACCCTGTAAACGAAGAAAGTTCGGTGAAAAAGTACCCTGTAAACGAAAATAGTACCCCCAAAAAGTACCCTGTAAAAAGGAATACTAACAAACCTGTTGGTAGAACGGCTCAGCGTATAATAGATATGGTTATATCTAACCCGATGATAACTCGTGAAAAAATGGCAGATGAATTGGGTATCTCTTTAGATGGTGTCAAGAAACAGATAAAAAACCTTCGAGACAGAGGGATTCTTACGCATGAAGGTTCGGATAAAGCTGGCTATTGGCGCATTATTGTCAAACCATAAACAAGAATAGGATTATGGCGATATTCATATTAGTCTTTACCTTGCTTATAGCTTTCTTAGCCATAGCCTTATTACTAGGCATAGCCCCAATAAGTTCAAAAGCCAAATACAGAACAATGTATGTGGGCGCAACCCTTATGATTCTGATAGCTTTTATGACCTGCGATTATATCGACATACAAACTGACATGACAGCTAAAATAAGGTTTCATGCAGTATTGGCTTTAGATATTGCAGTCGGATATTTTTGCATTGCTGTAGCTTATATGGAAAAGTATAACACTGTAAAACGTAAGAATCAAAAATTAGAGGAAGCCCTAACGGCAAAAGAACAGGAAAAGGTTTCCATTCTTTTGGAACATCAAAATGAAAAACAACAAGTCCTTCTGCAAGGAGAGCTTGAATGGCTGGCAGGGAAAATAAAGATATTTACCGAGGAAGAGCAAAAAGCAATTCTTGCCAGTACGTTATCGTTTGCCCAACATGACTTTATACTACCTCCTTCCATAAAAATCCAACCCAACGAAACATGCAGTCAGCAAGAACTTATGTACTACGTTTGCTCTACATTTTTCAATATGGGTAAGAAGCGTAATGACATTGTAAGTTTCTTGATTCAAGTCTTTCCACTCTATTTCCCTGCTGGAGAAAGCGTATTAGCCAAAAAGATGCCGGGGATGGATAAGGTAAAAGAGAGAAGGGAGAAAGAAGAACAAACAAGATTATGAGTATAAATAAAGAAACAATCATATCAGCTATTATTGACGTTTGCAAAGCCATGGGGTTAGACTATATAACCAAAGTAAGGTCTGCCACCTGGAATGCAGATATAGTTGTAGAACATAAAACATACAAAGTGGCTTTCAACGTGTGTAAATGTCCTCGCAATGTAGAAGTTGCATACAAAGCTATGCGTAAGGAGCGTGTTTGCGGATGTTGGTTACTATTGCCAACTAGAAACTCATCTTATCAAGAACAGAGTCTTCCATGTTTTAACCTTATATCCAAAACAGATAAGGAAATGGTATGTCTCAATTCAAAGTTGGATGATAACTCCACTAATCAAATTGAGTTATTTTCGTTCCTTCATTCCATTATTGATGGCAAGATAAAGTTTGCGGAACAAGCAGAAATCAACAAAGTAGAATTATGCTTCTATAAAAACAGATGTTGGAAGTGTCATAGAGAAAATGATGTATATTTCGTCAATCGCCTCTTTTCACAAAAAGGCGTGGTGATTGATGGACAGAATTTAATGATAGATGAAGACCTCACATTCAACCCCTCTATCATCAAGGGATTTAAGAGGTATATACAAGAACATCCGTCAGAAACATTCATTATGGGTGATATAAAACCAAGATATAGCAAAACGATTGGCGGAGCATATCCTTCATTCGGCTGTGTTCAATGTGATAGTATCTTTGGGAACTTCTATCTTCAAGAGAATATGATAGAACTCATATACTGCACAGACAGCTTACGCAAAACTATTATCACCCTCGATGAACCTATAAAAGTATCCGTTCATTGCTGGTATAAGGTAAATAGATGACATACAATAAATTAAATATTAGTCAGAATGAATATAATTAGCATATATAACCAATTAAAGAGTAGTTATAAAAACTACATCGGAAGTTTTGTCTCTATAAAAGATGAACGGATAAAGCAAAAGGTCTGTGAAGCGATTCAGGATGAGAAATTATGGCCTAAGGCTTTAATTCAATTCAATCCAAACTTTGCCCAAGGTATTGGCGTTTCTCAATTGATAGAAAGGGGGCTTCCTATTCATAGTGATTTGGAACAATTTTTTAAGACTCCTTTTTATAAACATCAGCAAGAAGCAATCGAATTGGGATGTCAAAACAAAGAGTTTATTGTCACCTCCGGTACGGGTTCCGGCAAATCGCGTACTTTTATGGCTACCATCTTTAACTATGTCTTACAACATCAAGAAGATTGCATTGAGAAGACAATAGCCATCATTGTGTACCCGATGAATGCTTTGATTAACTCACAGGCAGAAGAATTAGGTCGTTATCAGCAACAATATGAAGAAACAACAGGAAAAAAATGTCCCTTTACTTTCGGAAAATATACAGGACAAGAAGACTCGCAGGCTCGTGAACGGATGCAACAAACGCCTCCTAACATCATATTGACTAACTATATGATGCTGGAGTTATTGATGACTCGTGCAGGCGACGAGAAACATCTTAGAGATTGTTTCCTTGAAAATTTGCATTATCTCGTATTTGATGAACTGCACACTTATCGTGGTATGCAAGGAAGTGATGTGTCATTTTTGATTCGTCGCATTAAAGCACAAGCAAAAGGTGAGGTACTGTGTTTTGGTACATCTGCGACTATGGTGGCAGATGACAAACTTTCTTACAAAGAACAACGCCAAAAGGTTGCAGATGTGGCTTCTTGCATTTTTGGTAGCACATATGATTCAAGTCAAGTAGTAGACGAAACCTTAAAGGCCGGCTTAACAAATCCACATTACACTAAATCTGATTTGGTTGCGGCAATCAATGCGCCTATACCATCTGAACTGAACGCCACTTTGATTCAGGATTTTCCCACGACAAACTGGATTGAGCAGAACGTAGCATTGCGTTATGACGTTGAAGAACGGAAATATTTCAGAGGAACGCCATGTTCTATTGAAAATATTGCAGAAAAATTATTCCACGATATAGACGGGACTATATCGCAAGAAAAGTGTTTTTCCCATATCATAGGTGTTCTGAATTGGTGTAATGAAGTAAACGTCAATCATGGTACCAATCTTTTGCCTTATAAAATTCACCAGTTTATTCCCCAAACCGGTAATGTTTATGCTACTTTAGGAAATCCAAGGGATAGATATATCACTGTAGAGGAAAAATTATATTGTGAAGAGTTGTCAAATGAAAGTAGCAAGGTAATGTATTATCCCATCATGTTCAGCCGTCTTAGCGGACATGAACTATATTCGGTTAAAATTAGTAACGGGACACTTTCACCTCGCAATTTCGATGAACGAAATGATTCTGACGAAGAAGAGCAGGAACAATCCGTTGATAATGGATATATTATTGTGCCTCACGACAATGAATGTATAGACGACCTCCTGCTTGACCCCAATTCGGATGACATACCAGAAGATTGGTATAAGTTAGATAGACAAGGAAATCGTAAATTCAAGAAAACATACTCAAATCGATTCCCTAAGAAAATATATTTCAATGTATTTGGGCAATTGTCTGAAACTGAAGATATGCTTGAAAATTCAATCGAGGGTGTCTACATACCAAGTCCACTGAAGTATGATCCGACGGCCAAGGCCATTTTCTCGGGTTCCAGTAAAGAATGGTCAAAACTTTCAAAAATTGGCAGTGAAGGTAGAAGTACGGCCACTACAGTGCTTTCTTATGAGAATATTATTAAAATGAATAATGCCGGAGTCGATTCAGCTGACAGGAAAGTTATGACCTTTGTGGATGCTCGTCAAGATGCTGCGCTTCAAGCCGGACACTTTAACGACTTTATACGCATTGGAAAAATCCGTTCTGCAATATGGAATGCAGTAAAAAACTCTGAAGATCCTGTTGGTAGTGATAAAATCGCTCGACTTGTATTCAAACATCTTAACCTTTCTCACGAAGACTACTTCCGTTATCCAAACTGGAGTGGTGGTCGTGCAAAGAAAGTGGAAAGTGTCATGGAGAGATATTTGGGCACTATCATTTTTGATGATTTGGCTGGAAACTGGCAAGTTAATATGCCCAATTTGGAAGATTGTGCTTTACTGAAAATTAACTACGAATTTCTTCATGATGAGATAACGGGTGAAAATGGCAGCGAACGTTTGTATGACATACCTCAATTAGAGGGTTTGTCCGATGAGAGCAAAGAACGTTTCATCGTTCAGATATTGGACTATATGCGTCATAAACTGTGTATCTATTCTGATGAAAGAACGGAAGAAGCAGCAAGGGATACAGAAAAACAGGTTCGAGAGAATCTTAAAAGTCCATGGACGTTGGATGACAATGATAAAATTGCGTCCGCTCACGCTTTGTGTTTTGTAAAGCCACAAAACAAGCGAAAGTCATACGGTAAGGAGGTTGCCGGTTATCGCTCTAAACTTGCTTATTTTGTTCGTGATTTTCTAAATGCAAACGGAAGTGCTGTGACAATCAACTCTGCCGAAGAATATGTCGCTTATATGCAGTCATTATTTGCCGCACTAGGTAATTATATTCAAGAAAATGACGGTGCTTATCAGTTGTACTATTCCTGCATTTTGTGGGAGAAAGGCGATGAAAAGAATATTCGAGCCGACCTCATCAAAATTAGGACAATAGGCGATGAAATTGTATATACTCCGAATAAGTATTTTCAAGAGTTTTACAAACAGATCCCTATGGCGAACGTGAAATTGGAAGCCAAAGACCATACCGGACAGGTATCTAAATCAGAGCGTGAAGAACGTGAACGACAGTTCCGTAACGGTGAATTTCCAGTACTTTATTGCTCTCCTACAATGGAGTTAGGTATCGACATCAAAGATCTGTCTATTGTCGGTATGCGCAATGTGCCTCCTACGCCGGCAAACTATACACAGCGTGCCGGACGTGCTGGACGTAGCGGTCAGGCGGCTTTGATCTACACATACTGCCGTCCCCGTAACTCCCACGAGAATTACTATCTTCGTCATCCAGAGAAAATGGTAAGTGGTGAGGTAAAGGCTCCGCGTATGGAATTGGTCAACGAAGAGTTGTTCTCTACACATTTTCATTCTACGATACTTTCAATATGCCCTATTCTTCAGTTGTCTAATGGCATTGCAGACCTTGTTGATTATAGTAATGCTAATGCAATTACCTTAAAGCAGGAAGTCGTACACCATCTTCAACTTTCCGATGAGCGAAAAACTGAGATTAAACAGATTTTTAAGCAGGTGATTGCAGACCAATATCTGTCAAACAGAATTTCTAATGAATTGCCATATTGGTTTACGAATAGTTGGATGGATAACATACTCAACAACTATCTGGCTGATTTCGATAAGGCATTGAATCGCTGGCGTAGCTTATATAAATTGGCGCAACAACAAATTGAAGAAGCGCAGACTATTCTCCGGAACAATGTGTACGGAGAAAATTCCAACGAGAAAAAGGAGGCCCTGCTAAAAGAAAAACGTGGTATAGAACTTCGTGATATGTTGCTTGGTCAAAATCAAGGTAAAAATGCAGAGGAAAATGAGTTTTATCCATACCGTTACTTTGCAAGTGAGGGCTTTTTACCCGGTTATAACTTCACGAAACTTCCTCAACGTGCTCTTTTACAATATAAGAATAGTGACAAGGTTGAGTATTTGAGTCGTGCCAAATCATTAGCATTAACTGAGTTCGGTCCGCAGAATATCATCTACAATAATGGAGGGAAATTCCGTATCTCACGTATGATGCTCACAGGTGACCCGACTCCAAATAAATTCTTCTATAATCCCAAGACAGGAGTAATCTATAAAAATCAGGAAAATGCAGCCCACCATACCGATATTATCACAGGTGAAAGTCTCGATGGTATTTCAAGAATGATCCCCGGTTACTGCATCCAATCACAGGATATGGTGGCACAGGAAACAGAAAAAATCACTTGTCAGGAAGAAGAACGTAGCCGAAAGTTCTATCAACTAAAGACCTACTTTTCATCTGATGACACGCATGCAATGAGTATGTGCGAACTGAAGACTGGCAATGGTACCCATCTTGCCAATATACGATATATACCTTCATGCCGCCTGACTTACATCCTTGAATCCAAGAATGACAATAATGCAAACGGATTTGCATTCGACACAAAAACAGGTGACTGGATTAGTTCAGAGCGTATGACAATTTATGCACAAAAGCAGCAAGAACATCCGGAAGAACCCAGTCACATCAAGTATGTCAAGTTGTTTACGGAAACAACGGCCAATGCCATCTATATTCAGCCGCTTGAAGCTCTTGCGCTTGGAGACAAGGGAGCCGTGCGTACATTTCTCTATGCCTTTAAGCAGGCCATAGAAGATGTGTTCCAAATTGAGGGCAGCGAGATAGGTGCAGATGTGATGGGCGAAGAGAAAATCCCCAACGTACTCATCTATGAAAATGCGGAAGGTTCTTTAGGCGTTTTAAGTCGCCTCGTTGCTGAACCTGCCTCTTATCACGCCGTTGTAAAACGGGCCTATGAAATTTGCTATAAAAAATCATCACTGCTTTCTGATGAAGAGCGTGAGAAACTAATACCGGCAGACTATACAAATCTACTCAACTATTACAACCAGCCGTATCATCAACTTATCGATGTGCGTAAAATTTACAATACGCTTTGCATCATGATGAACGCTGATATAGAGGTACGTTCTGCCGGTCAGTACCAAAGTTACGATAAACAATACGAAGCTCTTGAAGCAGCCCGTGACCACAATAGTAGTACGGAGTACGAGTTTCTGAAATACCTTTATGAGCATAAACTCCGCCTGCCGGACAAGGCACAGCCTATGTTCCCGGAGCAGTATTACGTGCAGCCGGATTTCATGTATGGTGACAGAATTGTCATCTTCTGTGATGGTACGCCTCACGATTTGCCGGAAGTACAGGAAGATGACAGGAACAAGCGTGAAGTGCTTGAAGATGCCGGCTATATAGTGATAGCATGGCACTATGCTACACCTTTGGCAGATTTTGTGGCCGCACATTCTGATATATTTACACCCATAAGTTAATAGACATGGATTATAAGACAGGAACACTCGTTGAATTTCGCTCACGTCCCTGGGTGGTTCAGCAATCATCAGATAAAGACCTGCTTGTCATCAAGCCTCTTGGAGGTACTGATGCCGAGACCATTGGTTTATATAAACCTCTGTATGGCGATAAACTTGATTCTACGGTAAGCTCATACAATTTCCGCAAGCCATCACCGGAAGATGTGGGTGTAAACAGCTATCCTGAGGCCGCACGTATTCTTTACAATGCGTGCAGGCTCTCGTTTCGTGACGTGGCGGGGCCTTTCCAATGTTTGGGAAAACTTTCTTTTGAACCTCGTCCCTACCAAATGGTGCCGCTGATTCTTGCCCTCAAACATAAACTGATACGACTGCTTATCTCTGATGACGTTGGTATTGGCAAGACTTTGGAGTCATTACTAATAACCAAAGAATTGCTTGACCGCAGAGAGATACAGCGCTTCGCAGTCATCTGCTTGCCACATCTTTGTGAACAGTGGCAAAATGAGATACGGGATAAATTCGGTCTGGAAGCCGAAATCATCCGTTCCAGCACAATCAGTCGTTTGGAAAAGAATATGCGTGCCAATCAAAGTGTGTTCCGTGATATTCCATTCCAGATTATCTCTATTGACTACATCAAGTCTTCCGACCGTAAGCCCATGTTCTTGCAACATTGTCCCGAGTTCATCATTGTGGATGAAGCCCATACATGTGCCAAACCCAAGGGTGCGAACAAAGGGCAACAATTACGCCATTCCCTGCTCTCGGATTTGGCAAATACGGAACGCCACATTGTGCTTTTGACGGCTACACCTCATAGTGGAAACAGCGAAGAGTTTCAGTCTGTCATCGGTTTATTAAAGCCGGAATTCAGGAATTTCACTTTAGAGGATGCAAAGCAGCGTGAGGAACTGTCCCATTATTTCATTCAGCGTCGTCGAGCAGACGTAAAACCTTATGTAGGTGACGATATAATCTTTCCATCTCGTGTGCAGTTTGATGCCACTTATGCACTTAGCGAACAATACCATGCACTTTTGATGGATATTATAGACTATGTGCGTGAGGGAGTAAAGATAGCCCGTACCTTGGGCAAGGTGAAACAACGCTATATCTATTGGGATTTGTTGGCACTCATCCGAGGTGTCATGTCAAGTCCTGAAGCCGGCATTAGTATGTTACAGAACAAGATTGCCAAGCGTTCCAATGACTCTGAAGATGTTGCGGAAGATGAGGAAAAGACATACAAGTTCAATGATGCGCTGAAAGACGGGCTTCTTGGTGACGATGTACTCCCGGAATCATACGAAAAATCCTCCAACAGCGAAAAGACCAAGTTCCGTTCTTTTATTACACGGCTTCGTGAAATCAAGGAAAATAAGCAAGACAACAAAATAAGCGAGTTGGCAAAGAATGTGGAATTTGCATTAAACTCAAATTATAACCCTATTGTTTTCTGCCAATATATCCAGACAGCTGAATATTGTAAAGATTATATAACCAAATATTTGTCCTCTGATAAGAGATACAAGGACGTGGCCATAGAAGTCGTTACCAGCCGGCTTACGGATGAAGACCGGAAGATGAAAATTGACGAACTGTCAAGGTCACCTCGTCATGTCCTTGTATGTACCGATTGTCTATCAGAAGGAGTCAATCTTCAAACGGGATTTAACAGCATCATTCATTATGACCTACCGTGGAATCCCAACCGCATGGAGCAGCGTAACGGTCGTATCGACCGTTTTGGCCAAACTGAAAAAGAGGTGGCTATCTTCACCCTTTTTGATGAAGATACCAATCCGGTGGACAAGATTATCATGAAGGTGCTTTATCGCAAGCAGAACCAGATTCGCAAGTCTTTGGGCATCTATATCCCCATTGCAGACAATGATTCCTCACTGATGGAAAGCATTATGGAAGAGATTATCGTACTTGATACCAAAAAGAATCTCATCCATCAGCCTACACTATTTGACATGGATGAGTTCAAGGAAACAACCGAGGAGCACGACAAGCGTATTCAACGTGCGGTAGAAATTGAGAAGAAATCCCATACCTACTTTGCCCATAATACAAAAGCGATGGATCCGACCCGTTTGGTGGAAAGTCTGAATGAAGCCAAGAAGGTTATAGGTGACATCTATGATACGAGAGACTTTGTAATTGGTGAACTTCGCCATGCCGGTGTGAATGTAAAAACGGATAATATGCCTCTTTGTTATTCATTCCAGTTTGTCGAACTTGAAGAAAATCTAAAACCTTATTTCTTACGAGCATCTGACAAGAAGGGAATGGTACGCATTTCATTCACATCACCTACCCCCAAGAACTATATGTATATTGGTCGTAATCATGTTTTTGTGGAAGATCTCTCACGAGCAGTAGTCAATGATACCATCAACGGTGGCGATCTTGGAGCATGCCGTGGCATGGTGATTCAGACCGACAAGGTACAGACGGTAACAACGGTGCTCTTGATGCGTGTCCGTTCCGTAATTAGTGAAGCGAAACATAGCGACCGCCAACTCGTGGGCGAAGAAATGATATTCCTGGGTTATAAAGGAAAAGTAGAGAATCACGATTTCCTGCCGGAAGAAGAGTGTCGCAGTCTGTTCTTGGAGTCACAGGCCACGGGGGATATCGACCTCGTGACCCAGCGCAACACTTTCAAGCGACGTTTGGAATGGGTAGCTGACGAGACAACACTGCGCCGGCATACCGATGACATCGCTACCGAACGCGCCAACAATCTCGTTCGCTCGTTTGCGCAATATCGAACCTATCTTTCAGAAGCTGAGTATCAGGTGGTGAGACCGGTACTTCCGATGGATGTTATCGCAGCATTTGTCTATATGCCAAAAGTTCCTCAATTATAAATAAATTCACATGGATTATACATCAATACATATATATGGCCATCTCCTTTCCGATGACATCTTGCATGAGATAGAAACCGACTCATCCATGCAGGGAAATCGTGAGCAGGATTTCAATATAGATGTTTCACTCACGGCCAAAATTGACAATGCCTGGAGCAGTCTACGCAATGACTGGAAACTTTTCGCCGAGCGCAACACGCTTCGCGACCCATACGGCACAAAGTCCGTACGCCGTCTGATGGAACGGTTTTTCTCCAGTTTGGACTACCAACTGGATTATCAGCCTACTCAGATAGAGGCCAACGATCGCAAGTTTGACATTCCCTACATCTGTCCGGAACTTGGGCAGATGCCCGTCATCATCGTTGGCGACAAAACCGGTGACATCGAACTCGATACGATGGATAAGTGTACGCTTGACCAACGTGTAAAAGGTGAGCATCGTCAGAAATCGCCCCATGCCACCATGCTCGACTATCTCAACAGCACTGAACACATCTATGGCATTGTCACCAACGGGCAGGTACTTCGCCTGATTCGCAACACCGGACAGCTTGTCAAACTGACCTATATCGAATTTGACCTGCGGCGTATGGTCGAAGAAGACCACTATGCCGAGTTCTGCCTGCTATTCCACCTAATGCACACTTCACGATTCATCCATGGCGGCGACGATGCGTGCATTATGGAGCAATGGTTCAACCGTTCCATTGAGAGCGGCAACCGCATTCGTGCCGGGTTGAGTGATGCCGTCCAGAAAGCGATGGAGATATTGGGCCGTGCCGTTGTTTGCGGCAAGGGCGGTGGCAATGAAGCCTTTCGGCAGGCTGTGATGAATGGTGAGGCCAACTCCCAAATACTCAACAAGGAACTGATACACTTCATCTATCGCGTGTTGTTCCTCTTCATCATAGAAGACAGAAACTTGGTGTACCAAATTGGTGTCCCTGATAAAGATGCCGACTACGACCGAAAAGTACATTGTCAGGACATATACAAAAAGTTCTATGCAGTCTCACGTCTGCGTGGATTGTCAGAGTTACCCCACTTGCGTAGCAGCAGATACCATGACCTGTGGGAAGGACTGATGGACTCGTTTCACCTGTTTGAGGATGGTGCTTTCGGTGCGCCCCTTTGCATCAAGCCGCTTGGCGGCATTTTGTTCGACAAGGATACGCTCCACTACTTACGGTACTGTCGGATTACCAACAAGGAACTCCTCGAGGCCTTCGCATGTCTGAACGAGTTTAAGGACGAAAAACAGAACCGAGTGAAAATAAACTATTCTTCTCTTGATGTGGAGGAGTTTGGTTCTGTATATGAAGGCATTCTCGAAATGCGTGCCGTCATCACGCAGGGTACTTCTCTCACAAATTGGGACTTTACGTTTGGTGCTGGTTTGGATAGAAAGTCATCCAGTTCCTATTATACTCGCCCCGACCTTGTACAGAATTTGATTCGCACCACATTGGAACCGGTTATCAAAGGGCGCATTGCCCAATGCCAAACCACTGAAGAGAAAGTACGTTCCCTGCTCTCTATGAAAGTTTGCGATGCCGCCAGCGGTTCCGGTCATATTGTATTAGCTATGGCTCGTACACTGGCATGGTATATTTGTACCTTGCGTACAGGTGAGGACAATCCGGCTTCGCAGGACTACCGTGAAGCACTCCGTGAGGTCATTCAAAAGTGTATCTATGCAGTCGATTACAACCCTGATGCAGTGGAGTTATGCAAAGTCGTGCTTTGGATTGAAGGTTATTGTGCAGGTAAGCCGCTTTCATTCCTCGACCATCATGTGCGTTGCGGAAACTCTGTGATAGGTGTCACCAATCTCGACACATTGCTCAAAGGTGTGCCTAAAGAAGCTTTCTCTGCCAAGAATAAAGAAGCAAAGAAAAAGATTATAGACTTGAATAAGGAAGCTCTTAAAGATGTGGCTTTGGTTCAAGACGGCAAGTCGGCAGGATATGCGATGACATTGTTTAGCGGAGACATTGCCATACAGAGCATTGACGGCGAGCAGGTAGGTCTTGCCGGAAAAGTAAGAGAAATCAGTGCCCTTCCGGAAGAATCACTTTTGCAGGAACTTACCAAACAGTCTAAGTGGGAAGAACTGATGCAATCGCCACGTGTGGAATGTTTGCGGCGTGCTTGCGACATTTACACTTATAGTTTCTTCAAACAGTTCAAAGATGAAGATTTTATTTCTCAATTTGACGAAGAGACAAATATATTCACATCGCTTGACATTCCCTACACCCGTACCGTTTATAATGCGTTGCAAGAGATAAAGTATCTTGATTACACAGCCGAAGAAATGGAAGGTCTGCAAGTGCTTCCCGATTCGTTCAAACATGAAGTGAACGAAGTGGCACGTGCCAACCGCTTCTTCCACTGGTGCGTGGAGTTCCCCGAAGTGTTTGCCGATGGTGGTGGATTTGATGTGATGTGTGGCAATCCGCCTTGGGATAAATTGCAGATGGAAGATGGAAAGTGGTTTGTTGGAAAAGACAATTCTATCGTAAGTGCGGCTAATCAGGCTGCACGTGATAAACTAATCGCACAACTTGAAACAAGTAATCCAAATTTATTCAACGAATATTGTACTGTTAGAGAGTCTATTGCCAGCCAAACGCGGTATGTGAAGTATTCAGGTCGCTTTAATTTAACGAATCGAGGCAAAATAGAATTGTCTTCCTTATTTGCGGAAATATGCCTGGACTTCTCAAAAAAAGCATGGGGATTAGTTATACCGACCTCTATTGCTTTTGGAGACTCAACAAAGTACTTCTTTGAAAAACTGGTAACAGAGAATAGACTAATATCCCTTTATGATTTTGAAAATAGAGAAAAATTATTTGATATAGACAGTAGGTATAAATTCTGTCTTTTTACAGCTGGGCAACAACAGAGTAAGCCTCGTGAGGTGTCTGGTGGATTTTACTTAACTCGTTTGGACCATTTACTTGATCCCAATAGGATCTATAAACTAGAGACAGCAGACTTTACAAAACTGAATCCAAATACAAAAACATGTCCTGTCTTTAGAACTAGTAGAGATGCCGTACTTACAAAGAAATTATACAATATGGCACCTATTCTTGTAAATGAAGAAACAGGTGAAAATCCTTGGGATATTCGTTTGGCAACGCTTTTTAATATGGCAACTGCTTCCTCGCAGTTCAAAACAAGACAGCAACTGCTTGAAATGGGTGCGCAAGAGATAGGAGATAAATTTAATGCTAATGATATACTTTATGTGCCTTTGTATGAAGGAAAAATGATTTGGTTCTACAATCATCACTATGGTGAGTTTCCATTAGAAAATGTACAACGTCCCAATTCTATTCCGGCAACATCCATTGATACCTTAAAGAATCCGAACTCTGCTTTACGTCCATGGTATTGGGTAAAACAGGAGGATGTTCAAGCCAAACTGGTTAAAACAGATTCTAAGGGTAATATAACTTGGCAATGGAATCATAACTTCTATATAGCTTTTCGTGATGTAACAAACGCAACGAATGAGCGGACTTGCGTAGCAAGCCTTATGCCCAGTTGCGAATTTTTAGCCATGCTGTCTTCTCTAACATTCGACTTCATAGTTAAACAAAAAGTAGGTGGTTCAAGTATGGGATTCTTTATGATGAAGCAATTACCGTTCCTTACTCCGGAACAAATACAAGAATCAGGTTATGGACGTGATATTGTAGAACGTGTAGCCCGCCTCTGCTGGTTCAATCATGACCTTGACGGTTGGATGGAAGAACTACGTAAGGAATGTCCGAAAGATTATGATTTGCCGGATGAGCCTGTGATATGGGACGAGGAAAAGCGTGCCATATGGCAAGCAGAGCTGGATGCCATATTCGCCCACCTTTACGGACTGAGCACAGAAGACCTTCGCTACATTCTCGATCCTGAAGATATATGCGGAAAGGGCTGCATCAACGAAACATTCCGCGTGCTAAAAGAGCGTGAAATCCGTGAATTAGGTGAATACCGTACCAAGCGCCTTGTGCTGGAAGCTTGGAACAAATTTGGATTTGATAACTGATTGAAGATTTATGCTGAGTAAAAAAGACATAGAAGAACTGGCTACAGGTGCAGTAAAACGTTATTTCAACACTTGTAACTTAATCTCGCCCCAAATTCAGGAGAATGATAAAACTCCTGATTGGGATGGAGAACTCAACCTATATGAAACTAAAAAAGATATTAGGAAAAATTATATAGGAAGTCTTCGGATTCAGGTAAAAGGAAAAGAGGTTTCAAAATTCAAGACCAAAGAGACATTTCCTATCGAGACCATATTTTTAAGAAACGCAAAGAACGAAGGATTTGTGTTCTTTGTTGTAGAAGTTATGCCCAATGGCGATAACAAGATATTCTACAAGAAGATGGCTCCTATTGAGATACGAGGACTGCTTGCTACTATAAACAAACAGCAAAAGACCAGAAGTATGCCATTTGAGCCACTAAGCATGGATAAATCTTGGACTGAGGCCGAATTAAAAGCTTTTTTATCAGATTGTATCAAACAGAAAAGTTTTGCTTCAAAAAATCCGTTTAGCATTGAAGATGTCAAAAATGTCCATGATTACCAATGGGGATTTACTTTTCAAGGGAAGAAAAATAATCTACTGAAAGACTTTCTTGGAGGATTTAAATCCTTCCTGTATCTAAAAACAAAGGAAGATGTTGAAATACCTATAGGAAATGGTCTGATGAATATATTCATGCCTGAGTTGACCATCAAAAAAGAAGAAAGTGTTTATATCGGGAATGATATTGTTGCCTCAAATTATGTTTTAACCTATACAAAGGAGAGCGTATCTTATAAACTAGAAAACTTATTCCTTCTTAAATCCGAACAGAAACCACCATCGACCAAACGTATAAGTACATTAGAAATACTTGCTGATACTACAGATGAACAGATAAAAGCTTATGAAGTTTATAAGCTACTTATAGAATATGGAAGTATAAAGTTTGGAGATACAGAAATAACAATTAATGCGTCTAATAAAAATGTTCTTTTATCAACGATAAATAAGCAGTTATCAAATCTCAGTATTCATCAAGCAGTCCTTAATGCTTTAAACATAACGACTCCGATAAATTATAAGGTGTTTACGGAAAAGGACGATTTTTCTATGCACCAATTGTATAAAGCTTTTATCGAGAACAAGGCTATTGGACTTACAAACCCACAAGGTATATTTAAGATAAGCATTGCAAATATAAATGTGCTTTTAGTATGCCAAAGTGACAATAGAGGAAAGTTTTATTTAGACAATGCTTTTACATCATCTATCGAAGTAATACAGAATAATGATGTTACCCCGTTTCGAGTACCGATATTCTCGTTCTTAGAACAAAATGGATATGTACTCTTTGATAACATTCCGTATGATAGAATTGTAGAAGCATACAATGAGTGCTATATAAAAGATTCTCGTGTACTTATACAGGCAAACTTGGATTTACTTCACATACTAAAGGCTTATGATGAATTAAAATTGTCAGGCAAATTAGAGAAGAGTAAGTTTATAATCGGAGTTGCCCAATCGTTAGCGGAATGGCTTTTGGAAAATGAACGTGATAACTCAATGATAGCAATACATCAATTAAATATTTTGCAAATAATTAAACGACAGCGAACATTTACCGAAGACGAAGTTAACTTATTGCTTCAACTGTCTCAAAACGATTCTGATATGGTAAAAGCAGGGGCTTTTTTACTGTTAGACAAGTTGGATGTAGCTCAGTTCGTAATTCAACAATTTCCAGAAGATGTGAAGGCTCGTTTTATGAACTTTCCTATAGCTATTTTTGCTAAAGTTCCTAATTGTTGCAACAATTAGATAATGGATTTTTGTATTAGGTAGGCAATACTATACAACAGTTAAAAAAGTAAAATTGTATCCATAAAGACATTTATTGTATTTAGTAGGTGGGAACAATATCACCTACCAAATACAAACTAAGTCATTCAATTTATTTTACTACCCATTGCTTTTCACACTGTTCCTTCACTGCCCGATACATCGAATAATACGCAAAGGCTTCTTCTCTATGCTTCACGCTACTAACCGACGCAGTAACAGCCCACGTAACAATGATGACAATAAAGACCACAACATATCGGAGCTTTATATGATAGCCACGTATAAACATCCCATTGATATTGGGTGGAATAACCGTTACTGGATTTTTCAACTCATTGATTTTGGCAAATATCTCATCCTGCCGTTTTAATATGCTTTCGGTATTTGCTTCGATATTCATGCGATTGAGATTATAATCGCAAACGTGCCGATAAAGATATTCAAGAAATTTGGACTTCTGCTTGAATAATTCAATAAGCTTCGGGAACCATAGCGAAAACGGCAATGTGTCCAGCTGTTGCTTCCAGATATGCTTCTTCACCACTGATAACGCATCGTTCCAGCAAGTACAGAAACTTTTGGCGACTCCATTATAAATGGTCTTTTCATCAAAGTCCACTTTTACAGATTGCTCTGATTTAGGAATTGTGGTATTCTGTTTTTCAATACACTCTTTTAGCTCGTTGATACTTTGACGCAAATTTGTAAGATTTGCAGCTACTACATCTTCTTTCATCATCTTCTACGTTTTGAGGGTTTATAAAAAGGTTCGGTTCTTTGGTTATCCTCGTCTTTGTCATCTCGCCATCCCAGTTCATTACTTGTTCCTCCACCTCCACCGGAAGTTATAGCTTGATGAGGTTGAACAACCAGTTCCGTTGCCACATTGCCCAATGTAGCACAAAGACTGTTAAAACTTAAATCACGGTCAAGTTTAGAACCAGCTATACTATACTCATTTTGACAGAATGATATGCCACGAATTTTATCAGAGTTATCTGTACGATTAAAACGCATATCAATACCCTGACCTTTGAGAATGCCAAGAAAATCATTCCATGAGCGAGATACAACCAGTGCATCAAGAGTTGCAGAACGTAGATTATACTTCCGTAATTGATAAGGACGCAAACGACTCTTGTTTCTGGCTTTACTATTCTTAGGAGCAAAGTACAGTCCATATTCTTTAGTCAAAGTCCGACATACTTTAGTATTACGTATTCTTTCATTGCTGTCAGAAATGAGATTGCCATCATTGTCTATCCGGTTAAATACTAAATGACAATGAGGATGTTTCGTGTCGTGATGTCGGGCTATGATATATTGAGTATTGCGAATCCCCATTTGTTCCATCCATTTCTTGGCTATCTCTACCATCAGCACATCTCCTTCTTCGTTATCAGGGAAACGGCTAATGTCCTGCGAAGAAAAAGCAAGTGATACGTGTTTCACCGGACTTTTTACTTTCGGACGCATGGACGCATGTATCTGAAAAGAATCGGCTATGGTTTTATTACTAATGGCACAGACACCTTCGTGTGCTAAAAGTGTGGCACACTTCTTCTTGTTCTTTTGGTCATTGGCGTAATTCACTATTCCTCCAAAATCCGTTCTTGTTTTAATCTTCGCTATCATGGCTATTGTTCTTTACTTGGGTGATAATTCTACTGACTTCTGATATGATTGAAAAGCATTGTTGCTTGACTGCTTCCAAACCATAAGTGTACATCTGATGGGCAATCTGATTGACATTGTTGGCGATGCCGGAAAGGTCACGGATTGCCGATGCCATTTCCGGACTGATACGCTGACAGACCTGACAATCCATTGCCGCCTGATGGTAAAATTCATTTACAGACAATCCAGCCTGTTCCGCTTTGGATTGGATATAAATGTAGTCGTTCTCGGTAAACATTACCCGAAAACATTTGGTACGTTTCTGATAGTTCGCCAACTTAGGGCGACCGCCTAGTTTCTTCTCCTTCATATTTATCTTAACTTTCGATGTTCATGAATTGATTTTTTGAGAGTGGCTGTTCCATCCGCTTGCCGCATAGGTTTTAGTGACACTAAAACACAAACTTGCCACTCAAAAAATCTTCCTATATTTCCCCTGCTCTATCCGACATAGCTTACCATCTTTAATAAAGGCTTCTATCCACTTGTTTGCCGTACTTCCATTTTCGCCCAAAGATGAAACCAGTATATCATAATCCTTCTTTGTGAAAGTATCGGGTAACATATTATAAAGGGTATTCCTTCGTGCATAAACGCCGGTCTCTTGCGAAGCGAAATTGAATCGTTTGGACTGATTTCCTAACAAATTCTGATAAATGAATACGGCATGATAAAGTAAGGTTTCGCAAATATTCATGGCTGTAGAATAGTCATACTCATGGCAGACCAGTTGCTCTGTCTTGTCATGTGAGGAAGAATTGCGATGTACATTCTCCAAATGCCGGACAGCTGTCAGCACCATCATTATACGATAAGCAATCAGTCCCATCCGTCTGACTACTCCTTGCATCTTGTTATCCACTTCGTCACAACATTCCTCATTCACACGGTTGAGATATTCTATAAAGTGTTCCTGTAAATCGGAGGGAAGGGAAAAGGAATAATTACCCTGCCGTACAAATACCTCATGCAAATGGCAGAATTTATCTCCCAACAGTTTGAACATGGCATTCTTGGATTGAGAAATGTCGCTTGTGGCAAACACATTTCTTATACCTCGTTTGAAGCGGATAATATAGAAACAAAAGCGACTCATCAATCCGTTCTCTGCATCAGGTATCAATCTTCTTACCTGTTCGGGAGTGCCAGCCAATGCAACGGACACTCTTGGATTAGGAACTTCGCAATACTCTCTGTCCTTGCGAC
The DNA here is from genome assembly GCA_948847595.1 of uncultured Bacteroides sp. GTDB lineage: Bacteria > Bacteroidota > Bacteroidia > Bacteroidales > Bacteroidaceae > Bacteroides. Next base: position 18,974 of record CAQOGY010000028.1, read on the forward strand.
GACTCAAACTTACCAACTCATGGTGAAATGCCTTTCGCAACACATCGGAATAATTGCCATAGTCCGACTTCAATGTTTGGCTTAACGTGTCGCCCTCCGATTCAAACAACAGTCCGATACCGTCATTGTCTCCCAGTATCTTCAAGAAAGAGCTTGCGCTGCTATTGGCAGGAATAACAAGCATACGCATGGGCGGCTCGGCCGGCATAGTCATTCCACTATCTTTCTTACCTTTGATATAAGCCGCCATCGCTTCTTTATATTCCTGTTCCAATCGCTTTGAAAGTTCATGCAAATTGCGGTTAATGGGTACTACCAGTTCTCTGCATAGGGTTAATGCCCCTTTTCCCATACCTACATCTGCCACAACAAACAGATAAAGATTCGAATAAACAATGCGTTCATCGTATACACCGCAGACATTATGAAAGCATACCGACAAACACACAATAGTTCCAATCAATATCGTGTCACGGTCATCCACCGAAATGGAATTATTGACAACCTCATTTAGAAAAGGAGGAAGATGCTCAAACACACATTCAGGAAATGCAGGAAGTTCTTCTTCTGATTTTATCCATTTGCCCGTTTTGCCATTTTGGATATTTGGCAAAATGGATAAATGTTCCTTGCCGGACAGAGCCAATGAGATTCCAGCTTGATTTGCCAAATGGAAGAAAGAACGGACAGTAATACCTTGTCCTTTGGATTGCAGACAATGCGTATATTGTTTGTCTGTTTCTTCCCTTTGATAGGTAGGGTAAAATCTGCTGATGCGATGATAATACTCCCGTCCGTTCTCTCCTAATCCATTAACAAGTGCAAAACCCAACTCCACCCAATCTTTATAATTGGGTGCTATATCAATGCCACGTTGTTCTATCTCCTGAACAACACTTTCTACATCGTCTTTTACCTTATTACATATAGGAGCAATATCAGGCGTATGTGTTTGCAGTATTTCAGAAGGGACATTCTCCCAATCTTGGGCGGAAAATATTTTCTTCGACATCATCTTTGTATTTAGGGTTAATATATGCTTGTGGGTCGTATGGCAGAAAGCATGAACGAGCCACATCACTGCCGGACATATCCACTGATGGCAAACCTGTCGCTTTGATGCAGTTGGCAACAGCCTTGAAGTACCGGGAATGTTCCCATCCTTTCAAGTCAACTGGTATTATCCACTTCAATCCATTACCGGATGGGCTGACAAATAACAGTTCCGTATCGAAATACTCATGATTGAGTAATTGCTGTTTTAGCTCCACGATATTCTCCACATGGTCGAAATCCAAACACATCAATCCTGAGTGCATAATCAGTTCCTTTTCATTCCGTTTGCGGAATAATCCCGAAAAAGTACAATAGTCGAAATGGGTGGCTTTGTATCTTTTGGATTCGGGAGAAAATAGCATCGAACGCAGAGACTCGGTTTGTGGTTGTGCATAATGCCCGATAACATAGCGATACACATCCACAATTCCCACAGCCCTTATCGGTTCAATGTTTTGAATGGGCTTGCGAAAGAACGAAAAGCAATAATCTGTCGTTTTCCTCATCTGATGATCTTTTTAGATTCGACAAATCGTCTGGCTTCTTCCATTAAGTCTGCTTGGGTCTTGTGCGATTTGTTCTTCAACCAATCGTCAATCTCCGATTGCAGGAAAGCCAAAGCCTTATTTATTTTATGTACAGGAATCTGCTTGGTAGATACCCATCCATAAACTGTCTGTTTGGCTGGATGTGATGGCAGATAAGTACAAAGCTCGTCTATATCCATCCACTTAGGTGAATTACTTGCCTGCTTATGTTGCAAGGCATTTACTTTGGATTGTAGTGCTTCTACGGACTCAATCAGGTAGGACAACGCATTCGGCATTTCCTCCAATGAATTTACTTTATAAGCCATTTTCTTCGTATTAAAGTTGATGCCGCAAAAGTATAGGGATGTTTATGAGTGCTAAATAGGTGCTTAACCACCACCAATCAACCGCTCATTTACCACTGACAGATTTAAGTTTCATTAATACGAGAATTTATTGGAAAACATAATAAAAGGGGAATAAACTATTATTGGGACTAACACATTCCTCACCGAAAGTCTCAATGCTACAAAACACCCCTCAAAAAGCCGATGCTTCATGAGGGGCAAATGGTGGTAAGTATATGATTGGTATTACATAAGTCGTTGGTGCTCAATGGTGGATATAACCACCACAACCTATAAATCCAAATTTTCTATATACAGTGTATTGGCGGCTTTCTCCTTTTGTTCGTTTACAAGATGCGTATAAATCTGCGTAGTTTTGACGTTTGTATGTCCCATCAAAGACTTGATTGTGTATATGTCAACGCCATTTTCCAGCAACAGCGAAGCATAGCTATGCCGCCCACAATGGAAGGTGATGTGCTTCTTGATACCGGATGCTTCTATCCAGACTTTCAACGGGCGAGAAATCCAAGAGGCATCAGTCAATCCTTCAAAAACAAGTGCTTCATCATCGTCTGGACGTATGCCGCATAGTTGAAGTGCTTGTTGAATGACCGGCTTGTAATCGGGTCTTTTTGTCTTTTGCTGAATTACGACTGCTTGCCATGTGCCCTTGCTTGTTTGCTGAATTTGTTTCCATTTCAAAGTTTGAATATCACTATGCCGCAATCCAGTGAGAATAGAGAACAAGAACGCACGTTTCAAAACATCATCCTTGCAAGGAGTATCAACCAACATCTGCACTTCATTCATGGTAAGCGCAACACGAGGTTTCTCTATGTTTGTTATTCCCTTTACTTTCGCACTTATATCAACGGTCAGATATTCATCAATGAATGCCTGTTTCAATCCGGCTTTGAGTATAGAGAAATAAGTCGATGCCGTGTTTTGTGAGATAGTACCTTTCTTATTCCCTCCCATTGGAGCACGGAGAAGGAACATCTTTATATCTTCAAGCAGTTTAACGGAAATCGCCTTGAATGGAATTGGTTGCCCTTGTGAATACATTTTCAATAATTCACCTACACGCCTCCAGTTGACTATAATCGAATCGGAACTATTGGGATGACGTGTGCTTATAATACGATTGAAATACTTGATAAAATCCTGTTCGCTCCGCTCATTCTGTGCAGCGATTTCGTTTTCCTTATCAGTGTAAAGGATGGCACTATCGTATTCATGCTGTCGTAACTTCCGCACATTGTCGGCATAGATGCAAGCCTCTTGGTCTATCGTTGAACGGCATTGGATAATTCCATTCAAATCACGTTTAGGCTTATAGTTGAATGTTTCATCCGGCAAGATTCGTGCTATGGATGACTTATCCCAAATGGGTGTGGATATAGTTCTGTTGATAGATTCCACCACACGGCTTGCCCGTTTAGAACCTCGCTTATACACTGGGTATGACTCTATAATCAGATACCACTCTTCTTTATAATTCGACCTTCTGAGTTTGACGGTCACTTTGGTATTGGGTAATGCTTTCTTCATAACGACTTATACAATTTATCAATTTCAGATTTGGGAACATAAACATAGTTACCGATTTGGCGTGTAGGAATAGAATGACGGCGTATGTGCTTAAACACACTGCTGTCATTGATATGGAACTTCTTTGCGATCTCTCCGATGGTGTAACAATCTTTGGGTTCAAAGGACAATGCCTCCTTTTTTCTCTTTCTACTCCCTGCCTTTGTTTTGAAATGTTCATCCATATACTGCCGACTAAGACGTATCAGACGCTGACCAAAATTGTATGACGGTATCAAGCCTTGCCGTATCATACGATAAAGAACGTCTTTACTAATGCCGTAAATCAGCATAGCCTCTTTAACCGTTAGATATCCCTTACTGGATGGTATTCGCTTGACCAATGCTTGACGTATCGCCTCTTTCTCTTTTGCGATTTGCCTTTTCTTATACGCTCTCTTGGAACAAGCCGGACAACAATACTTCGACACTAATGTGGGAGGAATAAAGATTTTACCGCACTCCTCGCAACTTCTTTGAATGGTGTAATTTCCTCTTGGCATATTCTTCTCGTTTTAAATGGTTTATATCAATCTAAGTTGTACCTTATCGCCAAATAAGACGTGTCGCAAACATGTCGCAAATAAGAGATAAAAAAGCCCATAGAAAACACATAGCAACCATGAACTCCATAAACGCAAAAAGCGTGCAACTCATTGAGCTGCACGCTTTTGCTTATTGCTTATTATCTGTTTCCTTATCGGAATCATTTGACCTCTTCGAAGTCAGCATCCTGAACATTATCTCCATGCTTGCTATCGTCTTGTTGACCAGCACCACCATTCATATCAGGGCCAGCCTGTGCACCACCTTGGGCACCACCGCCTTGAGCATACATTTCAGCACTTGCAGCCTGAAAAGCTGTATTTACCTCTGCCATAGCAGCATCAATAGCAGCCAAATCCTGAGCCTTGTGAGCGTCTTTCAGTTTCTGCAAAGCAGCTTCAATCGGCGCTTTCTTGTCAGCAGGCAACTTATCGCCTAATTCCTTCAACTGATTTTCAGTCTGGAAGATTACGCTGTCAGCCTGGTTCAGCTTATCAATCTTTTCACGTTCTTTCTTGTCTGCTTCAGCATTAGCTTCAGCTTCGGCTTTCATCTTTTCGATTTCTTCCTTACTCAAACCGCTGGATGCTTCGATACGGATAGCCTGTTCCTTACCGGTAGCCTTATCCTTGGCAGAGACTTTCAAGATACCATTAGCGTCGATATCGAATGTAACCTCAATCTGAGGAACACCACGACGAGCCGGAGCAATACCTGACAAGTTGAACTGACCGATTGATTTATTCTGAGCAGCCATCGGACGTTCTCCCTGCAATACATGGATAGTAACCTCACTCTGATTATCGGCAGCAGTAGAGAATGTTTCACTCTTACGAGCCGGAATTGTAGTGTTAGCGTCGATCAACTTAGTCATTACACCACCCAGTGTTTCGATACCCATTGATAACGGAGTTACATCCAACAATACCACACCCTTGATTTCGTCTGTCAAAACAGCACCTTGTACAGCAGCACCAATAGCTACCACTTCATCCGGATTCACACCTTTGGAAGGAGCCTTACCGAAGAAATCTTCTACCAATTTCTGTACAGCCGGAATACGTGAAGAACCACCGACAAGGATTACTTCGTCAATATCAGCGTTGTTCAAACCTGCATCACTCATTGCTTTCTTACAAGGTTCAAGACAAGCCTGAATCAAGCTGTGAGCCAAAGATTCGAATTTAGCACGAGTCAAAGTCTTCACCAAGTGCTTGGGCACACCACCTACCGGCATAATATACGGCAAGTTGATTTCTGTACTTGCGGAAGAAGAAAGTTCAATCTTAGCTTTTTCAGCAGCTTCTTTCAAACGTTGCAAAGCCATCGGATCCTGAGTCAGGTCAGCACCTTCGTCATTCTTGAATTCCTGTACCAGCCAGTTGATGATTACCTGGTCGAAATCATCACCACCAAGGTGAGTGTCACCATTTGTAGAAAGCACTTCAAATACACCACCACCAAATTCGAGGATAGAGATATCGAATGTACCACCACCAAGGTCGAATACGGCAATCTTCATATCTTTGTGAGCCTTGTCCAGACCGTATGCAAGAGCAGCGGCTGTCGGTTCGTTTACAATACGTTTTACTTCCAGACCGGCAATCTGTCCGGCTTCTTTTGTGGCCTGACGTTGAGAGTCAGAGAAATAAGCAGGAACTGTAATAACAGCTTCTGTCACTTCCTGTCCCAAGTAATCTTCAGCAGTCTTCTTCATCTTCTGAAGAATCATTGCAGAGATTTCCTGCGGAGTGTACAGACGTCCGTCGATGTCAACACGCGGAGTATTGTTGTCACCTTTCACTACTTTATAAGGAACACGAGTCACTTCTTTTTGTACCTGATCCCAATTTTCACCCATGAAACGTTTGATAGAGAAAATCGTACGTGTCGGGTTGGTAATAGCCTGACGTTTGGCAGGATCACCTACTTTACGTTCGCCACCATCTACAAAAGCAACTATTGAAGGAGTCGTACGCTTACCTTCGCTGTTTGCGATTACTACCGGTTCGTTACCTTCAAATACAGAAACACAAGAGTTTGTTGTTCCTAAGTCAATACCAATAATTTTTCCCATGATCGTTATTTTTTTATTTATTATTATTCAATGATTTCTTTTTGTCCGGTTGTTTCTCCGCTCCTATTGCAGAGCTTCGTCCCGAACGGACGCTTATTAAAAAGCAAACCGTGTGCCAAAAGGAAATTATACGAATGCATGACATAATATCTGCCAAAAAGACAGTTTTAATAAATAAACACTGCTGACATAGTCACGTCCGGACTCAATCAGCAACTGCTTCATAAAACAAATGCAGACGGCTTCGGTTCAATGCAGGAAAAAAAATATGAGGTTGTGTCAAAACGCTGACACAGCCTTTTTTTATGCGCAAAGCCCAGACTTT
>CAQOGY010000029.1 GCA_948847595.1 uncultured Bacteroides sp.
AAAGTCTGGGCTTTGCGCATAAAAAAAGGCTGTGTCAGCGTTTTGACACAACCTCGCCTTCCATATTTATATTTTTCAAATATAATTGCTATAACAGCAAATTAAATAGTTTCTATTTCTTCTATGGTTAATCCTGTAGATACAGCTATAACCTCAATAGAGATTCCGGCTTTTTTCAAATTACATGCAATTTCGAGCTGTTTCTTTTTCTCACCTTTCTCAAGCCCTTCTTTTATTCCTTCTTTTCTACCTTCTTTTATTCCTTCCTTTCTACCTTCTTTCACTCCTTCTCTTCTGCCTTCCTTCATTCCTTCCTTCATCCCTTCTTCAGCAGCTTTTCTACGCATCTCTTCATTTCTACGCCGCTCATCCTCTTCCACAATCAGGTTGACCCTATACCGATCCAACGCCTTATCATAAGCGATGCGGTTTTCTTCCGAAAGATCGGCAACTGCTGCCAATCTCGCCAGATGTTCAAACACTTGTTCTTTCAAAGCATCCGGCATTCTGTTCCAATTGCTCATATTCTTCAGTGCATAAATTAATTTATCATATAATGTATGGCAGTCCGATAAATCCTTAGTAAAATAAGGAAATTGCAAATAAATTTGCCGGAGATGCGGATTAATAATTTTCCCCGTATCACGGTCAGAAAGAACCGTATCCGTACGGAACTTCGCCTCTAAATTCTCCTCTTTGAAATTCATTAGAAAGATTCCATATATAGTAGGTAATCTATACTGTTTCCCATACGCAATAAGTGGTTCTCTTGCAGTCATCGGATCTTCCGGCACAGGAACTTCTTTTGAGGAAGGCGATTCAATCTGCCGGCCCACTGCACGACAAACATAATAAAGCGTGCGATCCTTGACATATCTGGACATGATATTCTATCTTTATAGCAAAAAAAACATATCCTATGGAATATAGTTCCATTCAAGCTATTCTTTTTCGACATTATAATTCTCATTGCCGGCTATATAAGATTTGCCAGCTATGGAAAAATGTTCCATTTTTAAGATTATAGGAAAAATAAATTCGCTTGGCACAGAGCTTCCCGAACAAAAACACATCTTCAAATTACATATATATACAGATAACTAAGAGAATATTGCATCTATTCTCTAATAATATACATTCTTTCCGGTGAAATAAATTCGTTTCCACACCGAGAAACACTTTGTTCCTCGGTGTGGAACACTTTGTAGCTCACCGGGGAACCTCTTCCTGCTCACCGACCAGGCTATAACAGCTCTCCGAAAAAAGCATTTGAGCACTAGTTTATCCCAGATATGAGAAAATTCCAAAACAACCATATGAATACACATCCCTATAGAATAGAAGCAAATTGATGCAAATATAAAAGTTCAGCATACTTTCTAATTCCACAAACAGGATATCACAGGCACTTCGGATTTACATCATCCCAAATTCCGGACGTTTTTCCTTTCACTATGAACAAGCGATTGATATATAAAAATCTACAAGGAGAAAATATACATTTTTTCAGGTCAGCACATTTTTAATCTGATTCACTTCAACAGCCGTATTCTTTCAAAGTCTGCATCAACTTCGCCCCATTAATCGGTTTCACCAGATAATCATCGCAACCCACTTTCAGAGCCGCCACCCGGTCTGCGTCAAAAGCATGAGCAGTCAAGGCGATAATAGGAATCTGAGTATTGAACTTACGAATCTCGGCAGTCGCAGTACGTCCGTCCATGACCGGCATCTTCATATCCATCAGCACAAGGTCTACCGGTTGAGTCCGGACAATTTCAACAGCTTTCTGCCCATTCGGAGCATGCAATAACTGATACCGGTTTTTCAAGATAGAAGATACGAGGAAAAAGTTACTCTGAATATCTTCCACTACAAGCACCTTCTTCTTAAGTTTCACAGTATCTTCGGAAACAAGAGAAAGCCCTTTCTCCTTCTCCATGCCCTTTCCACGATTCTGTCGGGAAGATTCCGCTCCACCGGCAGCCGATTCAAACCGACAAGGCAAAACCGCCCAGAAGAAAGAACCTTTTTCATATTCAGACTCGAATCCTATTTCTCCCCCACAAGCCTCAACGATAGCTTTACAAATAGACAGTCCCAGTCCGGTTCCCTGTGCAAATTCATCCAGTTTCTCAAAACGGTGGAATACCTTATCTTTTTTATCTTCGGGTATGCCGATACCTGTATCCCGGACATACAAACGAATATTCCCGTCTATCTTCTCATACCCCATTTCAATAATCCCCTTGACGGTATATTTGATAGCGTTAGTTACAAAATTCATGAGAATCTGCGCCAAGCGGTTCTTATCCAGACGGACGATACAAGTTTCATAAGGATTCATGGCTACCAGACGGACTTGAGGATTAGTAACACGTTGTTGCATGACAGCAGTCAATTCATTAAAATAGACAGTCAAATCAAACTCTTCATACTTCAACTCTACCGAGCCGGCTTCTATTTTCGAAAGATCCAGAATATCATTAATCAGCTTCAGAAGCAATTCGTTATTAGCATTAATGATTTGGACGTACTCTTCTTTTTCTTCATCGTCGTCTGTCACCATCAACAAGTCAGAGAAACCGACGATAGCGTTTAACGGCGTACGGATTTCGTGACTCATATTCGCCAGAAAAGCGGATTTCAATTTATCGGATTGCTCGGCACGGCTTCTTGCCTTTTCAAGTTCACCTATCATATGCTGCCGTTCGGTAATATCATCCACACGGATTACGACACCGTCAATATCCCCCTGTTCGTTGAATATAGGAGTAGCAAATACTTCGATGACGTGCTTATTATCGAGATTGAATAATATGGATTCTACCTGACCGGATTGACGTGCACGCTGCATTACACAGTTCTCACAAGGAGTATTACGATTATGCGCTGTCATGTAGCAAAGTTCTCCAGTCTTATAAGCTTCATAAGAAAGGCTCTTGCTGCAAAGTGAGATGTTTTCCCATTGTACTATATAATCGTTCGCGATATATGCCAGACCTGAATTAATATTATTCAATACCAACTCATTCTGACGGTTCAACCGGATCATCCTTTGTTCGCTTTCAAGAAGTTCCTTTTTCGAGCGCACAGCCTCTTCGTAAAGGTTATCATATTTATCTTGCCACAAAACACGTTCGGTGACATCCTGCGTTATCACCAGATAATTCGTAATTTCAGCCCTCTCATTGTGTACGAAGGAAACAGTAAACTCAAAGAATTTGATACCGGACAAGATGGTAGGAAAAAGACGGCGCAAAGTATCAAAATTGTATTTCGCCACAAAACGTACAGTTTCTCCTTTCCTGATCTGTTCCTTGATTTCATCGGAGAAACTTGTATAGTCAAATAAATTATGCCCTAGAATATCTTTCTTGTCTTTTATCCCCATAGATCTCAACCGTGAGTAATTGACATCTATCATAAGACCATCCTTATCGTATAACTCCAGACCTACAGACAAGTCATTAAAGATATTATGCAATAAATCATCAGTTATCTCATTCACCAAAGCCCGGGAATATTCTTTTTCCATGTAGCAAAATTTGTGTAATATTACAATCTTGTTTGTTTCAGCCGGGTAAAGTTACACAAATCTTCTGTTACATAATAATAAAAGGGGCAAATAGCCCCTTTAGGTGTCTCTATATAGAACTTCGGTACATAAAATTTTCCGCTTCGGACAATGTCTCCGGCTTGCCAATATCTATTAATTGTAAATTCCCAGTCAAGTAACCGGAGTAATTTACCTGCCGGCATGTGGCAAGATAAAAATCCATTATGGAGAATTTGCCTTCCCAACGCGGCGCATCCATCCATTGAAAAATAACGGGAGAAAGTACATGGATACCGCTGAATGCATATTCCTGATAAAGGGACTGATTATACAGGAAGCCTTCCGGTTTCACCTGTCCCGTATCTTTATTAATCCACCCGCAAAGTCTCTTGTCCGTATCAAAAAGGAGATAACGGGAAGTTTTGCGCCGACTGGCAAGCAAAGTGGCCGCCCCTCCATCTTGCAGGTGATAATCATAGAGCTTTTTCAAATCAATGTCCGAAAGAATGTCTACATTGTGAATAAGGAAAGGTTCATTGGAATTCTCAAAAAAAGTACGGGCTTTCTTTACGCCGCCTCCCGTATCAAGCAACAGGTCACGTTCGTCGGAGATATGTATGGCAAGCCCGAAATTATCGTTCATTTTCAGGAAATCAAGTATCTGTCCGCCGAAGTGATGGATGTTAATCACTATTTCCGTAAAGCCGGATGCTTTCAGTTTGAGGATAACATGTTCCAACATCGGCCGTCCGGCTACGGGGACAAGAGCCTTGGGCATGGTGTCGGTCAACGGTTTCAGGCGGCTACCCAAACCGGCAGCGAATATCATAGCTTTCATACCTCTTCTACACAGTTGTTGCTTCAAACGTACGTTCTATATTCTGTTCACGGTGCACCAGTTCCACTTTCACTCCGAATTTCCGGTTCAGACGTTCCGCCAGATGCTGGGCTGAATAAACGGAACGATGTTGTCCGCCGGTACAACCGAAGCAGACAGACAGGTTACTGAATCCCCGTTCCACGTACCGTTTCACGGAAGCGTCGACCAAAGCATATACATGGTCGAGGAAATGAAGTATCTCCCCGTCTTCTTCGAGAAAAGTGATTACAGGTTCGTCCAATCCGGTAAAAGGCTTATATCGTTCATATTTTCCGGGGTTATTCACGGCACGGCAGTCAAAGACATAACCGCCCCCATTGCCTGTCGGATCGTCGGGAATGCCTTTCTTATAAGCAAAACTCATTACTTTGACGGTCAGTTGACGCTTTTTCAAATCATCTGTGAATTGCTTTAATCCGGTCAGTTCACGCAGAACTTTGCAGAGATACGGATATTCCGGATAATCTTCCTTCAGCAGTCCGCGCAAATTTGCGATGGCATAAGGGACACTTTGGATAAAATGAGGTTTCTTCTCGAAATAACCACGGAATCCATAAGCGCCGAGCACCTGCAAGGTACGGAAAAGAACGAAATGACGGAGCTGGCTATAGAAATAAGGCTCGTCAATCGGCTGATATTTACGGAGGGCTTCTATGTATTCCTGTAATAGTTCCTTACGAAGGCTGTCGGGATATTTCGCCTTTGCCTGCCACAAGAAAGAGGCAATATCATAATAAAACGGGCCTTTACGTCCGCCCTGAAAGTCAATAAACCAAGGCTGCCCGTCCTTTATCATCACATTGCGGCTCTGAAAATCACGATACATAAATGTAGCGGAAGAACTGCGGAGCAGGACATCACTCATTTTCTGGAAATCATCTTCCAGTTTGTCTTCCTGAAACTCCATTCCGGTAGCTTTAAGAAAACAGTATTTAAAGTAATTCAAATCCCAGAGAATGGAACGCTGGTTGAACTCCGGTTGGGGATGGCAACGGGAAAAATCGAACCCGTCGGCTCCGGCAAACTGGATGGCGGGAAGCAGCCGAATCGTCTTGCGAAGCAACTCTTTTTCTTCTTCTGAGAATACACTGGTGGCACGCCCTTTTTCAATGGCATGGAATAATAAGGTATCGCCCAAATCTTCTTGCAGGTAACAGGCCTTGTCATCCGACACGATATGGACTTCGGGAACAGGCAGACCGCTTTTGCGGAAATGAGCTGCCATATAGAGAAAAGCTTCATTCTCGTCAATGGAAGTTCCATACACTCCGATCAATGTCTGTACGCCTGTCAGCCGGAAATAGCGGCGGTTGGAGCCGGAAGACGGTAGTTCTGTTATATTCTCTGCGGGGACGCCCGTATATGCCTGATAAAGTTTCTGTAGTTCTCCGGTAATCATAGTCTCGTATATTTTCGGGCAAAGATAGGGATAATAACTAAAAAATAAGGGGTCTGATTCAAGTAATATTCATCCGAATACACTATCTTTGTTTCAGTTAAACTGACCTGCTTCCATGAAAAAAAGAATTCTGATACTACTATGTACTGCATTTATCATACAGCTTGCCGGCATTCTCCCCCTTCAAGCCGGACACTATTACTATAAGCAAATCTCCCTGAAAGACGGATTGCCTTCCACGGTGAGGTGTATCCTGACGGACGAACAAGGCTTCGTATGGATAGGAACACGCTCCGGTCTGGGACGATACGACGGACATGAACTTAAGAAATACGTTCATCAGGCTGATAACCCTCACTCCATTCCTCATAACCTAATCTATCAGATGATAGAAGACGAACAGAATAACATATGGATTCTGACGGATAAGGGAGTGGCACGCTATCAGCGGCAGAGTGATGATTTCTTCATACCGGTAAATGAAACAGGAAATAACATCATCGTTTATTCCGTTTGCCTGACTAAAGGCGGAGTCTTGTTCGGCTCGAAAAACAAGATATTTTTCTATAACTACCAGGATGCCTCTTTTCGTCTCCTGCAATCATTCGACCTGGTGTCCAATTACAATGTCACCCTGCTGAGCCTTTGGGACGAACATACACTGCTCTGTTGCAGCCGGTGGCAGGGCCTGCTCCTGCTCGACCTGAAGACCGGAAAATGCAGCCGTCCGCCTTTCGATTGCGGAAAGGAAATCATGAATGTGCTCATAGACTCACAAAAAAGGATATGGGTAGCTCCTTACAACGGGGGATTGAATTGCCTGACCCGTGACGGCAAATTACTGGGCACTTACACTACCCGCAATTCCTCCCTGAGCAACAATGTCGTATTAAGCCTTGCCGAACGGGAAGGGCAAATATGGATTGGAACAGACGGGGGCGGCATCAATATCCTCGACCCGGAAACTGGACAATTTTCTCTTTTGGAACATATCCCCGGAAGGGATAATTATTCACTTCCCGCCAATTCTATCTTATGTCTTTACAACGACCGGAACAATAATATATGGGCAGGCAGCATCCGCAACGGACTAATCAGCATACGGGAAGTTTCCATGAAAACTTATAAGGACGTATTGCCCGGCAATGACCGCGGACTAAGCAATGCTACTGTCCTGAGTCTTTTCCAGGAATCAGAAAGCCGGATATGGATAGGCACGGACGGAGGCGGTATAAACAGTTTCAATCCGCTTACGGAGAAATTCACTCATTACCCTTCGACTTGGGAAGATAAGGTGGCGTCTATCTGCGCGTTTACTCCCGGCAAATTATTGATTTCCCTTTTCTCGCAGGGAGTATTCATTTTCAATCCGGCAACCGGAGAAAAACAACCTTTCACCATTGTCGATGCTGAAACAAACGCTCGTCTCTGCAACCGGGGAAAAGCCGTGAATATATTACAAAACACACCGCATAGTATCCTATTTCTAGGGGAGCATATTTATAAGTACAACCTGAAAGAGCAAACTTTCAGCATCGCTACAGAACAGGAAGGACAGGATATCATCGGTGCTCTCCTGCCAATCGGCAATTATCAGGAGCATACTTATCTGAGCGATACAAAGCATATTTATGAACTGGATAACCGTACAAACCGGCTGAAAGCCCTGTACTCTTGTCAGAAAGACACGATTATCAATTCTGTTTCACGGGACGAAGAGGGCAATTTCTGGATTGGAAACAATTACGGATTGGTGCATTACAGCCCCAGTACAAAGACAAAGACTCCGATACCGACTTCCCTGTTCGGCGAAATCACCCTGATAGTATGTGACCAGCAGGGAAAAGTATGGATAGGAGCCGACAGTATGTTATTCGCCTGGTTGATTAAGGAAAAGAAGTTTGTCCTGTTCGGAGAATCCGACGGCGTCATCCTAAACGAATACCTTTCCAAGCCCCAACTATTGAGCATGCAGGGAGAGGTATATATGGGCGGGGTAAAAGGTCTGCTGCATATCAACAGCAACCTTCCTTTAACGACATCCGAACTTCCCCAACTCCAGTTGTCGGATGTCATTATCAACGGAGAGTCCGTCAATAATGAGTTGAGCGGCAATCCGAAAGGAATCTCCGCACCCTGGAACAGTAATATTACTATCCGGGTGATGTCAAAAGAGGAAGATATCTTCCGCCAAAAAGTATATAAATACCAGATAGAAGGGCTGAACGACCAGCAAATCGAATCTTACAATCCCGAACTGGCTATACGCTCACTGCCACCGGGGAGTTATAAAATCATGGCTTCCTGTACCGCGAAGGACGGTAGTTGGATTCCCAGTCAGGAAGTACTTGAACTGACGATTCTTCCGCCGTGGTATCGCACGTGGTGGTTCATCCTGAGCTGCGCGATTTTCGTTGCCGCCGTTATCATAGAAACGTTCCGAAGGACATTGAAACGTAAAGAAGAAAAATTAAAGTGGGCAATGAAGGAACATGAGCAACAGGTGTATGAGGAAAAAGTACGCTTCCTCATTAACATCAGCCATGAGCTTCGTACTCCATTGACACTGATACACGCTCCGCTCAGCAGGATATTGAAATCATTATCTTCCGACGACAATCACTATCTTCCGTTGAAAGCTATTTACAGACAGTCACAGCGCATGAAAAACCTGATAAACATGGTGCTTGACGTGCGCAAGATGGAAGTCGGAGAAAGTAAAATGCAGATACAGCCTCATCCACTCAACCAATGGATTGAGCACGTATCACAGGACTTCATCAATGAGGGTGAAGCCAAGAATGTACGAATCCGCTATACACTCGACCCACGGATTGAAACTGTCAGCTTCGATAAGGACAAGTGTGAAACTATTTTAAGCAACCTGCTTATTAATGCCCTGAAACATAGTCCCGAAAATACGGAAATTACAATTACCTCAGAGTTACTTCCCGAAGCCGGCAGAGTACGTATCTCCATTAGCGACCAAGGAAACGGATTGCAACAGGTAGATATCCGGAAACTCTTTACCCGCTTCTATCAGGGAACGGGAGAGCAAAGCGGAACGGGAATCGGACTGTCTTATTCAAAGATTCTTGTTGAACTGCACGGCGGTTCTATCGGCGCCCGTAATAATCAGGAAACCGGTGCTACTTTCTTCTTCGAACTACCATTGAAACAAGGTACTGAAGAAATCATCTGCCAACCCAAAGCATACCTGAACGAACTGATTAGTGACGACAAAAATGAACATATACCGAACGAAAATAACTTCGACACCACCCCTTATACTATTTTAGTCGTGGACGACAATCCCGACCTGACGGATTTCCTGAAGAAATCACTGGGAGAATATTTCAAACGCATAGTAATCGCTTCGGACGGTGTGGAAGCGCTGCAACTTATTAAGAATCATGCTCCGGATATCATTGTCAGTGACGTGATGATGCCGCGAATGAACGGATACGAACTTTGCAAGAACATGAAGGAAGATATTACTATCAGCCATATTCCCATCATTCTGCTGACGGCAAGAGATGATAAACAAAGCCAGTTGAGCGGTTACAAGAATGGAGCGGACGGCTATCTGACAAAGCCTTTCGAAATAGAGATGCTGATGGAAATAGTCCGCAACCGTTTGAAAAACCGGGAGTCTACCAAGAAAAGGTACCTGAACGCAGGATTAATCCCCGCAGTGGAAGAAAGTACGTTCAGTCAGGCAGACGAAACATTCCTGTTGAAACTGAATCAGATTATTCAGGAGAATCTGGACAGCAGTAGTTTAGATGTCACTTTTATCTGTAAAGAGATAGGAATGAGCCGGGCTTCGCTTTATAACAAGCTGAAAGCGCTGACTGATATGGGAGCCAATGATTATATCAATAAATTCCGGATGGAAAAAGCGATTACGTTAATCACGGGCACGGAAATGTCATTCACGGAAATCGCGGAGAAAGTGGGATTCACGACTTCGCGCTATTTCAGTACGGCTTTCAAGCAATATACGGGAGATACGCCGACACAGTACAAGGAAAAACGGAAACAGGAAAAAAAGAGCGAATAACAGCTTTTACTACTAAAAAAGATAAAGAAAAACGGTGAACACTACGCAGTCATAACCTGCCTGATGTCCACCGTTTATCACATATAATCGCATCTCACTTACATTCAGCCATTCACTTTCTTGTAGTCCTCCAGGAATTTCTTTAATCCCGAATCCGTCAACGGATGATTGAGCAATCCCTTGATAGCACTCAACGGACAAGTAGCCACGTCTGCTCCTACTTCCACACATTCGATGATATGTTTGGTATTACGGATAGAGGCAGCCAGTACTTGAGCCTTGTAATCATACGTACGATACATACGTACAATATCGCCAACAAGTCCTACCCCATCTTCGCAAATATCATCCAAGCGTCCCACAAAAGGTGAAACATAAGTAGCTCCGGCTTTAGCGGCCAATAATGCCTGCCCTACGGAAAAGACCAATGTACAGTTTGTACGAATCCCTTTCTCCGTGAAATGCTTGATAGCTTTGATACCATCGGCAATACAAGGCACTTTCACCACGATATGCGGGTCGAGCGCAGCAAGTTCCTCGCCTTCGCGAATCATACCCTCATAATCGGTCGCTATCACTTCGGCACTCACGTCGCCATTGACAATCTTGCATATCTTGACATAATGTTCACGCTGGTTTTGCATACCCTTGATACCTTCTTTCGCCATCAACGAAGGATTGGTAGTCACTCCGTCAAGTACTCCGAGGTCATATGCCTCTTGAATCTGCTCCAAATTGGCCGTGTCAATAAAAAACTTCATACTTCTAATTTTTAATGGTTAACTATCTAATAGTCAAAGATAATAATTAATTTCCATTCTTCCGCGATTAAGCAATTGTTATTTCCGGGTCAAGATATACATCCTGAATGGTATTCAATAATTCCACACCTTCATTCATCGGTTTTTGGAAAGCCTTACGTCCGCTAATCAATCCCATACCACCGGCACGTTTATTGACTACGGCAGTAATGACAGCATCACGCAAGTCTGATTCTCCATGAGATTCTCCACCGGAATTAATCAATCCTACACGTCCCATATAGCCGTTGGCTACCTGATAGCGGCAAAGGTCAATCGGGTGTTCGGAACTTAGTTCGGTGTACATACGTTCATCAATCTTACCGAAGCCGATGGCTTTGAACCCACCATTATTAGTAGGAAGTTTCTGTTTTACAATGTCCGCTTTGATAGTGACACCCAAACGGTCGGCCTGTCCGGTGAGGTCGGCGGCGGAATGATAATCCACAGCACCTTTCTTGAAATCATTGTTACGCAGATAACACCAAAGTATGGTTGCCATACCGAGTTCGTGCGCATATTCAAAAGCCTCGGCAATCTCTACCAACTGTCGGCGGCTCTGTTCCGAACCGAAATAGATGGTTGCCCCTACGGCTACCGCTCCCATATTCCATGCTTCCTTGACTGTACCGAACAATACCTGATCGAAACTGTTCGGATAAGAAAGTAATTCATTGTGGTTCAGTTTCACAATGAAAGGTATCTTATGGGCATATTTACGTGCCACGGAACCAAGGATACCGAATGTGGAAGCTACACCGTTACAACCTCCTTCAATAGCCAGTTTCACAATATTCTCCGGGTCGAAATAAATAGGGTTCGGGGCAAACGATGCTCCGGCAGTGTGCTCGATATCCTGATCGACAGGAAGTATGGATACATAACCGGTATTTGCCAGTCGTCCATGTCCCAACAGGGTTTGCAGGCTGTTCAATACGCGTATGTTCCGGTCGGAATCAATCCATACCTTGTCTATCGTATCGGGAGACGGAATATGAATCAATGACTTGTCAATGGTTTCGCAAGTGTGATCCAGATAATAATTGGCTTTATCTCTTAGTAATTCAACTATTTTACTCATAACTTTAATTTTTAATGTGTTATTATTCTATTTTTTCTTTCCCTGATTGGCTACTGCATCCATCAGTTTCTTTATTTCCTCCGGATTTCCGAGGAAATAATCATTAGCCACGTTCAGGTTTTCATCAAACTCGAACACGTAAGGCACGGCAGTAGGCAGGTTCAGTTTTATAATATCTTCATCCGAAATATGCTTCAAGTGCTTGATAATACCTCTCAAACTATTGCCGTGAGCCACGACCAATAAGGTGTGGGCTGTCTTCAGGCTCGGAAATATATCCGATTCCCAATAAGGCATAATACGTTCGATGGTATCTTTTAATGATTCGGTACGGGGGAGTTCAGCATCGGGCACTTCGTGATAGCGGTAATCAAAACGGGGATTTCGCAGGTCTTTTTCTGAAAGCGGATTGGGAGCTATATCGTAGCTACGACGCCAGACGAGCACTTGTTCTTCACCATATTTCTCTGCGGTTTCCGCTTTATTCAATCCTTGCAACTCGCCATAATGCTTTTCATTGAGACGCCAGTTTTTCTCCACAGGAATCCAGTCCAAGTCCATCTTGTCCAGTACACAGTTCAGCGTCTTTACGGCTCTTTTCAGATAAGAGGTATAGGCTTTATCGAAATTGAATCCATATTCTTTCAGTGTCACGCCGGCTTTCTCAGCTTCGGCAACTCCTTTTTCAGTCAAGTCTACATCTGTCCAACCGGTAAAACGGTTTTCCTTGTTCCAGACACTTTCTCCATGACGAAGCAATACTATCTTTTTCATTCTTATAAATCTCCTTTCTTCTTTTTACATATACAACATTTTGTTTCTCCACAAAGTTCATTGGAGAATGAATAGTTATCAAAATCCCCAAATGATGATTCTTTCAGTAAATCAGTAAAATACAGGAAGCATGTATATAAAAAACAAACTCACCTTTCCCCGAAGGGAAAAGCGAGTTTATTAAAAAAAAGAGAGAGAATTTAATGCATAAAAATCGGTCCTAGTTTTGCGTTTTGTTTTATAAGCCCTCTGTTGAAGCAGATATATCGGCATTTTTACCATAATATGCTTCTTTTGTCTTTTTAATATCCCGCAGCAAAGCTGCATAATGACGATAATTCAAATCACCTTCCTTGCAAACGGCAAGCTGTCTTTTCACATATTCCTCCACCTTATCAAAATGTGTTTCCACAAAGAGCAGGATATCAGAACGGCTGAATGTCGCATTCGCATTAGCGATATCTTTGCTTTCGGGATTCATCATGCGTCCGATAAATGTCAGATAAGACCGTTGCAACTGGCGACGGAGATTATTTTCCAACTCATTGGAAGTGTTCAAAGGTTTCCATATCGCAGTGAACACATCATTCAGATATTCATCAAGCGGATACGGTTCCGAACCACACAAAGAACTCGAATAGATATTATACAACATTCCCGGCGCAAGCAATAAAGCGACTAAGGAATTTTGGCGGTCACGAATTTCATCCATAGGTTTGACTCCCGTGCAACTCACCACTTTATCCGGATAGAGCCAGAGCGGAGCCTCGAACAGATTGCGTCCAAACCACTCTATCGCCTCTTTCTGCACACTGCGCGGCAGATAATCATGAGGTTTCATCCCCGGCAGATTATTGGTATAACGGCCACCCAAGTTTCTCTGTACATGCATAGTGTATTTCATATGTTGGGCACGAACTGATTTATAAATCGTATTCAGGTCGTCATACTGGCCGTCAGGCTGCGCTGTCCAAGTCATTATATTTTCCATCACCCTTTTCAGGTTCTTTATGCCATATTCATTCGCCTTCATGTTATTGTCGCCCAAATCCTCACTTTGGCTGCGCGGGTCAGCACCTTTTCCCTCATCACCAATAAACAACATGCGACGATCGCTCCGGAGTTTCTTCGTGACTTCGGCACGCAATGCCGCTTTCTCCTTAAAAGGGTCTTTAAATTCGGGACGATACTGGTAACCCCATTTTATCGCCCATTTATCATAGTCGCCAATACGAGGGAAAAGTCCTTTCCCGGAAATCTTATCCTCAGGCTGCGCCACATAGTTAAACCGCGCATAATCCATTATCGACACCGTGTGACCATTGGCTTCCACCCAAGCCTTGTCACGCAACTTTTCTACCGGCGTAGCCGAACTTGCCGCCATGTTGTGACGCAAACCGAGGGTATGCCCTACCTCATGTGAGGAAACGAACTGAATCAACGTACCCATCAATTCATCATCAAAGTTCATTGTCTGCGCGCGTTTATCCAAAGGCCCGCACTGTACCATATACCACTTTTTAAGCAAGTTCATCACGTTGTGATACCAACAGATATGGCTCTCCATGATTTCTCCGCTACGAGGGTCTACAATACGCGGCCCATAAGCATTCTCATTTTCCGAAGGCAGATAGCGCAACACGCTATAACGTGCGTCATCCAAACTCATAGTAGGATCGTCCGGCCATTCTTTAGCCATGATGGCATTTTTGAATCCGGCTGCTTCGAATGCTACATTCCAGTCTTTCACACCCGCTTTAAGATAAGGTATCCATTTCTTCGGTGTTGCAGGGTCTATGTAATATACAATAGGGCGTTTCGGCTCGGTAAGTTGTCCCCGGCGATAACGTTCCGGGTCTTTCGGCTCCAACCGATAACGTTGAATGATAGCTCCACGCACAGTAACCTGCTGGTCGTCCGAAAATTCAGTTACCGGATTCTGGAAGAATCCTACCCGTTCATCCGCCAGTCGTGGCTGCATGGGTTCTTTAGGCAACATTACCATGCTGGTATTCAATTTCACAGTCACCGAACCCGTCGCTGCCGCCGGCAACTTGCCGGAAGTAATATTGTAAGTACGCAAGGTGGTCACCTCTACATTAATAGGATAAGTCTTGATGGTATCCATAAATGTACGGTCCTGTACTAATGAGCCGATACCCAGAATGGAACGGTCACTTGATGTAAAGCCACACGTCTTGTTATCCCCCAGAAGAAACTTGGATACATTAATGAGCTGTGCCTGGGTTTCCGGATTCCTACCGATAACATCGAATTTGCCAATTACCGGATCTACGGTCGATTGCTTCAAAGCCTCAGCTATCTTATCACCCGGACGGCCAAACTGTGATTGTACATACTCACGCAGAAAGAGAGTCTTGCCATTATGCTGTTCCCAATAAACCACACTCCGGTTCACCTCTTCACCACTAATCATCTTGAAACCCTGCGGCACGGCTTTAAAACGGGTAACGACCAACAATAACCGTCCCATCAAAGAATCCGGTACTTCAAAATACCAGTCATCCTTGATATGGCGTACTGTAAACATACCCTCACATTCACTACCTCCATCTTTCAGCAGTTTCTCGTAAGCTGTCTCTTTCTTGACAGTGTCTTTCTTAACTGTATCTTCACGGACTACCAGACTCTTCTTCCCAAATTCCGGCAGACTGGTACCGCTAGCCTGTACTTCGGCTCCTTGCAACGCCCAAAGCACCAATACAATTATCATCAAAATCTTTTGCATTGTTTTCCTGATTTATTTTATTCGTTAGTATTCAGTGTCAGATTCGGATTCTTTTCACGGGCAGCCACCGGGAACGGAATGATATACAAACGTGAATCCGGTTTCAACGTATATGTTTTCTGCTCCACATCTGTGGTAACCAACGGAAAAGTGCGGGTAATCGTCTTCGCATAGTCTGCTTCCGTATTGAACCGTTTCAAATCCCAGAACCGGCTGAATCCGAAGAGCAGTTCTTTACGACGCTCATTGATGATTTCCTGCATCATCTCACGTTGTGTAGCCGGTTCCGGCAATACCGCTTCGCTCCCCTTAATGCGTTTCTCACGCAACAGGTTCAGCACTTTGACAGCCCCGGATAAATCATTTAACCGTGCATTAGCTTCTGCCAAAATCAAATAAACTTCGGCAGTACGCATACCTACAGCCATGTATTGAAACTTAGAATAGGTAAGGGCAGTGTTCCATAAAGCAGCTCCGGAACCCTCGTCAAAGTAATACTCAAGATTGCCGGTCGTTTTGAAGAACAGGTTCAAACGCTCGTCATTATCTCCGAAAAGCTGTACCAGTTCCGGGCTAATCATACCATAGGTATAAGCCGGATTGTCCGAGGTGCTACCCATATAAGCATAATTCAACACTTCCGGGTTGCCACCTTTGGCATAAGTTGAAACCTTAGTCGGCCCCCCGACGGCATCCAAAGCTATATAATCTATCAAGGCATTGTTCAGTTTCAAAGATTCCTCCGCCGCATCCTTAGCCTTTTTCCAGTCACGGTGGAACAGGTAAACGCGTGCCGCCAATGCATAGCCGAATGCTTTCGACGGATGATATACATTCACCGGTTCTTCCTGCAGATAAGGTAACGCATCCTCGATATCCTTGATGATAAAGTCATAGACTTGGGCAACAGTAGCTTTGGTAGGAGTCGCTTCCAAGTCATATTCGCTGACAATAGCAATACCACCGTCAGTGGCGGCCGTCTCCGGATTGTAGGCTTTAGCGAATGTATTCACCAGAATAAAATGATCCCACGCACGCATGATTTTTGCTTCCGCTTTAGCCAGTTCCTTCACATCCTTGTCACCTGTACTATGATCTACCAATGAAATCACGATGTTAGAACGTAAGATGTATTGATAACAGTTTGCATACAGATTATTATCACTTAATTCTTTACGGTCGGCATCCTCATTAAAAGTCATATTGATTCCATCAGAGGAAAGATATTCCTTGCCGATAATATTCGATTCTTTTGACCAGACATTATCACTCAACAAAGCAAAAGACGACGGATAATAACTCCGGTTCGGCAAAGCCACCAATTCATAATAAGTCTCGGTAGAGTCCACAGTCTTCTTTCCTGTGGGAGTAATATCCACGTAATTCTCGCAAGCCGCAAATCCCAAGATAAGCAGAACCGGCAATATATAAAGTAATTTACGCATATCCTATATTCTTTTTAATAATTAGAAACTTGTTGATAATCCGATAGAATAAGTCTTGGGTGAAGCCATGCCGCGTGTGCCGCTGTTCAATCCGTAGCTTTCCGGGTCAATGTCGCTTCCTGCCTTACACCAGGTAAACAGGTTGTTCACTTGCAACTTCAAATTCAATGAATTAAGCCGGATTTGACGGCAGATACCGGACGGCAAACTATACCCCAGACTCAAGCTACGCAATTTCACATAACCTGCATCTTTCACATTAATATCACCATATTGCCACCAGTCCTGGAAAGTGCTTGCGTAAGTTTTAACCTTTGTGGGCATATCAATATACATACGTACATTTGCATCCGGTGCATCTGCACTCCAACGGTTGGTTATGTCTTTCAACGTCTGGCTTCCCACCTGGTCACTCATACTTACCACACTGTTACGCAGTTTGTTACCGCCTGCATATACAAAGAAAGCATTCAAGGCAACTCCCTTGTAGCTAAGTCTCAAGGATACTGCTCCATTGAATTTCGGAGTCAGCGAACCAAGATTTACAAGATTCTCAGTACCTTTCAGTGACGACCCGGTAGTAATATTGGCAACCGTACCATCCTCGTTGAACGTCACCAAGTCGTTTCCGTCCTTGTCCACCGCTATCGGATATCCGTTTTCAATACGGTCTATACGGTAAGCCCAAAGCGTATTATAACTGGTTCCTTCCATAAAGTAATTCCGCGGGCTCATAATGAAACTTGTCGAAGTGTCCGAATCACTATGATCCACCTTTAACATCTTGTTCTTGTTATGGGCAAAGTTGAAGTCAACAGCAAAGTTCCAATCCTTCTTCCTGATGAGATTGGCAGTAAGAGAAAATTCTACACCCCGGTTGCGCATCTCACCGTTGTTCACTACACGTGATTTAGCCCCCAATGTAGGATCCATGTAGCGGCGTACAAGCAAATCAGATGAGTGGCGGTTATAATACTCCAAGCTACCATTGACCAAATTATTGAAAAGACGGAAATCCAGTCCCACATTATAAGTGGCTGTTTTCTCCCAACGGAGTTTCGGGTTCGGAAGATCATCATCATCATAAGTCAGGTAAGTCGTCTTGATCGGATTGCTCTGGGTCTTCTGCTTTACTACAAAATAGGTAGTCGAACTCTGATCCACATTACCGTTGATACCATAGGTCATACGTGCTTTCAGGAAGTCGAGCCAAACAATATCTTTCATAAATGACTCTTCCGACATAATCCAGGACGCACCGACAGACCACAGGGGATGACGCTGGTTACGGATATCAAGTCCGAACAAGTCCGCCTGATCCCAGCGGATACTTCCGGATACATTATAACGGGACAGATAAGAATAGCTTGCATTGGCATAAAAAGATGCATAACGATGGCGTGATTCTTGCAATGTAGCCGGCAGACCACTTAAAGTGATCGTACTACCGGTAAGAGCACTGGTTCCTACACCGTCACGATATGCTTGCCAATCTATAATATCAGAAGTCAGTGTCTGAGGATCGTATCCATACATTAATTGCCGTGTAGGTTTCGGAATCTTATTTTCCCTGAATTCAAGTCCGGCAATGGCGGTCACTGTATGATTCTTCCAACTTTTGTCAAAGTCTATCTGATTACGTACCGTATAACGGTTACTGCTCACCTCATTCTGATAGAACCGTCCGCCTTTCGACATTGCCGAATTTCCATTTGTATCAATCATAGAGTTGTACGTCATACGCATCAGATAGGAGTCTTCCGCATCAAACACTTCACTCTTGCTATGATTCCATTCATATTGATACATGAAGTTATATTTAAACATCTTCAGGAATCGTGCCTGCAAGCTGACAAACGGGCGGATGCTGACATTGCGTGATTTGGTACCGCTTTCACCCAATGCGTCAAGCACATTGAAACCAAATGTTTTATAAGGTGAAACACCTTCCGCCTTGCTCACGACACTGCCATTGTAAGCTCCACCCGAATATCCGCTTACATTCACATAAGGAGAATTATAACGGTTACCATCGGCATCCATTATTCTTTCATAACGTTGTTGCATAGTGTAACTGGTAAACAGGGTATTCGGTGTATCGCTACTTCCCAGACGGGCATCCACCCCGGCATTCACATTCAACCAACTGGTGATGGCATAGTTCGACTTATAATACAAGGAGAATTTATTCCTTTTATCATTTATCGTACGCCCCTTGTCATTTTCATAATTGAACGAAAGGAAGTGATTGTTTTTTCCGACTTTCTGCGATACGGACACATTATAACGCTGAGTTACAGCCGTGCGCCAGGCATTGTCACGATATTCTTTATAATAGTCATTATTACGCCACTGATTCAATGTGGCTTCGACTTCACTATTATTTAGTGTACCATTCTCCCGATCCAGATAAAGTTGGAACAACGGATTATAGTAACCTGATTTATAAGTGGACAAAAAACCGGATGCACTGCCTGATTCGGCTACATTCGCATCAAACACAGCTGTTTGATAATCAATAATATCACTTGTAGAAGCCAGATTCAAACTATTGAAATTCGGTTTGCTGGTGATGAACCAATCAGCATTGATATTCACATGCGCACCCTCTTCTTTGGCCTGTTTGGTAACTACCACAATAATGCCGTTTGCAGCCAAAGCACCATAAATACTGGCTGCCGCCGCATCCTTCAAGACAGTAATACTCTCTACATTATAGGGATTTATCTCACTCAGGGTCAAGTCGGTCGGCATATCATCCACTACGATTAGCGGATGTGAGCCTACATCATCCGAGAACGTACCTCTACCGCGAAGGATAGGGCTCATATCCCCGTTATTCGGATTGATATCCATACGCAGGCCGGCTATTTGTCCTTCCAGAGAAGAAGCCAAGTCACTATGCATCTGCCTTGTCAGTTGTTCGGAATCTATGAAGCCGAAAGAGGCGGTAGAACGTTCGCGACTGATACGCTGATACCCCGTCACTACAACATCTCCCAATTGCTGTTTATCTTCATGCATAATCACATTGACATGAGTACGCCCTTTAATAGATACCTTTTCAGTTTGCATACCGACAAAAGAAACTTCCAGTGTGTGGGTTTCTTCCATCACTTTACAGGTGAAATTTCCTTTGATATCGGAAATAGCTCCAAACGGGCTGTCGATTCCCCGGATATTCGCACCCGGCAGCGGATCCCCTTTTTCATCCACTACCCGCCCTTCGATGTTCCTGACTTTACGAGTAGTCGATACAGGCTTCACTCTACGGACAGTGATAAAATGTTGTTTCACCTCATATTCAAAAGGTTTCCCTTCCAGTATTTTCTGAAGTGCCGGCAAAGGAGCCAACTGGCGTATACTGACACTTACCCGATATGCGCTGACATCTGCACTAGGAAAATTCACCTTATAACCGGACACATTGCTGAACTGCTTCAAAGCCTCTCCCAGTGGCGCTTCCTTTAGTTCCAAAGAAATCAATTTGCTGTCCGTATTTTGTGCCCGTCCATGCAGGGCAATTACAAACATCAGCAATAAGAAGGCGGCTTTCATCCATACGACCTTTCTCATTGCCTTTTTGCGAGACAATGTAATTTGTTGCTTTTTCATAAGAGTTGTATTTGTAAAGTTATATATGTTTAATCGTGATAGTACCGTCCTGATAATCTACACGTACTTTTTCCAGTTTGTTCAGCAGTTCCACCGCCTCTTCCGGATGAGCGTTGCGGTTCGCCCAGAAGTTCAGGCGGATATCGTATAGCTCCACCCGTTCAAAGTCGATGTTCA
This sequence comes from uncultured Bacteroides sp., assembly GCA_948847595.1. Lineage (GTDB taxonomy): Bacteria > Bacteroidota > Bacteroidia > Bacteroidales > Bacteroidaceae > Bacteroides. Next base: position 20,543 of record CAQOGY010000029.1, read on the forward strand.
CATTGTACCATCTGCCCAGATAACCCATGATTTCTTCTAGCGATGCGTCTTCAAAATAAAACATTCCTTCTGTCCAAGCTGTATAAGTAGCTATATTGACATTCGATATTTTCTCTTCTCCGGTTTCCGTATAAGTCAAGTCCTGTCCGGGTTGAAGCACTACGGAAGTAAGGCTGTTCCTGTTGGTCACCTGCACTTTTCCCTGCACCAACGTCACGTGGCGGTCTTCTGTTGTGTATGAACGTACATTGAATTTAGTACCCAGCACATGGGTATCCATGCCGTCGGCACTTACGATAAAGGGACATTTTTCATCCTTTGCCACTTCAAAGCAGGCTTCACCCTTCAGTTCTACCCTACGTTCCTTTCCGTTGAATGCCACAGGATAGCGCAGGCTACTTTCAGCATTTATCCACACTTTAGTCCCGTCGGACAGTACCAGTAAGAAACTTTTTCCACGTGGTGTAGTCAACGTTTGGCAACAGGTGGTATCCGGCGTCAATGTTTTCCATTCTTTGATGTCCATCACACTGTCTTCCAACAGTTGTTGTTCATTATGACCATCCATTTGCAACACCACGTGTTCTCCACTGGCAGTTGCAGCAAAGAATCGTACCGGTTGCTCTTTTTTCACAGAGAGAGAAGGAAGTAAAGAAGGTATAAGAAAGGCCAGAACCAAAGCGGCAGCCACAGCAGAAGCCGCTACCCAAATACGCATTCTCGTTTTTACCTTTCGTCTCCTATCCAGACTTTCACGCATCACAGCTTCCTTGCAAGCCATCAAGTCGAGAAATAGTTCCTTGTTTTCAGGGACGCTAATCCACTGGCTGAACTCTTCCGTCTCCCTTAGTCGCGGTTCTTGTATCGCACGCAATGCATAGTCTGAATTTTGGTCTGGATTTTCCATCATAGTAATCAATTGTTTATCTTAATACGTAGAACTAATTGAAACTAATGACACCTAAAAGAGATTTTTTTCTATAAAAAACTACGGGAGAAGTTTAATTAACTAATTATCAATACGTAAAGAGTAGAAAGATAGGTAACAGGTCACAGGTACAAGGTGTGCATATATATAGATATACACGCACCTTGCACCTGCCATTCATGAGGGTGCTGGGAATTGTATGGGTTTATAGCCGCTTAATGACATCGGCAGGAAGATCGGTGCACTCGGCAATGGTGGCGATGTCTATCCCTTTCTGTTTGAAGTTGCGGGCTATCTCAACAGTCTTGTTATGCTCTTTGAGTGCGGAGAACACCAATTCGCAAAGATAGTCGAGCGCAGCGTATAGCCGCTCCCGGTTCTCCATGCGCTGATAGTCCACTCCCCAAAAGGTAGAACGGCGACGGTGCAGTATCAGGTAGTATGTTCCGGCGGTGAGCAGTCCGGCTATGATGTCAGCAGGGATGCCTGTACCCTCGAACAAATGTTTCAGTTCATCTATCGCTGTGCGGTAATGTTTCTCACGACTTCGGGCGATGCGGCGGGTGGTGGGATTGTCGGCTTCGAGCTCCCACACCAACAGGTGCTGCATATCTATGTTGTCATAGAGATAGACTGCCAATGATTTCAAGTTTCTTTTCAGTATGTCCTCACCGGCTTTGTCGGTGGGGTGTTCTTCGTCGAACAGGTCGTGCAGCCAGTAGTCGGAAATGTAGGCGTACTTATCCAGTACCCGATCTATGCTCTTGTAATTTTTGAGCAGGACGGACATTTGGATGCCTGCCCTTTGCATAATATCCGTAAAGGTGATTTGAGCCAGACCTTTTTCACTTGCCAACTGGCGGACGGCATCAAATACACCCGCTTCGAGTTCGGCACGGGTGCGGCGGTTGCGTTTTTTCTTTGGTTCTTCCATGTTGATTTATACTATTGCACGCAAAAGTAGAAAAAATAAATATAAGCCACTTAATTTCTGCTATAAAACAGATTTGAGGGGAAAAGAGAAAAAAAGATTGCGTTTAGTTGCTCACATAATGATAAAGATGTATTTTTATGGCAATATATATATCTTATTTCATATTCAATATACATAATATACTGTTATACAGGTATATATAATTTTATTTATATAAATACAGTAATACAATCACATGATAACACATCAAGAAAGAGAGAAAATAACGCTTGATTTTTCGACACGAAGGCGAAAGAAAGATGTAGAAGTGAAATTCGGCGGTGATGACATAAGATTCTTGGAGAAACTGAAACAGATGCGATACAGCGACCATACGGTACAGGTGTACCCGCACCTGTTTCAACATTCGTTCGCTACCCACCTGATAGAGCAAGGAACGGATTTAAAAATCGTTCAAGAGCTACTGGAACATAACAATATTAAAACCACAGAGTTATATGTTCATATAGCAGACACTTATAAAAGTAAAATTAAAAGTCCGTTGGATGATATTTTGACGGAAGAAACATTATAAAATTTGGAGTTGCTAACAGCGGACTGTTATGTTTCGCTGTTAGTAACTCGTTACCAATAAGAATAAATTGAGTCATGAAAAATAAAACGAATAAGCTTTCAACCTTTAAATACAATCCTAAGGGTGGCATCTTGTGCATTTCCACAAATGAAACTTTAGGATTTAACTTCAATACAAATAAATTTGAAATCAATCAAAATCCAGAAGGAAATTCTAAGTTTAAGCCTATAATCAATATTGAATTGAATGCTGGAAGCATCGAATTTGATACAAATTATAGAGATAAGGTTAAACACTGTTGTTTCTATTCTTCAAGTAAGGTTGGAAATGTATTGATTAACTTCTTTCAAGAAACTGAAAACCAAAATTTACCAATTGACAGAGATAAAGATTTAGATAACTTTTCTATAATCTTTGAAGGTGATACTATTTATAGAATGGATTTCTATAAAAAAAGTATTGACTACAAAATGTTAGCTTCTGTATCAGTCTACAATAAAGATAATACTCTATATGTACGAATGCCTATGATGAATAAGTTATGTAAAATAAAAACGTACTTTTTCCAAGGAAGTCTGTTATATTTTCAAACAGATAAAAATGAAACTATTTCATACAAAATAGATGTTTCTCCTATAATACTGAATTGTATAAGAAGATTGTTGGAATGTACAGATGCTTATGAAAATCAAATCATTGGTAACAAGTAGATAACCTCTTTAACGATAGGTTATCTACACCCCATTATATACCATAAAATAATAAAAATGAATAATGCAGAAAACAAATATTGGCCTTGTATATTAGTAGAACATGATGATAGATTCAGCATAATTCTTTCTGAATTTCATTTATTGGATGACTATTTTGGAGATAAAGGATGTGGTGGATATAGCGTTGAGCGATTAGCAAGGAAATTAGTAAAGAAGCATCGAATTGAAAACATTCAATTCGATAGCGAAGCAGGAATGTTCTGTGCATATTCAAAGGAACAAAATGCGCTGTTACAGTTATGTTCCTTGTTTGCTGAAATTGCAGGAAATCAAAATGATTACGAGAAAGACAATAAACCACTGCTTATATCATTAGATGAAGCAGAGAAATTGCTCATAAAAGGTTTTGTAATGGATTTGGACGAAATAAGTCAAGACAAGTTCTATCAAAATGTACCATGTCCCGCATTGAATAAAAAACAAAAAGAATATCTGGAGAGCATACAAAGCGAAGATGCAAAGACTCGGATTCTTGCATTGAGAAAAATCAATGCTGAAGCACGTACATTAACAAGGAAGTGGGATAACTATCTTTCCCATCCTCATACGATTGAACTTTTATTGGCGGCTGCTGAGAAAGAGACCGACTCCAAAGTTTACGAGGAACTAACAGCGACATTATATTTTATTTGTATTCGCCATTTACCGGACTTACGCATTAAACCTTATTTTTTGAAGTGTCTTAAACATAAGACTACACAAGTAAGATTTTGGGGATTGAATGGTTTGTCTTCTTTATATTTTCCTTCAATTAAAGATTTCGAGTTTTTGATAAATGATAAATCTGAAAAAGTAAGGAATGAAGCACAAGGGCTTATTGTACAAATGCAAAAGCAGAGCAGGAATAATTGGGAATTTCCTTGCTGGATGTTTAACAGAAAGAATTATGTAATATGAGAGGTATATAACAATCGGCAAACCGCTTAAATTCGGTTAGCCGAAACACATTATCAATATTAAAATACCAAATATGCCAATATATACAAGAATTATAACATCA
>CAQOGY010000030.1 GCA_948847595.1 uncultured Bacteroides sp.
GGCTTTTGGCTTTATTATAGCTTGGAAAGAAACACGCACAAGGCCGAATGCTTACCATTCGGCCAATATTATGCTAACTATTTCAATCCGGTATTCAGTCGTATTCGTTTTCTTGTACCCTCACATATCACGGAACACCAAAGCTTTGGTTTTAGCTGGGGCTTCTTTCTTTGTGAGTGTGAACAGTGTGAAAGATGTGAAAGATAAAAAAGAGGACTTTTAATCACAGTAAACATCTGTCATACTACAACTTACGAGTCTGTGAAATTTGTGAAAGGTAAAAAGTGATTTTTAATATCCTACCTCAATGGCTTATTCAAACATTAGTTCATATAAAAATGTTATATTTGCAGACTAAGAATAAAAAAGAACAACAGATGAAGTATATCGGAGCACACGTAAGCGCATCCGGTGGCGTAGAATACGCCCCCACCAATGCACATGAAATAGGAGCAAATGCTTTTGCACTATTTACCAAGAACCAACGCCAATGGGTAAGCAAACCGTTAACAGAAGAAAGTATCAGTCTTTTCAAAGAGAATTGTGAGAAGTTCGGTTTCCAGCCGGAATATATCCTGCCCCATGACAGTTACCTTATTAATTTGGGACACCCCGAAGAAGAAGGTCTTAATAAAAGCCGTGCCGCTTTTCTGAATGAAATGCAACGTTGCGAACAACTCGGATTGAAACTTCTAAATTTCCACCCCGGCAGCTCTCTCAATAAAATATCAATAGAAGATTGCCTGACACTTATTGCAGAAAGTATCAACATCACTTTGGAAAAGACGAAAGGAGTGACAGCCGTTATCGAGAATACCGCCGGACAAGGCAGTAATCTGGGAAGCGAATTCTGGCAACTTAAATATATTATTGACCGGGTGGACGACAAAAGCCGGGTAGGTGTTTGTCTTGATACTTGCCATACATATACAGCAGGTTATGATATAGTGAACGATTACGATAAGGTATTCGACGAATTCGATAAGGAAGTGGGATTCAACTATCTACGCGGCATGCACTTGAATGACTCAAAGAAAGCATTAGGCACCCATGTAGACCGCCATGACAGTATCGGCGAAGGACTGATTGGAAAAGCATTTTTTGAAAGATTAATGCAGGATTCAAGATTCGACAATATGCCGCTAATACTCGAAACTCCGGATGAGAGTAAGTGGGCGGAAGAGATTGCCTGGTTAAGAAGCGTCGAGTAAAAGACCGGAAAATACAAGTTATAGAACACATTTACGAAAATATATTCAACTTTATGTTATAATATTGAATATTATATGTATTTTTGCACCCGTAAACCTTTGGACTTCAAAGTGCTTATGGGTATTTTTATTGCAAAACAAACATTTTAATAATCGCATAAACAAAAAAGCAACGTATATGAAAAAGTTTTGGTTAGCATGCACAATGGTCATCGCAGTGGGTATAAGCGGTTGTGTAGACAGTGATAAAGACTTATACCAGGAAGCTCCGGAAAAAGAAACAAATCTATCAGATTTCTCTACAAAACAGGTAGTACAAGTAGAAGCAGACTATTCGAACGCCGATTCGCACGTTCCTTTTTATATATATGACAAGAATCCGATAAAACCACAGGAAGCTGAATCCAACACTATAACCATTGACGAAAACATCGAGCCACTGGATGGTGCTTGGACAGATGAACAAGGCAAGTATAGTGGTAAAATGTCCCTTCCTGCCTATGTATCAGAAGTATATATTGTCTCCACATCGCCATTTGCAACAAAACCTGTAATAGAAGGTAAAGTAGAGAATGGAATATTAAAGTTTTCCGAAACTGATGAACAAATTGGAACAAGGGCTTCAGAGCCACAAGGCAAAAAAAACACCCAATATAATGCCAACCGATTTAAATCATTAGGATGGAATAATGCTCTAGGCTCTTTTGACACAGAAACAGGGAAAATAAACTACCTATATAATGGTGACTTAAAATTAAGCAAATCAGAAATGAAAGAGCTGAAGACTACCATAAATAGTGTTTTGAAAAATTCTACTAGTTTTGTCTGCCCGCAAGCATACCGTACAGGAGCTGATTTATATATTGAAAAAGACCAAACAGCCGTAGCACTAACCGCATTATCCGGATGGACTTGTTGGAATAGTTCATTGGGATACTATTACTATAGAGCTGACAAGGTTCCAACTAATCTAAATGATGTAACTATATACACAATATTCCCAAATACTCAAACCAGTTGGAATAATGGATACGGAGTGTATTCATACCCAAGAGGTATTAACGAGGGAGAATCCGTTCAGTTGAAATACTTCGATAAAGATTACCCGGAAGGAACAGAGTATTTCCCGAAAGGCTATAAAATAGGCTTTGTCCTCGCTACAAATGCTTGGGACAGGTACTTCTCTGCTTTCAAATTCGACTTTCCTTATTATGCTTGTTCAACAGAAGGTATTGGAAAAGTTCGCACTGCTATGTTCAAAGATAGCAAAGGCAACATTGCCATTACCTTTGAGGATTACAAAGACGACCAGAATTTCACTGATGTCCTGTTTGCCCTAAAAGCAAATCCAAAAATTACTAATGTTCCGACTGTAGATCCGGAATCAAACACCACCATCAAAAAGACAGGTGTGTATTCATTCGAGGATTACTGGCCTAAGGCGTATGATTACGACATGAATGACGTAGTTGTACTTTATACCTATGAAAAAACATTCAATATTTATAATGAAATTCTAAAGGAATCATTCACCCTAGAACCCCATACTGCCGATTGGCAGGCAATGTTGAACAACGGACTAGCATTTACTTTAAAAGACTTAGGTAGCTATCAGAATATAACAGACTCTATCAAGACAAGTAATGATACAAAGTTTAAGTTAACTAATTTCGTACACGAAAACAATGTTGTCATACTGACAGAAAAAGTGAAAGATAACTCAAAAACGCAGTACAAAGTAACTATTGAATATAAAAAAGGTCAGAAAACATCTGAAACTTCAATAGATGCTTTCATTTTCCGTCCTAGCAATAACGGAACTCGCTTAGAAATACATATTCCTATGCAAGCACCAACTGCAAAAGCAGATATGACATATTTCAATACAGAGGATGATTGCTCGGATCCGGCTAAAGGTATTTACTATGTATCCGATAAAGATAAAATCTATCCATTTGCATTTTTCCTGCAAGGTGCCAACCTGAGTGATGTGGAGAAGCTTCTAACAAAAGAAAATGAAGGTATTGCCATTAGTGAACTTTATCCGAAATTCATAGGCTGGGCAAAGAATAATAACACAAATAAGGATTGGTACAAGAAATAACCACTCTTATCCTCTCAATATAAAAAATGGCTGAAAGTAGTTTGCACTTTCAGCCATTTTTTATATCACAATCACCAAGCTTTAGAATCCTACTTATTTCCCATGCATATCCAGATTCCCTTCCCACAAATATTTACGAGTCTCCTTCACTGCCACTCCCGAAAGGAAGATAAGTGATATCAGATAGATACTTAATAAATATTCGCCATACTGACTAAAGGTTCATACAATTTTTCTATATCTTGCGAATCCATTTCTATTTGTACCTGGTCGCCGGGCATTAGTTTCTGTCCTTTAGGAATCCAGTCTTTCCGGTCACGGTGGACATTGATGATTATGCATCGCTCCGGCAGACGAAGTTCGTCTACAATCTTCCCGTCCAGATAAGAACCGCTCATGACTTCAACCGACAATGTGTAGCGTGCTTCTTCTTTAAATGCGGGCGAATGAATCATGTCCTCGTATAAAGTCACATTGAGAGGTTTTATTTGAAGCATTTCCGTGAAATAATAAGTTAATCCCCCAACTACGATAGAAGGATAGAAAACTTCCAAATGTCCTGTTATCTCGGTTATCAGTACGATAGCTGTCAATGGGGTACGGACTACCGCCACCAGAAAGGCGGACATACAAATCAACATGATATAACTGATATTCTCGTGAGCGATAAGTCCCTGTTGCACCATAATCAATGCTATGATTTGTCCGAGAAGCCCTCCTGTCACCAATGTAGGAATAAAATTACCGCCCGGCAAGCCCGAAGAAAAAGAGAATATGCTAAAAACCAAGTGTAATAGCATCATACCGACAATCCAGAGAATATGTGTATCCGGATGCATTGCCTGCGAAAGCAAGAATTGTTCTCCCCCACCGGTCAGGTTGAATTCTGCCATAGAAATAAGGAAGGCTATAAAAAGCAAATAGAGCATCTTCACATATTCCGGATGTTTAATGGCAGGATAGATACGTTTGACCTGAAGGGTGGTGATAGAAAAAAACTTCCCAAAAATAGAAACCACAGCAGCCAATAGAAGAAACAGTTTCACCTGTCCCCAAAAAGTCATTCCCGGTACAATGGCATCTATATGAAAATAAGGATTCATGGGAAAAATCCAACTAGCTACCCCACCGGCGACTACTCCTGCCAAAAGCGTGGTAATAGCCGTTTTTGGCGCATCGAACCGTTCGATGGATTCGATAACCAACAGCGACGAAGCCAACGGCGCAGCAAAAGCAGCCGCCAATCCCGCACCCGCACCGGCAGCCAATAATTGTTTCCGCTCACCACTAAGTACCCGTCCCCATTTAGATACCAAGTATCCCACATACGAGCCTATCTGTACGGAAGGACCTTCACGCCCCAAAGATAATCCTGTACTTAATGCGAGTATTCCCCCCACGAACTTGGCAATCAATTCCCGAAAAGGATGTTTATAATCAACCCGTCCGTTAATGACTCCACGCGTCTGCGGAATCCCGCCGCCCGTAATGAGAGGCATTTTCTTTACCATCCAAGAGACGAATATAAGAATCCCCCACATCAACAGAAAAAGGGGAATATACCAATACCACTCCAAATGGGCACCAAAGAAATCGTGACGAAGATTAAAGAAAAACTGTAATAGATAATGGTAGGGCACGGCAATAAGCCCTGTCAGCAGTCCCACAAAGATACTGACAAAGTAAAGCCGCGCATCAATCAACTTCAACTTAAAGATTCGCCAACGGCCCTTATCCTTCAATTTATTGACAAAATCAAACATTCGGCAAGGTTTTCATTGTTTTCACGTAGGACAACAACAATCAAAACCCTGTTGTGGTTTTCAAACAAACAGGAATTTAAATTATCGTCCCATCATATTCAGACGAAGAATAGCGTGCACCATGAAATAGGAACCCAGCGCGTTGTAGTCAGTATCACGAATGGCGGTGGCAGTAATCGTACGTATCATCGAAACGTCCTGATGAAGGATATCATATATTTTGAAACGGAGCAGTAATTGTTTCCGTTTCAGGAAGGCTTTTGACAACTGGCAGTTCCACATAAAGTTCTCGCGGGCATAGCCACTGTATCCATAGCCGGAACGTTGGAAATAAGTAAGGTCGCTGAATAGCTCTATCCTCCACGGGAAGTAATATTGCATTTCCGTGCCGAAACGGTAGTCGTACGTTTCGGTACGTGTCTCTTTCACATTATTATGGGAATTGTTGTAAAGCAATTCTGCACGGGCACTGATTTCGATTTGTTTCGTGCGGTAGGTTAATTGCAGGCGTTGACGCGCCGTGAGATGCTTTACAGTACTCTTTACAGGGTCTTCCTTGTTTATTGTGCTATATCCGTTCTGATTTCTGTATTGCAGGTATGAATACGTGCGGAATATCCAGCTACGGTTTTTGAAAGGAGTATTGAGAGAAAAAGAACCCAAAGCCCGCCAGTTACCGTTCAGATTGAGCGGAGTAGTGGTCCGCACTCCTGTTTCGCTGTCATAAGTCACTTGATTGGTCACACTGTTAATGGTGTTTTCTACCAGTGCGGTAGCAACTATATTCCGTTGATGTTTCGTATTATAGGAATTGAAATTCAATGTAAACGTGTTGATATAAGAAGGCTTCAGAGAAGGATTCCCCACACGGATATTCAATGGGTTGGTACGGTCGGTCACGGGCTGAAGGTCGCGTATATTGGGTTGGCGGCTCTTTCCCCGATATACAATCTGCAAACGAGTACGTTTGGAGAACTTATAGCGGAAGTTGACAGTAGGTGAAAAATTAAAGACTGTCCTTTTCAACTGGTTCTCCGGGTCATTTTTCAGAACGGAATGACTCACGGATTTCTGAGGTTCGAAGTCGGCACCGATATTATAATTGTATTTCTTCCGGGAAGTGCGGACAGCAAGGTTAAACAGGTGGTTGCTATACTGATTTTCAAATTGGTTGCTTGCTTCTTCATCATAGCCGGGAGTAAATTCTTCCAGTTCCTTATCCCAGTTGTAGACAAAATGATCGGAGTTGTTCACCCGATATTGATAGCTATAACGGAACTGAAGAAAGTGCAACCAGGGTAATGGTTCTACATAGACTAACTGTAAACGATAGTTGTAACCGTCTACGTCGTCTTCTATCCTTTGGTTTTGGACTTTTTCCGTATTATTCTTAAAATAGTGTGTAGTAGAAAGATTCTGTCTGTCTATTGAAGAAGCATTCGTGCCATAATCTACTTTCAATGCTACGTTTCTTCCCATCCGGCTGAGTTTCCGGCTAAGTTGCAGCATCATCGTCATATTATAGGAAGAGTTATGATTCGTTCCTGATGATTCTTTTTCATTGAGCAAGACATCATTCCCCCACCCTTGCTGAAAACTTTCATTCCTTCTGTCGTTGACTGCCGTACGGTATTGGGGACGGAAAATCAATGTAGTTACAGAGTCCATTTTCCATTCCAGAGATGCGTTCGCTATCAGATTATCATTTTTCAGCCGGTTGCGCCCGGTGCTCTGAGTGATGGACTTGTCTTGACGAAGAAAATTATCGACCGTTGTATAGCTGTCTTCCAGACGATCTGTTCCTACATACTGGATATTCGAACGGAACTTGACCCGCTGCCAGTCATAAGTAGCATTCACACCCAAGGAACGGGAAGTGGTCAGCCCTTTTTGCGTGCGCAGATTGCCGCTGGAACTGGCGGATTCTCTCTGCATCTCGGAAAAGCCTTGATTATTCGTATTGTTCAGGTTTCCGATAATTGTCAGTTGGGAGTTGTCCCGAAAGCGGTTCAGGGTATTGGCTAGTTCATAACGGGCTTTACTACCATATCCGCCCATAAAGTTCTCCATCCAACCTAATTTCATATTTTTCTTTACCGACAGGTCGAGAATCATTTCTTCTTCCCCATCGTCAATACCGGTAAGGCGTGCCAAGTCAGATTGACGTTCGTATGCTTTCAGCTTCTCTATCATTTCTACAGGAAGATTCTTGAGCGCCGCTTTCGGGTCATCGGAAAAGAACTCTTTCCCATCTACCAGTATCTTCTTCACTTCTTTTCCGTGAATCAGCAGTTTTCCATCTGCATCAATCTCGCCACCGGGAAGTTGTTTCACTAAATCTTCCAGCATCGAACCTTCGGGAGTGCGATATGCAGACGCATTAAAAACGGTTGTATCTCCTTCGGTCACAGCCATAGGAGCCTGACCTACCACAACTGTTTCATCCAAAGCGATTGTTTCTGAGCTTAAAGAAATATCACCTAAAGCATTCTTATTGCCATTTGCCACAGGTGAAACAGCGCGATAAACCGGAGTGTATCCGATAAAAGAGACATGAAGTAGCAAAGACTTATTCTTAGGAGCAGTGGCGGCTAACTGGAATTTTCCCTGTGCATCGGTTGCCCCGCCCGCCAACATTGCACTATCCGGTAGAGCCAAAAGCCGGACCGTAGCAAACGGTACCGGCTCATAAGTTTCTGAGTCAACAACACGTCCGGCAAAACGCTCTCCACCGGACTGCGCATAAACAGCCAAACTAATCAGTAAGAAGACATAACAACTAATCAAACGGTACTGAAAAGAATACTTATGACTGCCTATGCTCAAATTGTGTTGATTTAGTAAAATAAAACTCTAATAAAATAAACCTAATCTCTGTTTTTAGCCTTGACGCGGAGCACGAGGTTTCTGTCCCTGATGATGGTGTCCTTGTCCGGGTTTCCGTCCTTTTCTGCGGTCAAATTCTTTTTTGAATTTATTCGCATTGCTTTTCTCCTGCTGATAAATCTTCATTATCTGCTTCTGGGACAGTATCTTGCTGAATTCATTGTAATACTTTTCACGGACATCCAGCATCTTACGGCTTTGAGCAAACTGATTTTTCAGCATCGTTGCAATTTCCGCATCAGTCATGGACGGTCTTTGACCTTCCTTCTTTGCTTCCATTTCTGTACCCTGCGCCTTTTCAGTTCTTGGTTTACGGTTCATCATACGACATTCACGCAGTTCTTTCAGATATTTCTCGTAAACCGGAGTAAACTTGGCGGCTGTTGCATCATCCAGCATCAGTGTTTTCACCATCTGACTGGTTTGCATCTGCATCATCTGTTCCTGCGTAGGACGTTGTTTTCTCTCTTTATTGTCCTTATTTTGGGCAGAAAGGGTCATCTGGCTTCCCATCAAAAGGGTAGCCAAAATTACATAAATAAACTTCATCTTCATAATCTTCACGTTTTTAATAATTGATTGAGTTACTTAATTCAAAAATATATCGTTTTCAGAGAAGCTGACGAGCTCTTCCAACTCCTCATCCGATAATTCCTTAATCCATTTGTCCGCATCTGTACCATTGCTCCTGTCGGCAGCCAGTACATTCGAAGGTGATTTGGTCTCATCTGTCTGATGCAAAGACGGAACAAATAAAAGTCCTGTCAACATGGCCGCTAAAGCAATTACCGTAGAAACAATCAGCTTCATATGGGATTTACGCTGCTGTTTGACTCCGGCACGTTCCATCACCTTTCGTTGAACATCCTCGAAAAATCCGTCAGGAGTGCGGTAAGGTGTCCGTTTACCAATATCGTCGAAATCAAAATCCTTTTTCATCGTCCTATCTATTTAATATATATTCCTTTATCTTATCTTTTGCATAATGGTAGTTCACTTTCAGTGTATCCACTTTACTGTCCAGTATCCGTGCTATCTCTTCGTATTCGAGTTCATCGTAATAGCGTAAGTTGAACACGATCCGCTGCTTTTCCGGCAGACTCAAAATGGCTTCCTGAAACTTCACCGCCAGTCCGTTTTCATAATCAATATAATCAGAAGCCTGCAATTTGCTCATCAGTTCTTCCTGAATCTCTTCCGAAGCGATGGTGCCTTCTTCTTTCCTCCCATTCAGCAGACGCAGACTTTCATTGGTCGCAATCCGGTAAATCCAGGTACTCAAAGAACTTTCACTGCGAAACTGCTCCAAATGCCGGAACACGCGAATAAATACTTCCTGAAGTACGTCTTCCGCATCTTCATGAGATACGACCAGTCTACGGATATAATTATATATCGGTTCCTGAAAAGCGTCCATCAACATCTTGAATCCCCGTTCGCGATTCGAGGTACAAGCTTCCCGGATTTTATTCTCATTTATCATCTGTTCTTTTTCTGAGCTTTGATTATTAGAACGCAGAAAGGTGGGGAAGTTAAATAGGGGATTCCGCTTTTTGCTTTTATTAACGTGAAAAGGAGAAAAGAGAGAGTATATATGAATGGAGAAAGCGCTTCCATAGCCTCATCAAAGACCACGGAAGCGCTTTAAATTGTTTATTTATAAGCTACGTACAAAAAAGCGTTTACCAGAACTTATTATGTTCCGCGCTATATTCAAAACCTACGGCTTTCAACTGATTCACCAGTTCGTCCTTATTCACGTCCATATCTTCACAAAGTTCATCAAGCGAAGAATAACAGTCTCTCAATTTCATATTGACGACGCTGAACAGCATCATCGGGTCTTTGGGTAATTCCATAACATACAATCTTTTAAACCGGACGCAAAGTTACAGCAATCTCATTGAATGGCAAAACAAATCAATCACCTATTTCTTCTATCTTCAAAGAGACTTTTTCTATCAGCTTGCTGATTTCAGCTTCCAAAGGAATGACGTTGAACTCTTTCCAGAAATTCTCGTCATACTTGAAGTTCGTATCGGAGAAGATAGTACGGGTGGACAGCCTGTCAATACGGGGGAAGGCTGTCACTTGTTCCGTATCTACTTTACAGGTAATCATCTCGAACCAAATATGCAGGTCACGACTCCCAAACAGCATCCCCCTATGTTTCACCTTAAAATAAAGGTCTCCGCGGATATGATGGATATAATAAGTTCCCTGCCACGGTTTATAAGAAATAGTATATACTACTTTTTGAGGATTCATCCGGATATTGCGCGTACGCCTTTCTACGAACATACCGGCGGCATCTTTTACATATTTAGGATGAACTTCCAGACGGGCTTGCAATAAAGCGCACGTTTCAGAATCAAGATACAGTTCGCCACAGAATAGAGGTTCGGTGATGCCTTTCCTTTGTTCAAAATGCACAATATTCACAAAGCGGTTATCCAGGAATGTCATTCCTTCCGAAGTATAGACATATGCGTTATTCTCTATATCGGGAATCATAAATGCGGGCATATCTTTAATCAAATCCATTTGCAGGCAAGCCTGGATTCCGGACTTTACCTTCACAAGCAGGCTGTCCTTCACTTCTACATTACTAAGCCGGCTCATCTTCAATAATTTCACCTGATCAGGTAGCAAAGAGGAAGAGAATGTCTTATAGACCTTAAAGACGCCTTCAGACAGATTCTGGAATTTATTCTTCAACTGGACGCATTCACGGTAGAAAGTTGTCAGATATACGGGGGAATGCGAATAATTTCGTTCCCTGCGTTCTATCATTTCCCGCAGCAGCTTCTTGGGATCACTTCTACGAATGACGACTTCCTGCAAAGGGACTACTTTCGGTTCGAGACTAAGTACATTGTGCCGACCTGACAGCGCAGAGAGTTCTATATCCTGTGAAATATAACCTATATGTGAAAAAGCAACCGGTGCTTGCCTTAAAGAATCCGGCAAGGACAGTTTGAATTCTCCGTCCTGATTGGTGATACTGCCTACGGATGTTCCGCGGACTCCGACAGTAGCGGAAGGTATGGGTACTCCCGTTTCCTTGTCCAGTAAAGTGCCGGCAATGATTAAATTTACGGTTTGTTGAAGCGGAAGAGAGTCTTGTGATATTCGGAGATTTTTGACGGAAGGGGAAGTTATCAGAATATGAGTACCGATAACCTTAAATTCAAGGTCAGTATCTCCTATTATATCGTAGACAGCCTGGCGGATGGTACGCTTTCCTTCTTTTACTCTCACTATTGCGTCATTGTCTACGACTCTGCTATCATAAATAAACATATATCCTGATTGTCGGGAAACATCCCCCAACAGTGAATATACCGTTGCTTTCGTTTTAGGCAACCGGACTATTTGCTGCAACACATCTCCTCCATCTGCTCTCATCGTATCAAATCCGAAAAAGAGCATGAACAGAATGGAGAGATAGTAATAAGCCGGTTTCATTTTTTTTTAATTTTAAAGAGCGTTATTCCGACAGATTATAAATATTTCCCTGCCGGATACATTTTAAATTGAGTGCACCGGCTATCAGGTTGGCAACCATTTCCGGAGATTCATCTGAGAATTCAACAGTCAATTTGCGTTCTACCAATGCCGGTGAATCAACCTGAATCTGCAAACTGTCCGTACTCAAATTCATTACTTTCAGAATATTGGACAAAGTTTCGTCCTTAAAACGTATATGCTTAAAGAAGCGACTCCAGTCTTCGGCTTCTTCATCAGTACGTTGTACTATCAGTTTCTGTGATTGTACAGTTACCGTTTCACCGGCTTTCACATAACATTCCCGATTCCCTTTTTTAAGAGAGACTCTCACTGTGCCTCTCTGCACGGACAAACGGAAGGGAGCATTCCCATCACTTTGCACACTGAAAGCCGTTCCCAAAACTTCGATTTTGGCTTGTTCCGTATTTATCCAAAAAGGTTGCCCCTGCTTCTTCGCTATATCAAAGAAAGCATTTCCTTCCAGACTTACTTCCCGTTTATCCGCAACAAAATGTTCCGGATACAATAACGAGGTTTCTCCGCCCAAAAGCACAACGGAACCGTCTTCAAGTGTGGTAGCCAATGTAAAGGCACTTTGATTTTCCTGCGTGAGCAGATCCGGTACAGGTTCTTTGAAGCCCGATACCCAATATAACGCCCCACAAACAATGCCAATCAATACTGCGGCAACTGCTCCATGACGCATCCACGGCGAAAGTTTACGCATATGATGACCTTCATCAACTTTCGCAAGTAAATGGTCTTTGTCCAACCGGTCGTACAACCGATTCCAGGCTTTATCTGTCTTTATTTTATAAATATCTGTTTTCATCACTCCATGTGAATATAATTTTCAACTTCTTTTCTCAACGTCCGAAGGGCTTTGGTCATTTCGGCTTCCACTGTTTTGACCGAGAGGGAAAGCTGCGCGGCTATATCCATATACTTCCGTCCTTCCATACGATGCATTTCAAAAATCTGCCGCCTGCGGGCAGGCAATTTTTCAAGGATATTATTTATGATTTTCTGTAATTCCTCATATTCCATTTGCTGATGAGGATCTGTTGACTGCTCCGGACTGGAAGCAGCTAATACCGCTTCGCGATAGCGGCTTCGCACTTCCTCATGTTCACAATACTGAAGAGCCTGATTACGTGTCGCCCTGTACAGATAGCTTTTGACGGACTGGAAAATCTGCAAATGTTCCTTTTCTTTCCAAAGTACATAAAAGAGCTCTTCGACTATTTCTTCCGCCACTGCCATTTGCCCGGTGATACCTGCCGCATAGCAACAAAGAGGGAAATAATAAGAGCGGAAGAGGTCTTCAAACGCTTTTATGTCACCTTCCTTTATCTTTTTTAATATGAGCAGTTCATTCAGCATACTTGCTTCTCTTTATGATTGACCTCAAATATAAGAAAACTATCCCTATTTCATTCTAGTCAGCTTGCTTTTTCAATTTATCTACTGCGTGTTCCAAAGATTCCGTAGGTTCGATTATATTATAATTCCCCCAAAAGCCTTCGCTCCAGTATTCATCCACTTTATCGTAGAATATTTGGGTCAGGTTGAAAGCTTCCTTGTTCGGTATAGTCTCCAATGAACCTTCTTTTCTATCGGTCACCACCATTTCCGAAGTTATCGCATAACTTGTAGAGAAAAGCTTCCGTTTCCAGTCACATTTAAAGCGGATCGTGTTGCGGATATAGTTCAGATAGGTTCTGCCATCCACGTTTTTATAAGTAACCAGATAAGAGAGTTCCTGCGGCTTGAATCTCAAACCGAGCGGTTTCTTATAAAGGATAGCAGTGGTTGCCTTTGATTTATTCTGCATATCCAGGCTCATTTCGGCACGGGTAAATGACAGTCGTTCACGGTCTATGTACAGTTTGCCATACAGTAAAGCATACATAAGAATTACTTTCGGACGGAAATTAATGACGTACTGCATACGATTATCTATAAGAACGGATTCCGCCATCCAAAACTCATAGTTGTTCAATTCCTCCAAATCGAGCAATGCCTCATTGTTTTTCACCACATCCAGCGTTACACTCAGGTTAGGCCCCCCTACTACTTTTACAGCCAGCGTATCACTTGCCTTCTGGCTAAGCAGACGACGTCCTTTCATTACGCGTACTTTATCATAATTGATATTCCTATTGGTATATGCAGTCTTTGAAACATCAAGCACAGCTTCTGATATACCGATATAGCGCCGGCCTTTCTGCACAGTTTCCCGGTAGAATCCTGTAAGCATATCACGTTTATCACTGTAATTCTGCGGAATCTTACTGATAGCTTTCTCCACAATCAGGCGAGGATCACTGGCATACACTACGACTTCATTCAACAGGTTGGCATGGGGTGTCATCCATACCGTCAATTTAGCAGGAGCTTCTTTCTCTATAGAGATATGACTATTGGCATAGCCGATATGAGAAATTTCCAGTTCGCGCGGCGCTTCCGTCTTTTTGATCTTCAAAGCAAATTCTCCTTCTGCATTCGTCACTGTACCGATATTACTTCCATATACGGATACATTCACATTCTCCAGAGCTTTTTTATTTTGCTTATCCTTCACTTGACCAACGATGGTAAGATAATCTCCGGCATCTCCCTGCGCCCATACAGGAGAGCTGCAAAGCATCAAACATACTGCCAGCCATCCAACCATGTGCTTTTCTAAATTCTTCATATCGGTTCTTTTTTAAAGGTAAATAATTTGCGTTTCTATATATATGAGCACTCAGACGAGAAATACCCTATGGTTTTTACAAAAAAAATCAGACTCCCATACAATATCCGGGAATTAATTGTAAATTCCCGGCAAATTAATGATAAGAATTATCGCCATGATACGTAAATTAAGCAAGACTGAATACGAACAGGCAGCATCATTAGCCCTGAATGTCTACATACAATGTGGAGCAGAGGACTTTAATGAAGAAGGAGTGAAATCTTTTAAAAGTTTTATCTTTAGCGAGCAACTAATGAATGAACTGGTTATCTACGGGGCTTTTGAAGATAAAAACCTAGTCGGTATCATGGGAACAAAGCATGAAGGAAAACATCTTTCTTTATTCTTTATCCGAAAAGAGTATCAATGCAAAGGTATTGGCAAGCAATTATTCTGTTTCGCTATCAGTGATTGTCCGGTAGATGAAATGTCTGTAAACTCATCCACGTACGCCATCCGTTTTTATCAAAGCTTGGGATTCGAGAAAACCAATGAGAAACAATGTACTAACGGGATAATTTATACGCCGATGATATTCAAGAGGACAACCAGAATCAGTTCTATTGCACCTTGTGGAATGGACTGCGCATTATGTCACGCTTTTCAAAATGCGAAAAAGCCTTGCCCCGGTTGTAGAAGCCAGTCAGGAGAAGTTCGGAAAAGTTGCCAAAACTGTATCATTCTTTCATGCGATAAGAAAAAGTATTATTGTTTTGAATGTAGTACTTTCCCTTGCAAACGATTAAAAACACTAGATGCCAGATACCGAACTAAATATAACATGAGTATGATTATGAATCTTACTTTCATAAAAGAAAAGGGAGAAGAAAACTTCTTAATATGGCAAAATCATAAATATACCTGCCCTAAGTGTGGAAAACTGCGAACAGTGCATCATGACTACTGCATTCACTGTAAACAACAGAAATTAACATAGTAGCAAAGAATAACTTCCAAGAGCCGCAGATATAATTGTTAATTATGCTTGTGAATATGTATTTCATATAAAAATAGTTTCTACATTTGCGACCGTTATGATGAAGTACATATTCTGTATATTATTAGGTATGTTTCTTAGTTGGGGATTCCATCTGATTTCCGACGAAGAACAGGAAGCATATCGGTTAGAAACCGGTAGCACCGGCATACGAACTTGCACCAATTCATATTATTCCAAAGCCAAGGCTAGTATAAAACAACTAGGAAAAGAGAAAAAGCTCATCAAAGCAAAAGAAAATACAGGAAAACAAGACTATAATGACAGTGACGGTGTCTTAAATCCATTCTCTTTCCGGCATTTCTCTCTCTCCAAGTTACTCAGGTTCAATATCCCTTCCGGCACTATCCGGATATTAAGTTCTTTAAAGATTCAACTTCCCAAGAATCAATGGACAGGTTTCTCATATTACACTAATTTTATCAAATATTCTGATAGATATCACATCTATACATTAGGGCACATACTCATTTAGCGATTTTATATACTTTTCCGACATAGAGATTCATCTTTTCTATGTCTCACTTTTTGTTTTCATTTTTTCTTTTAATAACAACCAAAGTATATAAAATGGACTTTTTACTGGATTTTATACTCCATATCGACCAATATATGGTCATGATTGTGCGTGATTATCACGCATGGGCTTATGCTATCTTATTCATTATAATCTTCTGTGAAACGGGATTAGTGGTCACTCCTTTTCTGCCGGGTGACTCTTTACTCTTCGTTGCAGGAGCTATCTCTGCGTTACCGGATATGCCAATCAACATACATATACTTGTCATCATATTATTTGCTGCTGCCGTATTAGGCGATTCATGCAATTATATGATCGGGCATTTCTTCGGTCGAAAGCTGTTCAATAATCCAAAATCCAAGATATTCAAGCAGAGCCATCTGGAGAAAACACATGAGTTTTACAAAAAATACGGTGGCAAAACCATTATCCTGGCACGCTTTATCCCCATAGTACGTACATTTGCCCCTTTCGTAGCAGGAATGGGAAAGATGAATTATTACTATTTTATGGTATATAATCTGGTCGGCGGTGCTATTTGGGTATCTATATTTTGCTATGCAGGGTATTTATTCGGCGATCTTCCGTTTGTGCAGGAAAATTTGAAACTGCTGATTGTGGCTATTATCTTTATATCCATACTACCTGCCATAATTGAGGTACTACGCGCCAAACTGAAATCTTAATCAGACCAAACTATAATCTGTATTCATTTGTTACTAATAGATATAGAGTAGAAAAAACAATTTAAAGTTTTTACACTTATGAAAAATTCTTTTTTTAGCCGGTTCACTCCAAAGGAACCGAAGTTTTTCCCATTACTGAAACAATTGTCAGAAGTACTTTCTACCTCATCTGCTGTTTTAGTAGAAAGTCTGCAACATGACCAACCGGCAGAACGCGCGGACTATTACAAAAAGATAAAAGATCTCGAACGGGAAGGAGACAGGCTGACACATCTGATTTTTGACGAATTAGGAACTACGTTCATCACTCCTTTCGACCGTGAAGATATCCACGACCTGGCTTCCTGTATGGATGATGTTATCGACGGAATAAACAGTTGTGCCAAACGAATCTCTATTTACAACCCTCGTCCTATTTCCGACAGCGGCAAAGAATTGAGCCGGCTGATTCAGGAAGAAGCCATATATATCTGTAAAGCTATGGATGAACTTGAAACTTTCCGCAAAAAACCAACTCTACTCCGGGAATATTGTTCCAAACTGCATGAGATTGAAAATCAAGCGGATGATGTCTATGAGTTCTTTATCACCAAGCTCTTCGAAGAAGAAAAAGATTGTATCGAACTAATCAAAATTAAAGAAATCATGCATGAACTTGAAAAGACCACCGACGCTGCCGAGCATGTAGGCAAGATTTTAAAGAGCCTGATTGTAAAATACGCATAAAAACAAGCCGGAACACATGGAATTACTAGTGACTATTATTATTCTGGCTCTGATATTCGACTATATCAACGGCTTTCACGATGCGGCAAATTCAATTGCTACTATCGTATCCACCAGAGTTCTAACCCCTTTTCAGGCTGTATTATGGGCTGCTTTCTTCAACTTCGTCGCATTTTTTATCGCCAAATATATAATAGGTGGTTTCGGTATTGCAAATACAGTATCAAAGACTGTAGTAGAGCAGTATATCACTTTACCGATTATATTGGCAGGAGTTATCGCTGCGATCACCTGGAACTTAATTACATGGTGGAAAGGTATCCCCTCTTCCTCTTCGCATACCCTTATCGGTGGATTTGCCGGAGCTGCCATCATGGCAAACGGATTTGAAGCTATCCAGCTTAATATCATCTTGAAAATTGCAGCCTTCATCTTTCTAGCTCCCTTTATCGGTATGGTTATAGCATTCGGATTCACATTATTTGTCCTTTATATCTGCCGACGCGCACATCCTCATACAGCCGAGCAATGGTTCAAAAGGTTACAACTTGTATCCTCTGCCCTTTTCAGTGTAGGGCATGGTCTGAACGACTCTCAAAAAGTAATGGGTATCATTGCCGCCGCCATGATAGCCGCCCATTCGATGGGGTTGGGCATGGGCATAAACAGTATCAATGACCTTCCCGACTGGGTTGCCTTCTCCTGTTTTACTGCCATCTCACTCGGAACAATGTCCGGCGGCTGGAAAATAGTGAAAACAATGGGTACAAGAATCACCAAAGTCACTCCACTGGAAGGAGTGATTGCCGAAACAGCAGGGGCTTTTACTCTCTACATCACTGAAATGCTGAAAATCCCTGTGAGTACTACGCATACCATCACGGGAGCAATCATCGGAGTAGGTGCAACCAAACGCCTCTCCGCTGTTCGTTGGGGAGTTACCAAGAGCCTGATGATCGCCTGGATTCTCACGATTCCAGTCAGCGGACTTTTAGCGGCTGGCATCTATTCTATTGTTTCCTTGTTTTTGTAAATGGAATTCGATACATAATTATAGAAAAACTGAATAATAGCCGATATGAAATAAAAAGAGCTGAAAGTCAATGTCTTTCAGCTCTTTCCTATATATAACCGTTTATCTACAGTATTTATTTCACTTCCTCAAAATCAACATTATCTCAGTATGAGCAACTTGCGTACACGTGTTGCAATTATATCGCAAATCCGAAAATAAGCATCCAGAAGCAACCACCGCTCTTGACTGCAAAAGTACGATTTTTATTCATAAATAAAGAGATGTAAACGCATAAAAATCAAAAGTCTGTGTCAATTTTAACAGAATCTCCACTTTTATCCTTATCTTTGTACATAATATTGGGGAGTTGTACCCTAACAATTATAAGGAAACGATGCAAATTCAAAACAATACATTGATAGCGGAATGCTCGGCTTACGATTTCAAGGAAATGCTGGAACGTAAGAAGGTGAAGTCATGGCTTAAATCTGTATCGGCTTTTGCCAATACGGATGGTGGCAGTTTGTTCTATGGAGTGAACGATAATGGAGTGATTGTAGGTTTAGAGAATCCACAAGCCGATGCCGACTTTATCAGCGAAATGATAAAGGCAAGACTTG
>CAQOGY010000031.1:0-1355 GCA_948847595.1 uncultured Bacteroides sp.
AGCTAAGACTTGTGTATAAAGGGTAGCTTCCCGAAGGAGGAGAATAGAGATAGAATCGACTTTTTAGTCACCCTCAGTTGAGAGACAGAACTGACTATCAAGTAGCTTATCACCATACTGAAATGAGCTAAATTAAAATTACCGATTCGCCTTATTCATTATTTATCATTCATTATTTATCATTCAATATCACTCTAAATATTCAAAAAGATGGCCCGTATTTCCAAACCCGGATTAGATTATTTCCCGCTCGATGTCAACTTCTTCCAAGACAGGAAGGTACGCCGCATTTCCAACCGTCATCATGCAGCAGGAATTGCCGCACTCACTTCCCTGCTCTGCCTCATCTACAAAGAAAAGGGATTTTATGTCGCATGGAATCAAGATACCTTGTTCGACATTTCGCAGGAAGTGTGTTGCGAGGAGGAGGAGATGCAGGCCATCATCGACGACTGCCTGTCCGTCGGACTGTTCGACACCTATATATATAAGGAGTACGGGATTCTGACTTCGCAAGCCATCCAAGAGCAATACCACAAAATCATTACCGACAGCCGAAGGAAATACAAACTTCCGCTGGAACAGTTTTGGCTCATCAAGGAAGGAGAGGATGGAACGGAAAATAATTCCGCAGAAATAAGAAATAATATAAATTCAAAAGGTACAGAAGTGTATGAAGCGGAAAGCCATATAGTAGGCGCAGAAGTCAACGCAATAAAAACAGGAATCAATATCACAGCTACAGAAGTTACTAAAACAAAGACAGGAATCGACACGACAGGCACAAATATCCATGCAGCAGGCACAGGAATCAATGCTACAAAAACAGTGACCGACGAAGCAGCTATGAAAATTAATGCTGCAAAAAACCGAGAAATTGCAGCAACAATCCCACAAACAAAACAGGAAACGGATACAGAAATCGAAAGTAAATCGGAAACAGATACT
This sequence comes from uncultured Bacteroides sp., assembly GCA_948847595.1. Taxonomy (GTDB): domain Bacteria; phylum Bacteroidota; class Bacteroidia; order Bacteroidales; family Bacteroidaceae; genus Bacteroides. The sequence goes on from CAQOGY010000031.1 coordinate 949, forward strand.
GAGATTAAAAGCAAACCGGAAAGAGAAAGAGAAAGAGACAAAGAAAGGGAAAGACAAAGCAAAACCGAAAATGAATGGGAGAAGGATAGAGAGCAGCCGCCCGTTCCGTCAAACGGCGTTTTTCAGGCTGCGCCTGTTGCTGTCAAAGGTTTGTCTTTAGAAATCTCGTCCGGAAAAAGAGGAGAGGAAAATAAGGAAGAAAGAAGAAATGAAGGAATAGATCAGAAGGGAGAAACTAGATATAACGGAATTCAGTACGAAAGAAACCAGCTAGAAGAAGCCAAGTACAACGGAACCCAATACGAAAGAAGTCAGCTAGAAGAAGCCAAGCACAACGGAACTCAGTACGAAAGAAACCAGCAGGAAGAAGCCAAGCACAACGGAACTCAATACGAAAGAAACCAGCA
>CAQOGY010000031.1:1455-15211 GCA_948847595.1 uncultured Bacteroides sp.
GGAAGAAGCCAAGCACAACGGAACCCAATACGAAAGAAACCAGCAGGAAGAAGCCAAGCACAACGGAACCCAATACGAAAGAAACCAGCAGGAAGAAGCCCCGAACGAAAGCACTGCTTCCGGAGGATTCTCCGAATCCCTGCTACGCCTCAACATGGACGCCATCGGCATCCGGAACGAACCAACCGTGAAAGCCATCCTCGCCCTCGCCCGACGCAGAAAGCTGGGTGGTCCCTGCGGCACCTTATGGAAAGTCCTCAGCTCCGAATACCGCTCCACCCTGCTCAAAAAGAACGAGCCGGGCGACTACATCCTCTGGGCACTCAACCACTCGGCAGAATTTGAAGACACCTACAACGGCATCCTCAAAAAGCGAGTTAGGGGAAGATGAACATTTTTAAGAGGAAGATGAACATTTTTGAGCACCCACGTCATTTATTTCTCCCGCCAAACGCATCATAAAACAATAATTTATCCTATCTTTGTAGAATAAAGAAAAGCCTCTTCACTATACATGCGAAGAGAAACATCTCTTTACAACATAAAAGAGAAACAACCAAAACAATGAGCAAATTTATCAATCCGTTCACCGACTACGGATTCAAACTAATATTCGGCAGAGAAGTCTCCAAGAATTTACTAATCGAATTTCTGAACGACCTTCTCGAAGGTGAACGAGTGATAACCGACTTAACGTTTTTGAACAACGAACAGCTGCCGGACTACCCGGAAGGACGAGGCATCATCTACGATGTCTACTGCACCACGGACACGGGCGAAAAGATAATTGTCGAAATGCAAAACCGCATGCAGAGCAATTTTAAAGAACGCTCCATCTTCTATCTCTCCCGTGCCATCGTCAACCAGGGCCGGACGGGGCACGACTGGAAATTTGAAATAAAAGCTGTTTACGGAGTCTTTCTGATGAATTTCATCATGGACAAGAACATAAAACTCCGGACAGACGTTATTCTTGCAGACAAGGAGACAGGTGAACTCTTCTCGGAGAAGTTCCGGCAAATATTCATCGCCCTCCCCCTCTTCAAAAAAAGCGAAGAGGAATGTGAAACGAATTTTGAACGTTGGATTTATATATTAAATAATATGGAAACTTTAAAACGCCTGCCATTCAAGGCACGAAAAGCCGTCTTCGAAAAACTCGAAGAGATCGCTGATGTGGCTTCTATGTCTCCAAAGGAGAGAGAGCTATACGACAATAGCGTCAAAGTGTACCGGGATTATTTGGTGACAATGGATGCAGCGGAAAAGGAAGGAATAAAGAAAGGGATGGAAGAAGGGCTGAAGAAAGGTCGCGAAGAAGCCTTGAACATCTTTCAGACAGCCATCGACATGAAAAAGCAAGGAATTGACAATCAACTCATTGCCGAAAAGACCGGTCTGCCCCTATCGCTCATAGAAAGCCTCAAATAAAGGTAGAACCTAAGCATCCGCCCCCTGAAAACAAGCCAAGTACCTGCCCGAAAAAGATGACTGAGATCGAAAAAGAAAGGGAAAAGGTTGCGATTATAGTAAGTGAGCCGGGAAGCCAAGTTGCGGAAAGAAGCACTTATATTCTGATTTACAATAAGATAGAATAAAAAAGGAGGAAAAAGAGAGGCTTTAAAATATCAATAAGTCTTAGAAGAACTTGGTACATTCGTGATTGTAAACTTACCATCAATATCCGTGATAGTACCAAGAGTAGTGCCATTCACTAATACCGAAGCACCTACAACAGGCAGGCCATCTTCCTCGGCGGTTACCACACCGGTAACTCGGGACGTCTGCGCTGTCACCAGACCTATACCCAAAAAAAGGAAGGTCATAAAGAACATCAATTTTCTTTTCATAAATTCTCTCTTAAATTTAACCTATAAATAGACTTCTAGTCTCTAACAGGGTGCAAAGATAACACTATTTATATCAAAATTAAAAAAGTGTTACGTTTTTAACTATAAAGTATCATATTGAAAGAATTTAATCAGTATATTGATGAAATGAGAAGATTTGAGCACGATTTTAATAATATTCAAATTACATTACACGACATAAAGATAGTGTTAAAATCGTTATTTTCATAAAATAACATCAGCGAATCATTCAAAATGCTATCTTTTTATCATTTTATGCCTTAAATAGCCCCAAAAACACTTAACGCTTCCCGAAAGGACAACTCCCCGCCGTACCAAGTTCTTCTAAAACTTTGCGCGTTTCCTATGTAGGAATGGTTCCGCAGACAGTAACGATCAAACAGGGCGTTATCAACGTAGTATTAAAAAGTGACGCCAAAGCCCTGGACGAAGTCGTAGTAACGGCCATGGGTATCTCCCGCGAAAAGAAAGCGCTGGGCTACGCCGTTCAGGACGTGAAGTCCGAACAACTGACCCAAGCTTCCAACTCCAGCCTGGCAGGAGCGTTGCAAGGAAAAGTTTCCGGTCTGGATATCAAACCTTCGAGCGGTATGCCCGGAGCATCTTCACAGATCACGATCCGTGGCGCACGTTCTTTCTCCGGAGATAACACGCCGCTTTACGTAATCGACGGAATGGCAGTGACCAGTACTCCTGACGTAGATACGGACATACAGAACAACGGTAGTGTAAGCGGCGTGGACTTTGCCAACCGCGCGGTAGATATCGACCCGAACGACATTGAAAGTATCAACATTCTGAAAGGACAGGCGGCTTCGGCACTTTACGGAATCCGCGCATCCAATGGTGTGATCATCATCACCACCAAAAGCGGTAAGGGACTGGAAAAAGGCAAACCCCAAGTCAGTTTCTCATCCAATGTCAGTTTTGACGTAGTCGGTCGCCTGCCCGAATTCCAAAAGACGTATGCACAGGGGTCCGGCGGAAGATACAGCCCAACTTCAGGATTATCCTGGGGACCTAAGATTTCTGAACTGTCCAACGATCCCAATTATGGCGGCAACACCGACAACGAATTTACTCAAAAGTATGGCATGCAATCCGGCAAATATTACGTGCCGCAGCGTGCTTCAGCAGGTCTTGACCCTTGGGCTACTCCACAGGCTTACGACAATACAAAAGAATTCTTCGAAACAGGTATCACTTGGAGCAACTCGCTGAACGTGGCACAAACGCTGGAAAAAAGTTCATACTCCGTTTCTCTTGGAAATACGCACCAAGACGGTATTATCCCCAAAACTGGCATGGACAGATACAACGTGAAAGTAAGCGCCGAAACGAAACTGACGAATAACTTCACAACCGGTTTTGCAGGAAACTACATCACGACTTCGATTGACAAGGCGGTAACGTCCGGAAACGGACTGCTGAGAACTGTTTACGCTTCGCCCGCAAGCTACGATCTGGCAGGTATCCCCAGCCATGTAGACGGCGACATTTATAAGCAAAACTCTTTCCGTGGAAATTTTGACAATGCCTATTGGGCTATTGACAACAACAAATACACAGAAGACACCAACCGTTTCTTCGGAAATGTATATGCCACTTATCAAACAGATTTCGGAACGGCCAACCATAAACTGAACGCGAAATATATGTTAGGTGTAGACGCTTATACCACTCACTACTCTGACAGCTACGGATACGGAAGTAACACCGGCGGCGGTCGCGGCCAGATAGAAAACTACGGTTGGACAAACGCTACCTACAACTCATTGCTGACCATCAACTACGACTGGCGCATCAATGACGACTGGGGATTGAACGCTGTAGCAGGTAACGAATTTATCCAGAGCAACAGAAAGAAATACTACGAATACGGAACAAACTATAACTTCGCAGGGTGGAATCATATCAACAATGCAACCACTCAGCTTACAGAAGAAGAAAGATGGAAAAACCGTACTGTCGGTTTCTTCGGCAACGTATCGGCTTCGTACAGAAACATGCTTTATCTGACTGTGACCGGACGTCAGGACTATGTGTCCAACATGCCGCGCAACAACCGTTCGTTCTTCTATCCCTCTGTGTCAGCAGGTTTCATCCTGACAGAACTTGATGAACTGAAAAATGATGTAGTCAACTACGCCAAACTGAGAGTTTCTTATGCGGAAGTAGGACAGGCTGGTGATTTCCTTGAGAATTATTACTCGACTCCCACGTACGGAGGAGGATTCTATTCGCTGACTCCCATCATGTACCCCATCAAAGGTACTACTGCCTATACCCCGTACTACACAATATTCGACCCGAATCTGAAACCGCAGAATACACGTTCGTACGAAATCGGTGCCGACGTGAACTTCTTCGACAACCTGATTACGTTGAATTATACTTATTCGCGTCAGAACGTCAAAGACCAGATATTTTCAGTGCCTTTGGCGTCTTCTACCGGTGCCAGCAAACTGTTGACAAACGGTGGTAAGATTCATACCGACACGCACGAAATCACATTGGGATTCAACCCGATCCGCACGAAGAATATCAACTGGGACTTCGGTTTCAACTGGACCAAAATCGACAACTATGTAGACGAACTGGCTCCGGGTGTGGAAAACATTTCACTGGGTGGTTACGTCACTCCACAGGTTCGTGCATCAGCAGGCGAAAAATTCCCTGTAATCTATGGCGTAGGATATAAGAGAGACGCTAACGGCAATCGTCTGGTAGACGAAAACGGTTTGCCTGTTGCCGGTGAGGCACAGGTGATCGGAAAAGTTTCTCCGGATTTCGTAATGGGTTTCAATACGTCATTGCGTCTGTGGAAATGTACCATCAGTGCTGTACTTGACTGGAAACAAGGTGGCCAGATGTACAGCAGAACTACCGGTTTGTCCGACTACTACGGCGTCAGCAAAAGAACAGAAAATCGGGAAGGCACGATCATCTTTGACGGTTACAAACAGGACGGAACCAAAAACGATATCGCCATCACCGGAGCCAATGCGCAACAAGTGTACTACAGCCGCCTGAACGATATTGACGAATCTTCTGTATACGACAACTCGTTCATCAAACTCCGCGAAGTGGCAGTAAGCTACAAAGTACTCCAGAAAAAGTGGATGGAACTTTCGGTGAATGCTTTCGCAAGAAATATCCTCGTCTGGGCACAGATGCCTGACCTTGATCCGGAAGCCAGCCAAGGAAACAACAATATGTCCGGAGCTTTCGAAGACTATTCAATGCCGCAAACAGCTAGCTTTGGTTTCGGCTTTAATATTAAATTTTAATCTGCAAGACAATGAAAAAATATAAATCAATAGGAAAATTGCTGGCAGTTTCTTTCTTTACTGCTGTCATTGCTTCTGCTTGTACGGAAGATGCAATGGACAAAGTCAACAAGAATCCCAATAACCCGCAGGATGCTCCGGCGAAGTTTTTGATAACAGACTTGGGAGTCAGCACTGCATTCAGCACAGTAGGAGGAGATTTTTCACTCTATTCGTCCGTTTACATGGAGCACGAAACAGGTATCGGCAACCAACTCTACCGGGCAGAAGTCCGCAGCGGAGAACCGACCACTGCCACGACCTACAACAATGCGTGGATCAGCGTTTACGCCAATATAAAGAATGCAAAGATTGTAATCAACAAGTGTCAGGAAGACCCATCGGAAAAAGGCAATGTAGTAACTGAAGCAATAGCCAGAATCCTTCTTGCCTACAATGGTGCGGTAGTAGCCGATGTGTTCGGAGACACACCGTTCAGCGAAACCGGAGTTTTAAATCCGGACGGCACACCGAAGTATATGCAACCTAAAATTGATTCACAAGAGTCTATCTACAAAGAAGTAATGCAGAACCTGGATGCTGCTATCACACTTTTGAAGGATGGAACAGCCGAAGACGAAGGATTATCAGGTGCAGTGGGATCAAAAGACCTCATCTACGGATCAGACCAAGATGCACAAGCCGGTCTGTGGCTTAAAACAGCTTATGCACTGAAAGCACGCTATACAATGCGTCTTCTTAACAAAAGCGCCAATCAGACTACCGATCTCCAAAACATTCTGACCTATGTAAGTAAATCATTTACCAATGCAAATGAAGAATGTAAACTGGACATTTATGACGGTGATTCTCAACTAAATCCCCTTTGGGCTTTCAGCTATAGCCGCAACAGCCTTGCAGCCAGCGAAAGTCTCATCGAGAAATTTGCAACAAGAAATGACCCGCGAGCTCCACGCTCATTTATCCAACCTGATCCTAGCGGAAATGTTGTATATGGAGGCGGTGCAAATCAAGCCACAACAATCGATGCCATCAACGTAGCTCCTAACGGCACCCCTCAGGAATTACAGAATAATTATGGCATGTCTATGGCCTCATGGGCTATGACCGCTCCCACACAACTGATCAGTTACCATGAAGTAAAATTCCTCGAAGCAGAAGCCCTGTGTCGTCTGGGTGGCAGAGTAGATGAAGCAAAAGCCGCTTTGAAAGATGCCGTTATCGCTGCATTTGCCAATTTGGAGAATACAGTTGCCGATGCCGCCAGAAACTGGCTGGGCGGGAAAGCCGATTTCTTGGGTGACGCCGTCGCCGAAGCCTATTTTGATAATGAAGTAGCTCCTCTTTTTGCCGCTAACCCATTAAAAGAAACAATGGTACAGAAATATCTCGCATTCTTTGGTGCATCCGGCGAATCTTTGGAAGCTTACAACGACTACCGCCGTATGAAAGGTGCGAACGAAAACTTAGTGGAACTGAAAAACCCGCTGAACTCTAACAAATTCCCGCTGCGTTTCGGTTACGGAGCAGACGATGTATTGGCAAATGTAGCCATCAAAGAAGCCTTTGGTGACGGACAATACGTATACTCCGAACCCGTTTGGTGGGCAGGTGGAAGCCGATAAAAATCGCTCTTAAAATCTCTCAAAGGAGAGACTTTACATAGAGTCGTTTCTGAACTCTAACAAATTAACGGAAACGAACAGAAATAGGCCGACCGTGAGGTCCGCCTATTTTATTTTTACAGTCGCCAGCTATTTGTTAATATCACAAATACAAAACAGGAAAAAACACCCGAATTGTTATACCGTTTTTCTACTCAGCGATACCGTTTTACCGGATAAAGATCATGTCTGCCGGAACAAAGACCGGTTTAACAAACAAAAAAGATCAGTCTACCGGACAAAAAAAGAGATCAGTCTACCAGACCAATTCGGGGAAATACTTCGTCAGCGTATTGCGCAGAATCGACAGTGTGATCGGTTTCACCAGCACTTCGCTCGCTCCCGCGTTCATCGCATTCTCCTTGTCAGAGCTGAAAGCGTAGGCGGTCTGCATGATAATAGGGATTTCCTTGTTTTCTCCGCGGATGATCTTCGTAGCATCCAGTCCGTTCATCACAGGCATTTTGATGTCCATCAGGATCGCTTTGGCCTCGTTGCCGTATTCCTTGAACAGTGCCACGATTTCTTCGCCATTCTTGGCCCACTGTATATCACATTTCTTTCCGATGATTGCTTTGATCAATTTGAAGTTGCTGTCGTCGTCCTCGGCCACTAAGATAAGAGGTCTGAATTCATTTGTTTGTCCGCCTTCCATATCGTTTCTATATTATTTTTAAAATTATTCTCTAAAATTACTTTTTAGTCAACATATTTCAGTTAATAATGTTTTTCAGCCCGCAAGTTATAAAAAAGATTGATATATTTCGCTATCTTTGCGCCTCAAATTATAAAGAATTGTATGATTTCGATAGACGGACTAGCCGTAGAGTTTAGCGGCACTACCCTATTTAGTGATATTTCTTTCGTTATTAATGAAAAAGACCGCATCGCCCTGATGGGAAAAAACGGAGCGGGAAAAAGTACCTTACTCAAGATTCTGGCAGGAGTCCGACAGCCTACCCGTGGCAAGGTTTCGGCCCCCAAGGATTGCGTAGTAGCCTATCTCCCGCAGCATTTGATGACGGAAGACGGCAGAACCGTGTTTGCCGAAACGGCACAGGCTTTCGCGCATCTGCATGAGATGGAAGCACGGATAGACGCACTGAACAAGGAGCTGGAAACACGGACGGATTACGAAAGTGACAGCTACATGGCACTGATCGAGGAAGTGTCCGCCCTCAGCGAAAAATTTTACTCCATCGACGCAACCAATTACGAAGAGGACGTAGAGAAATCATTACTCGGACTCGGATTCACACGCGAAGATTTTCAACGTCAGACGAGCGACTTCAGCGGAGGCTGGCGCATGCGCATCGAGCTCGCCAAACTGCTGCTGCAAAAACCGGACGTACTCCTGCTTGACGAGCCGACCAACCACCTCGACATCGAATCGATCCAATGGCTGGAAGATTTTCTGATCAATAACGGCAAAGCGGTCATCGTGATCAGCCACGACCGCAAATTCGTGGACAACATCACCACCCGCACCATTGAAGTAACGATGGGCCGCATCTACGACTATAAAGTAAACTACTCCCAATACCTGCAACTGCGCAAGGAACGCCGCGAACAGCAACAGAAGGCTTATGACGAGCAACAGAAGTTCATCGCCGAAACGGAAGCCTTCATCGAACGTTTCAAGGGGACGTATTCGAAGACTTTGCAAGTGCAGAGCCGTGTCAAGATGCTGGAAAAGCTGGAATTGCTGGAAGTAGACGAGGAAGATACTTCGGCACTGCGGCTGAAATTCCCGCCTTCGCCCCGTTCGGGCAGTTATCCCGTCACGATGGAAGGCGTCGGGAAGACGTACGGCGACCATGTCGTATTCCGCAACGCCAACCTGACGATTGAACGTGGCGACAAGGTGGCTTTCGTAGGCAAGAACGGTGAAGGTAAATCGACACTGGTGAAATGTATCATGAACGAAATCGACCACGACGGCACGCTGACGCTGGGACATAACGTACAAATCGGATATTTCGCGCAGAATCAAGCCTCGCTGATGGACGAAAACCTCACGGTTTTCCAGACGATTGACGACGTGGCAAAAGGAGAAATCCGCAACAAGATACGTGACTTGCTGGGCGCCTTCATGTTCGGCGGGCCGGAAGAATCTATGAAGAAAGTGAAAGTGCTCTCGGGTGGCGAACGTACCCGTCTGGCAATGATCAAGCTCCTGCTGGAACCGGTCAACCTCCTGATTCTGGACGAGCCGACCAACCACCTCGACATGAAAACCAAAGATATCCTCAAGCAAGCGCTGATGGATTTCGACGGCACCCTGATCGTCGTTTCGCACGACCGTGACTTCCTTGACGGACTGGTGACAAAGGTCTACGAGTTCGGCAATAAGAAGGTGACGGAGCATCTTTGCGGCATCTACGAATTCCTCGAAAAGAAGAAAATGGATTCGTTGCAGGAACTGGAAAAGAAATAATAAACAATAAAAAGACATTATCTGCTTTAGGTGAAAGAAAAAGTATTTGTATATTTGTGATAGTATGAAGTACTTTATTTGACTATCAACGAATTATATTCAACTCGCATGAGAACGGGCAACGGATAAGAAAATGCCAAGCTGTTCAGAATCACTATATTCCTCATGCTTTCAAATAACTCTTTTTCTTGATGCAAAGGTAGCATTTTTTGGTGATTGCCGGTAATTTTTGGGCATAAAATATCACGGTCATTTCAAGAAACATATACAGCGGACATGACAGCCATACCGTAGCCGAGTCCCCGTAACTCACAGGCAAAGGTAAGCCGTGTCCTGCTCGTACAAGCAAGGTCAAGCCCTCCGGGTGTCGTGGAAAAATCATCCTCGCCCGGAGGGCTTGCGGTATTTTTCCCGCCAACCTTGCATGTACGGGACACGACCTTTTAAAGCCTGTAGTTACGGGAACTCCGGCCCCGAAAAGCCGGAGCAATAAAAATAAATTGTTATGTCACAGCAGGCAACAAAAGAAAAGTACAGCATCGAAACACTCAGAGAACGGAATGTTTCATACGACCATCAGCATTGGCTGACACAGGAAGATGTGGATATGGCCAACAATTATGTAAAACTCATCGAGCGGACACGCTCTGAAGTCACACCGCAAATCGGCGACAGGCTGGTATATGTAACCGAACATGGGGACTATTACGGCCACGCCCTTATTGACAGCAGGAGCGCAAAAGAAGGATACCTTTCCGTATGCGAACAGCCGTATGTGCCTTTCGTGTGGGAAGAGGACGGCAACATCCGTCTGAGTGTCAGCGGAGGCGCATTCCACTCCGTGAACCCGAAGGGACTGAAATTCCTGAAATGGACGGAAGGCGCGTTCAAGGACTGGGGACATTGCGGGACGTGCGGAAACGGTTCTGTTACATTCCTGGCAAAAGTACCGTTATGGTTCTATGCCGAACCCAATCCCAGGTATGGAAACTTCACTACCGAAACCTACCGGAAGTTTTATCTGAACAAAAGGGAGGAATCGGAAAACGGAAACCTCTATCAAGGCTTTGATATCGCTTTCCGGGACGAAGCCGAGTTCCAACAGTTCCTGAAGGATTACGAAGGAACGGTATTCAAAGGGAATTGGGAAAATCAAATCGTGTTATGGTGTTTCCGTCGGGAATATGTGTTCCTGCCCCTTGCCGAATGGGAAACGGTTGATGCCCCTGCCGAAGAACGGAGGCTCAACTTTTATCCCGAACAGGTAAAGATTGTCAAGGACATGGAAAGGCACATCACCTATTTCTACCGAATCAAACCACAGAATTTCTAACACTTAAAATCCAACAGATATGCAAACGACAACAGCGACCAAGGCCGGTAACGCTCCCGACCTGCTCCAAGGCATTCTGAGCGTACAAGTGAGAAACGAGGACAAGATCACGGAACAGGACCGTGTCTATTGCCAGCACCAACAGAACATGCTCTACAAGACACTCGACCAGATTGACCGCTGGTACGCCGTCTTCAAGGAAGAAGCCGAACAATACCAAGCCGAGCGCAAGTTCCATTACGAGGAGAACGGCAAGGTTTCCATGCGTGATTTCTACACTTACCATAACGACAGGGACGACTATTCACACAACGAGTTCAAGCCGTTCGACCTGATTAACGACCTGGTGGATAAAAACCGAAACGCCAACGCGAACTTTGCTAACCGTATTATCTCCTATTTTAATAAAACTTACAACGTGTCGGTTCCTGAGTATAAAATAGACGAAAAGACCCTTCCGATGGGCTTCCGTCCTGTCTATGAAACATACGTGGATGCCGTCATAGAACATCTGGGCGGCAAGAGTTTCCGGGAAACGGCCGTGGAAGAACTGCTTGCACGCCTGAACAAAGTTGTCAAACCGGCATACTGGAGTAAAGTCAAGACGGAGTTGAAAAAGGACAAGATTATCTTTCCCGAAATCATCCGTTTTGACGAGTTTTCCATGCAATACAACCAAAGGAACAGAATCTCCTACAACTACGGCGGTGGACTGGAAACCCTGTGCGCCGGCATTGCCTACGGTGCGGATGACATACTGAACGGAAATTCAAAGATGATCATCCGTTTTGACGACAACGATGTTTCCGTTACCGACTGGTACGATCTCACGACTGTCAATGCCGAGCAAATCCGGTTCTACAAGAACGGCCGCATCGATGTCAGGTTCAAGGACAGCGCGGCAGCCGAGAGCTGTTTCAAGCGTCTGCGTCTGGATGAAATCATTCTAAGAGAGAACTGACCATGACAAGATTCACACAGCACCCCGTAAGACCATCCTTGCGGGGTGTTTTCATTTTCAACCGTAAACAACCGACAGAATATGTATGCCATTATCCCCCAACAGATACCGCAAAGTATGCGTGCCGAAGTCAACGAGAAGATACTTTTCTCCATAGACTCCGGCAAGGATATCATTCCGGCTGAAAGCATCTACAACTGCTATACCGGCATCGGAGGGCTGCACAACCTCAGGCAGTCCGACTTTGCCAGCTACCACGAGTATGCCGAGGCCAAGAAAGAGTTCGAGATGGGACAGTTCTTCACCCCGCATGAAATATGCCGGGACATGGTGGATATGCTTAGTCCTGTCTCGTCCGAAATGGTTCTTGACATGTGTTGCGGCATGGGCAATTTCTTCAACCACCTGCCCAACCCGCATAATGCCTACGGCTTCGACATAGACGGCAAAGCCGTGGCTGTCGCACGATACCTCTACCCGGAAGCCCATATCGAGAAATGCGACATCCGGCAATATTACCCGGAACAACGCTTCGATATTATCATCGGCAATCCTCCTTTTAACTTGAAGTTCGACTACAAACTGTCGCAGGAATACTATATGGACAAGGCTTACGATGTGCTCAATCCGGCAGGAATCCTGATGGTCATCGTGCCCTGTTCCTTCATGCAGAGCGGGTTCTGGGAGAAGACACGGATAGCCGGTATAAACGGCAGATTCTCATTTGTCGGTCAGACGAAGTTGGGCCCGTCAGCCTTTGCCGCAGTCGGAGTCCATGACTTCAATACGAAAATCATGGTATTTCTCCGTAAATCGGGCCACATCAAGATGCAGGCTTACAACGCGGAAGAATTCATAACGGCGGACGAGCTGAAAAAGCGCATCGGCGAGGCAAGGGCGATGAAACACCGGTTGCGTTTCGACCTGATGCGCGAAACCAACCGGATCGACAAGGAAGAACTTGAGCTGTTCGAGTACAAACTTGCCAAGTACCTGTACGAACTGAAAGCGCACGCCAAATTGAACAAGCATATAGACAAGGCGGAAGCGTTGGTCACGAAGTTCCGTAACCAGAAACCGCCTGAGAACGCCACACGGGAGCAGGTAAGCCAATGGGAGAAGAACAAGCTGACCCCGAAGAAAGTGCTTACCGTCATCCGCAGGTACATCACCTCGCAAAATACCGTACCTCGCAAGGAAGTGGCATTGGTGAAGACCTCATACGGCTTCAAACTGAAACAATATGCCCCGCGACTCCTTGACAAAGTTCCGCACAAGGCGGCGAGTATCAACGACCTCGTGCTGGAACGTGCCGAACTGCCCATGCCGGAAGTGCCGACAGAAAAGAACATGCGTCAAATCCGTGCGGCGGAGAAACTGATACGACGCAAGCGGAGAGAGTATGAAATGCAGAACAGGCAGTTCTCGGAAATGGAGGAAGATGGCAGGTTGAAAGAATGCCTGGACCGGTGTGCATTCATCAACAAGGACGGCGAGACCTGCGAGTTCACCACGCTCCAGAAACATGACCTGAACCTCGTCTTGCAGAAACGCCACGCGCTGCTGAACTGGCAGCAAGGCTCTGGCAAGACAGCCGCCGTGTACCACCGTGCCAAATACCTGCTCAAATTCCGCAAAGTACGGAATGTCATCATACTGGCTCCCGCCATCGCCACCAATATGACATGGATACCCTTTCTCTCGATAAACAGGGAACAGTTCCGGGTGGTAAGGAGCAATGCCGACCTTGAAACCGTACCGGAAGGCGTATTCCTTGTGCTCTCCACCTCCATGCTCGGAAAACTGAAACGGGGGCTGGCAAGGTTTGTCAAACGCAGTTCAAGAAAACTGTGCCTTGTTTTCGACGAGTCGGACGAGATAACCAACCCGTCGTCACAACGTACAAGGCATATCCTTGGTCTCTTCCGCCGCCTCAAATACAAGATACTCGACACCGGTACGACCACACGTAACAACATCTCCGAGCTGTACAGCCAGTTCGAGCTGCTATATAACAACTCCATAAACATGATTTGCTGGAGCGGCAGGGTGTACCACGAGAACAGGGACAAGGAGATAGAGGAAGAGAACAACCCGCACTATGGCGAGCCGTTCCCTGCCTTCAGGGGGCATGTGCTTTTCCGGGCCTGCCACTGTCCGGGGAAATCCACCGTGTTCGGCATTGAGAAGCAGAACCAGG
>CAQOGY010000032.1 GCA_948847595.1 uncultured Bacteroides sp.
GCTGGGTTTCCGGTGCGAGGTTGCCCACCTCGTCCAAAAACAGCGTGCCGCCTTCCGCCTCATGGAAATAACCTTTCTTGGCACTGTCCGCACCAGTGAATGCGCCTCTGACGTGTCCGAAGAAAGCCGACGGCGCAAGTTCTTTGGTGAGCGAACCACAGTCCACAGCCACAAACGGCTTTCCTGCCCGCTTGCCCGTGTCGTGCAGCAGGTGGGCGATATGCTCCTTGCCCGAAGGGGTCAAACTCACGCGCCTTTTCCATTAGATTGTAAATCAAAATAAAGTCCGTGATAATGGAATGCCGTATCACGGATTTTTTGTACTTTTGTATTTGAAATAGGACAACCATTTCCAAACAGAAAAATCAAGTATTATGCTTACAAAATACATATTTGATAGTAAGGAGTTTTCTGCAGATGCAATTGTACTTCGAGACTTAAAATTTATCAAAACTTTTACTATTGATGAGTTTAAGACATTTTTCAGAATAGAAAAAATTGAGATCAAGAAACACCCTAAAGGATTCTTGTTTTTCCCTTTTCGTGATGTTATAGGTCTTGTTGTAATTAAAGGTATTCCTAAAAATCCTCGGATTTCAATAGTCATAGGTAAATTGGGAATTCCTCATTACATACTTCATGAATCCGATGATATTCAAGACTTTTATACAATAGAGTTGAATACAAATTTTCAAAACATTAATAGAAAATTAAATCATAATGATATAGTTGAGTCAAAAAAACAAATTGATTATGGCGCAAAAATATTAGTAAATCGGTTGAGCTATGATATTAAGAATGACCTTAGATATTTATTGCCATTCGTTCAAGGCTCAAAAATAGGATTTATAAATAAAAATGCCGAAATTATAATACCTGCATCATACCAATTTGTTCTTGATGATTTCTATAACGACAAATCTTTAGTTCGTGTTGGTGAAACTTATGGGATTGGATTTGAACGTAAGACTTCATCACCAGCTGTATATCTTCGTAAAAGGTATGGTCTACTCAAAAGTAATGGGGACTTGTTGTTGCCAATAGAATATGAAAATATAGCTATGCCTATTCTTTCTAATCGCATAGTGCTTCGCTCTTATGAACAAGGATATGCCGTAATTGATTTTAATGGGAATTTTATAGTTCCATTTGGCAAGTATAATTATATTGATGGATACGATACTGGGGTTGCCCGTGTGAAATTAGGAAAGATGACCAATGGCATACAAGATTCAGGTTCTCAATGGGGTATAATTGACGAAAACGGAAATGAAATTCTCAAACCTGTTTATAGCAACATTTGGAGTTTCTACAATAAAGCCCTACAATATACCCGTGTTGAGTCAGGGAAAAGAGTGTTTGAATTCCATTTCGCAAATCGTCAATTAATGCCAAATGGATACCAAAAAGGGAAAGACGCTGAAATCCAAAGGGAAATGGAAAATTATAACTCCTTACAGGAATATCGAGAAGCTACTTATGACGAATATAACGGTTCTTATGCTCAAGATGTAATGGGATATAGCGACCAAGACATAGATGATGTATTTGAAGGAGATCCAGAAGCTTATTGGAATATTGATTAAATAATTTATTATGATAAAGCAGTATTATATTTTTGACGTTAAAGAAGGATATGATGATGTTCATGGCGACATTGTTATTGTTAGGGCAGGAATAGTGCATAATAATATGGTTTCAGAATTACCATCTTCATGGGATGTGTTTTTCCTAAAAGACACGCCATTTATTACAGACGAAATAGTATCATTAGCTCGCTCTAATGGAGGTCGATGGACTGTGAACTTTTCTGATTTTAGAGAAAGTCGTGTTGAATTTGAGGGCAAACCAAGAACTGTATATTACCACAAATCATTGCCACAAAAAAATAGTTTTTGGAGCAAATTATTTAGAAAATGATTTGGGGATTTTTATATGGGTTTCTTGTAATCATGTAATGTACTGAGAAATATCAACAAATTAAACATATCTGATTGCCCCTCCACTTCCAAAAGGATAATTGTTTACATCCTTGTTAATATAAGGAGAATCTTCAATCAACACACCATAGAAACAACATCTTTCTTTGTTGAAATACGTTTTGCTTTCTGCATCGTAAAAAGTCCATTCATAACCTTCGACTTTAAGGACAGCACGTACAATCCCGTGATATACGCCTAACACATAATCTATTTGACTTGCACGAGACTTTGCTATTGCCCAATACTTACGCGTTTTTTCATATATGTCCGTTCTTTGATACACTCCATGAGCCTTTGCATCATCAAAACTTCTATTTAAGCTAACCAATAACAGTTGCTCATTGGGATTTACTTTGATTTTCTCACAATCATAGATGGAACTGATTTCATCTACAGTTTTAATACCTTCATCCCACAGGTGATGTCCGCTCACAATATTAGTCAACACTTGTTCGGTATTAAATTTTGGAAATGTAAGAAAATCTATAAGAACGGATTCGATTTGAAAAGCTTCTTCCTCTGTTAATTTATGACGAAGTATATAATGCTCCACTTCCGCGCCCGAATAGATAATCTCACGAATTAGATTAAGTTTTAGTGATTCTTCGTTTTCTTGAAGCGCAGCTTCGCAATGTTGAAAAACTCTATTGCCACAACCTTTCCCTATATAAAAGATTTTATGGTTTCGAGGGTCTGTTAACGAGTAAACATAATAGCCAAGTTCCTCTATAGTTTTGTCACTGAACTTATTCATAATATTTACATTATTCTTTTTGTAGCGAAATAATAATTGGGTATTCTGTCTTTTTACTTCAACAACTTTCTTTCCCCATTATCGCCATTTTCCAGCACACTCATTTGGTGGATGGCTATTTGATTAAGTTTTATAAGTCGCCTTCCTTGTGGAATTCCCTGCTCGATAAACACTGCATTCAGATTTTCCATATTGGACAGGCATATAAGTTCATTGATGGTAGCATAATCCCGAATATTACCTTTCAAGTCAGGATTGTTTTCCCTCCATTCCTTTGCCGTCATTCCAAACATCGCTACATTCAGCACATCGGCTTCATTGGCATAAATGATATTTGCCTGTTTGGGCGTTATTTCAGCAGGAATAAGATTCTGCTTGATGGCATCCGTATGTATCCGATAGTTTATCTTTGACAATTCACGTTTTGCTGACCAGCCGAGTTGCCGTACCTCCTCGGTTTTAAGTCTTTGAAACTCTTCTATAAGGTAGAGCTTAAATGGTACACTGATTGCAGAACCAAATTCAAAAGCAATATCTTTGTGAGCATAAGTTCCGCCATAACGTCCCTTTTTTACAACAAGTCCAATAGCACTTGTACGTTCAATCCATTCTGAAGCACTGAGTACAAAGGAAGGCAACCCGGCACTTTTTCTAAAGTGGTCAAATTCGACCACTTTAAAATTGGGATTGTGAATCACTTCCCAAGTTCCAATAAATTCAATCGTATAACGGTTTCTAATCCAATTCTTGATTATATCAGCAGACCGACTATCTCCCTCTTTGGCTGAAGCTATATCTGTAAGGGAAATGTAATCCTGTTCAGCCCATTGCAAAACTGTTATTTGTGTATTTTGAACCGTAATCTTAGCCATAGCACTAAAGTGTTGAATTTCTGTACAAAGGTAGTGATAATTCTCAATACGACAGCATACTCCATGAAGTATCGTAGAGTTTTCCGATATAAATTGTTATGGTATTACAGAATTGTATTATCTTTGTCGGTATAAAGAGTTATTTGACAGTAAAACATAGCAAAACGCTGAAAATCGCACGGTTTCTAAGTCGTTACCGCCACTTCTAAAAATAACTCGCTAAAAGTTTATTTCTCAAATGGTTATATCAAATCGTTGAAAATTTAAAATAAAATGCAATCTTTTGTCAACATGGAATAGTTCTTTGTGAGGTTCCATTTCCATCTACCAAGCTATTATTAAAATTGAAACAGAAGAAACAAACCTGCATTCAGATTACTTGTCGTATATGTTTTTCATATATCCAAACTATCCTCATCGAGCAGGAAATCAAATAGTCCGATAGTGAGTATTCCCTCCTCATTCCGGCGAGGCATAATGTGGTCTTTGACAACAATAATTTTCTTAAAAGAGTCATTGATGTTTATCAACGAACGAGATTCCTGTATCTCCTTTTCTCTATCAGGGATAGATAGAGCCGATTGCACATAATACTTCTTACTACCGAGAGTGGCGATAAAATCCACTTCCAGTTGGATGCGAAGCCACTTGCCGTCCTTATCAGGCTTCTTTATTTCCACCATTCCTACATCAACACTGTAACCACGGACAACCAATTCATTGTAGATGATGTTTTCCATGATATGCGTTTCCTCCTGTTGACGCATATCAAGAATGGCATTTCTCAAACCAATGTCTGCGAAATAATACTTAGAAAGCGTGTTGATATACTTCTTTCCTTTTATATCATATCGCATTGCCTTATTCAAAAGAAACGATTCTGATAAGTAGGTAAGATAATTAGAAATGGTCTGACTACCAATCTTTACATTTTTTACGCTCTTAAAAGTATTCGACAACTTTGTAGGATTACATGACGCACCTATACATGATGCCATGATAAGCACCAGCTCACGCATCTCATTCCCATTCTTTATTTTATGCCTCTCAATAATGTCTGACAAATAAACAGTCTCAAACAAATTCTTCAAATAGTTTATCTTCTTTTGTTCCGTATCAAAAGATTGAATGAGAGGCAAGCCGCCATAAGTATAATATTCTCGCCATACGTCTTGCTTATCCCCACCTACAGCAGAATAAAATTCTGAAAAAGAAAGAGGATTAACATGGATTGTCTCCCCTCGGCCACGAAACTCTGTCGGGATGTCGGATGATAAAAAGTGAGAGTTACTTCCTGTCACATATGTATCGGCGTTTTCGATATGGCGGAAACTGTTCAAAACATCAACGAATTCATCCATCAGTTGCACCTCATCTATAATGATATAGTAGAGTTCCCTGTCTTTAATTCTATCATGGACATAATGGAGCATCGTATCTGGATTCCTCAAATCCTTGTTCATTCGATCTTCAAGATCAACACGGATGATATGGTCATTTGTCACACCATTTTCCAACAGATAGTGATAAAACAAAACATTCAAGAGGTATGATTTGCCGCATCTGCGAATTCCCGTTATAATCTTGATGAATCCGTTTTGACGGCTTGCTATCAATTGCTGGAGATACCTATCTCTTTTTATTTCCATAACTTACATTAAATTTTTGCCAAGATTGGCGTTTTTACAACGCAAAGATATATAGAATTCATTGATTTGCACAAATTATTATAATAAAAAATCGCCAAAGTTGGCAGTTTTTATTTTTAAACGGGCAAGTTTTGAACAGCGTTTTGTAAATATTATTACCAACGTCCATAAGCGTTTCTTACATCCCGCATCTGTCATTTTTTTATATTATTCATATATCCGGAATCGCACTGATTGCATATCTGCAAGCTGTCGAATAAATTTACAACTGTACAAAAAAACACATATAATATTTCTGCGTTCGGAAAATATTTCGTATATTTGCCAACCGAAAACGAATAACTATTTAACTGCTGACAAGCATACCGATGAACAACTTTAAACCGTATACAGGCTGTCCGACGATTGTCGGTACAACCACCCTAAGCCATAGGGGTGGGATAAGAAGTTGTGACAACATTTCCAATTATGCCGCCAGCGGCAAACGAACCGACGGGTATGCACGCCACACAGAAAACCAAGCGTATTGCGCCGCAGACCCGAAAATAACCCGACAACACCGAAACACAAAGCATAGCGAAGCGAAAAGCTCCGCCCAACTGTCGTGTACGTACACCAGCGGCATACAAGACAGACACTCAACACTCAAAATTTATTCAATAACTAATAACTTAATCTTTATGAAAAGAAATTTACTTAAAACATTGCTCGTGGCCGTCGGATTGGCCATGGGAAGTAACTCTATGGCAAAAATAAATACGCATACAGTTACTTTGGATCCTGCAACCTCCAATTTCTTCATTGATGACAGTCGAATTACATCATCTGTCGTAGAAGAAAACAATGAAAGCGTAATTCAATTTCTTTGTGCCGGCAACGCACAAAATGGATATAGTTTTTCCCACTGTAATTTTTCAGAGTTGTTACCCAAAGAAATAAAGATTAACAAACTAACATTCGACATTGACTACTATAACACAAACGGAGGACGTGCTATACTTACTGTCGGAGACGCTTCTGTACGAGGAACAACCGGCGGAAGTTCTAAAGTTACCTATAATTCAACAGGAGCAATCTTTGCCATTGGAAGTGACAAAAACAATGCACTTATTAATGGAGCGAAAAAAGCATTGGCCGATTATACAAATAAATGGATGCATATTACTCTTACAGTTAATTTGACAAACAAAAAAATAAATTATACCATAAAAGAAAAATCAAACGATAATTTAATAGCAGAAACAACAGATGCGTCTTTTTATTCACCTGATAACGTGAATAATTGCACTCAAATAGACCTATTCGGTTATATAAACAACAGCAATTGTGCAAAAATCGGTAAAGTCAACATATCAGTAGAATATGAAGAAGCCGCTTTTGCTAACTATACAATAAAATATGTTGATACTGAGGGCAAAACTATTGATAAAGAAACCCGTATAGCCAATGGTCTTGTTGGAGAAACCACCACACTGACAGACTCCGACAAGTTGCCATTTATAACTGAAGACGGTACTAAAAAATACATCTATGTTAATGATGACGCAGAGACTCAAACTATCGCAGAAGATGGTTCAACCATAGTTACCGTTACATTCCGTGAAGCTGCGACTTGGAACTATACCGTAAATACCGTTGTAGCAGGAAATACCAATAAAATCGCCGAAGGTTCTGACTTTGAAGAAGAGATTGCCTATGTAAACTATCCACGCTATTATAATATTGACGGAATCCTATATTCACATGAAGCCAAAGGTAACAACGGATATTATTCACATAGCTTCACGATAAAATCAAACAATCAAATAGAAAATATCAATGGATATCAAGCAGTAAAAGAGAATATAGTATATTATAATGAAGCTGAGTCTATCAACGGATTGACAATGTCTTCTGCCGCTAATTCAGACATCCGTTGCTCTAATGGAAAATGCGCTTACAACGCAAACGAGGAAGCTGTAGCAATCGTTACTCTACCAGCCGGCAAATATAGGCTTTATACTTCCATTTGGGGAAGTGCCGGAACTGAATTCATATTCAAAGCAAATGATGTAAAAATAGAATCTTCTTATATTTGTAGTGATAAAGATCCCGGTACAAGCGGATTGTTCGCAAGTAAAGGCTATATACAAGATTATGAAAGCAAAGAGTTTACACTCTCAACAGAGACAGCCATAACTCTTGAAACAACAACAGACGGAAGTCGTGGCATAGACTTTATCTATATCCAGAGAACAGGCGATGCCACAGAGACCGTATCAGTCACAGACGCAGGTATGGCTACATACTGCCCGGCAGTGGCATTGGATTTCACCGGCGCCACAAAGATTGCGGCATATAAGGCAAGTGTAAGCGGAAACACAGTGACACTGACTAAGGTCAGCACGGTGGCCGCAGGCGAGGGAGTGCTGATCCGCGCGCTCAATGACGCTGCGACTACGGAAGACATCGTCATAGCTGCCGAGGCCGAAAGCAATGCCGGAAACGACTTTACAGGCGTACAAGCTGAGACCACACTGAACGAGACCGATGGAGAATACACCAACTATGTGCTCTCGAAAGAGGGTGAGACCGTGGGCTTCTTCAAAGCCAGACCCGAAGCAGACGGAGGTACAAAGCTCGCGGCAGGCAAGGCATACCTGAAAGTGCTCACGACAAACGCCGCCAAAGGCATAAAGGTAATCTTCGACGGAGAGACCACAGGCATCGGCACGATAAAGGACAACACCGCGAAAGACAACGCAATATACAACCTCAACGGACAGCGTGTAGCCTCTCCGGAGAAAGGCCTGTATATCATGAACGGCAAGAAGATTATAGTGAAATAAACGGCAAGCGTACAATATCGGAATATAAAATCAACAAACAACAAATAAAAACAAGCAATATGAAAAAGCAATATATGACACCCCTAACAGAGGTAATGACGATAGAGACTGAACAGATAATGGCAGCAAGCATAATGTTCGACGAGAGCGGAAACACCGGCTCGGCCATATTCGGCGACGGACACGCGAGTGGCGAGGGTCTGTCGAAAGACCATCTCGACCTCTGGGGAGATGACGAAGAATAAAACGTTTTTTTTAAAAGGTAGAGAGCTACCGGTTGGAGAATATGGTCTCGAGAGAGACTGGATTTAAAGAAAAACACAACGTTTGTTGTGATTAATTAAAAGTGAAAATGAAAATGCGGCTGCCCGTGATGGGCAGCCGCATTTTTATGTGCTATAAAACAATGTTTTCTCTCTCCACCGGCCTGTGGTATGGGAATGAGCCGCACGATTATTCGTAAGGCACCATCGCCAGCGCATCGGCGATCTTTTCAAGACCGTCGCGCAACGGCCCGGACACCATTCCCTTTATAAACGGGTTGATGTCGGCTTCGAGCGTTAACTTCATCTTGCTCGAAGTGTCGGTCACGGGCAGCACCTGTATCCACAGGTAGAAAGGGATTGGCGACTGTACGGCCTCAAACTTCACGCACTTCGGCTCCTCACGGCTTATTATCTGCATGCGCAACTCGCCCACGGGAGCCACGTTCACACTCACAGAGTCGTGGTCGAAACGGAAATCCTTGACCTTGTCTTCGGGCACGCGGTCGCGCACCTTCTCCAGATTTTCCAAGTTGCTGATACCATTGTACACCGCCGTTTGCGAATAAGGTATCTGCTTTATGCTGCTTTCAAATTTACTCATAGGACATGATTTTTAATTAACATGGTATTCCAGCCTGTCCGAGATATCTTACTTACGCCACTCGGCAGGATTGCTCCGCCACTCGTTAAGCACCTCTATGTCGGCATCGGCGATATAGCCTGTGGCCGCCGCGCGAGCCACCACATGATCGTAGTCGGTAAGCGTCACGAGCTTCACACCGGCATCGGCAAACGCCTTCTCTGCCACCGGGAAGCCGTAAGTATAAGAAGCCACCATGCCCACTACATCGCAACCATGCTTGCGCAGAGCCTCAACGGCTTTCAGGCTGCTGCCTCCCGTGGAGATGAGATCTTCTACTACAACCACTTTTGCGCCGGGTTCGAGATCGCCCTCGATAAGGTTTTCCATACCGTGATCTTTCGGCTTGCTGCGCACGTAGGCAAAGGGCAGGTTCAGCTCGTCGGCCACCAGCGCCCCTTGGGCAATGGCGCCCGTCGCCACTCCGGCCACGGCCTCTACGCCGGGAAAGTTCTCCTGTATGGCATGGCACAGTTCGAGCTTCACGAAGGTGCGCAGGCCGGTATATGACAGAGTCTTGCGATTGTCGCAATAGAAAGGCGACTTCCATCCAGATGCCCATGTAAACGGATTACCGGGCTGCAACTTTATGGCTTTGATGTCGAGCAGTTTCGACGCGAAAATGTTTTTAATTGTATCCATATCTATTATATTTTGATGTTTATTTTCATTATCGTTCAGGCGGTACGCATCGGTACATGCTTGCGGTCCGGAGCGCTGCCGCTTACGGACATCAACCGTATACGCATGCAAAATTACAGAAAATCTCTGGAATAACCTCGAAAAACGGGAGAAATGGCGCTAAACGACTTAATATCAGAGTTGTTACGGTGTCAAATAATGACAAGCCGAAGAATCGGAAAACGCAAAGAAAAGCGGATTTAAGAAGAAGAATGGTTTGCAAATCAT
>CAQOGY010000033.1 GCA_948847595.1 uncultured Bacteroides sp.
TGGTGCAAAGATAGAACATTCTGATTAGTAGGGCAAAAGCTATCCTTCTTTTTTATATTATAATAACTTGGGAGTTCGCCCGTTTCTTGAATTTTTATTCTATATTTGCAACATAAAAATGCATTTTCTACAACACTAAAATAGTTATTATTCATCTTCTATGGAGGATTACAACAACAAAACAAAAGCGGAGCTGTTAGAAATTATACAAAATCTCGAAAAAAAAGTAGAGCAGCTTTCCTCCGAATCAGTCTCCGGCAGAAAAGAACGCTTTCGCGACAGGTATTCCAATCGGATATTAGATAATCTGCCCGATATGCTTACCGTGCTCGACCGCGATGCCAATATCGTGGAACTGGTTTCCTCCCCGTCAACCAATCACGTAGAAGGTACTACAGCAGACAGCATTACCCAATCCAACATAAAAGATATTCTTCCGGAAGATGCGTACAAGAACATACGCAAGAATATGGAGCAAGTTTTCCGCTCCGGAAAGAGCGCCATCGCCAGGCATGACTTAATGATGGACGGTGTACCGCATCATTACGAACACTGGCTTTCCCTGCTCGACAAAGAATATCTGCTATGTATGTGTCGGGATGTTTCGCAACTTTGGGAAACAGAACAGACCAATGCCGAACAACAAAATGAAATTATGCGGCTTAATTCATTGATGGAAGCCATAGTGAATAATGTTCCTGTATATCTATTCGTCAAAGACTCCGGAAATGATTTCAGATACTTATACTGGAACAAGACTTTTGCAGACTATTCCGGTATCCCTATCGAGAAAGCTATCGGCAGAAATGATTTCGAGATCTTCAAACGGACGGAGGATATGGAGAAATTCCGCCTTGACGATATCAGAGTGCTAAAAGAAGGGAAACTGGACTATTTCGAAGAATATATGGCTGCTTCCGGAGAAATCCGCACGATAACTACCATGAAGCGCCTCGTCCCATCCAGTAACGAACATCCTTATATTATCGGTATCTCCTGGGATATCACCGAAATTAAGAAAACAGAGAAAGCACTGGATGCAGCCCGTATCAAAGCCGAAGAAGCGGACCGGTTAAAATCGGCTTTCCTGGCAAACATGAGCCACGAAATCCGTACCCCGCTTAATGCGATTGTAGGATTCTCCAAACTGATATCCAGCACAAATAATGAAAACGAGAAGAATCAGTATGCCGAAATCATTGAAAGAAATTCTGATATGCTACTGAATCTTTTCAATGATATTCTCGATTTATCCAGCCTGGAAGCCGACTCTCTTAAATTCAACATTCAGCCGGTCAAGATACTGGATATCTGCCTGCAATTAGAACAGCAATATGGTCACAAAACCCAGGCAGACGTAAAACTGATTCTGGATGGCGGAGACGCCAATACATTTGTTTCCGCAGACTGGAACCGGACGATACAAATCGTAAGTAACCTGCTCAGCAATGCTGTAAAGTTTACCTCGCGAGGAGAGATTCATTTCGGTTTCCTCAATAAAGAGAATTTTGTAGAGTTCTATGTGAGAGATACCGGCATCGGTATTCCTGCCGAAAGAGCCGCTACCATTTTTCAGCGTTTCGGCAAAGTAGACGACTTCGTTCAAGGCACCGGACTGGGACTCACCCTCTGTAAGATGCTGGTGGAAAAAATGGGTGGTCACATCCGGGTATGCTCAAAAGAAAACGAAGGTACCACCTTTTATTTCACACTTCCGCTGGCCAACCGGTAAATTATATGCGTCATATACAAAAGCGGTGGACATTGTAAAGATGTCCACCGCTTTTGTATTTATGAAGATAGCTGTTACTTCTTTTCTTCCTTCTGTACTTTTGCACTTAGCATTTCCTTATACTTCGCAGGATCATTCAATACCTTTATTGCTTCCTGCAAATCATCATCATCCTTCAGTTGCTCGATAATGCCACCTCTCTGGAAATAATAACGCTTGATAATTTCATTAGCAATCATTCTCTTTATATCCTTAGAGAAATAATCCAGGTCACGGTCAAGATTATGATTCAATTTCTTTTCCAGTGCCTTGAACTCTTCGGCAGCATCTGTCATATAGCCTTCAAATTCAGCAGCCTCTTTCAGTGTTTTCAGAATCTTCTCACTTTGCTGGTCATATTTAAAATCGGCCTTCTTCACCAATTCCTTGAAATCATTATAGTCAGCATCCGTCACTACAAACTTTTCAGGAGCAACCACAGTAGGGTGTTTCAAGCAGTATTGAGTCGCATAGTCAAAAATCAGATTATCACGTACGAGATAGAACAAGATATTCGGCAGTTTTTCCTGCTTGACAGTAATATCAGGCATTACACCACCTCCGTCACGTACTTCACGTCCGGCAGCAGTATAGAATACGTTAGTCAGACTGTCGGGAATCGTTCCCACACTTCCATCTTCGTTCCGGTGCTTATAGTCGATCGCCTGCACACAACGTCCGCTTGGGATATAATATTTGGAAGTAGTCACTTTCATCATTCCTCCATAAGGTAAAGAACGGGGAACCTGTACAAGTCCCTTTCCAAATGTACGGTTACCAACAATAACGGCACGATCAAGGTCTTGCAATGAGCCCGACAGGATTTCTGAAGCAGAAGCCGTACCACTGTTTACCAATACGGCAATCGGAATATCCAGATCCAGCGGTTCACGCAAAGTCTTGTATGTGTTGCTTGCCTGTTTCGTCTTTCCCTTGGTGGTTACGATTACTTTTCCACGGGGCAGGAAATAATTGGCTATTTCCACTGCTTCATCCAACAGACCGCCACCGTTATTACGGAGGTCGATGACCAGAGAAGTAGCTCCCTGTTTCTTCAGATCCAGCAATGCTTTTTTGAAATCCTTGGAAGGGTTGCCGGAGAATGTGCTCAGGCTGATATATCCCACTTTATTATCCATCACGGTAGCATATGGGATGGCAGGGGTCTGAATAGATTCACGTACGATAGTAAACTCCATCGGGGTTTGTCCGCCTTTCTCATTAGGACGCTCCACTTTCAGTTTAAAGCTCGTACCCGCCTGTCCGCGCAACATCTGGCTGACTTCCGAATTATTCTTTCCAAGGAGATCTTTTCCGTCTATTTCCATCAGGATATCTCCCGCCTTCAGTCCCGCTTTGGCCGCCGGAGTTCCCTCGAACGGTTCGGCAATCATGGAACGTTTCAGCTTCGTATTATAGGTAATAAGAGAACCGATACCTCCAAAGCTTCCTTTCACCATCTGTTCCAGTTCGCTTTGATCTTCCTCCGGGTAATATTCTGTATAAGGATCCAGCGAGAAAAGCATATTGTCGATTCCTTCGCGAATGGTCTTGTTCGGATCAATGGTATCCACGTAGAACATATCCAGTTCTTTCACAATCGCATTAAATGTATCCAGATTCTTGGCAATCTGGAAATTGCGGTCGTCTCCACTCTTAAAACTAAAGAAAGCTACAGTAGCTATTACAGCCACCAAAACAAGAGCTATCCGCCTATTCAGCAATTTTTTCATATATCTTTCATTAAAATGAGACGTAAAAGTAACTCAAACCTTGGTTATTCCGCCAGAACCTTGTTAATATTTAACTTAATTTCATCCCAGCGCTCCGGAGAGATTGTTGTTCCAATCACCTGAATAACATTTCCCGAGAGAATAGAACCAATTTTTGCACATTTTTCGAGCGAGTATCCGCACGTCAGACCATACAGAAATCCGGCAGCGAAATAATCGCCTGCGCCGGTGGTATCCAGAACTTTCTCTACAGGAATAGCCGACACTTTAATTTCTTCCGTACCTTTACGGATATAAGATCCGTTTGCTCCAACTTTCACAATAGCAATGCTGCATTTCTTGGCTATCACTCTCAGAGCTTCCTCCGGTTCTTCGCCGGTAAATGCTTTCGCTTCTTCCTCGTTTGCAAAAACGATATCCACATACTTATTTATTAATAAGGAGAAAAATTCCAGATCATTCTCCACGATATTATAACTTGCCATGTCGAGACAGATTTGCAGGCCAGCCTCTTTAGCCAATTCGATGGCATGAAGAATCATTTCGTGATCCTGAACAAGGTATCCTTCTATAAATAAGTATGCATATCCTTTGAACATCTCCAATGTCAGATCTTCAGCTTTCAAAGAAGCGGCCGCTCCCAGATAGGTACCAAAAGTACGCTCTCCATCCTGAGAAATAAAAGTGGATGCCACTCCCGAAGGAAGCTGTTCGGAGGTCAATAAATTGTCTTCAATATTATTTTTCTGCAGATTTTTCCGAAAAAAATCGCCATAATGATCATTTCCTACTTTTCCGATAAAACCTGTTCCGGCACCCAGACAAGCGAGTCCAAGTATGGCATTTCCTGCCGATCCGCCTGTTGCCAGATGCGTTTTCATTTGTGAAAATTTTGTGTTAATCTGCTGTAACTTAGCGTCATCGATGAGTTGCATGCTTCCCTTGGGTAATTCCAGTTCATCCAAGAGTGTATCGTCTTTCAGGGTTGCAAGTACGTCTATCAGGGCGTTGCCCAATCCTATTATTTTGTCCATTCTCAATATTTTTTTTGCAAAGATATTGCATATTTCAAAAAAACCTACTACTTTTGCAT
>CAQOGY010000034.1 GCA_948847595.1 uncultured Bacteroides sp.
AAGGAAGTACCATGCTGTCCATTATAGACAATGTGACAGGAGATAAAGAAACTATTGAAGTGAAAGTAACAGATTGCTACCTTGCATACGTTATCAATGACAGCAACTACCCGATATTGCCGGCAGGCACCACACTCTTTTTAGTGAACAATCAAGCTCAGGACTACTATCTGTTCGACCAAGATAACATATATAACAAGCCTATACTAAAAGACAGCGGTTACGAGTTCTTCATCACGCAGAATGCCGACACAGGTGCGGCACCCACTAAATACGCTATTCCCAACTTACGCTTATACAAACACAATCCCGCTGATGCTGGAACTACTGCGTCGAAGTTCTATGATTTCCAAATAGAACTGTATGGCGAAGAAGCCAGTTCTTCGTACGTGCTACAAGTCATTCAAGCCTACTTAGGCGTCGATTGGGAAAGGCTTATAAACAATGCTTTGACCAAATCACCTGCTCCCATAGATATGACTATGATATTGACCGTTCCTGATACAGACTAT
This sequence comes from uncultured Bacteroides sp., assembly GCA_948847595.1. Lineage (GTDB taxonomy): Bacteria > Bacteroidota > Bacteroidia > Bacteroidales > Bacteroidaceae > Bacteroides. The sequence goes on from CAQOGY010000034.1 coordinate 513, forward strand.
CGAATAAGAGGAATAATAAGCTTTGTATCCATTCCGAAATACATATTGGATTGATAGATTTCTTGTAATCAACTGAATTCGTATGATGCAGTTACGCAAAATTAAAGTACTTACATTTTTCTTCCTATCGTTCGTTTGCTCCCAAACGACTGTTTATGGGCAAATGATTAGCGGTAAAATAATAGATGCCGAACAACTACCGATAGACGGAGCGACTATTATTCTGCAAGCGATGGATTCGACCTATATAGCCGCATCCATCTCTAATACTGACGGTATATTCGTTTTTAATAGCCAACAGGAAGAATACCGTTTGATAATACAACACATTTTATATGAAACCAAACAAATGGCAGGTAAGGGAAATGATGTCGGAACTATTCAACTTCAACCTAAAGACTATGCTTTGGATGAAATTATTATAAAGGCAGAACGTCCTTTTGTTAAAGTGAAGAATGGACTTTTAGGGTATAATCTTGCTGTCCTTACCCAAAATCAACTTGTAAACAATGCTTATGAAGCATTGACAAAGATACCGGGAGTACAAGAAGAGAGAGGAATACTGACTTTGGCAGGAGCCGGGAAACTGACGATTATTCTAAATGGCAAACCAACAACAATGGATGCCGGACAACTTGAAACGATTTTGCGCAATACTCCGGTTAATCGTGTGGAAAAAGTGGAAGTGATGTACAGTGCGCCTCCTGAATATCATGTACGGGGCGCGGCTATTAATGTTGTTTTAAAGCGTTCAAACGACTACTCTTTTCAGGGTGAGATAAGTGCTGACTATAAAAACCAATACTTCAATGACGGGGGAATGAACGGGAACTTTCGGTTGTCAACTCCTAAAATGGCTTTTGATGTAATGTATGGAGTAAATAACGTAAAAAAAATGGAGTACATAGACCTTGATTCCAAGCATACGCTAAAAGAAGAACTCCATTCTATCACACAAAATGAACAGTTGCGCAGCAAGTATTGGAAGCATGACCTTAGAGCCGCTTTTGAATATAATTTCAACGATAAAAACAATATCAATATTGCCTACACAGGTAGTTATACCCCTGACCAATATAATAACAGCCGGACATCAGGCAATTACCAAACCGGTAATGTTGATAAATATATTGACAATCAAATGCACAATGTCACATTGCAATATCATTCAGGATTCGGTCTTGAAATAGGAGGTGACTATACCTATTATACTTCCAATAATAATCAATGTTTACATACTGATTATCAAAATGGAAATCAGAGTAGTTTCTCTATGGTTGGCGGACAAAAGATAGACCGCTATTCTATTTATGTAGACGGGAAACACTCTTTATCCAAAGGATGGAATTTGGGTTATGGAGTTTCCTATCGATTTGCCAAAGATCTTGATTTCCAAACTTACGATAAAGTGACAGGTGACATTCAAACACAAAATACATATTCCAATCTGAGAGAACAAACTGCCAGTTTTTATGTGTCGTTGAGCAAAAACTATGCAACAGGTACATCTTTATCCGTTTCTGCTACAGGAGAGTATTATACGATTGGCAATTATCATAAATGGGCAGTCTTTCCACAAGCATCATTGACCTATTTTAAAACACCGGAACATCTGTTTCAATTGTCATTATCTACGGATAAAACCTATCCAAGTTATTGGGATATGCAGTCTTCCGTCAGTTATCTTAATGGATATACAGAATTGTGGGGTACACCGAATTTGAAGCCGATGACGAATTATAATCTGAATGGAAGTTATATCTTCATGAAGAAGTATATTTTCAGTCTGTTTTTCACGCATACATCGGATTATTTCACACAAGCCGCCTATCAATCTACCGACAGGCTGGCACTGATCTATAAAAATACAAACTGGAACTATATGCAGCTATGGGGAGCAAATATCATAGTACCCTTTAAAGCAGGAAACTGGCTGGATTCCCGATTCTCCTTAGTCGGAATGCAAATGCACCAACGCTGTGATGATTTTTTCGACATTCCTTTCAATCGGAGGAAATGGGTATTTAGCGGCACATTGGATAACACGTTTAAAGTAAACAAGAATTTATCTTTCGAGTTGATAGGGAATGTACAGACTCCTGTCATACAAGGGACATTTGATATAGAATCTATTTTTAATCTCACTGCCGGATTAAAATGGAATTTTGCAAATGACAAATTGAGTTTATCAGCCCGTTGCAATGACATATTTGATACAGGAATGCCTGCAACAAAAGTCCGCTTTAAGGGGCAACACTTGGATATGAACAGCGGATTTTATTCACGTTCATTTACTTTGCATTTCAGTTATTGTTTTGGCGGATATAAGAAAAAGGAGATAAAAGGAATAGATACATCAAGATTCAGATACTAATTCAAAAATGATATGAGGACATTGTTGCTAACTCTGAGTGTTTTATGCTTATACTCATGCTCATATAAAACTTCTCTGATTACCTATCGAAATGGATATGTATTTAACACCCAGGGTAAAATGATTGGAAACTATTCCAATGGCTATATTTTCACCGAAAATAAAATACTCATAGGATATTACTTCAATGGATATATTTGTGATGATAATCACAATATTATAGGAAACTATGCAAATGGATTTGCAAAAATTGGAAAAACAAAATAATTAATTTTTTTCTGTCAATATCATAGATGTAAACATACAGTGAAACATCTTCAGAAAGCGGTCGCTTTCGGCTATACACTTATTGCATTGTTAATCGGATGTATTGCCTACACTTGGCATCATGAATGGCAGGAAGTGGAAGCATTGGAGGTTGGCAATCGACGTATAAATGAATTCAGGAAGGATGTAAACCGTATTCATATCCGACTGATAGAGTTCTCTTTGTTGGGAGAAACTATATTGGATTGGGACGAAACAGATTTGGAGAATTACCATGCCCAACGTATTGCATTGGACAGTATATTATGCAGTTTCAATGTAACTCACAAAATTGAGCGTGTTGACAGCGTGCGCAGTCTTTTGGAGTATAAGGAACGGCAGATATTCCAGATTGTCCGGTTAATGGATGAGCAACAATCCATCAACAGGAAGATAGCCAGCCAAGAACCGGTGATTGTGCAGAAGATTGTGCAGGAACAGCCCAAGAAACCGAAGCGCAAAGGATTCTTGGGCATATTCGGTAAAAAAGAGAAAACGAAGCCATTGACAACAACGACTACGCTTCGTTCTCCCGATAGAAACATGGTCAGCGAACAGAAAGCACAAAGCCGTCGGTTGTCGGAACAAGCCGACAGTCTTGCGGCTCGTAATGCCGAACTTAACAGACAACTGCGAGGATTGATTTGCCAAATCGAAAAGAAGGTACAATCTGATTTACAAAGCAGGGAAGCCGAGATAACCGCCATGCGTGAAAAATCATTTATG
>CAQOGY010000035.1 GCA_948847595.1 uncultured Bacteroides sp.
AATGGCGACACTCTTGAAAAATAGAGCGTCGCCATTCAATTCCTTATCTATAATCCTTTGAAATACCTTCTGCCTTCATCCACGCATATAGAGTTGTACGATTGATTTCGAGCAGTTTAGCCGCCTGTGCTTTATTTCCCTTCGTGTGCTGTAAGGCTTTGGTGACACGATACCTTCGGGAGTGATGGCTGACTTCTTTTTCTGTCTCATACAATGTAATATCATCCTTGCCAATGGTGTCGCCTCTGTATTCAGAACATGCACGGACAATAGTGCTGTATAATTCGCGGACATTGCTGACCCAGATGTGATTATTCAATTTGTTGATAGCCCCTTTTGTCAAACGGGGGACACTTAATCCATTTTCGGCGCAATACTGTTTTATGAAGCATTCTGCAAGTGGAATCACATCATCAAGACAATCTGATAGGGGTGGAACTCGCAATACATTACTATGTATGCAATGATATAATGCTTCCGAAAATTCACCGGCTCTTACTTTTTCAGCGAGATCAACATTTGTCGAGAATATTATACGACCTGAGAATTTTACCTCTTTCGTGAGGTTCTGCGGTGTGAAAACGCCTCGTTGGATAACAGTTGCAAGAACTTCCTGAACATGGATAGGAAGGTGGCATACCTCATGGATAAACAGCGTTCCTCTGTTGGCCTGAGCCAATAGCCCTTGTTGGTTGCGGTAGAGAGGATGCTTGATACCTAATTCTTTTCCACGGAATATATCCATTGTTTCCGCTGCGCTCATGTAATGGGCACATTCCGCAACGATGAATGGTTCAGAACGACGAGGGCTGTTATCGTGTATGAGTCTTGCTATGGCACTTTTGCCTACGCCATGAGGCCCGGCAAGCAGTAATGTGGCATCTGAACTACATTCAGCAATGATTCTCTTGGAGCATCCCTGAAATCCTCCGCTTTTACGCTCAAACCATCTTTTCCCGTTCTTATGCAACTCTTCGATAGCAAGTGTGAGCTTGTCTATTACAAGCGAGTCGAAATAGAAAAGATGGTCTGCACCGAGCTTATACACCTTATTATATAGCTCGACACATTGATTTTTTGCGATTCCAACTTTCTTGATACCTAAAATAGTATCATTTGTCCATTCCAATAGTTTCATTCCATCGCAATCTTTGTCTGCGACTGCCACAACAAGCATACTGAAATCATTTCTTTCGAGTATCCTTTTTGCATCGCTGACACTATTGGTAGTCTGTACTTTTGTCCCCGTTTTGGAAAATACCTCTTCCAGCTTCTTGCCATCCTCTATCCGGGAACTATAGATGAGAAGGCGCCGACTACTCGGTGGATCATTGTCTATATTCATAAGACTATTTTGGGTTGTGATTAGAAATTCATCCATAATAACAAATGCATATAGGGTATTTGTTCGCAAATAATCATTGCAAAGTTACTAAATTTTATCCAATTTTAAGTCATGTTGCTTAGATAAATACATACTTAATCGCGGTCATAAAATGTTGAATACACAACATAGTGTCTAACAAAAACAACACTTTTAACAATTTAACAAAAGAGATATAGACTCATATTTACGCAGTTAATATATTGGACAATAAGCAACTAAAAATAAATTCAATTTCACAGCGAACCATTTTTAATAAAATGAATTAAGGATTGGCGTAACACAAAACGACAAATGATATGGAAATATTTACCCTCCTGAACGCCAAGTTCTTTCTCCAGTTGGAAGATGGCGATGAAGACAACATCAAGGCACACTATTCAGATATGAGAGCCGAACTTGTGGAATATGCTCACAGCAATACCCATTGGCGAGTAATACACACGGGGTTGTCAATATTCATTTCCGAAGTGGCTGAAATACTTGGCTATGCTAAGGGCTTGTTGAGCCGTTATGCAAAGCGTATCCTTGAAATAGCCAAATGTCTGCTCAATCAGATTGAGATGGCTGTATCAGCGAAAATAGCATTAGACCCTGTCACTGAAAATAAAGAAGTGCAGGAAACTACGGCAGAAGTTACTTTTACAGGCAATTATGCAGACTTCTGTGAACTCATACACCTTATAATTGCTTGCAAACTCATCAACGGCGGAAGTAAAGCGACACAGCAGCATATTAAAAAAGGTCTCCATTCCCTTTTTGGTCTGGAATTCGACCCGAAGAAATACCAAAATGCAAGAGACGGAATAAAACGCCGTTGTCCGGCCAAAGGTAGCCGCGTTACTTACTTCCTCGACAGCATGGTGGATGTAGTAAATGCCGAGCTTGCAGCATGATAGTATGCTTAGACGCTGATACTTGCTTATGGTTTTGAGTGTAATGAGAGAAATATATATCTGAATTTCAGTAAAGATAAGACATTTGAAACAATAAAACATCAGCACTTATCCGATGCTTACAATGCCCGAGAAAAGCCGCAGTAACTTTGCATCGTAAAACTTAAACAACACCCGATATGAATACTTCACCACCTCCTCAATATCCGGAGTCCGAACCATTCAAGAAATGGATCATGGACGCAGTAGGAACAATGGTATTTCTTCTCGGCTCAATGACAGAGTCTTTGAAAGAAATAGCCGAAAAGTCCGGTAAAGCCAAGCTGAAATACAAAGGCAAAGAGATAATAATGCTTGAAGACCTCGCCATAGGTCTCAACAAAAGTCCGAGGACATTCCGGCGACTTCGTGCTGAGAAGAAAATCAGTTATTGGTCAAGCAAAGACGGACACACTGTCTTTGTAACACAAGACCAGTTCGATGATTACATCACCAACAATTTTGTTCCCAACGAAATTGAAGATGAATCAACCGCACCCCAGAGATAATTATCGCGCCGCAAGTCCGGCGTAATGTTTAACCAAATAATTTTA
>CAQOGY010000036.1 GCA_948847595.1 uncultured Bacteroides sp.
CCTATGTTTTTGTATTCGCAAAGTTAGCTGTTTTTACCAATATTTGCAAGTGGCCATCGTATACTCGCTTGGAAAAATGTCGTTGGCTGTTATTTATTCGTTAAGAAAAATGCTGTTGGCTCTTGTTTATTCGTTTGAAAAAGTGTAATAAAGGCTTGTCTATTCGTTCTAAAAAGTGTAACTTTGCAGACGATAAATAGAATGTCATGCTTAAAAGAAAGATAGAGACATATTTATCTGATTGGAAACGGTCAGACAACAAGAAGCCTTTGGTAATAAAAGGCGTGCGGCAGTGTGGAAAGACATATATCGTCAAGAAGTTCGCAAAGGACAATTACGAGAATGTTGTCTATATGAATTTTATCCTCGAACCTGACAAGAAGTCTGCTTTTGCCGGTAATTTGGATGTCGAGACCATCATTCTCAACCTCTCGGCATTGATACCAGACAGTCGTTTCGTTAGTGGTAAAACATGCATTATTCTTGATGAGATCCAAGAATGTAAAGAGGCAAGAACGGCCTTGAAGTCATTTAAGATGGACGGACGTTTTGATGTTATCGCCACCGGTTCTCTCTTGGGGGTAAAAGGATATGGTAAACGCAAAGACAAAAGTGAAGGAGAAGATTCTGTTCCGGTAGGATATGAAACATTAGTGGAGATGTATCCGTTGGACTTTGAGGAATTTTTGTGGGCGAACGGAATTGGAACGAATGTGATTGATACAATACGCTCTTGTTTTGAAAAAGAGACAGCCGTCCCGGAAGGTGTTCATAAAGCAATGATGGAACTGCTTTATAGATATATTATTGTCGGAGGCCTGCCCGAAGTTGTGAATTGTTTCCTTGAGACGAAGAATGTTGAACTGATATATGAGAAGCAGCGTACTCTCATTACTGAGTATGAAGAAGATATGGTCAAATACGCAGATGATTCAGATAAACCTCACATCCGGGAATGTTTCGAGTCGATACCAAGACAGTTGGCCAAAGAAAATAAGAAATTCCAATACTCGGTAGTCAAGAAAGGCGGAAGAGGCTCACAGTATTTAGGTAGTCTTCAATGGTTGGAAGATGCAGGTATTGCGGAACGGTGCTACAATACCACTATCACAGAACTCCCTTTGTCCGGTAATTCAATCCCGGATTGTTTCAAGGTCTATACTACAGATATCGGTATTCTGATGGGAATGCTTGATTATGGTACACAGGCCGATATATTGAGAGGCAATCTTCTTGGATATAAGGGAGCAATCTTTGAGAGCCTTATGGCAGATTTCCTTTGTAAGTCAGAACAAAAGCTTTACTATTTTCATAAGGACAGTGGCCTTGAAATAGACTTCTTGGTAAGATTTAAGGGGGAATGTGTTCTTATAGAAGTCAAAGCGAAGACAGGTAAAGCTAAAAGCATGTCTACCGTTCTGAAGAACAAGAATATATATCACGTTAATAATGGCATCAAGTTAGGTCAATATAATGTGGGTAGAGAGGGCGATGTGCTGACTATACCGTTATATATGGGCTTCTTGATAAAGGATAAACTTCCTACATCAATCATTCCTGACGTGGATTTAAGTCAATTGACAACCTAAGCTGTAACTCTCAAATAACTCAGTGACGATAATGACAGCGAGAGAACTTATAATTAAACTACAGCAATTTGAGCCGGACACAGAGGTTTGGCTCCCTGCGACGACGAGAAAAGGGATACCGACTTACGCCGCGATTGACCACATCGTTCCGTGCGACTACGGCAACCTTGCAACCGATTTGACAGACACGCCTGATAATATAGACACGCGTTTGTTGGGAGGAAGAAAAGATAATGATACGGTAATAGTCCTGTCATCCATGTTCGACTTTAGAAAGTAAGGTCTCGAAACTTTTATAAGAGAACACAGCCCATGAAGATTCAATATTGTTCCGATCTGCACATGGAGTTTCATGAGAATATGCGCTTCATGAAGTCGCTGCCGCTTGAACCGGTCGGCGATGTGCTCGTCATAGCCGGTGATGTAGGGTATCTTGTGGATTCAACCGTTCCGCATCTGAGGTTCTGGAAATGGGCATCCGAAAACTATCGTCAAGTACTGATGATAGCCGGGAATCATGAGTTTTATAACAATGGCGATATAGCAGCACAGGGCGAAAGCTGGCAGAAGATGTTTCTGCCGAATGTTGGTTACTATCACAATAGGGTGGTACGCATCGACAATGTCGATTTCATTCTTTCAACGCTGTGGTCAAGAATACCCATTGTCGATGAGTTCGTAATCAAGAATGGTATGAACGACTATTCGCAGATTCTTTATAACAAGCGTCGCTTGATTCCCCAAAACATAAACGATGAATTTGATAAGAACTTTGCATTCATCCAGAAGGCAGTCAAAGATAGCGATGCGGAGAAGATTGTCGTTGTAACTCACCATCTCCCCACCATCTCTGCTTTAGAGCAAAGACACTTTGGCGATGTCCTGAACGCAGCTTATGCAACAGAACTCGGCAACTATATAGCCGACAGCCGAATCTCCGCATGGATTTACGGTCATTCCCATCATTCCACCGACTTGATGATTGACAACACTCACCTCGTCAGCAATCCCCTCGGCTATGTTTTCTGCGGCGAAAACACCAACTTCAACGACTCTGCTGTGATAGAAGTCTGATATATTGGACTATTCTTGTGTTTTCCCATTCATCATTCATGTTCTGAAAGTGTTGGTATGATATATT
>CAQOGY010000037.1 GCA_948847595.1 uncultured Bacteroides sp.
GGGTGTGAACGCCCAGAAACGGTGTGTGGCTATCCATCATCTCGATACGCCGTGGGTGCGACATGAAGTCGCATAGATAATTGTTGGAATGATACTTACGGGTATCAGTTTTAACCCGCTGTTCCGTCAGCGGTAGCCTACCGACCGATGCACCTTAATGTTGTATTAAGCGGTCGGGACAAAGTACACTTTTCGCAAGACAAGACAGAACCGTGAGGGGAAGTCAAGTACGGTTAGTATCATACCGTAGAGTGGCGAGGCTGGATAGTATGGTTAGCGCAAGCGAACTGTTAGTAAACTTCGTAATGTCACGAAAGAGTGTAAGATACTGGCACACTCTACCCAAAAAGGGAAGCGGTCGGTTAATCCTCTCCATGGTAGGATTACACGGATATAAGCACCGCCGGAGGATGAGACAGAACCTAACCTATCCGTTAGTTATCTATGTGGAACATGGTAAGCCTGTATATCTCCTGTCATGTAAAAATGGCAGGTAAGCTGACAGCAATGAAAGCCGAATGGTGTGCAGGTATAAGATAACAGAAAAAGCGAATGCCGTTCTGTAATGGAGCGGATACGGATTGAACCGACATCACGGGCTGATGTGGGCGACATCATCCGACACGAAAGTGGGCAGACTTCTGTGACGACATTAGGGAGGCAATCAAACCGAATGTTGTCAAATGGTGATTCTTTACAATTAACTTTTAGAACTTTCAAAAGGAGGAAAGCAAATGAACGAAAACAAGACATCGTGTGCGCCTGCTGACAATCAGCAAACACTTTGGGACAGAATAGACTGGACCAAAGCGGAATTGGCTGTCAGAAAGCTACAAGCGCGTATTGTAAAGGCTCAGAAGGAAGGCAGATACAACAAGGTGAAAGCCTTGCAGTGGACGCTGACCCACTCTTTTTACGCAAAAGCCTTAGCCGTAAAGAGAGTTACTTCTAATGGAGGTGGCAACACCCCCGGGGTGGACATGGAAACATGGGATAAACCCGAAGCGAAAGCACAAGCGATAAATGAACTCAAACGCAGAGGCTACCAGCCGAAGACGCTGAGAAGAGTCCACATCAAAAAGAGCAATGGCAAACTGCGACCATTGGGAATACCGACAATGAAAGACAGAGCCATGCAAGCACTCTACCTCATGGCATTGGAACCCGTGTCGGAAACGACAGCCGACACACGTTCATACGGTTTCCGTAAGGAACGCCGCTGTATGGATGCGGTAATGCAATGCCATAACATTCTCCGAAAAGGCTATTCCCCCGAATGGATTTTGGAGGGTGACATCAAAGGGTGCTTCGACCATATCAGCCATGAATGGTTGCTTGCCAACATCCCTATGGACAAGGCAATACTCCGAAAATGGTTGAAATGCGGCTATATCTTCAACAAACAGATGTTCCCGACAGAGGAGGGAACGCCACAAGGTGGCATTATCTCTCCCACGCTTGCCAATATGACATTGGACGGATTGCAGAAAGTCCTTGCAGAGAAATATAAACGAGTTAGAATCAAAGGCAAATTATATTCGCCAATGGTGAATCTTGTCCGTTACGCTGATGACTTTATAATAACCTGCGAGAACCGTGAAACACTTGAAAAGGAAATCAAGCCATTGGTAGCCGACTTTATGTCTGAAAGAGGTCTGACCTTATCAGAAGAAAAGACGGTGATAACCAATATCCGTGACGGTTTCGATTTTCTCGGTTTCAATATCCGCAAATTCGGCAATGAAATATTGACCAAGCCGACCAAGAAAGCCGAAAAACGCTTTATGGAGAATATCCGTAAGGTGACAAAAGGCCATAAGGGCTGCAAGCAGGAATCATTAATCAGGATGTTGAATGCTAAAATCCGAGGATGGGGAGCATATTATCAGCATGGGGCGACACGTGATTCTTTTCACAGAATCGACCATCAGATATTTCTCGCCTTGTGGCAATGGGCTAAACGCCGTCATTCCAAGAAAGGGAAACGGTGGATAAAAGACCGCTATTGGCACAATATCCGAGGGAACAGCTGGACTTTCGCGGCTAAGTTCAAGAAATCAAACGGCAAAGAAGACCAACTCACTTTGTTGAAACTGGCGTCTTCATTCCCTTTCCTGCAATATACGCAGATAAAAGGGGACATGAATCCGTTTGATGCGGACTGCCGCCTGTACTTCAATAAAAGAATGAAGTCAAAAATGCTTGTGACGCTGAAAGGACGTAAATCCCTGCTTTACCTATGGGAAAAGCAAGGGCGGAAATGTCCGATATGTGGTGAACCGATTGACACGCATAAAGCATGGAATGTAATGCCGACCGTACAAGACGGACGGAAATGCAATCTGTTGGTTCATGATGAATGTTTCAAATTATCCCGTAAAAACAATGGAAACAAGAAGTAAGATGAGCCGGTCTCTGCACACGAACAGAGACTTTGAAAAGCTTGAGCCGTATGAGGGGAAACCCTCACGTACGGTTCTGAGGGGGGGAGAGGGCAGTAATGCCCTTGACCTACCCGATCGACCGTCCGACTTGCAACAGCGTGACGGACGCGGAGTTAGGGCAGGTAATGAGA
>CAQOGY010000038.1 GCA_948847595.1 uncultured Bacteroides sp.
GCAAGGACTGGCCAACCGCCTAACGCTGTCGCCCGCCAGGCCATCAACAATAAAAAGCAAAAAGTCATGTTTGATTACGAAGAAATAGATCGGACAGTCAGAGACAATAATCTTCATTTAAGAAAATAGAAGATACCGATAAGGAGATTTTGACGCAACGGCTATATATGGAACTGTATAGTATCACAGACCATGATGATCTGCTTTATATTGATGTGAGAAAAAATAAAAAGAAAGTTGATAACAAAATGTGATAACGCCTGGCAACGTTCCACGCCAAAGTTATCAATCACGAAAGAAAAAAATGAAGATTTCGGAATTTAGACAACGATATATTGAAGCAATGAAAATGTCAGAACGGTCAAAGATTGCTGAATTGTTCCGACTGGCAGATGATTTGGAATCTGTTGAAAAGACAGAAGAGAATTATCGCATATTGAGCGATGTATTTAGCTATTTAGGCTATTATACAAAAGCCTATCATTATCTATCAGCGGTTGCCAATCCCCAAGACATGAAAGATGCCAAGAAATTGTACCATCTTAAAGATCGCTTAGAATGTGAAGGTGATAGATACGCCTCAAAACGTCCTCGAAAGGCAAAAGACGGCTCTATCAAAATGCCGCACTTTAAATATTGTTCTCAACCGTTGGAAGCCGGACTATTTGAAAAGGTTGATACACCGGAAGTATGTGATTGCTGTGGAAAAGGAGCATCGGTAATATATTCCGGCCCTTTTTATAGCGTTGAAAATATAAATGTTCTTTGTCCGGAATGTATTGCTTCGGGTAAAGCATTAAAAAGATTTGATGGCGAATTTGTGGGTTATGAAATTCTTTCCTCTACTATTTCAGAAGAATACAAAAAGGAATTATGTTGCCGAACACCGTCCTACAATGGGTTTCAACAAGAATATTGGCCTGACCATTGTGGGGACTTCTGTGAATTTATCGCCTATGTCGGTTGGGAAGAAATTGTAGAAATGGGATTAGAAAATTCGGTTGAGTTTACTCCTGAATCAAAAGGCTATTCAGAACATAAAGAAAACATCATCAATGGTAGTTCATGTCAAGGCTATTTATTTCGTTGTCTAAATTGTAAGAAATATATCCTCTATGTGGATTGCGATTAAAGAGATTGATAACAAACAGCACTACCGATTGAATAAGCGGAACGCTGCCGAGCTACTGAAGTAATATGAACAGTCAAGCATTGTTGCCTAAAGACAAATTTGATTTGGACGTGGTTAATCGTCTGTCATCAGCAACACCAGAACAAGTGTCCGGTGTTGCGCACTCTCTATTGGAATGGATTGCTGATATGAATTGGCCTGTTGCCTCTGAGATTATTCAGGTCTTACCCGGATTTTATAAGGTGCTTTTACCGAATATTGAGTCCATATTGACTAATCCTGACAACGATATAATCTGGAGATGCAATATTATCAGCAAACTATTGACACAATTTCCCAAAGAAAGTCTATTGCCTCTTTTTCCAATCATACAGAAATATGCTGACTTTATTCCTCAGAATGAAGATGAAGAAGATTTGAAGAATGTGGCATTGGATTTTGTTGCATGGTATCAATCATTAACTTACTGATTCCATATAAAGACTGATTTTCCAATCTACATACCCGGAGCAACGCAAAACATAATGATATGAGAACCGAAATTTCACAGTTGAAAGATTTAGGGCAAATGCCTAATGAGAGTATCAATGATACAGAAGATATTATTGAAGTAATACGGTCTTATGATGAATTGTTGGAGCAAATTCAGTTCCCCTTATCTCTCGATGAAGCGCAAGCCTTGGTGCAAATCTTTCCTGAAAGCTCTTTTTATGATTTGCAGTGGAGTTTATTAAAACTGGTAGAATCGGTTATTCGTATTGTTGATGGAGATACATATCTTCATTTAATAAATTCTTGTCCAA
>CAQOGY010000039.1 GCA_948847595.1 uncultured Bacteroides sp.
CGACTGGAAACAAACTACTCTAAACGAGGTCGCAGACTTTATAAAAGAGCGAGTAAACACATCTTGTTTACAGGATAACTATGTCTCCACAGAAAATTTGATAGGCAATTTCGGTGGAGTGCAAATGACCATGTCCATTCCGTTAGATACAAATGTAATTCGCTTCAAAAAAGGTGATGTATTAGTTTCAAACATACGTCCGTATCTGAGAAAAGTTTGGTTTGCTGATAAAGAAGGTGGTTGTAGTGCCGATGTATTTGTATTTAGGGCTAAAGGGATAGAGCCGTCCTTCCTCTATAACACAATAGCAAATGATAGTTTCATTAATTATGTTATGTCAGGAGCCAAGGGCGTAAAAATGCCACGCGGAGATAAACAACAGATGTTGAAATATCCGTTCTTTGTTCCTTCCATTGAAGAGCAAAGAAAAATTAGCAGTCTGTTAAGCCTTCTGAACGAACGCATTGCTACTCAAAACAAAATAATTGACAACTTGCAATCCCTAATCAATGGACTTATACAGTGTTTGAGTCAAGAGGGATTAGCAAATGGAAGATGGCATAAAATAATGTTATCTGAGATTCTTACGGAGCGAAACGAATTAAATGAGGCTTATCATCCAGTACATTCTGTATCAGTATGTGCTGGAGTTGTCAATCAAGTTGAGTACTTGGGCAGATCTTTCGCCGCAAAAGACACCGCTCATTATCACGTCGCCCATAATGGCGATATTGTTTATACAAAGTCTCCGACGGGTAATCAGCCTTATGGCATAGTCAAGCAAAGTCATTGCTTGACTCCTGCTGCTGTTTCGCCATTGTATGGCGTTTACCAACCCACTTCTTTTGAAGCTGGGAATTATCTGCATTACTACTTCCTCAATTCGTTGAACACCAACAATTATCTATCGCCCTTAATCCAGAAGGGCGCAAAGAACACAATCAATATCAGTAATCAGAGATTTCTTGAAAACAGAATTCCATTTCCTATTGATGAAATGGAAGTAAAGCTTGTCTCAGACTCACTATCGGCTCTTGATAAGAAGATACGGTTAGAATACGATGTTTTAACAAAGTTGGAACATCAAAAAAAATTTCTTTTGACCAATTTGTTTATATAAACATCTCTCTCAAGAGAAATTCCTTTTTAGTCATATACAATTCGTTTAACCGCTTCTCATTTGCCAATTGAGCATTTATAACGTCAAGAGTTGTGGCAAACTTACGTTGTTCTTCTATTTTGGGAAGAATGAATTTCTTTTTCATAAAATCATTCTTTTGAAGGTTGAAGCGAGTACTACCTTGAGCCAACGGATAAACGAATTTCCGGAATTTAGTGGAGGATACAAGGTAGGCTAAATATGGGGGATAAATCCTGTCTTTATTGGGTATTGATACACCGAAGCAGAAGCTATTGAGATAGAATTTATCCGACTCACCCAAGTAAACAGATCCAATGCCAACTTCATCGGGAGTCTCAGATGAAAGAGTGAACAGCACATCACCATGAGATATCGTGTGCTGACTCTCATTTGCTGCAATAGTAACCAATCCAAAATCATCTTCATTGATGACATTATTCTGATAAACATTGAGATAAGTGATAAAAGGATACCCTTGACCAAAATCATCACCGCTTTTCCCGGAAAGTCCGGAATAAGCAATTCCTATTTCCGAGAAAGATACTAATTCTCCTTGTACTTCTTCATGGAACTTATCATTCAGTCCATTGATTAAGGACGTTTCTGCATCAATGTCCGCAATTTCAGTTCAGTTATTTGAGGGCCACAATATCATTGGCAACTCTAATGAATGGAAGATTGTTAGTCTTGGCGACATCACAGAAAATTTC
>CAQOGY010000040.1 GCA_948847595.1 uncultured Bacteroides sp.
CCTAAGATATGCGGGGGGAACTCCCATCCAAACATTAAAACTTTCATTTTCGTTCCTCCTCTTTTTAATAATACTTAGACAGTAGCTTCAGAATACGCAGTACTTCGGCGACATTCATGGCAAACGATACAGCTCCGCGTCCTTTAAAAGGCGGATTACCATCGAAAAGTTCAGGCAGCGAACTGATACAATGAATTGTCAGTTCATCTTCGAGACCAATAAGCTGGCGTTCAATGAACGACAGGCCACTCATCTTATAAATTCGCAGATAGGCTTCCATATAGAATCCCATCAGCCAAGGCCAGGCTGTGCCTTGGTGGTAAGCGTAGTCACGCTGTATCTGAGGACCAACATAGTTAGGGTTATAGCCCCCGCTCTTCGGACTCAAGGTACGGAGTCCCTTGGGGGTGAGCAACTCTTTGGTTGCGATGTCGAGCACTTGCTTCTTTTGTGCCCGGTCCAACGGAGAATAATCGAATGCTACGGCGAATATCATGTTGGGGCGTACGCTCCAGTCCATCATATTTCCGTCTACATAGTCAAGTAAATATCCATATTCGTTGCGGAACACTTCGATAAATGATTTTCCCGTCACTTCCGCCTGTGCGTCAAGCGCATCGGCCAAAAGAACGTTTCCATCTTCACGAACCAGATCGGCAACGAAACGAAGCGCATTATACCACAAAGCATTAAATTCTACGATATATCCCGTACGGGGAATCACCGGATGTCCGTTTACGGTGGAGTTCATCCACGTAATCGCCTTATCGGTGCCATTGGCATAAAGCAGACCGTTTTCATGCAGGAAGAGGTTCTCATGTTTCCGCTGACGGATAAATTCGATGATATCTTTCAGCAGTTCGCCATATTTCTGACGGCATTGTTCGCGAGAGGTCTCCTTGGCATACTGTTGCAAAGCCCATACGGCCCAAAGCAGTACATCCGGATGCTCCATCTCGTAAATCTTGTATCCTGCCGGCTCATCATTGATGAAGCTTCGAATCGCTTTTTCCGCTGTCTTCATCACATCTTCAAACTGATCCACCTCGTCCAGCGCAAGTGTCAGTCCCGGCAAGGATATAAACATATCGCGGGCACGGCACTTGAACCACGGGTAACCGGCAAGGATATAATGTTCTCCTTCCTGCTGGTTGTGGAACTGATGGGCTGAGTTTTTCAGACAGTGATAGAAGCTATCGCGAGGCGTACGGTCAGCCACTTCGGCTTCGAACGTCTGCTTCAGTCTGCGCGGAGTAACTTCGGAAGTACCCGCAGAGAAAACGATGCTTTCTCCTTTCTTTATATCCACTTCAAAATATCCCGGAACATAGAGGTCTTCATTGAAGTCGTAGCCTCGCTCTTGTTCTTTCGGATATTCGAATCCACGATACCAGTCGGGCTGGAAATGGAACTCACAAGCCTTGTTCAACTGCATGAACAGTTCCGGATAACCGGGATACATACAAGTCTTGATACCATTTTCCACAAGCTGATAATCGCGGCTTGCCTGCGCATTCTCGTGAGTGTACTCTCGCACGCTCCGGAAAGCGAGGAACGGTCGGAAGCGCAAAGTCGTCGCCGAATGTGCGTCCAACAAAGTATAACGAATCAGGATTCTGTTTTCATGATGTACAAAGATTTTTTCTTTGC